>NZ_JBMGJC010000001.1:0-463545 GCF_048984525.1 Pelotomaculum propionicicum
GTGAGAAAGGTGTGACCCCGTTCCTTCCAATCGGGGTCATACCTCATGTGCAGGAATGCTTGTGAGAAAGGTGTGACCCCGTTCCTTCCAATCGGGGTCATACCTCATGTGCAGGAATGCTTGGTGAGAAAGGTGTGACCCCGTTCCTTCCAATCGGGGTCATACCTCATGTGCAGGAATGCTTGTGAGAAAGGTGTGACCCCGTTCCTTCCAATCGGGGTCATACCTCATGTGCAGGAATGCTTGGTGAGAAAGGTGTGACCCCGTTCCTTTATACAGGGAAATAATTCTCCAGCCAGTTGAAAAAGGCTGACCAGACTTCATGGTAATGACCGCTGAACTGGTGGTCGGCGCCGGAAATAATTTTTATGGTTTTGGGACCTCCTGCTGCCTTGTATATATTTTCAGCATTTGATAAAGGGACGACATCGTCAGCCTCACCGTGCACCACGAGCAGCGGGCGGGGTGATATCAATGAGGCGCAGCGCGCTGCATTATGAATTTTTAAATCCTCGAAAAAACTATTTTTTACTAAAACGGTCCCGCTCTGTCCTGACAACGGCACGAGGCCGTTTTCATGAGCCGGGTCAACTTTCAGGCGTTCTGAGAAAAGCTTGAACGGTTCAGCGGGCGCGGACCAGCAGCTTACCCCGGCTGTTCTTTTGTCAGTCCCTCCCAGGCATAAAACAGCACTCCCGCCAAAACTGCGTCCCACAATAATTATAGACTTATATCCGAGATCAAGACAGAGGTCAACGGAACATTTAACATCGTTGATATGGCCGGATAGGCTGATGTCGGAAAAACTGCCCTCGCTTTCTCCACAGCCGCTGAAATCAAAAAGAAGTGTCGAATAGCCCCTTTCCCCAAGCTCTTCAGCCATAACCAGGGCTTTGCCGCCGCCTTCTTTACTGCCGGTAAAACCGTGGCATACAATAACTATCGTGCCGGGTTCCGGACCGGTGTATAACAGACCGGCCAGATTTAACCCCCTGTCGTTAGAAAAAGTTAACTCTCTCCATTTGTAAGTACCGCTCAATCGAACACCTCCGAGTAAAATAGATTTTAAGATAATGTTTTTTTATATGTAAAGAATGTTAAAATAATGTTGTAAAAAGTCAAAGCGAGGTGGCAGAATATTGAATCTCAGTGAAATTATAAGGGAGAGGCGCAGCATACGCAAGTACCTTGACCGCGATATCCCGCGTGAGGTATTAAGTGAACTGCTTGAGGACGCTCTCTGGGCGCCTTCGGGCACTAACAGGCAGAATTGGGATATCTATGTCGTAAAAGGTGAGAAGAAAGACAAACTTCTTGATAGCGTGAAGCTGGCCGGTGAAATATTTGAGCCCAAATTAAAAACGTTGTTCCCTGAAAAAATGGTCAAAATTACTTTGAATTTTTTCAAGAACCTGGGCGGAGCCCCGGTACTGCTGCTGGTTTACATGCCAAAAATATCCTATGAAATAAGAGAGGATATGAGCTCTTTAGAAAAGTACCAGGTTGAGCACGGTCGTTTTACTAATACACTCAGCGCGGCTGCTTTAATCCAAAACATACTCCTGCTGGCTAAGGAGAGGGGACTGGGCACCTGCTGGATGACGGCGCCGAAGAACGCTGAGGACCAGATCAACGAGGAGATGGGGATCACAGACAAGGAGCTGGTCTCAATAATCCCCATAGGTTACCCTGATCAGGACCCGCCCGCTCCGCCCAGAAAAGGCGAAAAAATCCACTGGATAGGCTGCTGAACACAATAACTTAATAACTTAGGTACCGGGTACCGTAAAAGGAGATCGACATGAGTGATTATTTAATAAGGGGTGTCGGCGCCAATAACCAATTCCGTGTTTTTGCCGCCACTACTACTGATCTGGTTGAGGAAGCCAGGCGCAGGCATGATACCTGGCCTGTAACAAGCGCGGCACTGGGCCGGGCTTTAACCGCGGGGTTGCTCCTGGGCGCCAACCTGAAAGGCGACGACCTGTTGACCCTGCGGATTTTCGGGGACGGGCCGGCAGGAGCTATAGTGGTTACCGCCAATGCGTCTGGAGAGGCCAGGGGATATGTCCAGGAACCTCATGTCGACCTGCCCTGCACGGTGGAAGGCAAACTGCCGGTTGGTGTCGCGGTGGGTAAGGGTTATCTTCATGTCACCAAAGATATGGGTCTGAAAGAACCATTTACCGGCAGTATTGAACTGGAGTCAGGGGAAATAGGCGAGGACGTGGCCCGGTACCTTCTGACCTCGGAACAGACCCCTTCAGCTGTAGCGCTGGGCGTTCTGGTTGCTCCCGACTGTAAGGTTAAAGCCTCAGGCGGTGTAATGATCCAGCTGTTTCCGGATGCGGAAGAAGATGTGCTGCTCCACATAGAGAAAAGCCTTAAAGAGATGTATCCTGTGAGCACCCTGGTCGACCTTGGAAAGACGCCGGAAGAAATTGTGGCGCTGGCGGTAGGGGATCTGCAAGTGCGCTTCCTGGAGAAAACACCGCTCAAATTTAAATGCGGCTGCTCCAGGGAAAAGGTCAAGGATATCCTTGCGGCGATGGGGAAGGATGAGATTGTTAAGATCTATCAGGAACAGGATAAAGCTGAGGTCCGTTGCCATTTTTGCGGTGAAATATACAATTTTGACGCGGGTGAATTAAAAATGATGATAAATGATCTATAATTTATCTTTATTTATAGCCAGGCATTAATAATAATATTTGATTGTAAACATGAAGGATATTTATATTATAACTTGAATAGAATCAGCATTGGACAAAACAGTGAAAGGAAGATACTATGAGCAGTAAGCTGCTTGACTGCAGGGGCCTGGCCTGCCCGCAGCCGGTTATTGAAACTAAAAAGGCCGTTGAAGCAGGAAATGATAATAATATCCTGGTTATTGTAGATAATGCCGCTGCCCGCGAAAATGTTTCACGGTTTGCCGCAAATGCAGGCTGCAAGGTTGATATTAAAGAAAAAGATGGTTTCTTCCACCTGGAAATAACAGTTCCGGAACGAAATATTATAAAGACTGGGGACCAGGCTGGGGCTAAGACCGAAACGCCGCAAACAGCCGGAAACGTATATTTTATTGCTACAAACAGCCTGGGGCAGGGCTCTCCCGACCTGGGCGAAGTCTTGATGAAAAGCCTGATGGTAACTCTCACGCAGCAGGATCCTCCAGCGGCGCTGTTATTCCTGAACACCGGCGTCTACCTGGCAGTTGAAGGTTCGCCGGTTTTGGAACAGCTTCAGGCGCTTGCCGGAAAGGGTACGGAAATACTAGTATGCGGAACCTGTCTTAATTACTACAAGTTAAACGATAAACTCGCGGTAGGCACTGTTTCAAACATGCTGGATATCAACACCAGGCTCACAGGGCCTTATAAAGTAATTTCCATAGGATAATAGGTCGTGGTGCGACAGTGGGGACGGTTCTCGCTGTCGCATTAAATGAACAATTGTATACTCATTCGTACTAATGTGTGATAGCAGAATAATTTATAACATTGCAAGGGCCGGAACGCCGGTCTTTTTTGTATCTCTCTTGTGTGGTATTAATTCTTGTACTACCTGTCGCACAACTGATTTTTCCAGTGAATAAATATTTTAGACATCTTGAAATATTTGTAGAAAAAGTATATATTATATTTAGACATTTGCCTAAATAACTAATAATCAGCTGGAGGGGGTTTGCTTTTTGGTAAGCATGGTGTTTAAAGCCCTGGCTGACCCCACACGCCGAAAAATACTAAGGCTTTTGCAAAAAAAGGACATGACTGCCGGGGAAATAGCAGACCAATTTAATATTTCAAAGCCAAGCATTTCACACCACCTTAATATTTTAAAGCAGTCAGGTCTGGTGCTGGATGAACGCAGGGGACAATTCATATCATATTCTTTAAATATGACTGTATTTCAGGAGATAATGAGCTGGTTTTCTGAGATATCAGGCAGAAAGGAGGATTAACATGGAACAAAGAGAGACAAGGTCGGGATTTGGGAAGAACATATTGTCCGAATTGCCGCTGATATTGCTGATTCTGGGGTCCCTGGCCGCGGGAGCATTGTTGTACGACCTGCTGCCTGAGCGGGTGCCCAGCCACTGGAATATCAGGGGGGAGATCGACGCTTATTCCTCCCGCTTCTGGGGAGCATTCGGCATCCCGCTGTTAAATGCAGGTATTTATTTTATGATGCTGGTACTGCCTTTAATCGACCCGCGCAGGGAAAACTACCTGAAGTTTGCAGGGGCTTACCGTGTTTTCAGGGCGGTGTTCGTTGTTTTTATGACCGGAGTCTACTTGTTGGTACTGGCAAGCGCCTTTGGCTACAGTGTCCCCGTGGACAGGGCGGTGATGGCGGGTATATCCGTAATGTTCATCATTCTGGGCAACTATATGGGACAAATAAGACATAACTATTTTGTCGGATTCAAGACACCCTGGACTCTGGCAAATGAACAGGTATGGCAAAAAACACACCGCCTCGGCGGGAGGTTATGGGTGGCGGCGGGCTTGATTGGGCTGGTCGCGGCCCTATTCGGAGGAACCTGGGGAGGGATCCTGCTGGGAATATCTATTGGCGTGGCGGCCATAATACCGATGGTTTATTCCTATGTTGAGTTTAAAAAGCTGCAGAATTAAACATTAAAACACATATCACAAGATTAAAAATCCTGTTAATCCTGTGAAATTGTTCATTTTTTTAAACTACCCATAAACAATCGATCCAAATACAACCACTTTACCGGGAACACATGTTCGTATTATAATAGGATTAGAACATGTGTTTGGTAGGTGGTTTTTTTGCGCTGTCCGATCCTGCTGGCAGATATGAATTCTTTTTTTGCCAGCGTGCACCAGGCTATGGAACCCCGTCTCAGAGGGAAGCCGGTTATCGTCGGCGGCGACCCGGCCAAGCGCCACGGTATAGTCCTGGCTGCTTCCTACGAGGCAAAGGCCTTCGGGGTAAAGACGGGCATGGCTGTGTGGGAGGCCCGGAGCCTCTGTCCTGAGGGCATTTTCATTAAACCCGGGCACAGCCACTATGTTAATTTTTCTGCCCGGATTGTCAGGATCATGAAAGATTTCAGCCCGCTGGTAGAGCCTTTTTCCATCGATGAAGCCTTTATGGACCTGTCCGGGTGCGGCCACCTTTTCGGTTCATCTCTTGATATCGCGCTGAAGCTGAAGAAAAGGATTAAAGATGAGGTAGGCGTTATGTGCAGCGTCGGGGTGGGTCCCAATAAACTCCTGGCTAAAATGGCGGCCGGCATGCAGAAGCCGGATGGGCTTACGGTCCTCGACCTTACCGATGTGCCGGATAAAATGTGGCCTCTCCCGGTCAGGGAGCTTTTTGGGGTAGGCTCGCGCCTGGAGAAGAGAATGCGTGACTTAAACATCCACACCATCGGAGAGCTTGCCTGCTATCCTCTGCCGGTGCTGCGCAAACGGTTCGGCCTCCTTGGCCATGTACTGTACCTGTCCGCCAACGGTATCGACTACAGCCCCGTAGACCCGCGTTCCCTGGAGAAGGTCAAGTCTATCGGGCATCAGATCACCCTCCCCAGGGACTACCGTGGTTATGGCCGGATAGAGGTGGTCATCCTGGAGCTGTGTGAAATTGTGTGCAGGCGGGTGCGCCTGGGCGGGTACGTGGGCAGGACGGTACACCTTACCCTGAAGGATGTTGAGTTTTTGTGGATGTCCCGCTCACACAGCGTAAACTTTCCAACAGCCTCCGCCAATGATATCTACAGAGTGGCCGTGGAACTGCTGCGCCGGCATTGGCCGGAGTGGAAACCGGTCAGGATGGTCGGCGTGTCCCTGGCCGGGCTGGTCAAAAACACCTCGGAGCAGGTAGACCTGTTCGGGGAGTCGGAGAAAGCCCGCCTTCTGCATGCCGCTTGTGACCGGATCAAGGACCGCTTTGGCGAACAGAGCATTCTAAGGGCCATATCGCTCACCCCGGACGGCGTTTTCCGCGACCGGGACGGAGGAGGCAGCCATGTCTAACATCCATGACTACTACCGGAAAAATTTTCTTTACGAGGGCCACCGGATGATGCTGCCGGAACTGCGGGACAGGGTTGCTCACACCTGCCCCCAGTGCAAATATTACATCCTGATTGCCGGAAAAACCGAGGTCAGGACGGGCTGCGCCGCGCTCATTCCCCAATATGCGGGCAGGGTAAAGCGGGTGCCGGCAAAACTTGATGTGAAAGAAATATTAAAGGAAGTGGGCAGGGACGGCCTGGAGCGGGTCCTGGCCGGGCCCGGACACCACCGCCAGGCCTGCGGCCTGTTTCATCCCAAAAAATAAAATGTGCTGTTCTTAAACGGCCATTATACATTCAAAAGCATACATTAAAAATAATAGTTAATTTTTTTAGTAAAGGAGGGAAAGTATATTGACCATAATTGTACTCGATCCCGGTCACGGCGGTTCAGATCCCGGCGCTGTGGGATCGGGGCTTCAGGAAAAAGAACTGACCCTGGACATCGCCGCCAAGACTCGTGACGCTCTGGCTTCCTACGACGCTGATGTCTATATGACCAGGGATTCCGATATAGACTTTGAGCCGGATGAGCGGGCTGATCTGGCCAACAGGCTCGGCGCCGCTTATTTTCTCTCGATCCACATCAATGCCGGCGGCGGGACTGGTTTTGAAAGCTATGTCCATACTAACGCCGTTGACAGGTCGCTGGCGCTGCGGGATATCGTCCATAACCGGCTAAGCAGTTTTTACAGCTCGGCAGGATTTCCGGACAGGGGGGGGAAGAGCGCCAACTTTGCTGTGCTGCGCCTGACCGAGATGCCGGCAGCCCTCCTGGAGAACCTGTTTATTGACACGCCTGGTGACGCTGCCAGGCTGGCTGACCCGGCTTTCAGAGTGCAGATAGCCGGTGCTATTTCAGCCGGCTTGGTCCAGGCGCTTGGATTAAAACCAGTTTCCGGGGGAGAGCAGGCAGAGGAGATCAACAAACTGAAAAGCGACGGCTTGATTGCCTCTGGTCACGGACCTGCCGAGGATATCACATGGGGGACGTTTGCGGCTGTAATAAACCGGTATAGAGGAAAAAGTTCCCTTTCCGGCCAGTGGGATCCCGCCGGTGAGGTAGCAAAATTAAAAGTTGACGGGCTGATCTTTTCCGATCGCGATGAGGGGGGAGAAGTGCCCTGGGGAGAATTTGCCTCGGTATTGAACCGGCTGCGCGGCAGGGGCAGCACCAGCCCTTGGGATCCGGCGGCGGAAATTCAGAAATTATGGGCCGACAGCCTGGTCAGTACCGTTCATGATCCGGCTGAAAAGGTTAACTGGGGCCATTTTGCCGCGGTGTTAAACGCGATAAGGGGAAGGTAAATATTTACTTGGATTAAAGCGGTACCAGCTTGAGTTTCCCGCAGGCAGCCAGCCTGTCGTCCTTGATCACTACCGCGCCGGTGACTCCTTCGATCCCGGCGGCAAATTCCGCGGCTTTCTGCACGTCGTCTTTTGTCTGCACCTGGTTGCCCGCTGCTGTTGCCACCGCGTCAGCCAGTATGGCTGACGGGGCCAGGATCACAACCGCGTCAGCTCTGCCCAGGCTCAGGGAAGGCCCTACCGTCCCGGAAGAAGTGCAGACCCCCAGAGGGGTGTCCTCCGGCCTGATCGAAAGGGCGAGCCGGTTTGACAGGGGGGATCTGCCGGCAAAAATTCCGATCGTACGCTGCCTGGCACTGCGTATGTATATATCGCCGCCGTTTTCCACTATGACGTCCCTGGAGCGCCTGGCCAGCGCCGACCCTATGTATTGGGCGAAAGCACCGGCCACGGCGGCCATCGGCCCTACACCGGCCAGGCGGGAAGCGTCAGCCATGTCAACCGCTATTTGCGGCGCGCCTGGTTTTAAAGTACATGGTACAAGAGAATGAAGAAAAGCGTGATCCTCCTCGATGTATTTTTCGAGGAGTTCACGCTGTTTACAGACCATTTCCTGTACCCACCTGGCCACATCAGGAGAAAACCTCTCCCTGCGTACACCTATGTCCAGGTCGGTCTGGTTTACAACCACTTGAAAGTGAAAAAGGTCGTCCTGCCGGAACTGCTCCCGGTACGATCTTTCCGTGTAGTCCAATTTAGAACCTGACCTCCATGGCTTTTACCGGGCATATTTTAACGCATATCTGACATACAATGCAGTTGTCGCTTTCAAACTTCACTTCCATTGAGGGCCTTTCCATGTACAGAGCGCCGCTGGGGCAGATATCGGTGCAGGCGCCGCAGCTTGTGCATTTTTCCTCGTTCCTGAATACTTCTTCAGCAAGGGGCTGCACGCGGACGCCCTGTTTTTTCAAATAATCAAGTCCAAGGTCGTATTTTTCACCTGTAAGCTCCAGCACCATTGTGCCTTCTTTATTCTGGTCAACGTTGGCTTTGAGAATATTTATTACCAAATCGAAGTCCCTGGCGAGCCGGTAGATTATCGGCCTGTCAGCTATATCTTTCCCAAATCGCAGAATTATTTTTTTGGGTGACAAATATTTCACTCCTCTCTTTATTTAATCTCCAGTGTTTTTGCCGTTATGTTGTCCTTATATGAAGGCAGCAGTTTCACCGGCTCTGTCAGGAGAAAATCGCCCTGCAGGATCCAGTTTTTCAAAATGCCGGCTATCTCCCTGGCCCTGGGATAACTGGACAGGGGAGCGGTGGGGATTTCCCTGCCTTTTACTGTAATTTTGCCTGATTTCAACTCGGCGTAGCTGACATAGCCAAGGTTGCCGGGAACACGCTGGCCGTACGCTTCACTGTAATCGACGACAGGAGCGTAAAGCTCTCTGTCGGTTACCGCGGTGCAGCGCAAAATCTCTTCATTCAATATGGGAATGGGGATGCCCAGGCCCACCGTCAGAGTGGCGCCGTATCCGAGAAAGCTTGTTCCAACCAACCAGTTGGGCTTCATCTGCTTGAGGTCTCCGATTACGGACAGGGTTCCTCCGGCCGGCCCGTAGCTTTTGCCTTCAGCGTCTGTCTGGATACCGGGGAAATGCTGGGTGCCGTTCCAGGCGACATAGCCGACGCCGCCGCCTAAAAATATTTTTGTGCCTATGCCGATAGTCATGAAATACGGGTCATTCAGCAGCGGGCTAAGCTGCCCGGCGCTGCTGTAATGGGCATTGCCAAGGTCGGGCTTGAGCAAGCCCATGTAAGTGTATATGGTCCTGTCGCTGAGGTTGACTGCGCAGTTGTAATTCTGGTAGGCGTTCCTCGGGTTAAAAAGAGTAGCCTCATTAATATCGTCCAGGGTGATGACGGTCTCTATCTCCTGCCTGGGATAACAGTCGGTGCCGTAAGAGATCGTTTCCAGGCAGACCGGCTTGCGGGCGACCAGGTCATGTATCACATGGCCCCCGCCGTAACGGAATTCACCCGGGTAATTGTTGTTGCACGGGTCGTCCTCTGGCAGTTCCGTCGCTCCCAGGTATGCGTCTACCGCTGCTATGCCGGTGTATGCCTGGACGCCGTTAAGCCAGAGCTTCTGCATCCTGATCCTCGGTTTTGAGTGGCCGAAGTTCAAAAAAACCCCGGATGAACACATGGCGCCAAAAGTACCGGTGGTTACCACGTCTACACTCCGGGCTGCCTCGGTAACGCCTTTTTCCTCTACCAGGGAAATAATTTCCTCGGCGGTGAGTACCACAGCCCTGCCGGACTTAATCTTTTCATTAATCTCGGCATAGGTTTTCTCAATTGCCATTTTCAAGTATCCCTCCCGTGTATAGTGCTCTGGCGCTGACGATAAATTTAAGGCCCCTTCCAACAAGAAGAGGCCGGCAATAATCACCGCTTTTCCCCTTATCTGCCAGAAATAATATCCTGCAGGAATTAGCACCTTTTTGGGTGGCATTTAACCCCCAACGGTTGCCGGGCTTCATTGGGCCAGTCCCTCCGCCGCTCCGGATAAGAGCACTTTTTATATATTTATTGTGTCTTAGTGTACCAATAGTCTTTTTCTCTGTCAACAGTTTAAGATATTGTTTCATCAAAAGTTTTTAACCAACTGGAACAGAGGGGGCTTGAAAGATAACAAACGCGTGTTTACAATAAAGGGCTATAAAGGAATTGAAAAAGCGGTGGTAGAATATAAAAACAAGTTAATCAAATTTAAACCGGGGTAGAACCATGTATACCAGGATTGGCAGTAGAATCAGAAAGGCCAGGATCGACCGGGGTTTTTCCCAGCATGATTTGGGTATCGCTCTTGGCTTGACCGCCACCGCCATTAATTATTATGAAAAAGGGAAACGAAAAATCAGCATAGAGGATATATACAGGCTGGCCGCAGTTTTAAAAAAGCCTGTGGCATATTTTTTAAATAATCCCAACCAATTAAATAGTAAAAATACAGCTAAAATTAGTAAACCTGTAAAAAATTCTAAAAATTTTGTCGGAATTCCGGTAGTGGGCACCATACGTGCCGGCGAAGCTCTTTTTTCAGAGCAAAACCACCTGGGATATTTACCCGTACCGGGGGAGAAGGCCGGTGAAGTAACTTTTGCCCTTAAAGTAAAAGGCAATTCTATGGATGGCAAAGGGATATGTGACGGAGACTTGGTTTTAATCAAGCGTCAAAGCACACTTGATTTTAACGGGCAGATCGTATGTGCCCTGATTAACGGGGTTGAAAACACTCTAAAGATGTGTTTTAAAGAAGAAGGCAAAATAAAACTAAGGTCTGCGAATCCCTCATATCCCGATATTGAACTTGATAATGAACGACATATCGTGATCCAGGGTGTTTACGCGGGCGTTTTTAAATTTCCATAAAGCGAAATTATTAATTTACAGCGCTTTTTTCTCGGCGTAAACAGGCTCTATTTCATCTGTCTCCGGCCTGTCAGGACGGATATGAAAGTGGTTGTGCTGGATTTTTATTGAATGAGCTGTGCCGCAAAAGGGGCAATTTTTACTTTCGCCGTCTTTAAATCTTATTTCGCCGATATGCCTGCCGCAGCAGGTCACTTCTATGCTGATGATTTTACCGCTGTTATGGAAGTTAACCCGGTAGTCATTGACCTTACCTTTATTTTGGTAGTTCATGACTGACATCACCTCTTTATATTTATTGATTGATCCAAATATAGCATCTGATTGGAACGGAGGCAACCCCTGTTTAAACCATTTTTAGGCCAAAAAAAGAGACCTTTACAAGGTCTCTTTCAACAGGAAGTATTCTCTTCATCTTCGGAGACACAGGATTTAGGGCAGGACAGTTCGTCTTCCGAACAGATGTTGTCTTCTTCTTCCAGGGGAGGCGCCAGAGTTTCAGGGCTTATTTTTTCCTTCTTGCGAGAACTTGAACTCATGAAAATTCCTCCTTATTCGTTTTTCAAAATATTATTGTCAGGTTACACTTGAGATATGCAGATCGCGGGAAACTATTTGTCATTTTTCACGACTGCGTTTTCTTTAAAGAAAAATGAGATCGCGTATATGCCTGCAAGCCCGACAATAGTATAAATTACCCTGCTTAAACCGGATGACGACCTTAGGACGTCACCTCCGAACAGTGCTGTAACCAGGTCCCATTCAAAAAGCCCTACCAGCAGCCAGTTCAGTGCTCCAATAATTATGAGCGCCAGGGCTAATCTTGACAACCATTCCATGCATGACACCTCCCTGATTTTAAGATAACCTTATTATGTTAATAAAATTGATTTGTTATACGAATACCGCATTTAAAAAGTTCAAAAAATAAAATATTAGCCGAATAGTAAATAAATGCCTTATTTTTATTGTAACCTGTATAAAATTAATTAAACGTAATCAGATTAAACAAAAGGTTCTCTTATAAAATCGACAAGAAGGATGCGGCTTAATTATGTCGAAGGTAATATGTGGCTTAAATACAAGTGATGTGAAATTGGTGGAGGACATGAAAAAATACCCGCTGACTATTTTTTTTCCCTGTTATAATGAAGAGCAAAATGTTGAAAGAGTAACTTGCGACGCTTTAGCCGCTGCAAGCAAGGTGTCCGATGATTATGAAATAATAATTGTAAATGATGGAAGCAAAGACCGTACTGCTGAAATTGCCGATGAACTGGCTAAAAAGTACCCACAGGTGCGTGCAATACACCACGAAGTCAATAAAGGCTATGGCGCGGCTCTGCAAACAGGATTTAAAAATGCCAGAAAGGAGCTTGTTTTTTATACAGACGGTGACGGGCAGTTTAAAATAGAAGAAATAAAAAAACTTCTGCCTCATATTGAAAAGTATGATATTGTTTCCGGCTACCGGATCAGCAGGCAGGACCCCATGCACCGAAAGGTTAACGCCTTTTTGTGGGGCGCCATGGTAAATATGCTTTTTAAATTTAATGTTTCGGATGTGGACTCTGCTTTTAAACTGTACAGAAGGAAGATATTTGACGAAATCGCCCTTACCGCTCAAGGCGCGCTTATTGATACCGAGATACTGGCTAAGGCAAAGTCAAAAGGCTATACTATTACCGAGGTTGGCGTCAACCATTATCCCAGGGTGGCCGGGAGTCAGACCGGCGCAAAACTGTCTGTCATTGTTAAGGCGTTTATCGAGCTTTATAAATTAAGAAAACAGCTTTAACTATGGCATAAAAAAAGAAAGACTGATGGAAGATCTATGACAAGGAGTTTATATGGAAAACGTTTTGCAGTTGTTTAAATTCGCGGCTGTCGGTTGTGTAAACACGCTGATAGACTGGGCTGTATATTTTGTTATACTTAAAATATTTCCTGCCGAGAGCGCGGTTTTCTACGCCGCCGCCAAAGGGTTCAGTTATTTTTGCGGTATAATAAACAGCTTTTTTTTAAATAGGTTCTGGACCTTCAAGGACAGCCTGCGTGAAAACGAGGGAGGCAGGTTCACCAAATTTTTACTGGTAAACCTGGTCGGCCTGGGCTTTAACAGTGGTTCACTCTACATATTCCTTAATTTAGAATTAAAACAAACCATGGCCCTGTTTTTCGCCACATTCATAACTTTTTCATTCAATTTCGTCCTGAATAAGCTGTGGGTCTTTCGCAAGGGCAAAATGGTTGCCAAGACTTCTGGGGGTTAAATGATTATTTCAGAGGACATCAAACGGGTCGGTTACCTTTACTTTTTAAATAAATTCCTTATTATTTTTTTGGTTTTTATAACGCGGGATGTGCTCAACCCTTTTCTCCCCGCGGCTGTCGATAACCTGCATCCGAATGTTTTGCTTGACTCGCTGCTCCACTGGGACGCGGGGTGGTTTTTGAGAATAGCGGGGCAGGGGTATGACTATGACAGCGCTCCTTTTTTCCCCATGTTCCCTTTTCTGATCAGGTCGCTGACCCTGCTGACAAACAGCAATATCATATCAGGATTTTTGATCTCAAACACCGCTCTTTTAATAGCATGCTGCTATCTTTACCGCATGGTAAAAAATGACCACAATGAAGAAATCGCTATGACCTCGGTTTTTGCTTTGCTGTTTTTCCCCACGGCCATATTTTTTTCCTCGGTTTATTCCGAACCGCTGTTACTGGCTTTTTCACTGGCAGCATTTTATTACGCCAGGCAGGATAAATTCATCACGGCCGCGGTTTTAGGCGCACTGGCGGCCCTTACAAGAAACCTGGGTGTTATTACTTTTTTCGCCCTCCTATATTATTTTTATGAAGCAAACGGCCGCAGGCTTGATTTTAAAAAAACGGCGACACTGCTCATAATTCCGGCATCATTATTAATATTTATGGCTGTTCTATGGAAGGCTACCGGGGACCCCCTGGCTTTCGCCACTTCCTTGAACAGGGAATACTGGGGATTCCGCCATTTTGAGTATCCCGGGGCGGGGCAGTTTACAAATATATCTTTATTTTTTACCGACAGTATCTTTTACTGCCTTTTTGAATCAGGCATGGCTATACTTTTTTTATTCCTCATCATAAGGAGCTTTAGTTATGTTAAAGACAAGTCCTTCCTGATATTTATGGTCCTGGGCTTTTTAATCCCTTTCTCGTCCGTCGTAGACAACATGCCTCTGGGGATGCCCAGGTATGTTATTGTTTTATTCCCAGGGTACATCACCCTTGCCCACATCCTGCATAAACACGGGCTGGTGCAGGTCTATTCGATAATTTCCGTCTTTGTCTTTTCTGTGATCACGGTACTTTTCACGGTAGGCCGCTGGATCAGCTGATATGAGACATGTGACGTGAGAAGTGAGACGTGAGAATTGCATGAAGGTCTTCAATACCATAATAATAGGTACTTTTAAGGCTTAAATAGCATACCTTCGTCGTCATAAATAAGTATTATTGTTATGCACTAAAAAATAAAGACCATTAAGGAATGCAGAATATACACATGTCCCACGTCTCATTTCTCACGACTAATACGGGGTGTTTGCAGTGACATCAATACGCCCGATACTGTATGCGTTTTTGTTTTTAATCACTTTTATTTCTTCCGCTGTCTTTTACTATTGTGAATTTGAACAAAAAAGCTTCATGGATGCAGTTTGGCTTACCATGAGCTCAGTCACCACCACCGGTTACAATGACGTAATGCCTGTTACCAAGACCGGCAGGATTATAACAATACTTCTATCGGTCCTGGGATTCGGTTTTCTGACATTTGTGCTGAGCACGTTTTTGACAGGTATGGTGGAGGGAAGGATTTCAGGCGTTTGGGGGAAGAGAAAGATGGCAAGGGAGATTGCAAAATTAATAAACCATATTATAGTTTGCGGCGCAGGCAGAGTAGGGCGGGAAGTGGTTTCTGAGCTTCTCCAGGAAAAACAACAGTTCGTGGTAATTGAAAAAGACCCTGCCCGGCTGGCTGAACTGCGGGAAGAAGGGGTATTGTTTATCGCGGGGGACGCTACAGAGGACAGGAACCTCCTTGCGGCGGGAATAAACAAAGCCAGGGGGGTTATTACCACTCTGGCTGACGATGCGGGAAACCTGATGATTATAATTACCTGCAAAGATTTTAATCCTGCCGCCCACGTCGTTACCAGGGCCAACCGCCCCGAATCCATTGTAAGGCTTAAAAGGGCCGGCGCCGATACCGTGGTTTGCCCTTCCGCCATAGCGGGGAACAGGATGGCCCTGGCTTCAACAAAACCAACAAGTGTAGCCGTGGTTGAAACAATTGTGGAAGACCGCAATAACAACCTCAACCTGGAGGAACTGGTTATAAGCGAACATTCAACGTTAGTTGGCAAAGAAATAAGGGAATCCCGCCTCAGGAAAGATCATGGCATTTTAGTCCTGGCCATAAAACGTAATGGCAGTAATATCATCAACCCCGAGCCAACAGAAAAATATTTGGCGGGGGACCTCCTGGTGCTTTGCGGGATGGCTGAACAGCTGGCAAAGGTGGAAACCGTCATTACCGGCGGGTAAATTGAGACGTGAGTCGTGAGACGTGAGAAATGTAGGTTTGGCTTCAGCCGAACAAAGGCCGGATAAACTCCCAAAAATAACGGGTATACACCAAATTGAATACAGGATATTCTCAAGACGCACGGCCCAAGTCCCACGACCCAAATGCCACACCGTAAAGACTTTGTCTGCAGCCTGATAAGACCTGTTATTTAAATGACAGGTCTTCTTTAATACCCGCAAAAAGTACTGTAAATGGTCTAATCAGCTTCAGACGCTGAACATTTATTCCCCGCTATAGTCCGGAGGGAATTTGCAATATCCCTGGCGTAAAAAATAAATGGAAGTGTCAGGACAGCGGATATTAACAACAATGCACCCATCTCAGAGCCGTCATTATCCTTGTTTAACATTATTTCACCTCTATGATCAATAATCGTATTATTATTCTTGCTGATTTTAGTTGTATTAATCTATGTATATTTTGCCGGCCTGTCCACTTATTTATCAGCCGTAACCCAAATCAGCCGCGCCACATAGGATATAGAATAATGTAACGGAAAGGGATTGAAAATGAGTTCATACCTGGAAGCAATAACGACTCTGGGTTACGGGAATATGCACCCGGGCGGGTTTTCCCATTCGATAAAGATATTGAGCGGTATACCTATATCTGAAAAAAGCGTGGTGCTGGATATCGGCTGCGGAACCGGCAGGACCGCCTGTTACCTTTCAAAAACACGTGGGGCATATGTATTTGGCCTGGATAAATCAGTGCAGATGATTGAAAAAGCGAACTCAAGAAACCTCCGGGAGGGGACCGACGTAAATTTTATGCTTGGCGATGCCCTTGATATGCCGTTTCGCGACGAAGTCGCAGATATTGTCCTGATCGAATCCCTGCTGATATTTTTACCGGCTGAGGAGGCACTGAAAGAATGCCGGCGGGTCCTTAAACCCGGAGGTGTTATAATAGATATAGAAATGACGGCTAACAGGTCGCTGCCTGAATATGCCCGGCAGCAATTAAAAACTGTCTGCGGCCTGCCAAAAATCCTGTCATTGGAGGAGTATGCGGAGCTTTATGAAAGTGTTGGTTTTAAAAAAATAAGTGCTGTAAGGAGCAATCTGCCGGGTCCTCTGGACAATTTTAAGGAAATGCTGTATATAGACAGAAACAGGATCGTATCAAAAGAAAAAATGAACCCTGAATATGTAAAAACACTTTTGCTATACAGGTTATTGATCCTTGCCAACCGTAAACATCTTGAGTTCGGCACATTTATATATAAGAAAAGCTGAAAAAAGTAATAAAACCGCCCCAGCTTTACCGGCTGAACTGAATCTTCTTTCCTTGACTTTTGGCACAAAAGAAGTTAAAATTCTTATTACACGCATCTTACAACAACATCGGGGCGTAGCTCAGTTTGGCTAGAGCGCTACCTTGGGGTGGTAGAGGCCGCACGTTCGAGTCGTGTCGCTCCGACCAAAAATAACTTAGTAACTTAGGTACCGGGTACCTAAAAATAAAGGCTCCGTTGTAACGGAGCCTTTATTTTTAGCATCGCAAATAAAATTATAATAAGGAGGCAGTGGTTTAAATGGACGACAGAATGGAAAGGTTTATCGAAAAAGCAAAAGAGCTGGGTTCTCACGAAGCAAAGTTTATTGATCCGGCAACGGTAAAAACTGCGCCATGGGTCATCATGAAATGCAGATATGGCTGCGGCAGGTACAACACGCGCCTTTGCTGCCCTCCCCATACGCCTACATACACGGAGACGCGGGAAATAATCGACTGCTATAAAACAGCCCTGCTGGTCCACTGCAAATCATGGGATATTGTAACCCCGATCATAGCCAAGCTGGAAAAAGAAATTTTCCTGTCAGGTTATTATAAAGTGTTTGGTTTTGGGTCGGGACCATGTAAATCCTGCAGGCCCTGCAACATGGTAAAATGTATTAAACCCCAAGAAGTAAGGCCTGCAATGGAAGCATGCGGCATTGACGTATATGAAACTGTAAGGGCAAACGGGTTTCCAATTGATGTTGTCAAGGACTTTGATTGCGAACAGAATTGTTATGGTTTGTTGTTAATTGATTGACAAAATAACATGTTATTTATCTGTAAAGTAAATCAATCCGAGCAGGGCAAGAAAGGCTATAATGAACTGCAGCGCCCTTTTTTTAGCTCCCGTTGGCAATATGGCCATGTACAGCCACCTCCTGGTATATCCATATGTTTTAATAATAACATAAGTACATCTTTTAAGCGTGGAAAACAGCTCAGCAGCCTACGGGTAATTAAACCTTTAAGGCTGCTGAGTATTTTAACTGCTTTTTAATCCTATTATTTAAACCTTAAACTGCAGCGACAGCACGTTGAGCCTGTCTACCATGCGCATCATTTTTTTAGCGAGGGAATCGATGTCGTGCAGGTTTTCAGTCTGCTGCCTGGTGTCGCTGCCGGCTCCCGTGCTCTTGTTTGCTGACTTCAGCAGTTCATCAATAATTCCGTGCTGGCTTTCCATTATCTCTAATATATTAGATGACTGCATACGGGCGGCTGATGCAGCTTCCTTCACAACTTCCTTACCGGTGCGGAGAGAGTCTATAATTTTTTCAAAACTCCCTTTTACATCGCTGACAGCAGCCTGCCCGTCCGCGATCCTTTCAATATTTACATCCAGGGCATTTTCTATATCGCACCATGATGATTTTAATTCCTCAAGCTCAGCATATAAATCGTTAATGCGCCGGGTGGATTCTTCGGAAATATTGTGCATGTCTTCTGCCGTTTGGGCTAGTTCCTGGCTGCCGGCGCGCGCCGCCAGCAGCGCCGCTTTTAGCGTGAATTCAGTATTTTTTTGAGAAAGGTTCTTGAAGTAGTCTATAGACTCATTGAACTGCTCGCATTTTTCCACCAGCTGTTTTACTGATGTTTTTGTGTTTTCCAGCGAACGGTTCGATTTTTCCATACCGTCGGTTATCCTGGACATAGCTGCAGAGCCTTCTTCACCGGTCTGGACGTTTTTGTCGACTTCGTGCAGGACCTGGTTCATATATTTGGAGACTTGATTAGACTGTTCCGAAAGCTGTTCCGACAGGTTGAGAGACTGCTTCAGTATATCCACCTGTTCTTCCGAGCTGTGTTTTAATAAATCAAATGTCTGGGACAATTTGATGTTCGTCCGGTCGGAGGTCTTAAGCTGCCCCAGGATCTGCTCGGCCGACTTATTGATATCGGCGACGCTGGATTGTACCGATTGAATAAGGTTGGCCAGGTGGACGGTCATGGTGTTAAAGGACGTGGCCAGTTCTCCCAGTTCGTCTTTTTTATAGACCGGCACTTTATACGAGAAGTCGCCTGCCGCCAGCCTCTCTGTAGCCGCCGTGAGGTCCTCCAAAGGCTTCTTAAGTATCTTCTTGCTGATCAGCACAGAGAGTAAAACGCCGGCCAAGATGGCAATGATAGCGACGAGTGTGTTAAATATAATGGTGTCCTTAATATATTCATTGACGCCGGTGAGGTCTGCTCCCATCATGAAGTATCCGATGGTGGCGCCGCTTGGGTCTTTAATTGGGGAGACGAAGTCCATCACCGAACTGCCCAGGCTGTTTTCGCTGACACTTGAAATGTCGGATTTCGATGCCATGGCGCTTTTAGCAGTTTCACCGCTCACTTTCATCCCTACCTGCCTGCTGTCGGTGTGAGCAAGCACATTGCCCGCGCTGTCCAGAACCGCCGCGTAGCTGACGTCCTGGTTGGATCCTACTCTTTTGACCAGGCCGGCCAGTGATTCCGGGCTGTTGGAAACAATAAACCCACCGGCATAAGGGCTTACCGTGTGGACTACGCTCCAGTTTTTGTCCGCAAACTCTTTTTTAATAAGCGACTGATCTTTGAAAAACATCGTTAAGCCCACAGATGCTAATAAAAAAGATATTAACAGGCACAGGGCGATTGCGATTTTTGTCGTTATTGAGAGTTTGAAACCAATGCTATCAAAAATCTTCCCTATCATTTTTTTTTAAGCCTCCTGATAATTTATTAAAAATTTATTTGCCTATCATTGAATTTGAAATCGCAATTATGGCTGGGCCCAGCAGGACAATAAATATAGCCGGGAATATGAAAAACACCAGCGGAAAGATAATTTTTATAGGTGTCTTCATGGCCATTTCCTCCGAACGCTGGCGGTGTTTCTGGCGCATCTGCTCCGACTGCAGGCGCAGGACGTTGCCGATGCTGATCCCCAGTTGGTCGGCCAGGATCACCGAGCCGGTAAAGGTGGAAAGGTCGTCCACGTCAGCCCGTTTGGACATGTCCCGCAATGCGTCAATCCTGGGCTTGCCCATTTTAATTTCCTGCAGCATGGTCCTGAACTCATCGGACAGGACACCCCTGGTCTTTTCAATGACTCGCATTAACGCGCTGTCAAAACCGAGCCCAGCCTCGACACTGACCGTGAGCAGGTCGAGGACGTCAGGCAGTGTCCTTTCAATTTCACGCTTGCGCTCACTGCCTTTTGAGTTCAAATAGAGGTCAGGTAAATACCAGCCCAGCGCCAGGCCGGCGCATGCCATAAAGGTTGCCTGGGTTACGCTTTTTGACATCGCCCCGCCCAGCAGCCAGAAGAGAAAAGCAAAGCCCGCTGCCACCGCGTATTTCATAACGTAAAATTCCCTTGGAGCAATTTTCTCGCTGATGCCCGCCCGGTCTATTTTAACGCTCAGTTCCGCTTCTTTTTCTGCCGGCATAGCCCTGGTCAGAAGGCCGGTGAATTTATTTAGTGCCGGTTTCACCGCCCGGATGTATAAAGGGACTTTCAGCTCCTGATCGCGTATGGACGGTACCCTGTCGCCGACTACCTCGGTGACTCTTTTTTCAACTTCCGCCCGCCTCCTGGTTGTGATTTTATGGACTGCCAGCGTTAACAGGAATGCTGCAAAAAATACCGCTCCGACAACCGATTCCAGCATAAAAAGACCTCCTATACAGGAATATTGACAATTTTTCTGATTAAAGAAATCCCGATAAGCTGTGACATAAACGCCATGGAGACCATAACCAGTCCCATTTTACTGGTGAAGAGAGGGGTTATGTATTCGGGGTTCATAGAGTATACTGCCAGAGTCAGCAGGAATGGGAGGAGGCCGATAACAATGCCGGACATCCTGCCCTGGGCGGTAAGGGTCTTTATTTCTCCTTTAATCCTTACTCTTTCCCTGATGGTGTTGGCAATGCTGTCCAGCACTTCCGCCAGGTTGCCTCCCACCTGGCGCTGGATCAGGACCGCGGTAACCACCAGTTCAAAGTCGTTGCTGTTAATCCGGGCAGACATGTTGGCGAGCGCCTCTTCCGTGGGGGCGCCCCAATTCATCTCCTGCAGGGCGGCGCCGAATTCCTTGGCGATGGGGTCGGCCATCTCCTTACGGACCATGTCCATGGCCTGCAGGAAGCTGAAGCCGGAACGCAGGGAGTTGGCCATGATCACCAGGGCGTCGCCGATCTGGGAGTTAAATTTATTAATGCGGCGGGCTATGGCCGCGCGCAGCACGAGGCGGGGCAGGTACCAGCCTAGTACGGCGGCGATTAAGCCGATTATAGGGTTGCCGCTTATAACCATGAAGAATAGGCCGCCGCCAAGTACCAGGATCAGGCTGAAACCCAGGAACTCTTCGCCTTTCAGCGGTATGTCCGCTTTTGCCAGTTCGGCGTCAACCACAGCGGTTATTTTTTTCGCGGTAAAGAGCCTGCCGGAGAATTCCAGGACTTTTCTTCCCGCGGCCTCGTTACGGGTTTTTTCTTTGACCCCACTCATGGCGGCGCGCATTCTGCCGCTGAATATATTTTTCATCCTTGAGGACATGGCCTCGCTGCTACCGGTCTTGATCTGCCTGACGCCGAGTACGATAAGGAAAATGAACAGGAACACCAGGCACGAGATAGTATACAGGTTCATTGGTAAACCGCCCTTCTGCAAGGTTAAAATACGGAGGGATCGAATATTTCAAAAGGCAGGTTGATGCCGTAGGCTTCAAGGTTGCTCAGGAACTTCGGCCTGATCCCTGTTGCCATAAATCTGCCTTTTATCTTTCCTTCTTCATCAATTCCTTCCTGCTTGAAGACATATACGTCCTGCAGGGTTATGATTTCTCCTTCCATACCCTGCACCTCAGTGATATGAGTGATCTTGCGCGAGCCGTCTTTCAGGCGGCTCTGGTGGATAATCAAGTCGATGGCTGACGCTATCTGTTCCCGGATCGCTTTTACCGGCAATTCCATGCCGGCCATCAGCACCATGGTCTCAAGCCTGGCCAGCATGTCTCTGGGCGAGTTGGAGTGTCCGGTGGTAAGTGAGCCGTCATGGCCCGTATTCATCGCCTGGAGCATGTCGAGCGCCTCGCCGCTGCGGACCTCTCCCACAACGATCCGGTCGGGCCTCATCCTCAGGGCGTTACGCACCAGGTCCCTGATCGTTATGGCGCCTTTCCCTTCAATATTGGGAGGCCTGCTCTCCAGCGTAAGTACGTGCCTCTGCCTGAGCTGGATCTCGGCGGCGTCCTCGATGGTTACAATCCTCTCGTCATCAGGTATAAACGCGGAGAGGATGTTTAAGGTGGTGGTTTTACCGCTGCCGGTGCCGCCAGAGACAATGATGTTCAGCCTGCCCCTGACGCAAGACTCAAGGAAGTCAGCCACCTGGGGTGTCACGGTGCCGAACTCGATTAGGTTGTCGATGGTCAAAGGATCTTTAAAAAACTTACGTATTGTGATAGAAGGCCCTTTTAAAGAAAGGGGAGGGATGATCGCGTTGACCCTCGAGCCGTCCGGCAGGCGGGCGTCCACCATGGGGCTGCTTTCATCAATCCGCCGTCCTAAAGGGGCGACAATTTTTTCAATGACGTGCATGACATGGTTGTTGTTGCGGAAAAACACATCGGTCAGCTCTAGTTTACCTTTTCTTTCTATATAAACATTGTCAGGCCCGTTTACCATGACCTCGGTTATATTCTCGTCTTCCAAAAGCGGGGTAATAGGGCCAAAACCTATGGCGTCGTCTGAAATCTCCTTGGCGATACGCAGGCGGTCCAGCCGGGGGATGGTGTCGTTTTCTTTCTTTATGATCTCCAGGACCATTTCCTCGATTTTTTCAGCAATAGACTGGGATCCCGGCTCTTTTTCACTGTCTTTGTTTTTTTCTATTTCTTTCAGTTCTTCAATGACTTTTTTATGGATAACAGTTTTAAGCTCGTCGTATGGGTCTCTTTTAAGCTGGACCACGTTTTTACCGCGGTTTAAACTCTCTTCCGCGTTGGTGAGCTTTTGTTTTTCAATCCTCGCCAGCAGTGACATAATGGTTCACCTCTTTTAAGATAAGCAATGGTGTCAGTTTTATAAACTGAACAGCTTGCCGACAAATGATTTCTTAACAGGATCTTCAGTTGGACCGCCTTTGTCAGCTATACTGAATTCTCTGGAAAAATTCCTGATGCTCTGGGCAATCCTGGTGTTGTGGTGGGTGAGCACAAAAGGATGCCCCTTGTTGACAGAGGACAATACTGTCTTTTCATCATAAGGCAGCAATGCCGCCGGTGATCTGTTGAGCCTTTTTTCCAGTTCATTTATTTTAATCCCGTAGTCCAGTGTGGCCTGGTTCAACACCAGCTTGACTTTGTCTGACAGCGCCAGGGTCTCGAGTATTTCCATATCTGTGGCCACATGCTTGATAGCGGCGAGGTCCCTGGTGAATGTCAGGAGAATATCGTCGGCCATTTCCATCGCGCTGAGCGTCAGGTCGTTAAAAAGCGGGGTGGTGTCGACAATAATAAAATCGTAGTGGTTTTTCAGCAAGGTCAATATCTCCACAATATGAGCGGATGTAATCACGTCCGCCTCTTCCGGCCGCAGGGGGGCGGGAAGGATCTTCAGGCCGGACATGTGAGGAGCCATGAAGCTGTTGACCAGTGAATACTCTATATTGTCCTCTTCTTTTACCAGGTCGGAAATTGTCCCCCTGGGCGAAAGGTTCAGCATAACAGACACGTCGCCGCCTTGCAGGTTGAGGTCGACCAGGGCCACGTTTTTCCTGCTCTCCTGGGCCAGGCATACCGCCAGGTTGCAGGACAGGGTGGTCTTGCCGACGCCTCCCTTGCTTGAGAACACAACGATGATCCTGTTGGCTGGCAGTTCCGGTTCCGCTTTGGTTGTGGTGGCTGGAACCGCGGCCGCGCGGACGGATCTCGTTTTATAAGAGTTGCTGACACGTCGGATTGTCTCAGAAAGTTCATTGCTGCTCAGGGGTTTGACCAGGTAATCCCTGGCGCCCGCCGCCATGGCTTTTTTGAGGTACTCAGGCTCTCCCTGGATCGATATGATGATTATGGCCGTATCGGGCTCGCTGTTAAAGATCGCTTCGGTGGCCATGATGCCGTCCATACCTGGCATATTTATATCCATCAGCACCACGTCGGGCTTTAATTCCTGCGCCAGCCGCAATGCTTCCTCGCCGTCGCCGGCTTCACCCACTACGACTATGTCCTCTTCAAAATACAGCAGCCTTTTGATGTCCTCACGGGTATTGGCTATGTCGTCAACAACTAAAACGCTGGTTTTTTCTTTTTCCACGGTTATAACCTCCTTAATGCACCAAGTTGTTCATTCTTGTCATGGGCAGGTTCAGGATATCGTTGTCGGTAGCCGAACGCAGGGCCAGCCTGATCGTGGTCCTTTCAGAGCACAGCACCAGCGGCTGCATCTGGTCGGGATTTACCGAAAGGGTAAGGGTGCGGGCCGAGGTTTTATTCTCTCCCTGGCCTGATGTGTCGGTTGTCTGGTTCACTGATAAAACAGGTATATTCTGGAGGATCAGGGTTGTTAAAACCCCTTGGTTGTCAAAGGTGCCCATAATGTCTACCCGGTCGCCAGGCAGGATCTGGCCGGCCACACCAGAAATCTCGTTTACAGCGATGGTGACAGCCCTCTTGCCGGGCTCGATCATGTAAGAAAGGCCTTCGGAAGAACTTTTTGTGCCGGCCATTTTGCCGCGCAGTACCTGCTCTCCCGGCAGGATCTCGGTCTTGACGGTTTTGCCGATTACCTCTTTGGAGTCAACAGCCGCGTCTGTGTTGATGTATTTCGAAGGGATTTCCTTTGTCTCGACCATTTGGGCGGTTACCATGGTTTTAGCCGGTATGCGCTGTTTGGCCGTGACGACCCTGACAAATTCGCCTTCTTCTCTATATGTTTTTTGCATGTTATCAAGGTAAAAATAAATGCCCCCAGCCGCCGCCAGCCCCACAACCAGTGCCAGGATCAGGATTAATTTGTTTTTCATGTTTGACCTCCTCAAGTTAGTTCAATATTTTTAATAGAATTTTATATGTAGTTATTTATTTAACGAGCACGGGTTTGGTTACGCCGTAATTAATCTGCGACGGGTCGGTATCACCTTCTTGTATGGTTTCTATAAAGTATCCTTCAATTGTATCTTTATCTGGACCAGTCAGTACATCTTTAATGAAGAAAGAAGTGAAGCCGCAAATGGTAAGTGTACTCCTGCCCTGAAAGGTCTGGTCTTTATAAACGGGTATAACAACTACCCTCGGACAGCCTGTTACAAAGTTTTCGTAAGTGCACGCGTCGTGACACAGGTTTAATCGTGCTTTCATCCCTGTATTGGTTGGACCTGCCATGTCCCCAGGCCCGGTTGTTACGTCCTGGCCGACTCTTAATGTTGACTGATAGCCGTATGTAAGGTCTTGCTCATAGTCGCTGGAACCAGTGCCGCTCAGGGATAAAGCTCCAAAGTTGCCCGGTGCCAGGTCGGGGTTGCCGTATTTTATGGTAGTGAGGGTACCGGGAGTAATACTTTTAATGGTGGTGTCTTTTACGATCAATGGCGCCACACCATAGTAGGAAGTCAGGGGCTGCATTTCCGCGGTGGCGGTGGCGGATACTGTTCGTGAATAAAAACCCAATATTTTAGCAAAAGCCAGGTTGACAACTTTGCTGCCTGAAACGGTGATGCTTTTTTTATCGTCCGATACGTCATACGTCAGCTGTGTTGGGTCGAAATTATTTAACTGGGCGTAATCCATCGCCTCCTGGATGGATAGCGCTTCGTCCGGCAGCTCCTGGCAGCCGGAAAGGGCCGCCGCGTCCATCAGGTTTACCATCATCTGCCTGTTCACAGTAATAAGGCCGATGTCGGTTACAAGTGCCGTAAACCCGATAAGGGCGGTCATCGCTAAAGCAATTATCACAAATGCGGAGCCGTGCTGGTTTTTAAATAAACTTTTTAATATTATTTTTAAAAAAGTCATTTTTAATTTTTCCCCTCCATCCTCATTGAAGTTGAAGAAGTGAGCTTTACCGGGTTGGGCAGAATAGAATTGAGGACGGGTGTGATAATGTTGTGTTTGTAGTCAACAGTTACCTTTACAGAACTTCCGCTGAACCGTACTGATGGATCTTCGGGGATAATGTCTATTTCCTTGGTATTGTTTAAACTAGATGTAACATCGTTTACTCTCGCAATAATAGTTAGATCATCCGCACCGGTGATGGCGATCCTGGCGCCTTCCCTTGATGCGTTTGTGATCAACAAATAGCTGTGAAAAAGCCTGCCGAATTCAATAGTCCCCATTACAAGCATAAAGATCAGCGGCAGGGCGAGGGCCAGCTCGACTAAAGCCTGGCCGCGCTTATTCTTTATAAGTTTTCTTATAAGCAGCATTCAACCACCCCCAAGTTATACTTTAGCGGTAACTTTTTAGTTCGCTCGCAAAGTCAACTTTTGTAGTTATCTTACTGCTTAATATAAATAATGGCATGATTCTCCAGTCTCATTTTGAGCTCACAGTTGTCATTTGTTTTTACGGGACTTAAGTCCTATACTCATGAAAAAAGAAAGCCGCGAGTTTAAATCGCGTCTTGTTAAAGTTCGACCATCCTGCTTTTCACCGCGTGGATGGCGGCCTGAGTCCTGTCGTCTACACCCAGCTTTTGAAAAATGTTGGTTAAATGGTTTTTAACGGTTTTTTCGCTGATGTAGAGTTTTTTCGCGATGGACCGGTTATTGTCGCCCTTGGCAACCAGGCTGAGCACATCAAATTCACGCCTGGTCAGTCCCTGGGAGTTTGTATGGCGCTGGGAAAGGGAGGACAGGCGGTTGAATTCTGAAAACATTTTAGATGTCATGGTGGAATGGATAAAAGATTCACCTCTCGATACTCCGATAATAGTCTGCACCAGGAGGTCCGGGCTAATGTCTTTTAAGACATAGCCTGAAACTCCTGACTTAATCAGCTCAAATAAATAATCTTCCTGGTCGTGAATAGTCAGGGCGATAACACCTATTTCAGGCCTTTGGCTTTTGATCGACCTGGTGGCCTCAATACCGTTGGTGCCCGGCATGTTTATGTCCATAAGGACCACATCAGGCCTGTGTTTAAGGGCAAGTTCAACGGCCTGGTCACCGTCTTCAGCCTCACCAACAACTTCGATCATTTCCTGCATATTCAATATTTTACATAGTCCTTCACGTATCAGCGCGTGATCGTCGGCAATCAAGACCTTAACCTTTTTCAAACTGCTTTTCCCCCCGTTTTTTAAAAACTTCAAAGCACTAAAGCGGAACTGAAATACTTATGGAAGTGCCCTTGCCGGGAGCGGTTACAATATTGATATCGCCGTTCAATAGCTGCACCCGTTCCCTCATCCCAATCAGCCCGTAGCCCTCGCGTTCTTTATTCGCCATAACCTTGTCCAGGTTAAATCCTTTGCCGTCGTCTCTTACCTGAATGTTTACCCTGTTATTCAGCAATTCAATTTTAACCACCGAATTCTTTGCGCAGGCGTGTTTATGGATGTTGCTTACTATCTCCTGTACAATTCTAAAAAGGGCAACTTCCACAGAGCTGTCCAGGCGTGCCTGCTGGCCGAAAAAAAGAAACTCCACCTGAAGCCCGTATTGTTCTTTATAGTTGCTGAGGTACCTTTTTATAGCCGGCGCCAGTCCAAGGTCGTCAAGGACCATCGGCCTCAGATCGAAGATTATCTTGCGTACGTCCATTAAGCTGATCCTGACGATATTCTGGAGTGAGATAAGCTCGTCCCGTACTTTTTCGGGGCTCATGTCCAAAAGTTTTAAACAGAACTCAGCTCTCATCACGATGTTTGCCATGGACTGGGCGGGCCCGTCATGGATTTCCCGGGCTACCCGCTTGCGTTCCTCTTCCTGGGCTTTGATGATACTCAGAGCCATGTCCTGTGCTTTCTGCAGTTCATTAATTTTGACATTTAAATCCCGCAGGCCGCCGCTGAGGAAGTTTAACACCACGCCCATCTGGGAGACCAGCTTTTCGGCCCTGTTAGCCGTGTCTTGAAGCCGCCGCAGGCTTACCTCAAGGTGATTGCGCCGGTAAACTAAAAGTTTTTCCTGTTCTCTGGCCTTTACCAGGTCTAGCTGAAGCAGGTAAGCAGTATCATATGCTTCTTTTATATGTTTTTCGGTATATTTATGAAAATCTTTACTGACTTGCATTAATCTCAGGCGTGCTTTTTTTTCATCGACAGCCAGCTTGTCCGCCTGTTTGATAACTTCGCCGACCTCATTTTTTACACTCGCCAGTTCTTTTTTTACCCTGGCCAGCTCTTCCATCGAGTTTTCAGCGATGTCATACAACTGTATTTTGCCTCGTTCTATGGATTCGAGGGTTTCCTTGATGATCCGGTCAAGGTCGTTTACGTCTAACACCTAATACACCTCTGCACATGCGCAATATTTCATCCCTTTTATATATCGTAATTATTTAGAAATTTTTTAGGCTTACATAATTTGTGACACTTTAGCCAAACTATAACTGCTTTAAAAATAAAAAGGAGTGGTGACCATTGCGTGTAAAAGTCGATCAGGAATTATGTATTAGCTGTGGTGCGTGTATTGATGCTTGCCCTGAAGTCTTTGAGTGGAATGAGGACGATAAAGCTCAGAGCATAGTGGAAGAAGTGCCTGCGGATGTGGAGGACCAGGCCGGCGAAGCGATTGAAAGCTGCCCGACCAATGCTATTACCGAGGCTTAGAAATTTACGTTCAGGGAGGTGAAGTCTTGCCGGATAAGGATAAAGGTAAAATAAACATTAACACCAATCCCCCGGGCACTCTGGAAATAGAGGAGTTTGAAAACAGAATGGCTCAGTATCGCAAGGGTGTCAGTTTGAAAACCAAGAAAAAAAATAGTTAAAGTGGTGTCTGTTACCCCTGTTAGCCTGCCAGGGGTGTTTCTTTGGTGCGATAATTAGCAACTATTCTTAAAACCTTTTCAGCACGGGTAAATGGAAATTGACACGTTTTTAATATACTGTTCGTATATTGTAAAGAATTTAAATGGTGCTTGAATGTTCGCAATGAAGTTGTCCCTTGAGAGGCAAAATAAAGCGTTTTAGGCTAAATTTAAAGAATATGCAGGAATATCATGGATTATGACCGCAAGCCTCAAAATTTTGTTGACAAGATTGGATAATATGCTAAAATTTAATTTGGTTGAAAATACATGAGTTTGCAAATGTATTGGAGGTTTGCAGGGTTAAAATGTATTGACAAAGGGAGGCAGATAAATGAAACATTTGGGCCGCCATGTATTGGCTGAGGTTTGTGGTTGCGACTTTAACATTCTCAACGACATTAAAAAAGTAGAAGAGATCATGGTCAACGCCGCGCTTGAGGCCGGCGCAGAAGTCAGAGAATGTGTTTTCCACAAATTCAGCCCTCAAGGGGTAAGCGGTGTGGTTGTGATCTCGGAATCGCACCTGGCTATCCATACCTGGCCGGAACTGGGCTATGCGGCAGTAGACGTTTTCACCTGCGGTGAGAAAGTTAATCCCTGGGACGCGTGCAATTACCTTACGAATCATTTCAGCGCGAAACATATGACTGCTAAAGAGTTGAAACGTGGTATGATGCCGGAGGCTTATCTGAAGGAAGCCGTGAATATTTAGGGGGGATATTTATTAGTACCAAGCGAATACTGGGTTAGCGAGCCTTGCAACAAGATGAGTTGCAGGGCTCTCTAATTTTACAGGGTTCGTTTGCTAAATGTAAAAATTGTAGAACTGCAGGATAAATTAAAGATTATACCGAATATTATATTTGTGTTTTGTTGTGTGGTGGAGGGGAAGTCTATGCTAAGGGAAATTCTAAAACCTATAGAAAACGAACTAAATATTGTAAACAATACTGTTGAAAAGGAGATGTTTATAAGAGCAGGCCATATCGGCACATATGCTCATCTTGAATTTTCATATTTTGACAGGGTAATCAGGCCGGCCCTGGTTATCCTCTCGTCACGCATTTATGGCTGCGCCGGAGAAAAAACGTTATCCCTGGCCTGTGTTTTTCAGTTTACCCATATGGCGTCCATAGTGCATAAAACCATACCGGAAAAAGATACTGATTATATAAGAGAGGACTCTGACCCCAGAGACGGGTCGCAGTTTCCTGTCCTGGCAGGAGACTATCTTTACGGAAAATTCTTCTCGTATCTTCATAACGCCGGTATGATTAATTTTTTGGGACCGGTAGCTGAAATCATATGCGGGATCCATGAAGGCGGTATTTTAAAAAACAAAATAAAAGGGAAAAATCCTGCTTCTGAAGCCTACTGCGAGGTTGTGCGCAAGGAAACGGCGGAGCTTTTTGCCGGGTGCGCCGCCATGGGCGCGAGACTGGCCGGAGCGTCAGAATATGACCAGGAAAGCATGAAGCTTTTTGGTATAAATATTGGCATGGCGTCCGGACTAATGGAGAGCGGAGCCGCTGCTAAATACACGGCGGCTTACCTGAAGGAAGCGGCAGCTGTTTTAAGATATGTGCCTGATTTGGCAGAGAGAGCCATATTGGAACAAATAGTTAACAGCATTTCCAGCCATAATATCTCTAGCCGCAGGATGGTTATTTAAGCGGTTATGCGGTATAGGGACACACTCGTATCAACGAACAACGTTCATTATAAGGTACTCTGACAGCGGAATGGGGACACATCGTTTGAGACGTGAGAAATGAGATGTGAGACGTGAGAGGTGTAGGTGCGGCTTCAGCCGGTTAGTGGAATGGGGACACACCTCTGTTTGGAGCCTGACTCTTAGGCCGAGGAATGTCCCCGATTGAAATTGCGGGTTAAACCCCGCCCTGCAACGGAATAACCAAGGTACACACGACTCCCACTCACGGATCTAACTCAAATATCCCACGTCCAACGTCTCACGACCCACGACTCAATTAATGTCCCCGATCGGTATGGCTGGGATATGTCCCCGGTTAACTTAGGGATATTTATTCTGACTTCTGGATTTAGGAGGTGCTGTTTTGTCTTTTACAGATTTACGCGCCTTCATGGCGGAGCTTGAAAACAGGGGATTGTTAAAAAGGATAAAAATAGAGGTCGATGCCGAACTGGAAATCACCGAAATCAGCGATCGGGTTGTCAAAAACGGAGGCCCGGCGCTTCTTTTTGAGAGGGTAAAAGGTTATAATATGCCGGTTGTGACTAACCTTTTCGGCACCCTGGAAAGAATGAAAATCGCGCTTGGTGTCAACGACCTTGATCAAATCGGTAAAGAAGTACTAAATATAATTCAGCCGGCTGAAATGCCTTCAACTTTGATAAATAAGCTGAAGGCCCTGCCAAAACTGGCCGCGCTGTCTTCTTTCATACCCAAAACAGTTAAGTCCGGACCGTGTAAAGAATTAATATGCAAGGAAAAACCATCCCTGGCGGAAATACCTGTTTTAAAATGCTGGCCGGACGATGGAGGCCCTTTTATCACTCTTCCCCTGGTGTTTACCAAAGATCCGGAAACCGGCAGGCGCAATGTCGGCATGTACCGGATGCAGGTTTACGATGGATGCACCACTGGCATGCACTGGCATATTCACAAGGACGCGGCCGGCCACTATGACAAGAAGCAAAAGGGCGGGGAAGGCAGGATGCCCGTGGCTGTGGCCCTGGGAGCCGACCCGTGCGTTATATTTGCAGCTACGGCGCCGCTGCCCGCGGGAATTGACGAAATGCTTTTCGCCGGTTTCCTGCGCAGGGACCCGGTGGAACTCGTAAAATGTGAGACAGTTGACATAGAGGTCCCCGCACATGCTGAAATAATTCTTGAAGGCTATGTCAGTGAAGGAGAAACCAGGCTGGAAGGCCCTTTCGGAGACCATACCGGTTACTACTCGCTGGCCGACCAATATCCGGTTTTTCACCTGACCTGCGTCACGCGCAGGAAAAACCCGGTATACCCGGCTACTATTGTGGGCAGGCCGCCAATGGAGGACGCTTTTTTAGGCAAGGCGACCGAAAGGATTTTCCTGCCTCTGATGAGGATGCAGCTGCCAGAAGTAGTAGATATGAACATGCCGCCGGAAGGTGTCTTTCATAACTGCGTAATTGTATCCATAAAAAAACGCTACCCCGGGCAGGCAAAAAAAGTTATGTCCGCGTTATGGGGGATGGGCCTGATGATGCTGGCCAAGCTGATCATAGTAGTGGACGAGGGCGTAGACGTGCAGAACGTATCTGAAGTAATGTGGCGTGTTTTCAATAACATTGACGCCAAGCGTGACGTAATGATGGTGGAAGGGCCTCTGGACGCCCTGGACCATTCATCTCCCATGCCTCACCTTGGAGCCAAGATGGGCATTGACGCCACCCGCAAGTGGCCTTCAGAGGGTCATCCGCGCGAGTGGCCCGGCGACATTATTATGAGTGAAGAGGTAGTGAAGCTGGTCGACGGAAAGTGGGACAAATATGGTATTTAGCAGGTTTAAAATATTTCTTGAAATGATTAAGTTCGAACATACCATATTCGCCCTTCCTTTTGCTTATGTGGGGGCTCTACTGGCAGAGAAAAGGATACCTGACGCCCATGATATAATCTGGATAACACTGGCCATGGTTGGTGCGCGTACAGCGGCGATGTCGCTGAACAGGATTATCGACCGCCATATTGACATAAAGAACCCTCGTACCGCGGGCAGGGCGCTGCCAAAAGGCCTGCTCAGCGTGATCGAAGTTTGGGTCTACGTGATAATTTCGCTGGCGCTCCTGCTTTACTCGGCCCGGCAGCTAAGCACTCTAGCCTTCCAGCTCTTTCCTCTGGCTACTTTGGTACTTTTGGTATATTCTTATACAAAGCGCTTTACCTGGACATGCCACCTTTTTCTGGGTGCTGCGCTGGGCCTGGCTCCACTGGGGAGCTGGATAGCTATCACCGGGCGTTTTGACCTGGCGCCTGTGCTTTTAGCGCTGGGTGTCCTTTTTTGGGTGGCGGGCTTTGACATAATATATGCCTGTGACGATTATGAATTTGACCGCAGGGAGAAGATATATTCCATTCCGGCACGTTTCGGGATCAACAAAGCCCTTAATATTTCCATGGTCTTTCACATGGCAGCCCCTGTGCTAATTCTCGCTGCCGGCCTGCTTTTAAATCTGGGCATATTTTATTTTGCAGGTGTGCTGGCTGCAGTTATTATTCTTTTCTACCAGCACACGCTGGTCCGGCCTGATGACCTGTCACGCGCGGGCATAGCGTTTTTTAACCTGAACGGTATCTTGAGTGTCCTTGTATTTACTTTCACACTTTTAGATGTGATTTATCCTATTTATTTTTAACTAATTAAAAACACACTGAAAAATTAAATGAATTAAACATATCACAAGATTAACAAGATTATTAAGATTTATTGCCCATGACGCATAAGAGAAGCTGGACATCATTAATTTAGATATGCAGCCGGGCGGGTTATCGTAGATAGTGACACTCTTTATTATTCATGGGGAGGGTTTCTAGTGTCCAGACTTCAACTCGGACGTGTTGATTATATCAACTACATTCCGGTTTACCATGCGCTGGAAGAAGGGCTTGTTCCACTGGAAGCCGATCTCGTAAAGGGAACGCCGGACCGTTTGAACAAGCTGTTTGTAAGCGGAAAGCTGGCTGCCACACCTATTTCATCTATTGAATATGCCAGGCACAGCGAAAATTGCCTTGTTTTGCCGGACCTGTCCATCAGCGTTGACGGGCGGTCGGCAGATATACTCCTATTCAGCAAGATGCCTGTAACTGAACTGGAAGGAAAAAAAATCAGCCTCACAAAATCGTCGGCAAGTTCCGCAACCCTGCTGAAAATCCTTTTTGTCCATTATTACCAGGTAGAAGTAGAATACAGGACAGATGCCCCTGATCTGGACAAAATGATGAAAAAGGCCGACGGGGCGCTCCTGATCGGTGACAGCGCCATGGCTGCCCACCAGCGGGTTAAGGACCTGAAGCTGCCTTACTATGTAACTGACCTGGGGGAAGTGTGGAAGCAGTTTACGGGAGAAAAATTTGTTTTTGCCATCTGGGTGATACAGCGGTCTCTTGCTGAAAACAATCCGGATATGGCGGAACTTATCTGCAGGACCCTGCGGGAATCAAAAAAGATCAGTGCGGGATGCCGCAAGGATTTGATATCCAAGGCTCAGGCTAGAAGCGGCCTGCCTTTAAGAGTTATAGAGGACTGTTATGCAAATCTCAGGCTTGATTTTGACGAAAGTTACAGGCGGGCGCTGCTTGCATTTTATGATTACGCTTATAAAGGCGGGTTAATTGAAGAAAGAGTTAAACTGCGCCTCTGGGGAGAAGTTTCCGAATAAGAATCGCTGCCAAAGCAGCGCATGAGGCCGGGAAATTTAAAACCCCAGTAATTTGTATGCTTTATCATCGATTATATTTGGCCCCTTGAGCCCGCTGTCTTCGCGGAATTTCTTCACGGCTTTTTCGGTACCCTGGCCCCAAAAACCGTCAGGCTTCCATTTAAGGTAACCCAGCCTTCTTAATGCCCGCTGCACTTCCAGGACGGCCGGCCCTCTGTCTCCATTTTCCAAAACCGCGGGGTCAGTGCCGGGTGCGCCGAAGGGAGTTCCAATAATAATAACTGGCGTACTGGCAGTCACCATCCGGTAGATTTCTTCAGCATCGTTATTAAACATCCTGATGCAGCCATGGCTGGCAAAGCTGCCGATGCTGTGAGGGTTGTTGGTGCCGTGGATGCCGTATTGGCCGTAAGGTATATTGAGTCCCATCCAGCGGGTGCCCATAACGTCAGGCGGGTCGGTGTTCATCGATAAAATTTCCCAATTTCCTACCGGTGTGGGTGTCTCGTATTTTCCCATGGCCACGGGGTACTTTTTGTAAGGTTCGCCTCCGTTGAAGATGGTCAGGGTGAGGTTGTCCATGTCAATGATGATGCTCATATTTTCCGGCACGATCCTGGCTGCGCTGCTTAATGGGGCTGCTGACAGGGCGAAAAACAGGGTGATCGCCAGCACGGCTGATGTTATCCTGAAAATCCTCAAGGCTGCTTCCTCCCGAATAATTTATGTCTATATTCTTTCTGGATTAGGCATATTTATGCTTTTAGATTATAGTAAAAGACCTGTCAATTAAATGACAGGTCTTTTTCTCACTTCTTAATATCCCACGTCTCATTTCTCACGTCCCAAATCACATTTGCCGCGCGTATTCCACAGCGTTTTTAAAAATGTCCTGGCAGCATGTTGAAACATCCCCGGTTAACCTGCGCCAGTTGGGATGCTGGGTTTTGCTGACACAGCGTTCAGGGTGGGGCATCATGCCCATGATGCGGCCCGTGCTGTCGCATATGCCCGCTATGGCGTTAAGGGACCCGTTCGGGTTGGCCGGATACAGCATGGTGGGGCTTCCTGCGGTCCCTGCATACCGGAATACAACCTGGCCCTGGTCTTCGATTTCCCGCAGGTTACCGGGGTCGGTATAAAATTTGCCCTCGCCGTGAGCGACTTGTACGCTCATTATCTTTCCCTCCAGGCCGCGTGTAAAAACACAGCGGGTGCTTTCAACGGCAAGGTTTACCCAGCGGCATTCAAAGTGGCTGCTGTCATTGACCATAAGGGTAGTTTTAATTTCGCCGAGCCTGCGGTCCGGCAGCAGACCGGTCCTGACCAGCACCTGAAAACCGTTGCAGATGCCGATGACCAGTTTTCCGCTGTCAATAAATGCATTTAACTGGTCTTTCAAAAAAGAAGTGAGTTCCACGGCGAGAATTTTGCCCGAGTGGACGTCGTCCCCGTAGGAAAAACCGCCTGGCAGCGCCAGGATCTGGTAGCTTGAAAGCTTTTCCTCGCCGTTCCTCAGCTGGTTTACATGTACCATGGCGCATTCAGCCCCGGCGTTTTCAAAAGCGTGGAAGGTTTCCTCGTCACAGTTGATCCCGTCGGTCCTTAAAACACAGACGCCTGGATTTTTCATCAACGGAAGACCTCCTTCATCGGCTGCTGCCATGCTGCGCTTAAATCATCAAGTTCCAGGTTGAATAAATGGCCGCCCGATTGTTTTAAAGCTATACTTTTATCTTTTGTGGTTACGCCAATTATTCTACATGGAATATCCCTAAATATATCTCCCGGCGCCAGCCCGGCAGGGACCTCGGCCAGGAAGCAGCCTGCGGTTTCGTTGAACATGAAGTTTACCGCTTTCTCGTTTTCTGGTATCTCTATAACCACGCCTGTATCCCCGCCAAAACACATTTCCGCCAGAGCGGCGGCCAGGCCGCCTTCGCTGATATCATGGCAGGCCCGCAGTTTGCCGGCACTGACAGCGCGGTAAAGTGATTTGAGTACGCGCATTAAATCGGCGGGGTTTATCCGGGGCAGGTTGCTGCCAGGTAAGTCATGGATCTGGCAGTATACTGATCCGGCCATTTCATCCGTGTCGCGGAAGCCCAGGAGGACAACATGGTTACCCGCTTCTTTAAAATCAGCGGAGACTGTTTTCGAGACGTCCGGGATGCGGCCAAATGCTGAAACACAAAGGACAGGCGGAATTTTTATGACCGTGCCGTCTTTGCCACGGTAAGTGCTGGAAAGGCTGTCCTTGCCCGATATGAACGGCATACCTGTCGCTCCGACAAAATCAACACAACCGTCGACCGCCATATCCAGCGCCCCCAGCAATTCTTCGTCCGGGAAAGGCCAGATAAAGTTGTCGATTAAAACTATCTCACTTGGATTGGCCCCGCAGGCCACAGCGTTGGAAACAGCTTCTGCCGCCGCCCAGATACTGCCGTAATACGGGTCGATCTGGTTTAAAACAGGGTTAAGTCCGTGTGAAATCACCATACCGTATGGCCTGCCGAGTAAAGGTGTCAGGATCACTGCGTCATTTGGCCCGTCTCCATGGACGCCGGCGAAGGGAGGCAGGGCGCTGGTGCCCTGGACCCCGTGGTCGTACAGCCTTACGATGGGTTCCTTGGAGCACACATTTAAGTGCTTCATGACATTTTTAAACAGGCCCGGCCAGTCTGCGGGCGCGTTAATTTCAGTTTCTTTAAGGGACGGCTTTTTCCAGGACGCGTTCATCACACGCTGCGGCAGGCCGTCATGCAGGAAATTCATGTCCAGGTCCATCACTTCGCGCCCCTCGTATGTGGCTGAGAAGTGACAGTCTCCCGTAAATTCGCCGAGGACCGTGGCTTCGACATTATAGCCCCGGCAGATCTCAAATAAGCGTTTGACATTTTCCGGTGCTACTGCCAGGACCATTCTTTCCTGGCTTTCGGAAAGCAGTATTTCCCAGGGTGAAAGCCCGGGGTATTTTAAAGGCGCCAGGTCAAGGGCTATGCGCGCCCCGATTTCAGAGCCCATTTCACCTACCGCTGAAGCAAATCCGCCCGCGCCGCAATCGGTAATAGCGCGGATCAGACCCTCGTCCCTGGCATTTAAAATAGCGTCAAACATGCGCTTTTCCTCGATCGGGTGGCCGATTTGGACGGCACTGGCATTGACGTTTATAGTGCGGTCTGTCATCTCTCCGCTGGAAAATGTCGCTCCGTGGATGCCGTCCCGGCCGGTCCGGCCGCCCATGGCGATAACCTGGTCGCCCCGTTCCGGACTGCCTTTGCGGCAGGCGCCGGCCGGCAAAATACCGTACGCGCCGACGATAACCGTTGGTTTGGCGCGGTAATCCCTGTGGAAATGCAGGGAACCGTTATTGGTGGGAATGCCCATGCGGTTGCCGTAATCTCTTACGCCGGCTATAACACGCCTCAAAAGGTAATGAGGGTGTAGGCACCCGGGCGGTATTTCTTCAGCGGGCAAATCCGGAGGAGCGAAACAAAACATGTCTGTAGACGCGACTACCTTGGCGCCGAGACCGGTGCCGGCGATATCGCGGAAGACGCCTCCGCTGCCTGTCATGGCCCCGCCGTATGGCTCAATCGCCGACGGTGAGTTGTGGGTTTCCACCTTGCCGCAAATGGCCATGCCGTCATAGAACTCTATCACTCCCGAGTTGTCCACAAATGCTGACAGCACCAGCGGGTGGCCGCTTTCTTCCGTGGCGTCGCGCAGCCTCTTCAGCAGGGGCTTTTTCTCTTTCCCATCCACAATCAGCCTGGCCCTAAAGGTCTTGTGGCCGCAGTGCTCCGACCAGGTCTGGGCGATAATCTCAATTTCACAGTCGGTGGGGTCCCTGTCAATGGATCTAAAGTAATTCCGGATTACCTTCATCTCTTCCAGGTTCAAAAACAGCTTGTCCCGGCTGAGCTCAACCAACTGTTGATCATCCATGGAGCGTATGGGAATAATCTCTGTGCGGCCGGTACTGCCATGTATGACAAGTGTCCTTGGACTTTCCTTCACAACATATTCCACCGTGGCGTTAACCAGGAGGCTGTTAACTATGCGTTCGATATCCGCCCCGGTGATTTGTTGGCCGTAAAAACCATACTGCCAGGCTGAATCAGCCGCGATCAAGTTGTCTACCCCCAGGTCAGAAGCTGATTTCATCAGGGAAGCCGCTTCGGGGTTCATAACACCCGGCCTGTAAGCCACTTCGATCACAAAAGCAGCGTCGTTGATTACCGGGCTGTTAACCTTGAAGGACTGAAATATTTCTTCGGCCAGCAATCTCTCGGCTAAGAAACGGGCAGCGTCTTCACTGATGCCTTCAAAACGAAAAACCCTTGCTGTCCTGACTTTCTCCACGCTGTTAATACCCAGGGCGCGGTGAATTTCGTAAAGGATTTCGTCTCCCTTGCTGTCGGGAATACCTTCTCTGGCAATTACCCGTACTTCCTGAATCATGTGTAACCTCCCTTCCTATGGCCGCAGTAAAACACGGTTTATGCTGATGTAATTTAGTTATGACAGTGACATTATATTTCCTGCTTCAATTATGTCAAAAAATCAAATAAAGAAACCGCTATTATTGCGGTTATATTAATAGGTTACCGTTTAAGGCTCTTAATTAACTTGAATCATTTTATCGCGCCGCCTCCTTCTATTATATATATCACACCAACCTTTGCATAGAGAACTTTGCTAAAATAAAATGGCAGAACGCCCAAATTCCTGATATGCTTGCTTTTGATGGTTTACTGCCATATAATTTAAAAAAGTTGAAGGAAATACAATTTTGCTAGCGGAGGCTGTATGAACGAAAATTATATTGAAAAAAGCCTCAGGCAGCTGCCGTCAGTAGACGAGGTGCTGAGAGACGGCAGGGTGACGGAAATGCTGAAAAAACACCCCCGCAGTGTTGTCATTGAGGCTGTCCGGGCTGCAGTGGCCGGTGAGAGGAAGGAAATATTAGCGTGCGGTGTGACTGAGCAGCAGGATCAGAAGAAAGAAGAGTACCTGTACAGGGTAGTTGAAAAAGCAGCCGCGGCGGTGCGGCGCTCAGTCCGGCCAAACCTGCGCCGGGTGATCAACGCCACCGGGGTTGTACTGCACACAAACCTCGGGCGCGCCCTCCTGAGCGACCGGGCCAGGGAAGCTGTAAACATAGTGGCTGCAAATTATTCCAACCTTGAGCTCGACCTTGATACCGGGCGCAGGGGATCGAGATATTCCGCGCTGGAGAGCCTGCTTTCCTCGCTGACTGGCGCTGAAGACGCCCTTGTCGTAAATAATAACGCCGCCGCGGTGCTGCTGGCATTGAGCACTGCCGCCAAGGGGCGGGAAGTGATCGTTTCGCGGGGTCAGCTGGTTGAAATCGGAGGCTCTTTCCGCATACCCGAAGTTATGGCCCAGAGCGGCGCCAGACTGGTTGAAGTGGGCTCAACCAATAAAACTCATCCTGATGATTACAGAAGGGCTATCGGTGAAGAAACAGCCATGCTTCTGCATGTGCATACCAGCAACTACCGTATCATCGGTTTCACCAGGGAGACCTCGGTGAGTGAACTGGTGGAAATCGGACGGGAATACAAACTGCCGGTGATGTCTGACCTGGGCAGCGGTTTTCTGGTTGATTTAAGCCGTTTCGGGCTGCCGCAGGAACCAACTGTGCAGGAGGTGCTGGGGGCGGGTCCGGATATAGTGACTTTCAGCGGCGACAAACTCCTGGGAGGACCGCAGGCGGGAATTATTGTCGGCAGGCGCCATTACATAGAAAAAATGAAAAAGAACCCTCTGACCAGGGCTATCAGGATCGATAAGATGACTGTGGCGGCCCTGGAAGCGACACTGAGGGAATACCTTGATCCGGAAAAAGCAATCTCTGAAATTCCAACCCTAAAAATGCTGACAGAGGACAGGGAGGTCCTGGACAAGAGGGCCTGTGAATTTGCCCTGCTGTTAGAAAGTGTTATCGGTAAAGGCAAAGCTGAATTCAAAGTAGAGGACGGTTTGTCGGCGGTTGGCGGCGGGGCTATGCCGACCGCGGACCTGCCGACAGCGGTAGTTGCTGTGAGCCCTCAAGGTATTAGCGCCGGTGACCTGCAGGCAGCTCTGCGGCGCGGTGAGCCCGCGGTGATGGGAAGAGTGCAGGAGGACAGGCTTGTCCTGGATCTTAGGACCATCTGCGATACGGAGTATCAGCTAATAGCAGAGGCTATTTTGCAGGTTTTAAAATAAAGATCGGAAGTGTGTGTTTTGAAGAACCTGATTATTGGGACCGCTGGACATGTGGACCACGGGAAAACAGCCCTGGTAAGGGCCATGACCGGAGTGGATACAGACCGCCTGAAGGAGGAGAAGGAACGAGGCATATCTATCGAACTGGGTTTTGCCTTCCTTAACCTGCCTGGAGGCCGCAGGGTCGGTATTGTAGACGTGCCGGGACATGAGCGGTTCATAAAAAACATGCTGGCCGGGGCTGGCGGCTTCGACCTGGTGCTGCTGGTTATTGCCGCCGACGAGGGCGTCATGCCTCAGACCAGGGAGCATATGGACATTATCCAACTGCTCCAGGTAAATAAGGGAATAGTCGTTTTGACAAAATGCGACCTGGTGGACGAGGAGTGGCTGGACCTGGTTAAGGAGGACGTTAAGGAATTTTTAAAGGGGACAGTCCTTGAAGACGCGCCTGTGGTGACGGTATCGGCAGTTACCAAACAAGGTATCCCCGATTTAATGGAATTGATCGCCCAGGCCGTGGAAGAAGTAGTCCCGAAAGCCGGCCAGGGCCAGCCAAGGCTGCCTGTAGACAGGGTTTTCACAATAACCGGTTTCGGTACAGTGGTTACCGGAACACTGCTGTCCGGTATTATAAAAGTGGGAGACGTGGTTGAGGTACAGCCGGAAGGGTTATCCGCCAGGGTCCGCTCAGTCCAGGTCCACGGTGAAAAGGTTGAGTCAGCGGAGGCGGGCCAGAGAGCGGCGGTTAACCTGGCGGGAATTGAAGTCGAACAAGTCGGCCGCGGCAGCGTTGTGGCCGGACCTAATATGATCAAGCCGTCACAGCGCCTGGACGTGCGCCTGCTTCTCCTGCCAAGCGCTGCCAGGCCCCTTAAAAACAGAGCCAGGGTGCGGTTTTACCTGGGCACCCGGGAGACCCTGGGACGGGTAGTATTGCTGGACAGGGAAGAGCTTGAGCCAGGTTCGATGGTTTATGCCCAGATTGTGCTGGAGGAACATGCAGTGCCTGTAAAAGGCGACCGTTTTGTGATCAGGTCGTACTCGCCGATGCGGACAATCGGAGGCGGCACTGTCATCGACCCTGCGCCTAAACGCAAACACAAGCGTTTTCGCGAGGACGTGCTCAACGCCCTGGCTACCAGGGAAAAGGGCACCCCAACTGAAATTGTAAAGCATTACCTGGATGGAAACGACAGCCTGCCTGTACCGGCGGAGGTCGCAGCCGGCACCGGCCTGCAGGGAAAAGAAGTGCTTGAAGCGGCCGCCGCCCTGTCTGCTGCGAATGAGGTTAAGCTGATTAACGGTGACGGGAAAACATACCTCCTGTCAACTGGTGTATACAACCGCTGGCTGGAAGATATAAAAAAGGCGGTTTCTTCTTATCACCGGGAGTTTCCGCTGCGGGACGGCTACCCGAAGGAAGAGCTGCGGTCCAGAAAATTTCAGTCAATTAACACAAAAGTATTTCAACTGGTCCTTTTAGAAATGGAAAGGGAAGGAGCCCTTAATGTAATGCCGCAGGCGGTTGCCGTAAGAGAGTTTGCAACCGGCCCCGACGCCCAGCAGAAAAAACAGATCCAGCAGATCGGGCAGATCATGAAAGAGTCAGATTTCCTGCCGCCTTCCTGGGCGGAACTCGGCAAAACCATAGGCCTTGCCGAAACAAAAGGGGCGGAACTGCTGCAATACATGCTGAGGACAGAAGAACTGGTTAAAGTCACCGAGGACCTTTACTTTCAAAAGGACGTTTTGCAGGAAGCAATAAAAAAAGTAACCGCTTATCTCAGGGACAGCGGGGAAATTACAGTGGGCGAACTGCGTGACCTGCTCAAGACCTCCCGCAAATACGCACTGCCGCTGCTTGAGTATTTTGACCGGGTTAAGCTGACCAAGCGGGTCGGCGACAAGCGCCTGCCGGGCAAAGCGCTTGATATATAAACGGAGTTATTTATCCTCAGTGTGGCATAATATGACTTAAGACAGCAGGAGGGTATAATTAATGAAATACGACGTGATCATAGCAGGAGCAGGTCCCGCGGGGGCAACTGCCGCGCTGGAATGTGCCAGGTCCGGCCTGAGCGCGGTGATTATTGAGAAGGAACAACTGCCCCGCTACAAACCCTGTGCCGGAGGCGTGACAGCCGCCGCTGCCAATATGCTCTGGTGTCCGATTCCCGAAAAAATTGTCCAGGCTAAGTGCCGATCATTTAAAGCCTTTTATGGTGAAAAAAGCATTCATGTAGATACAGAAGAAAATTTTATGTTTGTAGTGTCCAGAGATAAATTCGATTACTGGCTGGTCAAGGCGGCCGTCCATTCGGGAGCAGTCTTGAGACAGGGGGAAGAGGCAACTTCTTTTGACATTGGCCCCGATGGTGTGACAGTACGGACTGGAACTGATGTGTATACCGGAAAATTATTAATCGGCGCGGATGGAGTGAACAGTAAAATCGCAAAAATAATCAGGGGCCCCTTCCGCAGAAATGATCTCGCGATCTGCCTCTGTACAGAATGCGATGACACGGAACATAATTACAACCGGGAACAGATCGAAATACATTACGGGCCCCTGCCGATGACTTACAGCTGGGTATTTCCCAAAAAGGATTACCTATCTGTAGGGATGGGAGGGTGGTGTGCGGAAGCTGAAGGGATGAAGGCGGTATTTAACAATTTTCTGGAGAAAAAAGGGTTAAAGAAACAGGATGTCAGAAGTTACACCGTACCGCTTGGTGGAATAGGCAGAATAACTGTCGCCGATCGTGTATTGCTGGCGGGTGACGCAGCGGGGTTTGCAGATCCGCTTACCGGGGAAGGCATCCGCTATGCTATCGCTTCCGGGCGGCTGGCGGCTAAAACGGCAGCGTCCGTGATCCTGGAAGGCCTTGACATAAATTTACATAACTTACTAATCTACAAAAAAAGCTGCATCGATGAGTTTGGCGATGATCTAAAAGCTGCCATGTCTGTAGCCAGGTTGTTTCAAAAACTGCCGGATTTTTTGTTTGGGATGTATTTCAGCTCTCAGGAACCTTTTGAAAAGTCACTGGAAATACTTCAGGGCCGGATAGGATATCAGGACTATTATCACTGGTTTCTACCCCAGGTACCGGGCATGCTGCTCAAAAAAACCTCAGCCGTCTTAAAGGATTAAAAAATAGCTCTAAAAACCAAGGGCCAGCAGTACTGCCAGCACTGCCGCGTTACCGGTAGCAATGGCAAGCATTTTTATTTCCGCGCCGGTAATTGATCTAACATCGGACGGATCAGTCATAAAAGCAATGTATATGCATAGGCAGGACGGTATGACAGGCAGTGCCAAGACCGGATTGATCAGGATACCGCCTGCGAGGCCGGCGATCGCCGCCATAAAGAAATATGCAGCGGGCACAAATTTTGTGGCTGTTAACCCCCACCTGTTATAAACGAATGCGGGTGTAGTAGTTTTAACCGGGACGGCGCTAAGGTCCGATTCAATGTCAGTCAGGTGATGCTGCATGATCCACCCCAGTGTCATTAAGCCATGGATGGCTCCGGCTGTAATTACCTGCCGGTTTAAATTTCCTGTCAGAATGAAAAAAGAACCTGCTGTAATAGCTGCAAAAGCCGGAAACAAGGCCAGCCATTCGCCTGCCAGCGGACGGTAAGCCAGCCTGAAAGGCGGCAGGGAATACGCCGCTCCCGCCCAGATGCCGGTCAAAATGATGTATAAGACAAATACGCCTCGCAGATTGTAAAAGTACAGGCCTATCAATACCGGCAGCGCCATCCCGGCCAGGCCGATAAGAAATAGGCCTCTTTCATTCAGTAAACCTTCCTCTATCACGCCGGACCCGCCTGAAAGCAAGCCCGGACTGTGTTTATCAGTGCCGGACCGCCAGTCTGCGAAATCGTTGTAGGCGTGGCCGGTGACACAGTGCAGTGTTGTTCCGGCAAAAACGATTAAAAGAATGTGCCAGGCGGTCAAATAATTAAACCCATTTTGTATTGTGGCGGGGAGAATGCCAAGGGCAAAGGCGCCTAAAGTTGAAGCCACTACCGGTATAAACCGTGTTATTCTAAAAAACCCAATAATACCTGGTCTGCAAGCAGCCTCGTTGAAATTCATCATAACTAAACCTCTTTCTTAAAAAATTAAAAACACACTGACGGGATTTACAGGATTATAATAATGAATTACAGGAAAAAAGATTTAAACATATATCACAAGATTTACAGGATTATTAAGATTTACAAGATTTTAAACAAGTATTATTAAGTAATTGTTTAGACGTATTACTGTGTAAATATTTTCTTTTACTCCAAAATACTTTGCCTTGGAGTTAGTAAAAATCCGTTAATTATTAAATTATTTTAAAGATCCTGTTAATCGATTTAATCTTGTTAATCCTGTGAATTAGTTTTAAAAATCTCTTTTCGTCACGAATTCTGATAAAGAGTAAAGACTGTCCCTGGCAGGACAATCAGGCAGGGATGACAAAGCGCGCTCCGCCAGCATGGCGTAGCGTTTGGCCATTTCCGCCGCATAATCCAGCGACCCCGTTTCACGCATGTCGTTGATAATATATTCGTGAGCGGAAAGCGGCAGCTCACGCCCCATTATTATTTCGCGCAGGGTATTTTTATTGTGGCTGTTATTAAGAGCATGTATTAAAGGGAGTGTGAAAACACCACGGGTGATGTCATTGGACCCCGGCTTGCCGGTTTGTTCAGGTTTCCCCTTATAATCAAGCAGGTCGTCAGTAATTTGGAAGGATATTCCTAAAAAAAGGCCGTATTTTTCTAAAGAGATAATAATTTTAGTCTGGGCGCCTGCGAGCAGGGCGCCCAATTTACAGCAGCAGGAAAGGAATGAGCCTGCTTTTTGAGATGTCCTTTTCAAGTAGGTTTTTTCAAATATATTAAAGTTAAAGACTTCCCGCTGCTGATCAAATTCCGCCTTGATTAAATCCTTCAAGACACCGGATAGGGATGAAAGGGCACTTTCACCAAGGCCCGCGGACAGTTCTAAAAAAAGAAAGAAGAGGTAATCACCGGCAAGTACAGCGCTTTTTTCTCCCAATAGATTGTTTATTGTCGGTCTGCCGCGGCGGTAAGCGGAACAATCAATAATATCGTCGTGTACTAAAGACGCCAGGTGCAGAATTTCGACCGCCGCGGCAAGGTTGATTGTATCCGGACATGGTCCGCGACCGAAGAGAGAGGAGAGTAAAACAAGCGCCGGGCGCAGCCTTTTGCCGCCTTTTAGAAGGGGTTTCAGTTCTGATATGCGGCAGATACGCTCAAGAACATTTTCAACGTCTGTAATTTCTTTTTGGACCGGATTGTATAGAGCTTCAAGTTGTATGTTGTTTTCTTTGCCGGGCAAACAGTCTAAAGGTTCAGTAACTTTAAGCATAATATTTATATTGCGCTAAAATTTATTGCGCTATGCGGAGCGGCGTTGACAGGCATAGCTTTTATTAATGGCGAACATATTTTAAAAAAAACGGCATACCCTTCTAAAATAGAAAGTAATGCTGCAGCCTGAAAAGGCTGCCACAATTTATAGAAGGGCAGGATGCTGTAATTGACTGTTTTGCTGCGAACAATTATATTTAAAAAAAGCAGTGTTTTGATTTTAACGCTTTTTCTGATAACCGTTCTGACCTGCTACAGATATGCTGCAGCCCGGTATGAGGAGCGATACATCTCAACGCTTTCCTGGGTAATGGCTAATAAACTGGTTGTAATAGACCCCGGCCACGGAGGGGTGGACCCGGGCGCCCTGGGAAGAGACGGTGTGCTTGAAAAGGACATAGTGCTGGATGTTTCCATGAAACTGTCCGATATTCTTCGCCAGTCGGGAGCGCAAGTATTGCTGACCAGGGAAAGTGACCGGGACCTGAGCGATCCGGAGCTGCAAAATCTTTATAAGATCAAGGTGCAGGATTTGACCAGGCGGGTGGAACTGGCCAATCAGAATAACGCGGACATTTTTTTGAGCATACATGTTAACAGTTTTCCGGACAAACGGGAGCGTGGCGCACAGACATTTTCGCAGCCAGGGTCGGAAGAAAGTAAAAAATTGGCTGTGGCCATCCAGAAGGAATTAAACAATTTTTTGGATAACCCGGGCCGCCAGGCCAAACAGGTTGATTACTTCGCTAACAGGATGACTAAAATGCCCAGTGTTATTGTTGAAATAGGTTTTATCAGCAACCCGGGCGAGGAAAAGCTAATGCTGGATCCCGTTTACCAGAACAAAATCGCCTGGTCCATATACGCCGGCATAGCCCGCTACCTGGCAGGAGCCAGACCTGCGATGGCCCAGGCCGTACAAGGACAGGAATAGGCATCAAAGGAGCGATGGAGATGCCGGACAGATCAGCGCTTACGGTGCCGCAGGAATTGTTAATACTGGCCGCGGCAGTAGAGTCAGGTATCATCGAAAACCTTAACGACAATCCCATGACCGCGGTTGAGCTGGCAGGGCTGATGGGTGCGGACGTCCGGTCGGTTTGGGTTGTCACGGAAGCCCTGGAGGCGCTGGGATACCTGGCTAAAGAAAAAGATAAGCTCATGCTGAGCGGGGAAGCCCGGGATATGCTTTATAACACTGAATCGAAGGCTTATACCGGTTTTTCGTTCATGCACCGCTACAATGTAATCAGGACCTGGATGACCCTGCCGGAAGTCATTTTTACAGGGAAGCCTCACCCAAAAGACAAGCAACGTGAAAGGACAAAGTATTTCATGTCCGCCATGGGCCTCAGCGCAAAGCAGAATTCCCGCGCGGTTGCTGAACTGTGCCTGGCCGGAAAAGGCCAGGGGGCAAAAGTGCTGGATGTCGGCGGGGGGCCGCTCACTTACGCGAGAGCATTTGCTTCGCTGGGAGCGAGGGTGACCGTGCTTGACCTCCCGGAAGTGGTTGAGTATATGTCTGCCTTTCTCACCGGTGCGGAAAAAATAGAAATGGCAGCGGGCGATTTTAACGACGGACTGCCGCCGGGGCCTTTTTCCCATATTTTTTTGGGCAATATATGCCACATATATGGAGAACATGAAAACAGGGAGCTGTTTAAAAAAGCTGAGCGTGTCCTCCAGCCCGGCGGGATGATAGCAATTGTGGATTTTGTCAGGGGGACCAACGCCACGGCGGCTGTTTTCGGAGTTAACATGCTTGTGAATACTATAAATGGCGGTACCTGGACATATGACGAGTATTCCGATTGGCTCGCCGGCGCCGGGTTCTGCGGTTTGCACCTTAATTCAGCCGGCACAAAACAAATACTTATAGCCAAAAAGAGATAGGCTGTCATTAAACTAAATGAATATATGAACCGCTTCCGGTAATTATAAGCGTAAAAGCTTATAAGGGGGCGCTGTTATGTTTTCGTATCGCACCATAGCCGGAATTGGGGCGGCCGCGCTTGCGTTTATTGCCCTTTCAAAGATCAGCAGGCGCTGTGCGGGTGAATCAGCCGGTGAATGTGCCAGTAAGGCCGCAGGCAGGGTTAAAGGAATAATACGAAGGCGGAAGACAATGGACATAGATTTAACCAGTGATGTAATTTAAGATAAAAATAGAAAAGGCCACTTAAAGTGGTCTTTTTTATCGTATAATATATTAGAATAAAAGAGAGGGGTGTAAAAATATGTCCATTATTGGAATGATCATAGCGGTCTTGTTCTTCATAGCGGGTGTGGCCGGCACATTATTGCCAGCGCTGCCCGGTGCGCCTTTGATCTGGCTGGGCATGTTTTTATACGGCTGGATTGTAGATTTTAATAACCTGCCGTGGACGTTCTTTGTAGGGCAGGGACTGGCAGTGGCGCTGATATTTTTTGTCGACTATTTTGCCGGGGCGTGGGGCGTCAGCCGTTACGGCGGTTCGAAAGAAGCTGTTTGGGGAAGCGTTATTGGCGGTCTGCTGGGATTAATTCTAATGGGACCATTTGGACTTATATTCGGCCCTTTTATTGGAGCTGTGGCCGGGGAGCTTTATCTGAAGAATTCTCCGGAAAAAGCATTCAGAGTTGGTGTGGGCACTCTTATCGGCTTTCTTGGGGGTTTTTTGCTGAAGCTGGCGATCGAAATCGTGATGATCGTATGGTTTTTCATCGCGGTTTTCTAGCATTAAGTCAATTTTGTCGCATCCGCGGCAATCAGATTTATGGCAAAACAAATGAACCCAGGCAAAGCCCGGGTTCATTTGTTTTGTCCTATCTTGTCATGCCCAGCTCAGCGGCCAGCGCTTTGAAAGCGGGCAGAGAGTTAAGGATAACCTGCTTATCTATGCAGTAAGCGATGCGGAAATACCCGGGCGCTCCAAAGCCGCTGCCCGGCACAAGCAGTATGTTGTGTTTCTGGGCGGCCATAACGAATTCAACGTCATCCGGCAGCGGGGATTCAGGAAAAAGGTAAAAGGCGCCCTGGGGTTTAACCATTTTAAAACCAAGAGATGTTAGATTGTTGTAAAGGATGTCTCTTTTTTCCCGGTACCTTTCTATGTCCACGCTTTCATGCTGCAGTCCGGCCACCAGTCGCTGCATAAGCGCCGGCGCGTTAACGAAACCGAGGGTGCGGTTGCAAAAGACCATCGCATCCATCAGCAATCCGGCGTTTTCGATAAGCGGTGATATAGCCGCGTAACCTATACGCTCTCCAGGCAGTGCCAGGTCCTTGCTGTGTGAAGTAACCACAATGCTGTTCTTGACACAGTTAAAAATGCTGGGCAGGGTCAGGCTGTCATATATTATCTTCGCGTATGGCTCATCTGATAAGACAAAAACCTGGTTCCCGAATTTACTTTCCATGCCTGCGATCATCCTGCCAAGTTCCTTGAGTGACTCCTCGTCATAGACGACACCGGTCGGGTTGTTGGGGGAGTTGATGATTATCGCCTTGGTCCGGGAGGTTATGGCGCCGCTTATAGCATTTATATCAAGCTTAAACTCTTTTGTAGTGGGTACCTCTTTAGCAATACCGCCATGGTTGTCAATATAAAATTTGTATTCCACAAAGAAAGGAGACAAAATAATGACCTCGTCGCCCGGATCAAGTATTGATTTCAGGACTACGTTCAGTGCGGCGCCGGCGCCGCAGGTCATAACTACGTGATTTTCGTCAAATGGAAGTCCGGTTTGAGCCGCCAGTACTTTGGCAACAGCCAGGCGTGTATCAGTGTAACCGGCGTTGCTCATATAACGGTGCATTCCCGGCACAGGCCTTAGCGCCAGTTCTTTTAAAGCTTCTTTAAAAGCCGCCGGCGGTTCAAGATCAGGGTTGCCAAGGGTGAAGTCATAAACTTTTTCGCTTCCGTATATTTTTCTTAACCTTTCACCTTCTTCAAACATTTTACGGATCCAGGACGCGCCGGTAATTGACTTCTCAATTTTCTTGGATATTGCCATTGGGATCCCCCTTCATATTAGTTAAACTCTTTTGTTGGTATCTTACACCATCTAAAAAAAAATTCAAGTTAAAAGTCCTTATATTTTAAGGCTCAGGCAAAGTGCGACACATCTTGACAATAAAACACTCTGGTTATAACCAATGGGGTCAATTATAATGAAAAAGCCGGCGGTAATTAAAGGTAAAGAGGAGTGAAAGATGACAAATATATCCTATTTGACTCCCGACGGTCAGGTCACCATACCGCGCTCGGTTATGAAATCCCTCAACCTTAAGGGGGGAAGCGATATTAAAATTGAAATCCAAAGCGGTGTTTTGATCATAAAAAAAATCGAAGGTGCAGAGTCTGCAATAGAAGAGACTTTGATATATAAAGCAGGTTGATTTATTATCTATCCTGAAAATAAGAATTTTCATATCCTGATGGTGCCGCTTTAGCGGCATGGATGTCTGTTAAGTAATTGTCTTACGCTACCGGTCCTTTGTGACCGGTTTTTATTTTCCGCTGCGGCTAAAAAATCAAGGTTTAAATTATTGCGCCGGCTTTGTCTGTGCCAGCACATGGTTGACCATAGCGTCCAAAAGCTCTTCCTGAGTTGCGCCATGCCCTGATTCAAGCCAGATCAATTCCTTGTGCGGCGCCTGAAGCACATTGTAATAGCGATCTACCAGCGACGCCATTGCATTAACGTCCTGCCGGCCTACGAGAAAGTACACGGGCAAGTCCAGCCTGTTGGCCTGAGCGGTAAAATCCAGGTCCTGCAGCTGGGGGTATACAACAGTGAAAGACTCAACCAGCCCCCGTGCGAAGTTCACTTTATCCAACAGCCCGTATTCCCGCGCGAACTGGGGCGCCAGCAATAAAACCATCTCCAGGCTGGGCGACCCCATTAGGTCAAACAATATATTGTTATACGCCGCATATTTCACAGCCATCCCATCACCGGTATATGGCGGAGGACCGTAGCTGCGCAGCTTGTTAACCGTGCCGGTATCGCCATTCTCAGCGGCCGTCCTGATCGCGATTTCGTAGCCCATGCGGTCGTTTTCCGTTGTATTAACCATTTGTCCGGTGCCGACATAGGCGCAGAACAAGTCGGGGTACTGCTGCACCAGTTTGGTGCCCAGGATGGTGCCCCATGAAAGACCCATTACGTAGATTCTGTCCTGGTGGAAGCGTGAGCGCATTAATTGTGTCAGTTGGTGGGCGTCAGAGACGAACTGCTCGACTGTAAGCGTCGGGATTGGCGCCGCATCATATGACTTGCCTGTGCCCGGCTGATCCCAGTTTACGACTACAAAATGGTCCTCCAGGGGTTTAAGGCTCATAGCTGTGGCCGGAAAACCGCCCGCGCCGGGGCCGCCGATGCCGAGATAAAGCAGTACTGGTTTATTTGCATCTTTGCCGCGAATGGTAATCCACTGGTCTCTCCCGCCCAGGTTTACTTTTTCCAGCACCGCGATGCTGTTTGAGCCCGCAATAGGCGGTGTGGATGTTAAAACCTGCGATGCTGTGACAGCCAGGATTAAAACTGCGGCCATTCCCGCCAGGATTGCCAGGGATAGTCGCAGGGAGCGCCGGTAACGGACCAGCAGTATGATTAGCGCCGCATCCGCGGCGGCAAGCGTAATCCAGACATAAGCGGGCACAGAGGTGGCCACAGGCAGATCTGCCACGGGCAGGATTAAAATGAAAATGACGGCGACCATGAAAATCGGCATTAAAATTTTGCGCACCGCCTGTAAAACAATTGATTGAGGACTCATACATAACCTCCTGATAAGTATTATTAAATTGAATTCAAAAATATATTTATAGATAATGACAGGTGGTTGCTTTTTCTATTCTATATTCTACCATTGAATAATTGGAACAAGATAATATTTTAGAGATATTTACGTTTATTATAAAAAAACGGAGCATAAATTTAATAAAAACTTAAAAGGGATGGTTTATGTGCCTTTAGTAACCGCAAATGAAATCTGGTCCCGGGAGGGCCTTGATAATTCAGTATTGGTGGACTGGGGAAATATTATCAGCAGCCGGCCTGATTTTGTCGCGGCGGCGGGCAATGTAATTTATCTGTTCGCCCCTGTGGGATCTGAATACATGCTTATCGGCGCCACGGACACGGGAGCGCGGGTGTTAAGCTTGGCGGTGGGGCTGGCGGCAGCGCCTCCGCAGTATATCGCCACTGGCCTGGAAGACAGGGTTGCCGTATTCGGTATTAGGGAAGGGGTACTGGCCAGGTTGTTTGAAACAGAACCCGAACAGGGCGCGCTTTTTGTCGACCTCGCTGTCGCTGACATCGACGGCGACGGCAGGCAAGAAGTGATCGCGGCTTCCGAAGGGAAGCAGGCCCTTTATATATACAGCCTGGCGGAAGAAACAACGAACGGGATCAGGCTGGAATTACTGGCCATAAGGTTATTGCCGGGACCGGCCCAAAGAGTCACTGTCCTGGACAGGGGTGAAGGAAATCTGCCGGTGATTGCGGCAGCTTATAAAAACAACAGCAATTCCGGAATAATAACATTAATTTTTACTGAAAGAGGATTTGCAGAAGGGCCGGCAGAGCCAAATTTGCCGGCGCCGGTCACATCACTTGCGGCAGGCGAATTAAGAGAACCAGCCGGGGAGGAGCTGGCCTGGGGCGGCGGGGACGGCTCGGTAAGAATAGTTGAGATTAGCGATCAGTTTGTAAACGCACTGACTTCCGACAACCTGGGAAGCGCTGTGCCTGCTTTGACTGCCGGGATGATTGCGGGAGAAAACCGGGATACTCTTATTGCAGGGACACCTGGCGGTTTTCTTTTTGGTTTTGCGGCGCCTGTTGCAAACAACTCGCCCGACTGGGCCGTAAGGACCGGCAGGCCGGTTAATGATATTGCTTTAAGCAGTGAAGGTCTGCTGGGCCTGGGCACGTCAGACGGCGCGGTCCAGGTATGGCTGCTGGCGCCCGCGGGCAGGACTATACACATAGTAAGACCGGGCGAAACACTTTACGGGCTGGCCTTGCAGTACCGGACAACTGAAACTGCCATCGCTGAGTTAAACAGGATTACTGACGCGGGTATAATCTTCCCCGGACAGATACTGATTATCCCGTAAATATTTACTGTCATGCCGGTCTTGACACCTGAATTTACTGCAGGTATACTTTTACAATGTATACAATACCGGTAATTACTGAGGAGGAAAAGAAAGTTGAAATTGAGATTAGGCTTGCCCAAAGGGAGCCTTCAGGAGGCTACCTTTAATCTTTTTAAACAGGCTGGATTTGAAATAAATGTGCGGTCCCGCTCCTATTTCCCGGCGGTCAATGACCCCGAGCTGGAGATTGTACTGATGAGGGCTCAGGAAATTCCCAGGTATGTGGCTGAGGGTGTGCTTGACGCTGGCATCAGCGGGCTGGACTGGATCCTGGAAAATGACGCTGACGTGGTTGAAGTGGCGGACATGGTCTATGCCAAAAGCACCTCAAACCCGATCCGCCTGGTGATCGCCGTGGCCAAAGACAGTGATATAAAGGAAGTAAAAGATCTAAACGGCAAGCGGATCGCGACGGAACTTGTAAATGTAACACAAAAATACCTGAAAGATAACGGCGTAAAAGCCTCTGTTGAATTTTCCTACGGCGCCACGGAAGTAAAGGTGCCTGACCTGGTGGACGCCATTGCAGATATAACTGAAACCGGCAGTTCAATCAAGGCTAACAACCTGCGCATTTTAGCGACCATCCTTGAATCTACCACTAAACTGCATGCCAATAATGCAGCCTGGGAAGACAGCTGGAAAAGGGAAAAACTACAGAACCTGGCAGTCCTTCTGCAGGGCGCTCTGCGGGCCAGGTCTAAGGTGGGCCTGAAAATGAACGTGCCCGGTGAAAGGCTGGATGCCATCCTGGACGTGCTGCCGGCGATGAAACATCCTACCATCTCTCAGCTGGTGCACAGCGACTGGGTGGCGGTGGAGGTAATACTGGAGGAAAAACAGGTGAGGGACCTGATACCCGCCCTTAAAAAAGAGGGGGCGCAGGATATCATTGAGTACCCCCTGACGAAAGTAATACCCTAGAAAAAAGCGCTGTAGCCGATACAGCGCTTTTTAAATTCTTCTCAGACACCTGTATACTATTGTTTTAAGGAGCTGCGTTATGTTTATCATTCTGAACAAATTTATCAGACGCGCAGTTTTCCACCTCAAGGTAAGAGGATTAATCCTGAATCTCATTTTATAACATCAAGCCCCCTTCATATCATCTTATTCCATAAGTCTATCTAATGTTCGGATTTATCTTCCATGTGCAAGACCTTCAGAATACATGGGCATAATGTTTAAAAAATGAGAAGAGGGGAAGCAATGGGAAACGATATATGCGATATAGCCATTGTCGGCTGCGGGCCGGCCGGGCTGTCAGCAGCGGTAAACGCAAGCATCAGGAGAAAATCTGTTAATTTATTCGGAGGGGAGCTATGCGCACCCAAGCTGCAAAAATCGGCCGTTGTGAACAACTACCTTGGCTCACCCGAAGTATCTGGAGAAATTTTAAGGGAGAAATTTTTGGAACATGCCAGATCGATGAATATTCCCGTCACGCGGCTCATAATTAATTCAGTCACCCAAAACAGCAAGGGCGGGTTCACGCTGCAGGCGGCTGATGCCAGCTATGACGCCCGGGCGGTAATTATCGCCACCGGCGTCACGGTGGACAAATTAATTGAAGGTGAAAGAGATTTTATTGGAAAAGGAGTGGGGTACTGCGCCACCTGCGACGGCCCGTTATTCGAGGGGAAAGACGTGGCGGTGGTCGCTTATACCGCCGAAGGTGTGGAGGATGCAAATTTTCTAAAAGATATTTGCCGCAAGGTGTATTTTGTTTCAAGCGATAATAAGTTATTCAGCGGTCTGAAAAGCGGGATTGAAGCGATAGAAGCAAAAAGCGTCCAGGCTGTCACCGGCGGCGGCAGTGTTGATGGACTAAGGATCGACGGGCGTGACCTGGCTGTACAGGGTGTTTTTATCTACCGGGAAACATACCTGCCGGACACTCTTCTGCCTGGTTTGGCAGTCAGGGAAAACCATGTCCAGGTCGACCGTGAACTCAAAACAAATATTGAGGGGGTTTTTGCGGCCGGTGACTGTACCGGTAAACCATACCAGCTGGCCAAAGCGGTCGGCGAGGGCCAGGTGGCAGCCCTGAACGCGGTAAATTATTTAGATTCAATACCGGGCTGATAAAAATTTATCTTTACAGGAATAAAATTTCCTATATATGGAAGGTATTCTTTTAACCGGTGTCAAATGATATATAAAAAAAGAGGGGAGAGTGCCATTGGAAAAGCAAGGTTTTAAAAAGGTCCTGCCTGCGGAGTACCACGAGAACGCGCTCATTTTAATGTTCCAAAGCCCCAAAGTTCTGTATGCATACTGGGAACTGTCGCCAGGGTTAAGAAATACGCTGAGCGGGAAAAAGAATGTGCAGATCAGGCTGAACATAAACGGGAAAGGTATCATACAGGTTTTTGACTTTGACCTGACCAAAAAAAGTTACTATTTTGAGAATGTGATACCGGGTAAGTCATACAACTGCGAAATAGGCACCTTGAACGAAGACAATATTTTCTTACCGCTGCTGCGGTCAAATATAATCAGCGCGCCACACGACCTGCCCGGTTCCGTGTCGCCCGGCGAAGCGAATTCTCCCTCGTCCTCGGTCTTTAAGCCCGAAGGCCGGTGAGCAGGCAGGCCTTTTGGCAGTTAATACTACCTGACCACCAGAACCGGGCAGCTGGCGTGCTTTGTTACCCTGTTGCTTACGCTGCCCATGAGGATGCCTTTTATCTCACCTAAACCCCTGCTGCCCATAACTACAAGCTCACAATTAATTTCTTTGGCTTTTTTTATTATTTCATCTGCGGGATGGCCCACGGCGATATCCGTATGGATGTTTAATCCGTACGCTGCCAGGTCATCTTTTACTTTAGACAGTATGATTTTACCCTGCTTGTACAATTCATCTATAATGGCCTGCTGGATCTTGCTCAAGCGGTCTGGAGAAATGTCTATGTAGGGAGGAAGAGAGGGAACGACGTGCAGCAAAAACAATTCAGAGCCTAATTTTGAGGCCAATTCCGCGGCGTGCAGCGCGGCTAACGCGGATTTTTCAGAGCCGTCCACGGGTACTAGAACATTCTTGTACATGGTAATGCCCCCTGTCTGATAATTTTTAATATATACTTTACAATTTATTAAACTATATCAATTTTTAACAAAAAATAAAAGGAGGACGGGTTATAAGATACCCGCCCTCATCAGTTTATAGACTTAGATAAAAAAGAACAGGAAGAACACAATTATTATAAAGAAGAAAAATGTAAAGAAAAAAGAGAAGTTGAAGGATCCGGATATCGCCCCGCCGCCGCCAGTGCCAAATGCCATAATATACTTACCTCCTCATATACTTTTTTGTATAATATGAGGAAATCGTCAGGTGTGTTACTCTGCGGCGGGTTGTAAATAGCAACAATTACTAATATTACCGGTAATGATCAGTTTATAGATTTTTGGGCCTGCTCAAGTGTTTTACCAAGCTGAGAGTTTAGCTGGGCCAACCTGGAGCATTGGTTTGTGATATCAGGATGCCCCGTGTTTATTATCTCCTGTATTAATTTACCAATATCCAGCGCTGTATTTTGTGCGTCGCGGATAAAAAAAGACACCTGCTCACGTACCAGGACTTCACTGCCCCGGTGAGTAAATAAATTGGCAATAAATGTCATGTGTATCACCTCAAAGTTTTGTTTCTAGTATTTGCATTTTATTTTATGTGGACCTTTTTACCAGAAAACTTAATATAGAAATAGATTGATAAAGCTATCAACAGAAGGCTGATCACTTGAGCGAGCCTGAACGGTCCCAGCATTTCGCTGTCCATGCGCAGGGATTCAATAAAAAACCGGCCTGCTGAATACAGGATCAGGTAAAGGAGCATTATCTGGCCGTCAAATGATTTTCGTTTGAATAGATAAAAAAGAAATGAAAAGACAGCCAGGTCCCACAGGGATTCGTACAGAAACGCGGGATGGTGGTATTGGTTGCCGATATACATCTGCTTTTGGATAAAGACAGGAAAATGGCTGATATACTGCCTGCTTACAGGATAACCATAAGCCTCCTGGTTTATAAAGTTGCCCCACCTGCCTATGCTCTGTCCCAGGATAATGCTTGGGGCAACAACATCAGCGAATTTCCAGAAATTCAAATTATACTTTCTTATATAAAGGTAACCTACAATGACGCCGGCGAGCAGGCCCCCGTGTATGGCCAGGCCGCCGTGCCAGATCGCAAAAGCTTCCAGGGGGTTATACGCGTAACTTTTCCAGTTGAATATGACATAATATAACCTGGCGCCGATCATGGCCGCCGGAATGATTAAAATAATCATATTTAACAGGTGCTCTGTGCTTAGTTGAGATTTTTTCGCATGGTAGTACGCCAGCGCCACGCCGAAAATAAAAGCGGTATCGATAAGAATACCATACCAGTGTATGGATATTGGTCCGGCCTGGATGGCCACGGGGTCAATCATGACAGTTCCTCCATAGAATAAAAGGTTTCTTATCAATAATATTAAAGAAAGGCTGGTTTTTCAACCAGCCTTTCGGTTTTTCAACCATACTGTGGGTTTATAACGCATTTTATTTTTTATGATTTCATTTTAAAGGTTTCACATTTTGTCTGATCGGAATTATCAGCCATGCTGGCGTGGTTATGGTCCACCTGGATCATGGGAGCGTGGCACTCTACAGCGTTGTTCCACTTGCATTCTGTTACGGAACATTTTATATTTGGCAAATAAATCACCTCCAGTGATTGTTTTTATTATATTTTCCACAATTATAGGTTTTATACTTGCCGCAGGCAGTGGTTAAGTTTAAGATATCAATGAAATTAAATAACTATTGCGGCCATAAAGTGGCCGACGGTGAAACAGCTAATTGATAAAAAGCCCATATAAATATAAGGAATCCTATAAAAAATAAAACTCTAGCCCATTTCGGTAAATTTTCAAACCAGTCTTCATTGCGTGGTTTTTTACTATTTATCCAATTAGCCAAACCAATTGCCGCAATAACAGAGACAACAATATAACCAGCAATCTGCTCAATTTCCATTATTATAGCTATCTCCTTTTCGCAAAAACACTTATGGCATCAACACCTTAAAAAAACAAACAGTATTAACTCTATCATAAATTCGAACCTTCAGAGGCATTTTGCATTTTTTTAAAACTGGAGAGTGCTTTTGGCCGTAAAAGTAAAAAAAACAAGTCCTCAAAACCTGTTCCCCAAAATATATCTTGCCAAAATCCGTCTTTTAACTGGCGGGAGTGCGTGGGAATCGAACCCACCCAGGACAGGAGCACTGCCCCGCGACTGGTTTTGAAGACCAGGAGCACCACCAGGCACCATCCACCCCCGAGATATTGAAATTTAATCTTTGAACGAATTCATATTATATAAGATTTTTCGCGAAAAATCAAGCTGCCATGAGAAATGGATAACTAACATTATATGTATAGCGCCGCATTATGCCGCCTTGCTTTTTTGAAAAAAATATATATTATACTTTAAAGGAATATCTCATAACGTTCGAGAAATTATTTTATATTTCGCCTAAATATATAGATGCAAATTCTTTTTAAGGGTTGAATAAGCAGGTGGAGATATGCTGGAGTTATTCGTAGATATAAAAGATGAACTACAGGCCGTTGAAAGTGCATTAAGAAAAATAGTCCAGGCGGATTATCAAATATTAACGGAGACTTCCACCCACCTCCTTAACGCGGGCGGCAAGCGGCTGCGGCCGGCGCTTGCCATATTCGGGGCAAAATTTTACAATTTTGATTTGGAACGGGTAATACCACTGGCGGCGACCCTTGAACTTATCCATATGGCGTCCCTTGTCCACGACGATGTGGTCGACGCGTCTATGACCCGCAGGGGTAAGCCTACGGTGAAAGCCATGTGGGGAAACAGGATTTCAACCCATATAGGCTCATATCTTTTCGCAAAATCTCTAATCCTGATATCCAAATACGAAGACATGCCGATAATATCCGGGGTTTTATCCGACACAAGCGTGCAGATGTCCCAGGGTGAAATTATACAAATATCGTCTTCCTTTGATATAAACCAGAGCAAGAAGAACTATTTTTACCGCATCAAATGCAAAACCGCTCTTCTGATCGCCGCGAGCGCTCAACTGGGGGCGGTATCCTGCGGCGCTGACAAAAGCATATATTTACCACTGAGAAGGTACGGGTACAATATCGGGATGGCCTTTCAGATTACCGACGACATCCTCGACATGATCGCGGAACAGCGCCAGCTGGGCAAGCCGATCGGCGGTGACCTGAGGCAGGGTATTATAACGCTGCCGGTGATATACGCCCTAAAACGCTGTAAAGACAAGAAACGACTCGCTGAGCTGGTGACGAAAGTGGAAAAAAGCGAAGACGAGGTTAATGAAGCATTAGAAATTGTCAGGAACTCCGGGGCTATCGATTATTCTTTTAATATTGCGCATAAATATATCGTCAAAGCAAAAAGTGATTTAAAAGAGCTGCCTGATATTCCAACCCGGCGGACCCTGAGCATGGCGGCGGATTTTGTGTGTGCCAGGAAGTTTTAAGCAGGCTTAGTTTAAAAATAATTTATTTTGCAGGCGGTAGGCATGGCTGGACGCTACCTGGTATCTCTGGATTTAGAAAATAAAAAATGTTTGGTCGCCGGCGGGGGAAATGTCGCGGAGCGCAAGGTGCGCTCCCTGCTTGAGTGCGGCGCCCAGGTCAGCGTGGTCAGCCCGGTGATAACTCCCGCCTTGGCGTCCATGGCTGAAGAAGGTTTGATTTTATACAGGCGGGGCGGTTATCAGTGCTCGGATTTGGACGGTGTTTTCCTGGTCTTCGGAGCCACCGGCAGAGAAGAAGTAAACAGGCAGATAGCAGATGATTGTGCCAGCCGCGCACTGATCGTAAATATTGTTGACGACCCGGCGAAATGCAGCTTTTATGTGCCGGCTACCGTAAGGAGAGGGTCTCTGTCCATAGCAGTCTCAACCGGCGGAAAAAGCCCGCTGCTGGCCAGGAAGATCAGAGAAGAACTGGAGTCGGTTTACGGGCCGCAGTATGAAGAATTTCTGGAAATGCTTGGCGCCTTGAGAGAAGAAGTAATCAAAAATGTGTCTGATCCCGGAAAGAAGAAAAAAATACTGGAAGACCTTTTAAGTGATGTTATCTTGGACATGCTTAAAAATGGCCGGCTGGATCAGGCAAAGGAGATGTTATTAGGTGCTTATCACGGTAGTGGGTCTTAACCACAGGACCGCGCCCGTTGAGGTCCGGGAGAAACTGTCTTTTCCCGGATACACGCTAAAAGATGCTCTGAGGCGGTTGAAATCCTATCCTGTTATTGAGGGCTGTGTTATTTTATCCACCTGCAACAGGACTGAAATATATGCCGCGACCCTTGAGATGGACGAAGGGATAAATGCCATCTGGGATTTTCTCTCCCGCTGGTCGGGGGTAAACAAATCGGAAATTAAGAACTATACTTACTGCCACACTTTGTATGATATGATCCGCCATACTTTTCGCGTCGCTTCAGGGCTGGACTCGATGCTGCTGGGCGAGACTCAGATCCTGGGACAGTTAAAGTCCGCCTACATGGACGCTGTAGAATACGAGGCCACCAACCGTGTCATCAACACGCTTTTCCAGCTTGCGCTTACTGTAGGCAAAAGGGTCCGCACGGAGACAGGCATTGACCGCAACGCTGTCTCAATCAGCTATGCCGCGGTTGAATTGGCCAAACAGCACCTGGGGGACTTAAACAAGCGCCAGGTGCTGATTATCGGCGCGGGTAAAATGAGTGAGCTGACTGCCAGGCATCTCGTTGACAACGGTATTTCAGGCGTCATTGTTTCAAACCGCTCGTTTGAACGCGCGGAAGCCCTCGCCGCCCAGTTCAGGGGCAAAGCCGTCAGATTCAGCGAATTGTATAAGTATATGGAAAGCGCGGATATTGTTATCAGCTGTACCGCGGCGGCGCACTCTGTGGTCAAAGCTGAAGAGATGCGGCTGGTCATGGAGAAAAGAAAAGGCAAAAAGATATTCATGGTCGACATAGCGGTGCCGCGTGATATTGAAACTGAAGCGGGCAAACTGGCGGGAGTAACCCTTTATGATATAGACGACCTGAAAACCGTGGTTGACCACAACCTGACCGAGCGTAAAAACGCCGCCAACAAGGCCGAGTTAATCATTGAAGAAGAGCTTGAAAAGTTCATGAAATGGCACAGCACCCAGTTTGTCATACCCACTGTCGCAGCCCTTAAAAACTGGGGCGAAGAAATAAAGCAAAAAGAATTGCAGCGGGCCTTGAACCGCCTGGGTGACTTATCGGAACATGACGAAAAAGTTGTCTCCTCTCTGGCAAACTCAATAGTCAACCAGGTATTGCATGTTCCCATCACTCAGCTGAAAAAGTATGCCCTGACCGTGGAGGGGCACCTGTACACCGAAATCATGCAAAATTTATTTGACCTGGAAGTGCCGGGCCAGAAACCGAGGAAACAGCCGGACCAGGTTGAAACCGAAAAACACCGGATGATTAAATAACAATAAATTGCAAATCATAAGCAAAACACCACAGCAGGACAGTAAATTTGGTTCAAATAATTATTAGGGGATTTTGTATTGAAACAAGAGATTGTTGTGGGGACAAGAGAAAGCAGGCTTGCCATGTGGCAAGCCTGCTGGGTGGTTGAACGCCTGAAGAGTTTGAGCCCCGGACACAGCTACCGGATTAAAGGCATCCGCACTCAGGGAGATAACATCCTTGATGTCGCCCTGGCTAAAATAGGAGACAAGGGCCTTTTTACCAAAGAACTGGAGTACGCCATACTGCGCGGGGAAATTGATATGGCTGTGCACAGCATGAAAGACTTGCCCACAGACCTGCCGGACGGCCTCACCATCGGAGCGGTATGCGAGAGGGAATACCCTGGTGACGTATTAATTTCACGCGGCGCTAAAACCCTGGCAGAGCTTCCGGCAGGCGCGGTTATCGGCACCAGCAGCCTCAGGCGGGCCGCCCAGGTCCTTCACTACCGGAACGATTTAAAAACGGCAAACCTGCGGGGAAACGTCCAGACCCGTATCAAAAAACTGGATGAAAACAGGTTTGACGCGACAATTCTGGCTTACGCCGGGGTGCACCGCATGGGCCTCGACCACAGGGTAACACAGGTGATCCCTTTTGAAATACTCCTGCCCGCGGTTGGCCAGGGGGCGGTCGGGGTGGAAGCAGCCTCTGACAATGTTGAAATGCTCGCCCTGCTTAAAAACATAGATCACAAAGAGTCGCGCCTGGCTGTAAGCGCTGAAAGGGCATTACTAAGAAAACTCGAAGGCGGCTGCCAGGTGCCGATCGGTGCGCATGCTGCGGTTGAAGGAGAATGTCTGCGCCTGGAGGGAGCTGTTGTCAGCCTTGACGGCGCGGAAATGGTGCGCACATCCTTGATTGGAGACGCCGCGGACGCTGAAGACATTGGTGTCAGGCTGGCAGAAAAGCTTTTGGAAACAGGCGCGGGCGAAATATTAAACATGATGCGACAGGAGAACAGGTGCGATGGATAAAGGTATCGTTTATCTGGTAGGCGCGGGTCCCGGCGATCCAAAGCTGATCACTGTAAAAGGCCTGGAGTGCATCCAGAAAAGTGACACGATTATATACGACCGGCTGGTCAGTGATAGGATGCTCTCGTTCGCCAGGCCCGGAGCGGAGATAGTATATGTCGGCAAATCGCCTGAGCGCCATACCCTTACCCAGTCGGAAATAAACAGGCTCCTGGTTGAAAAGGCTTTAAAAGGTAAGACTGTTACCAGGCTTAAGGGAGGAGACCCTTTTGTTTTCGGCCGGGGCGGGGAAGAGGCTGAGGCTCTGGCGGCCGCCGGTGTGCTTTTTGAAATTGTGCCCGGAGTTACTTCCGCCATCGCGGCGGCGGCATACGCGGGGATCCCGGTGACGCACCGGGACTTCACCTCTACCTTCGCCGTCATTACAGGCAATGAAGACCCTTTAAAAGAGGATTCAAGCATAGATTGGGCCAAAATATCGACTGGGGCGGGCACCCTGGTCTTCCTGATGGGGATGGCGAACCTGCCGCACATTACAAAACGCCTGGTGGAAAACGGCCGGTCTCCCAAAACTCCGGCCGCCCTCGTAAGGTGGGGCACCAGGCCGGAGCAGCGCACGCTGGTGGGAACGCTGGAAGACATCAGCCGGAAGGCGGAAAGTGAAGGATTTAAGAATCCCGCCCTGATTATTATAGGAGAGGTCGTCAGGCTGCGGGAAAAACTGAGCTGGTTTGAAAAAAAGCCCCTATTCGGCAAAAGGATTTTAGTGACACGTTCAAGGGAACAGGCCAGTGTTCTATCAGAGGCGCTTGAGGCGTTGGGAGCGGAACCTCTGGAGTTTCCAACTATCAGCGTGGTGGAGCCGGAAGATTTTGGCCCTCTTGACCTGGCTTTGGATAACCTCGGGAGTTACCAGTGGGTAATTTTCACTAGCGTCAACGGCGTGGAGTCATTTTTTAAGAGGCTGCGTTATCACCGCAAGGATGTCCGTGAACTTTACGGTGCAAAACTTTGCGCTATCGGTCCCAAAACAAGGGAAGCCCTGGAAAATTACGGACTCATTGTGGATTATGTGCCTGTTGAATTCCGTGCCGAGGAAATACTGAAGGTTTTACAGGGAAAAGTGGCGGCGGGAGACAGGGTATTAATGCCGCGCGCCGACATCGCCAGAAAAATACTGCCGGAGTCATTGTCACGCCTGGGCGCCCAGGTTGACGAAGTGACTGCCTACCGCACCGTGCCGGGAGAGGGACAGGGCGGCCGCATAGCGGAGATGTTGAAAAAAGGCGAAATACATGGCATAACATTTACCAGTTCCTCCACTGTGCGTAATTTTGTCAATATGCTCGGCGCCACCGATATAAAAAGCTTACTGGGGAATGTGACCGTGGCCTGCATCGGGCCTGTCACTGCGGATACCGCCAGGGAGATGGGCATCGAGGCGGACCTGGTGGCGGAAGAGTATACGATTGAAGGACTGATCAAAGCCATATTGAATTATTATAAGAGTATATAAATTAAGGCCATTTAAAAAATTCAAAACATTTGAAAGAAATATAATTCGAAGTAAAGGTGTGAGATGGAATGATCAGTGTGACCAAGCTATTATGCGATACAGAATACTTTGGTGACTCGCTGCGCTACAGCCAGAATTCAGTGGGGCAGGTCAACGGCGCGTTTGCAGGACACGGCCCGGTAGTCGTCTGGAACAGCACCCGTACCTGCAACCTTAAATGCATCCACTGTTATTCAAACTCCGAGTCAAAAAAATACGAAGGCGAGCTGGACACCAAAGAAGCGCTGCGTTTTATCGACCACCTGGCTGAATTTAAGGTGCCGGTGATCCTTTTTTCAGGCGGGGAACCGCTGTTGCGGGAAGACCTGATGACCCTGGCGGCCCACGCGAAAAGCAAGGGGATCAGGCCGACCATTTCGACTAACGGTACACTGTTGAACCGTGAGCTGACCGCATCATTAAAGAACCTGGGTATAGGCTATATTGGTGTCAGCCTGGACGGTATCGGTGAAAACAACGACCGTTTTCGCGGCCGCGAGGGGGCCTTTGCAGCTGCCCTGGCAGGGATAAGGAGCTGCCGGGAGGCAGGCCAGAGAGTCGGGCTGCGCTTTACTATAAACAGGCATAATTACAGTGAATTGAACGCCATCTTCGATCTTATTGAAGAAGAGAATATACCCAGGGTATGTTTTTACCACCTGGTTTACGCCGGCCGGGGCAGCAAGATGGTGGACGAGGACGTTACCAGAGAAGAAGCCCGCCAGGCTTTGGACCTGATCATGGAACGCACCATGGAATTTCACAGGCGCGGCCTGCAAAAAGAAATCTTAACAGTTGATAACCATGCGGACGGAGTTTATATTTACCTGAAGCTAAAAGAAAAAGACCCGGAGCGGGCCAGGCAGGTGTTGGAGCTGCTGCGCCTGAACGGCGGCAACCGGACCGGCATAGCCATAGGCGCCGTTGACTGGTACGGCAACGTACACCCGGACCAGTTCACCCAGAACCACACCTTCGGCAACGTCAGGGAAAGGAAGTTCGGTGACATCTGGACGGATACCACACAGCCGGTCCTGGCCGGCCTGAAAAACCGCAAGCCCCTGCTCAAGGGCCGCTGTGCCGCCTGCAGGTGGCTGGACGTCTGCAACGGGAATTTCAGGGCCAGGGCTGAGGCGGTAACAGGAGATTTCTGGGCGTCGGACCCCGCCTGCTATCTGACCGACGAAGAGATCGGGTTAAGTTAAAAAAAACAATTTTCACAAGATTAACAGGATTTAGAGGATTAACAAGATTAAATAATCTAAATAAAATTAATATATATAATGATTTTTAAAATTATTGTAATATTGTATAAATATATTTCCAATTTATTATTTAATCCTGCAAATCTTGATAATCTTGTTAATCCTGTGTAAGTGCATTATTTAGTTCATTATTAATCCAGTAGATCTTAATAATATTCTAAATCCTGTGATAAATATTTAGTTTTTGGAGGGATTATGCATGCCATTTCCTGAACAGCGGCCGAGGCGGTTAAGAATTAATGAAAACATACGCCGCATGGTTCGCGAGAACAGCCTGTCTGTGGACGACCTGGTCTACCCTGTCTTTGTCTGCCACGGCAGCGGACAGTCCTTTCCCATAGATTCAATGCCCGGTATATACCGATATTCTGTGGACATGCTGCTCAGGGAGCTTGAAGAGATAGTAAAATTAAAAATACCCGCCATACTTCCTTTTGGCCTGCCGGCCCAAAAAGACGAAGCCGGCTCCGGGGCATATGCCGAGGACGGCATCATCCAGCAGGCAGTGCGGGCGGTCAAAAGAGAGTACCCGGACCTGACGGTTATCACTGATCTCTGCCTCTGCGAGTATACGGATCACGGTCACTGCGGCATTATTCTGGATAATTACGTTATGAATGACCCCACCCTTGAGCTGCTGGCAAGGACCGCGGTGTCGCACGCCGCTGCCGGGGCTGATATAATAGCACCTTCCGATATGATGGACGGCAGGGTGGGCGCCATACGCACAGCCCTTGATAAAAATGGTTATGTCAACATACCGGTCATGGCTTATTCAGCCAAATACTGCTCGGCCTTTTACGGGCCGTTCAGGGACGCGGCTGATTCAGCTCCCAAATTCGGTGACAGGAGATCATACCAGATGGACCCGGCCAATTCGGACGAGGCGCTGCGCGAGGTCCGGCTAGACATAGAAGAAGGGGCGGACATTGTTATGGTTAAGCCTGCCCTGGCCTATATGGACATTATAAGGCGGGTCAGGGATGAATTCGGCTTCCCCGTAGCGGCCTACAATGTCAGCGGGGAATACAGCATGGTCAAGGCAGCAGCCAATAACGGCTGGGTTGATGAAAAACGTATCGTGATGGAAATACTGACCGGCATCAAGCGTGCCGGCGCCGATATTGTGATCACCTACCACGCCAGAGAAGCAGCCAAGTGGCTGCAAGATTAGTCTTCGGACGTCAGACGTCGGAAAAGAAAAAACCACTTTATAGATTACGGAATGGGGAAACGCCACCTGTAGGTGCGGCTTCAGCCGCACAATGGCCGGATAAATCCGACCCTACAAAAGCAAAGCTAATTACTGCGGGATGAAACATGATAGGGAATTATATAATTCCCGATTAAATGCTCAGATAAATCCGACTTAAATTCTGACATCTGACCTCTGACCACCGACTTCTGAATAAGGGGGGATAAATTTTTGATTATTTCCTGGAACACAACCAACGCGTGCAACATGTACTGCAAGCACTGCTACCGCGACGCGGGCGCCAAAGCGGCGGATGAACTGGACACTGCTGAAGGGAAGGCGCTGATCGACCAGATTGCCGAAGCCGGCTTCAAGATAATGATCTTCAGCGGCGGCGAGCCGCTCATGCGTGAAGATATCTTCACACTGGTAAGCCACGCCAGGGAAAGAGGACTCAGGCCTGTCTTTGGCACTAACGGTACCCTTATTACCGGTAAGGTTGCGCAGAAACTGAAGGAATCAGGGGCGATGGCCATGGGCATCAGCCTGGACAGCACTGATGCTGAAAAACACGACCAGTTCAGGGCTACCCCCGGCGCCTGGCAGGGAGCTTTAGACGGCATGGCTGCGTGCCGGGAGGCTGGCCTGCCTTTTCAGATCCATACGACTGTTATGGACTGGAATATGGACGAGGTGGAAAAACTGACAGACCTGGCGGTGGAAATCGGGGCCATCGGGCATCACATATTTTTCCTGGTGCCCACGGGGAGGGCGGTTGATATCGAAGCGGAATCACTGAGGGCCGAACAGTACGAAGAACTTCTGCACAGGATCATGAAAAAGCAGGTTGAAACAAAAATAGAGCTCAAGCCCACCTGCGCGCCCCAATTTATGAGGATTGCTTCACAGCTGGGAATAAAGACCCGTTTCAGTAAGGGGTGCCTGGCTGGAATATCTTACTGCATAATCAGCCCCAAAGGAATAGTCCAGCCCTGCGCGTACCTGAACATATCCGCCGGAAATGTCCGCGAAACACCTTTTGGAGATATCTGGCGCAATTCGGAAATATTTAATAACCTGCGTACGGAGAAATACAGCGGCGGCTGCGGCGCCTGCGGTTATAAAAAAATCTGCGGCGGCTGCCGGGCCCGGGCTTATTATTACCATAATGACTACATGGCGGAGGAGCCATGGTGCCTGTACCAGGGGCGGAAGGGCTATTAAATTATGAAGACTGATCAAGTTGACAAGAAGCTGCTCAACCTGATCCAGGCAGATTTCCCGCTGTCGCCTGAACCTTACCGGGAAATCGGGGAGGCGCTGGGCATAACCGAGGAAGACGTGCTGGCAAGGCTCAGGCATATGATCGACAGCGGGCTGATACGACGCCTCGGCGGCATATTTGATTCGGGAATGATGGGCTACCACAGCACTCTCTGTGCCATGAAGGTTGATAAAAATAGGATAGATGAGGTCGCCGCCGTGGTTAACTCGCATCCCGGTGTCACTCACAATTATTTGAGAGAGCATGATTTCAACATGTGGTTTACGGTCACGGCCCCGTCTAAAGAAGAACTTGACGAAATTATATTTAAAATTAAAAGAGATACCGGCATTAAAGATGTTTTAAACCTCCCGGCGCAAAAGCTTTTTAAAATAAGAGTAAACTTTGAACTTTAATCGGGGTGTCTGTATGCTTTCAGGTTTGGACAGGCAAATTATTAAAGAACTGCAAAACGGGCTGCCCCTGGCAGTCCGTCCCTATAAAATAATCGGCGACAGGCTGAACATGACCGAAAAAGAGCTGATAGACCGGGTCAGGTATTTAATTGAAAACGGTTTTATCAGGCGTTTCGGCGCGGCTGTAAGGCACCAGGACCTGGGCTTTAAGGCCAACGCCATGGTCGTTTGGGATGTTCCAGACGAAAGGGTAAATGATATTGGCGTCATAATGGCGGGATTCAGGGAAGTTACCCATTGCTACCAGCGCCCCCGCTTTCCCAACTGGCCGTACAACCTTTTTACCATGGTGCACGGGCGCTCCAGGGAGGAGTGCGCCAAAATTGCCGGATTTATTTCACAGGCCGTTGGTATTAAAAAATACGATCTTTTGTTCAGCACCGCCGAGCTAAAAAAAATCAGCATGCGTTATTTTGAATGAAATAAAAAACCTTGATTGATTTTAAAGGGGGATAAATAAAAAATGCATAAAGGCTATGCCAGGTCCATATCTTTGTACAATGAAGCGCTGAAGTACATACCGGGCGGCGTCAACAGCCCTGTAAGGGCATTTAAATCGGTGGGTTTAAACCCAGTTTTCATTAAAAGAGGCGAGGGCTCGAAAATATATGATGAAGACGGCAATGAATACATAGACTACGTGGGGTCCTGGGGACCTCTAATCTTGGGGCACCGTCACCCGCGTGTTATTGAGGCGCTGGAGCGGTGCTTAAAAGATACCGGGACCAGTTTTGGGGCGCCAACCGAGCTTGAAACAATACTGGCCTCCATGGTTATTGAAGCAGTGCCGTCAGTCGAAATGCTAAGGCTGGTAAACTCCGGCACCGAGGCCACAATGAGCGCGTTGAGGCTGGCCCGTGGTTACACCGGAAGAAATAAAATAGTAAAGTTTGCAGGCTGTTATCATGGCCATGCCGATTTTTTATTAATAAAAGCGGGATCAGGCGCTCTTACGCTGGGAGTTCCCACCAGTCCCGGGGTGCCCGCTGAAACAGCTGTTAATACGATAACAGCTGACTATAACAACATAGATAAGCTGAAAGAGATATTTGAAAAAGTTGGAGAAGATATCGCCGCTGTTATTGTTGAGCCTGTGGCGGGCAACATGGGTGTTGTTCTTCCCGCGCCGGGTTTTCTGGAAGGCCTGAGGGAAATTACCAGCAGTTATGGCAGCCTTTTGATATTTGACGAAGTAATGACCGGTTTCCGGGTATCATACGGGGGGGCGCAAGAACTTTATGGCGTTACTCCCGATCTTACAACCCTGGGCAAGGTTATTGGCGGAGGTCTTCCAGTAGGCGCGTACGGCGGGAAAAAAGAAATAATGGAGCACGTCTCTCCGGCCGGGCCGGTATACCAGGCCGGAACATTATCCGGAAACCCTCTGGCGGTTACCGCCGGTATAGCCACCCTGGAAATATTAAAACAACCGGGTATTTACAATGACTTGGATAGGAAGGCGGCAATGCTGGAGGACGGGCTGAAAGAATCAGCCTCGGAGGCAGGGGTAGACTTGAGCGTAAACCGGGTAGGGTCCATGCTCAGCGCTTTCTTTACCGGCGGCAAAGTAACCGATTTTGCCACCGCATGTTTGTCAAACACTGAGTATTTCAAGTCCTTTTTTAAGTCGATGATTGAATGCGGCGTATATATCGCGCCTTCCCAGTATGAGGCGGCTTTTATATCCACCGCTCATAGTGATAATGATATTGTATACACATTGGCATCAGCCAGGAAATCAATACACTTAATCAAAAAGTATTAAAGATATTTTTCCAATTTTGTTTATCATTTAAAATATAAAAATGAATTAAATTCTTGCAATTATTAGATAATTTCTAACCATAAAAACCTTTATTTTAAAAATTTAATTTTATTAAGTATTTTTTTTAATACAGAAGTTTTTCCAGAAGGAATATTAACATTTTTACAGAATCCTTCTGGTTAATATTTGTTTAGGAGCTTAAATATATTTTATCTCTTAAGTGTGGGAGGAGGTGGATTGAGGCAAAAGTAGCTTTTTGAGTTCAGCTTTGTAGTTTTTTAGCGGTGTAAGACTTTAAGGTATTAAGCAAGGGAGGTACAGACTTGTGGTAGCATGTGCGAGCAATTGTGGTGGAGATGAATTAACCAAAAAACTAGATAAGATTATTGATCCGTACAGAGGTAATCCCGGCGGATTAATCCAGGTGCTTACAAAGGCCCAGAATCTTGTAGGATATCTTCCCAAATGGGTCCAGGTACAAATAGCAGAAGGGTTGGGGGTATCTCTTCAGGAAGTTTACGGGGTTATTACTTTCTATGCGTTCTTCTCCCTGATTCCCAGGGGCAGGCATAAGATCAGCGTGTGTGCCGGTACAGCCTGCTACGTGAAGGGAACTAAAATGGTTACCAAAACTCTCAGAGATCTGCTGGATATTAAACCAGGCCAGACTACTCCCGACAGCCGGTTCACCCTTGAGATCGTGCGCTGTATCGGAGCATGCGGTCTTGCGCCGGCAATGATTATAGACGGCAAAGACGTCCACGGCCGTCTTGAGCCAGAACTTATTCCCGCGGTGCTTGAGCAGTACGCATAGTAATAATGGAAATCCTACTTGATATCCCGTTTATTGAGTAATTCAATCAGTTAATCTTTATGACCAGGGATATCTTCAGAATTGGCTGGAGGATTTAAACGGAGGTGTAATTAAGTGAAGTCTTTGGACGAACTGGCAAAGATAAAGGAAAGCAGGCGGGCAGCCCTTAAAATTCGCGAGGGAGTTCCGTCCGCAACTGAAAAAGCACACGTAATGATGTGCGGCGGCGCGGGATGCATATCTTCCAAGTGCCTGGATGTAGTAGACGCCATGAAGGAAGCCCTCAGCAAAAACGGTATCGCTGACCAGGTGCAGATCATTCTTACCGGCTGCATGGGCCCCTGTGATATGGGCCCGGTTGCAATCGTGTATCCTGACGCAACCTTCTACCGCAGGCTGAAGCCTAAGGATGCCGAAGCGATTGTTGAGGAACACATCATGAAGGGGAACCTTGTACAGCGTCTCATGTACAGGTCACCCGGCGCGAAAGAACCTACTCCCAAGGTCGATGATATAGACCTGTTCGCAAAACAGAAAAAGATCGTGCTCCGCAACAACTTCTATATTGATCCCACATCGATTGAGGACTTTATTGCCAACGACGGGTATGCGGCCCTTGGTAAAGCTCTCACCCAAATGCAGCCCGCGGAAATTATCGAAGAGGTCAAAAAATCAGGCCTGCGCGGACGCGGCGGCGCTGGTTTCTCCACCGGCATGAAGTGGGGATTCACAGCATCTGCCAGCGGGTCACCAAAATATGTTGTCTGCAACGGTGACGAAGGCGACCCGGGCGCATTCATGGACAGGTCCGTCCTGGAAGGCGACCCGCACAGCGTCATTGAGGGTATGGCCATCTGCGGCCGCGCTATCGGCGCCGAGCAGGGTTATGTATATGTAAGGGCGGAATATCCGCTGGCAATTGAAAGATTGGACTATGCTATCCAGAAAGCCCGTGAAAACGGACTGCTGGGTAAAGATATTTTAGGCAGCGGCTTCAACTTTGACATTGAGATCAGGATCGGCGCCGGCGCATTTGTGTGCGGCGAAGAAACCGCCCTGCTTACGTCCATCGAAGGCAAGCGCGGCGAGCCGAGGCCAAGGCCTCCGTTCCCGGCCAACGCCGGAGTTTGGGGCAAGCCGACCGTTCTTAACAACGTTGAAACATGGGCAAACATTCCGGAAATCATTCTTAAGGGCGCTGACGCTTATGCGGCCATCGGCACTGAGAAGAGCAAAGGCACCAAGGTATTTGCCCTGGCCGGCAGAATTAACAACACCGGTATTATCGAAGTTCCGATGGGCACCACTTTAAGGGAAATCGTCTTTGAAATCGGCGGCGGCATCCCCAGAAAGAAAGCTTTTAAAGCCGTCCAAACCGGCGGTCCGTCCGGCGGCTGTATTCCTGCCGATTACCTGGACACTCCTGTCGATTATGACTCCCTCGGAGCCCTGGGCGCAATCATGGGTTCCGGCGGTATGATCGTCCTTGACGAAGACACCTGCATGGTTGACATCGCCAAGTTCTTCCTCGATTTCGTTGTTGACGAGTCCTGCGGCAAGTGCTCCCCCTGCCGGATCGGCACCAAGCGGATGTACGAAATTATTGACAACATCAGCAACGGCAAGGGCAAAGAAGGCGACATCGAGCTTCTGATCGAGCTTGCTACCACGATCAAAGCAACTGCGCTGTGCGGCCTCGGCCAGACTGCTCCCAACCCCGTTCTCAGCACAATAAGGTACTTCCGGAACGAGTACGAGGAGCACATCAAGGACAAGAAGTGTGCATGCAACGTCTGCGAGTTTAAGGAATAAAAGCCGCTCCCGCAGCTTTTTGAAAACGGTATGTAGAAAAATACGGGAGTTTGGAGGGAAAAAGTGAAAATGATAAATTTAACAATTGATAATCAGAAAGTAGCGGTTGAGCCAGGGACTTCGATTCTTGAAGCCGCTCAAAAAGTGGGAGCCAGGATCCCGACGCTTTGTTATTATAAAGACCTGAACGTAATTGGGGCCTGCCGTATCTGCATGGTAGAAGTGCAGGGGGCCAGGACCTTTATTCCGGCTTGCGTTGCTCCGGTTGCCGAGAACATGGTTGTTAAAACAAACACACCGGCAGTGATCAAGGCCCGCAAACTGATCCTTGAATTAATCCTTTCCGACCACCCGCAGGAATGCCTTACCTGCGCCCGTAACCAGAACTGCGAACTGCAGAAACTGGCGGAAGAGTTCGGTATTAAAGATGTTCGCTTTGACGGCGCCAAGACCGAGTACCCGATTGATGACTCCAGCCCGTCCATTCAAAGAGACCCGCGCAAGTGCGTGCTATGCCGCCGCTGTGTTTCAGTGTGCAGCAACGTTCAGACCGTGCAAGCTCTCTGCGCTGAAAACAGGGGCTTCGACACCCTGATCGCGCCTGCTTTCAACGAAAAGCTGGCCAACATGGAGTGCGTCAACTGCGGCCAGTGCTCACTGGTCTGCCCGACCGGAGCTATTGTTGAGAAGGATGAAACAGAAAAAGTCTGGGCCGCGCTGGCCGATCCCAAGAAGCACGTTGTCGTCCAGACTGCGCCTGCCACCAGGGTACAGCTTGGTGAAGCGGTTGGAGCGGAGCCGGGCAGCATCTTTACCGGGCAAATGGTTGCCGGTCTGCGCCGCCTTGGCTTTGACAAGGTGTTTGACACCGACTTTACAGCTGACCTGACCATCCTGGAAGAAGGCAATGAGCTGCTGCAGCGCGTGACCACCGGCGGCACCCTGCCTATGATCACCTCCTGCAGCCCCGGCTGGATTAAATTTATTGAACATTTCTACCCGGACTTGCTTGCTCACCTGTCCACCTGCAAGTCGCCGCAGCAGATGTTCGGCGCACTGGCAAAAACCTATTGGGCACAAAAGGCGGGCGTAGACCCGGCCGACGTTTATTGCGTATCAATCATGCCGTGCACAGCCAAGAAATATGAGTGCCAGCGGCCTGAGATGTTCAGCAGCGGTTACCAGGATGTAGACGTGGTCCTCTCTTCCCGCGAACTGGGACGAATGTTCAAGCAGGCCGGCCTTGACGCATCCAACCTGCCTGAAGAAGACTATGACGCTCCCCTTGGAATTTCCACCGGCGCAGGCGAAATCTTCGGCGCTTCCGGCGGTGTTATGGAAGCTGCGCTGCGGACTGTATATGAGGTTGTTACCGGACAGACTCTCGAAAACATTGACTTCGAAGTATGCCGCGGCCTTACCGGCGTAAAAGAAGCCACCGTCCAGGTGGGCGACCTGCCGGTCAAAGTGGCCATCACCAACGGCCTGGGCAATGCCCGCAAGGTCCTGGACAAGATCCGCGCCGGCACAGCTGACTACCACTTCATCGAAGTCATGTGCTGCCCCGGCGGCTGCATCGGCGGCGGCGGGTCACCAATTCCGACCAACACGGAAATCCGCCAGAAGAGGATCGACGCCACTTATACCGAGGACGAGCGCATGGTGCTGCGCAAGTCCCATGAGAACCCGGCTGTCACAAAGCTCTACGAGGAGTTCCTCGAGAAGCCTCTTGGCCACAAGTCCCACGAACTGCTGCACACCAAATACACCCCGAGAGGTGTGAACAAGTAATAACTTATTAATTAAGGTCCCTTTCCATAACTGGAAAGGGACCTTAATATTTTTATGTACCCTGTACCCAGGAGGCAATTAAAGGACCATGCAATTCTCGCTTCCCACGTTTCATTTCACACCTGCCATTTGACAGCCCATTAACCAGGTGTTATAAAAAATATGGAAATCAAATCAAGGGAGATGAGGGCCTTGAGCGTAAAAATATTCACAATAGAGGTGCAGACGCGGCAGAGAAGCCATTTTGTCGACATTACACCCGAAGTGGAGCGCATAGTGTCGCAGAGCGGCGTTAAGGAGGGCACAGCACGGATCTTTACCCTGCATACCACCGCCGGGCTGACTATCAACGAGAACGCCGACCCGGCCGTGACTGAGGACATACTGATGGAATTGAACAAGATTGTGCCTTTAAACGACGGGTACAGGCATATGGAAGGCAATTCGGCGGCGCACATTAAATCCTCGCTTTTTGGCGTATCCCTGTCGGTATTTATCACCGGCGGCAGGCTTGTCCTGGGCACCTGGCAGAGCCTTTACTTCTGCGAGTTCGACGGGCCCCGGCAGAGGAAAGTCCTCATAAAAGTTATAGAAGAATAAAATAAATTTTAAAAGTGGTGATTCGATAAATATTTACAAAAAGTTAATCCCCCTGTAAGATAAATTTAATATGAATATACTAAAATATTTATGTGATAGTTTTTGAGAGGGGAGGTAGATGCAGTGTCGCACTGGATGGTAAGATGGATAATCAATGTAATTGTGATCATTGTTGCAGCTTATATAATTCCAGGGTTTGATGTTACAATTATAGGTGCGATAGTGGGTTCCATTCTTCTGGGCCTGGTGAACGCCACGATCCGCCCGGTTATTCTTCTGGTTACCCTTCCACTTAACATTATGACGCTGGGCCTGTTTACCCTGGTCGTAAACGGCTTAATGTTGTGGCTGGTCAGTTCTATCATAAAAGGCTTTACTGTCCAGGGCTTTGGCGCCGCTTTCCTGGGAGCCCTGCTTATAACAGTCATCAGTTCTGTGATTAGCTTTCTGGTGAAAGATTAAACTGTTCTTCAATAAAAAATAACATTGTTTTATTTAAAAAACCTTTTCCTGCCGGAATCACCGGACAGAAAAAGGTTTTGTTATTACAGGTTTGCTAGTTGGTAAGGCTGCTGATTGGGGCGGGAATGCGTCCTCCCCGGCGGACAAACGCCGCCGATGAAAACGGTTTCACCGGGATTACGGGCGCCCTGCCCAGGAGGCCGCCGTATTCCACGTAATCGCCGACTTTTTTGTTTATGGCCGGGATCAAGCGCACAGCGGTTGTCTTTTTATTTATAACGCCAATCGCAGCCTCGTCTGCAATAATTGCCGCAATGGTCTCGGCGGAGGTGTCACCCGGTACCGCGATCATATCCAGGCCCACCGAGCAAACGCAGGTCATGGCCTCCAGTTTATCAAGGGTTAACGACCCGGCTTCTATCGCCTTGATCATGCCGGCGTCCTCGCTGACTGGAATAAAGGCGCCTGAAAGGCCTCCCACGTAAGATGAAGCCATAGCCCCGCCTTTTTTCACGGCGTCGTTCAGGAGCGCCAGCGCGGCCGTGGTCCCGTGCGTCCCACAGCGTTCCAGTCCCATCGACTCCAGTATCTCAGCCACACTGTCTCCGATGGCCGGGGTCGGGGCCAGCGACAAATCAACAATGCCGAAAGGGATACCCAGCTTGCTGGCCGCGGTGCGTCCGACGAGCTCTCCCATCCGGGTAATCTTGAAAGCAGTTTTTTTGATGGTCTCGGCCAGCAGGCCGAAGTCCCCGTCTCCCACTGTCTCAACTGCTTTTTTTACCACGCCGGGGCCGCTCACCCCCACATTAATAACGCATTCAGGCTCACCTATCCCGTGAAAAGCTCCTGCCATGAAAGGATTATCTTCGGGCACATTGGCGAATACCACCAGTTTGGCGCAGCCAAGTCCGTCTTTGTCAGCCGTAAGTTCCGCTGTCTTTTTTACAGCCTGTCCCATCCTGTACACGGCGTCCATGTTTATACCAGCTTTGGTTGTTGCCACGTTGACTGATGAGCAAACCCGTCCGGTCTCGGCCAGCGCCTCCGGGATGCTGTCGATCAGCTTGTGGTCGGCGTTGGTAAAACCCTTGTGCACCAGGGCTGAAAAGCCGCCGATGAAATTAACCCCGACCGCCTCCGCCGCCTTGTCAAGGGTCATGGCAAAGCCGGTAAAGTTATCTGTAAGGCTGCTTTCCGCCACAACAGCTATCGGCGTCACAGATATCCTTTTATTCACAATAGGGAGGCCGTATTCTCTTTCGATGTTTTCGCCTGTTTCGACCAGATTGCCCGCCAGCCTGCAAATTTTGTCGTAAATTTTTTGCCTGGCCGCGCGAGGGTCCGGGTCGGAGCAGTCCCGCAGGCTGATGCCCATGGTAATAGTGCGGATGTCCAGGTTCTCCTCCTGGACCATATTAATTGTTTCGATGATTTCCTGCAAAGTGAGCATAAAAAAAACCTCCCGGTTATATCCTGTGCATGAAACTGAACACGTCTTCGTGCTGGGCGTCTATCCTGACGCCGATTTCCCGGCCTTTCTCAGCAAGTTTGTCCTTGAGGTCAATCATGTCTTTGGTGCTTTCGCTCATATCCGCCACCATTACCATCACCAGGTATTCCTGGAGGATGGTCTGGCTTATATCGAGTATGTTAATTTTGTTGGAAGCGAGCACCTGTGCCACACCGGCAATAATACCGACCTTGTCCGGGCCAATAACGGTAACGATGATCCTGTTGCCTTTAGGATCTTCCTTTTTTATTTTTGAAAGCATGGGCGGCTGTCCCCCTTGTAAAAAAATTAAAGCTGTCTCGCAGCTTCACGTTTCCAAAAAGATTTACTCATGGGTCCAAAGGAAGTTAACATGAAATAATATTAACTTTGAGACAGGGAAATGTCAAACCTTTTTGACGGCTTTTAATCTATAAAAAACTGAAGGCGGGAGGGGCTCATACCGGTTGAATTATATTCTATCAGGGCTGGTAATAGCGCATTTTAAAGTTGTCAAAATCCCAGCTTGCAAAGAAGCTTTCAGCTGCGTTCACGCCTGATATGAAAAGGTCTTCCTTTTGTTTTTCAATAATGTCAAAGTCGGTCGTTTTGATCCCCATCGAGGTGATAGGAATGGTGCGGACCATACTCCTGGGGTCCAGCTCATAAAGCCTGTCGTGCGCTTCCAGCATGGTCGTAAGCGTAGCCTTGAACAGGTCAAAGGGATTGTAGATACGCATGGGATTTACACTGTCCGGTTCTATAATCTTGAAGCCGAAAGTAGGCCAGGGCGGCGTGTCATCCCCGTCAAATATCCAGACCGGGAAGTTGCTTAAAACCCCTCCGTCTATGATGTAACTGTATTTTTTGTTTTTTTTGTTTTCGAAATATGGCAGGGTGTACGGCTCGTAAAAAAACGGCAGGTTTGCGCTCATCCTCACTGCTGAGGCAACGTCAAGGTCGTCCGGTTTGATATTGTAATCTTTAATATCGTGGGGCAGCCTCAGCAGCCTGCCCCTGGATACATCAGTCGCAATAACAACAAGTTTGTAACGGCATTTGCTGTCGTTTTCAAATTCTTTCAATACAAGGTTCTTAAAAGTATGAATACCTTTCGCGGCCAGGATTTTTCTGACCCAATTTTCCAGGAAACCGCCTTTGTACAGGCCGTTTTTAAACCAGAGCCTGAGGGCCGGTCCTAAATAAGGTATTTGTCCGATCCAGTCTTTGTCCCTGAACTTTTTAAAATCAAGGCTCCACACCAGTTCCTTGATTTCCAAGGCGGTATAGCCTGCGGCAACAAAAGAAGCAATAATAGCCCCGGCGGATGTGCCGGCAACATTAACCCAGTTATAGCCCCTTTTCTCAGCCTCATAGAGGGCGCCAAGCATGGCAAAGGCTTTTACACCGCCCCCTTCGAATATACCATCAGCGAGCATTGTCAATTTCAATCACCCCCGGATATAAAATATTGGGGGGGATTTTAAAACGTTACAGTCAAAAAGAACCAGCCAAATTTTTTCGGCTGGTCCTTTTTGTCACTTTTTCTTAAAAGTTTCACACTTGGTTTGATCCGACTTTACTGCCTGTTCAATGTGATTGCGTGTGACTTCAATCATCGGGGCGCTGCACAGTACATCTTTATTGAAATTACATTCTGTAACAGTGCACTTTATTTGCGGCATCTGCACCACCTCCTTAGTATTTCAAAAAGTTTTAAGCGACTAATAGAGTTCTACAATTCTAATAAAAATATTCCAGCTATTATTAAAAACGATGTTGACAGAACACCAGTTCGCTGATAGTATATAAGCAAACATATGTACGAGCGGGGAGGGTTAACCATGGAAAGAACATGGAACGAAGATGATAGCTTCATGAAGACAGGGACTGGGTGTTGCAATATCGTTGATTATATTCTTAGTTGGCTGGAAAGTGATGACACTGAGTTTGAAGTGGTCTTTGGCTACAGTATCTGCCTGGCTGCGGTAACCTATTTTATTGCCCGGTTGTTTGTGTCCTGGTAGAATTGTTCCCGGTAACAATATCATACAGGTAAGACATCAGTAAAAGCCCGCCGATAAGTACGAAATAGCTGTACGTAATCTTCCAGTTGTGGTATTCGATGGCGCCGGCGCTGAACATTACTGCCTCTAAAGCCAATAGGAGCACCGAGAAATATATAGTATAAAGTATCCTTCGCCCCCAGGACCTGGGATTCCAGTTTAAAAACAGTATCGAGATTAAATAAATATAGACGGTGTGAAACACCGGTATCGCTCCGAAATATAGTATGCCTTCCGGGTAGCTGTAATAATTAAGCTTAATATTAAGGCTGTCGGCGAACAGCATTATCCCGACACCTATTGCGCCTCCTTTCCACATTTTTGTGACTTTTTCTTTAAGTAAACATATTGTGATTACTGCGCTGACCGCCGCAAGAATTAAGTGGTGCATTTTACTCCTTAGTAGTTTTTTATTAATTTGTTTATTTAGTGTTGTTATTATCCATAAAAAAAGTACAGGTTTCTTTTGTAGAAACCTGTACTTTTTTTGATGTTTGGTGCGGCAGAAGGGACTTGAACCCCCACGAGCGTACGCCCACAAGAACCTGAATCTTGCGCGTCTGCCAATTCCGCCACTGCCGCATGTTAAAATTTTCAATACCACAGCTCGCAAGCCGCTTTATAAATATAGCATAATGAAATGCTGCCTGTCAATAATTCCGGATGCTGAAAAATACTGTGCGGCAGGGAAAAGGAAGGAATAATGAGTATCCTGCCGGCATCATAATTTTAAAAATTAGAAATAGAATCAGAAAACCAGGGAAATAATTATGCTGAGGAGGGAGAAATATATGAATAAAATGAAAAAAGGAAACCAGAAATCATGCGGGAACAATGAAACTACGAAAAACGGATACCAGGAACTATGGGACACCGGCAGGGCACATAATATAAAAAACAAAAATAAGGTTACAGGTACAAACCGGCCCAGTGTATGAAACCAGTCTGGCTTTTCGGGTATCTATGTTACCTGAAAACCAGATACATATATTGTATGAGGTAACCCAGATCTGTTCTAAATGATGGATTAAGAATAATATAAATTGCGATTAGAATTAAAAACATCAGCACCCATTTCAAAAATATCACTTCCGGCAGACAAAATTTATTATATTTTGTGTCATTGCATTCAGTCCACAATGCATAGTTCTCCTATGCTTGCCTTCGTTTCCATAAATATATTAGCAGGAATAGATATGTTAATATATGGTACTTCAGTACCAATTTTAGGACAAAAGAAGCTATACTAAAGTATAGCCGCGATATAAAAAAAAGGCGCGACAATCGTCGCGCCGTGTCTATAAAACTGGTGACCCCACCGGGATTCGAACCCGGGTTACCGCCGTGAAAGGGCGGTGTCTTAGACCGCTTGACCATGGGGCCTGGACTTCAGGATGGTCGGGATGGAGGGATTCGAACCCCCGGCCTCTTGCTCCCAAGGCAAGCGCGCTAGCCAAACTGCGCTACATCCCGCAAAATCATACAAATAGAATTATAACTTACCCGGAAAAACGCGTCAAGTTATAACTGGGGCGCAGCAAACAAAAAAAATGTCCAGCTTGCGCTGGACGGGGAGAGATAGAACTCACCAAAGCGGAGTATCCATATTATGTACTGTTTAAAAACATATTATACAGAAAAATGTTTTTTTATTGCCTCGTGCACAAAAAATTGAAACAACAGGTAAATTCAGATAACTGCAGGAATAAAGGTCTCGTTTGTAGAAAAAGCAAGATATAGTTTATAAAGTTTGGAAGAAGGTGGACCGGTGATCATAGCGGAGCAAAAACCGCTGTCCGAAATAGCGGGACTGCTTGAAGGCTGTAAAAACATTCTCCTGCTCGGATGCGGAAGCTGTGTTACGGTATGCCTGACCGGCGGCGAAAAGGAAAGCGAAATACTGGCCAGCGCACTGCGGATTAAACGCCGTTTGGAAGGAAAACCAGTTAATATAAAAACTTTTACCGTCACCCGCCAGTGTGACCCCGAATTTATTGAAAGCCTGGGGGATATGGTAAGAGACTCCGACGCGGTTGTTTCCATGGCCTGCGGGGTGGGGCCGCAGTACCTGGCTGATAGATACAGGGATAAATATGTAATACCGGCTATGAATACAAGGTTCGTCGGTGGTTCAAAACAACAGGGGATATGGGAAGAGCAGTGCAGCCTGTGCGGAGACTGTACAATTCACCTGACCGGCGGTATCTGCCCGGTCACACGCTGTCCGAAGAGCATTTTAAACGGACCGTGCGGCGGCGCCCAAGACGGCAAATGCGAGATAGACAAAGAGCTTGACTGCGCGTGGGACTTAATCTGTAAGCGCCTGGAGGAGCAGGGCAGGCTGGATTTGCTGAAAACAGTCGCGCCGCCAAAGGACTGGTCCAAAGCACGTGATGGCGGGCCGCGCAGGATGACCAGGGAGGACATATAAAAATGCTGAAATCAGGTGGCAGCAACCTTGAAAAAATATTAAGAAGCGGCCTGCACGCTGTGACAGCGGAAATCGGGCCGCCCAAACATTCATCGCCGGAAAAAATAATAGGGCACACCGATATGCTCAGGGGCTATGTGGACGCGGCCAATATTACCGACTGCCAGTCTGCTGTCGTCCGCATGTCCAGTATCAGCGCGGCTCTGCATATTCAGAACAGCGGTCTTGAATCAGTTATTCAAATAACCTGCCGGGATCGGAACAGGATTGCCATTCAAAGCGATCTGCTCGGCGCTTACAGCCTTGGGCTGAAAAATGTGCTCTGCCTGTCCGGAGACCACCAGGTCTTCGGCAACCACCCGACGGCTAAAAATGTGTATGATATAGACTCAGTCCAGCTGATCCAGCTTACAAGAAGAATGCGGGATGAAAAGCTGTTCTTCTCCGGGGAGCCAATAAAAGAACACGAGCCGAGATTTTTTATCGGAGCGGTGGCCAACCCGTTTGCAGACCCGTTTGAATACCAGGTCGACCGGTTGGAGAAAAAGATAAACGCCGGGGCTGAATTCATTCAAACCCAGTGTATCTATGACATGGAACGGTTTGCCCGGTTCATGGAGTTATGTGTGGAGCGCGGAATCCACGAAAGAGCTTATATCCTGGCTGGAGTCACGCCTCTTAAAAGTGGGCGCGCCGCCAGGTTCATGCAGACCTGCGTGCCGGGAATCACAGTGCCGGAGGATATAGTACGGCGGCTGACGGACGCCCCGGATCCAAAAGCGGAAGGAATCTCGATTTGTAAAGAACAAATCAGGTTTATAAGTGAAAATATTAAAGGCCTGTCCGGATTCCATATCATGGCTATTTCCTGGGAAGAAGCAGTGCCTGAAATTGTAAAAGGCGCCGGCTTGTGCCGGCGCCAGTAATCAGTTATCTCCACCGCCTGCCGATATAGGCAGCCAGGTCCACGACCCTGTTTGAATATCCCCACTCATTGTCATACCACGCCACGACCTTTGCCAGAATGCCGTCCACAACCATTGTCGACAGGCTGTCCACTATTGATGAGTGGCGGTTGCCGTTGAAATCGCGTGACACCAGGGGCAGTTCGCAAAACTGCATGACGCCCTTTAGCGGTCCTGACGCGGCATTTTTTAGCTCGCCGTTTATTTCTTCTACTGAAGCCGGTTTTGCCAGTTCCGCCACCAGGTCCACAACGGAAACATTAGGTGTGGGAACACGCATGGACAGCCCGTTCAGTTTTCCTTTCAGCTCCGGTATTACAAGCGCAACAGCTTTTGCCGCGCCGGTGGTTGTCGGAATAATGGACATCGCCGCGGCCCTCGCCCGCCGGAGGTCCTTGTGAGGCAGATCTAAAATTTGTTGGTCATTGGTGTAAGAGTGGACTGTAGTCATTAGACCGCGCACCACGCCAAACTTATCGTGTATGACCTTGACAACCGGCGCCAGGCCGTTTGTGGTGCATGAAGCATTTGAAATTATATGGTGTTTTTCCGGATCATATTTATCCTCATTAACACCCATCACTATCGTTATATCTTCATTTTTAGCGGGGGCGCTGATTAAGACTTTCTTAGCGCCGCCGTTCATATGTTTTGAGGCCCCTTCCCGGTCAGTAAAGCGGCCGCTGGATTCGATCACCACCTCAACGCCATATTCGCCCCACGGGATGGCGCCTGGGTCCGGTATAGCGAAAGCCTTGATGTCTTTGCCGTTTACCCTGAATTCCCTTTCTTCGTTGGCGTAAATTTCAGCTTCAAGAGTCCCGTGCACGGAATCATACTGCAGCAGGTGGGCGAGAGTACAGGCATTGGTAAGGTCATTAACAGCCACAATTTCAATTTCATTACTGTCCATAGCCGCCCTGAAAACATTTCTGCCTATCCGGCCAAAACCGTTAATTCCTACCTTTAGCGCCATAAGAAAAATACCTCCTGTTCTTAATATTTTAGACTGCCCAATGAAATAGAGATATACTATTGAAATAATATGGTAATAAATGATGGCAGGTTTTGCCTGTAAGAACTATTAATAAATAATAACATTTTTAGTCGAAATTTATATACAAAAAAAATAAATATGTTTTAATAAAATAATATTATTATGTCCCAATATTACCCGAGTGGTCAAAAATGACGCTTGAATGGATAATTATGAGTCTTAATAGCATTGTATTTTATTCAAAATCCTGTATACTGAATTCATAATGCTATAATCCAGAATTATGTATTAAATTTTGGGGGGAAGACTCATCATGCATCCTTTTATTCAGCCGGTTCAAGCCTCAAAAATGATTGTTAACCCGAGCCTGAAACAGTTGAGGGAAATGGCCAGCCCGGAAGAGAAAACTACATGTTTCGGCAGTGCCAGCTTCATTTCAAAGGTAAGGAACCGGAGCGCCAAAAGCACCTACATACTCGACGGTGACTACCTGGGGGTGGACCAGCACGGAATTCCGCTGTCCAAAGAAAAAGAAATAGCGTCCAGGGTTTATGAATACCTGAGAAAAAAAGAAGTAATCAGCTTGACCCGAAAACTTGGCAATAACCCAAGCTTCGACCTGAATTGCAGATTATACATTACAAAGGAATATGCCCGCATCCCGTTTATGTGGTACAACATGCTTTTCGATCCTGACCTGACGAAATCTGAGCCGGATCTGATCAGCGTCTATGTGCCGGAATGGCCGGAGCGGGTTATTTTTGTGCACCCGGAAGCCGGCATAACCTTTATCCTCGGCACTGACTATTTCGGTGAAGTAAAGAAATCATTTTTAAGAATGGCGTTATATATGTGGAAAAAACGGGGCGGACTTGGTTTTCACGCGGGAAGCAAGGTCTTAAGAGTCCGTACCGCCAAAGGCGCCCTGGAGGATATCGGCTTTATCCTGTTTGGCCTGAGCGGGACAGGCAAGACTTCTCTTACCATCCACGACCACGGGCTGACGGGCGAGGAGACAGTCTTTATCAGGCAGGACGATATGGTTATGATGGACGAAAGGGGATACTGCTTCGGCACTGAAAACGGTTTTTATATTAAGACAGAGGGGCTGGAGCCAACCCAGAAAGTATTGTACGACGCCGCCATATCCCCCAACGCTATCCTGGAAAACGTAAAGGTTTTTGAAGACGGCAGCGTGGACTTCACCAACTCTGAGCTTACTTCCAACGGCCGGGCGGTCATTAAAAGGTGCGAAGTGGCCGACACGGACAACAGAATTGACCTGGACAAGGCCAACCGGATCATTTTTATCACCAGGAGAGACGACATTATTCCAACAGTGGCTAAACTAAACCCCGAACAGGCAGCGGCATACTTCATGCTGGGCGAGTCAATTGAGACTTCCGCCGGAGACCCGACACGCGCCGGAGAATCAAAGCGCGAGGTGGGGACAAATCCGTTCATGATCGGCAAGGAATCCGAGGAAGGGAACAGGCTTCTGAGCATTCTCAGAAAGAACCCGGATATTGAATGCTACCTGTTAAACACCGGAAGCGTCGGCAAGGGCGGTAAAATGCCGGGTGAAAAGATCTCTATCAAAATATCGACTGCCTTAATGAAACACATTGCCAAAGGCGATATCAGGTGGGCCGTTGACCCTGACTGGCACTACCTGGTACCGGTGGAGATGCCGGAGATCGACATTGCCAGATATAACCCAATTAACTATTTCGATAAGTCGGATTATCAGGACCGGGTTTCAAAACTCCGCGCGGAACGACTTTGCTGGCTGAATAAGTATAAAGGTCTGAAAGACGAAATTGTTGAGGCAATAAAATAAATTATGGAAAGAAGAAACGGCCTGATAAGGCCGTTTCTTCTTTCCATAGTACTCTTAAAAGGCCATTTTTGTTTTTTACACTTGAGAGCAGGAAGAGGGAGACATAAAGTTGAATTATTGTTTATCGTAAAATGGGAGGTAAGAGTGCTATGCCGATAAAAAAATATTTGTGCCTGGCTGCGGTGCTGATACTGCTTGCCGTCAGCGGCTGCGCCGGGGAAAAGTCTTCCGGGATGAAAATCGGCCTGCTGCCGAATGTTGAATCCCTGCCTTTCTATGCAGCTTTAGAAAAAGGTTACCTGAACGATGAGGGTATAAATGTTGAGCTGGTGGTTTTCGAAAGCGCAGTGGAAAGAGACAGCGCTATTCAGGCCGGCGAGGTCGACGGCGCCCTGGGGGATATCCTGGCGGTTGCCGCTCTGAACAACAGCGGCGCGCCTGTCAAGATAGTGTCCCTGGCCCTTGGTGAAACAGGAAGGGAAGGAAGGTTTGCTGTCCTATCTTCACCGGAATCCGGCATCACCAGGCCGGACCAGCTGATAAATATACCTGTGTCAATATCAACAAACTCAATAATTGAATATGTGACTGACAATCTTTTAAAAGACGCCGGTCTAAAGCCTGATGAAATAAAAAAAGAAGCCATACCGAAAATACCGGTCCGGTATAACCTGTTGATGGAAAATAAAATAAAGGCCGCCTGTCTTCCCGATCCCCAGGCAGCCCTGGCTGAAAGCAAAGGCGCCCGGCTGGTGTTGGACGATACTTCTTCGAACCTGTCCCAGACAGTAATATACTTCAGTGACAAATACCTGGATAAAAATAGTAAGTCCGTGCAGAAATTCTTAAACGCGTATGCCAGGGCGGCAAAGGATATAAACGATAACCCGGCTGCTTTCAAAGATCTGCTGATAGAAAAGGCCCGCGTGCCGAAAGAAGCGGTTGAAGTCTTTACCATGGATCACTACCCTGCGCCCAGGCTTCCGGAAAAAGAACAGGTAGACCGGGTTGTAAGCTGGATGTCGTCCAAGGGACTGATAAAAACGCATTTTACTTATGAGGATCTGGCCCGGACGGATCTTCTCCCCACCAGATAGCATGATCAAAGTTGAAGATCTTGAAGTGGTATACCAAAATAAAAACAGCCGCTTAGTCGCCCTTAGTGATGTAGACTTCGACCTGTCTGATGGAAAGACATGCGCCATTATCGGGCCGTCCGGCTGCGGTAAAAGCACCCTTTTATATGTGCTGGCCGGCCTGATGAAACAACACAGGGGGTCTGTCTCCATCAATAATGAGCCCGTGCGCCCAAACAGGCGGGAAACCGCTTTAATCCTGCAGGATTACGGTCTCCTGCCATGGAAGACCGCCTTCCAAAACACCTCGCTGGGCCTGGAAATCAGGGGTGTTTCCCGCGATGACAAGTATGCTGCCGTCAAGGAGGCAATGACCGAACTGGGAATCTGGGATTTCAGATATCACTATCCGGCCCAGTTGAGCGGCGGGCAGCGCCAGCGGGTGGCCATAGCCCGCTCTCTCACCCTGAAGCCCAACCTTTTCCTGATGGACGAGCCATTTTCGTCCCTTGACGCCCTGACCAGGGAAGCCCTTCAGGACACCCTGCTGGAATTCTGGAAGAAAAAAAAGGCCGCCATAGTGCTGGTTACGCACAGTATTGAGGAGGCGGTTTTCCTGGGCCAAAAAATACTGATTTTCTCTAAAAGCCCGGGCAGGATTTTGAACGTTGTTGAAAACAATGAAATGGGCGACCACAGTTACCGGAACAAGCCCTTGTTTTACCAGCGCTGCTCACTGGTCCGCGAGATGATCGAGAGAGGTGCCTGAGGTTGCCTAAAAACAATAATTTAAAAAAAATAAACGATTATATTATCGCCATCTTCATCCTGTTAATAATCTGGGAGATAACCTCACTCTGGTTAAATAGACCCTACTTCCCCGGTCCCTGGACAGCCCTGGCGGCTTTCGGCCAGGAACTCGGCAAAGACCTGGGACAGCACCTTCTGGTAAGCACCGCCAGAGTGCTGGTAAGCCTGGTGACGGCGCTTCTTCCCGCTGTTTTGCTGGGAATGGTCCTGGGCCACGTGGAAAGTCTTGACCGATTCGCGGCGCCGCTTATTTACCTGACTTACCCGGTGCCAAAAATAATATTCCTGCCTCTCGTTGTTACCCTGATGGGGCTTGGCAACCTGTCAAAAATATTTCTGATATGGATTGTTGTGTTTTTTCAGATCCTTGTCACAACCAGGGACGCGTCAAGGCAGGTCAGTAAAAGTATGGTCGATTCAGTGCTTTCCCTGGGGGCATGCCGGCGCCAGATTTACTATCACGTTATTTTTCCGGCCTGCCTGCCAAAAATATTAACCGCGCTTAGAATAAGCCTGGGCACTGCGATTGCAATCCTGTTTTTTTCTGAAACTGTTGCCAACACCGGGGGGTATGGCGGTATAGGGTACTTTGTGATGGAGGCGTGGGCGAGACTGGAATGGAACGACATGTTCGCCGGCATTATAGCCATGGGAATTATGGGTTTTGTCCTCTATCTTTTCCTGGACTGGCTGGAAAAAAAGATTTGCCCGTGGGAGTTTCTGTAAAATCAGGCGCACATGGATAAGAGGACCTGCGTTAATAGGGGGGGAAGAGGCATTTGAAATGCGGTGTCCTGTTTGATTTTGACGATACACTGGTTGAGACCACCATCCATTTTAATGCCGCCAAGGAAAAGTTCGCCGGCATAATGTCGTGCCTGGACTTCCCGGCAGAGGAAGCGCTGGAGGTCCTCAACCGGAATGATATAAGGAATGTCAGGCAGTGCGGCGGCTTTTTCAAAGAATGCTTCCCGCGCGCCCTGGGCGAAACATACGAATATTACTGTAAAATTTTCAACCGCGAAATGGACCTGGCCTTGAAAAAAGAGATCGAGGACCTGGGCTGGCAGGTTTACGAACAGCCCGCGGAACCGGTTAAAGACGCGGGCATGGTCCTGGAAAGCCTGCAACGCAGGTACCCGCTCTATCTGGCAACGCGGGGAGAGCTGTCAGTTCAGGAAGCCAGGCTGGAACAAAGCGGGTTGGCGCGCTGGTTCAAAAAGATTTATGTGCTGTCTGAAAAAAATTGTGCCGCCTACCGGCAAATAGCCCTGGAGCAGCGGCTCACACCACAGTCATCCTGGGTTGTCGGCAACAGCATGAAGTCGGATGTAAACCCGGCTCTCAGGGCGGGCTTTAAAAGTATCTATATATATCATCCTCACACGTGGGACTACGAAGACGAAGAACCCATCGGGGGTCATGTGAATGTTGACAGCCTGCTGGACGTGCTGAGTATAATTTGTTAATAAATACTTCAGGTGGACAAAGTTACGGCATATGCCATAAAATAAGAAAGTGACAGAAGGAAGAGGCCGGATCTTATGACGAAAGGCAACGAAAATATTATAAAATGCGACCATAAAGTTAACATAACCGCAACCTTTGGAGCCGACCTGGTACTGGAGGGGTTTACATCTGTTCCCAATACGCTGATTAAGGTTTACAGCCGTATTGGCATCACTGATTTTCAAATGATACTCCTGATCCATTTAATCAGGTTTAAAGTGGAAGAAAAGGAATACTACCCGGACCCGGAGGCAATCGCCGAGGTCATGGAGACAAATCCCGCCAGGATAAAAAAAGAACTGGCTGACTTGTTGGAAAAAGATATTATTGCAGTCAGTGAATACTACAATAAAAAGAATAATGTGATATTCGAAGGATATGATTTCGAGCCGCTGTTTCTAAAAGTTTCAGACGTATGGGCCAGTACCAGGGCCAGAGAAATTGCGGAATCGGAAAATCTGATCAAAGCGGCTGCCCTGGACCATGATTTTTTAAACATAAAATTACGTGACAAACCTACAGGATTAGTTTCCACATTTGAAAAGGAATTCGGCAGGCCGCTGTCTCCTATAGAAGTGGACCAAATTCAGCAATGGGCGGGAGAAGTGGAGGCATTTCTTGTAATTGAAGCACTAAAAAGGGCGGTGCTGAGAGGAAAGCACAACTTTAAATATATTAACAGCATCCTGATGGAATGGAAAAAGAACAACCTCCAAACGCTTGAAGCTATTGGGGAATACGAACGTGATTTTCTGAAGCGGCGCTCGGCGAGAGGCGCTCTGAAAAAAAACCAGGATGGCTCCGCAAATGGAACGCAGGATGGCGGGAAAGACTCAAGAGAAAAAGCTTTTATCAGATCGCTGTATAGAAAAGGTTAAATATAAATATTTACCCGAATTTCAATGCAATCATTGTCAGAAAGGAAGGTAAAATCTTTGTGGCCTGCGAGATATGTGGCGACCGGGGCATAATACTTGAAGGAGAGGCCGCCGTTCCCTGCGGCTGTGTGAAACTGGCGAAAATTAAAAACCTGATCAAAAATGCGAACCTGCCGGAAAAGTATATCGGCTGTTCACTGGATGTTTTTAGTTTTAAATATTATCCTAAAGACGTAATTGATCCGGAAACAGGCCTTTCCTGCCTTGAACTGGCTAAAATTGCCCACAGGGCAGCGGGGGATTTTATTCAAAGGTTTTTAAAGGACCCCAAAACCGACGGTTTGTTGTTTGCCGGTATGGTCGGCAGCGGGAAGACCCACCTCGCCTGCAGCATTGCCAACGCTTTAATTAAGCACGGGCGTTTGGTGCTTTTTGTAGAGGTATCCGACTTGCTGGACAGGATACGTTCAACCTATGACCCTGGCCGGAGCCCTGACGACCTTTCTGAATTTCAGCTGCTGGACACCGCCAGACAGGTGCCCCTGCTGATACTGGATGACCTGGGTGCGCATAACTACACGGAATGGACTAAAAACAAGATCTATTCCATAATAAATTATCGCTTAAACCAGCGCCTTCCTGTAATTGTCACAACCAATATTAAACTTGACGATATTACTGAATACCTGGGAGAAAGGACGACATCCAGGCTGTTGGAAATGTGCAGTTCTTACCGGCTGACGGTCGACATCGATATACGCGCGGTGAGGCGAAAAGAAAAGGATTTAAAGTATTAATACCGGCGCAACTGTCCTAAATCGCCACCTTAAATGGTGGCCTTTATTTTTCCGCTGGGGCTCAATAAATTGACTGTATGAGCCTTTACCATCTTTACAAGGTGGTATTTTATTCTTTTATATGCAGATAATATTATACGCGGCTAAAAATGTATGTATATAAAAATTTTCGCTGTGCAAAAATACTCTCTGGAATCGGGAAAGGAGGAAATAATGAAAAAACTGGTTCACAAGAACGTTTTAAGACTGGCCGTATTTTTAATTGCAGCGATATTTGCCTTAAATGTATTCGCGCCGGTTGGCGAGTGTTCACAGAGCACAGAAGACACATCTATTCACTGTACCGATTCCGATGTGGAAAAACATACTGTCCGGGACGGCGACACTCTTTACGACATAGCGTCGGAATACCGGATTGCGCTTGACGAGTTAATTAAAGCCAACCAGCTGAAAGACAGCATGATTTTACCCGGACAAACCCTCTTATTGCCGGCTGAGGCGGCCGCTGCCGAGAGCAGGTCACGTATAAATTTATCAACGGAGGAAATGATGCTTCTGGCCAGGCTGATCCATGCCGAAGCAAGAGGTGAAAGCTTTGAAGGGCAGGTGGCAGTGGGCGCGGTTATTTTAAACAGGCTGGCCAGCCCGCATTTCCCCAAAACCATACATGATGTGGTTTTTCAGAGGAGTAAACATGTCTACCAGTTTTCTCCCGTTGGTGACGGATCTATCAACCTGGAGCCAGATGATAGAGCTGTCAGGGCAGCAATTGAGGCCATATCCGGGGAAGACCCCAGCAGGGGGGCGCTCTTTTTCTACAATCCTGATATCAGCGCTGATAAATGGATCAGGACGCTGCCTGTGATCACCAGGATTGGGAACCATGTTTTCGCGACCAGCTATTAAGAATGACGGACACTTTCACAATAAGGTAGGTGCGGCTTCAGCCGCACAACGGTCGGATAAATCCGACCCTACAGGAATTCCCGCATTCTCACGACTCGCTACTCACGTCCCACGACCCAAATATTTTTTGAGGCGACCTTACACGGTAGCCTCAGATACTTTTTTATTCTCAAAGCTGAGCCCTTTTACCTGCACATTGACCGTTTTAACCTGCAGCCCGGTCATTTCCTCCACGGCAACTATAACCCGCTCCTGGATCTCCGCGGCTACCAGGTGCAGCGGATAGCCGAATGTCAGCACAGGGGCAATATCAATGTTAACAATGCCCTCCTGTTCGACGTGTATATTGATTTTCCCGGCCTGGCTGACGCCTGCCACTGAACTGGCGGCATGTCCGGCGATAGCCTCAAGGGCGCTGTTGGAAATGGACAGCTTGCCGTGATAAGTAAATGTCGGGCGGATAATTGACTGCTCCAGCCAGTCCTTTTTGCCGGAAACGCCTCTTTTTTTTAAAAACACCTGCAGCGGGTCAACAAGCGTACCGGGGAAGCTCCTTTTTACCTCCAGGGTGGGAGCGGGAATAACATGCTTGCTGAACTGTGTCCGCTGATATTTTGCTTTCCTGATTTCCTTTTCGCTGGCGATATCCTCGATATTCAGAATTTGGGAAGGGGCGGGCAGTCCCAGCCTGGCTGCTATTTTTTCGGTCATTTCCTGTGATGTGCCCAGTATCAGCACTTTATCAGGAGCTAAGTCTGATAGAGCTTTTTTAATTTCCTGGACTTTATTTTCATCTATAAAGAGAGCTGATTTGATCGCTCCAATTCTTGTCGGCTGCCGTTTGGCTGATGAACCCGCGAGGATGCGGTTCCCCTGGATCAAAATACCGTCGTCAATAATAGCCTGCGCTTCCAGTTGGTGGGCTATGTTTGCCGCCCTGTGGCTTTTGCCGGTGCCGCTGGGGCCTACCAGAGATATGACTTGCAATCATGACACCTACTTTAATTTAGTATTATTGTCACTTTTATCATAACATATTCGGGTCTGGCGGCATAGCCGCCGGTATAGATGATATAAATCAGGATAGAGTATTAAAGTTGAATAAAATAACGGAGGTATAAAGTTTGCAGTGTGCAGGAACATAATCGCTGTCATGCTTGTAGTCCTCTCCATCATGTTAGCAGGGTGCTCCGCGGATAAATATTTAAATGCTGTGGTTCCCGCCGCGTCAAAGGTCCTGGACTCAAACGGCGAATTAATTACTTTCATCAGCCAGGAAAACAGGCTGCCGGTAACCCTGGACAATATTTCGCCATATATGAAGCAGGCAGTTATCGCTATTGAGGACTCCCGCTTTTACAGCCACCACGGGATTGATCCGGTGGGCATTACCAGGGCGCTGTACCGGAATATTAGAGCCCGCAGCGTGGTGGAAGGCGGCAGCACCATCACCCAGCAGCTGGCAAAAAACCTTTTTCTTGATCCCCGCCGGACAGCCGGTAGAAAGCTTGAAGAGCTGGTTCTTACAATAGAATTGGAAAGAAAATATACTAAAAATGAAATCCTGGGCATGTATTTGAACGAGATTTATTTCGGTCAGGGAGCTTATGGCATAGAATCAGCCTCCAGAACGTACTTTAATAAGCCGGCGAAAGACCTGGGCCTGGCGGAAAGCGCCATGCTGGCCGGAATACCAAGGGCGCCCAGTATTTACAACCCTTCTGCCAACCCGGCGGCTGCCAGGGAAAGGCAGGTTATCGTACTGGACAGGATGGCCGCCCTCGGCATGGTCGATGAAAAAAAAGCGGAACAGGCTAAAAATCAATATCTGCAGCCATTAAAAGCCCCTGCACAAATTCTGGGCGCACCATATTTTACAAGCGAAATAATAAGGCAGCTGGAACAAAAGTACCAGGACGATCTAGAAACAGTATATTCCGGTGGCCTGACAATATATACCACATTGGATAAAAACATGCAGGACGCCGCTGAAAAGGCCATGGCGGACGGGCTCAGGGGAAAGGACCCCAACCTGAACGGGGCGCTGGTGGCGATTGAGCCAAAAACCGGCCAGATAAAAGCTATGGTGGGCGGTAAGGATTACATCCAGTCTCAATTCAACAGGGCTCTGTCAAAGATTCAGCCGGGATCAACTTTTAAACCATTTTTATACGCTGCAGCTGTTGATCACGGTTATACCGCAGGCACTGTTGTGACATGCGAACAGGTTTCCTTCACCCAGGCCATGGGGAACCCTTACCAGCCGAAAGACTTCCAGGGCGGCTACCACAACCGCCCGTTCACGCTGAAAGAAGCCCTTTATACCTCTGACAATGTAGTGGCGGTGAAGCTGAACGACATGGTGGGTCCGTCTGTCGCTGCGGCTTACGCCAGGCGGATGGGCGTCGCATCGGCAGTGCAGCCTGTTCTTTCTCTGCCTCTGGGCACTTCAGAAGTCACACCTCTTGAAATGGCCGGTGCTTACTCCACCCTGGCAAATGGCGGTCTCAGAAACGAACCTTATTATATCTCAAAAATAACCGACAGTAACGGGCGCATTCTTGAGGAGCACAGGCCACAACCTGAGCGGGCGCTTGATGAAAGGACTTGTTATATTATTACTGATATGCTGACGGGGGTATTAAAGGCGGGCGGCACGGCGCCTGATGTTTATAATTCCGTTAAGAGGCCCGCGGCAGGTAAAACGGGAACAACCGAGAACTTTAAGGACGCCTGGTTTATCGGGTATACTCCAGACCTGGCTGCCTCGGTATATGTAGGTTATGATGAAAAAACCAAAGGATCGGGACAGACGGGATCCCAGGCAGCCGCGCCTGTCTGGTCGATGTTTGTAAAAGAGGCGTTAAAAGAAGTCCCGGCCAGGGAATTCCCGGCGCCCCAGGGTATTGTTAAAGTAAATATTTGCGCTGATGACGGGATGCTGGCGGGGGGGGTAAACACGCGGGCTATAGAAGCGGCCTTTATTAAAGGGACTGAACCTACGGAAATATGTCCTGGAGCGGGAGCGGGTGTATTCATTGAGCAGTTAACGCCGCAAAATAATGGAGAACGCGACAGCCGGTGGCGTATTAATGACCTGGACAGTTACCTGCCTGGCTTTAACCGGCTGAAGATAAGGGAATATCACGGCTCTGATCGATGAAATACACATGTTTATATATAAAAACACTCTTAATCAAAGAAGTTTTTCTTGCGAAAATAAAGGTATGTCACGATAGCCAGCGGGAACAGAGGCGGAGTCATAAAAATCGCCCAGCCTATAATTTCCGATAAAGGCCTGCCTTTTCTGCGCGTGTCTTTAATAACCCAGACCATCGTGGCCAATGATATAAGCACATATACTACAAGGACTGCGTTTGAAAGAACACTTGACTGGGATTCAGGCAAATCATTTTCCCCCTAAAAATAATATTATTGTATTTTTCGACAAGGCTTAACTTAAAACCTTTAACAGCCATTATTAATACTTGACTTTTTAAGTGGACTGTGACAAAATTATTTTTGCGTCATAAAGGTTCAACGGGGCATAGCTCAGTTTGGTAGAGCGCACGGTTCGGGACCGTGAGGTCGCACGTTCAAGTCGTGTTGCCCCGACCATTATTATTAAAATTACCCGCGGAGTAACTCATGTATTCCGCGGGCTTTTTATCTAAAATATTTTCGGGTAATAAACCGGGCCATAAGCTTTCAGTGATAATGCTTACATGTTATAATAAGCTAGTCTGGTTTTCCAGGAAGATCAAATATTTGTGAGGGATGGCTTGTGAATCTTTTAATTATGGGGCCCCCGGGAGCGGGTAAAGGGACCCAGGCCGAAACACTGGTAAAAAAATTGGGAATCACACATATCTCGACCGGTGACATGTTCAGGTCGGCTATTCAGGCTGGCACTGAAATGGGTTTAAAGGCTAAAGAGTATATGGATAAAGGCGAGTTGGTACCAGATTTTGTCGTTGTGGGCATGGTAAAGGAGAGGCTCTCACAACCGGACTGCGCGCGCGGATTTCTTCTGGACGGTTTCCCGCGGAATGTCGTTCAGGCGGAAGAGCTCGATGAAACCCTGAAATCTATCGGGAGCAGCCTTGACGGTGTTATTAATATAGTCGTGCCGCGTGAAAAACTGATCAAGCGGGTTACCGGACGGCGTATCTGCCGCTCCTGCGGGGCAAGCTACCACACATTGTTTAAGAAACCGCGGGTAGATGATATCTGCGACAACTGCGGCGGCGAACTCTACCAGCGCACCGACGATAATGAAACAGCGGTGAAAAACCGTCTTTACGTATATGAGGCGAGCACAACGCCGCTTATTGATTATTATTCAAAAAGAGGGCTCCTCAGGAATATTAACGGAGACCAGGATATTGACAAGGTTATGGAAGACATTTTTAAGAATATATGCAGTTAAAGTTTTCGCTGGGGCGTCGCCAAGCGGTAAGGCACCGGACTCTGACTCCGGCATTACGTTGGTTCAAATCCAGCCGCCCCAGCCATAACTTTTTTATTGTATAAATATATATTTTCCGGGCCATTAGCTCAATTGGTAGAGCAGGCGACTCTTAATCGTCAGGTTAAAGGTTCGAGTCCTTTATGGCCCACCATTTACAAGTCCTTAAAAGGGCTTTTTTTATCATTTATACATCTTACGCGGCGTCAGAATTTTTATTGATTTGGTTGACTTGGATAACAGCGGTAAGATAAGATTGTAAAAATGGCTGGAAGTTCACGTTTGCCAGGAGGGTGAGAATATGGATAAGAGAGATCTAGTAATCATCGGTGGCGGTCCCGCCGGGCTTTCCGCGGGGATTTACGCCGCGAGGGCTTCTATCGACACCGTCCTTTTGGAACGGGGGGTTCCCGGCGGCCTTGTGATCAGCACCCACTTAATAGAAAATTATCCTGGTTTCAGCGAAGGTATTAGCGGACCGGATTTAATGATCCAGATGGAAAACCAGGCCAGACGTTTTGGAGTCGATATTTCATCAGCTAATGTGCAAAGGATAGAAATTGACGAAAGAAAATTTACTCTGCTGACTGATCACGGCGGGATTGAAACCGGCGCGATTATCCTGGCCACAGGCGTGCAGCCGCAGCTGCTGGGCGTGAAAGGAGAAAAAGAACTGATAGGCCGCGGCGTTTCCTACTGCGCGACCTGCGACGGGGCCTTTTTCCGCGGTAAAAAAGTAGCGGTGGTCGGAGGCGGCGACGCCGCGGTGGAAGAAGCTATCTTTCTGACCAGGTTCGCGGAAAAGGTTTATATAATCCACCGCAGGGGTGAGCTGCGCGCGACTAAAATAGTACAGCACAGGGCGTTTCAGAATCCGAAGATTGAATTTATCTGGCATGGCGTGGTCGATCAGATCCTTGGCACAAATTCGGTGGAAGGAATCAATGTCAGGGATGTCCGGGACAACAGCAAATCGTTATTAGCCGTCGACGGTGTGTTTATTTATATTGGCAGCACCCCAAATTCTTTTTTATTGAAAGAACATGTAAAAACTGATGATAAGGGTTATATAATAACGGATGAAAATATGCTGACTTCGCAAAAGGGTATTTACGCGGCCGGAGATGTTCGCCAGAAGCTGCTCCGCCAGGTGGTAACCGCTGTGGCCGATGGCGCCATAGCAGCTGTTGCAGCGGAAAAATACCTGGCTGAAATAATATTTTAGTCTAAAATTATGAGACATTCATTTGTGCTGATGTGCAAGAAGAAAGAAATTAAAACAAAAGACATAATTAACATGATTTAAATCGATTAACATGATTTAAAAACATATTATGTTTTAATTTAATATTCTATTTAAAATCATGTTAATTCAGTCAAATTGTTTAAGGTGAAATGCCAGACTTATATAATATACTGGATTGGATTTTCATATATTTTTATATTTATGTTTATAGCTTTTATTAGCAAAATGGATATTTCTTTAAAGGATTATCCTGTTTTGCGAAGAATTTATAGAATAAATAGATTTATTTTTCTGACTTTACCATTTTTCATGGTAGTGACGTTTATTATTTGGAATGGGGGGAGTAATTTTGGCAGGAATACCACAGGGATTTTGGGCTGGTGAACACCGGATGCTGGCCAGGGTTATTTCGCTGGTAGAAGATGATATGCCCAATAAGGAGGAAGTCCTCCGCGAGTTATATCCGCATACCGGGCGCGCCTATATTTTAGGGATCACCGGTTCACCGGGCGCCGGAAAGAGCTCTCTGGTTGACAGCATTATGCGTGAAATCAGAAAGCGAAACCAAACAGTGGGAGTCATAGCTGTTGATCCGTCAAGCCCCTTCTCCGGCGGCGCGTTTCTTGGTGACCGCATTCGCATGAATGAACATGCCATGGACGAAGGTGTTTTTGTCCGCAGTATGGCTACCAGGGGCAGCCTCGGCGGTTTGGCCAAAACCACTAAAGAAGTGGTAAAGGTAATGGATGCTTTTGGTATAGACTGGATTATAATCGAGACAGTGGGCGTAGGCCAGTCTGAACTCGATATCATGTACATCGCGGACACCACAGTGGTGGTGCTGACCCCGGGCGCCGGCGACAGTATCCAGTCCATGAAGGCCGGCATAATGGAGATAGCGGATGTTTTTGCTATCAACAAATGTGATATGCCCGGCGCCGATACGCTTTCACTGGAAGTAAATTTAATGCTTGACATGCAGGACGACCATATTAAATGGCGCCCTCCGGTCAAATTAACCGCGACCATAAACAAAGGCGAAGGTATCACTGAACTGCTTGAAGCGATCGAAACACACAGAAATTATCTTAATGAAAAAGGCTTCTTTGCCGAAAGGCGCAGGGAAAGGACAAAAAACGAAACGCTGGATATAGTCAATTACCAGTGGCAGCGGCTGGTGCGCGAGGAAGTTAACCGGCCGGGCCGGGTCAGCGAGCTTCTTGAAAAGGTGGCTGTCAGGGAGATCGACCCCTATACAGCCTCAGACAGCATTATTAATTGGATTATCGCTGATCTAAAAAAGGTTTAGTATTTTAATATTACAATGTGTAGGTTTGTAATTGCGTCTTTATAGACGCAATTTTTGTTTTATAATTTTATGGAAAAGAAGTGAAATCAATAAAATTTTTGGGTATAATTTAAAAGAATATAACAGGGAGGAGATGAAAGAGTGAAAATCAATTTTTTAGGGCACGCCGCGTTCTTAATTGAAGGAAGTAAAAATATCTTAATTGATCCATTTTTGACCGGTAATCCAGTGGCGAAAAATAATCCAAAAGACATAAAAGCCGATCTGATTCTGGTTAGCCACGGGCACGGTGACCATTTTGGCGATACATTGTCAATAGCCAAGCAGTCAAAAGGGACAGTGGTTTCCATGAATGAACTGGCTGTTTTCTGCGGGAGTAAAGGTGTAAATACACACGGCTTGCATATAGGCGGCAGCCATGTCTTTGATGGCGTAAAAATAAAACTTACACCCGCCTGGCACGGTTCCGGGTATGATGCTGAATTCCCAATACACCTGGGCACACCGTGCGGTTTCATCATTAATCTTGATGGCAAAACCATTTATCATGCCGGTGATACCGGACTTTTTGGAGACATGGAACTGATCGGCAGGCTGAACAAGATCGACCTGGCCATGCTGCCTATCGGGGACAACTATACCATGGGTCCGGAGGACGCCCTTGAAGCGGTAAAAATGCTCAAACCGGGCCTGGTCATTCCCATGCACTACAACACCTTTCCATTGATAAAACAGGATCCGTTTAAATTCAAATCAGAAGTAGAGTCACAAACAGGTAGTAGAGTTGCTGTGATATCACCCGGCGAAAGCCTGGAATTTTAAAAAAATGAGGTGCTTTTTTGAAAAAGGCAGTTATAGAAACTGAAAAAGGAAATATCGAAATCGAACTTTTTGAGAAAGACGCTCCAAACACGGTAGCAAATTTTGAATCTTTAATTAACAAGGGATTTTATGACGGCCTCATCTTTCACAGGGTGATACCGGGTTTCGTGGCCCAGGGAGGCTGTCCTGAAGGCCGCGGCACAGGCGGTCCGGGTTATACCATTAAATGCGAGATAAATCCCAACAAACACCTGCGCGGCTCGCTTTCAATGGCGCATGCCGGCAGAAACACGGGTGGCAGCCAGTTTTTCATCTGCTATGACGCTTTCCCGCACCTGGACGGAGTACATACCGTCTTTGGCAAAGTGATTAACGGCATGGACGTGGTGGACAAGATAAAGCAGGGTGACAAGATGGTCAAGGTCACCGTCTCTGACGAAGAGTAAACTTCAACCCCGGCTTTACGCCGGGGTTGAAGTTTATTATTATTTGGTACCGGGTACCTAAGTTATTAAGTTGTTAATAATTTTGAAATTTCAATAACTTAGTAACTTAGGTACCCGGTACCTTTGACAAACGGTATGCAAGAATATAATATTACCTTGCAGTTACTATTATTTTCCCCGCGGAGATTGAAATGGAAAGAAACTATGTTGTTTGCGACCTGGAGACAACCGGCCTGAATCCCCAGACAGACAGGATCATTGAGGTAGGCCTGGTCCGTATCCGGCAGGGTGAAATAGTTGACAAATACCATACCATGGTCAACCCGGGTATGCCGCTGCCATTAAAGATCAAAAGGATTACCGGGATTGATGACTACGACCTGGCAGACGCGCCTGCGATTGCTGATGTGATAAGCAATGTGGTTGATTATATAGGCAATGACGCCATAGTAGGACATAATATCAATTTTGATCTCGGCTTTTTGTCTGCCGCGCACGGCCTTCCCTTAAACAACCCTCATTATGATACTGTTGAACTGGCCCGTCTTTTATTGCCCGGTGCGGTCAGTTACCGCCTGGAATCGCTTTGTTCCAAACTTGAAATCGACGCAGGCGGCAGCCACAGGGCACTTAATGACGCGCTGGCCGCGGCCAACCTTATGGTTATGCTGCTGCGGAAAATGCGTGACCTGGACCTGGGTATATTGATCCAGTTGAATAAATTGCTTGGTGAAGCTCATTCGGAATGGAACGGGCCGGCCAGTGAATTAATAAAAGAACTCCTGACAAAGTTCCCGGACAGGAAAATATCACACCTATCTTACCTGCGCCGCGCAGCGGAAAAGGAAAACCAGTATCCCAGGTCCGTAAGAGGACCATCTGCCGGTGAAAAATTAATACTTGAGCAGGAAGATGTGGTGTCGCTCTTAAAAGAAGGCGGGCCGCTGGCGGATGTCCTTCCGGCATACGAATACCGTCCCCAGCAGGAGGCTATGGTTTGCGAGGTTACCCGCGCCCTGAACGAAAGCAAGTTTTTGCTTATGGAAGCAGGGACGGGTGTCGGCAAGTCCATCGCTTACCTGTTGCCGGCGATACTGTGGAGCATAAAAAACAAAGAAAGAGTACTGGTGGCCACTCATACCATCAACCTGCAGGAACAGCTGTGGTTTAAAGATATTCCCATGCTCACTGAAATAATCAAAGATCCTTTCCATGCCGCTCTGGCCAAAGGACGCCAGAACTATATCTGCCTGCGCAGGTGGTTTGGCGCGCTGGACAGCCCGCACCAGCCTGACGAAGCAGCTTTTTTTGCCAGGGTGCTGTTGTGGCTTGGAGTTACCGAAACCGGCGACAGAAGTGAATTGAACACTACCCCGGCAGAAAGCGATATCTGGCTTACTATCTGCGGGGAGACCGAGGGCTGTCTCGGACCGCGCTGTCCGTACCAAAAAGATTGTTTTGTCAGCAAGGCCAGAAAGAACGCTGAAAACGCCGACCTGATTATCACCAATCACTCTCTTCTTTTTTCTGATATCAAGGCTGAAAACAGGGTGCTTCCCTCTTTTGGGCCTTTAGTCATAGACGAGGCGCATCACCTTGAAGAGTCGGCCACTACTCACCTGGGAATACAGTTCAACAAGAAATCATTTAACAGGTGGCTGTGGATCGCAGGCAGGGAGCTGGCCAAACTTTCGGAAAAGGCTCCGCCGGCCGACGGCGCCAAATGGTTCCAGATGCTCAAAACAGCCCAGGAGACAAGGTTGGAATTACTTGAAGCGTCGCGCCTGTTTTTTGAGCAACTTTATGAAATGGTATCAGGCAGCGCCGCCGATACCGATTACGTTTACAGCAGCATCTCTCTCCGGTTGCCATTTACAGGCGAGAGTTTTGAGGTATTCCTGGAAAACGGCAGGCGCTGCGTAAACCTGCTGCGGAACTTTGCCGGGGATATCAAAGCCTGCGCCGGCTTAATGGAAATATGGGCGCTGTCGGAAGAAGCATGGGCGGGTTTGCTGAGGGATACCGCCAGCCTCGGCCTTGCGGGAGAAACCCTGGCGGGTGACCTGCATTTTATTTTAGAAAATATTGACACGAGGTTTGTTTACTGGGCTGATCTGGAGGTCAGTTCACGCGCTGTGAACAGGAACTGCTCTTTAAACGCCGCCCCGGTTGATGTAGGCAGGTTGTTATTTGACCGACTTTTTAATAATAAAGAAACAGTCGTCCTGACTTCTGCTACACTCACTGTCAGCGAGGGGTTCGACCATATAATCGAAAGGACCGGACTAAACTACCTGAGCGGGGAAAGGCTGTTGAAAACCAGTTTTGATTCACCATTTTCTTATGACAGCCAGGCTATGCTTTGCATAAACCGCGATCTGCCGGTGCAGGGTGCGGTGAATGACGATATTTACCTGGAAAAGCTCGAAAACGCTCTCAATAAACTAATCGTGACTGCCGGCGGCAGGACCCTGGTATTGTTCACGTCACACAGAATTCTCCGCGAAGCTTACAGACGGCTGAAACCCCTTTTGGAAATCCATGATATCTGCCTGTTGGGCCACGGTATCGATGGCAGCAGGTCGCGCCTGCTGGAAGAGTTTAGAGGAGAAGGCAGGACAGCTTTATTTGGATCATTAAGCTTCTGGGAAGGAATTGATGTGCCGGGTGATGCCCTGGCCTGCGTTATTATTGTAAAACTTCCCTTTGCATCGCCTTCCGTGCCGGTTATTGAAGCCCGCCTGGAGGACCTTGCCAGCCAGGGTAAGGACGGATTTAAGTTATTAAGCGTGCCCCAGGCAGTAATACGTTTCAAACAGGGTTTTGGCAGGCTGATCAGGAGCAGCAGCGACCATGGCTGCGTGGTTGTCCTGGACGGGAGGGTCCTGAACAAGAGCTATGGCAGGCAATTCCTTATTTCTCTCCCCGTCCGGCGGCACCTCAGGGGAGGAATAGATTTTATCGCCAAAAAGGTCGCCGAGTGGCTGGAAAACAACCAGGACCGCTGTCCGCGATGTTAATATATGGCACAAAAAAAATAGCACATTCAGGCAGGGCCTGAAATAATATATTAACAGCTAACCTAATGAAGGGATGTGATTATCCTTGCGTATATATTTTGTGAGACTTCCGTCATTTTTGAGATCATGGCTGATGAGAATATGGAAGTAATACATTGCGGCAGGCTGTCATAGTCTGCCTTTTTAATTTAAAAAACAAGTAAATAAATTTATGGGTGTAAAATAATTTACTTTTATTATAATGAGCAGTATAATTGTAACGATTTATGGCCCTTTTTGCCGTGCCGTATTACTCCATGTAATATAATATTAACCACTATCATATTCATAGGTATAGCACACTAGACACATCGCTTCAAAAATCTTATAATATCAAGAGGTCTTGGATTATCTGATTTATTAGTCAATTAAAATAATTATGTTTTAATTGATGTTTTTTGGTTTCTTTAAGCTGCGTGAACGTTGCATCACTTGGTTTATAATTTTCGTTATGGAGAATGGCAGGTGAATGGCATCACGTAACAAAAAATAAATATTTTTCAATGCGGCCGTAGTTTTGTGTGAAGATTTGCCCTTTTGGTTAAGATTTTTCTGCAAAGAGGGGTCTATTATGGAGTCAATTAATGTAAATCAGTCAATTACAAAGAATGCGGATTTTATTGAAGAAATAGGTATTGAGAGCGGACAACCTGTTCAAAAATGCTACCAGTGCGGCAAGTGCACCGCCGGCTGCCCGGTGGCCTTCGCCATGGATTATCCGCCGCAACAGGTTATTCGCATGGTCCAGCTCGGCATGAAAGATGAATTGCTGAAGAGCAATACGATCTGGATCTGCGCGTCCTGCTCCACCTGTTCAACCCGCTGCCCGTGTGAAGTGGAGATCGCCCACGTTATGGAAACCCTCCGGATCATGGCCGGAAAAGCAGGCACCGCGCCTGCAGGAAAAGCCAAATATGTGGAGGTAATGTATAACGCACTGCTCAACACAGTAGAAAAATACGGGCGTACCTATGAAGTCGGGTTGGTAATGGAAAACAATTTAAAAAGCGGAAAACTGTTCAACGGCGCGGACATGGGGCTGCCCATGTTCCAGAAAGGCAAACTCCAGCTGATGCCGTCCAAAGTACAGGGCGCGGCTGAAATTGCCCGTATATTTGCCGAAGTGCGCAAAATGGAAGGTGGTGTGAAATGAGATACGCTTACTTTCCGGGATGCAGCTACCACGGTACCGGCAAGGAATACGAGTCATCAACCCAGGCTGTAGCTAAAAAGCTCGGCATGGAACTGGTTACCATACCGGACTGGAGCTGTTGCGGCGCCACCGCGGCACACGGCAAAAGCCACCTCTTAAACGTGGCCCTGCCGGCGCGCAGCCTGGCCATAGCAGAGGGCATGGGCATTGGTCAAGTGACGACAGGATGCGCGGCCTGCTACCAGCAGCTGGCGCATGCCAATAAAAGAATGGTTGAAAACGGCGAAATCAGGGATAAGGTTAACAAGGTAACCGGGAAAGAATACAAGGGAACCCTTAAAGTAAAATCACTGGTTGAAGCAATCGGCACAGTGGATCCTGAAGCTGTTAAAGCCCAGGTTGTCAAACCGCTGACCGGCCTGAAAGTTGCCGCCTATTACGGCTGCCTGCTGGTCCGGCCGCCTGAAGTCACCGGTTTTGACGATCCTGAGAACCCCATGTTTATGGACAATATGATGAAGTTGGCCGGCGCCGAGGCGCTGGACTGGGCCCATAAGACCGAGTGCTGCGGGGCGTCTCTGGGTGTTTCCAACCTGGATATCGCGGTAAAGATGATCAACAAGATCCTTAAAGCCGCGGTGGAGGCCGGCGCGGACTGTATGGTCGTGGCCTGCCCGTTCTGCCATCTCAACCTTGACTGGCACCAGAAGAGTGTGAATAAACAGCTGGGAACATCCTACGACATGCCGGTATTTTATTTTACCGAGCTCTTAGGTTTGGCAATGGGCATCAGCCCGGACGAACTCGGGCTTAAGACGCACTTTACCGACACCCAGAAAGTATTGAGCCTGGTTGGTTAATTATTTCCTTACAGGAGCGATGTATTATGGCAAAGAGGATTGGTCTTTTCGTTTGCTGGTGCGGCTCCAATATCGGAGGTGTAATTGACGTCCCGAAAGTCGTTGAAGAGGCGAAAAATTTTCCGGGAGTCGCTTTTGCCACCGATTACAAATACATGTGTTCGGAGCCTGGCCAGGATACGATAATAAAAGCAATCAAGGAACACAACCTGGACAGGGTGGTCGTGGCCTCATGTTCACCGAGGCTGCACGAACCCACCTTCCGGAAAACCTTAGTCAAGGCCGGCTTAAACCCGTACATGTATGAGATGGCCAATATCCGCGAGCAGTGCACCTGGGTCCACTCTGATGATAAAGAAGGCGCCACCAGGAAAGCGATCGCCCTTATCAAAAGGGCTCTTTCAAAGGTTTCCAAGGTGGAACCTCTGTTTGAATCATATATCCCGGTCACTAAAAAGGCGCTTGTTATCGGCGGCGGTATTGCCGGCATGCAGGTGGCCATAGATATTGCCGACACAGGACACCAGGTCATCCTGGTAGAAAGGGAGCCAACCATCGGCGGGAAAATGGCCATGCTGGACAAGACGTTTCCCACCCTTGACTGCTCCGCCTGAATAAGCACGCCAAAGATGGTTGCTGCGGGTCAGCATCCTAACATTCAGTTAATGACTTATTCTGAAGTAACAGAAGTAAGCGGCTATATCGGCAACTTTGAAGTTACCATCAAACAGAAGCCGCGCTATGTAGACCACAAGGTATGCACAGGCTGCGGCACATGCTGGGAAAAATGCCCCACCAAGGTGCCGAGCCAGTATGACCTGGGTATAGGCACAAGGAAGTGCATTTATATCAACTTCCCGCAGGCTGTACCAGGCAAACCGATCATAGATCCGGAAAACTGCCGCTATTTAAAAACAGGAAAATGCGGCGTCTGCAAGAAAATCTGCCCCACCGGCGCGGTTGATTTTGAGCAGAAAGAAGAAATTATCAAGGAAAAAGTGGGAGCCATCGTGATGGCTACCGGCTTTGACCTATTCAACTGGGAAGAAGCATACGGAGAGTACGGGTACGGCCGCTTTAAAGATGTTATCACCGGCCTGCACTTTGAGCGTATGTCAAACGCCTCGGGCCTGACAGGGGGCAAAATCATACGTCCTTCTGACGGCAAAGAGCCAAAATCGGTTGTATTTATCAAGTGCGTTGGTTCAAGGGACGAGGCCAAAGGCAAGGAGTACTGTTCCCGCGCCTGCTGTATGTACACGGCCAAGCACGCCCACCAGGTCCTCGATAAAATCGAAGGCTCCAGCGCGTATGTATTTTACATGGACGTGCGCACACCGGGCAAGGCCTATGACGAGTTTTACCGTCGCACGGTTGAGGAAGGCGCCCAGTATATCAGGGGCCGGGTCTCAAAAATATACCAGCAGGGTGACAAGCTGATCGTTATGGGAGCCGATACCCTGCTTGGCAGACCGGTTACAGTGGAAGCCGACCTGGTAGTACTGGCCACGGCCATGATCCCGAGCGAAGGGTCGGACAAAATTGCCCAGATGGTCAGCTGCCCGACGGACAAGGACGGTTTCTTCTCAGAAGCCCACCCGAAATTAAGGCCTGTTGAAACAATGACCGGCGGCTTGTTCCTGGCCGGCGCCTGCCAAGGCCCGAGAGACATCCCTGACACGGTGTCCCAGGCCAGCGGCGCGGCGGTTAAGGTTGTGGCCCTGCTGAACAATGACCAACTGGCCACCGACCCGATGATTACCCAGATAGACGAAAAAATGTGCTCCGGTTGTCTTGTCTGCAAGGGCGTTTGTCCCTACAAGGCAATTGAAGAAAAAACCATTACCGAACGTATTGCTGGCAAACCTGTGGAGCGTGTGGTTGCCAGCGTCAACACCGGTCTTTGTCAGGGTTGCGGCAACTGCACGGTGGCATGCCGGGCCGGCGCCGCGAACCTGAAGGGATTCACTAACCAACAAGTGCTTGCGGAGGTGGACGCCCTGTGTCGATAGCGACTGAATATAATCCGATAATAGTTGGTTTTAACTGTAACTGGTGCAGTTACGCGGGCGCCGACCTGGCCGGGGTCAGCCGGATGAAATATCCCGCCAACGTGCGGGTCATCCGTGTTCCATGTTCCGGCCGGGTTAATCCGTCGTTTGTTTTAAGGGCCTTCCAAAAAGGCGCTGACGGCGTACTGGTCTCAGGGTGACACCCGGGGGACTGCCACTATTCTAGTGGCAATTATTTCACACGGAGACGCTACCTGTTGTTAAAGCGGCTGCTTGAATATGTCGGCTTTGAGCCGGGCCGCTTCCAGGCGCGCTGGATATCCGGTTCTGAAGGGGCTAAATTTACCACGACAATCAAGAATATGACGGAAAAAATCAAATCCCTGGGTCCTAATAAAAAGATGAGGGATGATATCGTATGATGGACGTTATTCAGCAGCTGAGGGAGCAGGCTAAAAAGCTCCTGGAAGAGAAAAAAGTTGATTTGGTAATAGGTTTTGGCCAGGGAACGGAGTTAGCCCGGACTACGCCTGTCTTTATAGACAGCCCCGAAGGCGTATCCGCACTGACCTGGGGACCGTTCTGCGCCAACAACCTGGCCAAGTATGTGGCTGATTATAAAAACGCGCCGGGCAATGTCGCTGTCGTGGTTAAAGGCTGCGATTCCAGGTCTCTGATCAGGCTTCTGGACGACAACCAGATCAGCAGGGACAAGGTAGTAGTAATCGGCGTTCCCTGCCCGGGCCAGCTCGAGTGGCAGAAGGTGGCGGCTGAAGTCAAGCCGGGCGCCAGCCTGAAAGAAACAGCCGACAACGGGGAGAGTTTCTCCGTTAAAACTGACGCTGGCGATTACAGCTTCAACAAAAAAGACTACATGCTGCACAGGTGCCTGGTCTGTGAAAATCCGAACCCGGTAGTGTCAGACATTACCATCGGCAAAGAGCTTCCGGTTAAGAACTACGAGGAAAGATTCGCTGAAGTATCGGAACTGGAGCAGAAGAGCACCGAGGATAAAAGTGATTACTGGGACAAGCAGTTCAGCCGTTGCCTGCGCTGTTACGCCTGCCGTAACGTCTGCAGCGTCTGCACCTGCCAGGTCTGCGTGTTTGACCAGATGCTGCCCATGTGGGTCTCGAAGAGGACTAACCTCTCCGAGAACACGGCATTCCATATTACCAGGGCTTTCCACGTGGCTGGCCGCTGCGTTGACTGCGGGGAATGCGACCGTGTCTGCCCAATGGATATACCGCTGCGCAAACTGAACCAGAAGATCCACAAGGATCTTGGAGATTTATTCGATTCTCCGACACCGGGATCAAAACCGGGAATACCTTCGGCGCTGGGCGACTTCTCGCCTGGTGATCCTGAGGAGTTTATGTAAAAGGAGGTGCTGAGCATGGAAGCAAGAGTTGTAAATAAAGGACAACTGCCTGAATTGCTGGATAAACTGGCGAATGACTATGACCTGGTCGCGCCGGTACAGGATGAATCTGTAGTGCTTTTCAGAAAGATATCAGGCGCCAAGGACGCGTTCCTGGAATACACCAATTCAGACGTGTCTCCCAAAGGGTGTTTTCTGCCGCAGAACGAAAAGACATTCAATTACACTTATACGGGAGACTCCATTGAGATCATCAAGCCTGAAGCCGCGAAGAAAGCTGTCCTCTTCGGAGCGCGCCCCTGCGACATCAAGGCGATCACGACGCTTGACCCTGTTTTCGAGGGGGAGAAGTTCGGTGACGAATATTACTCCGCCAAGCGGGAAAACACAGTAATAATCGGTTTGAGCTGTGCAAAGGTCCTCAGCACCTGCTTCTGCTATGCTTTCGAAGGCGGGCCGTGTGACGGGACCGGTGCGGACCTGTTGTTTACTGAGATCGGCGACAAGTATTATGTCGAGGTTTATACTGATAAAGGCAAAGCCCTGGCGGACGCTTACAGCCAGATTTTCAGCAAGGGCGGGGAGCAGCTGGCCAAGGACAAGGAAGAGCTGGCCAAGAAGCTGGCCGGCGAATTTGTCAGGAAAGTCGACCTGACCGGCGTCAAGGAACTGATGGACAACAATTTCGAACTGCCGTACTGGAACGGGGACGACCAGAAGAAGTGTATCGGCTGCGGGACATGCACATATGTATGCCCGACCTGCCACTGCTTCGATATCTTCGACTACCCGACCGGTGACTTTACCGGCGCCCGGCTGCGCTGCTGGGACTCCTGCATGTACCCGGAATACACGCTCATGGCCGGCGGACACAACCCGCGCCCGACCAGGAAAGAGCGTGTGCGCAACCGCTTCATGCACAAGATTAAATACCACCTTGACCGCTATAACATGGTCGGCTGCGTGGGATGCGGCCGCTGTGTCAGGAAGTGCCCGGTCAATATCGACATCACTAAAATTATCAACGACCTGAAGGAGGTGGCGCAGAATGGCTAATAATCCTACTGCTCTGACGCCATATCCAGTGACAATTACCAAAATCGTCGACGAGACCAGCGACGTTAAAACCTTTACCGTGGTGTTTGACGATCAGGATTTAATGGAGAATTTCGGAAACTTACCGGGCCAGGTATGCATGCTGTCTATATTTGGCGAAGGCGAGTCCACCATTTCCATCACATCCGCGCCGACCAGGGGTAAATTCCTCGAGTTCACTGTTAAAAGAGTCGGCCGGCTGACCAACATCCTGCACCAAATGGAAGTGGGCCAGAAGTTCGGCGTCCGCGGACCGTACGGCAACTGGTTCCCCTTCGATATCATGAAAGGCAAGGACCTGTTCTTCGTGGGCGGCGGTTTCGCCCTGGCGCCTATCCGCTCCCTGATCGACTACGCGCTTTCCGATCAACACCGTAGTGAATACGGCAAGGTGGAAATCCTTTACGGATCACGTTCTTATGAAGACCTCTGCTTTAAGGGCGACTTGTTTGAGCGCTGGCCGGGCCTGTCCAATACAGCGGTATATACCACTGTCGACCGCGGGGGTGACAATTGGCAGGGACGCGTAGGACACGTCCCAGGTTACGTGGAAGAAGTAGCCCCCTCACCGGAAAATAAATTCGCCATCATTGCCGGGCCGCCGATCATGATCAAGTTCGCCCTGCCGGTTATGGAAAAGCTGGGCTTTAAGAACGATCAGATCATAACCACCCTGGAAATGAGGATGAAGTGCTGCCTGGGCAAGTGCGGCCGCTGCAACATCGGCTCCAAGTTCGTATGCGTGGACGGGCCGGTATTCAGCCTGGCCCAGCTAAAAGGCATGCCCCAGGAGTATTAAACAGAACAATGCCATAGCAAACCCCCGGGAAACCCCGGGGGTTGTTTTTATATTATGACAGTCCCACTCCGACCATGCCGCCAAGCGCTCCGGCAAAGGCCGTAACGATAAGTTTATATACAACTCCCACTGCGGCCGCGCCTGTCAGGAAGAGTCCTCCCACCAGCCAGATTACAAAGAAGAAAACTATACCTACAGCGGCGCCGTGATAAATACCCAGGCGGCCTGCATTTTTACCGGCGCTGACAGAACCAAAGAACGAGCTGGCGGCGAGGATCGAAACGGCCAACCATGGAACAGCGTGGTCAGTTATTGATGTAAAATGATAGACCAGGCCGGCGGCCAGACTGAAGATAAGTGACAGCGCCAGGGTTACTGCTGTGCCCCGTATAACAGAGAGCGAATTAATGTTGAGCATAAAATTATCCTTATTTACCAAAGGCATTGCATCACCTCCAGAAACTATTTATAATTATTTTTATGTAACTGGTTGTTTAATATAACTTAAATCTAAACAAACCGACAGGATTAACAAAACTCTTAAAACAATCTGACAGGATTAACAGGATTAAAAACAGATTAAGATAACAAAAATACTAAAATAAACCCATATTTTAAATTTATAAGAATAATTAATCCTGTAAATCTTTAATAATCCTGTAAATCCTGTCAATATGTTTTCCTGAAAAAAAGAACTGCAGATAATGCATCAGTTTGTTTTATTACTTAACTTGTCATATTTTTTTAATTTATTATTAGTAGTATTTACCTTGTTTTTTTTACCGGCTGCGGTATTATCATCAACAAAGTCATGTTCCCATTCGCCGTCCAGGTTAACCATCGTCGCAGACCCGGTTTTTTCCCTGACAAAGCTGCCGCCCTTTTCAAATTTATCCAATCACGAAAACCTCCTTTGTGATAGTATGAAAATGACCTGGTTTTCTTATGCTTAATTGCCACAGAGAATATCGATTTTAAGCAGGGGTAAAATGATATTAGCAGGGAAGGAGTGTACTGATGGATAAAATAACTTTACATGTTGAGGGAATGAGCTGCGGACACTGCAAGGCCGCTGTTGAAAAAGCGCTGAAGGAGCTGGCCGGGGTCCTGGGAGCTGAAGCTGATGTAGCTGCAAAAACAGTTGCGGTAACCTACGATCCAGGTAAGGTAGGCAGGGACGACCTCGCGGGAGCTGTTGCCGGCGCGGGCTATGAAGTTAAAGATTGAGGTTTGAATAGAATGTACGAAATTACAGTGCGGACCCGCTTTGCCGCGGCACATTATTTAAAAGACTACGACGGCCCCTGTGCCAGGCTGCACGGCCATACCTGGCATATTGAGGCGACCTTCAGGGGAAACATGCTTGACAGCAAAGGGATGCTGCTCGACTTTGGAGAAGTTAAAAGAAAAATCAAGGCCATTGTGGATGAACTGGACCACAACACCCTGAACGAAGTAGAACCTTTTTGCGGCAGCAGTGAAAATAACCCGACCGTGGAAAACCTGGCCAGGTACATTTATTACCGTTTGAAAGGCCAGGGTGACGGCCATGACCAGGCTGCTAAAATTTCCCGCGTGCGTGTCTGGGAATCGCCTGATACTTCAGCGACCTATGCGGAGGTATGAGGAGGTATGACATGAAGAGCATCGTGCTTTTGTCCGGCGGGCTCGATTCCGCTGTTTCCCTGGTCCAGGCCATAAAAGAAACAGAAGTCTTATTGTGTCTCACCTTTGATTACGGCCAGCGCTCCGCGCAAAAAGAAAGGGAATCTGCCGCTTTTCTGGCTGCCTATTATAAAGTTAAGCACAGGCTGGTGAAACTGGGTTTTCTGGAAAACATTACAAAGACCGCACTGGTTGCAGCCGCTGCGGATATCCCAGAACCGGAACAGGTCGATCTTGATGATTACAATAAATCCAAAGCAGCGGCCGCAGCAGTCTGGGTGCCGAACAGGAACGGACTGTTTATCAATATCGCGGCAGCTTTCGCTGAAGCTAACGGCTGTGAAATTATAGTCGCTGGTTTTAACCGCGAGGAAGCTGCGACTTTCCCGGACAACAGCGTGGAATTTGTTAACGCGGCAAACAGCGCGCTTAGTTATTCCACATTAAATAAAGTCAAACTGGTAAGTTACACGCAGCCGCTTGATAAAATAGAAATTATCAAACAGGGCATGAAAGAAGGACTTCCTTTTCAGCATATCTGGAGCTGCTACAGGGGCGAAGATAAAATGTGCGGACGCTGCGAAAGCTGCCGGCGCTTTCAGAGAGCCGCGAAAGCGGCAGGCCTTGCCGGGGACTTTTTTATCAATTCATAATTTTATATGCGGAGGATTAAGGGTGAAGAAGCGCTTTACCAGTGAAATTATAAAATATGACGGGACCCAGCTGGGTTCGCTGTGGGCTTTTCGCAATTTTGGCCTGCAGGGTGACAGCATCGTTTCTTTTCAGGGGCCGTGCCAGGTTAACCTTTCAGAAATGGTCGACCTGGCGGACGTGCGCGATAATTCCCCCATTTACAGTGAAAACATGCTGCATTTTATAATTGAGCACTTTGACCTGGACCTGGAAAAGACCATTGTAAGACAGAGGCTTTTGATGGCCATCATTAAAGACACGTTGCAGCAATTCACCGGGGTGGCCCTGCGCCGGTCCGGCGATGATCTGTACCATGAAGATAAAAAATTATCAGTATCCATTGCAACTCTGACGCCGGTTTCCACCATGATCCATACCGGTTTGAACATATTAAGCGACAATGTGCCCGTACCCGCAGTCGGCCTGGCTGACCTTGGGCTGACTGAACAAGACGCGCCGGGATTAGGAGCTGCCATATGTGATTTGTACACCAGGGAGTGCTCGGACATCCGGATGGCCCGCTGCAAAGTGCGGGGAGTGAAATGACATGAGATATCCTGTTACTGAGATCTTTTCCTCAATACAGGGCGAAGGGCTGCTGGTGGGATGCCGCCAGGTTTTCATAAGGATGCATGGCTGCAACCTCAGCTGTGCTTACTGTGATACTATAACAGGTGAATTTCCGGCGTGCTGCCGCGTTGAGGCAACACCCGGCAAAAGTGATTTTAAACTGATCGCAAACCCCCTCGGCGCCGCTGATATAGCCGAAGCGACAGCGTCTCTTGATCTTTCCCGCCACCATTCAGTCAGCCTGACCGGCGGAGAGCCGCTTCTTTACCCGTCCCTGGTCAAAGAACTTACCCCCTTGATCAAGGGAACCAGGCAAGGCATATACCTGGAAACAAACGGGACACTGCCGGACTCCCTGGCTGAAGTAATTGACTGCGTCGACATGGTAGCGATGGATTTTAAACTTCCCGCTATGACCGGGTGCGCCCCCCTCTGGGAAACGCACAGGCGTTTTTTAAAAACAGCTGCCTCTAAATATACATTTGTAAAGATCGTGGCGGGAGACAAAACCCCCCCGGAAGAGGTTATAACAGCCGCTGAGCTGATAAAAGACACTGCCCCTGGTGTACCCCTGGTCATCCAGCCGGTAAGCGCCGGAGGGAACATAATGGCAGTTGCAGCCAAACACTTGCTTGAGCTGCAGGAACTGGCGTTAAGCATAATCGATGACGTGCGCGTAATACCCCAGACGCACAAGATAATGGGCTTTTTATAAACTGTAAATTCCCCCAAGGGGAGAGGATGATGATATGTTCGACGAGCAAAAGATTAAACAAGCGGTAAGATTAATTCTGGAAGCGATTGGCGAGGACCCCGAAAGGGAAGGCCTTATAGAAACACCGGCCAGGGTTGCCAGGATGTACTCTGAAATATTTCAGGGGCTGCGTGAAGACCCTGAGGTGCACTTGGAAAAAGTATTTTCCGAACAGCATAATGAAATGGTAATTGTCAAAGACATTCCTTTATATTCGATGTGCGAGCACCACCTGCTGCCTTTTTACGGCAAAGCGCACGTGGCTTACATACCCCGCAAGGGAAATGTTACCGGCCTGTCGAAACTGGCCAGGGTCGTGGAAGGTTACGCCAGGCGGCCTCAGCTGCAGGAGCGCCTCACATCGCAGATCGCCGACAGTATCATGAACCGGTTAAATGCATACGGTGTCCTGGTGGTAATTGAAGCGGAGCATATGTGCATGACCTTCCGCGGAATTAAAAAGCCCGGATCAAAAACTGTAACATCAGCGGTCAGAGGCGGTTTTCAGAAAAATGAAGCCACCAGGGCCGAGGCCTTTTCTTTGATAAAAGGTTAAGAGTTTTACAGCCGCGCTGATATCTGAATAAATTCCAGCTGGAGGTGGACAATTCTAAATATGGCCGATAATGAACATCCAGAGGAAGGAAAACTCGAGCTTATCGCTTCAAAAAGTTTCAAATCTTATGACGAGATGTACAGGGTGGTAGACTTTTTAAATAAAACACTGAAAGATAAAAAAGTTATTTTCGGGCTGACCAAAGACAAGTCAAATGATACTATGAGTATTTCCGTCTATGAAATTTAATGGAGAAGCCTTATGCGAATACTAATCAGCAATGACGACGGCATCCAGGCGGACGGCCTGAACGAATTGAGAAAATCCCTGCAGGACCAGCACCAGGTCTTTGTAGTGGCGCCGGATCGCGAAAGAAGCGCCACCGGACACAAAATCACAGTTTACAGGCCTCTAAGGGTTAAGGAATGGACTTACCCCGGCTCCTGCACTGTCGGTTGGGAAGTTGACGGCACGCCCGCAGACTGCGTCAAATTGGGCCTGGAGGCCCTGCTGCCGGAACCGCCTGACCTTGTTATATCAGGGATAAATTTTGGACCGAACCTCGGCACGGACGTGCTTTATTCAGGTACGGTTTCCGCCGCTGTTGAAGGGATCATCAACGACATTCCTTCCATAGCGATCTCCCTGGCCAGCCGTGATTACAACGATTTTACGTTTTCAGGAAAACTAATCAAGAAGATTGTTGCGGTACTGTCCGGCGAACTCGGGCCGCGAACCCTTTTAAATATTAACACGCCCCCCTGTGAACCAAGGGGCATAAGGGTAACCAGGCTCGGCCACAGGCGGTATGTTAATATTTTTGATAAGAGGACCGACCCCAGAGGCAGGGTTTATTTCTGGATGGCCGGTGAACCTTTTGACTCGGATATAGATGATCCGGAGACGGACGTATGGGCTGTCCGGGAAGGCTATGTTGCGATTACTCCAATCCATTTTGACCTTACAGACTACGGCTTCATGGATAAGCTGAAAAACATATGCAAAAAATTAGAGGGCTAGCCCCCTTTAGAATAATTTTATCTGCTTATAAACATTATCACAAGATTAACAGGACCATCAGGATTAACAAGATTATTTAATTAATCATAATGACTTGAAAACAGCCAAAATTATTTTGCCCTGATCATAAAAAAGGAAGGGGCACATGATGAACCACCTTAAACACCTTCAAGATGCATTAGAAAGTCCAGAGAAATTAGCAGAATTAAGACCAAAAGAAACGTTAAATAAAATTGGTTTGGGTGAGCACGATGTTTTCTGCGACATTGGAGCAGGGACGGGTATTTTTACAATTCCCGCGGCCCAAATAACTAAAAATTTGGTTTATGCTTTGGAAATAAAAGATGAGTTCCTGGAAATTATTAAAGAAAAGGCAGTGGACCAGAATCTGCTTAATATTAAAACCATGAAAGTTACAGGCAACAGTTTTGATATTGAAAATGGTTCGGTGGATTTTATAATTTTAGTTACCGTCTTACATGAAATCGAAAATAAAACTGCTTTTTTAGCTGAAGTAAAAAGAATTATGAAGAGTACAGCTAAACTTTCAATCATAGAACTTCATAAAAATACTCTCATAGGACCTCCGAACGCACCTCGCCTTGATCTGGGTGAGGTTGCCGCAATATGCAGGGGGGCTGGATTTACCCTGATAAAGGAATTTAATTTAGGCAGCAATTACTATTGTGTTGTATTAAATGCCTGAAATTTAATTATAATAATGTTTTTAACACCAAAATTACATTTTTAAAAATCCTGTTAATCTTAAAAATCTTGTTAATCCTGTGAATACGTTTTACATGTTTTTTATTATTAACAGGTCTTTTTTATTTACGCCGCCGTTGATAACCAGTAATAGCATGTACCCCAAAAACCCCGCGGCCATAGAGCTCATAACTACAATTGACTCGGGTGCCGTCTGATCATGCAAAATGTTGTACGAGAAGAAGATTACCGCGCTCATGGCTGCTGCTGCTGTGAGCGGTTTTAATATGACTTGGTGATAGTTGATTTTAAACCCGCTCAGGTTTCTGATATCAACCAGGTTTAAAACAGCCATCACAGCGCAGGCCGCCGCTGTGGCGGCAGCGGCGCCCTGAATGCCCAGGTGCGGCATCCCGGTTAAATAGTAAATGCCGCTAATTTTAAGAAGTGAGGCGATGACAAGGTTTTTGAAAGGCAGAGCCGCCCTGCCCATACCGTGGAGAATACCGGTGGTAGTCTGATGCAGGTACAGGAAAGGACCTCCCAGGGCCAGTATTTTTAAGCTGTCACCGGCCTCCGGGTAACCAAAGATGAGCCCGCAGAGCTTATCGCCAAGCAATATAAAAATAACGGCAAAGGGTATGCCGGCCAGCAAAGTTATTCTGACTGCTGTTTCACATCTGGCTCGTACCAGCTGAATATTCTTTAAAGAGATAGCGTCGGAAATAGCCGGGACTAATGCAGTAGCCAGAGATATAGTAATGATGCCCGGTATGAAAAGGAGGCTTTGGGCTATGCCCACAAACTGTCCGTATACGGCGGTGGCGCCGGCAAGGCTGAGACCGCAGACCTGCAGGCGCTGTGGTATTATTATGGCGTCCAGCGATAAAAACAGTGTCGAGACAAATCGTGTCAGGGTGACCGGGACTGCCAGGCTTGATATCCTGGCCGCCATTATGCCAGGGCGTTCGGCCGGGAGGCGTCGGGCATCGCGCGGTATCAGGGGCCGGTATTTAAAGTAGAAAACAGCCATTAACAGAAACCCTGAAAATTCCCCGGCAATGATTCCCAGCGAGGCGCCGACAGCAGCGTATTCCACGCCCCTGGGTAAAAGCAGGCCGGCTAAAAAGAGACCGGATATCACTCTGACCAGCTGTTCAAAAGACTGGCTCACAGCTGTGGGTTTCATCTGCTGAAGACCCTGGAAAAAACCCCGCAGGGCCGAGCACAGCGCCACAATGATTACTCCCGGCAGCAGGCTTAAGAAGATATAGTAAACCCTGGGGTTTGGAAACACATACGCAAGTAAAAACGGCGCGCACAGGTAGCAGAGGGAGCTGAACAGGACACTGGTCAGTATTAAGGACACAAAACAGGTAAAAAATATTCTATAAGCGCCTGTCAGGTTATTTTTGGCCATTTCCTCAGCCACAAGCTTGGCTATGGCTACCGGTATACCCGCTGTGGCCAGGACAATTATTAAAACATAAACAGGATAAACCATGGCAAAGAGGCCCAATCCCTCGGGAAGGATTAGCCGTACCATCAACACCTGGTAAATAAAACCGAGGACCCGGTTAAAAGAAGCGGCCAGGAGCAGTACCAGGGCGCCATAAATGAAAGATTGTTTAGACATCACAGGTCCTTTCAACTCCCGCACGGCCTGCAGCACGGCAGCATGTCCGTACCTGCGCGGCATGGGGACAGACTTTCCTGGTAATATCTATTCAACCTTTATTTACCTATGAATAATAATTACTTGCACATATGATTTTTTTATGAAAAATAGTCTCATATTTTTTAAAAAACAAGGATTTTGGCAAACTACTGTAGAAATACCATTTTTAATAGAGGCTTTATATGGGGTTAGACTTGAGACGTTTATTAAAAAAACCGTCGAACTCTCAGGGGGTTCTTCTTTTTTGTTTTTTATCCAGTTTAGCCCAGTTTTGGTTTTAAATAAGTATATAAAATCTATTTAGGGGAACCATTATTTACAAAAGGAGGCACTAATTTTGAAGAACTATCAAACCGGTCAATTACGCAACCTTGGGGTGGTAGCGCACGGCGGAGCCGGTAAAACCTCCCTGGTAGAGGCAATGCTCTTTAATACCGGGATCCTATCTCGCCTGGGCAGGGTGGAGGACGGCACAACAGCTTCCGACTACCACCCGGAGGAAGTAGCAAAACAAATTACCATTCATACCAGCTTGGTGCCATGTGAGTGGAACGGCGTCAAGATTAACCTGCTTGACACTCCCGGATTTTCGGATTTTATCGGTGAGGTCAAAGGCGCCCTTAGAGTGTCGGACGCCGCCATGTTCGTAGTATCAGCCGTTGATGGCGTTGAAGTCCAGCATGAGGTTATTTGGGATATTGCAGATGGATACAACCTGCCCAGAACTGTGTTTATAAATAAAATGGACCGTGAAAATGCAAATTTTGAAAGAGTACTGGATGATCTCAAAGCAAAATTTAAAACTAATTTTGTGCCGGTTCAAATACCTATTGGTTCTTTCAACACTTTCACCGGCGTAGTGGATATAATTAACGGCACTGCTTACGAAGGGGTTGGAAAAGGAAAAGAAATCTCCATCCCGCCTGAGCTTGCCGATGAGGTCGCCCAGTACAGGGAGCAGTTGATTGAAGCAGCGGCTGAGGGAGACGACGACCTGACCATGAAATACCTGGAAGGTGAAGAATTAACTCCAGAAGAAATAAAAGACGGCCTGAAAAAAAGTATCGCCCTGCGCAAGGTGGTTCCAGTTTTAGCAGGCTCCGCCACAAAGAATATGGGCGCCGCCCAGTTGATGGATGTTGTGGCAGGTTATATGCCCGCGCCGGAGGCAAGTGAAGGAAAAATGTCGGCCCTGGTATTTAAAACTATTGCCGACCCGTATGTTGGTAAAATGAACTTCCTGCGCGTGTACAGCGGCAATTTCAAGAGTGATTCAACGGTCCTCAACAGCACGAAGGAAAAAAATGAGAGAATTGGCAATGTCCTCTTTGTGCGCGGCAAGAACACAGTTCAAACAGACTCAGTTCCTACCGGAGACCTGGCTGTTGTAGTTAAGCTGCAGGACACCGGCACGGGCGACACCCTTTGTGAAAAAGACAAACCGGTCGTACTTGAAGGGGTTGAATTCCCGACCCCCACGCTGACCGTGGCTATCGCGCCCAAAAGCAAAAACGATGAAGATAAACTGGGGGACGCCATTTCCAAGCTTTTAGAGGAAGACCCCACCATGAGAGTGGAAAAAAATGCTGAAACAAAGCAGACGCTGCTGACCGGTATGGGCGAGCTTCACATCAATACCATGATCGAGAAACTTAAACGAAAGTTTGGCGTGGATGTAGTGACCGCTGACCCGAGAGTGCCTTACCGGGAGACTATCCGCTCCAAGGTGGAGGTTGAGGGCAAACACAAGAAACAATCAGGCGGCAGGGGACAGTACGGACATGTTTGGATACGCTTTGAGCCCTGTCCAGAAGAGGATTTCGTTTTTGAAGAGGATATATTCGGGGGCTCAGTCCCCAGGCAGTACTTCCCGGCTGTAGAAAAAGGCCTGCGTGAAGCGTTGCTGGAAGGAGTGCTGGCCGGCTATCCCACTACCGGAATCAAGGCCACGCTGTACGACGGCTCATACCATAACGTGGACTCTTCTGAACTTGCTTTTAAAATAGCGGCTTCACTGGCCTTTAAAAAAGGAGCCCTGCTAGCCAAGCCAATCATACTTGAGCCGATTATGAACGTGGAGTCTGTGGTGCCGGAAAACTTCATGGGAGATATAATAGGTGATTTCAACACTAAACGAGGTCGGGTGCTCGGCACAGAGCAGATTGGCAGGCTTACAAAAATCAGGGCCACTGTTCCTCTCTCGGAAATGTACCGCTATGCCATAGACCTTAAATCAATGACTCAGGGGCGTGGTTATTTCACTATGGAATTCAGCAGCTATGAAGAAGTGCCAGCCCGCCAGGCTGATGATATCATAAAAAGAGCAAAGGCTGAGGCTGAGGCTGAAAAATAAAGAAAAGCGGGTGTTTAATCCCGCTTTTTTATTTTGCACAAATCTAATATAAAAAAAGGAGACGTAATAACATGGAGATGGATTTAAGTTATTTTGTGCATTACAAAAGCAAAGGGGCCGATTATATCAACAGGGCGATGGCCGACTTATCTATTGAAATAACTGACGACATAACTCCACTGGAACTTTTCAGCGTTTTCAACGGTATTTTTGCCAGGGCTATTGATATCATGCTTGAGGAAATAAAAGAAGGCGTAGATTTTTAGTCGTTAATTGGTAAATGTCCAAGCTTACAAGATTAAATTGGATGTTTTATATTCGGTTTTTTGTTTGCTTTCATAACGCAATTATGGTTGTCTATGCATATGTATTTATACTGGCAGGTTATTTCGGAACTTATTTCGTTTAAAGCGTTACTGTTATTGACCTTGTCTTTAGCAAGGGGACACCTGGTCATGTTTCTCACGCTCCTTGTTTTGTATTCTTCCCTTTGTAAAATTAATTATTAATAAACTTTTAAAAAGAACCGCTGCCTCACCGGATTTGCAGCGGCTCTTTCATCTTGCGGATTTTCAAAATCATTTAAGGGATTTATAAAGAAAATGAAAATTATACCGAGTAATATGCAAAGAAATTTAACCTCTTAAAAAGAAAAGGCAATCATTTTATTTATCCGGCAGGTGAACCAAATGTACGACTTATCCCACTGGACCATGGAAGAGCTGGCCAAGGCGCTGAGCGAGCCGACTGACGAGCTTTCTAAAAAAGCGGAGCAGACTCTCTGGCCGACAGTATGGCGGGACATGCCCAAAAAGGAGAAGAAGTATCTTTTTCTTCTTCTGCGGTCCTTTATAACTCCGATTGACTTTTTAGAAGATTATCATTTCGACATGGCCGCTGTCTTCCTGGCCAATATATTTTTTGCGCCGGGCCACAGTTTTGATGTAAAGCAGGCCTACCCGGTGGCACAGGGAATGCAGTAAACCACCTTGGGAAATTGATGAACATGTTTTCTGCAGGCAGTACGGAGGAGTTAAAAATGAAATTATTTTTTGCACTGATTTTTGTATTTACAATATTTTTTAATATAAGCGCATCTTCTGCACCCATTGTATATGCCCAGCCGGAAGTTCGCTGCGATTCGGCAGGCATGGACCTGAGCGGGAACGGCAGCGGGTGAGGGGCAAACAATTCTGCGGCTGCAGAAAAATACGAGTACAGCACGTGGGAAAAATCATTTATTTTTTTAATTATTGCCGGTATGGCAGTAATATTTTCTTTATTAAAAAGCATTCTATAGTAATACGGCTGACAAGCCGATATCTGTAAATTTTTATTGATATTATAAGTATACTGTATATTTTTTTATATAAAGGAGGATAATCCGGTCTGTTGTATAATAATCCTATAAAATTCATAAAAAGGAAGATACTAAATGATAATATGCCGCTCTTCTCTCATGGGCTGCTCATACTGCCAGCATCCTGAAAAAACAAAGTACCCATCCACCTGTCCCGGGTACGATGAAGCAAAGGTATGCCTTTATTACCTTGAGCGTTTTGTATGGCCGGATCCATGTGATGGAAAAGACGAAGAATGCCCGTTAGATTGTTTTTTCGTAAAATGAGGAAGAGGTATTATATACAAAAAAAGAAAATTTGCCGTTGTTTCAGTATTTTTTGTCAGTATAAAGCCACGGTTTCAGCGATCGTGGTTTTTTATTTCACAAAGGCATCAATAACAGCAGCAGGGGCTGTTGTCTTTAAGAAAAATAAAAATTATCATGGCTATATACGAAATGGCTATTTCATGCATAATTGATCCGAATCAAAGTTTGTATTGTTATCTCTTTATCTATGAAACAACTATTTCACATATACTTGACACTTCTGAATACAAGCTTTATCATTAATTACTACCATGAATTATTTATTGCATTGTATTGCAAGAATTACAAGGAGATTTTTTATGATGCTGCTCGGCATGGTTCAGGAAGAATTATCTGCTTTTGGTATTAATATTACTGAACGGACTTTAAAAAATTATGTTGCATGGGGGCTGATTCCTCAGCCTATCAAAGAAGGCGGGGGAGCGGGGAAACAATCGGAATATCCCGGACATACTTTGCCGGAAGCTTATGCAGCCTGGAAATTGCTGCACCACGAGGCTTTGAAGACTTCTCCGCAAAAAGTTAAGGAGTGCCGGGAAAATGCGCTATACATAGTAGAATCGGAAATTCTAGACAGTAAAACCCTGGTTTCCAATAAAACACTAAAAGAAAAATTATCAGAGCGTATTATTGAAATTGTGCTGGTGCACGATTGGCTTAAATTTTGGAGTGAAATTATTTTCAAGGGCCTGGATGAGCTCTACAATAAAGTGTATTCTGATTACGAGCAGGCCTTGAAAATCAACGCGGATTATAGCGAGGAACTAAAACAGGATCTGAAAGACATTTGCGAGGAAATAGCGGCAAGGGATTTTTATAAAAACTGCTCCGCGCTTTACAGCTTTGCTTACATAGCTGATTAGGCAAAGATAAGGTTGGATATAAAAAAAAGCCCCCAGGGCTTGACATTTTGGCAGGGGAGACAGGACTCGAACCTGCAACACCTGGTTTTGGAGACCAGTACTCTACCATTGAGCTACTCCCCTGTGCCATGTTTACTACGTTTTATATTATATAAAAAACGTGTCTTTTCAGTCAAGGGAAAACACTGTCACCGGAGGATTTTCTTGAATAGGAACGAATATAATAGGATCAGTCCAGGTTAAATAATTTTGTGGAGGTGAGTGCAGTGGCGCCTAAAATTGGTGTTTTAATGGGCGGCAGATCATCCGAAAGGGACGTTTCTCTCCGGACTGGCGATGCTATTTTCAGCGCTCTTCAGGTTAAAGGCTACCCCGCAGTGAAAATAGACGTCGGCTTTGATGTTGTTGAAAAGATAAAGGCGGCAGGCATTGACCTGGCGTTTCTGGCGCTGCACGGCAGGTACGGTGAAGACGGCACGATACAGGGTATGCTCGAGATGCTGGATATCCCTTATACCGGTTCGGGGGTCCTTGCCAGCGCCCTGGCCATGGATAAGACAGCGACTAAAAAAATGTTGCTTTTTGAAGGGCTGCCGACACCTCGCTTTAAAACAATAAGCAAATCAGAGGCAAGTGCAGAAGGATTGGGAAATATTTGCGGCCAATTGGTGCGGGAAATGGGCCTGCCGCTGGTGATAAAGGCTCCGACCCAGGGGTCAACAATCGGAATTTCGTTTGTAAGACAGGAAGACGAACTTGCAGCGGCTTTTGAGCTTGCTTTTAAATACGATCCCGCAGCCCTGGTCGAGCAGTTTATTGAAGGCGTTGAGCTGACGGCATCAGTGCTGGGCAACGACAATCCCGCAGCTCTGCCTCTTATTGAGATTGTATCTGCCACCGGTGTTTACGATTATGATGCCAAGTATACCGCGGGAATGAGCGATCACATCATCCCGCCCAGGATTTCCGGGGAACGTCAGAATATGATAAAAGACTTGGCTGTCAGCGCTTATAAAGCAATTGGATGCCGTGGACTGGCCAGGGTCGATTTCATTTTGGACCGCGTCGGATCACCTTATATCCTTGAGATAAACACTATACCGGGTATGACCGCAACCAGCCTTTTCCCTGACGCTGCAAGGGCGGCCGGGATTGAATTTCCGGACCTTATAGAAACTCTGGTCAGGTTGGCCCTGGAAAAATAACCGCTTAGTTTTGGAGACTGATATGCAGTTCACAAGATCGGAATTGGCCGGGAAGATAGACCATACTCTGTTGAGACCTGACGCCTTGCCTGATGATATCGTCCGGCTATGCGGCGAGGCGAAATATTATGGTTTTGCTTCTGTTTGTGTTAACCCGTGTTATATTTCCACAGCAAGTAAAGAACTTGCCGGATCACCCGTGGCGGTCTGCTCCGTAATTGGTTTTCCCCTGGGGGCAAGCGCCCCGCTGACCAAGGCTCTCGAGGCGGCGTCAGCTGTACGGAGCGGCGCGGCTGAGCTGGACGTAGTTATCAACATTGGTTTTTTGAAAGGCGGGTTGCTTGACCTGGTGAGTTCGGACCTGACCGGAGTTGTGGAAAGCGCCAGGCTTGCCAACCAGGCCACGGTAGTAAAGATAATTCTTGAAACCTGCCTTCTAACTGAAAAAGAGAAAATGACAGCCTGCCGCCTGGCTGTCGAGTCAGGCGCGGACTTTGTTAAAACCTCCACCGGATGGGGCAAAAGCGGCGCCACAATAGCTGACGTGGCCTTGCTGAAACAGACCGTCGGCGCCAGCGTCGGCGTTAAAGCCTCGGGCGGTATCAGAGACCTGGCAGCGGCGCTCTCCATGCTTGAAGCCGGCGCGGCAAGAATTGGCACCAGTTCAGGCCCCGCCATAATAAATGAGTTGATAAAATAGGGTTAAAAAAGTCCGGCCTTTAAATAGCCGGACTTTTTTTAACATTGTCTTAACTACATTTTGACAAAGATGGTTAAACTAAAGCTGTGCTAAATTAAACAGAGGATACCCCGTTATTTTTTATTTGAGCAGGAATTATGCCAAACGACAGCGAAATATCCTTCTAAAGCTCATAAAAAATAACAGGGGTGATTGTTTTGAAGATACGCTGCATGCTGTGTGGGATGCCTATTGATGAAGAAGTGCTGTCAAGCGCCGATCCTCTTGAAGATGACGACGACGATGACGATATGCCGAAGAAAAAGCCTATGTCGGTATGCCTGCGGTGCCAGGCGAAACTAAAGCACGAAGCGGACGGCCAGCAAAAGATACCCAAACCTATGTAATAAAGCAATTGTTATCAGGAGGTAGAATATTTGCAGAATAACCTTCGCAAGATAATAAACTTTTTGATACTGGCGACAGTATTCATCTTATTTGTTCTTGCCTTGTCCGGGGCCAGGCTTTATACCGACTGGCTCTGGTTCCAATCCTTGAACTACCAAAAGATTTTCACAACAATATTAATATCTGACATAGGTCTCCGGTTTGCAGTCGGTTTGGCCTTGTTTGTGTTTCTGTTTATTAACCTGTATATAACACGCGGTCCCCTGCTCAAGGCAACACAGAAAGCGACTGTTATCAAAGAGGAAGATTTGCTTACAATCCAAAACGCTCCTCTAAACCAGCTTATCACACCCCGTTTTTTGCTTTTGCTGTTTATAGGGATTAGTTTTGTTATGGCTATACTTTTTAATTTATCTGTAGCCAAGGACTGGATTATCCTGCAGCAATTTTTGCACCCAAGTAATTTTGGCATTAATGACCCTGTCTTTCAAAAAGACATCGGTTTTTATGTATTTCAGCTGCCTTTTTACATTTTCCTGTACAATGTGGCCAGCATGGCAGTATTGGTGACCGCTTTCTGGGTTGCTATTGTATACCTGGTGATCAATTTCGTGCAGGGGAGTCCGGGCCGGCTGCTGCAAAACATTTCAGCACGCTACCACCTTTCCTTCCTGGCCGCGGTTTTCTTTATTATCAAATCTGTGGGATACCTGTTGGAACAATATGCCCTTCTTTTTGTTCACCGCGGCGCAGTTTGGGGGCCGGGCTATACAACGACCCACGCCACTATTATAGCCTACAAGGTCCTGGCTGTTATCGCCCTGATATGCGCCCTCGCTATTTTAATCAACCTGTTCCTCCGTAAATTCAGGCTGATAGTATACAGCATCGGCGTCCTCCTGGTAGCGTCCATAGCGCTGGGCGGGCTTTACCCGGCTTTCATCCAGAAATTTGTGGTAACACCGAATGAAGCGGTGATAGAAAGGCCATACCTGGAGAGAAACATTCAATATACACGGATGGCTTACGACCTTGATAAAATTGAGAAAAAAAGCTTCCCAGCCGGCAGAATTTTAACAGCTGGAGATATCCGGGCCAACCAGGACACGATCAACAACATCCGCCTCTGGGACTGGGAGCAGCTAAAACAGACTTACGGGCAGCTGCAAGAGATACGTCTGTATTATGAATTTACTGATATTGATATTGACCGCTACACAATTAACGGCCGTTACCGCCAGGTGATGCTGGCGCCCAGAGATCTCAACCAGGAACACCTGCCGGCCCAGGCGAAAACCTGGGTTAACCAGAGGCTTTTCTTTACCCACGGTTACGGGATCGCCATGAGCCCGGTCAACGAGCTTACCACGGAAGGGCTCCCCACCTTTTTCCTGAAAGACATACCACCCGCAGGCAATACCGACTTAAAAGTAGAGCGCCCGGAAATTTATTACGGAGAGAGGACAGACCAGTACGTCCTGGTCAACACAAAATCGCAGGAGTTTAACTTCCCGCAGGGTGACGTCAACGTCCTTTCCACTTATGAAGGGGAGAGCGGCGTTAAGGTAAGCGACTTCCTGCGGCGGGCGATGTTCGCACTGGCAATGGGAGATTATAAAATACTCCTTTCCAGCGAAGTCGACAACAACAGCAGGGTCTTATACTACCGCAACATTAAGCAGAGAGTGCCCAAGATCGCCCCGTTCCTGAAATACGATGATGACCCTTATATAGTTTTGAGCAACGGAAAGCTCTACTGGATGTGGGACGCTTATACAATAACAAACAAGTTTCCGTATTCCGAGCCGTTTGATAAGGTAAACAACTACATCCGCAATTCTGTAAAAGTCGTGGTTGACGCTTATACCGGGCAGGTCGATTTCTATATCAGCGACGAAAATGACCCGCTGATCCAGACATACAGCAAAATCTTCCCCGGCATGTTCAAACCTTTGGAAGAAATGCCCGAAGACCTTCACAAACATATCCGCTATCCGGAAGATTTCTTCCGGACACAGGCGGAGATGTATGCCGTCTACCACATGGAAGACCCGCTGGTATTTTACAACAGGGAAGACAAGTGGAACGTCGCCACTGAAACCCTGGGTAAAGAAGAAAAGCAAATCGAGCCGTACTACACGATTATAGAGCTGCCTGGAGACAATGAGCCGGAATTTGTCCTGATCCTGCCTTTTACTCCACAGAACAAAAAGAATATGATCGCCTGGATGGCCGCAAGGTCTGACGGCGAAAATTATGGCAAGCTTTTATCATATAACTTCCCCAAGCAGGAGCTTGTTTACGGCCCTACTCAGATTGAAGCGCGGCTTAATCAGGACACTACCATATCACAGCAGTTATCTTTGTGGAACCAGCGAGGCTCCAGCGTAATCAGGGGAAACCTGCTGGTTATACCTGTTAAGGACGCGCTTATTTATGTCGCGCCTATTTACCTGCAGGCCGAGCAGAGCAGAATGCCCGAGTTGCGCAGGGTTATTGTGGCGCACGGGGAAATGGTGGTTATGGAACCGACGCTTGAAATAGCTCTTCAGAAAATATTCGGAGAAGGTACGGGGATTATGCAGCCGCAGGTACAGCAGCCCCAAGCGGGCGCCCCCGCCGCAAGTATTGCCGACCTCGCTAAAAGCGCCAGCAAGCTGTACGATGAGGCGCAAAACAAGCTTAAGAACGGCGACTGGGCAGGTTATGGAGAATCTTTAAGCAAGTTGAAGCAGACGCTGGCTGACCTTGTATCCAAAGCAGAGAGCCAGCCGTAAAACTTAAAAAAATATTCATATGATGCCGGCGTTCCAATATATGCTCATCATTTAAACAACTGCAATAAAAGCTGTCGGCCCGGCGCCGGCCGCTTTTTTTTAAAGTGTCAGTCCGTATATCATTTAAATGTTTGAGGGAGGTTAAAGCAGATGGCTCCAGGCGGGAAGATCAGGCGTATCGGCGTGCTGACAGGCGGCGGGGACTGCCCGGGCTTAAACGCGGTTATCCGCGCGGTAGTTAAAACTGCGATAGGTAGTTACAGGTTATCTGTCGTCGGATTTGAAAACGGTTTCGGCGGCTTGATCCAGAACAGGGCGCGTGACTTGACCATGAACGACGTGGTCGGCATTTTGCCGCGCGGCGGAACCATCCTGGGCACTACCAACAGGGACAACCCCTTTAAATACCAGATGGTTATCAATGGACAAAAAGTTTTCAGGGATGTTTCAGACCGTGTTATTGAAAATATAAATATCCAGGGAATAGACGCCCTGATCGTGATCGGTGGCGACGGAAGCCTGAGTATCGCCAGGGAGCTTTACGAAAAAAAGGGTCTCCCGGTTGTCGGCGTGCCCAAAACCATTGACAACGACCTGTCTGCAACCGACCAGACTTTTGGTTTTGACACAGCCCTAAATACCGCTACCGAAGCCATAGACAAGCTGCACACTACGGCTGAGTCACACCACCGGGTAATGGTGCTCGAGGTCATGGGACGCTACGCGGGGTGGATTGCGCTGGAGGCCGGCATCGCCGGGGGGGCTGATGTAATACTTATTCCGGAAATCCCCTTTTCAATGGATACAGTATATGAAAAGATAAACCAGCGGCGGGATAACGGGAAGCTCTTCAGCATTGTGGTAGCGGCCGAGGGAGCTAAAGCATTAGGCGGCGAAATAGTCGTGCAGAGAATGGTGGAAGAAAGTTTTGACCCAATCCGCCTGGGCGGTATTGGCAACGTAGTGGCCAGGCAAATTGAAGAAGCTACTGGAATGGAATCCCGGGTAACAGTGCTGGGCCATCTCCAGAGAGGGGGGACGCCGACCGCCTTTGACCGGATCCTGTCAACCCGTTACGGCGCCGGAGCTGTAAACCTTGTTATGAGCGGCAACTTTGGTGAAATGGTATGCCTGCGCACTCCCAATATACAGTCTGTACCGCTGGCGGACGCTGTGGGTGAAATTCGCCTCGTGCCCAAAGACGGTGACATGGTACGCACCGCAAAACAGGTTGGCATATGCTTCGGTGACTGATAAAAACAATTTCACAGGATTAACTAGATTTAAATTGATTAACAAGATTTTTTTATTTAATAATTAACGTTTTATTACTGACTCCCAAGGTAGAAACATTTTGGAGTAAAACAATTTTTATCACCATAAAACGTCTAATTAATAATTGTTTATAATCTTGTTAATCTTAATAATCCTGTAAATCTTGTGATATAAATATTTTTTTAAATTTTTTGATCCTGTAAATCCTGTCAATTTGTTTAAAAATCTAGATGATATGGTGGTGACAGTAGTGGATAAATATGGATGCGAGAATAAAACCAGCTGGGAGAAAACAGTGGAATTTCACGGGCATGAGTGCCCGGGGCTGGCTATTGGTTACCGTGCCACCGAACTCGCGCTGCAGGAGCTTGGCACTGATCGCTCTGTTGATGAGGAACTGATAGCAATAGTGGAGCACAACTCCTGCGGCGTAGACGCGCTGCAGACCCTGGCGGGTTGCAGTTTTGGAAAAGGCAACCTGTTCTACAAGGATCTCGGCAAGTCTGTATATACGATAGCCAGGCGGAAGGACAGCAACGCGGTCAGGGTTGCCGTAAAATATGGCGCCACATTTGACCCTGATTTCAGGACACTTAAAGAGCGGGCGGCCTCTGCCTCTGCCACCGAGAAGGACCGGGCGCTGTACCGTGAAGCGCTCCAGAAACGCATAAAAAGCATCCTCAGCGCGGGTTCAGAGGTGTTCGATGTTAGAAGGGTGGCAATTGAACTGCCACGCCCGGCCTCAATATATCAAACCCTGCAGTGCAGTGTGTGCGGCGAAGGTGTTATGGAGCCCAGGGCCAGGCTTAAAGACGGCAGGGTGGTCTGCATCCCTTGTGAGGGAGAGATCTAGATTTGATAACTATAGACATCCCGGGCCTGGAGAGACTTATTATTAAAAATATCGTCCTTGATTTCAACGGCACAATCGCCCTGGACGGCGCCCTGATTCCCGGAGTGAAGGAAAAATTAAATTCCCTGGCAGGTTCCCTTGATATTTATATACTAACTGCAGATACTTTTGGAACTGTCTTATCTGCTTGTTCAACTGTGCTCGCCAGGGTGATCGTACTTAAAGGACCAATAGGGTCCGGTGAAAAACTAAAGTTTATTGAAAACCTGGGCATTCGGGAAACCGCGGCTATCGGCAACGGCGCCAACGATGTCCTGATGCTTGAAGGAGCGGCGCTGGGGATCGCCGTGACAGGGCCGGAAGGGACTTGCGCCAGGGCTTTAATGGCGGCGGATGTGGTTGTTAAAGACATCAATGACGGTCTGGATTTGTTTTTAAATCCCCAGAGGCTGGTTGCTACTCTAAGGCGATAAGGTTTTTATCCGGCCATCGTACAAGTAAATAAATAATTCCATAATATGGAAGGATTTTTACTGCGGCACACCGTATTTATTAAATAAAGCGGGGTGCCTTTAATGTTCAATAGAATATTTGCCATTGTCCTCGTTATATCCTTAATGACTGCAGTAATGGCTGGGGCGGAACCGGTTCAACCCAATACCCCGGTTAAAGAAGATATTGAATTTGAAATTGCTAAAGTTGTGAAAGGCGCGGTTGAAGACACGAGCTGGCTGCATGCTTCTTCCAGGCAGGAAATGGAGAGCCTGCTAACGGCATACTATACGGGCGATCTTCTTAATGAGCTCGGCGACAGCGGGTGGCGCTTCGTAAGCAGGCCCAACGACTGGGAATATATTACCAGCGCCGGGCGCATTGACGTGGTAGTTATATCTCATCAGGAAGGAGCGGCCTGTGCTGAGATCCTTGAAAAAGACGAGTTATCGGGAATGGTTTATTCCAGCACTGTCAGGTACTTTTTAATAAAAACCGGCGGCGGGTGGAGAATCCGGGCTAAGACCCATGTATACAATTAAGAGAAATGGGAATAATAATAGATTGCCATACAGGCCGGGAAATATGGCCAAACTTGCTGTAAAGCAGGCGTTGTGTTAAAATAAGCCACAGAAAACTACTTTGGAGGATGCTAAGTGAGAATAGGTGTTTTCACTGATAGTTATTTACCATATACAAGCGGCGTCGTTCGTTCTATCCAGACCTTTAATGAAGAACTTACCAGGTTGGGCCATGAAGTTTATATATTCGCCCCGAGCTATAAGAACTGCAGCAGCGAAAGCAGGGTTTTTCGCTTCGCTTCCATACCATCGCCGACCAACCCTGACTTTACACTGGCTCTTCCTTTTTCCTTAAAACTGAGGCCGACAATTAAACAGCTCAACCTTGACCTGATCCACGTGCATTCACCTTTCCTGCTGGGGCGTCTTGGCGCCAGGTACGCCAGGAAAATCGACGTGCCCCTCGTATTCACGTACCACACCCTGTATGAACAGTATGTGCATTATGTACCTTTTGCCCAGTCCGGCTCAAAAGATATTGCTCAGATTGCGCAGTCGGTGTCAAAAGACCTGGCCCAAAAAGTGAGCCGGGATTTTTGCAACCTGTGTGACCTGGTGATAGCGCCTACAGGCATCGTGGCTAACTACCTGTTAGAAATCGGCGTTAAGACCGATCTTAAAGTTGTACCTACAGGCATTAAGACCGCCGAATACAAAAAAGGGGAAAGAGAATGGCTCCAGAAACATTATAGTGTCTCCGCCGGCGATAAGGTACTTCTTTTTGTAGGAAGGCTGGGCCAGGAAAAAAATATTCCATTTCTACTGGAGAGTTTTAAAATAATAAAAAATAATGTTAAAAACTCGGTACTGGTGATTGTGGGAGGTGGTCCCGAAGAGGAAGAGCTCAAAAATATGGCTGTGGACCTGGACCTGGGTGACAGCGTTATTTTCACGGGCACCCTGACACCGCAAGACGTAATCAACTGCTACGCGGGATCAAGCTTGTTTGTTTTTTCATCAGTAACCGAGACCCAGGGTATTGTGATAGCCGAGGCCAAGGCCGCCGGGCTGCCGGTGGTGGCAGTACGCGCTTATGGTGTATCGGAAATGGTCGAAGACGGTGTTGACGGTTACCTGACAGACCTGGCCGCTGAGCAGTTTGCGGATAAGATTATCACACTCCTGAACAACGAACAACTTAGGTTGGAAATGGGCAAAAAAGCAGAAAAGAATGCCGAAAGGCTTGATTCGGCCAACTGTACATCAATGCTGTTAAAATGCTACCGAAGCCTTAAAGATGACTGTGAAGCGGGTCACGTAAAGATAGATGAGAGCAAACGATCTTCTCAAGGGCCAAAATAATTTTTAGAAGTAGAAGACGGCTCACAACAGAATACTGCCAAACCTGGTTTAACCACCATACCTGCTAAAAACCGGCAAAATGCCGGTTTTTTATTTGACATAATTTAGGACAGGCGTTAATATTAATATTATTAAATAGGAATATTCTTATTTGGAGGCATTATGAAAGAAGCAGAAATACTACAGCAAATAAAGGCCAGGGGGTTCAAAATAACGCCGCAGCGCAGGGCTATTATCGCAGCACTGCTTGTACCGGACAAACCGCCGACGGCAAAAGACGTTCTTGAAATTGTCAGAAATAAGTACCCTGATGTCGGCCTGGACACAGTGTACCGCAACCTGAACCTGCTTGCTGATATAGGGTGCGTAATTCAAATTAATCTTAAAAACAGTGAAAAGAGCAGGTTTGAAATCCTTAAAAACCACCACCATCATTTGATATGCCTCGGCTGCGGCGAAGCCGTCTGCCTCGAAAAGTGCATGCTGGAAAAACACACAGGTGTTTTAAAAGACAAGGGGTACCAAATTGTGGGGCATGCGTTTGAAATATACGGTTACTGCCCGTCCTGCCGTGGTGAAGCAGGATAGTAAAGTTTAAGACTAAAGGATGTGAAAAAATGTTTAAGAAAGCATCTTTTTTGTTAGTCAGATTTGCAGCGCTCGCCTTTTTACTGTCTTTTCTTACCGCGTGTGGAATTCAGCCGGCAAACAACAGTAAGGAACATGATGCAAAAACAATTGTTATCAACACAACATTTTATCCGATATACATTGAGGCCTTGAATATTACCAGGGACATACCTGACGTGAAGCTTGTCAATATTGCCCCTCCTGTCACGGGGTGCCTTCACGATTACCAGTTGAGCCCGGATGACTTGAAAAAAATGAGCGAAGCTGACATCCTGATCATAAACGGGGCGGGAATGGAGTCATTTATAGATAAGATAGTCAGTCAACTGCCTGAATTAAAGATAATTGATGCCAGCAGAGGTATACCTCTGCTAAAAAGTGAAGGGGATGAATATAACCCCCACGTCTGGGTCAGCATCACCAATGCCATACTGCAGGTAAAAAATATCGGAGAACAGATTGCTCTGCTTGATCCCGGACACGCCGCTCAATACAAAGCAAATACTGAAGCTTACGCTGCCAAGCTGGAGGACCTCCGGGTAAGGATGCACCAGGTCATAGACGATTCCGGCAGCCGGGAGATCATCACTTTCCACGAAGCTTTTCCTTACTTTGCCAGGGAATTCAACCTGAACATAACCGCTGTCATAGAAAGAGAGCCCGGTTCCGAACCCATCCCGGCTGAGCTGGCGGAGACTATTGATATAATTAATGAGACCGGCACAAAGGTTATTTTCGCTGAACCTCAGTATCCGGCAAAGTCCGCTGAAACTATTGCCCGTGAGACCGGAGTAAAGCTATACATACTTGACCCGGCAGCCACAGGAGAATTGGAACCGGACGCCTATATAAAAACCATGGAAAAAAATATGGATGTTTTGCGTGAGGCTCTAAACCAATGAACGAGAAACCAATTGTGAAGAAACAGTCAAAAGCCTGCGGCCTGTGCTGTACAAAGCTGAAGTCTTTCGGCGTCACCATAGGCAAAAACGAAATCCTGAGGGACATCAACCTGCATATTCACTGTGGTGGACTGACGGCACTGGTCGGCCCTAATGGAGCGGGCAAAACAACGCTGCTCAAGGCTATTATGGGAGAAATCCCCCATTCAGGCACTTTACGGTTTCTGGATATCAAGGACTGCCATACCAGAAAACCCCTGCTAGGCTATGTCCCGCAAAAACTTGAGTTCGATCCCGGCGCTCCAATCAGCGTTCTGGACCTTTTTTCAGCAGGACTGTCAGCCAGGCCGATCTTTTTGGGCCATTCAACCCGCCAGCGAGAACATGCAGCCGCCAGTTTATCGGTTGTCCAGGCTGAACACCTGTTAGAAAGACGCCTGGGGGATTTATCAGGCGGCGAACTGCAGAGGGTCCTCCTGGCCCTGGCGCTTGATCCCTGCCCGGATCTGCTTCTTATGGATGAGCCGGTATCCGGTGTTGATCCAAACGGCAGGGAAATATTTTATAACATAGTTTCCAACCTGCGCCAGCATTACGACCTGTCAATCATTTTAGTGTCGCACGACCTGGCGGTAGTCTCGCGGCATGCTGACAGGGTAGTGTTTATTGACCGTACACTACAGTGCCAGGGCACCCCGGAAGAGGTTTTTAACAACGAAAAAATATTACGGGCCTATGGCTTTGTCTACCAGGAAAGCATTGGAGGAAAACGGTCAGCCTCAGATGAAGATAAAAATGAAGGGGTTGGCGCCTGATGGATGTATGGTACTTAATAATTGACCGGCTTTTGCCTTTTGCCTGGGCTCATCACACTTTTATGAAGAACGCCCTGCTGGCTGTTTTACTGGTGGGGCCGATGTTTGCCATCATGGGCACCATGATCGTAAACAATAAGATGGCTTTCTATTCGGACACTATCGGCCATTCCGCCCTGACAGGCATAGCGATAGGTATTCTCATGGGTTTTCAGGACCCTTTGTGGATCATGATTATTTTTTCTGTTCTCCTGGCCATAGCCATATCGCTATTGAAATACTATACGACTGCATCAACAGATACTGTTATCGGCGCCGTTTCCGCTGCCATGGTGGCGCTGGGCATAGTTATACTATCACGCGGCGGGGGCTTTGCCAAATTTTCCCGTTTCCTCATCGGCGATGTTTTAAGCATCACCCCTAAAGAGATGTACCTGCTTGCAATTGCCCTGGCAGCAATAATTCTGCTCTGGGCAACCATGTTTAATAAATTTCTTATGGTCAGCGTTAACCCGACCCTGGCCCGCAGCAGGGGCATTCCGGTCCGCCTGGTGGAAACGCTGTTCTGTATAGCCACCGCTGTTGTAGTTACGATCTCAATACAGTGGGTGGGCATCCTGATTATAAATTCGTTTTTAATCCTGCCTGCCGCCGCCGCCCGCAATGTGTCCGCCAACATGAGACAGTACCATGTTATTTCGGTGTTAATAACTTTGGCCTCCGGCATAACGGGGCTCCTGCTGTCATTCTACTGGGCAACGGCCACAGGCGCGACAATTGCTTTAGTCGCTGCGTTATTCTATCTTATTACACTTGTTCTTAAACCAAGGTTTGCCTAAATTGTGACGTGGGACGTAAGACGTGAGAAATTATTGCAATCCTCTTATGTCTTAATCTTTATAGCCTGTAGGGTCTGATTTATCCGACCTTGTATTGTGCGGCTGAAGCCGCGCCTACAGCTCTCAAGCCGCAGGATCAGCTGATTTCAAGGCCATGGTCCCTGCAGTATTAATTTGTCGACACTCTTTAGCGGGATAAATCCCGCCTGCAAGAATGCAGAATATATTTTTCCTGCCGTCTACGGCAGCTTTTTTATTTTTGGCATAAAAGCTGTTTAAAGATAAACAATATTACACAAAAGACTTATTGCAGGAGATGTTGTGATGGCACAGGAGATACACCGGGAAGAAGAATTAAGAGAACGCGAAATTCCCGCGGCGTTCGTATATGATGTAATGCCAGGCGAAGAAAAAGAAGAAAAAATAAAAGAGAATAAATATGACGAACTAAACCGGGTTATCAGCCTGTATTCAAAGGAGCCGGGCCAACTGATACGGATTTTGCAGAAAGCACAGGACATATTCGGTCACCTGCCGGAAGAGGTGCAGGCTTACATAGCGGAAAAAACCGAAACACCGGTAAGCGAGGTAAACGGTGTAGTTACTTTTTACTCATTGTTTTCCGCAGAGCCCAGGGGAAAATACACCTTGGACCTCTGTATGGGAACAGCCTGCTATATCAAGGGCGCTCAGGAATTGATGGACACGCTGAAAGATCACCTCAAGATAGATTCCGGTGAGACTACACCGGACCAGCTTTTTACCGTTAAAAGCACACGCTGCATTGGAGCCTGCGGGCTGGCTCCGATCCTGGTCGTAAACGGTGATGTGCACGGAAATGCCACCACCGGCGAAATATTAAAAATAATAAAGAAGTACCGGAAAGGTGAAGAAATTGAAAGTAAAAAGCACTGATAATCTCAGGGAAATAAAAGAAAGGTTTTTCCCCCTGATTAAACAGCGGCTTGGACACCGCAACGGGCTCGGACTTACACAGGTGATGGTTTGCTCCGGCACCGCATGTTCCTCAGCGGAAAGCCAGGATTTTCGCTTAGAGCTGGACAGGGAGCTGGACCGGCGAGGTTTAAAAGACAGCGTGCGCGTGTTTAAAACAGGCTGCTTTGGTTTCTGCCAGCACGGACCGATTGTAATGGTCCATCCGGGTGAACTGTTTTATTGCCAGGTGAAGCCGGAAGACGTGAAAGAGCTTGTTGAGACGCATTTAATCCACGGACGGATCGTGGAAAGGCTGCTCTATAATCATGACGGCCAAAAGACAAGCAATATTGAAGATATTAACTTTTTTAAAGCCCAGAAGCGGATTGTGCTGCGAAACTGCGGAGTAATAAACCCGGAGGAAATCGGCGAATACATTGCGAGAGACGGTTATTTCGCCCTGGCGGATATTATCTTAAATAAAAAACCGTCTGAAATAATTGACCTTATAAGCAAATCCGGGCTCAGGGGCAGGGGTGGGGCCGGATTCCCTACCGGCAGGAAGTGGGAGCTGACGGCCGCTCAGGATGTAAGTCCAAAGTATGTATTATGCAATGCGGACGAAGGCGATCCCGGCGCTTTTATGGACCGGAGCATTCTTGAGGGAGACCCGCACAGTGTTCTGGAAGCGATGACAGTGGCCGGTTACTGCATTGGCGCGAGCCAGGGTTATGTTTATGTCAGGGCGGAATACCCGATTGCTGTGGAAAGGTTGGAAATCGCCATTAACCAGGCAAGAGAACTCGGCCTGCTCGGCAAGAATCTGTTTGGCTCTTCTTTTGATTTCGATATCGGGCTGCGCTTTGGCGCCGGAGCTTTTGTTTGCGGGGAGGAAACCGCGCTAATTCATTCTGTTATAGGCCAGCGGGGGGAACCGCGTCCCAGGCCGCCCTACCCGGCTCAGGAAGGACTCTGGGGCAAACCGACATTAATTAACAATGTGGAGACCTACGCCAACATTCCGGTTATATTAAGAGAGGGCTGGGAGTGGTACAGCGGTCAGGGCACGTCGTCCAGCAAAGGCTCCAAGGTATTTTCCCTGGCCGGAAAAATTATTAACACCGGACTAATAGAAGTGCCCATGGGCACTACCCTGCGTACAATAATATTTGATATTGGAGGCGGCATCCCCGGCGGGAAAAAATTCAAGGCTGTCCAGACCGGCGGTCCTTCAGGCGGCTGTATACCAGACAAGCACCTCGACCTTGCGATAGATTACGAGTCCTTAAAAGAGATCGGCTCGATGATGGGGTCAGGCGGCATGATTGTCATGAACGAGGATAACTGCATGGTTGACATAGCGCGGTTTTACCTTGAATTCACCCAGGACGAGTCATGCGGCCGCTGCACACCCTGCCGGGTTGGCACCAAAAGGCTGTTGGAAATTTTAAAAAGAATTACAGAGGGCCAGGGAGAAATTGAGGACCTGGAGCTGCTTGAAGAACTGGCTTATGACATCCGTGACGCTTCGCTATGCGGACTGGGCCAGACGGCGCCCAACCCGGTAATATCTACGATGCGTTATTTCAAAGAAGAATACATCGCCCACATCAGGGACAAGGCCTGCCCGGCCGGGGTGTGCAAAGCTCTTCTCGACTATACGGTGGACGAAGCTAAATGCGCCGCCTGCGGCCTCTGCGCGAAGGCTTGCGCCGCCGGGGCCATTACAGGCGAGCGAGGGCAGCCTTACCGGATCGACCCTGATAAATGCCTTAAATGCGCCGCATGCGTCGCCAAGTGCCCTAAAAATGCCATTATCAAAGGCGCCAGAAAGGAGGTCGTAAAATTTGAAAATACCGGAGTACACACCGGGCCCGGTGGTCAGGAAGAAAGGGCAGCTTTATGATAACCCGGAAAAAAAGGTGGAAAAAATAAAGCTGGTCGTTGACGGCAGGGAAGTTGAAGCAGACAAGGGAATGAATGTATTAGAAGCCGCCCGCCTTGCCGGCGTTGAGATCCCAAGCCTGTGCTACCTCCGTCATATCAATGAAATCGGTTCCTGCCGGGTCTGCCTAGTTGAAGTGGAGATAAAAGGGACAAAAACACTCCAGGCCTCCTGTGTCTACCCGGTTTCAGAGGGACTTGTCGTCCATACTTCATCACCCCGCGTCAGGCGGGTCCGAAAAACAATGGTGGAACTCCTTCTTTCCGACCACCACCGCGAGTGCACCACCTGTATCCGCAATTTGAACTGCGAGCTGCAGAATGTCGCTGACAACCTGGGAATAAGGAATATCAAATATACTGGAGAAATGAAAACGCTGCAGGTCCAGAATGAAAATTCATTTATTATCCGCGATTACAATAAGTGCATCAAGTGCCGGCGCTGTGAGGCCATCTGCAGCAAGGTGCAAGAGGTAAATGTCTATTCCGCCCTGAACCGCGGCTATGACACTGTTATCGCGCCAGCCTTTATGCAGGACCTTTCAGAGGTGGCCTGCATCACCTGCGGTCAGTGTGTGATAGCCTGTCCCACCGCTTCTCTGACCGAGAAGGAGTGCGTGGAATCCGTCTGGGAAGCGCTGGAGGACCCTGATAAATACGTTGTGGTACAGACAGCGCCGTCCATCCAGGTTACTTTGGGCGAGGTGTTCGGCTTCGAAGTGGGAACAGTGGTAACAGGGAAACTGGTTGCCGCCCTGCGGCGACTTGGATTTGACAAGGTATTTGCCACGGATTTCACAGCGGACCTGACCATTATGGAAGAGGCCCACGAACTGCTAGAAAGGCTGGGGGGCCACGGCAAACTGCCCCTTCTTTCTTCCTGCAGCCCCGGCTGGGTCAAGTTCGCGGAGCATTTTTACCCTGAATTTCTAGAAAACCTGTCAACCTGCAAGTCGCCGCACGAAATGTTCGGGGCGTTGACAAAAACATATTTTGCGGATAAAGAAGGATTAGACCCCAAAAAAATTGTGGTGGTGGCAATTATGCCCTGTACGGCGAAGAAATTCGAGGCCAGCCGGCCGGAGATGGGCACCGGCGATTTCAAAGATGTGGACTGGGTTTTGACCACCAGGGAACTGGCCCGGATGATCAGGCAGTCGGGTATAAATTTTCACGACCTGCCGGACGAGGACTACGATACACCGATGGGAATCTCCAGCGGCGCCGGCGCCATATTCGGCTCAACCGGCGGGGTAATCGAAGCGGCAGTAAGGACGGCATATTATCTAACATCAGGCAGGGAAATGGACCTCCTGGACTACGAGGAACTGCGCGGTTTCAGCGGGCTGAAAGAAGTATGGGTAGAACTGAAAGGCCGCAAAATCAAAATAGCCATCGCTCACGGCACCGGCAACGCCAGGGTAATGATGGACCGGCTCAAAGCAGGTGAGCAATTTGACTACGTTGAGATCATGGCCTGTCCGGGCGGCTGTGTCGGCGGCGGCGGGCAGCCCATCTTCGGCACCAGGGAGCATAAAGAAATTTCGCTGGATTACAGGCATAACCGGGCTGAGGCCCTGGACCGGATCGATTTTTCAAAGGAATTAAGGCGTGCCCATGAAAACCCCGCGGTCAAGAAAATTTATGACGAGTTTTTGGGCCATCCTCTGAGCGATATGTCAAGAAAACTGCTCCATACCTATTACACACCTCGCGGCAAGGCGCCGGGTCTGAATCTGGGGGGAACAAAGGGAAGCCATGCAGGACACGTGAAAGAAAACATGCCGCCCCATGACAGCCAGTACATGCCGCGGGATGAAATGGCTCCAAAAATTTAACTGCTTGCAGGAAAAACATATTGTCCTAAGGCGTAAACATCATAAACGCAATTTTGTATTATTAAGCGCGATTACACAGACGGAGGTAAACCGATGACAGAAAAGACAAACTGGAAAGTCGGGGAGCTTGCCAAGCAGACCGGGCTTTCGGTACGGACACTGCACTACTACGACCAGATCGGGCTGCTTGTCCCTTCCAGGAACAAGGGAAACGGGCACCGCCTATACACGGGAACGGACATAGTAAGGCTTCAGCAAATAGTAGCCTTGAAACACCTCGGTTTTTCACTGGATGAAATAAAAGAGTTCCTGCAGAGCTCCGTTTATTCGCCGGGGAGTGTGATCAACCTGCACATCGGGCAGCTGCGTGAACATATCAAGTCGCAGCAAAATCTCTGCCGGCAGCTGGAAATAATCGCGGAAAGCCTGCTATCGCAAAAAGAAGTGACCGCGGAGCAGTTCATTGAAATAACAGAGGCTATAAAGAGTTCAGAAAAGTATCCCCTGAGCAGGGAGCTGGATGATGGAGACAAACACAGCGGGGAACTGCCGGTTAAAAAGAAAAGCCGGCAAACTAATCAGGCCTGGGACGAACAGCAGATTTACGTAATGAAATAAACAAGCGGGCTGTTGCCTGCGGCAAATTTAAAAATTGGCTGGGCTGCGCTGACATCCTGTTTAATTTATTTTAATTCCGTAACGGTTGAAGAACCGTTCAGCCCGGTCACCACCAGGTATTCTTTGCCGGTCAGCGTGTCTTTAATTACAGTAAATCCGCCGATATTGTTCGTCTCTCCCTGCTCCTGGACGATCTGGAACCTTTGATTTGCAATATCCGGAGCCTCATTGGTGTTTTCTATCAGCGGGCGGCTTTTAGTCAGTGAAGCGCAGCCCTGGAGCAATAAAACTGAAAATATTATTAATATAATGGATATTTTTTTCACAATGACTCAGCACCTTCTCCATAATATAACCTTATCAGGTCTTGTTTTCTCTCAATGCTGCTCACTTAAGCAAGCGCTTCAGCACCTTTCCGCTTGCGCCTCTGGGCAGTTCCTCTTTAACCTCGAATATTTCCGGGATCTTATATATGGAAAGCCTTCCTTTCAGAAAGCGAAAAAGTTCATGTTTATCCGGCGTAAAGCCCTCCGCCAGAATTATGAAGGCTTTAATGATCTCACCCTTGACCGGGTGGGGAACACCGATCACAGCTGCCTCCGCCACCGACTGGTGAGACGCCAGCGCCTCCTCAACCTCGCCGGGATACACATTATACCCGGCTGTAATTATAAGCTCTTTTTTGCGGCCCACGATAAATATATAACCGTCCTGGTCACAGTAGGCCAGGTCGCCGGTATAAAGCCAGCCGCTTCTTAGCGCCGACCGGGTTTCTTCTTCCCTGTTAAAGTAACCTTTCATAACGTTGGGCCCTTTAACGATTAGCTCTCCCACCTCGCCGGCCGGCAGTTCCCTGCCTTCATCATCCACTATTTTTACATCCACACCAGCCAGCGGCAGTCCGACCGACTTTATTTTACGGACACCGTCCAGCGGGTTCAGGCTGACCACAGGGGAGGCCTCAGATAGCCCGTATCCTTCGATTATAGGAAAGTTAAAGAGCTTCTCAAAAGCAATCATATGTTCTTCAGAGATGGAATCACCTCCTGAGATGGCATACTTCAAGGTGGGGAAGGGAGCCTGGCGCCGCAGCTTGAGCAGCACCGCAAACATGCTCGGCACGCCGCAAAATACCGTCACTCCTTTTTGTGACAGCACCTGCAGCACTTCCTTGGGCCTGAAGGCGTCAAGTATGGTTATGGAGCAGCCAAGGTACAGCGGCAGCAGTACGCTGGTCGCCCAGCCAAAACTGTGGAACATGGGCAGCACAGCCAGAAAGTTGTCGCCGGGGCCAAAGTCGGAAACGTAGTCCATGGACTTGACGTTGCCGTTCAGGTTGTTGTGCGTCAGCATGGCGGCCTTGGGATGGCCGATAGTGCCTGAAGTATAAAGAAATGTGCATATTGACTCCGGGTCTGAGGCAGGGAAATACGCCAGCTGTGCGGCTGCTATCTCGCTGCGGCATTTTTCGTCGATTATAACAGGGGTAACAGACTGTCCCGGCAGCTGAGAAAACGCCCTGCCGATAGCTTCGTTTGTTATCAGAAAGCGTGCGCCGGAATCTTTCAGCATAAAAGCAAGCTCCGGCGGTGACTGCAGCAGGTTTAAAGGGACGGCTACGCCGCCGGCGCGGGTTATGCCAAAATAAGAATAGATGAACTCCGGGCAATTGGGGAGAGCGATCGCAGCTCTGTCACCCGGCTTAAGGCCCAGGCCGGCACAGTAACTTGCGTATTTCCCTATATTATCTTCCAGCTGGCCGTAGCTGACAGTAACATCTTTAAAATATAATGCCGGTCTATTTACGTCCTGGCTGTTATCTTTGTGTATGTTATGAATGTTCACCCTTATAAAACCTCCCGGTCGTATCTTAACAGGCATTATTTTCGACAGACTGAGCTTATAATCCTCCGTTGGGCGTTCCCTTTTATTGTAAAGATGAATAAAATATCTGCTCTGGCGCCCTGACGTATATTTGACCCAAAAAGAGCTGAAAGTTATAATGATATTGGCAATTGCTAGAAGCAGCGGGGGTTTTTTGTTGGACCAAGTAATTACCGCACAAAACCTGGTAAAAAAGTACAATGGTAAGACAGCGGTTAAAGGAATAAACTTTCACGTCCGGCAGAGAGAATGCTTCGGCATCCTGGGGCCGAACGGCGCGGGAAAATCCTCTATCGCTAAAATGGTTTACTGTTTTTCTCCTGTGTCGGCGGGATCGCTCATTGTACTTGGTATGGACGTGATGTCAAAGCCAAGGGAGATTAAAAAAAGGCTGGGTGTGGTCGCCCAGGACAACAACCTCGACACCGATTTGACCGTACTGGAAAACCTTCTGGTATATGGCAGTTTTTTTAATATCCCCGCCCGCCGGGTTGCCGCGGCCTCTGTTGAAATTCTTGATTTTTTTGCCCTCGGCGACTATATGAACGATAAGGTTGAAAGGCTCTCCGGCGGGATGAAAAGGAGGCTTACAATCGCCAGGGCTCTGATAAATTCCCCGGAAATCCTGATCCTGGACGAACCCACTACCGGACTTGACCCGCAGGCAAGGCACCTGCTATGGCAAAAGTTAAGAAGCCTTAAAGAGCGGGGAGTGACACTCCTTTTGACCACGCATTACATGGATGAGGCGGAACACCTGTGCGACCGGCTTATAATAATGGATGAGGGAGCCATACTCGAAGAAGGCCGGCCGGAAGACTTGGTGGCCCGACACATTGGGAACCAGGTCCTGGAAATAGGGCTGGGAAGCGCTGCCGAAGATGATATCCTCAAATGCGGGGGTGACCGGATCAGGGGCTATCAAAATGTCGGTGACATGATGTTTGTATATCCCACTGACGGGCAGGCGCTTATGGAAACACTCAGGCCGTTGACCGGGAGTTTCTCCCGCTTGATGCTGCGCGGCGCTAATTTGGAGGACGTATTTTTAAAGCTTACCGGGAGAGGGCTGGTGGAAGAAAATGTACCGTCCTGACCTCTCGCCGCTGGTATGGAAAGTTTTCAAAAGACATTTGCTGGCCTACCGGAAGACCTGGAAGGTCAGCATCTCGTTTAACTTCTTTGAGCCGCTATTCTACCTGACGGCTTTCGGCTTCGGCCTGGGAGCCTACCTCCAGCCGATGGAAGGAGTATCTTACATCGAGTACCTGGCGCCGGGCCTGATCGCTTACTCGGCCATGTTTGCGTCCACTATTGAGTGTACATACGGTATTTTTGTCAGGATGGAATACCAGAAGTCCTACCAGGCCATTGTAGCGACACCGGCGAGTATTTATGACGTGGTTATGGGAGACATGCTGTTCGGAGCTTTTAAATCGGTCATGTACGGCGCTGTAATACTGATCGTCATCTCTGTGCTGGGGCTGGTTAAATCACCACTGGCCATATTAATCCTGCCTGTGCTCGCTTTGTCAGGGCTGCTGTTTTCTGCGCTGGCAGCCACTTGGACCGGATTGGTGCCGAACATCGACAGCTTTAATTACTTCTTTTCGCTGCTGATAACCCCGATGTACTTGATTTCCGGGGTGTTTTTCCCACTCTCCGGGCTGCCGGTTATAATACAGAAACTAGCCTGGTTCAGCCCTCTTTATCACCTGGTTAACATATCCCGCGGGCTTGTCACGGGTAATGCCGGCGCATATATGGCGGGAGACCTTGCCTGGCTGCTGGTTGTGTCTTTGATAATTTTACCGGTCCCGGTTTACTTGCTGCGCCGGTTGATAATAAGGTAATAATACGGGAGGTCTTATTTTGGACAGGATTAAATCAGCCTATGAAATGGCCATGGAGCGTTTTCAACAGAGGAAGGAAGTGCCGCCGGAAGAGATTGAAAAAATGGAGCACATCCCGGTCGGAAAAGCGATGGCAGCTAGATATTTAAACGAAAAAGACTTTGACTTTTTATCAGAGATGAATAAATATCCTGATAAAATAAAAGGGTATATGGCGGAAGGCGCGCTGGAAACCTTCTTAAGCAACATCCAGCTGCCGGTTGACAGGGCTGCTTTTGACACGACTAAAAAAGCCCTGGAAGGGATAACGCTCCTCAAGGTAAACAAAGACGCCCTCAGGGAAGTGTACGGCCAAATTGAACACCTCTTTAATTATTATGAAAAAACTCTTGAACAGGCATTTGGACAGTTTAAAGAAAGGTTTTCGGCCAAGATGGCCTCGTCGATGCAATCAATAGAAAAGAAAATGGGGGCCAAAATAAAAGTGGACCCGGAAAAACAGCCCGGCTTCCGGGAAGAATGGTCGCGGGTAGTGAACAGCTTTAACGCCCAGTATAACCAGGTACTGGCCGAGCAGAAAGAAAAGCTCAAGAAAGTCAGGTGAGACATGAGACGTGAGACGTGAGACGTGAGTATATACTGCATTCCTTTTGGGTCTTTCTTAACCCTTGAGATAACATTCACGATCAATCTCAAGTCTAACATCTTAATAATGCGGCTGGTTTCTAAACGCGACTGGGGTACTGTTCTCTGGTCGCGTTCAATTTATGATCATATATATTTCAATCCTGTCTAGTATCCCAAACAGGTGGGCGGTTCTCTTTTCTTGCAGGGTAGAATTTGTCACTACAAGGAGGCGATTCTCTTGTATTGTAGGGTCGGATTTATCCGACCATTTTGTTCGGCTGAAGCCGAACCTACCATTTCAGAGACCGGAAGTCTGAAGTCGGAGGTCGAGCCGGATATCTGATGTCTGACGTAAGTTATAAGTTCCAACATTATTTCACGCGTCTCATTCCCCACGTCCCACTTCTCACTTTCCGGGTTTGCCGGCCGGGATTGGCTTATAAATAAAAGACGCCGGGTTAGCTTGTGAGCCCTTTGCTTTTCCAAATATAAAAAACACAACCGCGCCTGCCAGGGCCAGGCCGGCCGAGCTCCAGAACATGAGCCCGGTCCCTTTCGCCATCAGAAAACCATAGAGGGGAGGGCCGGCGGCGACGCCGAAAAACCTCACGCTGCCGTAAAGCGAAGTGATTAATCCGCGCTCCTTTATTGTAGCCGCGCTTGTTATAAGCATGTTCAAACAGGGCAGCACCAGTCCCGTGCTGACCCCGATTACTGAAATAGCGGCGAAGTAAAAAATAACCCCTTTAGCCAGCGGCAAGAATATCAGTGCCGCCGTCATAATACTGAGACCTGTTATCACCAGTATTTTCATCAACGCTTCTTTCTTCTTGATAATAAAACCGGTTATAAAAGAAGTAGCGCTCATGAATAAAACCGGGATCGCCAGCACCAGCCCTTTGGGGATGCCGTCCAATCCGTACTGCTGTTCCAGGTATTCGGAGAGATAGAAAAGAACGCCGAAAAGCACCATCAGCGCTATAGCGCCCGCCAGGTAAGAGGAGAGCAGCAGGCCTTTTTGATCTTTAAACACTTTCGCAAATGATTTCAAATACTGCCCTAATTTTTGTTTGGCACGGCCTTCAGGCTCTTTTACCAGCAGCCACATCCCCACAACCACCGGTATTACTACTAACGGGAAAAATATAAAAGCGGCATACCAGGCCAAAAGGCCGACAGCCGAACCGAGGACAGGGCTTAAGACCTTGCCGAGCCCATTTGAAGCTTCGATTGACCCCAGTGAACGGCTGCGTTCCTTGTCTTTAAACAGGTCTCCGCACAGCGCCATGGCGATCGGCGCGGTTCCGGCGGCGCCGATGCCCTGGACGACCCTGCCGGCCAGGATTAACACATAAGCATACTGTTTGAAAAAAACAGCCGCCAGGGCGGCGATAAGCCCGCCCGCGCCGTATACAACCAGAGCCGGGATGATCACCGCTTTTCTCCCGTAACGGTCTGAAAGAAAGCCGGTCACAGGTATAATTATACCGGCCGGCAGGGAAAACAGCGTAATTATTAAACTTACCTGCACTGAGGATAAATTAAGCGAGTTCCTGATATCGGGAAGGACGGGGATCAGCATTGAATTGCCCAGGACCATTATAAACGGGACTCCGGACAGTGCTGCGACCACCAGCCAGTAGTTTTTTGGGGTTTTTTGGGCGTCTGAGCTTTCAGTCATAATTATCCCTCCGGATCTTTAAACTTCCCCCTGTTTTAAAAAATAAACTTTTAAGAATTTAAAGATTATGGATATTAAAAAAATATCCAATTGCTGTAAATATCGTTGCAGGGGTATTCAATTCAATTTGACAGGTATATAGTATATTTAAAAGCACTACTATAAAGGGCCGTTTTCATTAACGCCTTTTATTTTTTTACGGGGAGTGGGACAGATGGATAGAGAACTCGCAATGGAACTGATAAGGGTAACAGAGGTCGCGGCGCTTGCTTCCGCAAGGTGGATGGGCCGGGGACAAAAAAATGAAGCGGATGAGGCGGCGACAAACGCCATGCGACGGATGTTTGATTCAGTTTCCATAAATGGAACAGTGGTTATAGGGGAGGGGGAAATGGACGAAGCCCCCATGCTCTATATCGGAGAGAAAGTTGGAAATGCCGCCTCACCGGAAGTAGACGTGGCCGTTGACCCGCTGGAAGGCACAAATATCCTGGCAAAAGGTCTGCCCAATGCCATGTCGGTCATCGCCATAGCCGACAAGGGCAACCTCCTGCACGCGCCGGACATGTATATGGAAAAGCTTGCCGTTGGCCCGAAGGCGGCCGGCAGGGTCCACCTCGACGATCCTATCGAGGTAACCCTAAGAATTGTGGCGGAAGCCAATAACAAAAAAGTATCCGAGTGCGTAGTGATTATACTGGAAAGGCCGCGCCATAAGAAACTTATTGACGCGGTGCGCAAAGCAGGGGCCAGGGTGAGGCTGATCGGTGACGGCGACGTTAGCTCTGCCATATCCACGGCCTTTGATGATACAGGCATTGATATATGCGCTGGAATCGGCGGGGCGCCTGAAGGAGTAATCGCGGCGGCCGCCTTAAAATGCCTGGGCGGTGAAATGCAGGCCCGCCTTGTGCCGGAAGACGATGATGAGTACCAGCGCTGCATCAGGATGGGTATTGCCGACCCTAAAAAAATATTGTCCATGGATGATCTCGTAAAGGGTGATGACGCGATTTTCTCCGCCACCGGCGTTACGGACGGGGAACTTCTAAGAGGGGTGCGCTTTTACGGCGGCGATAGGGCTGAGACACATTCGGTGGTTATGAGGGCCAAAACCTGCACTGTGCGTTTCATAAGGGCGATCCACAAGCTGGACCGCAAACCATACCCTTTCCTTAGCTTTCCCGCTTAGTAATTTCTATTTACATCTGACATCCAATTTCCGGCTTCCGACTTCTGCTTTTGCGGCAGGCATCTATTACCTGCCGCTTTTTCAGGTTATAATCTAAAATAGCTGGCAGCAGAAATTAATAAATTTTCCCGGGAGGGAAAACTTGTGACGGGATTTTTCAAAATCGACCATGTTGAATATCACCTCGGCTCCGCTGGCCGCACTGTCAGCGTATCATCCAGCCTGGAAGAAGGATCGCTGCTGGTAGTGAAAGGGTCGTCAGGCGCCGGCAAAACAACCCTGCTGAAGATTTTGGCAAGGCTTATGAAGTGCGACAGGGGCCTGGTCTCTTTCCTGGGAGAAGACTGGCTTTCGTATTCTCCCCAGCAGTGGCGCAGCAAAATTAATTACACAGCCCAGAAACCGGCTATTTTCAGCGGGACGGTGCTCGATAACCTGAAAAAGCCTTTTGAACTAAAAATAAAGAAAGAACAGTTTAATTCCAGCGAAGCTCTGGACGGGCTGAGGGCATTATTATTGAATGAGGATTTACTGGGCCAGGATGCCCGCACTCTTTCCGGCGGCGAAATGGCAAGAATAGCGCTGCTGCGATCAGCTCTTTTCAAGCCGAACATTTTACTTCTGGATGAACCCTTTGCAGCCCTCGATGATAATTCCGCCAGGGCGGTAATGGCTTTTTTGAGGATTTGGGCCGGAAGTGAAGCTGGCCGCGGCATAATTATGGTAACCCATAATGACATTTATAAAGATATTACGGATATTATCATCCACGAGGTTGTACTCCCCGGGCCGGGGGTGAATTAATTGGACGTTGGCATAATACCTATATCCAACCTGCAGCTTGCCCTGAGCGTTATTTTAGTATTAATCGCGGGCGTTATTTCGGCCGCGTTAAGGCTTGAACTGCTCAAGCCGCTGCTGTGGGGCACTGTCAGGACTTTTGTCCAGCTGACGCTGATCGGCTATGCCCTTACATATATTTTCAAGCTAAACAACCTGTTCCTGATCGTGGTAATCATAACCATGATGACCCTGGTGGCATCCGGAACAGCCGCGCGGAGGTCGCCGCGAGCGGTGCGGCATACCCTGGCGCTCGCGTTTGTTTCTCTCTGGGCCAGCACTTTTATCGTAGGGACAATAGTCGTGGCCCTGATCATAGCTCCTGAGCCCTGGTACTCGGCCAGGATAGCCATACCTATTTTCGGCATGATCCTGGGCAACTCGATGAACGGTATCGCCCTTTCACTTGACCGCCTGTTTTCAGAAGTCAGGTCAAATATATCCGAAATAGAAGCTTTGCTCAGTTTCGGCGCATCACCATGGGAGTCTGTCAGAGAATGCGTTAAGGAAGCGCTGCGATCCGGTATGACCCCGACAATTAATTCACTTATGGTCGTCGGCCTGGTCAGCCTGCCGGGTATGATGACCGGGCAGATCCTGAGCGGCGCGGACCCTCAACAGGCCGTCCGCTACCAGATAGTAGTAATGCTTATGATAGCCGCGGCGGTTGCGATAGGGTGCCTGATACTGGTTTTAATGTCTTACAAAAAATTATTTACAAAAGAAGATGCGATAGCGCAGTATGTTTTTGACCGGGAATAACAGCAGCCTGCAAAATCCGGTTGTTGCCCAATTATCATGTATGTGGTAATTTAATACTAACTCTGCAGGATTAAAAGTACACCGGACAGGGAGGAGCATTTATTGGATTACTCATTAGTAAGCAACCATATTGTGTTTGATATCGATGAAATACTGGAGATGATTGAGGAGTACATAGAAGAATACTTGCTTTTGGAGCACTATTTCGAAGATCAGCTGGTCGAGTCAACTATCATATACCTTGAAGATATTGAGGTTGAATTTGATCCCGGCGATGCGGGAATGTATTTTAAACAGAAGTACATGCAAAATGAATCTGAAGAGCACGATTTTTCCAGCTTTTTAAGAAATACCTTCCCCACCAGCCTGTTTATTAACGATTCCCAGATTGAAATAGAGATACAAAACGGGCGCATTGTCTGCCTGCTGGGAAACAGGGGGGAATTAATCCTGAGGACCGGTATGGACAGCTTCGTATTTTCACCGCTGTTCAAGCTTTCAATAAAGCCTGACAAGGCGCAGGTACTATTAAACGCGGTTATTACAGCTTATAAAAAGAACTACGAAAATGTGGCCAATGAGAAACTAAATCCTGAGTCCTACTCCATGTTCTCAGGTGTTTGCCTGATGGCACTGGCTAAAATAAATGAACTTCCCACCAGCGGCTACGAACTCAACCTCTCCCATGATGAAATGCTGCTTTTCGGCCTGGCCCTGAATTTAGCCGGTGAAAACGCTGACAAGGAAACCCTGGCGGTAACGCGCCAGATCATGGAGCAAATAAAAAAATACTTCCCTGAAATCGAGCATATTTCGCCCGAAAGTTTTGAATCAACACCAAGGATGGGCAAGATCCTGGACTTCAAAAAGCCTGACGACAAAAAGTAATATCATCAAAGTGGGGAGACAAAAGATGTCTATACTGAACACACCTTACAAAATTAAAAATATGGAGATTAAAAACAGGTTCCTGCGTTCCGCGACTGTCGAGAGCAAGGCTGATATTGACGGCTTCGTTACCGACGACCTGCTGGAGCTTTACTACCATTTAGCAGCGGGAGGGTCGGGTATCCTGGTAACCGGCGCCGCCGCTGTTGAGCCGGCAGGGAAAGGCTTTGCGCAGCAGATGTGTGTTTTTGACGACAAGTTTATAACCGGTCTAAAAAAACTGGCTGATATCGTGCACAAATATGGCAGCGGCTGCAGGTTAGCGATGCAAATATTTCACCAGGGCACGTCCGGATATGGGTTTTCATATGGCGCTCTCGACAGGGGTTACCGTCTTAACGATATCAGGGAAGAGGATATAACCACCACAATAAAAGCTTTTGGCACGGCTGCCCGCAGGGTAAAAGAAGCCGGCTTTGACGCGGTTGCCGTGCACGGCGCCCACGGATACCTGCTAAGCGAGTTCCTCTGCCCGGCCACAAACAACCGCGCGGATCAATGGGGAGGCAGCCTGGAAAACAGGATGCGCTTCACCCTGGAGGTTTACTCCGCCATACGGGAGCAGGTCGGTGACGATTTCCCGGTATTCTGGAAAATGAACACCTCAGATTATATAGATGGCGGAAATGGAATAGAACAATATGCCACGGTGGCTAAATCACTGGCAAAAATGGGCGTGGACCTGATTGAATTGAGCGGCGGGGTCGAGAAACAGATACAGCTGCGGGCCAGGCTCAGCAAGGAAGCGGGAGAGCGTGAGGCATATTTCGGCTGGGCTGTAGACGCCATGAAAGAAGCAATAACAGGAACAAACACCGCACTGGCGGTTACCGGCGGCATCCGCTCACTGCCGGCGATGGAGCACCTGCTGAAAAACGGAGCCGACTTTATCGGCATCTGCCGCCCATTAATATGCGAACCGGATTTGCCTAACCGGCTGCTGCACAGCCCGGACAAGAGGCAGTCCAGGTGCACATCATGCAACAAATGCCTTATGCATATTGCCAGGCAGCCATTGAAATGTGTCGAGTTCGACCCTTTCCGCAGCGTGCTGGCCGGTGTTTCCAGATAAATATTTTGTATTATTAATTGCTGATTTTAAGGTGGATGGCTTGGAACAAAGCATAATCAAAGAAGGTAACATCCTGATCACAGAAGAGAAAAACCCGATCAACAGGATCGTCCGGTTTCAGAGAAAAGAAAACGATAAAACACTTGCCTGCGCTGAAATAAGCAGCGCCGGCGACATCTGGATTTTTACCAGGATGTATGTTTCAGAAGAAAACAGGGCGATGGGGTATGGGTCCGAAGTCTTGACAAAACTCACCGCATACCTTGACCGGAAAAATTTGGACTTATACGCTTATATATATTCCTCCGGCAACCTCAGCGAAAAACAGCTTGACGCGTGGTACAGGAGGTACGGGTTTGCAGACGACGAGAATAAAGGTTATCCCCTGGCCAGGTACGCCGTCAGCCGCATATGAGCGGTGAGCTTAGATCAGTAATATTGCCTGCGGCTCATTGCAAATAAATAATTCCATAGGAAAGGGCGTGTATATGTGAAACTGGAAATTAACACATCAAAGAAGAGCGGTGAGATAATCAAGGGATGTGAATACCGTTACAGCAGGACAAATGACATGCCCGCCGCCGTGAGGAATAAACTGTATCTTCACATATACCCCAAAAAGGATACCCTGCAGGACGACGGTGAACGTCTGGGCTTATTTGATTCCTACCTGTCTGAGATACATATTTTCAATACAGACAACAATACTGTTTATGTCCTGCCGAGATTATATGACAACATTGATATTCAGGTTTCGAAACATATAAGTGTACGGTACTTTAAGGACTTGAGTATATTCATCGAAGTGCCGGGGCCTGTAAGGATAAAGGCAGACAGTACTTTTCAAATCCAGGAAATCACTGCTGATTAGTTTAATTAAGAATTGAGGAGATTTGATGAAAGCGCTTGTGCTGGCGGAAAAGCCCAGTGTGGGCAGGGAAATAGCCAGGGTTTTAAAATGCGGCAGTAAAAACAAGGGGTATATAGAGGGACCCCAATTTGTTGTGACATGGTCGCTGGGTCACCTGGTAACACTGGCTGAGCCTGATGACTATGATAAAAAATATAAGGATTGGCGCCTGGAGGATTTACCAATGCTGCCGCCAAGTATGAAATTAAAAATCATCAGGCAGACTTCCCACCAGTTCCAGGTAGTCAGAAATTTAATGAGGCGGGACGATATCAAAGAGTTGGTAATTGCCACAGACGCCGGACGGGAAGGCGAGCTGGTGGCCCGCTGGATCATGGTCCTGGCAAACTGGAAAAAACCGTTCATGCGGCTCTGGATCTCCTCTCAGACTGACGACGCCATCCGGGAAGGGTTTGCCAACCTGAAGGCCGGCAGCTCCTATAACAGCCTGTATGACGCAGCCGTTTGCAGGGCGGAGGCAGACTGGCTGATCGGGCTTAACGTTACCAGGGCATTAACCTGTAAGTTTAACGCCCAGTTAAACGCCGGCAGGGTGCAGACACCAACACTGGCTATGATTGTAAACAGGGAATCAGAAATAAAACAATTTGTACCGGTTGATTACTGGACGATCCGTGTTGATTTTGGGGACTACTTTGGCGACTGGCGGAACAAGTCCGGAAACGGAAGGATCTTCAGCCAAGGCCTGGCGGAAGATCTGGCCGCTAAAATAAAAGGCCATCCGGGTGTGATCAAGGAAATTCACACTGAAAATAAAAGCGAGGGGGCACCCCTGGCCTACGACCTGACTGAGCTGCAGAGGGACGCCAACAAACGGTACGGGTATTCAGCGCAAAAAACCCTGTCTATCTTGCAGGACTTATATGAACAGCACAAACTGGTCACCTACCCGAGGACTGACTCAAGATATATCACCACGGATATAGTTCCCACACTCGCGGCCAGGCTGAAAAGCATTTCTGTGGCGCCGTATGCGGAGATTGTTAAACCCCTTTTGCAGAAACCTTTAAACCCGACGAAACGGTTTGTCGACAACAGCAAAGTCACTGATCACCACGCCATCATCCCCACTGAACAGCCCCTGCGTCTGCCGTTGTTGAAAGAAGAGGAAAGAAAACTGTACGATTTGATCGTCAGGCGGTTCATCGCAGTTTTATACCCTCCTTACCGTTATGCCCAGACCACTATCATCACCGCTGTCAATGGTGAGAATTTTCACTCCCGGGGCAAAGTGGTAAAAGAAAAAGGCTGGCGGGCTGTAACCTCCAAAACCGCTGAAAAGGACGGTGCCGATGAGGAAGCGCTGCCGGAACAGACCCTGGCCCTGCAAAATAAAGGCGAGTCCAAACAGGTTAAAAATATAAAAACTAACAAATCAAAAACCAGGCCCCCGTCTCGTTACACGGAAGCCACCCTGCTGACTGCGATGGAGAGTCCGGGCAAGTTCATCGAAGACGAGGAACTGCGCGAATCCATGAAAGGGAGCGGCCTTGGGACACCGGCCACACGGGCCGAGATTATTGAAAAGCTGCTCAATACCAGTTACATCGAGCGCCAGGGGAAAGAGCTGGTCCCCACCTCAAAAGGGATCCAGCTAATCGGCCTGGTTGCCCCGGCCCTGAAGACACCGGAATTAACCGCGCAATGGGAGCAGAGGCTATCCAGCATAGCCAGGGGGAAGGGAAGCAAAAAAGAATTTATGGCTGATATCCGTAAAAACGCCGCGGAACTGGTCAAAAGCGTTATCGCGGACACGGCCGTCTACAAAGCTGATAATATTACTAAAACAAAATGCCCGGTCTGCGGTAAATACATGCTGCTGGTGAACGGGAAAAGAGGAAAAATGCTATCGTGCCAGGACAGAGCCTGCGGGTACCGGCAGCCGGAGAAACAGGATGATTATGGCTTCAGGAGTTCCAAAGGGGGCGGCAGGGCTAACCAGCAGCTGATTGCCCGTTACAGCCAGCAGGACTCTATTGGCAGTAACGTGGGTGAACTTCTGAAAGCAGCGATGGCCAAAGAAAACAATAACTCGGACAAAGATTAAAAGGTTTCTGAATTACGTTAATCCCCATCTCATAATGGGGATTTTTTTATGCTAAAGAAGATTAAGAAAAGGCAGGTAATATTAGAGACTGTGTCGAAAAAATAAAAAGAATTGATTTTTAGTAAGAATCCGCATGATAATCGGGACCTAAAAGGAGAAGTCATATTGAAAAAAAAGTTTATAATATCGTTAGTTGTAGTATTTTCGATATTTCCAGTGTTTCAGGCGCCTGGAGCCAGCGCTGAAGAGCTGATGCTCAAGGAAGGGATGTCAGGGCAGGCCGTACTTGAAATGCAGACCAAACTGCAGAGCCTGGGTTACTTTGAATCAGGCGAGCCAGACGGCATCTTTGGCCCCGCGACAGTTTCCGCGGTCATTAAATTCCAGGGCGACAACGGACTTGGCGGAGACGGCATAGCCGGCCCAGCGACCCTGACCGCAATCGACGGCCTGGCTGTGGAAGAGGATGGCACAGGAGCGAACAGTAATCTTCTAAAAGAAGGCATGAGCGGCGATAATGTGCTTACCTTGCAGACAAAACTTAAATCCCTTGGCTATTACAGTGGAAGCGTGGACGGAAATTTTGGCGCCGGCACACTGTCAGCGGTCATTGCCTTCCAGAAAGGCAACGGCATTAACGATGACGGCATAGCAGGCCCTGCGACCCTGGCCGCGATTGACAGCCTGGCTGCGGCAAAGGTAGAAGCGGTAGCGGGAAGCCCGCGGCCTGACCTTATAAAAAAGGGGATGAGCGGCGATAAAGTGCTTGCCCTGCAGACAAAGCTGAAATCGCTTGGTTATTACAATGACAGCCTGGACGGAAATTTTGGCGCTGGCACACTGCTTGCTCTTATCGATTTTCAGGCTAACAACGGGCTTACGGCAGATGGTGTGGCCGGCCCCCAAACACTGCAGACAATGCAAAATTCTCCGGTCGTCGCCAGCCGAGGCGCATCCGGCAGCCGCAAGTCACAGGCGATCGCCTCCTACGCCAGGCAGTTTTTAGGAACGCCATATGTATGGGGAGGCAGTTCACCTGATGGTTTTGACTGTTCAGGGTTTGCCTACTATGTATACAGCCATTTCGGAATAGAAATCCCGCGTATGGCTGACGAGCAGTATTATTATGGCGCCAGGGTAAACCAGCTGATACCGGGTGACCTTGTGTTTTTCACAACATACATGTCAGGGCCTTCACACACAGGCATCTACATAGGAGATAACTGTTTTATCCACAGCAGTTCAGCTGAAGGTGAGGTCGTAATAACATCTCTTTCACAGAATTACTACAGCGAGAGATACCTGGGAGCCAGCCGGGTGGTAAATTAGAATTTTTACAATTCGCAGATCAATAATTCGCAAAAGAAGCCCTGGAGTTTTAGTCCCCAGGGCTTTAATTTGTTTTCAAGATGACCGGCTGAGCTTCCTTTTTGACAATAGCGCCTCCATATCCACAGAACTGAGAGGCTTGCTGAACAGGAACCCCTGCATCTCAGAGCACTGGTGCTTCTGGAGAAATTTGCGCTGCACCTCTGTCTCCACGCCTTCGGCAACAACACCCAGTTTAAGGCTCTTGCAAAGAGCAATAACAGTTGATGCGATTACTTCGCTATCCCTGATTTCTCCAATCTCCATTACAAAAGTTTTGTCAATCTTGAGTTTGTCAACAGGGAAGCGTTTCAATTGGCCCAGTGAAGAGTACCCTGTACCGAAATCGTCGATAGAAAGCTGTACCCCCATTTTTTTAAGCCTGTACAATGTCTCTGCGGTATATTCCGAGTTCTGCATAGCGGTGCTTTCAGTGATCTCCAGCTCCAGCCAGTGCGGGTCCAAGCCTGTATCTTTTAATATGCGTTTAACCGTCTCTACTAAATTCTGCAGGTAAAACTGCTTGCCGGAAAGGTTAACGGAAACTGCATTCGGCGTGTAGCCGGCCTCATGCCAGGACATATTCTGGGCGCAAGCGGTCCGCATGACCCATTCGCCCAGAGGGACTATCATCCCTGTTTCTTCAGCAATAGGAATAAATTCAGCTGGCAGCAGCAGGCCGCGGCAGGGGTGGTTCCACCTGACCAGCGCCTCAATGCCGGTTAGTTCCCTGCTATTTATATTGACCTTTGGCTGGTAATGCAGGACAAATTCCTTGCGTTCAATTGCCCGCCTCAGCTCATTCTCAATCAAAAGCCTTTCATGTGTTTTGTGGTTTAAGGCAGGCGTGTAGAACTGGTAGTTGTCTCTATTTTTTTCCTTAGAAAGGTACATCGCCGTGTCGGCATTTTTAATCAGTGTTTCCGTATCATCACCGTCGCTGGGATACAGCGCGATGCCGGCGCTGGTGGAGATAAACAGCTCGTGTTCTCCTAATATAACAGGCTTTCTGATGTTCTCAAGAATTTTTTCAGCTACTTTCGCGGCTCCTTCTGCGCAAGTTATTTCGGGCAGCATAATAGTAAACTCGTCTCCGCCCAATCTGGCGACAGTGTCACCTTCCCGCACACATTCACTGAGGCGCTCAGCCACCTGGCAGAGCAGAAGGTCGCCGACCTCATGGCCCAGAGTGTCGTTGATCAATTTGAACCTGTCCAGATCTAAAAAAATGAGCGCCAGCATTTTATTATTGCGTCTACAGTGGGCAAGTTCCAGTGACAGCCGGTCTTTGAACAGTAAACGGTTGGGCAGGCCGGTAAGGCTGTCATGGAAAGCCTGAAATTTAATAGTTTCCTCATATTTCTGCTTTTCTGTAATATCCCGTGAAACGGCTACCAGCCGGCTCTCACCTTTTACAGTTTTGAAAGTCTTGGCGGTGCTTTCGAACCATCTTAAATCACTGTTCTTGCTCATCATTCTGTAAGTCAGTTCTTTTAATCCCGAGAATTCAATGTTTACAATTGCGTTATTTACCTTGTTTTTATCTTCCTGCCAAATGAAATCAATAACACTCTTGTTAATCATATCCGATTGATCATAACCCAGTACTTCCTTGTAGTTGGGGCTGGTGTATAAATACCTGCCATCGGTGCTTATTTCACAGATCAGGTCGTAAGCGTTTTCCGTCAGGGTACGGTACCTTTCCTTAGTGACACTGAGGATTTGATGGGTATTCTGCAATGACTCCAGCATTTTATTTGCAGATTCGGCAAGCTCGGTTAACTCATCATTTCCTGACGCCTGAAGGCGCATCGAATGGTCGCCGCAGCTGCTTATTAAGCTGAAGTTCCTGCTGAGTTTTGCCAGCCTGGAAAGCACATTCTTTTCTAACAGCATGACCACCAGCGCGCCAAAGACCAGTACAAATATCACAAGCGAAAACAGCAGCAGCCTGAGGCTGTTTTTACCCTGCTGGTAAATTCCCCTTTCCAGGTCAACCTGCAATACCATAACAGGGTTGTCAAAAACATCTTTTAATAAGGCGTAACCGTTAATAATTTCCTCGTTGAAGGGTTGGACAACAATAAAATTATCTTCTTCAGTACCTTCCAGCTTGGATTTAATGTCCGCCAACAGCCCGGGCATAGCGTCGAGTCTATGCAGGTTAAGAGTTAAGTGAGTTTTTTCAGCCAGGTTCGCTACTTCTCCTGAATTCAGATAGCGCCCCATAATTAAAGCTCCTCGCACAGGACCGGTCTGGTCGCTTGTAATAATAGGCGCGGAAGCCAGCGCCATCGGCCCTTCCTGGAAAGCAAAAATGCCGGAAATTTTGCTTTCCGTGGAATCATGATGCCAGAGCATTTTATTTTCTGCCAATATACTTTCGAGACCGGACGGCATAGGCATTTCTGTGCCATTGATAAAATCATAGCTTTTGCCAAACACTATCTCACCGGAAGAATTAACACAGAGGAACAGGCTTAATTTAAGATCTTCAAAGGTGGTATCGGGGATATTTCTTTCTATGTAATCACTATTTCTGTCTTCAACAAACTTGTATGTATCATCCCATGTCGCCCAGTCACTGGCATTTGCGGCAATTTGGTCTGCCTCATCATTTATGGCGCTCAAAACCCTTTGAACATTTTGGCTGGCATCCTGATTTTCCAGTGCCGTATAGTCCTTCATTATTATATATCTTAAGCTGCCGTACAGCAGTAAAATCAGGCATGAAAAAGTAATGCCGATAATAATTAATGTTTTTTTGCTCAGAGTCATTATCTCACCTGCTATATGAAATTTGACAAGTATATTATCGGTATTATTTTTTATAAATTAATGAAATTGTCGAATTATTTCTAAATTTCATTTTGTTTTTTTCCCAAGCAGCTGCAACACACGGGCTTGTCCAAATGTTAAAAGCCCATTATTATATATCTGGTAAGGCAATAGCTATTGCATTATATGAAGGCTGTAAAAGGAGCTAGATATTTTGGTCAAAAATTACCGCAAGTGGTTTTTAGCAAGAGTCAAAAGGGCCATATACGATTTCGGCATGCTGCAGGACGGTGACCGGGTGGCCGTCGCTTTCTCGGGAGGCAAGGACAGCGTTACCCTGTTGTACTCGCTTGACCTGCTCAGACGTATGCTGCCGGTCAAATTCGAACTTTCCGCGGCAGTATATATCAAAACCGGCTGGCCTGTAGACCTGCCGGTACTTAAAGATTTTTGCCGTTCCATAAATGTGCCTTTTTACGTGGTGGAGACTGAAATCGCTAAAATAGTTTTTGAGGAGAGGGGGGGCGGCAACCCCTGCGCCATCTGCTCGCACCTGCGCCGCGGCGCCCTGCACGGCAAGGTCCTGGAACTGGGCTGCAACAAGGTCGCCCTGGGCCATCACCTTGACGATGTAATAGAAACATTTTTCATGAGCCTGATCTACACCGGCCAGCTGCGCGTGTTTTCACCGGTTACTTTTCTCGACCGCACCGGCCTGACAATGGTCCGGCCGCTGGTCTACCACCCCTCGGAGGAAATATACTCTTTTGTTGAGAAGGAAAATCTGCCTACCGTGCCTAATACCTGCCCCGCAAACGGCTTCACCCACAGGGAAGTGGCTAAGAAACTTACAGCTGACCTGGCCAGGCAATTTCCCAACTTTAAGGCACGCTTTCTTACCTCTCTCCAGACATTCGATCAGAGAAACTTATGGCCTGAGATCATTCCGAAGAGCAGCGGTAAAGACATAAAGGGTAAAGACAATATTACAGAACCTTTTTAATCAGATTACAGAATCGTCGTCTTCAACTTCCTGGATGTAGCTTGGATTGTCCCTGCGGAGATTTACAAAAAACTTCCATCTGTAGATAGTAAAATATATGGTGGTTAATATAAAAAAATATTTTTGGACAAGAATATATTATAAGATAATGCAAAAATGGAGGACATTTAATTGGAAATAATCCAGAATAACACCGGACCATCACCGTATCATGATATAGAAGCGGTCCATACTGCCGCTGCAAACCAACAAGACACAAGACTTACTTCTGCGGAACTTGCTAACCTCTGGTCTTCCTGGATGGAAAGCAGCATTAAGAAGCAAATCGTAAAATACTTTTTAAAAATTGTTGAAGACCCGGATATCAAAGATGTTTTAGAATATACTTTGGGGATCGCTAAAAAGCACCTGCGCATAATTTCAGAGATATATTCTCTTGAAAAACACCCCGCTCCCATCGGATTTACGGACGGTGACTTAAACCTTGAAGCGCCTCGCCTTTTTTCAGACACTTTTGTGTTAAGGTTCCTCGAAGGTATGGCCAGGATCAGGTTGGACGGCTATAGTACCGCACTCCAGATGAGCACTAGGGCAGATGTCCGTAAATATTTTACCGAATGTGTTGCAGACCCGGCGGAGATATACAACAGGGCTGTCAGCCTTATGCTTTCAAAAGGGATGTATACAAGGCCCCCCTATATTCCGGTACCGGAAAGGATTGATTTTGTAAAAAAACAGAACTATCTGGCCGGTTACCTGGGGAAACAAAGGACTCTCAATTCAATAGAAATCTCACATATATTCTCCAGTCTCCAAAGGAATTCGCTTAGAAAGGCTATGTTAAAAGGATTCGGCCAGGTTGCCCAATCGGAAAAAGTAAGGCAATATATGGATAGAGGGTGGGAGATAGCCAATAAGCATGTTGAAATATTCAGTTCACTTTTAATAAAAAATAACCTGCCTGTATCAATGCCCTGGGATAATGGTGTTATGAAATCAAATATTGCTCCTTTTTCTGACAAATTGATGATGCAGCAGCTAAGGTCATCAAATGTTGTTTTAACCAGTGCCTATGGGAAAGCTCTGCCTGTTGTGAGGATCGATATAGTGGCAGACTTTTCAAGATTGACGGCTGAGGTTTTAAAATACTTGGATGACGGCGTAAATGTTCTCATTGAAAACGGCTGGTTGGAAGAACCGCCCCAGTTGCCGGATAAAAAACATTAAAGATAGAATGGCAGTAAAGAGTAGGTGCCGTGAGCAATATCTTAACTAATGAACTACAACATGTAATTAATTATTCCAGCCCCAAAAACTATAGCAACCCTTGGATTAAACCTTACCGGCCAGATAACTATAAAGGTAAATAAAGGCCCTTGTTGAATGTATTATATAATTAAATTAACGGTAAAAAGAGGAGGTAGGTAACCCCATGCCAAATCCGGCGTCATTTCAGCTGCCGCAAGAATTTTTGTTAGTAGGCGCAGCGGTGAAAATCGGGCTGTTCGATGCGATTAAAAACGGTCCGCACACATTGCGGGAGTTATCAGAAAAACTAGGTACGGACTACAGGGCACTGTGGACGGCAACAGAGGCACTGGCAGCTTTAGGTTATGTAATATACAGCGATAATAATGAGTTAAAGTTGAGCGAGGAAGCTGATAACATTTTTTACAACCCAGCACACGGAGATTATACCGGTTTCTCTTTTATGCACGGTTATAATCTGATTTCAGCCTGGAACCAGCTGCCTGAAGTGATAAAGACCGGAAGTCCTGCCTCCAGAAAAGACAAGGCCGGCCATTCCAAGAGTTTTATAATGGCTATGAGCCATCACGCTCAAAGATCTGCATCCGCGGTATCCGAATTTTGTCTGAGAGACCTGTCGGCCAACCCAAGGGTGCTCGATGTGGGTGGCGGCCCGCTCACATATGCCGTGGCTTTTGCCAAAAAAGGCGCGGCTGTCACAGTCCTGGACCTGCCCGAAGTCATTGAAATGATGAGCCCCGAACTCGACAGCGCCCTGAATGTCAAAATGGTCAAAGGGGACTTTACCCGGGGACTGCCTGAGGGCCCCTTTGATTTGGTCTACCTTGGAAATGTATGCCACATTTACGGAGAAACAGAGAATAGAAAGCTCTTTGCAGACGCGGCAAAAGAAACTGTGAAAGGCGGGCGCATTGTGATCAGTGATATGATCCGGGGCACCGGCGCCAGGGCGGCGGTCTTCGCAGTGAACATGCTGGTCAACACTGTTTCCGGTGGCACATGGACTTTTGAGCAATACAAGGAATGGCTTGGAGATGCGGGATTCCAGGTGAATCCCTGGGAACTAGTGGGGGAAAGCCAATTAATCACAGGCATAAAGAAATAGACAAATTATATTATTTATCATTATAAAATCTTTCTTAATAAGGTTTTTTCTTTGGCTTCGACGTAGGGCATCTCGAAGTATTTATTACGCCGTTCTCTACCCAGATATGTTTTAAGGTCTTCCAAACCGTTCAGCGCCAGGTAAAGCCAGTAAATAACCGGGTACACGCTTCCCCTGAAGCACGAGTCTTTATAACTAATGGTCAGTATATCTTTTATGAAACTGCTCCAAATATCTATGGTGCTTGGCCCGCAGTCCATTATCTTTCTGTTGGTCCCTATATGCGAACATATGTACATGTTATCAATATCAGTATAATATGACGTGCCTGAAATTCTGCAGATTAAGGGCCTTACATTATAGATCGAACAAATCTTGTCCCCGTTAGTCAACTCGGTTAAAAAAGGGCAATCTAGTTTTACACCCCTGGACAGTTCATAAATTTTTAGTGACATATTTTTAAAATCCATCTGGGAGTGGTCAGATCTAAAACATTTTAACAATTCAGGCTGTTTATTATTTAAATATGATATCCCCTGTAAAACCCTGTGTTTAACAAGCGCAATCTTTTTATGATCAAATTTTATCATCTCGCGGCAGATTAAAAAGAATTCTACTATTGAAACACAAAAAACCGTGCCGCAGCACTCACTGCATCCCTTTCTGCAGACCGGCTTGACGCTGTGTTTAGAGTAATGGCAGTTTATCAGCGTGTCCGCCCTTGCATAAAGTGAAAGCATTTTTGCGGCAAGGCTTTCCCCGAAAATATCCGGATGGCATTTTTTATGCCTCCTCAAACTGCCGCAAAAGCAAACGGTATCGCCTGACACAGTGACTGATCCCTCCGCAAATTTAAATATTTGTTGTTAGTGATGTTGGATAATTCGAAATTCAACAAATATTTAAACTTACCTTTAGGAAATACTGTCGGAATATGTCGAATTGTATGATTATTATAACAATTATATTTCACGTGATTACAGGTATAAAAAAAGAACACCCCACAGTCACAATTGTACACGGAGGTGTTCTTTTACTTTGCAACCATCAGGCTAATCCCAGGAGCTGCCTGGCGTTTTCCCCCAGTATCTTCGCAACAGCCTCCTGGGGAAGGTTTAAGTTCCTGACCATTTCGATGTTCTTTTTAACATCCACGCTGGGCCAGTCAGTACCAAATATAAACTTATGGGCAAACCGTCCCATATCAGGGAAATATTCAAAAAGCTTTTTAGGGGGCAGTCCAGAAACTTCTATATAAATATTCTTATGCAGGCGAACCATGCTGATTGCTTCATTATACCAGGGACCCCGCCCCCCGTGGGCCATAATAATTTTCATGTCCGGAAAGTCTACAGCCACATCATCAAAAAAGATGGGATTCGCATACTTTAATCGTGTGCCATAATAAATTGAAGATCCAGTATGGAAAAGAACAGGTATGCCAAGTCTCTCTGCAACAGCATATAACGGGTACATGAAACTGTCGTTGGGATAAAAATAATTGTACGAGGGAAGAAGCTTGAGACCCTTGAAGCCACGTTTAAGGATAAAATCCTCTAACATATTGCCCATTTTCGGGTGCAGATACGGGTTTATCGTGCAAAACGGTATTAATCTCGGACTCACCCGGCAAAAATCTTCTACCATTTCATTTGTGGCAATACCGGTGGACAATGGCGAAATCTCTGCTAATACAACAGAATAATCAACTCCATTTTTATCCATCAGCTGCAGAAAAGCATGGGGGTCGCTGTGTATTCCGCAGAAATAAACATATTCTTCTTTGGAGGGGAAGGCACCGGCAAAGAAATTAAAGGCATCTTCACCAAAGGACTCGTACTCTGACAGGTGAACATGAAAATCAATTACAGTATTTTTCAATTCCAAATTCACACCAATCTTATGAAGTTAAAAAATAAAATTATGCCGCGCTTGCTTGCATCTCTACTTTATATTACCATCCCCCAAAAGGAAAATATAATATGCGTAACAGATGGCATTTATTAGTTTTAACCATAAATACTGTTGTAAAAATTTTTGACAATAAATTATAGTAATTATTTAACTTAATAGAATTAACTAACCACAGGAGCTAGTGCAAAAAAATAAGCATAACTTCATTAAAATTGCTCAGTAAAAGAGAAGAGAGGAGAATGCCTGACCTGATGATATGATTGATAATAAAGGAAAAATGTAGTATAATTTATTTGCTAAAGTTTACAATGTTAGAAGGTGGTAAATGATATCAAAGTATAATTTAGCTGTGCGTGGGACCTGAAAGTATCTATTTTAAACCTGAAAGGTGGTATTTATTATTAAAAACTTTAAACTTTTTATTATGGTTATGGCACTGGTAATAATGGCAGCTGGAGCTGCTTACGCTTTGGACATGGATAAGGCAGATTATAGCGTAGATGTTTACGTGTATGGGGAACAAGTTGTCTTCCCCGACCAGAAACCTTTCATTGACACCAGCGTAAACAGAACTTATGTTCCGGTCAGATTTGTTTCCGAAGCTCTAGGCGCGGCGGTTGCCTGGGACCAAAGCACCAAAACTGTTACAATTAACAAGGATGGACAGCAAATTCTTCTCACCATAGAAAGCGATAAAGCTATAGTTGGCACTGACCCTTCCCAAACCATTACACTTGATGCTCCAGCCGCTCTGGTTAATGATAGAACAGTTGTTCCGCTCAGGTTTGTTTCCGAGGTATTAGGCGCTAAGGTCGACTGGGTCCCTTCCACCGAAAACAGCAACAATAAAGTCGATATAACCTTGCCGTCAGTGGCAGATAATGTATACGGTTCTTAAGCTCCTTAGTTTTGAGTCAACCCTGTTATTTTGGAATACAACAAAACAGCCGGCTGTTAAAGACGCCGGCTGTTTTGCTTTAACTTAAGAAATTTATTAAACCGAAAATTTATGTTTGGAGTTTCATGGCAGCTAAGCCTCGAAAAATAATTTTTACCTGGCTTGAATTTTGTTTAAAACCAATTAAAATAACTGCTTTTAATATTAAAGTATATCGGGTATTAAATAAAGGCAAAATAATACATACGATATGGAGAAAAAAGTTCTATACAATGTTGAAAGGATGTCCGTTTAATGGAAACAACTTCAAGTAGTATAAATGAATTCCATACAAAAGATCCTATTGTTAAGAGTCCCGAATTGAGTTCATCTGAGATAGGTAATCTCTTTAATACATATATGAATGTAGATATGATTTCTGTTTTTATAAAACACCTTTCCCAGCATGTTGAGGATAGTGATATTAAATCTTTGGTCAGAGAGGCCGTCCAGTTGTATGAGCAGAGGGCAAAAGATATTAGAGATATCATGGAACGCAATAATCTGCCTCAACCGGTAGGTTTTACGGCGGAAGATATAAACCTGGGGGCACCCCGGCTTTATTCCGATATCTTCTGTATTTATTATTTATTTTGTCTTGAAAGAGCTATTATGCCCATAAACACCATTACCCTGGGATTTTTAACCCGTTCTGATGTAAGGGAGGTCTTCAATCAGAGCACCATTTCTTCTCTGAAGTATCTTGACAAGGTTACCGGCACCCTGCTTTCTAAGGGCCTCTATATAAGGTACCCTAATGTTGCTATCCACAAAGTTAATGACTTTGTCAAAAAACAAAATTTCTTAACCGGGTTTCTCGGCGATAAAAGACCCTCTCTCGCCCTGGAAATCGCTTCGTCTTATCATCTGGTTTTCCTTAACGCGATGGGGAAATATCTGCTGACCGGATTCAGGCAGACAGCGAGGTCGAAGCAGGTGAAAAATTACATTGATAGAGGTATAAATATCATAGATAAAATTGTTGACACATTTAGCGCTCATTTAAAAGATGAAGATGTCCCTGTCCCCATGTTTTGGGACAGCATGGTGACTGACTCGGTTGAACCCCCTGTCTCGGATAAAATAATGATGTATCACATTAGATTTATTAGCATCTGCGGCGCAATGGAATACTCTTATCTTATGGCCCTGAACCTTAGACATGGTGTAAAGGCCAAATATCTTTTTACAATGACTGAAGCAGGAGACTTTGCAGAGGACGGAACCAATATTCTGATAGATAACCACTGGTTTGAGGAACCACCACGTTTGGTTGACAGGAAGAACCTAGTAAGTAAAATGCATTGAATATTTTCTTATCGCTCACCCAAAGCTAATACTTAATTAAAATCATATATTTAAAACCATAGGCCAATACCTTAAAAAGCATGAACCAATGTTATGAAAACAATTACCATGGCGTTTCCACAGTGGTATGCATGTAAATCTATGCTGGATATCTCAGCCCTTCGACCTCCAGTTCCTGATATACAAACTTGTTACCCTCCAGGAATATCCTAATCCCATCCGGAGCAATAACAGCCCCCTTAAGAATGTAGACCTTAATCCCATCGACAACCACTAATTCATAATTCTCAGGCTCGGGCGGTTCGCCTTCGTTCACAACAGGTACCATAGTAAGGCCAATGCAGCCGCTGCACGTCATCATCGCATCTACATAAACGGCTTCAGCCCTGTTGAGAATAAACTCCCTGGTATCTTCAGAAATCTCCACTTTGAACATTTTATCAGCCCCTAAAATTTTATAATTACAGTTGCTTCACCGATTTTAAAAGCGAAATCCGGATACCAAATTTAAAGAAACAACACAAATTCCTTTAGAGCGGCGGGACATACTATTAATAAACTATTGATTGGGGGTTAGCCAATGTTCCGGCGGATTGACCATATCGCCTTTAATGTCAGGGACAGAAAAAAGTCGATTGACTTTTATGAAAAGCATTTTGGCTTTAAGAAATATTTTGAACATGATGTTCCTGTTCCTTCTATTGAAAAAATAGTATATTTAAAACTCGGTGACACAGTTATGGAAATAATCCATATGCCCACTAGCAAAATAATTCAAGGTTTTCATTTCTGCCTGGAAAGTGATAACTTTGATGAGGATTATAAACGTTTGAAACAGGCTGGTATTCCTGTTCAAACAGAACCACATCCTGCAGGCGCCAGAGAATCCGGTGAGGAAGGCTGGCGAAGGGTGGTCTTTAAAGGCCCCGACGGAGAAGATATTGAGTTCAGGGGCTGAGAAAGGCATACCAAGCATGCGCGATATTTAAAAATTGACATCATATACACTCATGTAATGTTAAAAAAAGACTTCTGGTTCCTTTCTTACCGAACACAGGCCCTGCAGCATTTCCATGGCTTTAGACCAACGGACGTCATCAATTACTCTCGCACTTGCAGGGCATTTTTTAACACAAGCAAAACAAAGCATGCAGCTATCCATACTGGTTATTACAGTATTTTCGCTGATAGATACTGCCTCTACCGGGCATATATCAATGCACATACCGCATAATGTGCATTGACCTTCTATTGTAACTGGTGCGACTGGGTGTCTTGGTATTGTTCTGTTTTTGTATTCGCTGCTGCCAGGTATAGATATTTTGTGTGTATTATCATAGTTAATTAAGATATCCAGCTTTTCCTGAACAGCAGTCCCAAATAGTTTTGCCTTTTCTAAGTCTGTCTTATCCGGTCTCCCTTGAGCTATTGGCAGTTTATCTGATGAATAGGAATGTTCGCCGATAAATACAGCACATGCCACAGGAATAAAACCGGCGGCACAAGTCACATCATAGAGTTCCTTTAAAGCGTCCTCATATTCACGGTTACCGTAAACGACAACCAGTACAGCATGAATATTATCAACGTGGACTTTTGAGAAAAAGTCCCTTACTTCATTGGGGACTTTTCCATAGTACACCGGACTGCCAATGATTGCCACATCGCCTTTTATAGAATTAAATTTATTCTCTCTAATCCGCTTGGCAGTAAAATCTATTACCTGTTTTTCGTAGGGAATAGACTCTGCAATAGTTTCAATGATCTGCTTAGTTGTTCCTGTTGGGGAAAAACAAAGTTGGCTGATTTTGTTTACAGGCATATTCTCACATCGCCTTCCATCAATTTTTGCAGAGAACAAATATGTTTTACTTCTACGGATTGCTATCTTTTCCTCCTTGCAGTATCACCCTCTGAGAATCCATTATTTTAGCAAAAAAGACATGAAGGGTGGCGTTAATAACAGGCGGGGGCTCACGGGGCACAAAAACGTTCTCATATGAAGCTGCGGTTAGGAGGGAAGGGCCTGCGGGGCATATGCAATCTACCCCGGGAGAACGCGTTAGAAACGATTCTGTCGCGTTTTTTGATCTAAGCAGGATAAATTTGTTTAAAATTAACATTCTCATAACGATAATTTATTATTGTAAAACGATAAATAATGTGTTAAATTCAAATTGTAATTAAAAAGTGAGGTGCTTTTTGTGAAACGAGAAACACTTTTTTTGAAGGCGGCAGTTGTTCTTATTGGAATTCCGGTTCTTGCTTTGTGTATATTTTTGGTGCCTGAGATAGCGAATTTTACTGCAGAATTGTATCCAGACAGTGCTTATTTGAAATATCTCGTTTTAACCAATCTGTATGCAACGGCGATCCCTTTTTACTTTGCTCTGTATCAAACTTTTAAACTTTTAAGCTATATTGACGAGAACAAAGCCTTCTCGGAATTATCTATTAAGGCACTAAAGAATATAAAATACTGTGCAATCGCATTCAGCAGCTTGTATGTGGCAGGCATGCCGCTATTCTATCTCATGGCGGAAGCAGACGACGCACCAGGTGTCATACTTATCGGATTGGTCATGATCTTCGCTTCATTGGTCATTGCGGTCTTTGCAGCTGTTCTTCAAAAGCTATTACAAAATGCTATCGATATAAAATCTGAAAATGATTTAACGGTTTGAGGTGAATAACATGGCGATTATAATTAATATTGATGTGATGCTGGCTAAAAGGAAAATGAGCGTCACAGAACTTTCGGAGAGAGTTGGAATAACGATGGCCAACCTTTCTATATTGAAAAATGGAAAGGCAAAAGCAATTCGATTATCAACTCTGGAGGCGATTTGTAAGGCTTTAGAATGTCAGCCCGGAGATATTTTAGAATACAAAAGTTAGGAGAGGTATAACTATGGACGTTAACAATCCGATTATTGAAAATATTGCCAACCCCCATGAGCTGGAGAGAATGTTTAGAAAAGAACCAGAAGCTTTTAAAAACTCATTCTCATACGCCTGGGAACAAAACCCTGACTCGCAGGTTCTTGCCGTTTGGAATGAAAGATTGCATTTCAAGGAGACGGCAAATACAGAAAAAGCTACCTTGCTTAAGAAAAATTTCTTATCCATAGGCATTTTAGCAATTCTGGCCGGGATAAGCACCAGGATAATGTTGCATTTTGCCGAACAACAGGCAATAGCCCCTATTAACCTAATTTTTGGTATACTTCCCTTTATTGCCGCCTATTTTGTATATAATAACCCCCCCAAAAAAAATATTCTTTACACCCTTGTATCGTTATTCCTAATCTCCGGATTTTATATCAATATGCTTCCAATTGAGAATACAGATAGTATTATCCTGGCTTATCTGCACCTTCCTATTTTCTTATGGGTATTAATTGGGCTTGCATTTACAGGAAATGAATATGGCATAGGCAGTAGAAGATTAGCCTATCTTAAGTTTAACGGTGAATTTTGCATAATCTACGCCAGCATGGCAATCAGCGGAATGCTGCTATCAGCATTAACCATGCAGTTATTTACATTTGTCGGCATGGATATAGAAGAATTCTATTTTAAAAATGTCGTTTTATTCGGTGCTGCCGCTCTCGCTGTTGTGGCTGCCTACCTGGTTTCAAGGAACCTTAAACTTGCTAAAAATATTGCACCATATATAGCCAAAATTTTTAGTCCTCTTGTACTGGCCACATTGCTGGCCTATCTTATAACGGTTATCTGGGTCGGACAAAATCCATTCTTGGACCGCAATTTCCTCATATCCTTCAACGGAATACTCCTTATTGTATTGGCCGTCACCATATTCTCTATTACCGAAAGCGGCACAGACGAGAAAAAGAACATTTCTGATTATATAAATTTTGCCCTGATTGTTCTTGCTCTTCTCATCGACAGTGTGGCTTTATCAGCCATAGTGTTCAGGCTTTCTTCTTTTGGGATTACGCCCAACAGAATTGCTGTTTTAGGCGTCAACATACTTATCTGGGCCAATCTAATTTGGATTATGCTCTCCTATATCCGTTTTCTACAAAACAAAACCGGGCCTTCAACCATCCAAGATGCCGTTACCAAGTATTTGCCGCTCTACGGACTTTGGGCAGCTTTCGTTACATTTACTTTCCCTTTAGTTTTTAATTAAAAGGCTTTGTTTGAGTTCCAGATAATTGGGGATAGTTCGAAAGCCCGCACGCTGTACATTATGTCTGGCTTAGTCGTGTATCTCCGTTTAGTTTGGTCGAACAAGTATACGCGTTAATTGTCCTCGCTGGTTCGACGGGGCTTGTCGGGATTATATTCGCGTTGCACTTGTACAGCATGTGTCAAAAGATAAGCCTGTTACATATTATACATACCAAGGGAACATATTTTTAAGGGGGGAGTTTTATGGCAGAAGGAGTATTAGGCTGCAAGCCGGGATTCGGCAATGAGGCTTTCATCTTATTTCTGATTCTAATCCTGTTGATATTGGGGATAGGCTGCTTTTTCATTATTTAGTTAAGTTTTCCGAAACATATTCCAACCTCCTAAATAGACCAACCACCCAAATGGGTGGTTTGGTCTTTTACAAGCATATCCTGAGCAAAACATAATTGAAGCCTGGTCATTCTATCGCTTTTTAACCGGCAGACAAAGGACTTGACCAACCTGTAGATTTTCAGGCTCTACACCTGGATTGGCCGCGATTATTTCTTCAACTGTGAGTCCGTACCAGATGCCTATTTGAGATAAAGTGAAGCCTTTCTCAATTACAAGTGGATAAGTATTTCCAGTGCATGGATTAGGCGGGATACAGAGGACCTGCCCGATTTGCAGGTTGGCAGGATCCACACCCTTGTTGGCGGCATACAGCAGTGTAAATGGAACATTTAATTTCTCCGAGATTAGATACAAGGAGTCGCCCGCCATAATGGTGTATGCTGAACTTCCCGGCGGGCAGGTATTTGTTTGTACCATTTTTTTATCTCCCAGAATTTATTTATTATTTAAGAATATGTTTGTGTTTCAGGAACTGTTCTTTTATGTTAGTTATTAAGAAAACCCCGTAATTTAACAGCAGGTTTCTTGCTAATATTTTACAGGGGGGCTTATCTTGTTGCAAGGTGTGTCCATAGATAAGCTGATATTTACAGGAAATATTGTTGATATAAAATATATTGGCGGGCGACTCCCGGGGTAACAAAACGTTTCGGTATCCTCAAAAAAGAATATGAGCCGGTATTTGAAAACCGGCTCATGTCGATTTCTAGTTAAATGAATACAAACGCAAACACAAATACGAAGATGAAAACAAAGAAGAATATTGAAAAGTGCGGAAATTTAAACCCAGGACGGCCGAACCCTTCAGCAGCAGTATTAAACCCCATTAATTGTTCCTCCCTTATAATATCATTTATGTTATATTATGTCGTTTTAGTTGTGGTGCTACACAAATAATCACCTGTTATACTTTACTCTGCTGGCATTTCGCCCGCACAAAAAAATAACAAGGATTTTACACCTTGTTATTTTTCTCCTTTTGAACGGGAGTTAGAAGTTAGCTCTGGGTATAATGCAATGTGATCTCCTGCACATCAGGCTTCCATTCAACTGAACAGCCCAGCGTCTCGGCGGTAAAGCGCAGCGGCAGCATGGTCCGCCCCGGGGGCAGAATTACCGGGGTCACTCTTTCATTATTGGGGTCGATGAAGGTCAGTGCTCCGTTCACCCTGGCCCAGGGATTGTCAATGCTGAGCTCAATTGTTTTCGTACCGTTTACCGTGACCTTCCTTTCCTGGGCATTCCATGTTACCTCTGCTCCCAGGGCATCAGCCACGTAACGGATCGGCAATACGGTCCGGCCTTCGAAGATGACGGGGGCGGTATCCATGGTGTCCAGTTTGCCGTTCACATAGTATTCGGTCCTGCCGATATAGAATTTAATTACAATTCCGCCGGATCCGTTTGTGGAGGAAGTTCCGGGCTCTGTTGGCGTTCCTGGTTCAGCCGGGGCAGGTGGTATGGCTTCCGTCTCGGTGGAAGCGCTGTCTTCGTTTGAATAGGCAGATGAAGAGCTGCCTTTATATGCTTTTACCCGGTAGCTGTATTCCGTTCCCGGTTCTGCAGTTTCGTCATTATATGTTTCCGTGTTGGCGGGAAGGGAAGCCAATACCTCATAAGATTGCCCCTCAGTTTTTCTTTCTAATTTAAATCCGTCTTCATTGGTGCTTTTGTCCTCCCAGTTGAGGGTGATATTGCTGCTCCCCGTGGCACCCGCTTCCAGGTTAATGGGGGCGGCAATGAAATACATCGCCTGGAGAGATAATTGTGGTACTATGGTAGCCGGCTTAATGCTGAACATACCGCCTTCTATGTTACCGCTGTGCCACCCTATTAAATCAACATACCTGTATCTTAGTTGAATGAGACACAGATCGCTGTCAACATTAGGGACTGTCCAACTATAGTGTCCGATGTGGTCTTTCGGTGTATCCTCAATGCCTGCAACCTGGTTCCAATGCATACCTCCGTCGCTTGAAAACAATATTTCCTCCTCCACAGATGCTAATCCCTTCCAGCTGATATCCGCAGTGCTCCCGGCAGTAAGCACCTGGTGTGCCTCCGGCGTCAGTATGTTTTCGCTATAATTTGCCTGCACCGGAGACGGACTGTACAGCCCTAGGATACCTGCCAGCAACGAGATCAATACCGCCATTAATAAACGCTTATTTATCATCAAGCACCCCTCCTTAAGCATAATTCACTTCTTATTGACATTATACTTGATATAAAAATTTGACACTACCATATTTTTCATGAACATCTTTTTCCAAATAATACTTTAAGGATATTTATTTCACATTTGCAGGTATATTTAATTATTCTGGATTTATTGATTGCTCAGATGATAATGAGCCTCCACAAAACATATTTGACGGCACAGTAACTCAGATAGAAAGATTTAAATAAAATTGGTTTTGAGTAAGTTTCACATGATTGTTTATTGTGGATCAGTGTGGGTCGCATGTTGGTCTCGATAATAGAGCAATGAGGTTATTATACAAGCCTCATATAAGCCCGTATAAGCAACGATAAATTTTCGGGCTAATACAAAAGGACCTTCGGGAAAAACAAACCCCGGCTCAGAATGCCACCTGAGGCCGGAATATTTTTGAGTAAGATATCATGTCAAACTCGCGATGCTAAACTACCACCAAGAGAACAAGTACGGGGGGCGATCACAAAACGCCACCGGCATCAAGTAATTGGACCGCCCAATTTAAAGGCTGAGGGCAATTGACAGCCCCTAAATCTAAGGGCGAGTTTACATAATGTCTTGTCCTTTATCGGCTGATTGCTTATACCATCTAACGATTACAGTTGATTTGCGGGATCAGAACGGCGGATAATAAGCCTTAATGTAAAGATCTTAAAATCCGAAGCTGGAAGGTGGGCGTGGGATTTGCTGTTATATAACTTCAATTAGTTAAGAAATAGATTTTGCAAATACCATGAAAAACTGGAGACAAAGACTTACAGTTTGAGGTAATTTTTGTTATTTTATAAAGGATATTTATATTTTTCGCAGAAATAACTTAACAGTATGTTGTAAAATATTTACTTACTTATTTCCTTTTCAATAAATAACGGAGGATCTTATGTCTATTGAGAAGAAAAAGCAATTTGAATAATTTCTTTACATTGATTATGAAAATGTTCAGGATGTTATAGTAGATGTAATTAATGAAACATTTAAAGTCATTATTATTATGAGGGAAGATCAAACAAAGGTGCCAATTGATCTTGTTAATATAACCCAACCGTTAGGAAATGCAGTAGAATGGATTCGTGTAAACGGAAAAGGTCGAAATGCATTAGATTTCTTCATAGCTTTTTATCTGGGAAAAGATGTTACCGCGAACCGGGATAAAACATTCATTATCTATTCTAAGGACACTGGATACGATCCATTATTAACTCATCTAAAAAAGAGTGGAATCAAAGCAAGGAGAATCGTTAGCTTTCAGCAATTATCACAGAATAAAGCGATAAAGATTGATGAAGCCGGGATAATGAAACTGAAAGATGTTTTAATAAAAGTTCCGGCCAACAAAAGGCCCAAAAAGAGAAACAGTTTAACTTCGCACATCACTGCTCTCTTTAACAGCAAGCCGAAGCAGTATATCGACAATTTAATAGAAGACCTATTTATTAAAAAAATTGTTTATGAGGAAAACGGTACAATAAAATACTCTCTTGATAAATGATACAGATTCGCATATTAACGAAGTGTATCGCATATGCAATCTCCCTCTTGGAGTAAAACACACAACGATAAAAGCTGCGCTTGATTTCAATAAGTGCCGGGTCTCTGCCATGGCCCGCGCGCAAGGTGTCACTCGGGGGGTCCCTGCGCCGGGCCGGCAGAACCACCACGTTATGTAAACTAACGCGCGTTTTCAAAAACCGGGCTGTCTCATTACGGTAAGATTTCTATGCTGGCACAAATCTATCTTTTAAAATCCGCATACCACAAAAAGAAACTCTTTAGCAACCAGGTAACTCCATTGGGGTAACTTCGGCCAGACTGGCCGCGATAAAACCCCCGCGCGTCTAACCGACGAAGGTGGATTGGCCATCGGTACGAGATTGCCAAACTACCACCAAGCCCGCGAAGGCATAATATAATACCATAGCCGGATAAACAAGGAGATGCATTGAATATAAAAAAAGTAATTAAAATGATATTCGGAAATGCTTATGACAATAAATTGTTTAAGATTGCTTATTGGTTCGGAGTAGTGTTCTATATAATTTGCGTCCCATTATTATTGATTATAAGTTATTTAGTAGAATCTAAAGAAATATTAATAATATCTTTAATTAGTCTTATTATCTATCCATTAATGTTTAGATTATCTTATAATGTTAATGCATATCTTTACAAAATGACAATTGGCGATTTAATAAAAATGGAATAGGTACAATTACCCTGGTATGTAAATTGTAACGCGTTAGAAGCGATTCTGGCGCGTTTTGCGATCTTAGAAAGATTACAGATATTATGTAGTACCCGCATAGGATGGCTAACCTGAATAGGAAACATTACTGGCGGGGAAATAATGAGGCGTTCTGCAGAAAAATAATCATCCGCCCGACTGGAAGAGGAAAGAGCAGCTGGGGATTCCTTTCTAAGGGCGGGTTTACATAATATCTTGTCCATTATCGGCTGATCGCTTAATTTTATCAAACGATTGTTAATGCTAATCTAAAATTGTACCAGATGCTGGTTAAAAATTAGGCCACCTTAAATCCTTATCCTGTATGATAAATTTTGCTCAGACATTTCGTACAGGAGGAAAGAGATGATTAAGATGGCCCAATTAGAAGATATCAGAAAAATGTACTTCATGGAAGATCTAAGTGTCCGGGAAATTAGCCGCAGGACCGGCATTCACCGCGATACAATTTCTAAATATCTATCTGTAGATAAACCGGTGCCACCTAAATATCAGTTAACCAAAGATAAAAGTCATCCGGTACTTGGGCCCTACCTGCCCATGGTTAAACAGATCATTGAAGAAGATAAAACAAGACACCGCAAGCAAAGGCATACAGCCACAAAAATCCTTGAAGTTTTGAAAGACGCCGGCTATACAGGCGGTTACAGCACAATCACTGATTACCTTCGCAAAGAACACAGGAAACAGCGGGAAGCTTTCCTGCCCTTAGAATTCGAATTAGGCGCCTATGCAGAAGTTGATTGGACAGGAGCATGTTTTTACCTGAAAGGGCTGGAAACGAAAGCCCATCTATTCGTAATGAAACTCCGCGGGTCCGGCGGGTTCTATGTAAGGGCTTACCCTTTTGAAAAGCAGGAAGCATTTTTTGACGGCCATATTCGATGTTTTGAATTCATGCAGGGAATTCCCTACAGGATCACCTACGACAACCTTAAGACAGCAGTTAAAAAGATATTACAGGGCAGCAGCCGCGAGGAACAGGAACAATTCATCGCACTGCGGACCCATTACCTTTATGAATCATCCTTCTGCCGGCCTGGCCGCGGCTATGAAAAAGGCGGTGTTGAAAACGCCGGCAAAGAAGCCGTAAGAAAGTTTTTTGTTCCTTATCCCGAAGTCGATTCTTTTGAAGAACTAAATGAGTACCTGCACCTGGCATGTGTGAAACTGACAGAGCAAAATCCTCCTGCCGGCAGGGATTTAAAGTTAAGTTCTATACGGCGGCCGAGCTAATCAACGAACTACTTGCCGCCCAGCAGGAATACCGCCTAAGCCGACTGGAAAAACAGTGGCTCATCCCTCATGTTGTGATCCTTGACGAGCTTGGTTATATCCCTTTCAGCAAGACGGGGGCGGAGCTGTTGTTCCAATTTTGTTCCGCCAGGTATGAAAGAGGCAGTCTTATCATCACCTCGAATCTTGAATTCCCGAGATGGACTGAGGTATTAGGTGATGAACAAATGACGGCGGCTCTTTTGGACCGGCTTACTCATAACGCTCATATTTTAAATATCAATGGAGAGAGTTTCAGAATCAGACAAGCGCTTGTCAAACAAACAGTAAATGGCTGATTTTTTATTATCTGGTGGCCTAATTTTTAATTGACATTAACAAACGATCACAGTTGATTCGCGGGATCAGATCGGCGGATAATGCGCCATTATGTAAAGATCGTTAGATCCGAAGCGTTAACGGAGCCCGACCGACTAGAATATGTTTAAATAATTTAAGAAGGATTAGATAAATGTTAGTAGAAATAGTAATTGTTAACATTATTCGGAGGAATGCCCAGGATGATTCAAGGATTAGGAAACATATTTTTAATGTTGTTATTTATTGTTTGTATTGCAACTGGATGCAATAGTATGACTCGAGAATATTTCAATTCAGCCAAGGAATTTAACAATATTTATTTTCAGGTTACAGATCAAGTTGAGCTTAATAATGATGTGAAATCACTTAAATCACTGCAAACCGAAGAAAACCTTAAAAATATTGAAAGATTAGGCGTATTACTAGAAAACATAAGACAAACAGCTCCCGAAAATAGAATACCCCTAATAAATAATTTTGAAGAACGTTATAATGATCTAGTTTTTCTTAGAGATTCATATGAAAGATATAATGTCTTAAGTATAGAAGAAAAACGCAGGTTTTATATATCTATGATAAGAATAGCAGGCAACAAAAGAGACTGGAATGATAAAAAATCAAATACTGTCTGGGAATAAAAGGTTTCTAAAATCACCTTTTAAATATAAAGTTAGGATCAATCATATGGGTAAAGAACTTTTTTTGAAACTCTCAAATGCAATGATTGAGATTGAAGAAGGTAAAACAAATAAATTTTTTTTTAAGAACGGTGAACCCCCAATGATTGGATTAATAATAGAAGATATGGATTTCGAACACGAAGGACAAATATTCTTTTATATCTGGAATTCCGATGAACATGAAGACTATCAACTTTGTGAAAGAGAAATCTCTCATATTATTGGTTTAAGTTAATTTTAATGAATCTTTTACTTTACTTGATTATAAGTATTAATACCGCCGCAGATAACAGCCGGATGCCTTGTGAAACAAGGGGAAATTGAATATTTGATTAGGATGATAACTGGCGGGCGGCTCAAAGAGTAACATAAACATTTCGGTACCAGACTGCCAGCAAGAGGGTATAGTAACACAACGGCAATCTTTCTATAGGAGCTAAACTCAAAAAGATACGACCTTAGAATATGGGTCAACAAGTGTCGAACTCTGCCACAGCCCGCGGGAAAAAAGGAAACTGACCGCCCAGCTGGAATAGGAAACAGCAGCTGGGGATTCCTTTCTAAGGGCGGGTTTACATAATATCTTGTCCATTATCGGCTGATCGCTTATTTTATCTAACGATCACACCTTTTTTGCGGGATCAGATCGGCGGATAATGCGCCATTATGTAAAGATCGTAGATCCGGAGCCTTTAGGCGAAGCCCGACCGATTCTAATTTATATGATTATCAAATTTTTATATTTAGTAAACGGCACCAATCTCTTTTTTTATAAGAAATACGTTTCATCAAAGTGCAAGGTAATTTTTTTATAAAATTTTCAGCTATATAATATTTATTAGTTCTTTGTTCAATTAAACATGAATTGTTTAGTCTTTTTAGACCACCACTTAATTCAGTATCAGTTAATATCATATGTTCTCGCCAATCAACAAATTTTATAATATCATCTTCTGTACTACCATTTTCTTGGAAGGTAGCAATAGCCATTAGTATCTCTGCGTCTGTCCATGTAATTTGATTGTTTTTATACAACACAACCATCATCCTTTTTTACTTTTATATGTGCTATGTTTCTCTATATATAACATAATTCCTTTATAAGGAAATATTACATTCGCCATTTTGACTGTGAATCTAAATAATACAAGAAGGTATAAAGGTATTACAGCGAATTATAGGGTTATTGATGCTTTCAAGAAATTAGCAGTTTATGGATAACATAAAATTGGTGGAGGTTAAATTAGTGCATTGGGAAGATATAGAAGGTAATGAAGATGTAAATAAATTATTAAAGCTATTTAATTATTTCCACGACAGTTGTTTAAAGGAATTATATATGTGGAGTGATCATTATGTAGACAACGATCTCTCCATGAATACATCAGCAGAACTTGACCATAAAGTAAGAGTGATTTTCCAGAGACAGGATAAAAATCCTTCAGCAATAGAAGTGTTTTTTGAAAATGTCACTGAACTACACATAATTCCCACTTCAGAAAATTACGATTCTATAATTCATGAAGCAACTTTTTTATTTGAAGATGGTACGTTTTACTGGGCAGATGTTTTTGGTTGGAAACCAGAAGATAAGTTAACTAAAGAAGCCAGTTGGCTGTCTTCTAAAAAGGTTAAATGGCGTGATGTTAGTGGTTGGATGGGTAATAAATTAAGATATGGAACTGAATAGATCTTTTACTTTATTTGAAATGGAGGGAGTGGTCTGTGTGGCTTAAAATATTTGTAGCAATCATTGGAATTGTAGTAGGTATTGTTGTAGGTGCAGTTATCGGATTCAACGTTGTAGGTTTTGTGGGCATTATTTTAGGCAATAAATCAACGGGTTATTTTTGTGCATTTTTGGGAACTATCATTGGAGCTGCATTAGGATTACTTCTTGCTTTGAAAATTATTGATAAATGCAAGGTTCCATTATAAACCAAATATTTTTTTCTTTACTTTACTTGATTATAGGTATTAATACCGAGATATTTTACAGCATAAATCCTTTTGGAATAAGGGATTAAAAGCAGATTTTTATAAAATGAAAAATAACAGTGAAGAAGGGCGGGCGACTCCTAAAGGTAACACAAACATTTTTACGCTAAGCTGCCTCAAAAGGGAAGAGTACCGCACATGCAATCTCCCTCTAGATGCTAATCTCTTTAAGACACAATCCACGCATGTTTTCAATAAGTGTCGGATCGTTGCCACGGCCCGCGCGCAAGGGGTCCCCACGGGGGGTCCCTGCGCCGGGCCGGCAGAACCCACACACGTTATGTAAACTAGCGCGCGTTTTCAGGACCAGGTAACGCGTTACGGTTAGATTTCCAATGCCGGTACTAAACTATCATTTAAAACACGCCTACAACAAAAAGCATCTCATTGTGCAGACAGGTAACTCCATGAAGGTAACTTCGACCAAACTGGCCTCTGCAAAACTACCAAGCGGAATAACCCCGACAGGGGTTTCGGCCAGCGCCGAGATTGCCAAACTGCCACCAAGCCCGCCGCAGAAAAAAATGTAATAGGTACAAATACCCTAAGCACAAATTATAAACGCGTTAGAAACGATTCTAGCGCGTCTTGAGATCTAAGTAGAATTACAGATATTATGTAGTACCCGCATAGGATGAGTAACCTGATAGGAAACATTACTGGCGGGGAAATAATGAGGCTTTCTGCAGAAAAAATATCATCCGCCAAACTGGAAGAGGAAAGTGCAGCTGGGGATTCTTATCTAAGGGCGGGTTTACATAATATCTATTATCGGAACTAAAAAAGGGGGAATAAAATTGAAAAAACATATCTTTTTTGGGGTCCTCCCTGTTAAACAAGCTTATATTGCTTCTCAGCATACGCTATCTTTTACCCCAGGCAATCACCCTGGCACATAGATATAAACGCGTTAGAAACGATTCTAACGCGTCATTTATCTGAATATAAATGTGTTTTCTAATTAATCAGTTTTAATGGACTTCACATTTTTAATCTCTCGACATTTCAACACATTATCTTAATTATGCTATTTTTGATTTATTATAAATTTATAGTTTTACACTTTCTAAAAAGAATGATAAAAACCCGGCGGTTGTTCTCTGGGCCAGCGGCAGCAAAACTTTAGTCGCCATATCATATGAACGTTTTGATCTGATAAAAGAAACATATGGATAGTACACTCTTGAAATATTTGCGTTGTGTTCTACCCAGTCACCTGAATTTGCATCGTAATTATATATTCCGCCTGACGAAACCTCGTAGCTGGCATAATTTACCTGGACCCATTTTTCATATTCGTTGTGGCCGCTGAAAGCAGCGCCTGCCGAATGATGAGGCACACAAAGGTCCTGGACCAGATGAGCTGCAGCGCCCAGATAAAACATCGCTTTCTTCTTTTTATTGTTAAACCATAAATACATAGCTTTATCAAAAAAATGTTTACATTCGTGCTTTGCGTTCGGGTATGGGCCATACCCGTTATTCACCTTTGGGTCCAGGTAATGTGAAAAATACTTCCACCCTTGATCTGCCCATATCACTCCCCTGTTTAAACTGTCTATATGGTTGTCGAGAAAAAGGGCATGTGATATCTTTCCATCGTTTTTTAATATTTTAACGCCCTGTCTGTTGCAAAAAAGATGAGTGATTCCCTTTTCTGAAAATAATTTTTGTATTGGCGTTCCTGCCGCTAGAAATGTCTTTAACACTTCCCAGGAAGTGGCTGCCAAATAAATTCCCCTTCCCTCTTTTTTTATAGCTTTAGATAATCTTTGAGGGAAGCATTAATGTTATTCATCTTTACAGCATATTTTTATTAGATTTTGCAAATTTTTTATTCAGGGTTAATTAATTCCTGGGCCGCGTTATAGCCCATGCTAAATGCTGTTTTGTTTAAGTCAAGGACCTTTTCCGGAACAACCTGGCTGATAATACGAACAAATGTTTCCCTGGGTATGAATAGATGATTAAAACCAGCCAGCGCCCCGACCATGACAATATTCTGCATAACCGGGTTCCCGGCCCGGGATGCTATCTCAGTACTTTCAATAATATAGACCTGAGCTGAAATATCCTTTAGTTTGCCCAGCAATTTATCGATATCCGGGTAATTATCCTTGCCCATGAGGACACCGACTGGATATACCGGACGTGGGTTGACGATAATTTTCACACCGGGGCTGCCGAATTCCATGGCCGCCCGTGCTGCTTCAACCGGCTCAAAGCCGATAATCACGTCCGCGCATCCCGCGGGGATTATAGGTCCATAAATTGATTTACGGGACAGCCTGATATGTGAGGACACTGAGCCTCCGCGCTGGGACATGCCGTACGACTCTCCGACTGTAACTTTATAGCCGACGGCAGCGGCAGCTTTTGCCAAAATCTCTGATACAAGAATATTGCCCTGCCCGCCAACGCCGGCGATAAGAAGGTTAATGGGATCTTTCATTTTAGGCCTCCCCCTCTACTACAATTGCTCCAGCCGGACAAAGGCTGGCGCAAACTCCGCATCCCGCACACACAGCTTCGTCTATAGCAGCTTTCCCTGCTTCCTGATCCCATATATTGCCTGGGCAGCCCCATACGGATGTGCAAAAACGGCTGCAGCCGCAGGTATCGCCCCGGCAGAGGGACTGATCAACATATACCCTTCTTTTCTGCCGTTTTTTTCGCCCTGCTACAAGAGCGCATTCCCTGCGCAGGACCAGCACTTTTACACCTGGCTCCCGCAGCATTTCACATATTTTCTCCGTTACTGATTTGTTCTCGAAAGGATCGGCTATCTCACATGTTACTCCAAAACCCCTCACTATATCTTCAATTAAAACTTTATTTAAAGTAACGCCGTCTACAGTAAGTCCTGTGCCCGGGTGCGGCTGGTGTCCGGTCATTGCTGTAACTCCGTTGTCAAGAACAATGCACAAAAAATTGGATCCGCTGTAGTGGCCGTTGATCAGGCCCGGTATAACAGCATGGTAAAATGTCGAGTCGCCGACAAATGTCAGCGCCGGCCTTTCCAAGCCAAACCTGCCGAGTTTGCTTAACCCGCCGGCAATACTTGGGCCGGCTCCCATGCAGTGAAGGGTGTCAAATATGTTGAAGCCGGTATCCCAGGCGCCGAGACAGTAACAACCGATATCACCGGCGACTATGCAGTCTCTTCCGTCTACCGCGATAGCCGTCTTGACCGCCCAGAAGGAAGCCCGGTGCGGGCAACCCGGGCACATGGCGTATTCCCGCGGTGGTATCAAAGCTTTTATTTCTGCAATCTGATCAGGCTGATATCCGGGGGTATCATATTGGGTGCCTTTTATTTTGGCTAAAGCTTTCAATATAATATCAACGTTCATTTCGCCGCAGGAAGGCCCGCGCGCCCCGGATATGTCTCCGGAGATTTTACCGTAAAACCTCACTTTATGGTCACAGTTCCTGGCATAGAGAAGCATAACCCCTTCTTCAAGGAATGGGCGGACCTCCTCAGCGAAAATCACATTGCTGACTCCCCCCAGGTGAGAAATTATAAAATTCTCCGGCAAGGGAAAAGTTGTCCCCACCCTTACCAGCTTTATTTCATCTTTAAGCCCGAGTATATTAACAGCTTCTCTGGCATACAGCAGGCTTGTGCCGCTGCAGAATATAGCGGTGTCAGCCTGTTCCGGACCTTCGGCGAAGTTAAGGCCGCATTCCTCAAGGACAACAGCCGCCTTCCCTGTCCTGTCTCTGGCTTTCATATGGAAAACCGTCTTGGTTAAAAAACACTCGCCAGACGGGAAGTAAGCCTTCCTGTTTTTCTCAAGCGGCTCACCCAGCACAACCAAACCTCGTGAGTGTGATATTCTTGTAACCGATCGAAGAATGACAGGACCCTTTATCCTTTCTGAGAGTGCAAAAGCCTTTATGGCCATTTCCTTTGCTTCTTCCACAGTCGATGGTTCCAGGACCGGCACCATGGCTGCTTTCGCCAGGTAACGGGCATCGTACTCTTTTACGCTTGAATGCCCTTGCGGGTCATCCGCCACCGCGACCACCAGCCCGCCTTTACATCCTCCCAGGTTCATACTGGTGAGAAAATCGAAGGCCACGTTTAAGCCGTCCGATTTCATTACGCACATTGCCCTAAGCCCTGCAAAGGATGCCGCCGCTGCTCCTTCCAGGGCAACAATCTCGTTAACTGACCACTCAGTATAAATTTCACTGGAGTTTACCTTGTCCAGTGTTTCAATAATTTCCGTTGTGGGAGAACCCGGGTATGACGAGGCGAAACATACTCCTGCTTCAATGGCGCCGCGGGCTGTCGCTTCATTTCCGTTTAATAAGACCTTATCACCCGGCCTGCCTTCAATTACATCTTTCCAACCCATTTAAGCGCCACCTCCATTGGCGAGGAAATATTCCCTCTCCTGCCCGGAAATCTCCAGGTACGTCGCGTCCGGCCTTTCCAGTACCCGTTTCTTTTTATTGAACACCGCTTTTCTTAGTAACGGCAGGCGCGGGGCCGGGTATTCTTTTATTTCAATAATTCCGTTTGCCGCAGCCTCTTTTGCCAGGTTCGAGCCTTTCTCAGACCTGATAATCAATGTATTCCAGCCATAGTCATATTCGGTTGACCCAACTGACAAATCCGCCAGCTCTGACAGCGGATCAAAACATATGCTGCAAGAATTCCGTATATATTCGCGGACCTCGTCATATGGAAGGCTTGTTTCCTTATTGTCCTTTTTGAAATTAACATCACCGGGTATATCCATTTTTTCGTACTCGTCCAGACCTTTTTCTTTTATAAACTTATAAAACTCCGGTGAAAACGATCCCATGCAAAAGAGCCCGATTATTAAAGATATCCTCTCCCCTTTTATCTCTGCCACCTGCTGCATCTTGCGCGCCGCTGTGCACTGGCATGGGCGGCCAACTACGCCGATATTATTAAAGCCTTCTTTAACCGCATCCTGGAACACGCTTAAGTTTGGTGCAGCGGTATACTTTGAACCCGTGCACGCCAGTATTTCACCGGCGGAAGAAGCGATAAAAGGCCTGGCCCCGGTAAAACTTCCTCCTGTCATTAAAGCGCTGTCAATTACACCTGTTTGCAGGGCGTATATTGACAGGGCTGTAACTACCCCGCCATATTGTCCCCTGGAGCGGATGTCTTCATCGCAGGCCCTGGCGTAATTGATTTCTTTAAAACTCCCGAAAACAGGATCGGTCTCCACATCACCAAAAGGTATTTTTCTTAGATTAGTAAAACTAGTTGCGGCACGCGGGCAAACCCGGTAGCAGGTCCCTTCGCTTTTTTTGCAGTCGTGCACAACCCCTACCCTTTCACCAAAACTCTTTATATATGGGCAGTAACCTATGCAGGCGCCGCATCCGCTGCATAGACCAGGTTTGATGACATCACTAACCAATCTTTCTGCTGAATTATGTACCGAAACACATTTCTGCATAAAACGCACTCCCTTTTAAAAGACAATTAAACACATTTATAGAGAAATTATTAAATCTTATTTATATATAAATATATAAATTGATATCTATATATAGAATAACACTAATTTTAAAAAATGTAACAATTAATCTATTATTATGGTTAAAATAGTAATACTCTGAAAAAACTGATAAATAGTACATTTATGAAAAATCAAAATTCAACATGCGGATAACAATATGCCTTTATATAAATTTAATAAAACATTATTAACCTTAAAAATATCCCAATAATTTGCTAAATCTCATATTAAATATTTGAATAGTAACACTTTTTTAAATTATTTAAAAAAGAGGCTTTACAGCCCCCCTTGTTTATACATAATATTCAATCTTAAACCAGCAACCCTAAAAAATATGTACATAAAAAAGCGGGGGCTGTTAAGCCCCCGCTTTTTTTTATAACTACTGAGCCATACGCACGTAGTTTTCGTATCTTTCCTTGGCGTCTGCCTGAGTCTTCTTGAACAGCGCTTCCGCTGTTGCGGGGAAGAGTTTCGCCAGTGAATTGTAGCGGACTTCGCCCATGATGAAGTCTCTGAACAGATCCAGGTTCGGCTCTTTGGAATCCAGGGTGAACGGGTTCTTGCCCTCTTTCTTAAGGTCAGGATTGAACCTGTAGAGGTGCCAGTATCCGGCCTTGACAGCCTTGTCCATTTCCTGCTGGCTGCGGGTCATGTTGATCCCGTGGTTGATGCAGGAGGAGTAAGCGATGATCAGCGACGGGCCTTGATACGCTTCTGCTTCTTTGAAAGCTTTGACGCACTGGGCCTGGTTTGCGCCCATCGCAACCTGCGCTACATATACATAACCATAGGTCATGGCCATTGCGCCCAGGTCTTTCTTCTTGGTGTTCTTGCCGGCTGCGGCAAACTTGGCGATAGCCGCGGTCGGGGTGGACTTGGAGGACTGGCCGCCGGTATTGGAATAGACCTCGGTGTCCACAACCATGATGTTGATGTCCTCGCCGGAAGCGAGCACGTGGTCAACACCGCCGTAACCGATGTCATAGCCCCAACCGTCGCCGCCGAATGACCAGTTGGACTTCTTGATCAGGTAGTCTTTCAGATCTAAGATCTGCTTCAGGATCGGGTTGGTTGCCTTTTCGAGCAGAGGAACAAGTTGCTTGGTGGCCGCTTTGGAGCCATCGCCCAGCAGCATGTTGTCCAGCCAGCCCTGCAGGGCAGCCTTGGTTTCAGCTGGTATATCCTGAGCTAAAGCATCTTTCGCCAGCCCGGCAATTTTATTTCTGATTTGCTTAACGCCCAGGTACAGTCCTAAGCCAAATTCTGCGCTGTCTTCAAACAGTGAGTTGGCCCAGGCCGGACCGTGACCTTCCGCGTTTTTGCAGTAGGCCATGGACGGTGCGGCAGCGGGATAAATAGATGAGCAGCCCGTGGCGTTGGCGATAAGCATCCTGTCGCCGTAAAGCTGGGTCAGGAGCTTGATGTACGGTGTCTCACCGCAGCCGCCGCAGGCGCCGTTGAATTCAAATAACGGCTGGCAGAACTGGCTGCCCTTAACGCTGTACTTATCCCAGAGGTTTTCCTTAATTGTAACTGTTGTTGCGAATTCCCAGTTGGCAGATTCAATTTCTGACTGGGTCTCAAGCGGCTCCATGACGAGAGCTTTTTCTTTGGCCGGGCAGCAGTTGACGCATACTTCGCAGCCCATGCAATCAAGCGGTGAAACCTGCATGCGGTAGGTAAGTCCAGCCAGTTGCTTGCCGACAGCTTTCAGTGTTTCAAACTCTTTCGGAGCTTTTTGAGCTTCCGCCTCGTCTAACAGGAACGGCCTGATGGCAGCGTGTGGGCATACCATCGAGCACTGGTTGCACTGGATGCAGTTTTCCTTGATCCACCTAGGCACGAATGCCGCTACGCCGCGCTTTTCAAATTGCGATGTGGCGGACGGGAAGGTGCCGTCTTCTGCCCCTTTGAAGGCGCTGACGGGAAGCTTGTCGCCTTCTTGCCTTGTGATCGGACGCAGAATGTTCTTGATAAATTCGGGGTCTTTCTTGTTGTTTACAGGATCATCAGGAGCGTTAGCCCATGCATCCGGCACATCGACCTTAACCAGGTTATTGATACCGGCATCAACAGAGGCGTTGTTCATGTTGACGATCTTCTCGCCTTTTTTGCCATAGGCCTTCTGGATCTGTGCTTTCATGTATCCGACAGCTTCGTCGATGGGAATAACTTTGGCCAGGTTGAAGAATGCAGACTGCATAATCATGTTGGTGCGGTTGCCCAGGCCAAGTCCTCTTGCCAGTTCAACGGCGTTGATGGTGTAGAAGTTGATCTTATTCTTGGCAAGGTAACGCTTCATCGCGGCCGGCAGTTTTTCATCCAGCTCTTCCGGTGTCCACACGGTGTTGAGGAGGAAGGTGCCGCCGGGCTTGAGGCCGGCAGTGACGTCATACATATTGACATAGGCCTGGTTGCTGCAGGATATAAAGTTAGCACTACTGATCAGGTAAGGGGCTTTAATCGGCTTCTTGCCGAAACGCAGGTGAGAAACGGTAATGCCGCCGGACTTTTTGGAGTCATAGGCAAAGTATGCCTGTGCCAACAGATCCGTGTGGTCACCGATAATTTCGACGGCCTGCTTGTTGGCGCCGACAGTTCCGTCAGAACCAAGTCCCCAGAACTTGCACTGGATGGTCCCTTCCGGTGTGGCGTCAATATCTTCACCCCTGGGCAGGGAGGTATTGGAAACGTCGTCGATAATGCTGATGGTGAAGTTGTTCTTCGGCTGAGCAGCCTTCAGGTTGTCAAACACTGCTACGATATCGCAAGGCAGTGTGTCTTTGGAACCAAGGCCGTAGCGGCCGCCTACGATAATCGGCTTAATGTCGGCATCGTAGAATGTGTTTTTGATATCCATGTAAAGAGGCTCGCCGGGAGATCCGGGAGTCTTAATCCTGTCAAGGACGGCGATCTTCTTCACTGACTTGGGCAGAACGTCAAAGAAGTATTTGGGAGCCCAGGGCCTGTACAGGTGGACCTTGACGATACCAACTTTCTCGCCCTTGGCCATCAGGTAGTTGATGGTCTCTTCCGCTGTATCGCAGACGGAACCCATGGCAACGATGATGTTCTCAGCATCCGGCGCGCCGTAATAATCAAACGGCTTGTACTGCCTGCCGCAGATTTCGCCCATTTGCTTCATATAATCTGCCACTATGTCTGCTACTGGCTCGAAGTAAGGGCTGCAAGCCTCTCTGGCCTGGAAGAAGATGTCGGGGTTCTGGTTTGAGCCCCTGGTAACCGGGCGGTCCGGGTTCAGGCTCCTGTCGCGGAATGCCTTGACGTCTTCCATGTCGATGAGCTTGGCATAGTCTTCATAGTCGATCATTTCTATCTTTTGTTGCTCGTGGGAGGTCCGGAATCCATCATAGAAGTGCAGGAATGGGATCCTGGACTTGATGGCGGCCGCGTGGGCGACGGGGCCGATGTCGATAATTTCCTGGACGCTGTTGGAGCAGAGCATTGCCCATCCGGTCTGTACAGTGGACATAACGTCGGAGTGGTCGCCGAAAATGTTCAAGGCATGGGTCGCCAGGCTGCGGGCAGTGACGTGCAGTACGCCCGGCAGGAGCTCACCGGCTATTTTGTACATGTTCGGGATCATCAGCAGCAAGCCCTGGGAAGCGGTGTAGCTGGTTGACAGCGCACCGGCTGCTAGCGCGCCGTGCAGAGCACCGGCGGCGCCTGCTTCGGATTGCATTTCAGTAACATTAACGGTTTGCCCGAATATATTCTTTAGACCTTGAGCGCTCCACTCATCCACGTATTCCGCCATGGGTGAGGATGGAGTGATGGGGAAAATGCAGGCGCATTCGGTAAACGCATACGATACGTATGCCGCTGCCTTGGTTCCGTCCATCGTCTTCATTTTTTTGGCCATTTAGTTGACTAACCTCCTTTTAGAATTGGAACTTTAATTCGTCATACCGGGCCGGGAGGTAAACCGCCGGCCCGGTAATGACATTTTAATTACTACTAATACTATACAGGATAGTAACGCAATACTATACAGGATAGTACTGGCTGCTCTGTTTGGCCAGTTCAATATCTACCTTAAGTTTCTTGGCCATTCTTTCCTCAAGGAACTTGGGAGCTACCTGCGGGTAGATGGCGTTGGAAATAATGTCTTCTTCCTTCTCCATAACGTACGCGATAGTTTCCTTGGCCTTCGGAAGTTCAGGCTCGAGCATGTCGGCCGGACGGCAGGTAATCGGCTTCTCATTGCCGATGATCATCTTGCGGGCTTCCTCGTTAATCGGTGCCGGAGGCCGTCCATAGTAACCGCGCATGTACTGCTTAACTTCGTTGGTGCACATCTTATAGCGTCCCATCAGGACGTTCAGCACAGCCTGAGAACCAACGATCTGGCTGGACGGTGTTACCAGCGGAGGCCAGCCAAAGTCTTCCTGCACCCGGGGCATTTCCGCAAGCACTTCAGGCAGGCGGTGCAGAGCGTTGGCCTGCTGCAGCTGGGACAGGAAGTTGGACATCATGCCGCCAGGCACCTGCGATACCAGGATACCGGCATCGGGATACTTTTGCGCCAGGTCGAACGATGCGTACAGCGGGCGGATTTCTTTCCAGTAGTCGGCCAGTTCAATCATGGGCTCAAGGCTTAATCCGGTATCATATTCGGTACCTTCAAAAGCTGAGCACATAACTTCGATTGACGGCTGTGAAGTCTGAACAGACATTGGGGATATGGCGCAGTCAATAATGTTGGCGCCTGCTTCGATGCCCTTCATGTAAGCCATCGAACCCATGCCGCTGGTGTAGTGGCAGTGGATCTGGACGGGCAGGGTAATCTTGGCGTCCCTGATGCCCCTGACTATATTGTAAACCACGTAAGGAGCTATGATTCCGGCCATGTCCTTGATGCAGAGAGAGTGTACTCCCATTCCTTCCAGTTCCTTGGCCAGTCCGACATAGTGCTCAACCGTGTGCACCGGGCTGATAGCGTAACAAAGAGTGCCCTGGGCGTGAGCCCCTTCATCTATGACGGTCTTAATAGCAACTTCCAGGTTCCGGTAATCGTTCAAAGCGTCGAAGCAACGGAAAATATCCATGCCGTTAAAGACCGCTTTTTTGATAAACTCGATCAGGACATCGTCAGCGTAGTTCCTGTAACCAACAACGTTTTGCCCCCTGAGAAGCATCTGGGTCTTGGTTTTTTTCAGGTGGCGCCTGATTACCCGGAGACGCTCCCACGGATCGTCGCCGCAGAAACGCATGCAGGTGTCAAAAGTCGCGCCGCCCCACATTTCCATTGAATGGAAGCCAATCTCGTCGTGTTTCTCAGCTATCGGGATCATATGCTCGGTCTTCATCCGGGTAGCCAACAAGGACTGGTGGGCATCCCGGAAAGTAGTATCGGTAATTAATGCAGCTTTTGGTCCTTTTGCCATCTTATTATCCTCCCCTTTTATCGCTAGCCGGACTCTTTTAGGATCCCAGCCCGACTACCTTCATCAGGTCGCGAACTGCCTGGATGGAATAATCCAAGCCCGCTTTCTCTTCCGGTGTGAGATCGATTTCAAGAACCTTTTCTACGCCGTTGCCGCCGATAATGGCCGGTACGCCGGTGTAGATGTCCTTGGCGCCGTATTCGCCGTTCAGATATGCCGCCACAGGCAGGATCCGCTTCTTGTCTTTCAGTACAGCCTCAGCCATTTGAACTGCGGACGCTGAAGGAGCGTAGAAGGCGCTGCCGGTCTTCAGGAAGTTAACAATTTCGGCTCCGCCGTTTGCTGTTCTCTTAACGATTTCAGCCAGGCGCTCGGCAGGGATCAGCTTGGTAATCGGTATGCAGCCCACGTTGGCGTGGCTGAGCACTGATACCATGGTGTCGCCGTGGCCGCCAAGCACTAAAGCGTTAACATCCTCGAAGGACGCTCCGAGTTCCATAGCCACAAAGGTGCGGAAACGGGCTGAATCAAGCACGCCGGCCTGTCCAAAGACGCGGTTGGCCGGGAATCCACTGGCCTTCCAGGCAGTATAGGTCATTACATCAAGCGGGTTGGAAACGACGATAATGCATGTATTGGGTGAGTAACGGGCAAGATTTTCAGCTACCATGCTGACGATCTTGTAGTTGGTGTTCAGAAGGTCGTCACGGCTCATGCCGGGTTTACGGGCAATACCGGCTGTAACGATACATACATCTGAATCAGCTGTATCTTCATAATTATTTGTGCCTTTTACCCAGCAGTCCGTTCCATCCAGCGGGTTGGACTGCATTAAATCCAAGCCTTTACCCTGCGGCACGCCCTCAATAACGTCAAGAAGGACTACATCCCCCAGTTCCTTGGCTACACACCAGTGGGCTGCTGTAGCGCCAACGTTACCTGCCCCAACGACTGTTATTTTATTCCTCTTCATTGAGCACAACCTCCCTAATATTTTTATGAACAACAAGCGTCGTCCATATTCCATTTCCGGTGGAAGTCCATATCTGCGGCTTCCACCGGATTCTATATTTAACCGATAACGATTAGGGCATCGCCGCCGTTTACAGCCTGGCCCTTGGTTACCTTAACTTCCTTGACTGTGCCGGCCTTGTCAGCTGCAAGCTCGTTCTCCATCTTCATGGCTTCCAGGATTAACAGCACATCACCGATATTAACGGCGTCGCCGACTTTTACTTTAACATCAAGAATGGTGCCTGGCATCGGGGCACACAGTGCGCCGCCGCCACCGCCGCCTGCGGCGGGTTTGGGAGCTGCTGCCGGGGCTGCTGCCGCCTTAGGTGCAGCTGCAGGAGCCGCTGCCGGGGCCGGCGGGGGAGCTGCTGCCGGGGCTGCCGGAGGAGCTGCCGGGGCTGCTGCCGCCGGGCTTCCGCCTATTTCTTCAACTTCTACTTCAAAGATTTCTTCATTAACTTTAATTTTGAATTTTTTCATGCAATATTTCCCTCCTAATGGTAGGCCTGTACTTGTTGCCTTACATGAAATCCCTCATACTCAGATCACGGCCAAGCATTAACTCGGCAAGGCCAGCCCTTTTCCAGGCGTTTCCGACCTTGGTCACGCTGCTGACTTGGTAGCCTGCTTCAGCCGAGTAACCGTATAGAGCCACAGCCGCAGAAATAGCGGCGAGCACTTCGGGTTTAATACCGGCCTTTGCTTTTTGTTTAGCCATTTATTATATCCTCCTACACGCCGGTATTCATAACTACATGGGGATGTTTCCGTGTTTCTTCTTGGGTCTGCTTTCGCGCTTGGTGGACAGGTTCCAAAGAGCTTCGATAATCTTGGCCCTTGTTTCTGTCGGGTCGATAACATCCTCAATGAAGCCCCTGGCGCTTGCAATGTACGGGTTGGCAAAGCGATCGCGGTAGTCCTGCACCAACTGCTTGCGCTTCTCGATCGGGTTTTCGGCCGCGGCGATTTCCTTGCGGTTAATAACGTTAACCGCGCCTTCCGGGCCCATAACAGCGATTTCAGCTGAGGGCCAGGCAAACGTTGAGTCAGCCCGCAGCGATGCCGCGCACATGGCCAGATAAGCGCCGCCGTATGCTTTACGGGTTATTATTGTAATTTTGGGTACGGTAGCTTCGGAATAAGCGTACAGCATCTTGGCGCCGTGCCGGATAATGCCGCCGTATTCCTGCTGGACGCCGGGCAGGAATCCCGGAACATCCATAAATGTGATGATCGGTATATTGAAGCAGTCGCAGAAACGGATCTGCTTGGCAATCTTGTCGGATACGTTAATGTCAAGGCATCCGGCGAGTACTCTGGGCTGGTTGGCGATAATACCCACCACTTGGCCGCCGATGCGGGCAAAGCCTACCACACCGTTGGTAGCATAGTACTGGTGTACTTCAAACAACGAACCGGCGTCGACAACCCCGTTGATCAGGTTCCGGACATCATAACCCTTGTTGGCGTCATCAGGAATAACGGTGAGAAGGGTTTCTTTGCCAAAAGCAGGATCAACAGCCGGATATGTCGGGGGCTCGTCCAGGTTGTTCAGGGGCAGGTAGCTGACCAGCGCTTTAATCTGGGCAATGCAGTCGTCCTCGTTGGCTGCCATGAAGTGCGCCACGCCGCTGACCTGGTTGTGGGTAGCCGCGCCGCCTAAAGCTTCCTGGCTGACGTCTTCACCGGTGGTAGCCTTAATTACCAGCGGGCCGGTAATGAACATCTGGCTGGTGTTTTGGACCATCATGATGAAGTCGGTGAGGGCTGGTGAATACACAGCGCCGCCGGCACATGGTCCCATGATTACGGAAATCTGCGGAACTACACCGGAAGCGATGGTGTTGCGGTAGAAGATCTGTCCGTATCCGTCAAGGGCGTCCACGCCTTCCTGGATGCGGGCGCCGCCGGAGTCGCAAATTCCGATTACCGGCGATCCAACCTTCATTGCCATATCAAGAACCTTGCAGATCTTGGCGGCGTGTACCCTACCAAGCGATCCGCCGACAACTGTGAAGTCCTGGGCGAAGAGGTATACTTTGCGGCCGTTCATGGTGCCGTAACCGCCTATAACACCTTCGTTCGGGTTCTTTACTTCCCTGTAGTCTACTTCAGTATTTGCGAAAACATCAATTTCCTTGAAGGAACCTTCGTCAAACAGCTTGGCGATTCTTTCGCGGGCGGTATATTTGCCGCCGTCATGCTGCTTGTCAATTCTCTTCTGGCCACCGCCGGCAGTTACATCAGCCCGCAGCTTAGTTAGAATATCCAGTTTATCCTGCATACTCATGCGATTACCTCCATTCTAGTCGCGCTCACTCAGTTCGATCAGAACACCAAAGGTGGATTTCGGGTGCAAAAATGCTATTTTAGCTCCACCGGCGCCATACCTGGGCTTCTCGTCAATTAAACGGACACCTTTTTCTTTGAGCTCCGCTAGTGCTTTTTCAATGTTGTCAACCCGGAAAGCGAGATGCTGGATGCCTGCACCGTTCTTTTCTATATATTTCGCGATGGGGCCATCCGGTGATGTTGATTCCAGTAATTCTACCTCGCTGTCACCTACAGGGAAAAACGCTACTTTTACTTTCTGCTCTTCCACTACTTCTGTGCCTGCGGATTTTAATCCCAGTGCCTCATAAAACTTCATGGCTTCAGCAAGATCTTTGACCGCAATTCCGATATGGTCAACCTTTTTAAGCATCCGAATCCCTCCATGTATTTGGATTCACAAACTTTAACACTCTCTTAATAAACAGGGCCGGCGCAGGGCAGGTACCCGGCAATCCCGGCCTGCCCCGCGCTGTATAAATTTAGTTTAACCCTTGCTTACTTAACATTTTCCTTGATATACTTAACAACTTTTTCCAGAGGAGTGCCCGGTCCGAATATTTCGGCCACGCCAGCCTCTTTCAATGCCGGAATATCGTCATCCGGGATAATCCCGCCGCCTACCACCAGAACGTCGCCTGCGCCCTTTTCTCTCAGAAGGTTTACTACTTCCGGGAACAGTGTGCCATGTGCTCCGGAAAGGATGCTCATGCCGACAACATCTACGTCTTCTTGCAGCGCGGCTGATACAATCTGTTCAGGAGTCTGCCTTAAGCCCGTATATACAACTTCCATGCCTCCGTCACGAAGGGCCTGGGCTATAACTTTTGCTCCACGGTCGTGACCGTCAAGGCCTGGCTTTGCGACCAGAACACGAATGCGTTTCTCGCTCATCTGCTTTCCTCCTTCTCCTAGAATACGATTTGCTGCTTGTACTCACCGAATACGTCTCTCAGAACTCCGCAAATCTCACCGAGAGTTACATATTCTTTAACTGCATCGATAAATACAGGCATCAAATTGGTGTCGCTCAGCGCAGCTTCGCGTACAGCTTTAAGCTTGGCTTCAACAACCGCTTGGTCTCTTCCCGCTTTCATCGCCTTGAGTTTTTCAACCTGGCGTTCGCCAACGGAAAGGTCAACTTTGAGCAGTCCTTCTATCGGCTTTTCTTTCATTTGGAACCTGTTTACGCCGATAACGGTCTTCTTCTTATTGTCGATAGCCAGCTGGTACTGGTACGCAGAGTTGTGGATTTCCTTCTGCATGTACTCGATAGCCTTGACAGCGCCGCCAATGGCGTCGATCTTGGCGATATATTCCATGGCTTTTTCCTCAAGCGCGTTGGTCAGGGCCTCGATGTAGTAGGAGCCGCCCAGCGGGTCGACCACGTCGCAGACACCAATTTCATAACCTATAACATGCTGGGTGCGCAGCGCGATCATCACTGACTCGTCACAGGGCAGTGCCAGAGCTTCGTCGTAGGAGTTGGTGTGCAGGGACTGGGTGCCGCCCAGCACAGCGGAAAGAGCTTCAAAGGCAGTCCTCATGATGTTTACCATGGGCTGCTGGGCAGTCAGGCTGACGCCGGCAGTCTGGGTGTGGAAGCGCAGCATCTGTGAACGCGCGCTCTTGGCGCCGAAACGCTCTTTCATAACTTTTGCCCAGATGCGGCGGGCCGCCCTGAACTTGGCGACTTCCTCAAGGAAGTTCAGGTGAGCGTTAAAGAAGAACGAAAGGCGTCCAGCGAAATCATCGACCTGCAGGCCGGCTTTGATGGCAGCGTCAACATAGGCGATACCGTCGGCCAGGGTGAAGGCGATTTCCTGGGCAGCTGTCGCGCCGGCTTCACGGATGTGATAGCCGCTGATGCTGATGGTATTCCAGGTCGGAACTTCCTTGGCGCAGAATTCGAATATATTCGAAATCAAACGCATGGAGGGTTCCGGAGGCAGGATATATGTGCCGCGGCAGATATATTCCTTGATTACGTCGTTTTGAATGGTGCCGTTGATTTGAGCTTTGGTGAATCCCTGTTTTTCCGCACAGGCGATATACATGGCCAGCAGTACGCCGGCGGGGGCGTTGATGGTCATCGATGTGCTGACCTTGCCAAGGGGAATCTGGTTAAACAGCACTTCCATGTCCGCCAGGGAGTCAATCGCCACACCCACTTTGCCAATTTCGCCCCGAGACAGCGGATGGTCGGAGTCGTAACCGATCTGGGTCGGCAGGTCGAAGGCGCAGCTGAGGCCTGTCTGGCCTTGCTCCAGCAGGTAGCGGAAACGGGCGTTGGTTTCTTCAGCGGAACCAAACCCGGCATACTGGCGCATGGTCCAGAGGCGCCCGCGGTAAACGTTGGGCTGTACGCCGCGGGTAAACGGAAATTCCCCGGGCAGACCCAAATCAGCGTCATAATCTCTGTCACTTAAATTCAGCGGAGTGTAAACAGTGTCAATAACGAACCCGGAGTCAGTGGCAAACTGGGCTTCTCTTTCCGGGCGCTTTTTTACTGTCGCATCCAGCTTCGCAGCCCAATTCTCTTTCTTGGCTGCTATTTTGTCCAGTTGATCTTGTTTAAACAAGATATCTCCTCCTTCCATTAATAATTATTTTCTTCCAAGCGCCTCTTTAATCAGCGCAGGGACTTCAAACGGCAGCGGGGCTACTTTGGCGCCGGCGGCTGTTAAAGCTTCTACTTTGCCCGCATATGTTCCCTTGCCGCGCTCGATAATGGCTCCCGCGTGTCCCATCCGCTTTCCAGGAGGTGCGCTTTTTCCTGCGATGAAGGCAACGACCGGCTTGGTCATTTCCTTGATGTATTCGGCAGCGATTTCTTCGTTGTTACCGCCGATTTCACCGATCAGCACAACAGCCTTGGTCTGGTCGTCCTTTTCAAACATCTTCAGCACATCAACGAAAGTCAGGCCTACTGCCCTGTCGCCGCCCATGCCGACAACGGTGGACTGTCCGAGGCCGTTAGCGGTGAGGTTGCCGACGATTTCATAGGTCAAGGTCCCAGAGCGGGCAACTACACCGATGTCGCCCTCAACGAAATACTGGTTGGGCGGGATGCCCATTTTGCATTTGCCGCCGGAAACGATGCCGAATGTGTTCGGGCCGAGCACATAGGCTCCCTTGCGCTTCGCATAGGCAACAATATCGATTTCATCAAATACCGGAACGCCTTCAGTAACGATGACGACTACCTTTACGCCTGCTTCCAGGTTTTCCAGGGCGGCGTCTTTGGTCCCGGCAGCGGGAACAAATATAACTGAAGCGTCGATCCGGTGCTTCTCACAGGCTTCACGGACTGTGTTGTATACGGGGATGCCTTCTACTTCCTGCCCGCCTTTGCCGGGGGTGCATCCGGCAACAATTTTGGTCCCGTAGGCAAGCATCTGCTTGGTGTGAAATGAAGCTTGTCTGCCGGTTATTCCCATGACTAATACATTAGTATTCTCATCAATGATAATAGCCAATTTTACTTATCCTCCCTTTTCGAAAAATTCTATTGATTTCAGCAATATCGCTTAAATATAAGGATAACTTATTTAGTAAGCTCAATTATCCTTTTAGCTGCGTCCTGCATGAAATCGAACGCTTCAACGCCGATGGACTTAAGTATTTCACGGCCGGCATCCTGGTTGGTGCCTACGAGACGGATTACCACGGGTACCGGGAAACCGCCGCGGGCTGTATAAACATCTTTAAACGCGTTGGCAACGTCGTCGCAGCGGGTGATGCCGCCGAAGATGTTAATGAACAGACCCTTGGGATTGAGGCCGAGAAGAATATCCAGGGCTTTGGCTGTCGCTTCACGGCCGGTGCCGCCGCCGCAGTCCAGGAAGTTCCTCGGTGTGCCGCCGAATGCCTGCAGGGTGTCCAGAGTGCCCATGGTGATGCCGGCGCCGTTTGCCATAACAGCGATGTCGCCGTCCAGGTCCACGAATGAAAGTCCAAGATCCTTGGCCGCTCTTTCAGCCGGGGACTTGTCTTCAACGAAAGGCAGGTCTACCATGCGGAACATGGCGTCTTCATCAATGGTAACCTTGGAGTCAGCAGCGATTACCCTGTCGTCGCTGAACACCAGCGGGTTGATCTCAACCAGCTCGGCGTCTTTTGCTTTGCAAATCTTATAAAGTAATTGAACTATCTTCACCATTTCCTTGCCGTGCGGGCTGTTTAAGGCAACACCCATTTTTCTCACGACATCACGGGCGAAGAAAGGATGCATTCCAAGCTCAGGATCGATGTGCTTCTTAATGATGTACTCTTCCGGCTGGGCTTCGATTTCCATCCCGCCGTAAGCTGAAGCGATCATGACAGCTTGCTTGGCAGAACCATCGATGGTGATTGACATGTAGAGTTCTTTGTCAATTTTTAACTTTTCTTCCACCAGGACGCACTCAACGGGCAGTCCCTGGATGGTCATGCTGAGAACCTCTTCTGCAGCCTTCTTGGCTTCTTCCGGAGTGTTAGGAAACTTAATACCCCCAGCTTTACCTCTCTTGCCTGACAGCACCTGAGACTTCACTACACATGGACCACCAATTTCCGCAGCGATCGTTGCGGCCTCTTCCGGGGTCTTAGCCATTCTGCCTTTCGGAGTCGGGATACCGAATTTGGCAAATAGCTCCTTACCCATGTACTCGAACATTTTCACAGGCTAAATCTCTCCTCTCCATTTTTGTTTTTGGCGCTTTATTTAAAAAAAATAACAAAAATAGTCTTACCCAACCTATATACTTCGTTGTTTACATTGTTTTTCCTTCTTGTACCACTAAAATTTTGTTATACTCCTTTAGATCTCCCCCCTTTTTAACCGCTCCTTTATAAATTGCCTCCCGGAGCGAAAAATATCCAACACTTAATAAATAAATTTTTCTTTCATTATGACTTTTATATATCTATTTAATACTCTAGTTATAATTTAACCCCCTACCCAAACTGCAAAACAATGAAATTCCTAAAAATAAAAAGCAACCATATAAAAAATAATGGTTTAAATCATAAATGCACTAAAATTTAAAAAAAAGGGGATAGCCCAACCTATTTTTACGGGTCGGGCACTTCCCAAAAACAATTTATGCACTCTAGTCTCCCAAAAGGTAATATTTGTCTCTACGGACATAATTCCTCCTGGCTGTCTTTTTATATAATAGTTTAAACTACTTAACCGCGTAAATCTTTATACCTTCCTGATAGAGGTCGCCGCCCAGGGTGTCGTTAACTACAACCATGGGAAAATCTTCAACCACAAATTCATGGACCGCCTCGGCGCCGAGATCCGGATAAGCGATAACCTTGGCGCTCTTTATGCTCTTGGCAATCAGGGCTGCCGCGCCGCCAATAGCAGCGAAATATACGCCCTTATACTTTTTCATAGCCTCGATTACTTCCGGGGACCTTTTTCCCTTGCCGATAGAAGCTTTCAGGCCCAGCTTGTAAAGTTCTGGAGCGTACGGGTCCATGCGGTAACTGGTCGTGGGGCCGCAGGAGCCAACAACTCTCCCAGGCTTCGTGGGGCTCGGGCCTACATAGTAAATAATCTGACCTTTTGGATCAAAGGGCAGTTCATTGACTTTTCCCGCCTTGATCAGATCCACCATTCTCTTGTGAGCGGCGTCCCGACCGGTATAAATGAGACCGCTGATTAAAACCTGCTGCCCGATTCTAAGCTTTTCTACATCTGCGTCCGTTAATGGGGTAGTAAGCCTGATCTGGGTCAATATTTTCACCTCCCCTGTTTATTACAAACCATCTCTATCCTTTTCCATAACCATATAATATCTATAGGACTACTTCCTTATGCCTTGCGGCGTGACAGTTGATGTTGACAGCCACAGGCAGGCTGGCAATGTGAGCCGCGTATGTCTTGATGTGCACAGCCAGGCAGAATGTCCTGCCGCCCAGGCCTTGCGGCCCGATTCCCAGGTTATTTACCTTTTCCAGCAGTTCCGCCTCAAGCTTTGCCATTTCAGGGTCTTCATTCACTGAGCCAATTTCCCTCAAAAGCGCTTCTTTCGCGATTAAAGCTGCTTTCTCCATGGTGCCGCCAATGCCAACTCCTAAAATAATCGGAGGGCAGGGATTCGGGCCGGCGTTTTTAGCCACTTCCAGGACGAAGTTTTTCACGCCTTCCACTCCGTCGGCCGGCTTCATCATTTTGATCTGGCTCATGTTTTCACTGCCGCCGCCCTTGGGAGCAAGTGTAATCTTGAGGTTCTCACCAGGGACGATCGTTGTGTGAATAACCGGAGGTGTGTTGTCACCGGTATTTTTACGCTCGAGCGGGTGACTCACGATGGATTTCCTGAGGTAGCCATCTGTATATCCTTTTCTTACGCCCTCAGTTATTGCCTCATAAAGATCTCCGCCCTCAATGCGCACATCCTGTCCCAACTCCAGGAAAATGACCGCGTAGCCGCAGTCCTGGCACATGGGGACCTGCTCTTCACGGGCTATCTCAGCATTCTTAATCAGAATCTGAAGAATCTCTTTCCCCGTGGCGGACACTTCCGTCTCATACCCTTTTTTGAAGGCTTCCAAAACGTCTTTCCCCAGTAAGAAGTTAGCCTCCTGACACATCCTTGCTACGTTTTCCGTAATGACACTGGTGTTAATGGTTTTAATTTTTATTCCCCCCTTTGCTAAGTGTTGGTCCATTTAGATACATGCTAGCAAGATCTGTACCATAGGCATAGTACCTGGCAGACAGGGGGCGTTTTTTATTTATTTAGTCAAAAAATCTCAGTAAAAACAGTAATACTGCTGATTTATTCATAATTAATCTATTTGAATGACTCTACCTGAAAATGGTATAAAAAAGAAAACTATATTCTAAGTTTTAGAATATAGTTTGTCCTTAAGCCATGGTATTACTAGTAATTCTAATATTTATAAACATTCTAAATTTTATATATTTTCAGGGATATATCTTTTTAGTTTATTGTAAAGTGTAGCCAGAGAAATGTTAAGAGCCTGCGAGGCGCGTTTTTTCCCCTCCACTGTATTTCCATATTTCGTCAGTGCTTTCTTAATCATCAACTCTTCCATTTCATCCAGGGGAACCAGATCTAAATCCCGCTCGTGAGTTATTTTGAACTGGCTGGCATGCATAACCAGGATTTTCTTGGTTATTACCTCCTCGTCCATAGTCACCAATACTCTTTCGATCATATTTTCAAGCTCGCGGATATTCCCCGGCCAGTCATAATTTAACAGTACTTCCATAGCGTCACTGTCTATCCATTTAACCTTTTTACCGAGCTTTCTGTTTAGTTTTACAATCAGGTTGTCTAAAAGGACTGGCAGGTCTTCCTTGCGCACTCTAAGCGGTGGAACCGTTATTTCAACAACATTAAGCCGGTAAAAAAGGTCTTCCCTGAACTTGCCCTGGCGGATTAATTCACGCAGTTTACGGTTGGTGGCGGCTATGACCCTTACATCTACTTTTGTCGTCTGTGTGCCGCCCACACGTTCAAACTCCATCTCCTGCAGCACCCGCAGCAGTTTTCCCTGCAGGTTCTGATTCATATCGCCTATTTCGTCAAGAAATATCGTGCCGCCGTGAGCCAGCTCAAATTTACCTATCTTCGATTTAACCGCACCGGTAAATGCTCCCTTCTCATAACCAAAGAACTCACTTTCCAGCAGCGTCTCGGGTATGGCGGCGCAGTTGACTTTTATAAACGGGTACTCTCTGCGCATCGATGATGAGTGAATGGCATGCGCGAACAATTCCTTGCCTGTCCCGCTTTCACCGTGAATCAGGACAGTCGAGTTACTGCGGGCGGACCTTTCCGCCAGGTCAACACACCTCTTTATTTCCGCACTGCTGCCCAGAATATTGTCAAAGGTATATTTGCTGGTTGTTACCTGTCCCAGTTTATCAGTAAGGTTTTCGATGATGCTGGTGCTCTTCTTCAGCTCTTCCATCAGGTTCATCACGTCTGTAAAGTGCTGAAACACTACGACCGCGCCGTCCATCACGCCATCGACCATGATCGGAGCCGCGTTGGACACAACTTCGGCGTTGCTGCCGCCTACTTTGGTCCTTTGCCCGAAAACCAGTTTTCCGGTTTTCAAAACCGTTGCCAGCGCCCCGTCAGGAGATGCTTCAAAAATATTCTGGTTGATCCTTTCCTCTTCGGAAATACCGGTAACCCTTGAGAAAGCGGGGTTTACAAACTTTATATTTCCGTTTATATCCGCAACTTCTATGGCTTCCTGGACTGAATCCAGAATAGCGGAAAGCTGGCTCTTAACACTCTTGATTTCAAGCAGTTCCTCTTTCTTATCCCTAAGCATGGAGATTATCAGGTTAGCAGCTTTGGCTTCCATTATAGCTGTGCCGCTGTTTTTATTCTGCCGGATAAAATCCAGCACCCCGGGTGACGCCGTAGCCTCAATAATTACGTCCAAGTCAGGTTCGACAAGCAGATCTTTGATTTCCTCCGTGACAAAGACGCCTTCTCTCCTGGCGGCGGCCATGCCGGGAGCAGCAGGGTCTTTATCGGCAATGCCGGTTATAGACACTTCTTTCATTTCTTTTAACATGCGGTACGCCGAGTAACCGTCTTCACCGGCGCCTGCTATGGCGACTCTAACTATTCTCATCCGTTGACCTACCTCGCAATAAGGCTTTCTGTGGTATTTTTATTTCGACGTTTTAAATCCTCATCCTTCTAATAATTAAAAATTATTAAATATTTGAAAATCAGCGAACAAATGTTTTTATTTGGCTTTTTTTATGTTATAATTATTTTACAAATTATTGTTGTAAAGGCAGGTGCAAAATGGACTCCGATCTTACACCCAAGCAGGCGGCCATCCTGGCGTTTATAAAGAAGAACATCAGGCAGAAAGGCTATCCTCCCTCGGTTCGGGAGATAGGCCAGGCAGTTGGTTTAAGTTCCAGCTCTACTGTACATGGTTATTTGAGAAAGCTTGAAACCAAGGGCTACCTGAGGCGTGACCCCACAAAGCCAAGGGCGATGGAAGTGCTTGATGAACTGGAAGGCGACAAGGTCGAATTTGTTAATGTGCCCCTGCTGGGTAGGGTTGCCGCGGGTATGCCTATCCTGGCGGTCGAAAACAGGGAGGAACTTTTCCCCCTCCCCACTCACTTTACCGGCATGGGTGAATTCTTCATGCTTACGGTGCGGGGAGACAGCATGATCGAGGCCGGCATACTGGATGAAGACATGGTTGTTGTCAGGCGCCAGAACGATGTGAACAACGGGGATGTTGTAGTCGCATTGCTTGACGAGGAAGCAACTGTGAAAAGGTTTTTCAGAGAGAGCGGCAGAGTTAGGCTCCAGCCTGAAAACAGCCTGATGGAGCCAATATATGCAACTGACCTGCAAATACTTGGTAAAGTAATTGGACTTGTCAGAAAAATTCATTAGCCTTTAAATCTTATAGTAATACCGGGACCGCTGGATAAGTTCCAGCGGTTTTTTATTTGTCTTTGGAAGCCAAAAGCATAATGTATACAATATATTATATTAAATAAACAAGTATACAGTATAACAAATTCAAAATACATTGAACTATATAAATAAAATTAAAACTAAATGAACTAAATATTTTTGATAGTTATCCCTTTAAATATAATGTTGTTGTTATTAAAAACCAGCTGCTGGCACATTAATCAGATTGCAGGTATTCACTATTAAAGCTCTATTATCAAAAGGTTATGTCTAAACAATTAAATCTTTTGTATCGGAGGGATGAAACGCTAGACAATCTTGATATTTAAACTTTTCTAATTAATTGCTTATGGGGGGTGTATTTTATGTCATCAGTTCCGGCAAGTGCATTATCAGCAAAAAAACCTTTAGAGAAATCCACTAAACTTGCCATGATATCACAATTCCTGGGTTTCGCCATGGATGCTTATGATATGGCACTGGTAATAGTTATGGCTCCGATGCTGAGCACACTTTTTGTATCGCCAAAAGGCAGTGAAGCCTGGCAGTACATAGCTATTGTTTTAACTTATTCCATTACTATGGCCGCGCGGCCGGTCGGGTCAGCCATATTCGGCCACTATGCGGACAAGATCGGCAGGCGGATGCTCTTGATTTACACCATCGGCGGTGTTGGTCTAATGTCCGTTGTCGCTGCTTTTCTTCCCACCTACCAGCAGGTGGGTGTAATGGCTTACGTATTCTTTGCTGTGGTCAGATTTATCATGGGCGTTTTCTTTGGGGGGGAATACGCCGTGGGCCATACTTTCGCCATTGAACACGCCCCGGTCGGCAAGCGCGGTATCATCGGCGGATTTATCCAATCCGGGTTTCCCGCTGGATACGTCGTCGCCTCCCTTGTCTTCGCAGCCATTAACGCCGGTTTGGGCAAAGAGGCCATGTTGGCGTATGGTTGGAGAATTGCATTTTTTACAGGCGTGATACCCATTATTCTGGCCATCTACATCAGAGGGTTCCTCCCTGAATCACCTAAATTTGAACAAGCAAAGGAAAAAGGCACTATTGAAAAAGCGCCCTTTCTCAGCCTTTTTAAACCACCTCAGCTCTGGACATTCCTGCAGGTATTCTTTTTCATGACCGGTCTTTTCCTGACAGATTACTCTGTATACGGCTTCCTGCCCAATATATTGACCCTGGGAGGCAGGGGTTTCGATCCCACAACATACAGCTTAATTTACGGTTTTGCCCTGTTCTGCGCTTTCCTGGGATACAATTTCTACGGCTGGCTGTCAGAAATCGTCGGCCGGAGAAAGCTGACCATGTACTACTGTGTCTTCCTGGTGGCTTTTGGTGTCCCGGTATACTATGTGCTTTACCACGCGGCCCTTTCCCGCAACATAATGATTGCCCTGATTGGAACAGTTATGGCGGGGATGCTGAAGCTGGCGTGGGGTGTTGTCCCGTCATACCTTTCTGAACGTTTCCCGACCAAGCGCCGTGCCGTTGGAGTGGGATTCGGCTATTCTTCCGGAGCTTTGATCGGCGCCTGGTTCAGCATCTATGTCTGGTGGGCTCACAGCATACCATTTATTAAGTCGATAGAAGGTGAAGATATGTGGCTTTCACCGGCCGTGATTTTAACCATCGGCGCGGTGATGACGTTTGTCAGCCTGATTTTCAGCCCAGAAACAAAGGACGTTGAGCTGGACGACTAATAATAAAAACGGTTGACTATTACAGAAAACTTCTGGTAAAAGAGGCTGCCCTTAGTTACAACCGGGCAGCCTCTTTTTTTAAAGTTAATCCGTTATTACATGATTAGCAAGATTTAAAAGATTAACAAGATATTTTTATAAATTACTTAAAAAGGAATGAATATAAATTATAATATTGAATAAATAATTATTTAATCCTGTAAATCTTGATAATCCTGTTAATCCTGTGAAATTATTTTTTAATTAATCCTGTAAATCCTGTCAATTTGTTTAGTTGTTATTCTTTAATTCCTCCACCGATTCGATCAGGTCGGGGCCGATAATATATTCAAACTCCTGGTAAAGCGGCTTCAGCACCTGAATCCATTCAGACTTTTCATCGTCTGTCAGGTAATGCAATTGCACCGCCCCTGACGCTGTAATCGTCTGCATGCCCTCCCTGTTCATTCTCAACGCCTGCTGGCGCTCCCATTCCGTGACCTCGGCCAGCGTGCTCTCCAGAAGGCCCCTTATATCTTCCGGCAGGCCGTTCCAGTATTTCTCATCAGTTAATACAACGTAGCCCATGTATCCGTGGTTTGATACTGTTATATACGGCTGGACCTTAAACAAGTTCTTAGAGCAAATATTGGATATAGTGTTTTCTTCTCCGTCAATTGTACGGGATTCGAGCGCGCGGTACAGGTCGTCAAAAGACCCTTCCACCGGTTTCGCGCCCAGTTTTTCAAACTGCTTTTTCAAGACCTGGCTGTTGATCATTACCCTGAAAGACAAACCCGCGAAATCATCAGGATGGACCACCGGCTTCTGGTTGTTGGTCATCACCTTAAAGCCGCTGTCCCAGAAAGCCAGCGCGTGGAGATTATTTTGCCTGAGGCCCTCGAACAATCGGCTGCCGATATAACCGTCCATGGCCTGATGGACTTTGCTTTCATCAGCGAAAGCGTACGGCAGATCAAATACCTGCCACAGGGGGAATACCCCTGACAGCTTGGAAGTCGCGGGCGCTATCATCTGGACCGCGCCGGACTTCAGCGCTTCGATCTCTTCACCATCTTTATAAAGAGTTGAATTGGGGAAAACCTGTACTTCCACCCTGCCCCGCGTGCGTTCTTTGACCAGTTCCGCAAAACGCTCGGCGGCCAGGCCTTTTGGCGTGTTTTCAGCTGTTACGTGTGAAAATTTTAATACAATTTTTTCATCAGGGCTGAACTGTTCTTTATCTTCAACTCTTTTCCCGCATCCGCTGACTGCAAAGAGCAGCAAAGAAATACACAGGATAAGGGCAAGCCTGTTTTTCATTGTTTCACCTCTTATTCTCTCACCTTGTAGCGGTTCACAGGGCGGCCGATGGATCCATACTGCATACCCAGCATAACCTTCCCCGTTTTCTCCAGGTAATCAAGATATCTCCTCGCGGTAACCCTTGCCAAACCGATCCCTTCAGCAACCTCTTCAGCGGATAACGCTTTTCCCTCTTTTAACAAGTACAGGTAAATCTGTTTCAGGGTAAGCTCGTTTAACCTTTTAGGCATTTCCTCATCAAATTGCTGGCCGCGGCTTTTCGCCAGGCTGTCTACTTCCGCCTGGTTCATTCGCGTTTGCCGTCTAAAACGGTTATGCAGGGTTTCGTAACTGTTTAAAGCCGCCTTCAGGCGCAAAAATTTAAAGGGTTTAATTACATAATCAATCGCCCCGTAACGAAAGACATTTTGGACTGTCCTGGCATCCTGGGCGGCAGTAACTACAATAACGTCCGTCGGCAGGTCGAGACGCCTCATCTCCTGCAGTGCGGTAACGCCGTCCATGTCAGGCAGATATATGTCCAGCAGGACCAGGTCCGGCTTTATTTCCTTAACCATGTCCACAGCCTCGCGGCCAGTCCGGGCGACTCCCGCCACCCTAAAACCGGGCACCGCCTCTACAAAGCCCCGGTTTACCTCGACCACCATCGGGTCATCCTCAACAATCACAACATCAATTGGGGACATCTCACTTTACGCCTCCTGGGTTTTATCTTTTTTAGGAATGATAATGCTAAATTCAGCTCCGCCTGCGTTTAAATTTTTGACTGTTATTCTGCCGCCGGCCAGTACAACGTACTGCCTGACCAGGTATAGCCCGATGCCGCGGTCCGCGGAGCCTTTAGTGGTATAGCCCTGGTTAAAGATAGTTTCAAGTTTTTCTTCAGGTATACCGCTGCCCCAGTCACGCACTGTTATAATCAAGTCACCGGGGTTGTCAAATATGGCAAAGTATACCTTGCGTCTTTCCTGTTCAGACTGGCGTACCGCGTCCAACGCGTTTTCGATCAGGTTGCCGATTACAGCCACCATGTCTCCTGTCTCCAGACAGGGCGGCAGTTCAAAAAGCTTTGACGACCTGTCAATTTCGAGATTGACCCTCAGTTCTTTGGCCCTGGCGTACTTTCCAAGGATCAGCCCTGCTATACTGTGGTCGAATATATTCTTTGATATTATCCTGGTTAGCTCTTGCTGCTCCTCTGTGATATCAAATATGTAATCTAAAGCCTGCTGGCTTTTTTCAAGCTGGATCAGGCCGGCTATCGTATGGAGTTTATTCATGTATTCATGGTTTTGCACCCGCAGGGCTTCAACAAATGATTTTACTCCAGTCAGTTCCTCGGCCAGCCTGTTTACTTCCGTTTTGTCCTGGAAGGTTGCCACGGCTCCGATAATTTCTCCCTGGTATTTTATCGGCACCCGTTTAGCCAGGACTATCGTGTTATTAATAATCATCTCGCTGTTTAACTGCGATTGCCCCGTATTTATAACCTCCGGCATGAGGGTGCCGGGAATGACGTCAGCAATGTACTTGCCTATGATTTCGTCTTCACTCCTGCCGATAATGCGGATAGCCTCGTTATTTACAATAGTAATCCTGCTGCTTGAGTCAATCGCTATAATTCCTTCGCTTATCGACTGGAAAACAGCAACCCGTTCTTCTAAAAGCCTGGCCATTTCCTCCGGCTCCATGTTGAACATGGCGCTTTTAATTCTCCTGGACAGGTAAAATGAACCGGCCAGTCCGATGGCCATTCCTATACCGATGGCATAGTAAACCGAAATCTGTATGGATTTTAACAGATCTATTTTAGTAGGTGTCAGCACTCCGACTAAAACCACACCGACCTGCCTGGTGCCCTCATCCACTTTCACCGGCACAAAAGCCCTTACAGACGGCCCCAGAACTCCCTGGGCCTTTGATATATATTCATTGTTTGCCAGGGCGGGACCGAGGTCGGCGTCAGTGAATTTATTGCCTATTCTCTCTTCCACCGGGTGTGAATAACGCGTGCCTTCCATGTCCAGGATCACAACATATTCAACGCCGGTGGCCAACCGGGTGCGCTCCGCGATCGGCTGTATAACAGTGCCGCCGCCCGGCGTTCCCACGTTTTTTTGTATTTCTTCGAACTGGGCGAGCGTCCTGGCAATAGCCATTGCTCTCATGCCGATTTCATTTTCCATTGAATCGGAAAGCCTTTCGACCACCACAAAAACACCTATAAAAATAGAAAGGATAACCGTTCCAAAAGAAAGGACGGCTATCTTTGTGCTTAAATTAAAATATTTTTTATTTATAGCAGGCATATTGAACACTCTTTTTATGTTAGGGAAAAATAGTAAAGCTATATTATTTCAGAAACTCCTGGGTACTCTCTTTATCGTTGATATATGCCATAAAGGCCTCCAGCGCGTAACCTCCCATGCCTTGACTGTGCTTGATCTGGTACAGGTAGCGGCTCAGGTCGATACCGCCCAGCTTTACTTCCTTGACCAGTCCCAGGCTTAAAGCTTCGGAAACCGCGTACCTCGATACGATGCTGATCCCCAGCTTTGCCTCGACAGCGGTTATTACCGACCTTGTACTACCCAGCTCCATGCCGTGAGGCAGTTTTTCAAGTGAGATATTCTGCTCGGCAAGTTTCTGCTCCAATGTCCGGCGGGTGCCGGAGCCCCGTTCCCGCAGTATAATTGTTTCTTTTTTTAGGTCTTCCAGGCTGACTTCCTTAATTTCAGCCCACGGGTGGGAAGGAGGAACAATTAAAACAAGCTGGTCCTTGAGCCATGAAACACACTCGGTGCCTTCCCAGTCGATGGGAGCCCCGGTTATGCCGAAATCTATTTCCCTTTCCCGTACCCAGCGCCCGACCTGGCCGCTTCCGGCCACCTTGAGAGTGATTTTTATGCCGGGGTATTTTTCCTTAAAACCGCCGATTAAAATCGGCAGCAGGTATTCACCCGGTATCGTGCTGGCCCCGACAACAAGGTGTCCGGTTTTCAGCCCCTTGAGGTCGTCAAGTCCCGCCTTAATTCTGTTATAATGCCTGATCAGTTGCTTGGCTTCTGGATATAAAAGCCGTCCCGCCTCCGTCAGGATTACCTTCTTATCGCCCCGCTGAAACAAAGTTACCTGTAAATCTTCTTCCAGTGCCTTAATTTGGAAGCTGACGGCCGGCTGACTCATGAATAGCTGGCGGGATGCTTTTGTAAAACTCTGCAGTTCAGCTACCCAGATAAATGCCTCCAGCTGCTTAAAATTCATGTGATAACCACCGCCTTTAAGGCTTTTTAAAAAACTTTCGCCATATATCTCCTAATACCTTCTAATTTTTAATTTTTCTAAAAATTTAACCGCGCAATAATTCACGTGCCGCTGAGAGCAGGGCCAGCTTTATATATTCCTTGGACAGCCCTCCCTGCAGGTATACGGCGTACGGCGGCCGCAGGGGACCGTCCGCGCTTAATTCAAGTGAGGCTCCCTGGACGAAGGTTCCCGCCGCCATAACAACCGGATCCCCATAGCCGGGCATTTCGTTTGCCTCGGGCATTACGTGAGAATCAACAGGCGACCCTTTCTGCAGGCCGCGGCAGAAGGCCAGCATCCGCTCCGGCGTGCCCAGCATAATTGCCTGGACAATGTCACTCCTGTGATCACCGTGCCGTGGCAATACCTTAAAGCCCAGGCTTTCAAAAAACATGGAAGCAAATACAGCGCCTTTAAGGGCTTCCGAGACAACGTGGGGAGCCAGGAACAAGCCCTGGTAAAGCAGTCTCTGGAAGTCACCGGAAGGTCCAACTTCAGCCCCGATACCCGGAGCGCTCCAACGGTTGGCGGCCATATCCACGTATTTCTCTTTTCCTGCGACGTAACCGCCTGTCGGAGCAAGACCGCCGCCCGGATTCTTAATCAGAGACCCAGCCACCAGGTCGGCGCCGGCTTCCACGGGTTCCTCCAGTTCTACAAACTCGCCGTAACAGTTGTCAACAAATACAATGGCGTCCGGTTTTCTTTCTTTAATGAATTCTATTGCTTCCCTTATTTTATTTATCCCGAGAGCCGCACCCCAGCGGTATCCCGCGGAGCGCTGCAGCATGACCATCTTTGTCCTAGGGCTGATGGCCTGTCCCACGGCTGAAAAATCCAGGTCACCTTCACCGGTCAGGTCAACCTGTTTGTAAACAACGCCGAGGTCCCTGAGCGAACCTTGGGATTCACCCCTGAGGCCGATCATTTCACCGAGTGTGTCATACGGCTCCCCCTGGACAGAAAGCAGTTCGTCGCCTGCGCGCAGGACACCGTACAAACACAAGGCAATGGCGTGGGTGCCGGATACAATCTGCCCGCGCACCAGGGCTTTTTCCGCGCGAAACACATCCGCGTATATTTTTTCCAGCGTTTCCCGGCCGCTGTCCCCATAACCATATCCCGTGGAACCTTTCAGGTGATAGTCGCTCACCCTTGCCTTGCGGAATGCCGCCAGGACTTTGGCATGGTTCGCCAGGGCTCTCTCGTCAATTAAACGGTATATGGGCTCAACTTTGCGATCTACTTCTTTAGCAAGTGTCTCCAGGTTGATACACATATATTATTTTTCTCCTCACAAAGATGGAAAACAATCCAGAATACTTAAATTTGGTCAGAAGCGCCTTCCAGGTCTTCCCTGTTTATGGCCATCAGGTCCTTTCGGCTGAGGTCGCTTTCTCGCTGAAGCAGCCTTACCGCCTGGCGCCTGATCGCCCTCTCGATCAGGTTACGCACAAGCCTGGCGTTTCCGCTGTGCTCATGCCGCTTGTGCTCTTTTTCTATAACATAACGAAATTCTTCCCTGGCTCCGTTGGAAAGGTAATACTGCCTCTGCTGAAGCATTAAATCAGCAATCGCCAGCAGTTCCCTGTTGCTGAAGTCCGGGAACGTAATGTGAATAGGAAAACGTGAGCGCAGGCCGGGATTCGTTTCTACAAACCAGTCCATCTCGTCCTGGTAGCCGGCCAGGATCAGGATCAGGCTGTCCCGGTGGTCCTCCATCCCTTTTACCAGCGCGTCAATTGCCTCTTTACCAAAATCTTTATCTCCCCCCCTGGCCAGGGAATACGCCTCGTCAATAAACAAAATTCCGCCCAGGGCCCTTTTTATCTGGTCCCTGGTCTTCTGGGCCGTGTGCCCGATAAACTCCCCCACCAGGTCGGCTCTTTCAACCTCAATCAGGTGACCTTTGGGTAGAACGCCCACTTCTTTGAACAGCTTGCCCAGGATCCGGGCCACTGTGGTTTTCCCTGTACCCGGGTTGCCCTTGAATATCATGTGCAAACCCAGCGGCTCAGAGACCAGCTTCTCTTTCTGCCTCATTTTCTGTATTTCTATATATGAATAAATTTCTTCGATCAGTTTTTTTACACCGTGCAGGCCGACCAGGGAATTGAGCTCCAGGAGTATCTCACCGGTATTCTTGCTGTTATTTACCTGTTCGGCGCCGCCGCGGCCGGTCCTTAAATTATTCAGTTGGGCCGGGCTTATCTTCCATGACCTGCAGTCAGCCTTATGTCCTGTGTTTTTATTGGTACCCTGAACGTTCCAGATTTTTATTTTCACAGGTTTTTAAGCCACCTCGCATCAGGCATCAGTCATTACCATTATACGCCTGACACGAGCTTTTACGACTAAAAAAGTAAGCCCCTCTTATGAGGGGCCGCCTATCTTTTGCTTAAGAGCCCTTTGTTTCAGAAAATGTAGTGCTGACAGGCTTCAGCGGACTGATTGTGGAAATAGCGTGTTTATAAACCATCAACTGCTTCCCGTCACTTTCCAGGATCACAGTAAAGTTATCAAAACCCTTGACCATCCCTTTCAGCTGAAATCCGTTGACAAGGAATATGGTGACAGGTATATTTTCTTTCCTGACCTGGTTCAAAAATGCGTCCTGTAAATTAATTTGTGGTTTCGTCATAGCAAGGGCTCCCTCCATAGGTATTTATTATCTTTATTCTTTTCTACAAACCTTAAGATACTCCTTCAATAAATCTGGTAATTTCATTAATAATCGCCCCGGGCGCATCAACCTGGTCCGGATTCAGCCATTTTATCCTGTTGTCACGCCTGAACCAGGTCATCTGCCGCTTGGCGAACCTCCTGGTGTTTCTTTTTAAAATATCGACAGACTGGTCCAGTGACATGTCCCCATTCAAATATTCAATGATTTCCTTATATCCCAGCCCGCGCATTGAACTCAGCGCCGGAGAAAAACCCCTGTTTAAAAGTCTCTGTACTTCATCCACCAGGCCCGCCTCGATCATGCGGTCAACCCGCTGTTCTATTTTTTTATATAATTTTTCTCTTTCCAGGATCAAGCCAAACATAAGCAGGTTATAATTTGCACTGCGGGTACGGTCTATCTTGTGAAAGCTGGAAATAAGCGCGCCCGTCAATTTGTAAACTTCCAGGGCGCGGATAATCCTCCTGGCGTCATTGGGATGCAGCTTCGCAGCCGCCTTTGGGTCAATCTCACGCAGTCGTTCGTGCAGTTTCGATGTGCCGTGTTCCTCCGCTTCTTTTAATAGAGTTTTTCTGTACTGTTCGCTGCCACGGGCGCCGCTGAAATCATAGTCGTCGATTACCGCCCCGATATACAGGCCGGTGCCGCCCACCAGTATGGGCAGTTTTTTTCTTTTCATAATATCCAAGATGATCGCCCTGGCCTGTTCCTGAAACAAAGCGGCGCTGTATTCCTGGTCCGGGTCAACAATGTCGATGAGATGGTGAGGTATGCCGCGCATTTCCGTAGGGAACGGCTTTGCTGTGCCAATATCCATGCCGCGGTATACCAGCATGGAGTCAGCGGATATTATCTCACCGTTTAATTTTTCCGCTACGTATACAGCGGTATCGCTTTTACCGGTCGCGGTCGGCCCGCAGATTACCACCAGCGGCGTCTGGATGTCAGAAAACTCTTTCACTGCGGCACCCCTAGCCTCTCCAAGACGCCATAGGCTACGGGCGAATATTTCCCGCCGACAATTTTTTTGAAGCCCAATCGCTCAAATTCGGCGCTGTCCCTTCTTTCTTTCAAAACAACCCGCCTGGCGGCCGCGTTTAGTGCCAGATCTACAGTCTCACGGTCAACCGGATCATGGTCGGCAAGCATCCTGGCCGCGTTTATCCCGGGTGAGCGGCGCCTGGGAGAGCGAAACATCGGGTCAAAATAAATTATATCGCAGCTGCCCGGTTTTAATGAAGCCAGGTAATCCTTGTATTTTGCATTAATTACTTTAACGCGCCGCATAGCATCAGTTATTTGGCTGTCCTCGTCCGCGTATGAATGTAAACCGCGCTTCACCAGCTCACATATTACCGGAGAGCTTTCCAGGGCGGTTACCCTGCCGGCGTCGCCTGTGACATAGCTCGCGACAATCGCGTCTGTCCCCAGACCCATAGTGCAGTCCAATATGGAATACCCTTCCTTGAGAGACATCGCGCTGATCATTTGGTCAGTTTTCCCATTATTTATCTCTTTTATACGCAGCCCAGCCAGGCCAGGGTGGAAAAAGAATTCGTTCTCCCCCATTATGAAAGAAATCCTTTTAGCTGAGACAACCAGCAGGCCGTCCGCATTGTATAAGCCGGCCAGATTTTTTACCGATAGATCGCGTCTCTCCGCAAAAGGCACATTAAAATGCGCTGCCAGCTGTTTCGCGCTTTCAACCAGCCCTGGCGCAGGGCGCAGCGATGTTGTGACCGCGAACCTTAAGCCTGATTCAGCTTTTTTCTGTGAGGGTCCTGCCAAATTTTCTTCACCTAGCGCTTAAATTTTTTTTCCAGGTCCGTAAAAGACAAATGGATGATGGTCGGCCTGCCGTGCGGGCAGGTATAGGGATTTTCCGCGCCTGCCAGGCGGTCGATGAGGGCGTCCATGGAGGACTGGGCCAGTTTTTCTCCGGCCTTCACCGCGCTTTTGCAGGCCAGGGACGAGGCCAGGCGGCTGAAAAACTCATCATACGATGCGCCGGCGCCTCTCTCACGCAGGTATTCCAGCATATCATTAAAAAATTCTTTCTCCTGTCCCGGCGCGAATCCAGGGGGCGCGCCCCTGATCAGAAAAGTATTGCCGCCAAAGTATTCCAAAACGAAGCCGGCGCGGTTGAACCAAAATATACGCTCAGTCAGGACCGCCGCTTCCCGGTAATCCAGTTCCAGGGTGACCGGCAGCAGCAGGCCCTGGCTCGGCCTTTCGCCTTCTCCCGCCAGGTAATCCTCGTACAGGACCCTTTCGTGAGCGGCATGCTGGTCCAGTATATAAAGGCCATCTTTACCTTCCGCCAGGATATATGTCAGCCCTATCTGGCCGACAGCCATTATTTCGGGCAGGGCCTTTTCGCCGCTTAAATAGTCAGCCGCCTTTTCTCCGGCTTTTTTAAGGTCATAGTTTATTGTAACCGGATTATCGTATACTTCAGTAATGCCTTGTATTGCGGCGGCGCCGGAATCAATCTCTTCTTTTTTAAGCGTTCCACGCGGCGCGGCAAACAAATCCTGGTACAAATCCGCCCCGGCAGACCTTTTTTCCGGGTTAAACAGCTTTGCGGGTATTACCGTTTTCGCCAGCAGCACTTCCCTCAGGGTACGGGAGACCTGCCTTACGATATCTTTCTCCTCCAACAGCCGTACTTCCAGCTTGGAGGGGTGGACATTCACGTCTATCAGTTCAGGCGGGACTGCCAGGCTTAATACAACTACAGGCTTTCTGCCATGGGGCAGCAAAGTGCGGTAGGCTTCTTCCACGGCTCCCGCCGCCGCCGGGCAGTGCACATAGCGGCCGTTGATAATTATATTTATATGGCTTTTGCTGCTGCGGCTGAGAGAAGGTTTTCCTATGAAGCCTTTCAACGTTATGCCGCTTGCCGTGCTGTCAACAGGTATCATTTCCCGGGCCTGGCTGACACCGTAAACAGCTATAATCGTGTCGATCAGGTCCCCGGTGCCGGGCGAGTAAAAAGAACGCCTGCTTTTGTTCCTTAATTCAAAGCTAACGTCTGGCCTGGCCAGAGCCATGTGAGATATTACCTCGCCGCACAGAGAACCCTCAACAGAAGGGCTCTTCATGGATTTTTTTCTCACGGGCGTATTGAAGAACAGGTCTCTTACCACGACTGTCGACCCCGGCGGACAGCCGGCGCTGGCCCTGTTGACAATTACCCCTTCCACAGCCTCAACCCTGGCCCCGTTGAGGGCATCGGCGGGTCTGGAAGTAAAGTCCATACGTGAAACCGCCGCAATGCTCGGTATCGCCTCACCCCTGAAACCGAGGGTGAGGATCCTGCTCAGATCAGACGCGCATGTGATCTTGCTGGTGGCATGCCTCTCAAAAGCCAGCGCCAGGTCCTCTTCGCCCATGCCGCACCCGTCATCTGTAACCGTTATGGACGCGAGCCCTCCCTCATTAAGTTCGACTGTTATCCTGCGGGCTCCGGCATCTAATGAATTTTCGGCCAGCTCTTTTACCACTGAAAGCGGGCGCTCAACCACCTCACCGGCGGCAATCTGGTTTTTAGTGAATTCATCCAGAATTATAATTTTTGTCAAAGCATTTGCACCCACTATCCTTCAGAGCGCCATTCGTTATGACTGTCTGTGCTGTAGCTGTAAAAGATATCTTCATGTTTATTCTGCAGGTAAATATATTTGTACATTGTGTCTTTCTTGGACCGCTCATACAGTTCCGCCGCTTCTTCGCGGCACCTGCCGCAGGCTGCGTGCGGCACAGAAACGCACAGCACCCGCACGCTTCTGGTATAACCGTGGTTTGCTTCCGAATCAATTAACAGGTACCCGGGGCAGTCATCACAGAGCCTCAGTTGTTCAGTTTGATTTTCCTCAATGTAGTCGGTATCGTAAAAAATATGTTTGTCCCTGGTGTAGTAATTGCCGGAGATCCTTTTGGCGTCGGGCGATACCCTGTCACGGGCTTCCCAGCGCTGCAGCAGCTCGTCTGCCAGCCGCTCAACATTTTCTTTCATGTCAGGTCTTTCCGTGAATCGCCCCGGCCAGTAGTCCGGCTCTTTCACGCCGCTGTAATCAAGACCGGCGAGTGCCAGTATGATGCCCATATTTACATAGGGAAGCGCCGTTTCAATGGCATAGCCGCCTTCCAGCACGGCCAGGTCCGGGCGCAGCTTTTCCGTTAGCGCGGCGTACCCGTTCGCGGTTATCCGCATGCTGCCGAGGGGGTCCGTGTAATGGTTGTCCTGCCCGGCCGAGTTGACAATAAAGTCCGGTTTAAAATCTTTTAAAATAGGAAGGATTAAATTATCTACCACGTAAAGCAGGCTTTCGTCAGTGGTGCCTGGCTGCAGCGGAATGTTGATGGTGCGGGCGTAAGCCCTCGGGCCGCCAAGCTCATAGGTGTATCCGGTACCCGGATAGAGGGTGCGCCCGTCCTGGTGAAAAGAGATAAAAAGTACGTCAGGGTCGTGCCAGAAGATATCCTGGGTTCCGTCACCGTGGTGCACATCCGTGTCGATAATGGCAATTTTTTTCAGACCGTGGCGGGAGCGCAGGTGATCGACCATAATCGCTTCGTTGTTTATATTGCAGAAGCCCCGGTTGCCGTGGACAACACGCATGGCATGGTGCCCGGGAGGCCTGACCAGGGCAAATCCGTTTTTTATTTCCCCGCTTACTATTTTATCTGACAGCAGGATCGCCGCGCCCGCCGCGATCAGGTGGGCTTCCGTGGTTTGTTTTTCCACCGTGGGCACGCAGAAATGCAGCCTGGCAACGTCATGAATACCGGCCAGTGAGGGTTTGTATTCCTCTATTTGTGGCAGGTCCATAATTCCCTCTTCAAATATCTGGTCCCTGGTATAGAGAAGGCGCTCTTCCCTTTCAGGGTGGGTGGGCGATATGGCCCAGTCAAAAGCAGGAAAGAAAATCAGCCCGGTCTTTTTGCACTTATTCATTAAATCACTCCCCAGCACCGATTCTGGCCATAATTCCCCTTGGTGTCTGAACCGTGATGTCATAAAGCCTGCCGGTTGTATCCCAGCCTCTGATCATATTGAACACTTCCTGGCGGGTGACTTCAATTTCACCAGCCGGCAGTTCCAACCCGTATTTTAACGCCCGTTTCACCAGGCTGTCTTTTGCCATTTCCAGCGCTTTATTTATGTTAAACTGCCGGTCGTTGATTTTTTCCTGGCGTCCTTCTTCCTGTATTATGTAGTAACCTTGTTCGGTGTCTGCCCTGAGATTTACCTGGAGCGTCGGTTTGGCCAGCGCCGCGCCGATAGCGTTTGCCACAGACGCGTATTTGGGTATAACGGAACGGCAGCCCAGTTTCTCCGCTATCCGCGCCGAGAACCCGGCGGCCCCCCCGCCCACTCCCGCGACAATTGTCGGTTTTACCGTGTGTTTATGCAGTATCTCCCAAACCCGGTAGGCAGGCTCCTGCTCCCATTCTATAAACATTCTTTTTATTTCAGCGGTAATGCTGTCCACAACCCTGGTAACAACACGGCCCGCAACCTCTTCCGCGGATATGTTCAATCCCTCGCCTAAAAGTGCCATGGCTTCAGCCGCTTTCACCCTGTCTCCCAGGTCAGTCAGGCCCATCACCCGCAGGGCATCGGTCGGTGTTGGCGCGGGACCGCCCAGGCAGTATGCCTGGCCTTTCCTCTGGCTGTGGATATTAATATCGTTTCCCGTCCGGCTTAAAACGCTGTCGCCGCCTATAGCAACGGATTTGACAGCCAGGGTCCTCACCTGAGTCAGCTGCTCCATCACCCGGGCGCCTTTTGCGGACAGCAGGGGCTGGCCGCTTAGAATCAGCGCCAGGTCGGTGGTTGTACCCCCTATGTCCACGACCACCGCCGTTTCACCGGGGCCGGTAAGCGCCTGTACACCAAGGGTGCTGGCGGCAGGCCCGGAAAAAATTGTTTCAACTGGGAATTCCTCGGACCTCTTGAGCGGGGCGGTACCGCCGTCAGCCTTTAAAATATAAACGTCAGCGTTGATTTCACGTGAGTTCAGGGCCTGGCGTACGGAATCGATAAAATAATGGTAGGGCTCGCGGGTAGCGCAGGTAAGATATGTTGTTACCACTCTCCTGGGAAAGTTCAGCTGGCTGCCGATCTTCGAACCCAGCTCAACCTGCCACCCGGGATATTTATTATGGATTATTTCCGCCACCTGTTTTTCATGAGAAGTGTTGCGGGGGGAAAATTTACCGACCACACCGACCTTCTTGGCGCCTTTAGCGGCGATCTCGCGCAGTGCCGTTTCGATTTCCTGCTCTTTCAACGAAAGTATTTCCCTGCCGCGGTAATCTATAGCGCCGGGGATGATATGCGCGTAAGGCATATTTCTATAGAAATCGTGGCTCAGGCCGGGGCCGGGGATAATTAAGAGGTCTACGTCCTGGTATTTTCGCTCCGCGATCAGGTTAGTAATAATCGTGGTGCTGAAAACGATCCTTTTGACCTTTTTTTTGTCCGCGTCCTTTATGATAGTGTCGACAGCCTCAGTTAACGAGTCTATCAGGTCCGCCCTGGTAGGGACCTTGGCAATTGCCCGCACCCGGTTGTTTTCCAGGAGCACGGCGTCCGTATACGTACCTCCCACGTCTATGCCGACAAACATATCTTTCCCCCCATCGGTAACTAAAACCCTTACTGCAAACTGCCGTCACCTATTTTTTTCTGCAGAAGGTACAGTTTGTTGATAGCCTCCAGCGGTGTCATGCTTAAAATATCCAGGTGGCGCAGCTCTTTAATAACTTCATTTTCTGTTTCGCCGCCCCTGTCGCAGCCGTTATCGGAAGCTGCCGCGACCTGAGAAGGCGTCTCGGAGGAGTTTTCCAATAATTTCAATATATTCGCGGAACGGCCTATAATTTCAGCCGGCAGACCGGCCAGTTTTGCCACATAGATGCCGTAGCTCCGGTCCGCTCTGCCGGGCAGCACTTTTCTCAGGAATACAACCTGTTCGCCCTCTTCTTTTACCGCCACGTTCATATTGACGACCCCCGGCTCCCTGTCCAGGTCGGTGAGCTCCAGGTAATGTGTTGAGAAGAGGGTCTTGGCCTTAATTTTGTGATGGATGTATTCAGCCAGCGCCCTGGCAATGCTGATCCCGTCATATGTACTGGTGCCCCGCCCGACTTCGTCCAAAACGATCAGGCTTTTTTCGGTCGCTCCCGCTACAATGGCACGGCATTCATTCATTTCCACCATAAAGGTGCTCTGCCCGCCGGCGATGTCGTCCGAGGCCCCGATCCTGGTGAATATGCGGTCGACCAGTGAAATTTCCGCCCTGGAAGCAGGCACGAAGCTGCCGGTCTGCGCCATTAACACGATTATGGCCACCTGGCGCATATAGGTGCTCTTGCCCGCCATATTCGGGCCGGTAATCAACAGCAGCCTTTTTTCCTCATAATCCATATCGGTGTCGTTGGGCACGTACTGTCCCGGCCCCATAGCCCTTTCCAGGACCGGGTGCCTGCCGTCCCTGATCAACAGCCGCCCGTCTTCTAGTATTTCCGGCCGCACGTAATTATTTTGGGATGCCGCTTCCGCCAGGGAGTACAGCGCGTCGACCCCGGCCACGGCTGACGCGGTGGCCTGGACTCGCCGGATCTGCGCCGTAAGCTGCTCCCGGATATCGTTAAAAATTTTATATTCCAGGTGCAGCAGCCGGTCCTGCGCTCCCAAGACAAGGTCTTCATACTCCTTGAGCTCCGGCGTGATATATCTTTCCGCATTGGCGAGAGTCTGCCGGCGGGTGTAGTCCTCCGGCACGTGGTCAAGATTTGACCTGGTTATTTCTATGTAATATCCAAATACCTTGTTGAAGCCGACTTTGAGGGACTTTATGCCGGTGCGGAGGCGCTCCCTCTCTTCCAGCCCTGCCAGCATCGACCTGGCTTCCTTCCCGGCTGAGCGGTACCTGTCCACATCCGGGTTATAACCGGTTTTGATAATTCCACCGTCCCGCAGTGACAGCGGCGGATCGTCATCAATGGCCCGGTCTAAAAGGTCCGCGGTGTCTTCCATCGCGTCAATGGCCGCGCCCTTTTCTTTTAAAAGGCTGCATAACGCTTGTCCCAGCAGTTCCTTGAGCGCCGGGAGACATAATAACGATTTTTTCAGCGCGATTAAATCGCGGGCGTTAGCCGCGCCAAACGCAATTCTACCCGCCAGCCTCTCCAGGTCATAAATTTTCTTCAGCTCTTCTTTTAGCTCCTTGCGGAAAAAAGCATTCTTGGCCAGTTCTTCGACCGCGTCCAGCCGTGCGATGATTTCCGCCTTTTTCAGCAGCGGCTGTTCGAGCCAGTTCCTCAGCATCCTGCCGCCCATAGAGGTGACCGTATTATCCAGGACCGAAAGCAGCGTAAACTTTTTCGTGTTGTCAGACATTGACCTGGACAGCTCCAGGTTTCTCCTCGTCGGCGCGTCCAGGGTCATATACCTGCCGGGCAGATAAAACTGGATCCTGTTGATATGGGCCATGCTTCTTTTCTGGGTGTCTTTCAGGAAGCTTGCCAGCGCGCCGGCGGCGCAGGCCGCTATTTCAGGATCTGAAATATTAGTCTTTAAAAAAGCGCCTGGTCCAAACTGCTCTTCCAGCGCACTTTCAGCGGCAGACAAATTAAAGGCTTCGTCCCTGTAGCCGCTGACCAGAATATTCCCTTTTAACCTCAGAGTCTCCGGAAAGCTTTTAACCAGCGAAAGCGGCACAACCAGTTCCGCCGGCATTAACCTGTTCAGTTCATCTGCCAGTTCAACGCCTGCTTTTTGTCCTGTCAGAGAACTTACCATAAAAGTCCCGGTAGTCACATCTGTGACAGCCAGGCCGTAGCCGTTGCCGCCGCGTGCGGCGCAGGCCAGGTAGTTGTTCCTCCTCTCCTCCAGGAGGTTTCCTTCCATCACCGTGCCCGGCGTGATTACCCGGGTCACTTCCCGCCTGACAATGCCTTTTGCCGCCGCCGGGTCCTCCACCTGCTCACAGATCGCCACATGGCGGCCCCGGCTGACCAGCCTGGCGATATAGCCGTCAGCGGCGTGATACGGCACACCGCACATGGGTATGCGTTCCTTCAGCCCCCCGTCCCTGCCGGTAAGGGTTATCTCAAGATCTCTTGACGCCGACAGGGCGTCGTCAAAAAACATCTCGTAAAAATCACCCAGCCGAAAAAAAAGGATGGCGTCCGGATATTGTTTTTTAATCTCAAGATATTGCCTGATCATTGGGGTAAAACTCACCGGGATCCCTCCTGGAGAACATTATAACATATGGCATTCTAAACCAAAAGAAAAACCCCGCGCAGTGTGATATGCTCCCCCCTTAAATGACAGTTTATCTTTTTCACTGTCTACTTTAAGGGGAGCATATTAGTTCGCAGGGTTTCAAAATATATCTTCATTTCGCATGTGTCAGCAGACTCGTGTCTTAACAGACATACTATGACAGCGGAATGGGGACACACCAAATGAGACGTGAGATATGAGACCTGAGACGTGAGAATGCAAGACAGATCTTAAGGGTTAAAGACCCAAAAGGAATGCGTAAAACCCACGTCCAACGTCTCACTACCCACGACTCATGTAATGTCCCCGTTCTTGGTTTTTAACCGCAGCTGCCGTCGCAGCCGCAGGACTGGTCTTCGCAGCCGCAGCCCTGCTGTTTGACGCCTATGGCTTCGCCGATGATATTGTTTATTGACTCCAGGATGCCCTGAAACTCCTGCTGGGCCTTAAAAAAGTTATAGACATACGGGTTGTTGAGCATTTTGAATTCCAGTTCCTCAAGTTCTTTAACCTGTCCTTCAGTCAACTGCTCGCCCTGGGCCTGGATCATCTGATAAGCCCTTTGCTTTTCGTCAAACTGGGCAATAGAGCCTCTAGCTTCATCGTTTTCCATCATCATCTTTTCCGCTTCTCTCATGGTGTTCAGTTCCTTTGATTCCGCAAGCGCCCTGCCCAGATCCTGTGCTTTTTCTATGATAGACATTATTCTTAGCCCCCTGTTATTTAAATTATTATTTCTTTCCTAATTCAGTCATCGGGTCCTCGATTATCACGTGTATCTCACGTCTCAACAATCTCGCCTGAAAGGTGCGCCAGTTGAGCTCCGGTAATTCTCACTTTGACTATTTCTCCCCTCAGGTCCCCGCCGCCCGCAAACATAACTATTTTATTGCCCCTGTTCCTGCCGAGCAGCAGGCCGGCTTCCTTCCTGCTTTCACCTTCCACCAGTACCTCCTGGCGCCGGCCGACCTCCTCCATGTTTTTCTCCAGGCTGATTTTATTTTGCAGTTTGATTAAAGCCTGTATCCTGTCCTTTTTTACTTCTTCAGGGACCTGTCCCTCCATTTCAGCAGCCGGCGTTCCGGGCCTGGTATTGTATATGAATGTGTACGCGCTGTCAAAACGGGCCTGCCTGACCAGGTCCATGGTGTCGCTGAAATCATCTTCATCTTCTCCGGGGAAACCGACCATGATGTCGGTCGTTATATTGGCCTGAGGCACGAAAGTCCTTATCTTTTCTATCAAACCAAGATAATTTTCCCTGGTATAGCCCCTGTTCATAATTTTTAAAATTCTGCTGCTGCCCGCCTGCACCGGCAGGTGAAAATGCTCGCAGACCTTTTTCGAGCCTGCTATGGTCTTGATCAGCTTTTCGTTAAAGTCCCTGGGATGGGAGGTCATGTAACGGATCCTCTCAATACCGTTTACACCTTCCAAGCACTGCAGCAGCGACGCAAAATCTTGATTACCCCCCAGGTCTTTTCCGTAGGAGTTGACATTCTGGCCCAGCAGTACTATCTCTTTGTAGCCCTCACCGGCCAGCCCGGCTACTTCAGATATGATATCTTCCTTATTACGGCTTCTCTCCCTCCCTCTCACAAAAGGTACAATGCAATATGTGCAAAAATTATTACACCCGTATGTTATTGTTACCCAGGCACGCACACCTTCTTTCCTTTTAACGGGATGCCCTTCATATACGCCCCTGGAGCCGGTCCATATCTCCTGTACAGTTTTTCTGCTTTCAGAGACCCGGTTGAGCAATTCAGGCAGCTGGTGCGCATTATGAGTACCAAAGACCATGTCGACATGTGAGAAAAGCTGTGCTATCCGGGCGGCCATGTTTTCCTGCTGAGGCATGCAGCCGCAGACTCCAATTATTAAATCAGGATTTTCAAGTTTCTGCCGGCGAAGCCGCCCCAACAGCGAGAATACCTTATTTTCGGCGGTTTCCCGCACACAGCAGGTATTTAACAGGATTACCGACGCCGCGTCGGCCGAATCAGCGGGAGTATAGCCGACGGCCTCAAGCATGCCCGCCAGGACCTCTGAATCATGCTCATTCATCTGGCAGCCGAAGGTAATAATATGATATGATTTCAAAAAGCAACCGCCTTTTCGACAAGATTAAAACCATTATAATGGTTTAATCATCCATATGCAAACATACCTTACCTTCGCGGGCAGGCTGTCAACAGCTAAATAAATTTAATTATTCTTTAATAGGAAATAATCCTTTTTTTGCAGAAATATATAAATAGTTATTGAGCAGCGATACCATTCATTTTATGTTATTTGAAACTTGCGACAGGAGGAGTTCATATATGCTGCAGAAGCTTACAGGGATAGCCGTGCTGGCCGGGTTGGTGATATCGGTCACAGGCTCTATCCTGGAAGATGAAAACTTAAGGCTGTCCGGTATAATAATACTCCTTGTCATAGCCACACTGGCGGGTTACAGGTTCTTAAAATTTTCGGTGTTGACACCCACCAGTAACATATCCGGCACGTGTATAGGCCTGAAGCGGCTCCCCACCTATTTTGAGCTTTCATTCCGGACCAGCACGGGCGTCTATAACGGACAGGCCGGCCTGAAAATTGGCAATGACCTTAAAATTGGCGACAGGGTGGAATTGGTTGTAAAAGGTCCGGTTATTCTCGAAATCCGCAAATAACAGGGAATTTATATCTATATTCATAAATTAACGTGTATAAATACCTCCCGTGTATAAAATACTTTCATTATGGATTAACGGGAGGTGAAATTCCATGGTAGACACCGGGGTTAAAGCTGAGATTCAAAATTCAATCAGAAACGCCCAGGAATGCATGGTGGAAATGGGTTCTGTCCTGGACAAGCTTCCGGAACAGGGCCACGAAGAAAAGAAACGCCTGAGAGATCTCTGTTATAAAACAGGGACTCTGCTGAAAGAAGCACAGCAGAGGTGCGACAAACTTTTTTAGAGGTTTTCCCGGCTTACAACCGGGAAACTTCTTTTTTATGTTATAATGCTTTATAATTGAGTTTGCCGTGAGATATACTGCCGTGGAGGAGGCGAAAACATTGTCTCAGATCGAAGATCTTGGCGCAGCTAAACAACTGATTGAAATGCAGTTAAAAGATATCGACAATATTGGCACGAAAGTGCCTTATGGTCTGGAGTATTCCTTCTGGGAAAACTTTACCGCTAAAATAATTGACCGTATTTATGGAAATGATTCCAGGCAGCGCCACGGGTTTGAACAGGCCGGGCGCGGCGGTTGCTTTTCCGTATTCGATACTTATTCGGAACACCAGAGGAGAGAAGATTTTCTGGAAATACTGAGCTGCAAAAAGGAATACCTGGAGAACCTGATCAAAGACCTTGATGTGCGCACCCATGGCCCCGGGCATAAGGCATCCGAAGGCACAAACGAATTCGGTTTGCCCCCGGAGAGCGACGTGTATTCAGAGGAGATCTCAAAGACCGGTGACGCTTCCCCTCTCGACCACGCGGTTTATGAAATTCTGTCCAAAATAAAAGACCCCGCGCTCTTAAAAGAGGCGAGGCTCAACCTGATTGCTTTAAGGGACGAACTGCTAAGGCCCAAACCTTCCTGGGCAAGGCTTAAACACCACATGATCTGGCTGATTGAATTCGGTAAGGAAGAATTTTTCTCAATACTGCCCTTCGTAGTACTCTATATACGAAAGATTTCGGATTAAACTTTACTTGACGAGAGTTACCCGGCAGTTGGCCAGGTGGATCACTTTATGGCTGACACTGCCGATGGCGGCGCCGCGCAGTTCGCTGGCGCCCCTGCTGCCCATAATAATATGGTCGTAACCGCCCCGCTCGGCATAATTAATAATAACCGTGGCGGGGTCTCCTTTTTCAATATACCTTTCCACCTCAAGGCCTTCTTTTATGAATCCCTGCAGTGTTCTATCCATTATTTCTTTGCCCTTTTCTTCCATAGCCCTGTCAATTTCCATAAAGCCACTGCTTTCAGGAACAACTACCAGCACAGACAGTTTTAAATCCGGGTTTGTTTTCATGAGCCTGGAAGCATAAGCGGCCGCTTTCAGCGACGTGTCGGAACCATCGCTCGGCAATAATACTCTGCTCTTAAGCATACAAAGTCCCCCTGGTTAATTGGATTGGCTTTAAACAGTCCCGTTTGGCTGCTGCAAACAGTGACAGGATTTTTTTATATTTTCCCGTGACAGGTTTTTTTTATTTATAAATTTGCCTGACAGGCTCTTGAAACCTCACACTGATTTTTTTGCTATCTGGTCAGCCAGGGCTATGATGCGCCTGGCGCGGTTTGCTATCGGGTACTCGATCATTTTCCCGTCCACCTGAAATATCGCCTGGCCTTTGGATTCCAAATCGTCAAATACTGTTACAATTTTTTGCGCCCAGGCCATCTCTTCAGGTGTCGGCGTGAACACTTCGTTTAAAGGATCTATCTGCCCGGGGTGTATGGCCAACTTGCCCTGGAACCCCATCTGGCGCACCAATTTAGCATCGGCTACCAGTCCCTCGATATCTTTAAAATGAGGATAAACCGTGTCGATAGGCGGCTCGATACCGGCTGCGCGGGACGCTACCACCAGCTGGGAGCGGGCGTAAAATATTTCACTGCCTTCCTTGGAAAAAGTAGTGCCTATGTCAAGGACATAGTCCACTCCACCGAAGAACATCCGGCTGACCCTGGGGCTGGAAGACGCGATGCTGAATGCGTTGACAATGGCATTCGCGCTTTCTATGAAGGGTATTATTTCCATACTCCCTTCCGGCAATCCACGCTCTTTTTCTATTTTGCCGATCAGCCAGTCGACCTGCCGTATTTCTTCAGCTGATTCAGACTTGGCCACTACCAATCCCTTTACACCTTCTGTTACCGCCGCCAGCAGGTCGCTCAAAATAAATTCGGTTTGGACGCTGTTGACCCGGATAAACACGTCTCCCCTGCGGGGCAGGTCCAAAGCCTCTTTTAAGGCATTCCTGGCGTTAGCTTTCTCGCTTATTGCCACCGCGTCTTCCAAGTCAAGCACGGTCCCGTCCGCGTTAAGCATCAGGGCCTTGCCCACTTTGCGCAAATCATTGGCAGGAGCAAACAACATAGTGCGATAAATAGACAATGCACTTACCTCCCATCACATAAAATATCTTACCAGAATATTCTACCCCGTTGTGCTTTTTCCTTTCTTGCCGGTAATTCTTTGCAATCCTTTTAGTGGACAACCTTGCCGGGCAAGTGTTATAATTTTGATTAGTAATATCTGGGAGGAATTTTAATGGAAAATAATGAAGCCGCTAAAACCGATAAGGGCAGCAGACAGGGTACAATAAAAATATCTGAAGAAGTAGTGACCACCATAGCCGGGCTCGCCGCTGCGGAAGTCGCAGGCGTGGCCGGGATGAGCGGCGGTATCGCCGGTGACCTGGTCGAAAAGCTGGGCCGCAAAAACCTGTCCAAGGGAATCAAGGCCGAAGTGAGCGATACCGAAGCCACTATCGACATTAATGCTATTGTCGACTACGGGGTTAATATCCACGAAGTGGCGCTTGAGCTGCAAAACAGCGTTAAAAATGCCATTGAAAATATGACCGGCCTGGACGTGGTGAACGTCAACGTAAATATCCAGGGCCTGTCTTTTGGCCCTGAGAACAAGGAGGAAACGGGCGGTCTAAATAAGTAAATGAAATTTCCGCGTATGGTAAAAATCGGGCAGTCCTTTCCAAGTCTGGGGCTGGCCGATTTAACGGGTGAGCTAAACCGGGTCTTGTCGCAGTCGAACCTGCGGGACAGTATAAAGCCCGGCATGCTGGTCGGCATTACCGCCGGCAGCAGGGGCATTGCCAACATTACTGAGTTATTGCGTGTGCTGGCCGGCCATATCAGGTCTCTGGGAGGGCGGCCTGTTTTACTTGGTGCGATGGGGTCGCACGGTGGCGGCAATCCCGTCGGACAAGCTGAATTACTTGGCTCACTCGGCATAACCGAGCATGCCACCGGAGCCGAGGTAATTTGTTCTGCCGAGACTGTAGTTATCGGCAGTGCTTTTTATGGTGACATTTATCTCGCAACCAGTGCTCTTGCATGTGACGCTGTTATTGTAATCAACCGGGTCAAGCCCCATACCTCATTTCACGGTGACATTGAAAGCGGCCTGCTGAAAATGCTGGCGGTAGGCCTGGGCGGCCCTGCCGGAGCCGCTTCACTGCACCGCAGCCATCCCAACCTGCTTTCCAGGGCGGTGGCCGAAGCCGGGATGGCCGTGCTCAAAGCCTGCCCGGTGGTCCTAGGCCTGGCCATAGTTGAAGACGCCCATGAGGCGACATCTAAAATCGTGGCTGTTAAACCCGAAGATTTTTTTGAGACGGAGAAAAATCTTTTGTCTGAATCGCGCCGGTACTTACCCGGGCTGCCGGCAGCGGAAATCGACGTCCTTATCGTCGACGAGATAGGCAAGAATTTCAGCGGCACCGGCATGGATACAAATGTAATCGGCCGTTTGAGGATCCAGGGCGCTCCTGAACCTGAAACCCCAAGTATAAAGAGGATCATAGCCCTCGATGTGGCTGCCCAGGCGCACGGAAACGCTTACGGAATAGGTTTGGCCGATTTCACAACGCTGCGTCTGGCCTGCAAATTCGACCGCGAGTCCGCCTACCTGAATGCTCTGACCAGCACTTTTATACAGCGGGCCATGATGCCTATGACCCTGCCCGATGACCGGGAAGCGCTCAAGGCCGCGCTGAGAAGTTTGAGCGGTATTGCGCCGCAGGATGTAAGGATGATGCGCATCCACAACACCCTGCACCTGTCTGAAATGCTGGTTACAGAAAACCTGCACAAGGAAATTTCCGACTCACCGCATATAAAAACACTTGGGCCGCCGCATGAAATAGACTTCGGCCCGGACGGAAACCTGCCGCCCTTTTGAGACGTGCAAAAGAGACGTGAGAATTGAGACATGAGACGTGAGAATGCATGACATTTTTAAAGGGTTTTAAGACCCTGAAGAAATGCAGGATATAATCACGACTCACGACCCACGACTCAATTAATGTCCCCGATTGGAATGGCGGGATAAATCCCGCCCTACAGCAAGATACCTTCGATGCATACGACTCGCGACGCACGTCCATCAACCCAAATAGCCAAGCGGGTTCAACGCCATGGAGACTTTGTCTGCAACCTGAATAAACCACATTAGTCTTGCACATTAAGATTACTTTTTAATAAGAAATCCACCACCGGGCGGTCGGCTTCCGCAAAATCGAAACTTTTCATTTCACCAGCGCTAACCCATTTAAAACTGCGGCACTCCAGGGCTTTGGCTTCGCCCCGCAGGTACCGGCACCAGTGGCAGCGCATGATCACCTTTCTGTCCCGGTACTTGTGCTCTACCACCATCAATTCCCGCCCTACTTCAATCTCAAGATCAAGCTCTTCCCTGATCTCTCTCTTCAAACAGGCGGCCGCATCCTCACCCGGTTCTATTTTGCCGCCGGGGAATTCCCATTTCAGCCCCATGTGAGAGCACTCCGGCCTCTGGGCAATAAGTACCTTACCGTTATTTCTGATTACAGCCGCGGCAACTGCTATTTCTTCCATTATCATATCTCCTGAAATTCTCTGTTGTTAGTCCGGCTGTCGCTACAGTATTATTCAACCCTTTTCCATTGAGTAGCCGCCCTGGCAAGTTCTGCTCCGGTTATTTTGTCTGTTACCTGGTGAAGAAATTCAATACCGCCGTCGTCCCGCTGTTTCTGAGCAGCGCAAGAAATGACCCGTGAGCCGTAAACAGTTTCCTTCTTGTAGGCAACCTCTATTTTCACTGGCAAGTATTCGCGGTGTACATCTACAGGCACCGCTTCCAGCATCCACTCCACGTACCTGGTATTGTTTACATGCCTGTACATGTCGATATCGCTCAAACGGACCATGAACTCCAATTTTTGTTCGCAAGATTCAGCGGACTCAATTTCAGGGAATCTGCCGCCGGCGGCCTGCATCCCATCAACTCCGAAAACCACGGCGATATCCGGCGGTACGCGAACAGGCCGGTTCCGTTTGAGGTCGTAAAAAATCCAGCGGGAATCCGCGGTACCCAAAATCATTTTATTCTTATCCCTGATTTTGAACTCCCGGTAAGCGTAGAACCTTTCAAAGCTGCAGACCTTTGTCTCTACGATCACATCTTCCATCCACCCGGGATACCTCTCCATCTGTATAGACCAATTGGTCAATATCCATATCTGGCCCTGTGACATCAGTTTGCCGAGCCCGTACCCGCATTCCTCCGACTGCCTGGCCGCGACTTCTTCGAAAAAGTTCAGGACTGTAACCGGCGACGCCAGCCTTTGGCTGTTTATCTCGTAATAGTGGACGCGGTTGTTGATCGTAAAAGTACTCATTTTTTTTAGTTCCACTCCCCCATCATAAAAACAATCGTTTTCATTTTGGCAGGTTGTCGTCGGTGGCTCTGCCGTCACCGCTGACAGGAATGACCTCTCCCAGGAAGGTGGGCTCGGGTTTAAGGAACCTGGCCATGAAGAAATCTTTGTTCCTGGCTGCTGTCTCCCTTAATTTGCAAATCGTCATTACTTCACCGTAGTCATGCAGGTCAGATGCCACGCCGCAGGCCTCAAGCCCCATCTCCCTGGCAATAAAGACTGCCCGCGTCAGGTGGTATCCCTGGGTTACAATGATAACCTTTTTCACCTGAAAGATATCCCTGGCCCTGTAAATACTTTCGTACGTGCTAAAGCCGGCATGGTTCATAAACACGTCTTTAGGCGTAATACCCTTTGCAATGAGGTGCTTTTTCATGGTGTTGACCTCGTCGTAACTCTTGCGCCCGTGGTCGCCGCTGACCAGTATTTTGCCTGCTTTCCCTTGTTTATATAACTCATAAGCCTGATCCAGCCTGTCATTTAACATAAACGATACTGTGCCGTCCGGAAAAACATAGGCGCCTAAAACCAGTATGGCGTCGCTTTCCGGCGCCTCACCCGGATTGATTATATAACTGGAACCGGTCCTTTGAACGTAGTGGTCGACCAGTAAAAATAAGCAAGATGCGGCAGCGGCTAAAATGCTCAGAATAATCATGACTCTTTTAATTCTATTCTTCAAAACACTGCACCCTTTAAATAATTTTTATGCCTGGAAGGCCTTTCGAGCTGAACAATTAACCATCATGCCATTATAATAAGGGCGGCGACAGGTATTAATAAAATAAGTGAACTTACCACCCACCAGCCGGAATTTTCATCTCCGCGCAATCTCCCCTTCAGTCCCATGATAGCGGCAGACAATGACACAAGAGCGCTGATCAGAGCGATAGACAGCGCAACCAACCCACGTGTCAGGCAGCCCAGGATATAGACTGGTGTCGCGGCGTTTACAAAAAATAAGACCGTAAGGATTAAAGGATAGATGATATGGTTCCTGATATTTCTTTTTTTTAAATTACTGCTGTAATGCAAAATTAAATCCTCCCGAAAGCTTCACCAGATATAAGGGTATCGACGCGTGTATTATTTAGTTTGCCGAGTCTGACGGGCTAAGCAAAATGAGTTTTTATTGACAGGCCGATTTCGTCCGAAACGCGCTTTAACTCATCTAAATCATAGTTTTGCACGATTACTACAGGAAAAGAATCAGAACCGTCATCGGCGAATGCTAACGTCAAACCGCCGGGTTCCAGTTTGGACGCGATAATATTAAGCGCATCCCATGTCGGCATTTTGCCGTCTATCTCTGACAGTAAAGCATCTTCCGCAGGGAGTCCCCTCCTGGCCAATAGTGAATTTACCGCGAATTCTATATCCTTGTGAAAAGCCCTCCAGTCCAGCCTAAAGATAAAATGCTCCCTGTTAAGTATGCCGTACAATATATCCCACAGGTATGAACCAAGAAGGTTGCCGGGGTCGGCAGCCAGGTCATCCAGGTCGTCCTCTTCGTAGCAGCAGTACTCTCCATACTCGCTGTCCAAATACTCCGCCGGCTTGTCACTAAAGTACTTAACCTTATTGACAACCTCTTCCGCTCCTGAAGTCAAGAGCTCTGCCAGCCTGTAATATTTTTCAAGAAACATTCTGTCAGTATTCATCACTTACCTCCCTGTTTAAGTCTCTTTAATTGTATAACGGCTGCATAGTTGGATAATTCAACCTTTAACTGCAAAATACCTGCGTACAGATACCTTATGCATAGAAAAAAGCCCGATATTTCGGGCTTTTTATCTTTCATCTAAAATTATCAGGCAATTTTCTGCAGCGACAGGTGCGCGCTCATCGCCTGCTGGTACAGCTGGAGGTACTCCACTCCTGACCGCGCCCAGGAGAAATCCAGCTCCATGGCGTTTCTGACCAGGGTTTCCCACTGCCCAGGCTGCTCCCGGTAAAGCCGCAGCGCCCTTTTGATGGCGTTGAATAGTTCTCTGCCGGAATAGTCGCTGAAGCCAAAACCGTTCCCGGATGAAGTTTCCGGGTTGTATTCATTGACAGTGTCGGCCAGCCCTCCCGTAAACCTCACTATTGGGATAGTCCCGTAGCGCAGGCTGATCAGCTGGCCGAGCCCGCAGGGTTCAAATCGCGAAGGCATCAGGAACATGTCGGAGCCCGCGTAAATCCGCTGCGCCAGAATGGCGTTAAAGCCCAGGTACAGCCCCATTTTTTCCGGGAAGCGGCTTCTGATCCTTTCGAACATATCCTCGTAGTATTTGTCACCGCTGCCCAGGACCGCAAACTGAATATCTTCCGACATCAGCTGGTCGACTATCTCTGCAATCAAGTCCAGGCCTTTCTGGTCTACCAGGCGGGAAATCAGGCCAATCAGCGGAATGTCCCTTACCGGTAGTCCCAATTCCTTCTGCAGGGCAAATTTGTTTTCCTTTTTATGGGTGACGTTGGCGCTGTCATAGTTGCGGTGGATGCGGTTGTCAGTTTTAGGATTAAACTCGTGGTAGTTAATCCCGTTCACAATACCGTACAGGTCTTTGGACCTCTTCCTCAGCAGGCCGTCCATCCGCTCTCCCAGCTCCGGCCGCTGGATTTCAGCGGCATAAGTGCGGCTGACGGTATTTATAACGTCCGCGTACACGATGCCTGCTTTCATAAAGCTTACCGATCCGTAGAACTCCAACCTTTCCGGGTGGTAGAACTCGTCACCCAGCCCGAGGACTTGCAGGACTTCCTTGGGGTAGTTGCCCTGGTATTGGAGGTTGTGGACAGTGAAAACGGTTGCTATCCTGTTGTAAAAAGGGTCCTGCCGGTAGTGTGTTTTTAAAAATAAGGGAATGGGGCCGGACTGCCAGTCATTGCAGTGGATTACATCAGGCTGCCAGTCCAGTTTCGGAAGCATCTCCAGCACTGCCCGGCAGAAAAACGTAAAGCGCTCAGCCTCGTCGTCATACATATACATCCGGTCACGGTAAAAATAGTGGTGGTTGTCAACCAGGTAGACCGGGATAGTTTTATGCACCCCCTGGTACTGCGACTCTATACTGCTTTCCCTGATTATTGCCGTTTCATTTCTATTTTTAAAAGGAACCGGGAAATCCATCCTGTAAGTTCCAGACTCGATTTGCTGGTAACGGGGCATGGCCACCCTGACGTCATTGCCCATGTTATCGTTGCCCACCACTGCCAGCGCTTTGGGCAGCGAGCCGGCGACATCCGCCAGTCCGCCCGTTTTAGCAAAGGGAACGACCTCCGAGGAGACCACTAATATTTTTAAAGGCCGATCAAACATACTGGGGCACCTCCCTTTCATACCTTTGTCCGATTGGAAATATTTCTTCGGTTTCCCTAAGCGCCTGTGCCGCTATTTCAGGCGGGGTGGGGTTGATAAAATAACCGGTGCCCAGCTCAAAACCAGCCATTATGGTCAGGCGGGGCATTATCTCCAGGTGCCAGTGGAAATGGTGTTCGTCTCCCATGTTTACAGGCGCTGAGTGCAGGACCACGTTGTAAGGTATATTCCTTATCAGTGATGTCAATTTCCCGAGGGAATTCCTTAAAACATAAGCTAGGTCCCGCACCTGATCTTCTCTTATCTGGGTGAAATCATACTGGTGTTCTTTCGGTACAATCCAGGTTTCAAAGGGAAAACGCGAGGCGAAAGGACTGAAACTAATAAAGTGGCCGCTGTCAATGACAACTCTTTCTTTCTCCGAAATTTCCTGCCTGATCATATCGCATATTACGCACGATCCGCGCCGGTTACCGTATTCCCTCATCCCTTCAATTTCCCGCCTTACGTCCTCGGGGACAAGCGGGGTGGCGATAAGCTGGGAATGCGTGTGCTCAAGGGATGCGCCGGCCACGCGGCCGGTATTTTTAAAGATTTGGATATATTTCAGCCTGGTGTCTTTCCTTAAATCCAGCGAGCGGTCACGCCAGATCCAAATTATTTCTTCCACCTGTTTTTCTGTCTGCTCATCCATACCGGTAATATGTCTTTCGGATTCAATAATCACCTCGTGGGCGCCCACACCGTCCATGTACTGGTATACACCCCTGTCCCGCCGGTAAGGGTCACCCTGGATATTTACGGCGGGAAACTTGTTGGGTACTACCCTGACCCACCAACCGGGTTTGTCTTTAGAAGTGCCTTCTTCACGGTATGAAATTATTTCCGGGGGTGTTTTTTCTTCATTTCCTTCACAAAAAAAGCACTCCTGAGACTGTTTTCCTTCGTTTATTTCTTTGTAGTCATTGGGGCGTTTCCCTCTCTCAGTGGCAATTATTACCCACCGGTTGACAATGGGATCCTTTCTCCATTCAGGCATTGCTTTACCTCCTGCTTTATATCCTGGTTATATTTCCATAATATGTAGCCGGCGCTTTCCAGTGCGAATATAAACTTATATTGAGAGTGCCGCAATATGTTCATTTTTATTCGTTTAAATGTTACCTTTTGCTGATTATTTTCAATTAAAGAAGGAAAAAGTCAAATCTGATCGAATGTAACAAATACATGAAATGCAGTAAAAAAGGGGTAGCCGTTATGGGCAGCGATTTGGTCAGCATTAAAGGGACCAGGAACGGGCTGTTGATTTTACTTAATCCAAACCGGGATTATGAAGAAATCAGGAAAACCCTTATGAGCAAGATGGAGTCTGCCAGGGGTTTTTTCAAAGGCGCGAAATTTTCTTTGTCACAGGGTCCCGTTGAAATACCCGTCAATCAAAAAGACGAGCTAGAAAATATTTGCCGGCAGTACGGTTTAATTCCAAATACGGACAAGGTAGCGGTTATAAGGCCTGTGCATAAAGAACCCCCTGCTCCCAAAGTTGTTGCCCGTGTCGCCGCCAGGCCGGAAACAGGCGAAGCCGCGTTAATGGTGCGGCGTTCGCTGCGGTCAGGTCAGAGTGTCACCCATGACAGCCATATAATTGTACTGGGAGACGTAAATGCAGGTGCGGAGGTAATATCAGGCGGAAATGTTATTGTAATGGGAAGCTGCCGCGGCACGGTACATGCAGGGGCGGGAGGAAACCGGTCGGCGAAAGTTATTGCCCGCAGGCTTAGCCCAACTTCCCTCAGCATAGCAGAAAAGAGGCTCAGCTCGGAGATTTCAAAATCTATTACAAATGAATGTCAGACCGTGAAGCTGTCCGGACAGAACTTTATCTTTGAAAAGTACGTGCCCGGCCGTTAATTTAAAAAGCGGCATGGAGACTGCGTAAAAAACCCCGGTGGTTCGCACCGGGGTTTCGTTATTAAGCAATTTATTTATCCTCCAAAAATTTTAGAGCGGTCAGGATGCCGGCGACCGACTTGGCGTCACGTATCTTGCCCGACATAATCATCTCCGTCGCCTGTTTCAGGCTGACGGTTTCCACATCGATAAACTCGTCCTCGTCAAGATTTTGTTTTTTCAGGGAAAGGTCCGCAGCCAGGAACAGGTGAATTTGTTCGTTGGTGAACCCGGGAGTGCTGTAAAAGCTAATCAGGTGTTTCATGTTCCCTGCTTCATAACCTGTTTCTTCGGTCAGTTCCCGCCCGGCGCTTGACGCGTAATCCTCCCCGGGTTCTATCTTCCCCGCCGGTATTTCCAGCAGGGTTTCCCCCACAGCATATCTATACTGCCTTACCAGGAGCAGCTCTCCTTTTTCGTTTATGGGAACAACGGCGACGGCTCCCGCGTATTCTACAATTTCGCGCTTTGATGTTTTCCCGTCCGGGAGGGTTACTTCATCGACCCTGAGGTTAATAATCCTGCCATCGTAAATCTTTTTTGACGATATCATTTTTTCCTTGTAATCTGCCATAATGTTCACTCCAAATTTTTGCGAAAGTCTATTAAAGATTATTTATTCTCTAATATCTGGAATATATCCTGCAATCTTCTCTAGGTTCTTATTTATTATACCTAAATTTGTAAGCATTAAAAATGCATATTGAGTTCAGGTAAACAATCTGAATTTTAAAATCAATAAAAATATAATAACACCGGTGAAATCTCTTTTAGAGAATAGTATTTAAAATATTACACTATTGGACTTCAGATAAGGGACTTTTTTGTTGTTTTTGTTGAAAGGATTTTCCCTTACGAGCATAGAATTTTAACCATAAATAGAGTTCTATGGCATAAGACGACAGTTCAATTTGTATAGTTAACTAATAAAGAGGTGAGCGACGGTTTGGCAAGAATAGGCATTCCCAGTGCCCTGCTTTACTATATATACTACCCTTTCTGGCTGACCTTCTTTAACGAGATCGGGGTCCAGGTTGTCACATCAGGAAGGACGACTAAAAATATTCTGGATAAGGGCGTGCGCGAGGCCCTGGCCGACGCCTGCGTTCCGATCAAGCTTTTCTTCGGCCATGTAATGGACCTGAAGGACAAAGCCGACTACCTTTTTATTCCCCGCGTAGTTTGCCTGAACGGAAAAACAATATACTGCCCGAAGTTTTTAGGTTTGCCGGACATGATCCGCCATTCGCTTGACGACATCCCCCCTATCATCGATGTGCGCATAGATACCCGCCAGGGGCGGCTGTCACTGATCAAAGCCTATCTTGAAATCGGTTCTTATTTCGGCGCCAGCAGGAATACCGTCCTCAGGGCATACTGCCTGGCCAGGGCAGCTCTGCGCCGCTATAACCTGCTGCTGATGAAAGGGTTTAGCCCGATAGAAGCCATGGAACTAATAAAAAACCCCGATAACAAAAAATTAGTACTGCCGCCTAAGGCGAACCTCAGATTCGCTGTCCTGGGATACCCCTACGCTATATATGACAGCTTCATCAGCGTCAATATACTCGATAAATTAAAGAAAATGGGAGTTAATGTTTTAACCGCGGAGAATATAAACCCCCTTCTACTTTCTTTACAAAAAAACTGCGGGCTGCCCAAACGGCTGTTCTGGACTTTCAGCGATAAAGCTCTTAAAGCAGCTCATTATCTGTTCAGGCATGACCGGGTTGACGCGGTCCTGCACCTTACCGCCTTCGGCTGCGGTCCTGATTCATTATTAAATAAATTTATTGAACTGGAAGCGAAGCAGCACAGGGATATCCCCTTTATGACCCTGATGATCGACGAACATACCGGGGAAGCCGGAATGGCCACGCGCCTGGAAGCATTCGTGGATATGGTCAGGCGCAGGAAGGAGGCCTTTGCTTGTCAAAATTAACATTTCCCAGGATGGGCGAGTCCTGGCGAACATTTAAAATGCTGCTGGAAGACCTGGGCAACGAAGTGGTGGTACCGCCCCGCCCCAGCAAACGCACTCTTGATCTTGGCGTCAGGTATTCCCCGGAATTTGCCTGTTTCCCCCTGAAAATACTGATGGGAACTTACCTGGAAACCGTGGAGAAGGGCGCGGACACCATCGTCACTTCGGGCGGCATGGGCCCATGCAGGGCCGGTGAGTATGCCATGCTGCACCAAAAAATCTTAAAAGACCTCGGGCATGATATGAAGATGGTGGTCTTTGAACACCCCCGCCGCCAGCCTCTAAACTTTATCAGAAACGTATGGATCCTCAATAAAGACCGGCATTCCATCAAGGTCGTCATCGCCCTTATTAAAAAAGCCTGGCGCAAACTGCAGGCCCTTGATAACGCTGAAAAGCTGAGCCACATAGTCAGGCCCAGGGAAATCGCCCGCGGGACAACTTCAAAAGTTTACCGCAAGGCACTGGAATGGATCGACCAGGCCAACACCACCGATCAAATCATTGAAGCCGAGACAGCCGCTCTGGAAGCGCTGCACGTGGTGCCCCAGGACTCAGACAGGGATGTGTTGAAAGTCGGCATAGTCGGCGAGATTTACGTACTGCTGGAGCCTGCGAGCAACCTTGAAATGGAAGAAACCCTGGGCTATTTGGGAGTCGAAGTGGAAAGGTCCATGTTCCTTACCGGCTGGACCAGGGACAACACCTGGACCGAGACTACCGAAGGGATGACTGTAAAAGATGCGGCTTCTCCCTACTTGCCGGAGTTGGTGGGCGGCCACGGGCGTGATTCCATCGGCAACACCATACTATGCGCCAAACGGGGATTTGACGGTATGATCCAAATAGCCCCATTTACATGCATACCGGAAATTGTCGCCCGCACAATACTTCCCCGTGTCAGCAGGGACTACGACATACCGGTACTGACTTTCTTCCTGGATGAGCAGACCGGCAAAGCAGGTATGTCCACCAGGCTGGAAGCATTTACTGATTTAATGAGGAGAAAAAAACGCTTTAAACATGAACTAGGTTCATTAACAGGTTAAACAGGAAGGATACATGATGAAAGCATATTTAGGCCTCGATGTTGGATCGGTCAGCATAAACATCGTTGTTCTCAGCGAGGCTGGTGATGTTATTACCGGCCTTTACCTTCGCACAAAAGGCAGGCCCATCCAGGTAATCCAGGAAGGGCTGAAAAAAGCCGAGCAGTCAATACCGCCTGATTGTGAAATAGCTGGTGTCGGCAGCACGGGCAGCGGCCGTTACCTGGCCGGCATAATGGTAGGCGCCGACGTGGTAAAAAATGAAATTACAGCCCATGCCGTAGCCGCCTCCACGATGGTACCCGACGTGCAGACAGTATTTGAAATAGGCGGCCAGGATTCAAAAATCATTGTCTTAAGAGACGGAATAGTAACTGATTTTGCCATGAATACCGTCTGCGCGGCAGGCACGGGATCTTTTCTAGACCAGCAGGCTGCGCGTCTGAACATCCCGATCACTCAGTTTGGCGAGCTGGCTCTCCAGTCCAGTGTTCCGGTGAGAATTGCCGGCCGCTGCACCGTTTTTGCGGAATCTGATATGATCCACAAGCAGCAAATGGGACACCAGATCCCCGATATTATTAACGGCCTGTGTGAAGCTTTGGTGCGAAATTATCTCAATAATGTAGGTAAAGGCAAGGAAATACTGTCCCCCATCGTATTCCAGGGAGGCGTGGCCGCCAATGTGGGAATAAAGGCGGCTTTTGAGAAAGCCCTGGGCGAGCCGGTGTTAATACCGAAACATTTTAACATCATGGGCGCCATCGGAGCTGCCCAGCTGGCTCGTGAAGAAGTGCGGAACAGGCAGACAAGCTTTAAGGGTTTTCAGATCGCAGGCCTTCCTTACCGCACAGGGAGTTTTGAATGCGACGGCTGCTCCAACGTGTGTGAGGTCGTGGAGATTTACGAGGGGGACAAGGTTATCGGACGCTGGGGTTCACGCTGCTCCAAATGGGATATTGTACAATAAAAAGCAAGTAAAACATTTCGACAGGATTAACTGGATTTTTAGTAGATTAACAGGATTATAAAACATTTATATTAATAAATTCTTGTTAGCAAAAGTATTACAGGACAACATTAATAAATAATTGGTAAAGAAATAGTAGAATATCTTTTGTATATATTTAATAAAATCATGTAAATCCTGTCAATTCGTTTAAAGGAAATATTCATAAAGTAATATTAAGTAACTCGAATTGAGGAGATAAAGATGGCGGAGGATAAGGGGAAAAGAAAAGGTGCGGTCCATGTTTACACAGGCAACGGCAAGGGCAAAACCACCGCCGCGGTGGGCCTGGCCTTGCGCGCGGTAGGCCATGGTTTCAAAGTGTTTATGCTGCAGTTTATGAAAGGCAGTAAAAATTACGGCGAAATTATCGCCGCCGAAAAATATCTTCCCGATTTTACCATTGTGCAATCAGGTTTGGAAACCTTCGTCAGCAAGGAGGACCCGGCTCAGGTCGATATTGACCTTGCGCTCCGGGGCCTTGAAATTGCAAAAGAAGTAATCAGAGAAAACAAGTATGACATGGTAATACTTGACGAAATAAACGTGGCCCTGGACTACAAGCTGATCCCCCTGGGCGAAGTCGTGGAAATGATAAAGAGCAGGCCGCCTGAAATGGAACTGGTCCTTACCGGCCGCGACGCCCCGAAGGAGATCATGGAACTGGGCGATGTGGTGAGCGACGTTACCCTGGTAAACCACCCTTTTTACCACGGGGTGGAAGCGCGGGAAGGAATCGAGTTCTGATATTATAAGGCTAACACCCGCATGATTTATCGTCTTTTTTGTTAAACTTCTCAGGAGGTATGGCGGCTATTTCAGCCAGGGAGCGGATGGCAAAGTCTACTTCCTCCTCCTTGTTGAAATATGAAAAACTAAACCGTACCAGCTTCTTTTCAAAAGTCCCCAGCGTCCTGTGCGCGTCCGGCGCGCAGTGCAGGCCGGCCCTGCAGGCGATATTGTACTGCTGGTCCAGCACCGTCCCCACCTGCCCGCTGTTTTTACCTTCCAGGCTGAAGGACACCACCGGCGCGCGCTCATATAATTCCGCCGGGCCGTAAACCTTAAGGCCTTTTATCTTTTCCGCTCCCTTCAGGAACCGGCCCGTGAGGCCCATTTCATGCTGCCTGATCTTCTCTGATCCTTCGTCTCTTATAAATTTGAGTCCCGCCGCCAGACCTGATATCCCCACAGAATTTAAGGTGCCGCTTTCATAGCGTTCCGGCAGAACATCAGGCTGTCCGGGAATATGTGACATGCTTCCGGTACCGCCTTCCTTTAAAGTCGTTAACTCCAAACCTTCAGAGATATAAAGGCCGCCTGTGCCTGTAGGGCCAAAGAGCCCCTTGTGTCCCGGGAAAGCCAGCAGATCTATATTCATAAAAGGCACATCGATGTTAAAAACGCCGACGGTCTGGGCTGCGTCTACTATGAACTTCAGCTTTTTTCTTTTTGCCAGCCTTCCTATTTCCGCAACCGGCATCAATGTACCCGTAACGTTGGAGGCATGTGTAATAACTATCGCGGCGGTATTCGGCTTAAAAGCGTTTTCTATATCCGCCACCTTGATCCCGCCGTCACCGGAGCAGGCGACTTTGGACACATCGACGCCCTTTCCCTGCAGCACATGCAGAGGCCTGGTAACCGAGTTGTGTTCCATGGAACTGGTTACAACGTGGTCACCCGGCTTGAGCAGGCCCTTGATAGCCAGGTTCAGAGACTCGGTGGCGTTTAAGGTGAATACAATCCTGTCCGGGTTTGCTATATTAAAAAGCAGGGAAAGGAGTTCCCGTGCTTCGTCAACCAGCCTGCCCGCTTTAACCGCCATCTGGTGACCCGACCTGCCGGGGTTGGCCCCTACGAATTTTATACAGTGTTCCATAGCCTGCCAGACTTGAGGAGGTTTGGGCCATGAGGTGGCAGCGCTGTCAAAATAAATCAAGTGACATCCCCCTATTAAATAATTCTTGCATTAACTGTAGATTTATATTCTTGTTTGCTAACAATTATTTTATTCAGCCCGTTTAATTTAGTTTCCAGAAAATAACTATGAACCGCCATGGAGCAGCTGGTTTCAACACCATGGGCTTACAAGATAAAAAAAGTTTGAGGGCATTTTCGTGCCCTCAAACTTTTTTTATTTATTTTATTTTCCCGCGAACAACTGGGTAACCACAACCCCGTTTGGAGTTTTAACTATACCTATGCCGATTATGGTATGCATGGAATTCATGATATTCGCCCTGTGTCCCTCGCTGCTCATAAACAGCTCGTGTGCCCTCTGGGTTGTGGCAGCCTTGGCGATATTTTCCGCTCCCATAACCCTGTATGATACACCAGCTTTCTTCTCCATGTCTAACGCGCTGCCGTAGGTTGGAGAAGTATGGCTGAAGTAGTTGTTTTGATACATGTCCTGGCTTTTCATCCTTGCCAGTTCAACCAGTTTGGCGTCAACAGTAAAAGGTTGAAGCCCCGCCTTTGTCCTTTCCTGGTTTACCAGATCCAGCATAAGTTTTTCATCCGCGCTCAAGACCGAAGACCCCTGGTCGGCCGGTGGTGTTGTCGGTGCTGTCGGCGTTGTTGGTGTTGTAGGCGTTGTCGGTGTAGTAGGCGTTGTCGGTGTAGTAGGTGCCGTAGGTATACCGGTATATCTTCCGTAGCTGCTGCCGTAATACTTGCTCCAGTATGATCCCAGCGGGCTTGTTGTTTTAGCCGGTGTTGTCGGTGTTGTTGGAGCTGTGGGTGTCGTCGGCGTTGTAGGTGTAGTAGGTGTTGTAGGTGTTGTAGGTGTAGTAGGTGTTGTACCGCTTCCCCCGTAGTATTTATCATAATATGCGTACATAGGGCTGCCAACCGGGTACGGGTTTGCAGGAGTAGCCGCGCTGGCGGCAGTCAACGTGAAAGAAATCATTAACAAGCAGGTTATAATCACATACGTTATGCGCCTGGTTCTGGACATATCCATTTCCCCTTTCCCTTTGCCTGCGGGCTGTTCGATCAATCAAACCGGAACTTAATGTATCCGTTCCGGCAAATTAAATTTGATTGATTATTCAACATCCCGTTCCAGAGCATGTTATTTCTGGAATTTGGCTTTTTTTTAGTACTAATGAGAAATTATATATATCCTCGTCTGCTTTGACAAAGCCTTCTCTGGAACATAGACGGGCATGAGGGAAAGTGAGATATCCTATTCATCCGCATTAATGCTTATTTTCAAAATCAGAGCAAAGTGGTAAATATAACCCCTGATTTGGATAAATGTTCAATATGATCATATTAGGCCCGGCACGCCGGGCTAGCAGTGCCTTCATCCTCCAGGTGAAGCGGATATGCCGAGCGAGCTCATCGCGGCTTTCAACTTGCCTGGATATACTTTGGAAGGGTTGTAAGAAATTTTCATCCTGTCAGGAGGAAATATTTGCACGTTGCTGACACCCTCGATATTCATGATGACTTCCTTTAGCTTTTTTGCTTTTTCACTGTTCTGCAGGCCGTTCACTACAAGGTTCATTAAATACACTCTAATTACTCCCCGTATTCTAATGGATTAATTGAATTAGGAGCGGATAAACCGCTCCTAATATCTAGCGTCCCGCTAAAGGCGGGCATTGCGGCGGGAATAACGTTGGAGGACACACGAACGGGCCTTCAGGCGATACTTGTTCGCAAAGAGCCGGCGTGCAGAAGCCAAAGCTGGGGATAAGGATTTTTACTATTGCCACGGACTGGATGACAATACAGAGGTCAAAGGTGCAGCAGATTTGATTGCCGAGGATCAGGCACGGCCCGCAGGCGGCATTGACAATCTCGCAGTTCGTGAAGGTTCCCTCTGGCGCGCAGAGGACTACTGTCTTGGTGAAGCTGAAGGTCAGCCCCCTGAATGTTTGTACTACTTCTCCCTCAGTATTCAATATTTCAAGCTTGTAGGTGACCACCACTGCGAAAGTTACGTTTGCCCTGCCCGACTCGTTAGGCTCGGACCGGCTGACCTCGCTGCAGGTGGCGTTCTTGATGGTACATCTCACTGTGGCGCCCGTCGGAGGCATAAAGGTATTCAAGGGAGTACAGATATTTTCGCGGCGCTCCGCCTGGAAACAAAAATCGTATACCTTTGGCACCTCGATACAGATAGTCTCAAAATTTCTCAAGCTTTCCATTTCCATAAATTCAAAGCCCTCCTCTTATAACTGGGTTAATCATTACCTGTCAATACAAAATATGCCAACTCACAAAGATTGGTGAGGTTATTCCAGGAAAAATTATGTATAACTTTTTTGAAAATAACGCATAGGATATTTCGAGGTGATCCAATTGTTTCGCAGAGTTTATTTTAACCCTTACCGGCAGGCCCTGGAAAGATACCTTTCTTCCCGACAAGAAGCCTTAGAAGATAAAAGAGACTGCCTTAAAGACAGCACCATGAAGCGTGAGCAAAAACAACAGTGCCATAAAGAAGTTCAATCGGGCAATCTGCCAGGGAAAGCTGCTGAAAATTCTGCCGGCAAGGATGTTATCGGCGGGTTTAAAGAAATAGCGCCGGGCATATACCAGTTCCGGCAGCCAGCGCCCGCCTCGAAAGGATATGAAGTGCCGCCCAAATTATACCCTTCCTGCCAGTCCGGGCATTTAAATCCGCAAAGAGCGGGTGAATTGGGTTTTAAAAGAGTTGACGGACTTCCGGGACCTTACCAACATTACAACACACCTGTTTTTCAATTTACCTGAAAAAAACCATTCGTGCCCGCTGTAAGCGGACAGCCAGGAAAAGAAACCAAATGAACGTCTTCTTGACTCCCCGGGGGTATAAAAAAACGCCCTTGCGGGCGTTGTTAGGGGGTAGTCGGCATTAAACCGATTGTTTGGAGCGTCTGTCAAAAAACGAACATACTTTAAGAATAATAAATACCAGGGGATTTTTCATCCGTCTTTCCAGCCTTTTGTATCCTTCCCTGGCGGCTGCCAGCTCCTGTTGAGCTAACATGTAAGAGCGCTGGAAATCCTCTTCCGATTTAAGGGTCTTCAATAAGTCGTTACTGAGGTCTTTTATTTCTTCCTTAAGCCTTCTGTTTTCTATAACGGCAGAGGATTTCTCTCTCTCTATTTTCTGCTTTAAATCAATTATTTCTGTTTGCAGTTCAGCTATTTTAATGCCGTGCTGCTCTTTTATTTCAGCCAGCTTTAATTTGTTTTCCCTGTCCCTTTCCTTGTAATGCTGCAGTTTTGTAAACAAGCCCTCCAGGTTGCCATGGTTTTTGGCCAGCAGTTCCTTCAGCCTCGCTGCCTCCTCATGCGCCTCCTTTGTCCGTTTTACCCAGAGACGGCACTGGTATAAAATGCTGTTAGCCTTAGCCTCAAGTTTTGCCAGGTGCTCCCTGTAGCGCAGTATTTCTCTTTTGCGCAGCGACAGGAGAAGGTCCTTTTCAGCCATCTGGGTTAACAAGTATTCATGCTGGCCGGCCAATTCCATTTTTTCTGCCAGGGCCGCCGCTGTTTCCCGCTGCCCTGAAACCGCTTCCTGCACATGTTTTTGCATTGAATCAAGCTTGTTTTTCCAGCATGACCGGTCACGGTGCCAGCGATATTTTTGCCTGTTCACAACGCCGAGAAATTTTTTTAACAGGTCCTCATACAGCACCCTGGCGGCAGGGTTATACGACCAGACACCCTCACCCGCCATTTCAAAATATGAAAACTTTTTCAACACCCCTTCCAGTGTCTTGATGTCAGTACTGCGCCAGGAATTAATCAATTGGTGAAGCTGCTGCAGCGAAAGGCCTCCGGGGTGTATTTTCATAGCTTTTATCAACAGGTTTTTCAAAGAGTAATGGCTTGTTTCAACTTCCCATTCAGTCAATCCCCAATAGCCGTTATCCAGCTGGATGAACCTGCCGTCAGAGATCAGGCAGACCTCCTCTGATATAATTTTTTTTACTTTCTTCTTCTTGTTATTAGCGTTTTTTAAGATTTCCCGCAGGTTTAAAGACTGGCCTTTCTTAAGGAGAAGTGAATAAAACTGGTCATTCTCTTTATTCCCTTCCAAATCCAGACGCCAATTGTCTTTTTCCTTGTAAAAACATGGGTTTTGATTCAAACAAAGATTAACTCTTTCCTCAACCTGCGACAGGGAATAATCCTTCAGCATTTTTCTTTGTACATGAGGCGCCAGCTCTGCTACAGACAGGGCTTCAAAGAAGAACAGAGTTTTCTTTAGAACATCAGTCAGGGAATTAAGCTTCCCACCCATTTTGCATGTCTCACCTACCTTGCAAGTATAGCTGTTTTAATAATAAATTCATTTGAGATTTCAATATTCCTTTATTTTCCATAGAAATAATTGTAAATTTATTTATTAATTATTCAACAAAATTCTCAAGAAAAAATCGGCAAAAGAAGCAATATTACAGTTGATTAAAAACACCAGGTTGCAATATAATAAAGTAAATGGTTGTTATACAGGGTTGGATGGTTATATACTATACTTTAACGGTTAAACCATTTACTAATTATTGATAAAAATCGCCCGCGAGCGGTTGTTTTTATGGCTGAATGGAATGCCTCCCTCATACAGATTAGGGGTGAAGTCATGATCCTTGCCTGTTGCGAGATCGAAAGTCCCATGAACTCAACAAAAGAATATTTTTTGGAGGGGCCGGTAGTATCAAAATCCCTTGAAAACCTCAATATTAACCGGAAGCTAACAAATTTCCGGCCGGCGGAGGACCAGAAAAAAGCGCTTATTTCAATATCCAAACTGCCTGATGGGATGATCTACATTGCCCGTTCGGGCCGTGAAATCATTGGCTATGTCACATTCCACTACCCGGAGTCATATTTCAGGTGGAGCAAGCATCCAAAAGTATTGGAACTCGGCGGCATCGAGATCAGTCCTGACTGGAGAAAAAAAGGCATCGCAGAGGCTTTGCTGAAGGAGGCCTTTAACAACCCGGCCATGGAAGAATTTATCATAGTCACTCTTGAATTTTGCTGGCACTGGGACTTAAAAGGCAGCGGACTGGAGATTTTTGAATACCAGAAGATGCTGGAGAAGCTTTTTGGGATGGTCAGCCTTAAAAGACGCGCGACTGATGACCCCGACATTACGGAACATCCTGCTAACGTCTTGATGGTAAGGTACGGAAAGCGTGTCAGCACAAAAGACATAGCGCTGTTTGAGGATATGCTGTTTGAAGGAAGGGCTGAATTACATTAAAAAGCCTGCTTGCCGTAAGGCAAAGCAGGCTTTTAATTGATTTTTCACTCCCGGATTTTTTGTATCCGGGCTTATTTATTTCAGGCTGTAATTGGGAGCTTCTTTGGTTATGGTTACATCGTGCGGGTGGCTTTCCTTCAGCCCCGCGGCGGTGCAACGCATAAACCTGGACTTGGTCTTCAGCTCATGGATGTCGCGGGTGCCCACGTAGCCCATCCCCGCTCTTAGCCCGCCAATCAATTGATATACTGTTTCAGATAGAGAGCCTTTGAAGGGGACCCTGCCTTCCACTCCCTCAGGCACAAGCTTGTTATCGCTTTCTGTCTCAGCCTGAAAATAACGGTCTTTGCTGCCGCCTTTCATAGCCGCCAGGGAACCCATGCCGCGATATACCTTGTAGCTGCGGCCCTGGTAAATTTCAATGTCTCCGGGGCTCTCCTCGGTGCCCGCCAGCAGGCTGCCGAGCATTACCACATCCGCACCCGCCCCTATGGCTTTGGTTATATCTCCCGAATACTTAATGCCGCCGTCGGCTATGATCGGGATGCCGGCTTTATTTGCTTCAATGGCGCAGTCGTATATGGCTGTCACCTGGGGCACGCCAATCCCGGCAATAACCCTGGTTGTACATATAGATCCGGGGCCCATGCCTACCTTAACAGCATCCGCGCCTGCCTTGATCAAGTCCCTTGTCCCTTCGGAGGTGGCCACATTTCCGGCGATCACCGCGACTTCAGGGTATTTGTCCTTTATCCTGGCTACCAGGTCCATTACTCCCCTGGTGTGACCGTGTGCAGTATCAACTACCAGAGCGTCTACATTTGCCTTCACCAGCGCCTCCACCCTGTCCATGGTGTCGGAGGTAACACCGACCGCTGCCGCCGCGATCAGCCGGCCTCTCTTATCCTTCGCCGAGTTGGGGTACTGGCGGGTTTTTTCAATGTCTTTTATCGTTACGAGTCCCCGCAGCATAAACTTATCATCTACAATCGGCAGCTTTTCTATCTTATACTGTTTTAGAATTTCTTTGGCCTGGTCCACCGTCGTGCCCAGGGGCGCGGTAACCAGGTTTTCCTTAGTCATCACTTCTTCTATTCTCTTTGTGAAATCACGTTCAAAGCGGAGGTCCCGGTTGGTAAGGATACCGACAAGTTTTCCATCTACAGTTATCGGCACTCCGGAAATGCGGTACCTTTCCATTAATACCAGCGCCTCACTAACCAGGCTGTCAGGTGAAAGGTAGATCGGATCTGCGATTATTCCGTGTTCTGAACGTTTTACCCGGTCCACTTCAAGAGCCTGGCGCTCTATTGGCATATTTTTATGGATAACGCCGATACCGCCCTCACGGGCGATAGCAATAGCCATTCTTGATTCGGTAACAGTGTCCATGCCGGCACTCATCAGCGGAATATTCAGCTTTAACTCTTTGGTAAGATTTGTCGTAGTGTCGACGTCCCTAGGCTGGACTTCCGCGGCTGCAGGAATGAGCATAACATCGTCAAAAGTGAGACCTTCTCTGCTAAATTTATCCGGCCACATTTGCTCTCTCCCCCTTGCGATAATTTTCAAGCAAATTAGTATTTGTTTATTATAGCACAGTTATCGCGGGGATGTACAAGCAAATTTAGTCTGACAGGATATGCTTCGAAACAATAAAAAACGGGTATAAATGCTTATAACAGGCATTTTAGTCCTGTCCCATCACTGAATCGACGCCGTGGGTGTAGAAATGGTCTCTCAGGTGATATATAAGTTTTTCTGATACATCAAATTCTTCCGCCATCTCCGTATCGGTTTTATCATTCTTTATCCCGTCTATGAAGCGGTCGACGTCCACTCCCACCTCGCCGACCATTTCTTTCAGGCTTGGCTCCGAACTCCAGGGCACCCTGCTCACTATAAAGGAATCGCTTTCATCCATAATAAAAACACCCCCAGTTTTTATTATATATTTTCCGCCTGGAGGCAATTAATACGTATACTGTTTTTGATATGTTCAGCCTATTTACTTTCCCCTTCTTTGCCAACCAGGAAAACATCACTGCGCGGATAAGGAATTTCAATGCCTTCCTTTTCAAACCTCTCTTTGATGCTCATATTCAACTCATCGATGACCCCCAGGCGATCCCGGTAGTTTTCTATCGTGAAGCTGATGGAAAGGTTCAATGAGGAAATCCCGTAAGCTGTAAAAAACACGCCCGGTTCGGGCTCTTTTAATACCCTGGCGTTGCCGGCAAGGATTTCTTTTAAGACTGCCTTGACTACATTAATATCAGAACCATAGGCCACCCTGACCTCCATGGTCACGCCGATATCCGGAGTCGGAAAAACGTGGTTGACAATCCTGCTGTTGGCCAGGTCCTTATTCGGCACCACTATCACATTGTTTTCGGGGGTCAGGATCCTGGTCGTCCTGGTCCCGATCTGGATCACATCACCGACATGCCCCTTGTCCAGCTCAATCCTGTCACCAGGCCTGAACGGGCGGTCCAGCATAATCATCAGCCCGGCAAACATATTGCTTAATGTCTCCTGGGCGGCGAGCGCAATAGCCAGAGAAGCCACACCGGCTGTGGCAATAAGCCCGGTAATGTTTTTGCCGAAATATTCGAGGATGAAGGTAAAAGCGATAAAATAGATAACCAGCCTGGCCAGCTGTCTTATCAACGGCAGAAATTGCTCCAGCGAACCCTGAGTCCTGCTGTAATACTCCCTGGAATACCAGTCAACAGCGACGTGTACCGCCAGGTCGACCAGGAGGGCGAGGACAATCACCATTGCTGTGTAAAACAACTTGTCCAGGGCGCCAAAAAACGCCTGTCCGGGAGCAGGCCCCAGATAACCCAAAGTAAACTTCACAAAAAACAAGAAGGTAAATATCACCAGGTAACGGTGAGAAGCTTTGACCAGCCTTTTATATATCTCGATGCTGGAACGGGCGGCCAGCCTGCCGGCAACAACATCCCACAGTTTGCCCAGCAGCCAGGCGAAAATGATGGAAAACAGAAGGCACAGGGCAGCTTTCCCGATTATCAACAAATTGTTTTGATAGCTGATAAGGTAAGACCACATATTAGACATTTACAGCTCCTATTTGCGTCCGGCGTCAGACAGGCAGTCATAAGCAATTTCAAGGTGGGAGCGGTCATTAAAAAGCATAAGTATGCCCTTATCCCATTCAGGGAAATCAATTATATTCAAGCAGGCGTTATCCTGGCGAAGACGCCAGTATTTATTCATATCCATGCCCAGCACAGTGCCAACGACACTACGGATTACACCGCCGTGGGATACCAGTACGACATTGCCGTCGCCGTGAGACTCCACAATTTTTTTCACAGCCGTGACAGTCCTTTTCACCACTTCATCCAGCGACTCGCCACCCGGTATCCTGGTCAGCAGGGGTGTCTCCCACCACTGCTTTATTTCTTCCGGGTACTGCCCCTGTATCTCGTTGATGCTGAGCCCTTCCCAGCGGCCAAAATTCAACTCTCTCAGCTGCGGCAGCGTCTTTATATCCTGGTTGTTGTGATGCAGCGCGATGATCCTGGCCGTTTCATAAGCCCTGACCAGGTCACTGGCGTAGAATGCGTCAAATTTCAATGCCGCAAGACGTCTACCCAGCTGCTCGGCCTGGCGGCGTCCCCGTTCAGACAGCGGCACGTTGGAATGGCCCTGTAATCTTGACGTGGCGTTCCAATCAGTCTCTCCATGTCTGACCATGTAAATACGGCAGCTCATTATATTATCTTCCTCCCAGTATATCCTTTATCGCTGCAATAAGGATTTCGTTTTCCGGCCTGTTTTTTACCGCTAACCTGATGTAGCGGCCGGCAAGCCCGCTGAAACCGTAACAGTCCCTGACCAGGATGCCGCGCCTGCCCAGCAGTTCTGTTAATTCACCTGATTTGAGTCCGCTTTCGCTTATATTCAGCAGGATAAAATTAGCCGCGCCCTGCAGGGGGCACAAGCCGGGGATATTCTGCAGTTCTTCAAAGAGAAATGATTTTTCCCTGTTTACCAGCGCGTTGGTACGCTCCATATGTTCCAGGTCGTTGAGACCCGCCAGGCCAGCGGCCTGGGCCAGGATATTCACATTCCACGGATCTTTTGAGGCGTCCATCCTTTTAATTATGTCTTTCGGGGCGGCTATGGAGCCCAGCCGCAGCCCCGGTATGCCGAAAAACTTGGTCAGGGAATACAGCACCGCCAGGTTGGCGGAACTCCCCACGGCGGGCATCATGGAATACAAGGCCCGCTGCGGCACAAAATCCATAAAAGCTTCGTCTACCACGACCAGTACACCGTGGGCGGCGGACCGTTCGAGTATCTGTTCTATGGCGCGTTTTTCAACCAGGCGCCCGGTGGGGTTATTGGGAGTGCAGATAAAAAGCATGTCGGCCTGAGGTATGAGTTTTATTATTTTCTCGGCCGGAAGGCTAAACCCTTCTTCCTCATCCATTTCGACCTCAATTACTTCACCGCCCTGGCTTAGGACCGCAAGACCGTACTCGCAAAAAGACGGGACCGGGATCAGCGCCTTTTTACACCCCATTACGCGTACCAGAAGATAAATCAGTTCCGCCGCGCCGTTACCCAGCAAAAGCAGATCCCTGTCAATTCCCAGGTAATCTGCCAGGGTATCCTTTAATTCAGTGCAGTCCGGATCAGGGTAATTTACAATTGCGTCAAGGTTGCTTGTTATGGCGTCATAGATCTTTTTTGAGGGCCCCAGGGGATTGATGTTCGCGCTGAAATCAATTATTTTCTCTTTGGGCAGCCCGTATTTTCTTGACGCCAGGGTAATATTGCCCCCGTGAATATGTTCAAGTTGCTGCAACAGATCTAGCTCCCTTCCCCTAATCTATCCTCTATCGGGGACATTAATTGAGTCGTGGGTCGTGGGACGTTGGACGTGGGGTAATTGAGTCGTGAGTCGTGAGTATATCTTATCCTGCATTTCTTCAGGGTCTTAAAACCCTTTAAAATGTCATGCATTCTCACGTCTCACATCTCATTTCTCACGTCCCAAACGGTGTGTCCCCATTCCGCTGTCATAGTATCTATTAACGATATGCGTTCGTTGTTAAAGGCTCTGCTCACTTTAATAACAACATATAGGCGGCAAGCAGCAGCAATACCTCACTTAGCTCGTTGATAAAACCATATATATCACCAGTGAGGCCTCCTAATTCTTTGCTGATCTTACTTCCTGCCAGGTACGTTATGAAGCCTCCCAAAGCCATCAGCAGGGCACCGTGCAAGCCAAGCGCCGTCGCGGCGGCAGCGCCCGCTAATACTGTTGCCAGCAGCATCTCCTTTTTACCGCAGTATTTCTTATAGATTGTTCCAAGCCCTTCCTGCCTGGCGTAAGGAAAAACAAATACTGCCAGGGTCATGTTCCAGCGGCTTATAGCAGGCACCGCCACCAGAAGCTTAACCAGCACATGGCCGGGGATCCCCGCCAGAAGGTTGAATTTAAACAGCAGCAGGCAAATTGCCCCGATCACGCCGAAAGCGCCCACCCTGCTGTCCCGCATGATTTCGAGCTTTCTTTCTCTTGGGCGGCCGCTGAATAAACCGTCGATGCTGTCCATAAAGCCGTCCAGGTGGATTCCCCCGGTTAACACAACCATTAGCACAATTAAGAGAGAAGCCTGCAGGTTAATCGGCAAATACAGTCCCGCCGCCCAGGCCACAGCCGCCATTACAGCGCCTATTACAGCGCCTGCCACCGGAAAAAACGCCGTGGCCCGGCCGCAGGATGCCTCGTCGAAAGTCACGTGGGGCAGGGGCAGCCTGGTTAAGTGCTGCAGCGCGAATATAAGGCTCTTCAATAAATATATTCATCCCTTTCCGCGAAGGCAACAAAATACTTAAGGTGCCCTGGTTCTAATATTTCTTTTTAAAAAAGCCGCCTGGCAAAAAAGAAAACAAGCAATCCAGTGAATACCGCTATCGATGAAGAGAGGTACATGAGTTTCACCGTCTGTTTTATATGGTCAGGCGCCAGGGGCGTCAGAGGCTTACCCATGTAAGCCCTGAATGAGCCGCGTCCGTTGTAGTAGTTCATTCCTCCCAGCCGCACTCCAAGTGCGCCGGCAACAGCCGCCTCGGGGATGCCGCTGTTGGGGCTGGGATGACCTGACGCGTCCCTCAATACCGCCTGCAGCGCTCCTTTGGCGCTCATCCTGAGTATCCAGGCTGCTGCCGGCAAAAACAGCCCTGTCAAACGGGCGGGTATATAATTGGCAATGTCGTCAAGCCTCGCTGAAGCCATGCCAAAGTTAATGTAGCGTTCATTTTTATAACCCAGCATCGAGTCAAGGGTGTTGACGGCACGGTATGCCATGGCCAGGGGGGCGCCGCCGATAAAAGCGTAGAAAAGAGGCGCCACGACACCGTCCACTATGTTTTCAGCCACAGTTTCCACTGACGCCCTGATTACAGACCCTGGCTCCATTTGACTTGTGTCACGGCCAACGATCATCCCTACTTTGCGGCGGGCTTCAGCCAGATTTTCGTTTTGCAGCAGGATGTAAATTTCCCCGGCCGCCCTTGACAGGCCGCGCGCCGCTATCGTAGTCGAAATGAGCCAGATAGACAAAATCGCGCCGGCCCAGTAATTTATGCTGAATGCCCAGCGCGCCAGCAGGCAGGTCAGTCCCCAGCTCGCGCCCACAATAATTATCGCGGTCAGGAGGCCCGTAATTTTTAAAGCGGCCGGGTTTTGGGAAACCCGTCGGAACAGTCGCTCCATTATTTCGATTGCTTTTCCGATTAGCACCACCGGATGTGGAATCCAGGCCGGGTCCCCCACCAGCAGGTCCAACAGAAACGCCAGCAATACAAACAAACCTATATTTTCCAGCATAACTGATTACCTATGTCCGTAAAATTTATTTTAATCCCATGAGGGCATAGACCTTTTCCATATCCAAGCTGCCCCGCACCACCGCGGCCAGTTTGTCCAGGTCTTTATGGCGCTGTTCAAACGCCGGTATCGACGTGGCCGGCTCAAGCGGCCTTAAGCCCTTTCTGGCGCGCAGGTTGTTGAGGACTCGCCGCCTGAAATCGCTGCTGTCAAAGATGCCGTGGATGTATGTGCCGAAAACCAGGCCGTCCCGGCTTACCGCCCCGTCAGGTGAACTAGCTTCCCGGCCGGAGCTCTCAGTTACTCTGAAAGCAGGGTGAACACCAACCGCCAGCTCGGTCTTGCCCATGTGTATCTCGTAACCGGAGACCCGGCTGCCTTTTGTCCCCCCGAGCAGCGGCCCCGCCCCCGCCACTTCCGCTTCCACCTGGGTGGTAACTTTTTCACTGTAAAATGTTGTGGATATATTAAGAAGCCCCAGGCCTTCCATGCGCGGGATTTCTGATTCAGTATGGAGCGGGTCGCTTAATTCTGCGCCGAGTATCTGGAATCCGCCACAGATACCGATAACAGGGGTCCCGGCCCGGTTGAGCTCCACGATCCTGGCCGCCAAGCCGGAACGTTTTAAGAAGTACAGGTCTTCAATAGTATTTTTACTGCCAGGTATTATAACCAGGTCCGGCCTGCCCAGGCGGTTCCCCCTGCCGACATAGCTCATCCTGACATCAGGTTCGTCTTCCAGCGGATCAAAATCGGTAAAGTTGGATATGTGAGGCAGGTGAACGACAGCTATATTCAGCCACTCATCCTCCGCAGCCACCTCTGCTGTTCCCCGGTCTTCAGAGATAGTATCTTCCTCCTGGACCCTGAAACCCTGGAAATAAGGCACCACCCCAAAGACCGGCCGTCCGGTTTTCCGCTCGAGGAAGTCCACGGCAGGCTGAAAAAGGCTCAGATCGCCCCGGAATTTGTTAATTATAAAACCGGCTATACGCGCGCGGTCCTCCTCTGAAACCAGTTCCATGGTGCCGACAACAGACGCCAGCGCGCCCCCCTTGTCTATATCGGCAACAAGCAGTACCGGTGCCTCTGCCATCCTGGCGATGCGCATATTAACTATTTCATGCTCCTGCAGGTTTACCTCGGCCGGGCTGCCGGCGCCTTCAATTACAACAATATCAAAGTTGGAACGCAGCCGGTTTAAAGCCTCCTCGATAACCTGCAGGGCTCTGGGAGCATAATCAAGGTGATACTGCTGCGCTGAAAAATTCCCTACGGGCCTGCCCAGAACTATTACCTGCGAAGAAGCGTTGCCGGTAGGTTTTAATAAAATCGGGTTCATATCCACCGTGGGGTCGATGCAGGCTGCCTCTGCCTGTACCACCTGCGCCCGGCCCATTTCTCCGCCGTCTTTGGTAACAAAGGAATTTAGGGCCATATTCTGTGACTTAAAAGGCGCCACACGAAATCCATCACGCACAAATATACGGCACAGTGCAGCGACCAGAACACTCTTACCCACATGGGAAGCGGTGCCCTGGATCATAATTGTCCTGGCTTTGATAGCAATCACTCCGTTTATAACTAATTTTGCGGCTGGCTTTTTATTTCCAGGGGGATCCCCGCGACTACCAGATAGACACTATCGGCTTTCGCCGCCAGGACCTGGTTGGCTTTGCCGGCCAGGTCCCTGAAGAGCCTGCCTAAAGGGTGTTCCGGGATAATGCCGAGCCCCACCTCGTTGGAAACAATTATCAGGTCAAGGCCGTTTTCCACTGTCTCCGCAAGCCTGACGACCTCTTCCAATATTTTGGCTCCGCTTACAACCGGCTCATGTTCAGAGCACTGCCCATTAAAAAGCAGGTTTGTAAGCCATATGGTAGCGCAATCAAGAAGAAAAACATCTCCTTTTCCACCCCTGCTCAGCACCCCGAGGACATCTTTTTCCTCCTCCACAGTAAACCAATCTTTCGGGCGACGCTCCCGGTGCAGTTTCACCCTTTCAGCCATTTCTTCGTCACGGACAGCCGCCGTTGCGATATAAATTATATTTTTACCTGAGCTTTCCGCTATTTTCTCGGCAAACTCGCTTTTGCCGCTGCGCGACCCGCCCAGTACCAGTGTCAGTTTCCCTTTCATGCTCACCCACCCGCCGTAAAAAATTTCCCCGGCCTGCCGGACCGGGGAGGAATACCGGGCAATATTACCCGCCGTCCCCTTTACCGCGAAGGACTTCCGGCCGGAATCCACAGACAGGTATCCTGGCTTCCGATCAGTTAAGACAATCGCATCTGAACATCTTTTAAGAAAGCGTATTTGTCTTTTTGCTGCACCGGTTACAGTGGCGGGACCGCTCAGGCTTATACCTGATTCCCCTGTTCGCCAAACATCGTGGCGCCTGTGGAAACGATAACTTTAATATTCTATTACGCCTGCAAAAATTCCTTCAGGATTATGGTTTATTTGCCTTAAATCAGCAAGTTAGCTGTGAAAAAAGTCAATACTGTAGTTTACTTACGTTTTAATATTTTATCAAAAAAAAGACCGTTAAGGTCTTTTCTGTCGATATTAATAAATTGTTGTAAAATTATAATAATACTAACAGCTGCTGAAATATTGTGAATAAAATTGTGGATAAGTCACTATTTTGATGAATTGCGGGAGTTTGTATCATGCAGTTTTGACTCCAGTTCAACGATCTGTCGGTTTTTATGAAGCAGCCATTTGGCGTAGCGATAATTATCCTGGTGCAGCTTACGGTTTTCCTTTTCAAGCTTGTTCAAAAAGCCCATTTTATCTTTTTCTATCTTTTCAATTAAATTCATCAACACCCGCCGGCTCAGCCTGAGCTGCTCCACTTTTTCCTCAAGTTCCCGCACCCTGGCCTTCAGGTAGGGCAGGTCGGTCCTGTCATGCACGCCACATCACCTCACCTGGCATTCCCATCATAGTATATGCCGGGTGTCATACAAATAGACGGTTGCGAAATGACCTAATATAATTCTTCTACTGTTGTCCAAAAAAATAAATTAAAAACAATTTGACAGGGATTTACAGGATTAAAGATTAAAAAAATATATCACAAGATTTACATGATTATTAAGATTTACAGGATTCAATAATTATTATTAAAATAGAAATTCCCAGAATCATTATCCTTAGTTATTTTGGCAAATTAACTCTGTTTAAAATATTTTATAATCCTGTAAATCCATTTAAATCTAGTTAATCCTGTCTATTTGTTTTCATTTTCTTACTTTGATGGTGGTTAGTTAGCGGAATTGATTTCTAAGTTACTTGAAAGAAAAGTTCTGGCCAATCCGCTTTACGGCTTCAGCCAGGAGCGTCTCGTCCTTTACCATCGCTATTCTTACGTAACCTTCGCCCTGTCTGCCGAAAGCCCCTCCCGGAATGACAACTACTCCCGCTTTCTCCAATAAATCTGAAACAAAGTCAAAAGAAGAGGAATATCCCGGTGGCAGCGGCGCCCAAATGAACATGGACGCGCTGGGTTTTGGCATGCGCCAGCCAATTTCAGCCAGGCCGTCGACCAGCACGTCTCTGCGGCGCTGGTAGGTCCTGGCGGTGGCGGCAACACAGTCCTGAGGCCCGTTAAGGGCTGCGATACCCGCTTCCTGTACTGCGAAAAACACACCATAATCTATATTCGATTTGATTAAGGCAAGGTTAGAAACAACCTCCCTGTTCCCGACGACAAAACCCAGCCTGCAGCCCGCCATATTGTAAGTCTTTGACAGTGAATAAAACTCCACTCCCACTTCCTTGGCGCCTTCGGCCTCCAGGAAGCTCACGGGTTTAAAGTTGTCATAAGCCAGTTCAGCATAGGCCACATCATGGCAGACCAAAACATCATACCTGCGGGCAAAGTCAACCACACGCCTGAAGAAATTGCTGTCTGCCGAAGCGGCCGTCGGGTTGTTAGGATAATTGATCCACATCATTTTTGCTTTTTTTGCAATATGTTCCGGAATAGCGGTCAAATCAGGCAGAAAGTTATTTTCAGCCAGGAGCGGGACTGGGTAAATTTCTCCCTGTGCCATCTGTATGCTGAAGCTGTAAATAGGGTAACCGGGATCCGGTACCAGTGCCATATCACCCGGGTCGATATATGCCATAGCCAGATGGGCCAGCCCGTCCTGTGAGCCCATCAGCGCCAGTATTTCATTTTCCGCGTTAAGTTCAACATCAAACCTTTTTTTATACCAGCCTGCCACCGCCTCGTACAGGCGGGGCATGCCGCCCAAAGAATATGAATAATTCAATGGGTTCGCCACGGAATTCTGCAGGGCCTCTATTATATGGGGGGCGGGAGGAAGGTCGGGGCTGCCCACGCTGAGGTTGATCACCTCAATACCTTTTGATTCAAATATTTTCTTTTTTTCATCCATATTGTTAAAAATTCCTGAGGACAGACTGTCCATGCGCTTTGCCTTATTCATTAATGACCTCCGGGTTATTAACCTGTCTAATTTGTTCTATTCCACTCTTTTTTTAAGTTCCTCCACTACTTTGTAGGGAACAGTGACTATTCCGAACCGGCTTCCTTCCTTATGCCCCGGGCTGTGGTAATCAGACCCTCCGGTAGCAATTAAGCCTTTCTGCCGGGCCAACAGCTTAAAATAGCGGGACTGTTCTCCAGAATGAGAAGGATGGTCGGCCTCGATACCGTCCAGGCCCGCTTTTATCAATTCGCACAAAAGATGCTCCGATACGTTCAGTCCCGGATGAGCGAGTACAGCAGCGCCTCCGGCTGATTTGATCAATTTAACCGCCTCGACAGGCTCCATTTTATACCTGGGCACGTAGGCAGGCCGCCCCGCACCTATAAACTTTTCAAATGCTTCAAAAACTGTCTCCACAGTGCCGATTTTAATCAGCGCAGCGGCCAGGTGAGGCCTGCCGACCGAGCCGCTCCCTGAAATGTCCGTCACCATCTCCATAGTTACGGAAAAACCGAGCTCCTGCAGTTTTTCAACCATCCTCTCCATGCGGTATACCCTTGTTTCACGCAAATACGCCAGCCTCTCAAGAAATGACTGGTTATCCAGTTCCACCAGGTAGCCAAGGATATGTATTTCTTCTCCCCGTGTGTATGACCCCAGCTCGATGCCCGGTATCACCTCAACTCCACTTGTGCGGCCGGCTTTCATGGCTGGCCCGATGCCTTCAAGGGTGTCGTGGTCGGTTATGGCTATAGCCTCCAAATTAATAGATTTAGCCATCCTGACAATTTCTTCGGGCGTGCAGCCGCCATCGGACGAGGTGGTGTGTATATGGAGGTCAGCCGGCATTTTTGATCACCCCTAATTTTTTTCGACACTTTTTATTTTAAAACCTGCTTTGGGGTCTTAAAAACCAGAGAATCACTTAATAAAACAACACCTGTTTATTAATATTTAATAAACAGGTGTTTTTATTAATTTATTTATTACTGATTTATCCAACTGACTGGTTATCTCGGCTCTACAATAAGCTTGATGGCTGTCCTTTCTTCCCCGTCGATTATGATGTCTGTAAATGCAGGAATACAGATCAGGTCAACTCCGCTCGGTGCTACAAAACCTCTGGCTATCGCTACAGCTTTTACTGCTTGGTTAAGTGCACCCGCGCCGATAGCTTGCATTTCAGCGCAGCCCCGTTCACGGAGCACACCAGCCAGGGCGCCGGCTACAGAATTTGGGTTGGACTTAGCTGAAACCTTTAATACTTCCATATTTGCTGAAAACCTCCTTCATTACTTTGTATAAACTTGAACTCCTGATCTCCCTGTATGAAAATATATTTCGCTAACCGCTAAAAAATTCCTTTCAATTAGACTCAAATATTTTTATAATATCATAATTTTCTAACTATTTATGTTCTTATTCGTAGTTTTGTATGCGTTGAATAGAAACTGCCTCGCCGGTATCTTCACTAACTTCTATCAAGGCCGCGTTAAATTGAAAAGGGCCTGTGGCGACCTCAAAATACTGGGGAATTTGGGTGATGAACTTGCCGACAGCGGCTTCCTTTTTGACTCCGATAACTGAATCCATTGGCCCGGTCATGCCCAGATCAGTAATATAAGCGGTCCCTCCGGGGAGAATTCTTTCATCTGCGGTCTGCACATGAGTATGAGTGCCGACCACCGCTGATACACGGCCTGCCAGGTACCATCCCATGGCTACTTTTTCCGAAGTGGCTTCAGCATGAAAATCGACAATTACGATCCTGGCTTTATCTTTTATTCTAGCTATTATCTCGTCAGCCTTGCGGAAAGGACAGTCCAAAGGCTCCTGAAAAATCCGCCCGGCCAGGTTGATCACACCTACCTTAACATGACCCGGCATGTCATAAACAGCCCAGCCCAGACCGGGTGAGCCCGGCGGGTAATTGGCCGGCCTGACAATCCTTGTTTCCCGGTCTATGTATTCAAATGCCTCCCTTTTATTCCAAACATGGTTGCCCATGGTAAGCATATCCACACCGCCTGAAAACAGTTCACGGGCAGTGTCTTCTGTAATACCCTTGCCTCCGGCGGCGTTCTCACCGTTTGCAATTACAAAATCCAGGTTGAATTCTTTTCTCAAACTGCCGACATTGACCTTTACAGCCCGGCGGCCGGAACGCCCTACTATATCGCCGATTATCAGCAGGCGCAAAGATTTGACCTCCTGTTACTTGTTAAAAACCAGGACCCTGCCTTCTTCCCTGAAGGCAAACAAATATTTATTCTCCACAGATCCTTTTATGCATTGAAGCATATGTTCGATTATCTCTTCCTGGGCAATAGCGTCTTCTTCGATGAGACGATCATTTTCTTCTGTCACGAGGTTGGAATTAAGGCATTGGCGGAACAACTCCACTATCAGGGATATTTCCTCCTGAGCGAGGGATTGCACATCACGCTGCACCTCAATCATGGTCAGGTTGTCACATATATTATGATTTATGGCAACCAAAAGAGTTTCTTTGCCTTCCAACAGGTTGTACGCTTCAATACTGTCCAAAAGCTTTCCTTTGAGGCTGGCAAGCTCATTATCCCCTAATACCTGTGAGTATATAAATGTAAACTTCAATAATTGTTTTTCCGGATCAAAGTTGACGGTGGACACTTCCGGGTAACGCACCAGTATCGAAATCAACAGGCCTACGCTGTCTGTTAGTTCTTCACTGCCGCCTTTATAACTGAATCCCATGCTGACACCTTCCTTATCAAAAACCTGCCGAATATTAAATGATTCTGTTTAATAAAGATTATTCCTGCTTTTTTAAACTGGAGCTCTTTAAAAAATTCTTCCAGATCAAATCAATATTGGATGCGCGTTGAGCCACAGTAGGGAGCCAGCCGGGATACTATAAATAAGAGGACATACCTGCGTGGAAGGTGCGAACTTCCATAAGCCGGTATGTCCCCTTTTCCCTTGTGAAGATATCATCACAACAAATTTCAGAAATTTATTTCATTATCACGCTTACTTGGCGTATTCTACAACTCTGGTCTCCCGGATAATAACTACCTTTATCTGGCCGGGATAATCCAGTTCATTTTCAATTCTCTTGGTAATCTCCCGCACCAGGCGCACAGCGGCCAAATCGTCAATTTTGTCCGGCTTGACCATGATCCTTACTTCGCGGCCGGCCTGAATGGCAAAAGATTTTTCCACACCTTCGAATGAGCTGGCTATTTCTTCAAGCTTTGTTAACCGTTTAATATATGATTCCAGGGTCTCTCTGCGAGCGCCCGGCCTTGCCGCGGATACCGCGTCGGCGGCCTGGACGAGGACGGCTATAATAGTTTTTGGCTCTTCATCCCCGTGGTGGGCGGCAATGGCATGGATAACTTCATGCGCCTCCCGGTATTTCTTGGCCAGGTCAACACCTATAGTCACGTGAGGGCCTTCCACTTCATGGTCAACGGATTTCCCCAAATCGTGCAGCAGGCCGGCTCTTTTAGCCACCTGGATATCCGCCCCTAACTCCGCGGCCATCAATCCTGCCAGGTGGGCGACTTCGATAGAGTGCTTCAGGACATTTTGCCCGTAACTGGTACGGAATTTAAGCCTGCCGAGCAAAGTGATAATCTCGGGGTGCAGCCCGTGCACACCGGTCTCAAAGGAGGCCTGTTCACCTGCTTCACGGATCTGTGTATTAACTTCCTTTTGTGCCTTTTCTACCATCTCTTCGATACGGGCCGGGTGGATCCTGCCGTCGACAATCAGCTTCTCCAGGGCGATCCTGGCCACTTCCCTGCGGATCGGATCAAAACCTGATAGAATAACCGCTTCGGGAGTGTCGTCGATAATCAAATCTATACCGGTCAGCGTTTCAAAAGCTCTTATGTTCCTGCCTTCACGGCCGATAATACGGCCCTTCATTTCATCGCTTGGCAGCGGTATAACCGCCACGGTAGCTTCAGCCACATGATCGGCGGCACATCTTTGAATAGCCAGGGAAATGATATCGCGGGCGCGTTTTTCCCCTTCTTCCTTGGCTTTATTCTCAATGTCTTTTATCATCATGGCCGCTTCATGCTGAATTTCTTTTTCAATATCAGCCAGCAGGATCTGCTTGGCTTCCTCGGAAGTCAAACCGGATATGCGTTCCAGCTCTACTAATTGCCGGTTATAGATATCCGATAGCTTTGTCTTTACCGCTTCAATTTCCAATTCTTTTTTGTTTAGATCTTCTTCCTTTTTTTCAATGGAATCGACCTTGCGGTCCAGGGTTTCTTCCTTTTGCACTAAACGGCGCTCAAGCCTTTGCAATTCTGACCTGCGCTCCCTGTTTTCCCTTTCCACGTCATTGCGCAGCTTCAGCACTTCTTCTTTGGCTTCAAGAACGGCCTCTCTTTTCTTGGCCTCCGCTCCTTTATCGGCCTCTTCTATAATTTTTTTAGCTTCAGCCTCAGCGGAAATAATTTTAGCTTCCGCCAGGTATTTCCTGAGGAAGTATCCCAATACAAAAGTAAACAGCGCGGATACTATAATAATAATGACAGTGGTTACATCCACAACAACTCACCTCCTTGTCTCAAATAATATTAAGGACTATACAACAAAAAAAACACCGAGTAAAACTCGGTAGAAAATATACTGATACTACTTATATACTTGTCCAGTCCCAGGTAAGGAAAATTAGATCACCAAAATGAGCGCCATCTAAAAGTTCGGCAAGTAATAACCTGCCAAACTCCTACCTCCCGACAATATTGGATTTTATCTATAATAAAACCCGTACACAGTAGTATACAATTCTATTTTCTCCCAGTATTTATTGTACAGGAAGTTTACAATACTGTCAAGGCTGAACGCTACTATCACACCCCGTACCCAATGTCGCGCAAACACTATTGATAACGGTATAAGAAAATCCCCTGCGTTTAAGAAAACCTGCCAGGCGTGGATAAGGACAGGACCCGCCGCACTGCGTTATTTTTTTCTCCGCTATTTTCAATGCTGAGCACAATTCATCTTCAGGGCTGAACTCCGCAAGAGATGCATTGATGACATCAATTTTAATACCCTTAGCCAGCAGCTCCTGCCGCAGCCCGTAGCTGCCCTTTTTACCGGACCTGCACGAAATCCAATTGCGGGCAAAAGCTTTATCGTCGATATAACCCAGCTCCGTCAGCTGTAACATGACGCTGTCAACCACATCGCTTAAATAACCACTACATTCAAGCCGCCGCCGCAACTCTGACTCTGAGCGGGGACGGTAAGTCATGAGCTTGTATGCAAATAACCTGGCTCGATCTGTTTCACTGCTCACTTAATTTCTCCGTCACCAGCCTGAACCGCCGGGCCGGCCGTCTCTTTCGCGCCCAACATATTCAAAGCCTGGCGAACTTTATGCTCGATTTCATTAGTTAGTTCGGGGTGATCTTTGAGGTATTCTTTTACATTTTCCCTGCCCTGGCCAAGCCTGTCCTCCCCGTAGGAATACCAGGCGCCGCTTTTGCTGATAATGCTCATTTCCGCGGCGACATCCAGGATGCTGCCTTCTTTGGATATGCCGGTACCGTACATTATATCGAAATCAGCCGCCTTAAAAGGCGGGGCGACTTTATTCTTCACTACTTTTGCCCTCGTGCGGCTGCCTATGATATCCGTTCCCTGTTTGATATTTTCCTGTTTGCGCACCTCGAGGCGTATCGTGGCGTAGAACTTGAGGGCACGCCCGCCAGTGGTCGTTTCGGGTGAACCGTAAACCACTCCCACCTTTTCACGGATCTGGTTGATAAAAATGACGGTTGTTCGCGACCTGCTTATCGCGCCGGTAAGCTTACGCAGAGCCTGGGACATTAAACGCGCCTGCAGCCCTACATGGGCGTCTCCCATTTCGCCTTCTATTTCTGCGCGGGGCACCAGCGCGGCGACGCTGTCTACCACAATAACGTCAATGGCTCCGCTTCGCACCAGAGCCTCGGCGATTTCCAGCGCCTGCTCGCCTGTATCCGGCTGGGAAACCAGGAGGTTTTCTATATCAACGCCTAAATTGTTGGCATAGCTCGGATCAAGCGCGTGTTCGGCATCAATAAAGGCCGCCGTACCCCCAGTTTTCTGAGCCTCGGCGATAATATGGAGGGCGACCGTGGTTTTACCGGATGATTCAGGTCCGAATATTTCAATTACCCGCCCCCGCGGCACCCCACCCACCCCCAGGGCAATATCCAGGGCAATAGCGCCGCTCGGAATAACTTCCACGTTCATTTTGGCGGACGCGGACCCCAGCTTCATAATAGAACCTTTTCCGAACTGCCTCTCGATTTGAGTCAGAGCTAAATCCAAAGCTTTTTGTTTGTCTGACATGATTTCCCCTCCCAAACTCACTGTAACAGAACACCTGTTCGTTTACAATTTCATTATAATGGTTATTTCTGGTTAATGTCAATACTAAAATTTCAAAAAAATATAGAAAGTAATTTAAGCCGCACGTCGAGGTGGTATTAATTTCTCTTTAATACTTAGCCATTGATAGCTGCCTGGCATTCTCACGTCCAAAGTCTCACGACTCACGACTCATTTTAATTTCTGCCGCGCGCGGGCTCCACGCTGACCCGGCGGCCCCTTATCGTCCGGTGGTGCAGGCAGTTTATCACGCGGCTGGCCCATTCTTCATTAACCTCAACGAACGCAAACTTCTCATAAATATTTATATTGCCGATGCTGCTTTCCGAAATACCAGCCTCTTCAGCGATGGACCTTACCAGATCCGCAGTCGAGACATTATCTTTTCTGCCGATGGTCATAAAGAGCCTGGTCATGCCGGGACGCGCGCCTGTGTTGCCGAAGGACTCCACGATCAGGTCGTCTCCGCCCTCGTCCAGGTCAAGAGAGAGTTTCAAGGCGGCTGCCGCCACATCCATGGGGTCATATTCATCAACAAAAGAGTCGACAATGTTACGGTAGTAAGCCAGTTTTCCTTCCTCCAGCATCTGGAGAAGCTTTTCTCTGATGCCTTCCTTCTGGCGCTCGTGGATGTCAGCCTGGGATGGCAGTTTTTCGCGCCGGATGCGGGTTTTGGTCAGGTCTTCAATAAGCCTCAGCTGCCTGTAATCACGCGGGCTAACCAGTGTTACAGCCATTCCGCTCTTCCCGGCCCGCCCTGTCCGGCCGATCCTGTGCACGTAGAACTCGGGGTCCTGCGGGACATCATAATTGATTACATGTGAAACGTTTTCTATGTCTAACCCGCGCGCTGCCACGTCGGTCGCCACCAGGTAGTCGATCTGGCCGGTGCGGAACTGGCGCATGACATAATTTCGCTGGTACTGGCTCAGGTCGCCGTGCAGCGCGGCGGCCGGATAGCCCCTCGCCTGAAGACCGGCCACAAGTTCATCCACACCGCGTTTGGTCCTGCAAAATATAATGGCCAGAGAAACAGTCATCGAATCCAGTATTCGGCACAGGCTCTCCAGTTTGTTTGGTTCCCTGGTCTCGTAATAGACCTGTTCGATCAGGGGTACGGTCAAGTTTTGCTTGCTGACAGTGATAAATTCAGGGCTGTGCAGATATTTTCTGGCCAGCCGCCTTATTTCCTCGGGCATCGTGGCCGAAAAAAGAAGGGTCTGCCGCCTCTCGGGCGTGGCCTGGAGAATCGATTCAATGTCGTCTATAAATCCCATGTCCAGCATTTCATCGGCTTCGTCCAGCACTACTACTTTAACATTATCCAGCGACAGCGTTTTTCTGCTCAAATGGTCCAGGAGACGCCCCGGGGTGCCGATCACGACTTGCACACCCTGCCTCAGTCCCCTTATCTGGCGGTCTATCGATTGGCCGCCGTAGATCGGCAGCGTCCGCACCCGGCGGTATTTGCCAATCCGGGAAATTTCCTCGGCCACCTGGATCGCCAGTTCCCTGGTCGGTGTCACGATCAGAGCCTGTACTCCGCCATGTCTGGTATTGGCCATTTCTACAATTGGAATGCCAAATGCCGCTGTCTTACCGGTGCCTGTTTGCGCCTGTCCGATCACGTCCCTTCCTTCCTGAAGAAGCGGGACTGTCTGCTGCTGGATCGGTGTGGGCTCTTCAAAGCCCATATCGGTCAGAGCCTGCGCTACCCTCCGGTTAATATTAAGCTCTCCAAAATTAACTGTTTCTTTTAAAGCAGTCAAATTTCCTGTTCCTCCTCAATTTAATCGCGGACATTCCTCTTCTTTGGCATTGGTTAACAACAGGTATACGTTGAAAAGGCATGTCCATTACATAGGGGACATATCTCTGACATCAGAGGAATACCTGTAAGTGAGATGTGTCCCCATTCCTCTGTCAGAGTATGTTTGTTAAGACAAGGGCCTGCTGAAACATGCATGTTAAGCTTTATCTAATAGGTACTGCCTGACCATGTTTAACGAGGCGTTTACGGTGCCCTGCCTGACAGCCATGCGTATGCCGGGAAAATGGTGTCCACGGCAGATGGTGATATCGCCGGCCGCCAGCGCTACATAAACCAGGCCTCTGGGTTTGGCCGCGGTCCCGCCCGCGGGTCCGGCTATTCCCGTGACAGCGAGTCCCAGATCCGCGCCTGTGCCTGCACGCACACCGGCGGCCATGGCTTCAGCTGTCTCCCTGCTTACCGCCCCGAAACTGTCCAGTATTTTAATATCAACACCCAAGACCCGGTTTTTCATCTCATTGCTGTAGGATACTACGCCTCCCTTGAAATAAGCGGAACTGCCGGGTATGTCGGTCAGCCTGGCCGCTATGAGACCGCCGGTACAGGACTCCGCGACTCCAATGGACAGTCCCCTTTCCAGCAGGAGTTTCCCGACCAGTTCTTCCAGTACGGCTTCATCACAGGCAAAAATGTATTTTTCCACGCGGGACCTGACTTTCCCGGCAAAGTCCGCCAGGAGTGCATCCGCCTGGCCGCTGTCAGCGCCGCGCGCGGAAATACGCACCTGGATCTCGCCGGGCTTAGCCATATAGGCAATACCGGGATTGCCCTGCCCTCCCAGGTCTTTGAGCAGGTCCTGCACTGCCGATTCAGAAATGCCGGTAAGCTTAAAGACCCTGTACCTGATCACTTCACTGCCGCCTGTCTTGCCTGCAAGATACGGCGTTACCGCGTCTTCAAACATGTACGTCAGTTCATGGGGGGGGCCGGGCAGCATCATTACAATTTTATTACCGATTTCCAGGATAGCCCCGGGCGCGGTCCCCACGTTGTTCGGCAGGATTATGGCCCCCCGGGGGAAATATGCCTGTTTGACATTGCTTTCAGGCATTATGGCGCTGCGGCTTTGAAAGATCCTCTTTATAGCTTTAAGAGATACCTGGTCCAGGATTAACGGCAGCCCAAATACCTCGGCCACAACCTCGACCGTAATATCATCGGTGGTAGGGCCGAGGCCGCCGGTTATAATGATCAGGCTGGAACGGTCCAGCGCCTGCCGCAAAACGTCGATCATCGTCTCCCGGTTATCGCCGACGGTAGTGTTTAAATCAACTTCAATTCCCATACCGGAAAGCTTCGCCCCCAGGTACTGGGCATGAGTGTTCAATATATGGCCCAGCAGCAGCTCCGTGCCGGTAAAGATTAACTCCGCTTTCATTATTACCACATCCTCAATGTTAAATTATAACATACCACCGATCAAAAGCAAAAGCTGCTTGAAATGGAATACTGCCCTGCGCGATAACCCGCTATAATAATTAAGCCGCCGCGGAGGATTTTAGTCCTGCTCCCGCGGCGGCTGATTCTTATGTCTTTTAGTTTAACTTTTCCCGCATGATTTCACGGAACCGGTCACCTGAAATCTTTTCTTCCTCCAGCAATATTTCAACTGTGCTGTTGAAGATGTGTTTCGATTCTATGATATAATTTTTGACCCGCTCTTCCTGCCCGTTGACTATTCCTGTTATGGTTTTGTGCTTCAGTTCCTGCGGCAGGCTGTCCGGGCAGACCACACCCAGATCTGACATGCCGCTGCGCAGAATAGTGTCGGCAGCCCGCACGGCCTGCTCAAAATCACCTGATGAGCCGGTGCTCCGGTTGCCTAAAATTATTTCTTCAGCTACAGAGCCGGCCAGCATAATAGCAATCTGGTTTTCCAGGAAGTCCTTGGTATACAGGTAAGTGTCGTCTTCCGGCGTCTGGCGCATGTATCCAAGCGCGTCGCCCCTCGGCGTCACAGTAACCGCAGAAACAGATCCCCTGCGGACTATCTCGCTGAGCAGGGCATGTCCGGACTCGTGGACGGCCACCCTTTTCATATCTGCCTCAGACGGCTTCTTGTCAAGTTTACCGCCCATCATTACCTTGTCGATTGATTCGTTAAAGTGATGCTGGCATATCTCCTGCGAATCTTCTCTCATGGCCAGAATTGCCGCTTCATTGGCCAGGCTTTCCAGGTGAGCGCCGGAGAAACCAAAAGTGTCCTTGGCTATTGCCTCAAGCTTTACGTCCCCGGCCAGGGGCTTGTTCCTGGTATGAAGCTTCAATATTTGCAGCCTGCCTTCTTTGTCCGGCAGGTCAACTTTAACCCGCCGGTCAAAACGGCCCGGCCTTAAAAGAGCCGGGTCAAGCATGTCGTCACGGTTAGTGGCGGCGACAAGCAGCACCCTGACATTGTCATCGACCTTGAGGCCGTCCATTTCAACCAGCAGCTGGTTTAAAGTCTGGTCGTACTCCAGGTGGCTGGTGGTTTTCCCGCGCTTTCCGCCTAATATTTCTATTTCATCAATAAACACAAGGGCGTTATTCTTTTTTTGGCGGGAAGCTGTTTCCCTGGCCGACTGGAATAGTTTTCTCACCCTCTGGGCGCCCACGCCGGCGTACATTTCGATAAACTCTGAGCCGGACGACGCCACAAATGCAGCGTCGGTATAACTTGCCGCCGCTTTGGCCATTAATGTTTTGCCGGTACCCGGCGGCCCTGTCAGTAAGATTCCTTTGAGCGGACGGATACCGAGGTGTTTGATGCTGCAGTGATTTTTAATAAAATCCAGAGCCTCTTTTAGTTCCTTAATAGCGGATTCCTGCCCGCCAATATCATCAAAAGAAAAATCGCGCCGTTCAGCCACGCTTACTGTTTCAAAATTTTTGACGTTAATTAAGCCCCTCATCCTGGCAAAGTAATACAGTCCCCCGGCAGCGGCGGCCAAAAATAAAAAAGGGGTGATATCATAACCCATTATAAGCATGGATAAAAGCGCTGCCATGCTGATACCTATACTAATTTCTTTGATCATTAACGCCACCTCCGGCAGCAGGCCAATTATTTCCGGCAACATGGTAAGCGCCGCGGGGAATAACCTCGTCCAGAGTGTGATTCTGATGCCGCAGCCGCAAATAAATATATTCCTGGTCAATGTTGATGTTTGCTTCTGATCCGCCGGCAAGGGCTTCCCGGTTTATCACTTCAGCCATCTCCACAAAGCTGCCCTGCACCTGTGCCTGGTAAACCGCGTATTGGCATCTGTACCAGACTTGTTCCAGGGTACCGTCACGGTCGTCGCTCAGTATAAATATGAAACTCTTTCCGCCCATGACCTGCTCCAGGTCTTTTCTTATTTCCTGATAGGGGACCATCAGGTCCGCTTCGCTGTTGATATGCACTGACACCAGCAGTGTACCGCCCTCGCTGCTTACCTGGTATGATTTAACAGCCTGGTTTGCACTCAATACCTTGTTAATAGGTCCGTTAATATTGTATTTCTGGTACATCCACTGGGCCCCGAAAATAAGAGCTATCCCGATTAGCAGGGAAAAGATAATTACATGTAATTTCAGGCCTTTCCACTGCATGAAAATCCCCTTTCTTATACAAATTAACGCCATTCCAGCCACACCATTATAGCACAGGCACTATATGATTTCCCTAGTAAATGGCTGGTTAAAGCCTCCCGGAAGAGAAGAACCGCCCTGTGAAAAGGCGGTTCTGCTTTTAGATTTTAAACCTGACCTGAAAAGTCGTCCCGGCCGGGCCGGTATCTACTTCTATCTCGGCGTTATGCCTGGCAGCGATGCTGTAACAGACCGCCAGGCCCAGCCCGGTGCCGGTTTCCTTGTTTGTAAAAAACGGGGTCCCCAGCTTTTCCAGGATTTCATCACTTATACCCGGGCCCTGGTCCCGCACTGACAAAACAACTTCCCGGCCTTCGTGAAAAGTCCCGATAAACAGGCTGCCTCCCGGCTGCATAGCTTCCAGTCCGTTGCGGACAAGGTTTATAATCACCTGCCGGATTTCTTTCTCATCAAGGAGCAGCAGCGGGGTATCCTCTAATTCCAACACTATTGTTTTGTCTTCTTTAAGAGCGTCAGCCTGAAGCAGTGGACTAATGCTTTTTATTATTTTATTGATGCTTCTTCTTTTTAAATCAGTAACTTTATTTTTGGCCAGAGACAGGTATTCGGTGATTATAGAATTCGCCCTGTCCAGTTCATCCACCATCAGGTTAAATTGCTCCCGGTAATTGGCAAATTCCTCCTTTTCCTGAAACAGCTGCAGGTAACCTTTCACAGCTGTCATCGGGTTTCTGATCTCGTGGCCAATTCCGGCCGCCATCTCGCCAACCAGGTTAAGCCGGTCGAGGCGGGCCATCTCCGCCTCCATCTTCTTTTCCCCGGTTATGTCTTTCAAAACTGTCAGCCAGCATATCTCATCGTTAATATTAATGATTTCAGTAGAACATAGTGTTGTGATTATCTCGCCTGACTTTGTGCGAAGTTTAATTTCAACATTATTTATATTACCCTGTTCACTCAGCTTTCTGAAAAAGGTTTCATTTAAATTATTCTCATCAATGAAAATATTCAGTTCCTCCGGTGTCCTGCCTATTACCTCTTCGAGTGTATATTCCAGTTTCTCTGCAAACTTCTTATTTACCTCAATGTACCTTCCGTCTTCCATCCCAATAATATTTATTATATCGGGGCTATTGTCAAATACCTTGTAAAAACGCTCCTCGGACTGCCTGAGCGCCTCCTTTGACTGTTTCTGTTGAGTAACATCAAACAGAGATACCGCTGTCAATTCAGTATCGGGAATAATGGCGGCCGTCGCGTAAAGCTCTTTTATATTGCCGTTTTTATCATAAACACTAATTTGATAATTCTTTGGGACAGAACCCGGATTACCCATTCTCAGGGAATGGTACTCTTTAATTTTCTCGAAATCTTCTTTATAAAGGAATTCAGTCCAGGCATTACTGCCTTCAATCTCCTCTTTTTTAAAACCAAAGATCCTTTCGCTTTCCATGTTTGCCATTATTATCTTCAGGTCTCTGTCGATAATAAATGTGCCTGCTCCTGAATTTTCAAAAACAGTCCTGTACTTATCTTCCGATCTGATCAGTTCTCTTTTTTTCTCCAGCCCCAGCGTGGCTAAAAGCTGGGCCAACTGCGAGTAAAATGACATAATAGATACTACTCTTTCTTTGGGAATAACAGGAACACGGCGCAGCGCTTCCATGTATGCCGTTTCATCAAATCCGTACTTGCTTGCCTGCCGGCGGAAGAACTCCTCGTCAGGCGGCTCATGCAGAAGCTGCCCTATAAAAATTGTAGCCAGGTGCTGTCCTTCCACGATGATGGGAGTGGCGTAATCCATAAGGCCGTTTATACATTTGTAGCCAATAAAGGGCTCTTTAAGCAGGTGCTCGCAGATAAAGCTGTCGCTTTTCCTGCAGTTGCTTTCTGTTTGGGGGCAGTTACGGTGGAACTTGTTGCAGATATCCTGCCAGCCTATCTTGCTAAGGATATTACCGCTGGAATCCAGGACCGCGTTTAGCAAACCGGTAATTTCGCAGGCAGAAACCATTAGTTTTTCAAGATGTGAAATATCTACAAGATCTGTGAACTTATACTCCATGACACATATTTATTCTCCCTTTAAATAGGCAATTTTACATATTGCTGTTGGTTAATTGTGTTTATACAATTATTGAGATATTTCCTTCGGAAATGCTGTCGAATAATGTCTTGTCGAAAAATATTTTTTCAAAATTCAAAAAACCACCTAATGGTGGTTTGCGAAACAGATGGTTAAGCTGAGAATCTGACAGCGGAACCAATAAGGGTGACTGTCTTATGTGGACAGTTCCCCGTTCAGATCGTACCACGACGCGTCTTTAATCAATACCCTGACAAAATCTCCGGGATTTAAATTTCTTTGCGAGCTGAAAAACACCTTACCGTCAATACCGGGAGCATCGCCTTCAGTCCTGCCCTCATACATGCCGTTCTCCCCGGCGCCTTCAACCAGGACAGTCAATGTTTCACCGACCTTACTCCGGTTATTCTCCAATGATATTTCCTGCTGGAGCTCCATCGCCTTTTTCCGCCGCTCGATCTTAATTTCTTCCGGCACCTGACCTGACATATCCGCCGCCGCGGTACTTTCCTCGCGTGAATAGATAAAAACCCCGGCCCGTTCAAACTTTACCTGGGACATAAAATCAAGCAGCTCTTGAAATTCATCTTCCGTCTCCCCGGGGAACCCGACAATGAACGATGTGCGCAGGGTAATTCCCGGTATGGACCGGCGCAGTTTTTCCAGCAGCCTGAGGTAATCTTCCCTGCTACCTTTCCGGTTCATCCGCCTGAGGACCGTGTCTGAGGCATGCTGCAGGGGAAGATCTATATAGCGGCATATTTTTCTGCCCCTGGACATTATCTCGATCAGTTCGTCGCTGAAATAAGTGGGATAACCGTACAGGACTCTAATCCAGACCAGTCCCTCAATACTCTCCAGTCCAGACAATAAATCAGGCAGGGCTAGCCTGGAATAGATATCCATGCCGTAGAGGGTGGTATCCTGCGCTGTTACGACAAGCTCTTTTACGCCCCGGCCGGCGAGCCCCGCCGCTTCATCCAGGATATCTTCCATTTTCCTGCTCCTGTAAGAACCCCTTATATCCGGTATAACACAGTAAGAGCAACGGTTATCGCAGCCCTCTGCGATCTTCAGGTAGGCCGTATATGATGGTGTGGCCTGGACTCTTGAATGATCGGCCTGGTGCAGGTAGCCGGGTGTTCCAACCAGCACTGCTTTTTCACCGGCAAGAGTTTTATTAATTGCGGAAGCGATCTCCGCGATAAAACCGGTGCCTACCAGCCCGTCGATTTCCGGCATTTCCCGCATAAGTTCTTCCGGGTAGCGCTGGGCCAGGCACCCGGCAACCAGGAGCGACCGGCATTTTCCATCAACCTTTTGCCGGGCCAGTTCAAGAATAGTATTGATAGATTCCTCCTTGGCCTCATCAATAAATGAACAAGTATTTATCACCAGGACGTCGGCTTCCTCCTCACTGTTGGTAAGAACAAAGCCTGAATCCTTAATAATGCCGAGCATAATTTCAGAGTCAACCAGGTTTTTCGGACAGCCCAGGCTGACAATCCCTACCTTTAAGGTCATCTCATATCCTTCCAAAATGTAAAATTCGACACTTGTCAAGCCGTAATTTAAATAGTCCGGTAGTTCACAAACTGCAGGGGTATGTCGAACTCATAATCCTTAATAATTTTAATTATTTCCTGGAGGTCATCACGGTTTTTGCCGCTTACCCTGACCTGGTCCCCCTGTATTGTGACCTGGACTTTAAGCTTGCTGTCTTTAACCAGCTTGGTTATTATTTTTGACTGCTCCTTGTCAACTCCCTGCACCAGGTTAAGCTTCTGGCGGACAGTGTCCTTGGCCGCCGGCTCTATTTTCCCGTACCTCAGCGCTTTGATATTAATTCCCCGCTTGACCAGTTTGCCTTCCAGGATGTCAACAACGTTTCTGAGTTTAAAGTCATCGTCTCCGACCAGCGTGATCTCTTCCCCGTCAAAGATGATATCGCTTCTGCTTCCCTTAAAGTCAAAACGGGTGCGCATTTCCCGGACAGCCTGGTCCACGGAGTTCCTGACCTCTTGCATGTCTACCCGCGAAACGATATCAAAAGTGCTTTCTTTAGCCACAAAAACACCTGCCTTAAGATTTTCTATTAAATGTACAACTTTCCATGAAAAATGTCAAAGGTTAGTAATCAGGCGTATATTTACCTCCAATGGCTAATACCAAGATGGCATTCCTGTCAAAGGAAAAATAGGAATCCGTGTCGAAATGCTAAAAAAGTGACACTAAGCAGGAGGAACTTTATCGTGGCAGTATACTCTTTTGACGGAAATGATTTAAAATTAATCCTCCGGGGGTCAGTGGAATTGCTTGAGCAGTCAAGAGAACATATCGATTCTTTAAATGTATTTCCCGTCCCCGATGGCGATACCGGTTCTAATATGTACCAGACTCTGACAGCCGCTTTAAAAGAAGCTCTTCTGCTGGAAACCGACCATATCGGCATGGTGGCGGAAGCAGCGGCAAGAGGCGCGCTGGTAGGCGCAAGGGGTAATTCAGGGGTAATCCTGTCCCAGGTCCTGCAGGGATTTGCCCAAATACTAAGCACTAAAGAAACCGCCTCAGCCTCAGACATCGCCGCCGCCCTGGACAATGGTTCCCAGTTGGCATACCGGGCAGTTATGAGCCCGGTGGAAGGCACTATCCTCACCGTTGTCAAAAAATCCGCCGAGGAGGCTTCCAACCGCCGCAGCGTGGACCTGCTCAGGATCATGGCGGCCGCGTTTAAAGGCGCGTTTAACGCCCTCGAAAAAACCCCCGACCTTCTGCCGGTGCTGAAACAGGCCGGTGTGGTCGACGCGGGCGGCCAAGGTTTTGTCACTATTCTGGAAGGCGCAAGGCGAGCTCTGAAGTCAGCCTCGCCGGCAGCTAAAACTTTAGCCCTGGCGCCGGCGCCGGGTAAAGAGATCGCGCTGCCCGCAGCCAGCCCCGATAACCTCGAACCGCCACAATGTATTGATTTTGCCTACTGTACAGAACTTATTTTAAAAGGCAGCAGTCTGCCGCAGGAGATCATTAAGAAAGGCCTCTCCCCGCTGGGGGACTGCCTTCTGGTCGTTGGCGGCGACGACCTTTTAAAAATACACATTCATTCAAACCACCCGGGTCTTGTCCTCGAATGCTGCCTCAAGTACGGCTCGCTGCACGATTTAAAAATAAACAACATGGTTGAACAAAGCAAAGAAAATAAACCGGGCAATGGAGCGGCTAATTTCAGCAAACCGTTCGGAATTGTATCTGTGGGCGCGGGCGAGGGCATAACATCCATCATGATGAGCCTTGGCGCTGACCGTGTGATCGCCGGCGGCCAGACCATGAACCCGAGCACCGGTGAAATATTAAAGGCCGCGGGCGAGGTCCCCGCTAAAAAAGTTATCATACTGCCCAACAATAAGAATATTATTCTCTCCGCCAGGCAGGCGGGTGAAATGTCGGCAAAAGATATAACCGTGATACCCTCTAAAAGCATCCCCCAGGGACTCAGCGCCCTGCTCACTCTCAACAGCGGGGACGATTTTGACACTGCTGTAAAAAAAATGGAAGGGGCTCTGGGTTCGGTCCGCACCGCTGAGATAACACGGGCCATACGAGACACTGTATACGGTAATTTAGATGTTAAAAAAGAAGAATATATAGGTATAATTGACGGTGATTTGAAGGTGTCCGGCCCGGTCCTCAGCGCGGTGCTCGAAGATACCCTGAGAGTGATGATTGAGGGTGACGGCAGCCTGGTGACGCTGTATTACGGGGAAAACATGGACAGAGACAGCATGGAAGCATATGCTGAAAAGCTGCAGGAGAAATACAGGGGGAATGAATTTGAAATACAGGAAGGCGGCCAGCCAGTATACGACCTGATTATATCCGTTGAATGATATATATAGTTTTCGGATCAAGTGTCCTTAAAGAAATATAATGAAGAGTTGGGTGTGACAATTTAAGTGAGTCAGGTAAGAATTGTAACCGACAGCACCGCCGATCTGCCTAAAGATTTGGCGGCCAAATACGGCATTACCGTAGTCCCCTTAAAGGTGATTTTTAACGACGATGAACCGCTGAGGGACGGCGTGGATATAAATACGGAGCAGTTTTACCGGCGGCTGGTTGAAAAAAAGGAATATTCAAGGACATCACAACCCGCGCCGGCAGAATTCTGCAAGGTATTCAAGGAGCTGACCTCAGACGGCAGCAGTGTGCTCTCCTTACATCTCTCCTCCTGTTTAAGCGGTACCTGCCAGTCCGCCCAGATGGCCAGAGACATGCTCCCCGGCGCCGACATCGAAGTGATAGATTCAAAACTGGCCAGCATGGGGCACGGCATGATCGCGCTCGAAGCCGCGCGCGCGGCAGGCGAAGGCAAAAGCAAGGATGAAATCCTCGGCATTGTAAGGCACATGGTCTCAGGAGCAATGTTATATTTTATTGTGGATACCCTGGAATACCTGGCGCGGGGCGGGCGGATCGGCAAAGCCCAGGCCCTGCTTGGAAATATCCTCAGCATCAAGCCGATCTTGTATTTAAAGGACGGCATCGTGCACCCACTGGAAAAAATAAGGGGCAGGGCGAAAGCCATCGAACGGCTCACGCAAATTATAGTGGAGAAGGCCGGTCAGCGCAGGGTCAAGTGCTCCCTGGTGCACGGGATGGACCCGGAGGGGATGAAGCAGCTCTATCAAAAAATCGTGCTTCTTTTAAACTGTGACGAGCCGGTATGCTCAACCCTCGGCGCCGTAATCGGCACCCACACCGGCCCCGGCGTGCTGGGCATCATTGTATTTCCGGAGTAAAACATAAAAACAAATTGACAGGATTAACAGGATTTAAAACAGATTAACAGGATTTCTAAATTGATAACACTGGCTTTGCTGTTCTATTGGGGTAAAAAATATATTGTATTTATGAATAGGAAGAACTAAGACTGAAATTTTTATTTTTTAACTTTTTAAAAGATTATTTAAATCTTGTTAATCCTCATAATCTTGTAAATCCTGTGTAATATATCCTTGTTTCTATCTGAAATTAATGCCATTTAAGTCCCGTGATTATGTTTACAATGGACAAAAAAACTGCCTTGCGGCAGTTTTTATACTACTGAGATGCGGGCGCTTTGAATTCCCGGTTTACAACAGCACCCATGGTACCCAGGAACCCGAGGCTCTTACCGTTCTCAAACACCTCTACCGCGCCGGCGTTGCCCAGGGTGACAGCAATATTTTCTTTGCCTTCAAAAGATCTTGTTTCTCCGGCCGACAATTCCCCCTGGAACTCCTGCTTCCCGTCTACTATAACCTGGATCCAGCTCCTGTCACTTATAATATTGAGATCAACTTTTACTCCGGTAATAGCGGCGGTATTATTCTGGTCGGGAGCCTGCTGCTGGCCGGTGTTGTCCTGGGCGAGGATTTGGCCGGTTTTTTGCGGTTCCTCTTCTTTTACCGCGGCGTTGTTTTTCCACAGCCCTCCGGCCCCGTAAACAAGTGTAACAACCACCGCGGCTACCAGCAGTAACGCCGCGGCATATAGGCGGTACGGCGGCTTTTTATTAGCTGTAACCTTTTTTTCAGCCACTGGCTTGTCATGCTCTTCGTGTACAGTCTCTATGCCCTGTTTCTGTTTAAAAGCATCCATGATCTGATCCAGGTTGAGGTTTAAAAATTTAGCGTAATTTTTTAGAAATGCCTTGGCATAGATATGGCCCGGCAATACTTCAAACTGCTCCATCTCCAGTGCCATTATGTATTTCTTGCGTATTTTTGTTTCTTCTTCCACATCTTCCAGGGTAAGCCCCCTGGCCCGTCTTGCCTCTCTTAGCGTGTTGCCGATCTCCACCACTTCGCCCCCCAGCAGCTAATGTGATTTCAATATCCCCGTGTAACCGATACCTTTGAATAATCCCGCGAAAGAAATTGTTATGATAGTTTGCAGACGTATGAATTGAATTCCGGCAGACCTGATATAAAACTTAAAATTAGATCCGACGCTCTTTCCACGTCACTGGTATCAACTGAGCAGCCGTACTCCCCGCTTGGCCCATCCGGGTATTTATACAGCGGATCATAATATTTGGTCAGCAAATAAGTAAATACAGCTTCAAAATTCCTTTCCTCCAGCATCCTGTTCAGTTCTTCAACCCTGGCCCGTCCCAACCTTTTCACCAGTGTTGATGTGGCCTCCTGCAGCTTTTCCACGTTGTCCCCGGGCCCGTCCGTGTAAATATTACGGATCCGCCGGACCCTTTCTGCCAGAGGAGCATACAGCAAAATTCGGATGCCGTTCCTGATCGCGTTCATCAAGGGCAGCGGGACCAGCAGGTTGCCGACCCTCCTGCTCTCGCACTCTACAATAAAGATTCCATTTTCGTCTATTGATGATAAAAACTTTACAATATCACTCTCAAAAGCTTTTTGCGTCGGTGAAGGAGTCAGACCAATCTTGCCGTAGACCGATCCCCTGTGCCTGGCCAGCCCTTCCAAATCCAACACCGGCAGCCCCTTCTGCCCCAGAAGTTCCAGCACTTCGGTCTTCCCCACTCCGGTCAGCCCGTGCAGTACAACAGCCCTCTGGGTCAGCTCTTCTTTTTCCAGGTACTCGTTAACATAGCGGCGGTAGGACTTGTACCCGCCTATAATGCGGTATACATCATAACCCATGGTGTCGAGCACTGAAGCCATAAACCGGCTGCGCTCGCCCCCGCGCCAGCAGAACACTACCAGGTCGCCGCCGCAAGCACGGTCCACCGCGGCTATTTTACCGGGAAGTTTCGGCGCCGCCAGCGCAAGGGCATGCCTCCTGGCGGATTCCGGACCGTCATGGCGGTACAGGGTCCCGACTATGGCCCGCTCCTCGTTGTCTAATACAGGAATGTTGACAGCGCCCGGTATTGTGTCTTCACTGTATTCACCCTCCGAGCGCACGTCCACCAGGACCGCGTTCTTCATTTTGAGGGCTTCATCAATTGTAATTTCTGCAACCATATTTATGCTTGTCAAAAACCTCGCAATTATTAATTAGATACGAAACCGCATGATATTTTACGGGCGGCAGAGGCCTGGTAAAATGAGCCATTGGCTGGACGTGCATATACCCGTCGTGAATAAAGCTCTATTTTTAGGGTTTCCTTTTTTAACAAAATATATTTCAGCGTCTTCCCATATGAAAATTAAAATTCTTAGGGCCAAAGATTAAAATAATTTTCACATGATTTACAGGATTACGAAGATTTACATGATATAAATATATATTTTAAACAAAACATTTAATTTTGATATTTTATTTACCCGTGATCAGGGCGAAAACATAATCATATTAATTTTTTAAATCCTGTTAATCTATAAAATCTTGTTAATCCTGTGAAAATAGTATTTTTTTCCTCTACTTTGCCTTTCTGAATACCTGGTTGTACTGGTCCAGGGTCATCAGTATGGACCGCGGCTTGCTACCCTCGTAGCCGCCCACGATGCCTCTCTGCTCCATCATGTCGATCAGCCGCGCGGCCCTGGCATACCCTATGTGCAGCCTTCTCTGCAGCATGGAAATTGACGCGTGCCCGCTTTCAATCAAGATCTTTACCGCCTGCGCCAGCAGTTCGTCCTCCATTTCGGGCATTGCTTCTTCTTCAGGTTCTACGGTAAGGATCTTATCGTCATATACCGGTTCGGCCTGTTTTTTCAGGTGATTGACCAGGTCCTCCACTTCGCGGTCAGACAGGTAGGCCCCCTGGATCCGCACCGGCTTGGCCGCTCCCACGGGATAAAAGAGCATATCCCCTTTCCCCAGCAGTTTTTCAGCTCCGGCCATGTCCAGGATCGTACGGGAATCTATCTGTGATGAAACAGCGAATGAAACCCTTGATGGGATGTTGGCTTTAATCAGGCCGGTGATCACATCCACGGAAGGGCGCTGGGTAGCGACAACCAGGTGTATCCCCGCGGCTCGGGCCATCTGCGCCAGCCTGCAGACAGCGTCTTCCACGTCCGCCGGCGCAATCATCATCAGGTCGGCCAGCTCGTCAATGATTACCACAATCAGGGGCAGCGGCAGCCCGCCGCCGGGTTCCTTGTTTTTAAACAACTTGTTGTAACGGGTTATATCCCGCACGCCTGACTGCGCGAAAAGTTCATAGCGGCGTTCCATCTCCCGCACCGCCCAGCGCAGCGCCGTGGCAGCCTTCTTGGGATCAGTGACCACCGGGTTGACCAGGTGCGGAATGCCGTTGTAGGTCGCCAGTTCAACCATTTTAGGGTCTATCATGAGCAGCTTCACTTCGTCCGGCGTGGCTTTGAACAGGATGCTGGCGATTAATGTGTTGAGGCATACGCTTTTGCCCGAACCGGTGGCGCCCGCTATCAATAAATGCGGCATTTTGGCAAGGTCGGCCACTTCGGGATTGCCCGCTATATCTTTACCCAGCGCTATTGTAAGCTTGGATCCAGACTGGATAAATTCCTGCGCCTCGAGGAGATCCCTCAGGTGGACCATGGAAATCTCCTTGTTCGGCACCTCAATTCCCACGGCGGCCTTGCCGGGAATGGGCGCCTCGATGCGGACATCCGGCGCAGCCATGGACAGGGCAATGTCATCGGCCAGCCCGACGATACGGCTGACTTTCACCCCGGAAGGAGGCTGGATTTCATAGCGGGTAATGGCCGGCCCCCTGGAGACCTGGATTACCTTGGCCTTAACCCCGAAGCTTTCCAGGGTCTCCTCCAATATGCGTATATTCTCATTAATATCCTTGCTCAAACGGATATTTTTAATCCGGTGCGGCCGTGAGAGAATGGAAATGGGCGGCAGGTGGAAACTGTTTAGTTCCGGCGCCAGGTCCTTAATAAAGACCGGGAACGTCTCTTCAGCTTCCTTTGGCGCATCTGCAGCAACTGCCCCGGCTGAATCAGACGGGATCTCCACATTCTTTTTAACAGCAGTGTTCAGAACAGGTACCCGTTCCTTTTCTCTTTTTTCTTTGATGCTGTTCTGCCCTTTGACTATTGAAAACTGCTCCCCCTCATGGTCAATTATAACTGGTGCGGCGGGCTCGGTTTGTTTTTCATCCTCCACCTCTTCAAAAAGGAAATTCATGACGCCGCGCGCCGTGTTTTTGCCGGTTTCCCGCACCCTGGCGGTAAACCCCTTGACCATGGACGCTGTAGAGAGGTTGGTCAGCAGGAGCAGTGAAATCAGGCCCAGGGTAATCAAGATAACATACGTGCCTATGATACCAAAGGATTTTATGCAGATAAAGGTAATCAGAGCTCCGATCAGCCCGCCCCCGTCACCGGCGAAGCCGGCCGAAAAGGAATCTTCAACCGGAATAACCAGGTGAAAAAACGCGAGAACAACCAGGAATAAAAGTATTACCCCGTACATTCTTTCGGATATACTGGCTTGGGCCCGGTTGCGCACAAGTTTCGCCCCGATCAGGATTAAAAGGAAAGGAAAAATATAACGCCCCTCGCCCGCAATGCTTTTTAGAGCCTTGTCAATAATTCCGCTGATCAGGCCTGCATCAGGCGAAAGCAGGCAGACAACACCCAAAACGCCCAGCGCGATCAGGGCAATGCCAAATATTTCATATTTGAGTTCGTCTTTTATTTGACTTAGAGCACCCATGTTAAACCCTCCAGAAATAATATACCACAGTCTGGCTGAAATTCCTTTAAATACTTATAAAAATAGCCCTCCCGGCTTATCGGGAGGGCTTAAATTCCTGTAGTTCTGAACAGCCGCGCTATGGCATTCTGATATAAACCAGCGCGATAATCGCGAGACCGGCCAGGAACCGGTACCATACGAACAGAGCGAAACTGCGTTCAGTCAGGTATCTCAGCAGAAATCCGATGGACAGGAACCCTACTACCGCGGATGAAACTACTCCAGTGATGAAAGCCAGGTTAATATCTGCGAGCGCAATTTCTTTTAATTGCATTACTCCCGCCCCAAAAATAATCGGGGTGGACAGCAAAAACGAAAACCGGGCCGCGGTTTCGCGGGTAAGGCCAAGGGCCCGCCCCGCGGTCATGGTTACACCGGAGCGGGAAACGCCCGGTATAATGGCAAATGCTTGTGACAGCCCGATCAGCAGGCTGTCTGAAAGAGATATACCGCCCATCTCTTTCCTTTTTACAGCGCGCCGGTCGACCAAAAATAGTATTAAACCCATAATAATCAGCATGGTCGCTATAAGCAGCGGGTTTCTGAAAACAGTCTCGGCCTGTTCTTCTAAAATATATCCGGCCAGCCCGCCGGGGATGGTCGCTATCACCAGGTACCAGAACAGCGAGGCTTTTTTTGTGCCCCTGCGCTTTATAATCGCCTCGCTGAAGAGCTCCACCCAGTCCCTCCAGAAAAACGCCACCACGGCAAAGAGTGTCCCCATGTGCAGCGCCACATCAAATGAAAGGCCGGGATCATTCCAGCCAAAAACCCACGGCGCTAATACCAGGTGGGCTGAACTGGATATGGGGAGAAATTCGCCCAGACCCTGTATGACGCCCATCACCAGGGCTTGTAATACAGTCAAAAAAACACCTCCCGATACTCATACTTAATAATTATAGCACGGGAGGCCTGTCCTAAAAAACAAAAACAATTTTCACAGGATTAACAGGATTTAAAATAGATTAACTGGATTTTAAAACAATTTAATTTTGTAAGCCCTTATAATATGACAGTCATTAATTTATTTGTGTTTTAATCTTGTAAATCCTTATAATCTTGTTAATCCTGTGAAAAAGTTTTTAATTAAATCCCACGTCTAATTTCTTTAAATTCTAACGGCACAAAAGGAATGCCCGGATTCTCACGTCTCACGTCCCACTTCTCACGTCTCAATTATGCTGCCCGGTGTCATCTCCGGCTTAAGGTAGTCAAACGGGTCGGTGCTTAAAAGCTTTACTATCCTTTTTCTGCCGAAGTCTGTGCTTTCAACCACCATCGGGACACCTTTAAAATTAATTTCCTCATAATCGGGGTAATTGGTTTTGTCGAAACCCTCCAGCACCAGTTCCAACTGCACAGGGGTATACAAGATCATTGGAGAGGCACCTCTTTCCGGTTCTGTCTACGCTCCTCGATCAGGCTGTTTAGCTTTTTGACAGCGTCGCCGATACCGCCGACTTCATCAATCAACCCCACGTCCACAGCCTCCCGACCGATTAAAACCGTCCCGATGTCCCTGGCCAGCTCCCCGGTGCGGAACATCAATTCGCGGAACTTTTCCTCGGATATTTTTGAGTGCTCTATGGTAAAACGGACCACCCGGTCCTGCATCTTGTCCAGGTATTCATAGGTCTGCGGCACACCGATAACCAGCCCGTTGAGACGGATCGGGTGGATGGTCATGCTGGCTGTATTGGCGATATAAGAATACTGCGTTCCCACGGCGATCGGCACGCCTATGGAGTGCCCCCCGCCCAGGACTACCGACACCGTCGGTTTGGACATGCCGGCAATCATTTCTGCTATGGCCAGGCCGGCTTCCACGTCCCCGCCTACCGTGTTGAGGACAATCAAGATACCCTCTATTTCTGGAGCCTGCTCAAGGGCCACCAGCTGCGGGATCATGTGCTCGTACTTGGTGGTCTTATTCTGGGGCGGCAGGACCAGGTGCCCTTCAATCTGGCCGATGATGGTGAGGCAGTGGATATTGCTTTTTATCTCCGGCACCGGCGTTGACCCTACTTCTTTCATCGCCTCCAGGGAACTTTTAGACTTGCCGGACACCCTGCGGCCGTGCCTGGGGTCACGATCGGGATCGTCGTTCCGGTCCGGGTCTTCACGCCGCTCCGGTTCCGGCTCAACGCCCGGCCCCGGCGGCGGAACAGGGGTATAAGGAAAAACGCCTGGTTCGGGATCAAAGCCCTGCTTTTTCATTCATTTCACTCCAGCATTGTTATTTTCAGCACTCTTAGTATGCATTTATAATAAAAAAAATACACGGACTCAAACCCGTGTATTTATAAGCGTGAAATTACAATTTCCGTGAAAGCTTTATTTCACTGAAACCAGATATGAAATTACATCGCTGAAATCATCATAATACCTGGCGCTGATCCCGTTGTCCCGGCAGAACCGGTACAAGTCTTTCTTGGCAAAAACAATATCTGCCTTAGTGGCGGGGCAGGTGTCCGAATAACCGTCCCCGACATATATAACCGTATTCCCCTCGCCTTTCAGCTTTTCCATCAGCCTGGTTTTACAGGTGCCGCAGATACCGCACGAGGGGTTCGAGCCGGGACACTCTATTTTGAAGCCCCCGTCATATACCATTTTGTTGGCGTAATAGGGCGCCTCAATATCATATTTGTCAAACACAGCGTCTATGCAGAAATCATAGCCGTCGCTGAGCACGTATACCAAGTGATTTCGCTTCCGGCAAAACGCCAGGAATTCCATGAAATACTCGTCTATTTCCACGGTGTCCAGCAGCTTTTTAAGATCGTTGAGGTCAGCCTGGAAAAGATTAAAGGTCATATTCGCGCACTGCTCCGTGGAGATCTCTTTCCTTTCCCAGCGATCATTTATCTCGCGCCAGCCGTCGCCGGCAAACGCCTCGACCATGGCGGCGCAGGTGTCCTCTTTAGTTATGGTCCCGTCAAAGTCGACAAATAAAACTATACCCATCCCATATTACCTCCAGGCGTTTCTAAGATCACTGGCCGCCGCTTCGATATCATCCCTGGCCAATATCGCCGATATGACGGATATGCCCTCGATCCCAGATTTTTTTACTTCATCTATATTGGGCATCCCGATTCCGCCTATACCGACGATGGGTATTGATACACTTCCCTTTATATTTTTCAGCCCTGCCGCACCGATGGGTTCAATTTCGGTCACCTTGCTCCCGGTGCGGTAAACCGGGCCAGCCCCGAGATAATCCGCGCCGTTTTTCTCCCCGTATACCGCCTCAGCCACATTTGAAACTGAATACCCGAGTATTTTTCCCGGGCCAAGCAGCTTTCTGGCGACCTCCAGGGGCAGGTCCTCCTGTCCTATATGCAGCCCGTCCGCGTCCACCGCGAGAGCGATATCCAGCCTGTCGTTGATAATCAGCGGCACACCGTATGAGTTGGCCAGCTTTTTCATCTCCAGCGCGATATTATAAAATTCACCGCTGCCCGCGTCCTTCTCCCTGAGCTGGAGGAGAGACACACCGCCTCTGATCGCCTTTTCAACCGCATGGTATAAACTTATATCCCTGAGCATGCCCCGGTCCGTAACAAGGTAGAGGCTGTAGTCTACAGACATTCGATTTTCCCTCTTTTCATTATATCTTCTTCTGACAAATTATATATATGGTCAAAAAGCCTGGCCCGGAAAGTCCCCGGCAGGACTTTTCCCAGCGAGTCAGCCGCCATTTCCCCGGCCAGTCCCATGGCCAAGAGCGCGGCGGCGCTGGAAATATACCGGTCATCACTGGCGCCCGCCGCGGCGGCAGCCAGCGCGCCAACCATACACCCGGCGCCGGTAATCATCGTCAGCATTTTTGTTCCGTTATAAACCTGGCAGGTCCTCTCGCCGTCAGTAATAATGTCAGTTTCCCCGGTGGCGGCAACAACTGTGCCGTACCGCCCGGCCAGCAACCGGCAGGCTTCAACCGCCCCCTGCCCGTCATCTATGGAATCCACGCCCCTGACCTTCCCCGCATGCCCGGCGAGAAATTTGATCTCCCCGGTATTTCCTTTGATCACAGAAATTTTAGAGACTTCCAGCAGCTCTTTTATAACGTCCATTTTCCTGGGTATGGCCCCGCAGGCGACCGGGTCCAGCACGACCGGCTTGTTCAGGGATGAGGCCTTCCGGGCCGCGAGTACCGCCGCTTCTTTTTGTTCTTCATTAAGTGTGCCGATATTGATATACAGCGCCGAAATCAGGCCGGCAAAATCTTCGACTTCCGATTTAGCTTCGCACATAGCGGGTGAGGCGCCGAAGCAGAGCAGGATATTGGCGCAGTCGTTTATGGTAACATAGTTGGTAATAGCCTGCACCAGCGGGGTTTTTTCCCTTACAGCGCTTAGCACGCCAGCAATCTTACTGAGCATATTTTTCCTCTCCTTTTACAACAAAAGCTTTTTTCACATACCTGAAGACAGCGTACACCAGCAGCGTAACCGTCATGGACGGTATGGTGGCTCCTATAAGCAGGTCCTGCCCGATAAAGACATAGTATGACGCCACCCCGACCGCTGCCGCGGCCAGGCCGGTGAAATTGAACAGGTCGCGCGAACGGTTGTCCTTGTATATAAAATAGTCCGCGATTACGACGGAGAAAACCGGCGCGAAAAGCGACCCGATCATATACAGGAAATTCTCATACTGTTCCATGGGGAAATACATGGCCAGCAGTATTCCCAGTGCGCCGAAAATAAAGATCAGTTTGCTCTTCGATATTTTCGCGGTCACATTGAGAGTGGACATTACAGCGGAATAAACGTCAAGGAAGGTTGTGGTGACGGTTGACAGCACCACTATCAGTAAGGCCGACAATCCCAGGTTAAGGCTGGTTAAAACGCCGATGGGGTCCGGCGTGCCCGCGTATATTGAGGACACCAGGCCGATCGCGTACATAAAGGAACTCCCTATGAAATACCCCCCGAAACTGCCCCAAAAGCTGCCCCTGGCGCTCCTGCCCATCATGGTGTAATCCGATATTAGCGGCAGCCAGGTCAGCGGCATAATAATGCTCAGTTCGAGCGCCGCCCCGAAAGTTATATTTGACGCGATTTCTTTCACTTCGTTTCCTGAAATAACCGACTTCAGCATCACCAGGCAGAGGACCAGGAGCAGCCCAACTGCGATATGGTTTACCGTGTTGATAGCGTTTTCTGTGTTCAAGGCCCATATCAATACCAATATTCCGGTGATCACCACTAGAATGTAAAAATTGTCAAAGCCGAAAAGCCTGCCGGTAATCGACTGCAGCGACCTGGCGCTCTGGATCAGCATTATCGCAGTCCAGCCGATAAGCTGGACGATATTGAAAAATGATATGATATATGACCCGTACCTGCCCAGCGACAGGCGGCTGGACATCAGCGAAGGGCTTTTTTCCCTGAAGCCGATGACCCCGACCAGGGCCAGGATCAGGGCGCCGATGAGGTGTCCGGTAAAGATCACGATCAAACCCTGTTTCAGGCCAAGGGGTGCGATTAAACTGCCCGTCATGATTTCCGCCAGTGAAACGGCCGCTCCAAACCAGAGGGTGAAAAAGCTAAAACCTCCTGTCTTTCCCGCTTCAGTCATTTTGATAACCTGCCTTCTGATATAAATTGTAAAAATGGTTGGTCGGGCCGACACCGCGGCCGAGTTCGAAGGAATGTTCAATGGCGCCGTTAATATATTCTTTCGCCAGCCTGGCCGCTTCCGGGATCGGGTATCCCCTGGCAAGCAGGGCCGCTATGGCCGATGAGAATGTGCAGCCTGTGCCGTGGGTATTTTTTGTCTCTATCCTCGTCCCCTTCAGGTAGCTGAAATTTTGGCCGTCGTACACGACATCTATAGCGTCACCGGTTAAGTGGCCGCCCTTTACAATTACCTTAATCCCGCCGAGACCGTTTATTTTCACCGCTGCTTTTTCCATCTGCGCCAGGTTTTCAATTTTATCACCGGTGATCAGCTCCGCCTCGAAAAGGTTCGGAGTCACCACTTCAGCCAGTGGAAACAGCACTTTAACCAGTTCATCCTTGGCCTCCTCCCGCAGCAGGTGGTAGCCGCTCTTAGATACCATAACCGGGTCGACTACGATATTAGCCGCATTGTTCTTTTTCAGGCACTCCCCGATCACATCGATAATTTCAATGCTAGATACCATCCCTACCTTAACCGCGTCTATTTTGATATCATCAAACAGGCAGTCGATCTGTTCCCTGATAATATCGACGTCCAGCTCCCTTACGCTGAAAACGCCCATGGTGTTCTGTGCGGTAACAGCCGTGATTACGCTCATGCCGTAAGCACCGAGCGCGCTGAACGTTTTCAAATCAGCCTGTATGCCCGCGCCGCCGCATGAATCTGATCCCGCGATTGTTAATACTGTCTTCATTGCAACTCCCCCCATTATTAAACTAATAAAGCACAATCACCCCCGGAAAAATAAAATAGCCTTTTACCTGAACTGGCAAAAGGCTACAAACGCACCTGTAAAACGGCTGCATTCCCTACGCTGGCATTACCCAGATCAGGTTCAATGGGTCAGAATACACATTCTTTCTCAGCTGAATCACTTCAGCTCCCCATGCATCTATTTTGTTGTCAAAAAATAGATCTTGCTGTTTGTTTTTAAGATATCATTATATATAAGGGAAAGCAAGAGAAATTATTACATTTTATTTATAGTCTGAATTTTTGATCGTGAAATCCGGCGCTATAAACTCTTATAATAGTTGTTTAAAGCCAATTAATATTGTATAATATGACATTATATTTACATTTCGCAGTAAGGAGCTTAGAGAAGTCTCGCCTCCGTTACCAAATAATAACCAAGCCCTTGTGGACACGCAAAGGCTTATTTTCTTGTTATGGAGGAAGGATCTTTTACATGCCGGCAGGATAACCGGGTGGGACAGGCGAATAACTAGACTAAAGACATAACAGGTAGAAATTTTATAGTTTTAATTCATAATCAACTAGAGAACAATTATAATCGGACTTATAACCGTTTTACGGTTATTAAGATTATTAAACAAGAAAAAAGGAGGAAGATGGATGAGGATTAAAAAAAGAGTCGCCTTGCTGATTACCATGCTGTTTGTTTTCAGCATCGCCGCCGGTTGTGGCGGAGGGGCGACGCAGACAGGTGGTAAGGCCGGAGACGCGATTAATGTGGGTATTAACGTGGAATTATCGGGCGGCGTGGCCAGTTATGGCACAAATGCCAGAGATGGCGCAATGTTGGCCATCGAAGAAATTAACAAGGCCGGCGGTGTGCTGGGCAAGAAGATCAATCCTATTGAAAGAGACTGTAAGTCCGTTGCTGACGAAGCTATGAGCGTAAGCGCCGCGCTGATGGGTGAGAAAATTGTGGCCCAGATTGGACCCCTTACCAGTGGTGATGTGGCCGGCAGCACACCCGTTATGATGGAGAACAAAGTGCCCCTTATTGCTCCGGCGGCTACTGCAGCCAATGTGACTGTGGACGACAAAACTGGTAAAACCAGAGATTATATTTTCCGGGTTTGCTTTATCGACCCATTCCAGGGAACCCTGATGGCCCAGTTCGCATCAGATAATCTGCAAGCGAAGAAAGCTGTTATTTATTGTGACAACTCCAGTGATTACGGTAAAGGCCTGGCGGAATACTTTGAAAAGACCTTTACAGCAAATGGCGGCACCATCCTGGCCAAGGAAGGTTTTGTGAAAGACGACCGTGACTTTAGAGCCGCATTGACTAAAATTAAGGGGTTAAATCCTGACTTTATTTATGTGCCCGGCTATTATCAGGAAGTCGCTCCCTTGATCAAACAGGCCCGGGAACTGGGAATTACTGTTCCGATGGGCGGCTGCGACGGTTGGGATTCTCCTGATATGGTAAGCGTTGCCGGCAACGATGCATTAAACAACACATTTTTCACTAACCACTATTCTTCCCAGGACAAGGATCCCCAGGTTGTGAAGTTTGTTGAAGCTTTCAAAGCCAAATACAATAAAGAACCGGATGCATTTGCCGCATTGGGTTACGACTCCGTCCAGATAATGGTGCAGGCGCTGAAAGAAGCCGGCACAGCCGATCCGGTCAAATTAACGGAAGCGCTGGCGAAGATTAAGGACTTTGCGGGTATTACCGGTAAAATGAGTATCGACGACCAGCATAACCCGGTTAAAGCCGGGGTGATACTCGAATTTAAGGATGGCAAGCAAGTCATGAATACCCGTATTCAACCATAGGATACTTCACGGAAGAGAGGGTAACTCCTCTCTTCCCGTTCTTCCCGTTTAAACATGGAGGGATGTGGCAACTTTGCTGGAATTTACACAACAAATAGTCAACGGGCTGTCCCTGGGCGCCATATATGCATTAATTGCCCTGGGTTACACCATGGTTTATGGTATTATAAAGCTGATAAACTTTGCCCACGGGGATATCATGATGGTTGGAGCCTTTGTGGGTTATTTCTCGCTGACACTATTTGGAACCAACATTTTTGTTGCTATGATAGCGGCTATGTTGACCTGTGCGGTATTTGGAGTTTTAATTGAAAAAATAGCATACCGGCCTTTACGCAACTCGACCCGGATTGCGGCACTTATTACAGCCATAGGTGTATCGCTGTTTTTAGAATATATAGCTATCTTCCTTCTGGGACCTTCCCAGAAGGTTTTTCCTGCCTCGGCTTTCCCCATTAAAGCATATACAGTTGGAGGATTATCAATTCTAAACAAGGATGTCTTTGTATTTGTTTCAGCAGTGGTCCTTATGTTAGTCCTGCAATATATAATTAAATATACTAAAACCGGAAAAGCCATGCGGGCTGTATCCCTTGATCGTGACGCGGCGGTCCTGATGGGTATTAGTGTTGACAAAACCATTTCCATTACCTTTGCTATTGGCTCTGCCCTGGCCGCTGCGGCTGGCGTAATGGTAGGTGTTTATTATAATACAGTCAATCCGTTGATGGGAATTATCCCGGGACTTAAAGCTTTTGTGGCAGCTGTACTGGGAGGCATAGGAATTATCCCCGGTGCAATGGTAGGCGGATTTGTAATGGGTCTTCTGGAAACCATGGTTAGCGGTTATGGCAACAGTCTTTACCGGGATGCAGTTGCTTTTGGGGTATTAATATTGATCCTATTAATCAAGCCCAGCGGTATTTTTGGTGAAGATACCGGTGAAAAAGTGTAGGTGAAAAAAATGCAGAAGGTAAAGAACAATTGGATAAAAATTGGTTCAGAAGCACTCATACTGGCAGCGTTATTTTTACTGGTACAATTCTTGATCACGGCAGGCCTGCTTAACCAGTATTACCAGATAAACTTGGCTTCCGTGTGTATCAACATTATTCTGGCAGTCAGCCTCAGCTTAATTAACGGTTTTACCGGGCAGTTATCCCTGGGCCATGCCGGGTTTATGGCAGTTGGAGCCTATGTTGCAGTAATAATAACCAACATGCTGGACCTGCACTTTATAATTGGTTTACTGGCCGCCTGCCTGGCCGCCGGATTGTCCGGATTTATTATTGGGGTGCCTACATTAAGGCTCAAAGGAGATTACCTGGCTATTGCCACCCTGGCTTTTGGCGAGATTATCCGGGTAGTTCTGCAGAATATTGACTATGTAAACGGTCCGGCCGGGATAATGGGAATCCCTAAACTTACTACCTGGCCGTGGTTGTTTGGAGCTACTGTACTAACCGTCCTGGTGATTGTCAACCTTATTAATTCCAGTTATGGACGGGCGATAATATCAATTCGTGAGGACGAAACAGCCTCGGAACTGATGGGGATTAATACTACCAAATACAAAGTCCTGGCATTTGTTATCGGAGCTATGTTTGCCGGTCTGGCCGGAGCTCTGTACGCCCACTACTTTTATATTATCAAACCCGAGACTTTCAACTTCCTGAAATCATTCGACATACTGATAATGGTAGTTCTGGGAGGCCTGGGCAGCACAACCGGAGCTATAATTGCGGCCATATTTGTCACCGCCCTGACAGCAGCCCTGCAATCCTTCCCGGCAATTAGAATGATTTTATACGCCCTTATACTTATTATCGTTATGTTATACCGTCCTCAGGGATTAATGGGTAACAGGGAACTGAGCATGAAGATATTTGGCAGGATTTGGGGTGGCAGTAAATGAACCTTATGGAAATAAATAATTTAGACAAATCCTTTGGTGGTCTGAGCGCCTTACTGGACTTCAATTTCCAGATAGCGGAAGGTGAGCTGGTGGGATTGATAGGCCCAAACGGCGCGGGCAAGACAACGGTTTTTAATTTGATTACCGGGGTATACAGACCGGACCAGGGCAGCGTAATGTTTAGAGGGGAGAACCTGGTGGGCATGGCCCCCTACACTATTTGTGCCAAGGGTGTGGCCAGGACCTTTCAAAATATACGTCTTTTCAATGATCTCACAGTCCTGGACAATGTTAAAATAGCGACCCATAAAGATGTGCCCTACGGATTAACCAGCGCCATTCTCAGGACGCCCAGCTTTTTCCGGGGAGAAGAAAAAATAGAAGTGGAAGCTGTAAAGTACCTGGAAATATTTAATTTGAAAGACAAAAAGGACGAGCTGGCCAAAAACCTGCCTTATGGGGAGCAGCGGCGTATCGAAATAGTCCGCGCCCTTGCTACCAAACCGCTGCTGCTGATTTTGGACGAACCAGCGGCGGGGATGAACCCGCAGGAAACCCAGGAACTGATGGAATTAATCCGCTATATAAGAAAGGAATTCAATTTGACCATTCTGCTTATAGAACATGACATGTCGCTGGTAATGGGAGTTTGTGAACGCCTGTATGTTCTGGATTACGGCCAGGTAATAGCCGAAGGGACCCCGGAGGAGATACGCAGCAATAAAAGAGTAATCGAAGCATATCTGGGAGAGGATGTTGGATAAACCATGCTCGCAGTGAAAGATATAAATGTGTACTACGGGGCGATCCATGCCCTGAAAAAGTTATCTATTAATGTTGAGCAGGGCTCAATAGTAACCTTAATCGGAGCCAATGGAGCAGGCAAGTCTACCACCCTGAAAACTATTTCGGGATTAACAAGGCCCAAATCAGGCAGTATTACTTTCAAAAATGAGGATATTACCAGAGTTCTTCCCGAAAAAATTGTAAGCCTCGGCATATCCCAGGTGCCGGAGGGCAGACGGATATTCGCCGCGATGTCCGTAATGGAAAACCTGGAAATGGGCGCTTTCCTGCGGAAAAACAAGGCTGACATTAATAATGATATAGAAATGGTATTTACCCGTTTTCCCCGCCTGAAAGAAAGGCGCAAACAAACAGCTGGAACTCTAAGCGGAGGGGAGCAGCAGATGCTGGCTATCGGCAGGGCGTTGATGGCAAAGCCGGAGTTGATGCTGATGGATGAACCTTCGATGGGCCTGGCCCCTTTGCTGGTTAAGGAGATTTTTGAAATTATTAAAGACATAAACAGCCATGGAACCACTATTTTACTGGTGGAACAAAACGCCCACATGGCATTGTCAATTGCCGACTATGCATACGTAATAGAGACAGGCGAGATTGTGCTGCAGGGCAGCGCCGGGGAATTGATGCATAGTGAAGAAGTGAAAAAAGCTTATTTGGGTGGATAAGAGAGGCGTACCATTGAAGGGGGAGTAACAGTGAAAGTAAAAGACCGTATGTCCGGTAATGTCAGTACAGTGCAATTGGACGGCAGCCTGACGGAAGCGTTTCGTATCATGAAGGAAAACAATATTCGCCGTCTGCCGGTAATGGATAATAATAAGATGGTGGGTATTGTCACCCTTTCAGATTTAAACCGGGCAGCGCCATCCTCCGCAACATCACTCAGCATTCATGAATTGAATTACCTTTTGGCAAAAACCAAAATCAAGGATATCCTGCCCAAGAAACAGAAGCTGCTTACCGTATCTCCAGAAAGCTTCATTGAAACGGCGGCTTGTATTATGAGGCAGAATACCGTTAGCGGCTTACCTGTCGTTAACGGAGAAGAACTGGTCGGCCTGATAACAGAGACCGATATATTTGATGCTTTTATAGATATTCTGGGTGTAAACAAGCCCCACTGCCGTATAGATGTGTATATAGTAGACCGGCCGGGAGCCCTGGCTGATTTGATTGGAATTATATCCAGCAAAGGCATAAGCCTGCTCAACACAGTAGCTTACTATGATAAAAACAGAGATATGTATAAGACGATTTTGCGGGTCGAAACTCTGGATTATAAATCTATTGTTGAGGAAATGAAGAGTAAAGGCTATGAAATTGATTCGGTAATGGAGAACATAATAAATTACGTGTAAATGGTCAGCCCTCTTCATTATCACCAGCCGTTGCGGTGCACCCGTGTTTGGTCGTAGCGGGAGCCGGGGCTCTTTGCCGAGGCCGGATAGCCCAAAGCAATCCCGGAAAAAGGCACTATATGTTCCGGGATGTTCAACAGACGCCTCAGTCCTTCCACACGATCATTTTTGGGATACATCCCCAGCCAGCAAGCCCCCAGTCCTAAGTCCTGTGCGGCGATAAGTATGTTCTCGGTCGCCGCCGCGCAATCCTGGACCCAGTAGCCGACACCCGGATATTTATCACGGTTCATGTCCGCGCAGACAATTATTGCCGCGGGGGCTTGCTTCAGCATTTTAGAATACTCGTGAAATTCCGTAATGCCTTCCAGCAAAGTACGTTCAGTTATGACCACAAAATGCCAGGGCCGTTCATTCCCCGCCGAAGGAGCGCACATTCCCGCTTCTAAAAGAGCTGTAAGGACTTCCTCTGATATAGGCTTGTCTGTATAATCCCGGACGCTGCGCCTCTGTTTAATTGCATCCACGGCACAAAAACCCCTTTCATTATTAAATATTTTCATGCTTTCCATTAAATATTATACGCAATTTCAATATATAAGTTAGGGCTGTTGGACCAGCCTTATACCCATCTCAAAGGCCTTTTCGCAGTCTAGCGGAAATACTTCCTTTCGCACCCTGGTTTTAGCTTCCACATCGATCCCCGAGGTTTCGTATTTTGAATAATCGTCAAACTGGTAAGTGTCGGTAACAAGCAGCGTCTCTGAGGATCCAAAGATCATCTTCATTATCCCTCCCTGGATCCAGGACTGCCGGTCGTATCCCATTTGTTTAATCCGGTCCTCGTTGGCGCCCAGGGTGTAGATAAGCCCTGTCTTAATACTTTTCTTGAAAAGCGAGGAATATTTGCCGTCATAGACCAGGTACGGGTAGGCCAGCCTCTCAATAAACGACTGCATCGCACCGTTGACCGCCCCCATGTAAACCGGCGCTCCAAGTAAAAGGGCGTCCGCTTCCACGGCTTTTTTCAGAACCGGGGTCAAACCGTCAACCGCGGCGCACCTGCCGTAGCTTTTCCCCCCTTTTGCCTTGCAGGCAAAACAACTGCGGCAGCCTTTATAATCAAGGTCGTATAAATGGACGAGCTCTGTCTCAGCTCCTTTTGACGCCGCACCGTCGAGCGCTTTTTTTAAAAGGGTCGCGGTATTCCAGTCCTTTCTGGGGCTGCCGTTAAAAGCTATTACTTTCATCGATACGCCTCCATTACTTTTTGGTTTTCCATATCTCTCGTTGTTAAAGTCATTTGTCAGAACTCGTAAATCCTAGGCGGATCAGGCGAGAAATCATTGACGACCGCCTTGCCATGTTCTAAATAAAATGCCTTGAAAACCGGGTTGTCCGGAGTTTGGTAAAGGTCTTTCAGCATTGGAGCCGCCTCAAACATCTTCTCTTTTTTCTTGATGTCCTCATCGAACTGGATCTTTCCGTTTACTCTGACCCAGACCATGTCTTTGTTTGTCTTGGAGTACTCCACATACGGCACAGCGGACAGCTGCTTATAAACATCCTTGACGCTGGCTGTGCAGAAATACAGCCTGCCGTTTTCCTCAAACATAAAACCCCACGGCCTGACCCTTGGCATACCATCGTCTACTGTCGCCAGGTAACCGATGGCTGATCTGTCATTTAAAATTTCCAGTACTTCTTTCATAAAGATGTCCCCTCCTCCAATACAAACACAGGTGTTGATTTCCTTTGGTAAATTATATATGATTATTTTATATTTATGAAGTATGCACATTATAGTTATATACTTAATTATAAGTAAGTAAAGGAGTATTAAATGAGAGATTATCCTGAAACGTGGGAATACTGCCCGATGTACTACACCCTGTCCGTCCTTGGCGGAAAGTGGAAGTGGGCGATACTGTGGCGGATATCCAGGGCTGAAGTAATAAGGTACGGCAAATTGAAAGACAGCCTGTTCTCCATCGCGCACAAGACACTGAGCCAGCAGCTTAAGGAACTGGAAGACAGCGGTTTGATCCACCGGAAACAGTATAATGTGATTCCTCCCAAAGTAGAATACTCCCTGACCGGGAAAGGGAAAACACTGATCCCGGTATTGGAAATGATGTCGCAGTGGGGCATTAAAAACATGCCAAAGGAAAAGCCGCTCGACAGCGGCTGTGTTGAGACATGCAATGAGACGTGAGACGTGAGACGTGAGACGTGAGACTGCAAGCCATTCTTATAGGCTAAAGGACCCTAAAGGTATACAGGATATACCCATATCTCACGTCCCACGACTCACGTCTCATATTATGTTTCCATTATAATCGGCAGGATCATGGGGCGCCTCCTGGTCTTTTCATATAGATATTTGCCGACCGCGTCCCGGACCTGGGACTTGATGCTTGCCCATTCTGATATACCTTTTTCGGAGCATTTCTCCAAAGCGATTTGGACCCTGGCCTTAGCTTCCTCCAGCAGCTCCTCCGACTCACGAACGTAGACAAAACCCCTGGAGACAATGTCCGGGCCGGCTATCACCTGCCCGCTCTCGCGGTCTATGGTTAAGACGATGATCAGGATACCGTCCTGGGAGAGAAGCTTGCGGTCCTTGAGCACCACATTACCCACATCCCCCACTCCGAGCCCGTCAACAAGTACTTTTCCTGCTGCCACCCTGCCGGTTATACGCCCGGAACGGCGGCTGAACTCCAGCACCTGCCCGTTCTCGGCCACTATGATATTCTGCGGCAACACCCCGACATCTTTCGCCAGTTCCGCATGTTTGATCAGCATCCTGTATTCACCATGGACCGGCACAAAGAACTTTGGCCGTAAGAGGTTGAGCATCAGTTTAAGCTCTTCCTGGTTGGGGTGACCCGATACGTGAATATCGGAAGCAAGCTCGTAAATTACTTTTGCTCCCAGCTTAAAAAGCTGGTTAATTATACGCGCGACCAACTTTTCATTGCCCGGTATCGGAGCTGCCGAAATTATGATGGTGTCACCCGGATAAATGTCCACCTGCCGGTGGTCGGAAAAAGCCATCCTGGTCAGTGCGGACATCGGTTCGCCCTGGCTGCCGGTTGTCAGGATCACGATCTTGTTCCTGGGAAGTTTGCTGGCTTCTTCCATTTCAATTAAAATTCCTTCCGGAATATCAATGTAGCCGAGTTCGTTGGCCACACTGATAACATTGACCATGCTCCTGCCGACGACAGCGACCTTGCGGTCATGCTTGTACGCGGTCTGGATAGCCTGCTGCAGCCGGTGCACGTTTGACGCGAATGTAGTGATAATGATGCGTTCGGTCGCTTGCCGGAAGTTCTCGTCAAAGGTATTTCCCACAACTCTCTCGGACATGGTGTATCCCGGCCGTTCCGCATTCGTGCTGTCAGACATTAAAACCAGCACGCCTTTTTCACCAAGCTGCGCCAGGCGGTGGAAATCAGTCACCTGCCCGTCGACGGGGGTCAGGTCAAACTTGAAATCGCCCGTGTGCATAACCACACCCATCGGCGTATGTATCGCCAGCGAGACAGCGTCCGGTATGCTGTGTGAAACCCTGATGAACTCTACTTTAAAAGGGCCTACCTGGACGCTGTCCCTGGGTTTAACCGTATTCAGGGACACACCTGCCAGGATATTTTGCTCCTTGAGCTTGCCTTCCAGCAGCCCGAGAGTAAGCCTGGTTCCGTATACGGGAATATTTAAATGGCGGAGCACGTAAGGCAGCGCCCCGATATGGTCCTCGTGGCCGTGGGTAAGCACGATTCCCTGCACAAATTCCTTGTTTTCCAACAGGTATGTAATATCCGGAATGACTATATCAATACCTAGCATTTCCTCTTCTGGAAACATCAAGCCGCAGTCAATGATTAAAATGCTGTCCCCATACCTCACCGCCATCATGTTTTTACCGATTTCCCCCAGCCCGCCCAGGGGTATCAGGGACAATTTAGGGTCTTTTGCCAAGTTTTCACCTCCCTGCACATGGAAATTATTAATACGCTTCACGTTAATCAGCCGCAGCTTTTAACTGCGGCTGTTTATTCCGGCATCAGTTTTTAAAGCAGTCGCATGCCCTCCATCAGCCTCCTGATAGAATCCTTTTCCGCCGGGGTGGCTTCTACCAGCGGCAGCCTCGGTGCTCCTACCTGCCATCCCGCCATGCTGAGGGCGCACTTGATCGGGACAGGGTTAGTGGTTATAAATATCCCTCTGAAGAAAGGGTATAGTTCCAGGTGTATATTTGTAGCCAGGGTAACGTTGCCTGAAGCAAAAGCGTTGACCATATCCTGCATGCGTTCACCGACCATGTGCGACGCCACGCTGATAGCCCCTTTCCCTCCCAGCGTCAGGATGGGAAGGGTCAATGAGTCGTCGCCGCTGTAGATAGCGAAGTTATCCGGCAGGGACATCCTAAGTTCGCTTACCTGGTCCATGTCACCGCTCGACTCCTTGATCGCGACGATATTGCCGATCTCAGCCAGGCCGGCCACAGTACGGGGCAATAAGTTCACGGAAGTCCGGCCCGGTATATTATATATTATTATCGGCAGGTCAGTGCTTTGGGCCACCGCTTTAAAATGCTCGTACATCCCTTCTTGCGAAGGTTTATTATAATACGGGGCCACCAGCATGACACCGTCAATTCCTACTTTTTGAGCGGAGCGGGTGAGAGCAATGCTCTCCGCTGTTGAGTTACCGCCGGTATTGGCGATAACCGACGCTTTGCCGCCCACCTCTTCCACGATAACTCTGAAGAGCTCAAGCTTTTCCTCTTTTGTGAGCGTGGGGCTTTCACCTGTGGTCCCGGCAATCACAAGGCCGTCTGATCCCGATTCGACCAGGTGACCGGCCAGTTTTCGCGCCAGGTCAAAATTGACGCTCTGGTCCTTGTTAAAAGGTGTCACCATGGCTGTCAATATACGACCGAAATCAACATTCAAGTCTTTCACCTTCTTTTATATTATCCATTTTAGCCTCTTTACATTTCTCCGCACATTTCTCCGCCGAACTGCCGGTGCAGAGCGCGTATACTTTTTTCCATGTCTTCTTTTCTTACCAGGACCCAGATCGTTGTATAAGAGTCGGCAGACTGCAGGATCTGTACTTTTTCCAGGGCCAGCGATTCAACAATTCTGGCCATAACACCTGGCACGCCGGTCATAGCCGCTCCTACCGCCGCTACTTTGGCGCAGTCAGGAAAAACTTCCGGGCTGATGCCCATGTTGTCCAAAACCTGCAGGGCCTTGGAAACCACAGAATTTTTTATTGTAAAAAGGACAGCCTCCGGGCTGACATTAATAAAATCAACGCTGATCCCGGCCAGTGCCAGCGCTTTGAAAATGCGCCTCTGAAAGTCCGGTATGTCGGCGGCGTCCTTTGTTAATATCCTGAACTGGGTAATGTCCTGAATATGAGTAATCCCTGTGATGGTCCGGTCTCCCGCAATATCGATGCTTTGATAAGGCCTTTCGTGAGTCACCAGGGTCCCCGGCGCATCGCTGAAAGTACACTTCACCCTTAGAGGTATGCTTTTTTGCGCGGCTATTTCGACCGCGCGCGGGTGGACTACCTTGGCGCCTTCGCGGGCAAGCTGGCAAATTTCGTTATAAGTGACCGTCTCAAGCGGCCTGGCTTCGGCTACGATCCTTGGGTCAGCCGTCATTATGCCTTCCACGTCGGTATAAATATCCACACTGGACGCGTTCAGAGCCACACCTAGCGCCGCCGCGGTGGTGTCGCTGCCTCCCCTGCCCAGGGTCGTGATCTCCCCGTTTTCCGTAACGCCCTGAAATCCGGTGACAACGACTACCTTCCCTTCCTGCGCGTTTTTTAATATATTTTCCGGGTTAATTTTCAATATCCTGGCGTTATTGTGTTCACCGCTGGTAATAATGCCGGCCTGCGGCCCGGTCAGGAGGACAGCGGGACAGCCCGTCTTCTGCAGGGTTGCGGCCATTATTACCCCTGATATGATTTCACCGCAGTGCATTAACAGGTCGGATTCGCGGGGCGGCAGTTCTTTGCCGCCTTCCCGCGCAAAAGAGAGAAGCGTATCGGTGGCATAGGGATCTCCCATGCGGCCGATAGCTGAAACTACCACTACAGGGACATATCCCCGCTGCTGGGTTTCTATCACCCTGGAAACAACCTTCCCGCGCAAATCATCGCTGGTCAGGGAAGTGCCTCCAAACTTAAGGATAATAAATTTCACAGACCGGCCTCCCTTGGATGTTTGCCGGCCTTAGAAAAAAAATTCTATTTAACCGGCGAGCATCCGTATTTGATTACCAACTCGGCGATCTGGATCGTGTTGGTGGCCGCGCCCTTGCGGATCTGGTCCGCCACCACCCAGATATTCAAGCCGTTGGCGATCGAATTGTCTTCCCTGATCCGCCCCACAAAAACCTCGTCGCGGTCAGATGTAAACAAAGGCATGGGATATTTCTTTTCAGCCGGGTCATCTACCACTATAATGCCCGGGAATTGTTCAAATAACTTTTTCGCCTCGGCGGCAGTGAGTTTTTTCTCGGTTTCTATATTGATTGCCTCTGAATGGCTGCGGGCTACCGGGACCCTTACAGTGGTCGCGGTAATTGCGATCGAATCGTCGTGCAGTATCTTCTGTGTCTCTCGCACCATTTTCCATTCTTCCTTGGTATAATCCAGGTCCATGAAAACATCGATGTGAGGGATCAGGTTAAAAGCAATCTGGTACGGGAAAACTTTTGGATTTGCTTCCCCCTGTTCCATCAAGCTTTTTGTCTGTGTCATTAATTCATCTATGCCTTCCCGGCCCGCCCCCGATACTGCCTGGTAAGTCGCTACCACCACCCTCTTGATTACAGCAGCATCATGTATTGGTTTTAGAGCCACCACCATTTGTATGGTTGAACAATTGGGGTTGGCAATAATGCCTTTATGCCATTTCACATCTTCCGGATTAACCTCCGGCACCACGAGCGGCACTGCGGGGTCCATCCTGAAATTGCTGCTGTTGTCAATAACCACCGCCCCTCTTTCAACCGCAGCCGGGCCAAATTCCTTGCTGGCGATCCCGCCCGCGAAAAGGGCGATATCAATCCCGTTAAAAGATTCGGGTGTCGTCACCTCAACAACATGCGGTTTCCCCCGGAAGAGCAGCTCTTTGCCCGCTGAACGGGTGGTCGCGCACATCTTGAGCTCTCCCACCGGAAAGTCGCGCTCCTCCAGTATTTTAATCAGTTCCTGTCCGACTGCGCCGCTGGCGCCGACGATCGCTACATTGTACTTTCTCATGTGTTTCACCCCATTAACAGCAAAAATTATTTAATATATTTCAAAATCAGGTAATCAATACTTGATTCTAATAAAAGGTTAAAACGGGCTGATACTGCTTCCCTTTAAGAGCCTCAAGCACCGTATCTATGACAAGGTCCCATTTGGCTATTAAAGAATTCGGTTTTTCAACTGGATTATCCTGTCCGAAAGGCACCATATAAATATTTTTTATATTGAGCAGAAGTCCGATATTTTTGGCGTTTAAACCCAGGCCGTCATTGGTGGATATACCCAGCACCACCGGGCGTTGGTTGCGCAGGTGTGCTTTTACTGACATCAGCACCGCCCCGTCAGTGATGCCGTTTGCGATTTTAGCCAGAGTGTTGCCGGTGCAGGGCGCGACCACCATAATATCAAACAATTTCTTAGGGCCGACGTCCTCTACCTCTGTGATGGTTTTGAAAATCGGCCTTCCGGTAAATTCGCTGAGCATGCCTTTCCACTTTTCACTGGTACCGTACCTGGTGTCCGTTGTGTCAACAGAGCTGCTAATGATTGGAAATATCTCGGCCCCTTCATTAACTAGATTGCGTACCTGCGGCATCACCTGGCCAAGACAACAGTGAGATCCAGTCAGGGCAAATCCGACTCTAATCCCCTTTAAACGCATGTAGAGCACCTCCGTAACCAAGAGCCGAATTAATTCCCGGCCATTTCCTCGTGCAGTAACCTGATCACCACTTTTGCCAGGATCCGGCCGGCAGTCTTGGGCGCTACTTTACCCGGCAGGCCCGGCGCCAGAACGGCCTTGACGCCAATGCTTTCCGCTCTCTGGAAGTCGACACCGCCCGGCGCTGATGCCAAATCAATAATCAGCGTGCCGGGATGTACTTTTTCCAGAACCTCGCCTGTCAAAACCGGTACCGGGACGGTGTTAAATATCACGTCAGCTTCGTCCAGGTAATGAGGCATATCTGCAAACGGCACAGGCGTGAGGTTCAATTCGGTAATCCGGGCCAGGTATTCAGGCCTTCTGGCAGCAACCATGGTCCTGGCTCCCATCGAACCGAGAAGGCGTGCCAGCGTGGCCCCGGTCCTGCCAAACCCCAGGACGAAGGCACAGCTGCCGTGTATGGTGATGGGCAGCATTTCCATCGCCATTTGCACGGCTCCTTCCGCAGTAGGGATGGAATTTAAAATAGCCACTTCGTTCATCTTCATTAATTCAATCAAACGAAGTCCTGAATTGGCGGCTATTTTGGCCAGAGCCGGCCCCGCCACCCCGACAAAGACCGGAATGCCCGGCGGGAAGCGCGCCGCCAGGTCCTCTGTAAACGCAAGGGGCTGCGCGGCCAGGGGACTGTGTAGGTATCCCTTTTCACTCATCCCCGGTACCGGCAGGATAACAGCACCGGCGCCGGCCAGGCATGCTTCAGGCTCGCTGAAGTAATGAACGCCGGCTGGAATGACATCAGCAGGCATTCCAGCGGCATTGACAACAGCCCCGGATGCGGTCAGGTCTTCCATCATGGCCAGTGACCTGGCGTCACCGCCCAACACAACGATGCTTATCCCCTTCAGGTTAATCTGCACGTCCCTCAAAACTCCTTAAGAGACTTTGTCTCACGTTTACAACATTATATGAGTTTCAGGAAACGGAGGTGCCTGTTCATATTTAGTTATACTGTTTCAAACAGCAGCTTATCTAAGCCATACACCACCTTGTTTAAATTCAACGACCTGCGTACAGCTAAAAGGACTCCGGGCATAAATGACTCCCTGGTGATAGAATCGTGCCTGATAGTCAGGGTTTGTCCCAAGCCGCCGAGAATTACTTCCTGGTGTGCCACCAGGCCCGGCAGCCTAACACTGTGGATGCGGATCCCTCCCGAAAAATTTCCGCCGCGCGACCCGGGCAGGGTCTCAATTTCAGAGGCCAGCCCCTGCTTGTACTCATCTCCCCGCTGTTCTAATATTATTTCAGCAGTTTTAATGGCCGTGCCTGACGGGGCGTCGATTTTTTGGTCATGGTGCATTTCAATTATCTCCACGTCCGGCAAAAACCTGGCGGCTTCGGCGGCAAACCTCATCATCAGGACCGCGCCGATGGCAAAGTTCGGCGCAACCAGGCCGCCGATCCCCCTTTTTTCAGACAGGTCAATAATTTCTTTAATCTGCCCGGCATCAAGACCTGTAGACCCAATAACCGGCCTCACACCATACTCAAGATATTTTAGAGCGTTATGGTATACTGCCTGGGGGCCGGTAAAATCCACTGCCACGTCCGGGCGTTTGGATTTTAAGAACTCCTCAAGATCATTTTCGATGTTTATGCCTGTGCTGCCGCATTCGATGAGCTGCCCGATATCTGTGCCTTCACCCCGGCCGTCGACAGCCCCGGCCAATAACATATCGTCGGCGTCCCATACAGTTCTGGCAGCCTCGCGGCCCATCCGCCCGTACGCGCCGGTAACCATTACTTCAATCAACCCGGTACCCCCTTGTGCAAATGAATAATAGTCCATACCAAGATTTATATAAAGTTAATTTTCATACATATAAAAAAATATGTCAATATTTTAATAATTTAAATTCTCTGTATCAGATGTGATATTCGCAGTCTTTTGCCTCATTTCAGGCACCACCAGGACGTCTCCAGTACTGCCTCCTCCCGGCAGCAGGGGGTAACTGAATTCAGCCAGCGGGTAACCTGTGCCGCCGGTTAAAAGATAATATTTAGTTTCATTGGTCTGGTAGTTAAAAACCACATTGACATCTTTTATGAGTACGTCTCTATTGTCCATCGTTTTCCTCCCCAAAATTTAAATTGGTTGGGTACATCTATCAGGATATTGTCCGCCACTTCTGTTTCAGAATATTTACCTTGACCTGTCCGGCCTCGGGGTAATCACGCCGCTCGAGGACACCTGAAAAAACAAACGCGTCCGAGCCGTACACAGATTCCACAAAGCCGCTGGTCACTTCAAATTCGTTCCTTACTCCATGGAGCTGCTCAGACGGGTTGAAAGGCTCCGACAGGGCCAGGTCCTCCGAGTAATCCTGGTACAGGGACCATATCAGCGGTTCCAGCCTGGAGTCCGGCTTGACCACGGGCAGGTTAATTTCACCTGCCGCCTCCCGTCTCGATATCATGTGGTTATGGGCATACAGCTTTTCAGTGAGGTTGTCGACGATGTGCTCTATACGTCCTTCCTCCATAGGCTGCTGGTGCATAGCCAGCAGTTTTTTTGCCATCGACCGGATCAGCATATAGTTGCGGTGTACATTGCCGAGCGCCAGCGGGTGAATTTTCTCCACCAGGATGGTAAAGGCTTTCACCTGCTGGTCGCTGCTGCATACACCGGCCTTTTCCCCGGCCAGCGCGAAGTAAGAATAAACATCTTCAATATTGACCGGGATCCTGGCGCTCGGGTTGTTGGGGTCCTGCGGGTTAAAAGCGTTGACCACACTGGGATCAATCGGGCCGAGCTCGGCCATCCTGGTCATTACCAGCTCGTCCGCGCCCAGGCACAGCAGTGTTCCGGCGCTGTAGCACCTGAAAGGTATCAGTACGCAAAACCTGTCTGTGTATTCGCGGATCAGGTGGACCAGCCGCCAGGGCGTAAGCACGTCGCCCCCACGGGTGTAAAGCAGCAGATCTACCTGCCGGCTGTCCCCGTACATCTCCAGGTGCCTGTAAAATACCTGCGTCACATCAGGGGCTATCCTGGTATTGACGTTATCCCGGTCACCGGTAATATAACAAATGACAGAAGAACCTCTCAGTTCACCTATTTTTTTTATTATCTCCACCCTGTGCTGTCGGGCCATGCCACGCCTCCATTTTTACATTTTCATATTTTAGTATGTCAACCAGAGGCTCTCTTAATAACACCTGCTTTAACCATGATAAAAAAAACTCCATGCTCAACATGGAGTCAAAGTGTTAAATATTACCTTCCATATCAGGGGACGGTTTGCCGAGCGTGTCTTGGGGACGGTTTTGTTGACACGATTTCAATTATTATATCTTGAGACAAAAGCGTGTCAACAGAACTGTCCTCATGACACGTTCGAGAGAAAAAGCCTATTAGAAAAAACCATCATCATGACACGGTCTTTAGAACAAGTATGTCTGCAGAACTGTCCTCGTGACACGATCCAAATCCAAGAAATAATTTCCACATCCTGACACAGTCAGCTGAGAGTTTAGCAGGTTTTGCTCCAGCCGTACAATCTACAAATGTTACATTGGATAACGCTGATACAGCGGGCTGGTCTGGTCCAGCTCGACAATGATCACTTCAGTACCAACCTTTTTAACCGCTTCCCATGGTATTACCAGGTGCTGCCTGTCCACCCACAGGTTTATAAAATTATTTCTCCTCGGGAGTATAATCGACTGGATATCACCCGATTCAATATCTACGGCCATGTCCGAATCTCCCACTACGCCCAGTCGCCGGCCGTTATTAATATTTATTATTTCTTTACCGACAAGCTCACCCATTCTCATATCATAAACCTCCATCACCTAAGTTTAAAGACGTCTCCAGGCGTTAACCGCCTTAAAAAAGTATGGCTGTGCCAGTGAAACCAAGATAGATATTGCTGCCAGCGGTTCCAGGCTGATCCTGCCGAAGCTCACACGTTCGGGGATCTGCAGTTCCAGAAAGGTGGCCAGGATTACCAGCGTAAGGTATATGCCCCCGGCTACGCCGATAAGGTTGGTCAGAGCCTGTGAAATCTGGCTTGGCTTTGCTTCGCCAATAAAACCCCAGTCCTTTTCGCGCAGATAGCGCTGGCGCATCCTTTCCCTCAGTGATACAACCACAAGCAGCAATACTGCCAGGCTGAAAATTATTACTACTGCCATTTTTCTCACCTCAGAATAATTTATTATGGACAGGCTTGAAATATGATTGCAAATAAAATAAAAACCCGCCTCCTGGTTAAGACGGGCTATGGTATGTAAAATATAATAAACTGTTGTAAACCACCTGGTTGACTGCTTATTTTCCGGTGGAGCCGAAGCCTCCGGCTCCCCTGCCGGTATCCTTCAGTTCATCCGTCTCCTCGATATCAGCCTTGAAAACCGGAAGGAATACGAGCTGGGCTATCCTTTCTCCCGGCTTGATCACATATTCACTGTCTCCCTGGTTAAATACAGCCACGATAATTTCACCCTTGTAGTCGCTGTCGATGACCCCGACCGCGTTGGCCAGCGAGATGCCGTGTTTGGTGGCCAGGCCGCTCCTGGGAAAAACCAGCCCGACAATGTGCCTGTGCGGAATTTCGATGGCGATGCCGGTCGGTATTTTCACCCTGGCGCCCGGCGCCACTACCTGCGGGGAATCAAGGCAGGCGGGCAGATCAAGGCCAGCCGACCCTTCAGTGGCGTATTGAGGCAGGGGTGGAGCGTTCACCCCGTTTTGAAATACTCGCTTGACCTTGACACTGATTGAAAAATCCATCCGTTTTATCACCTATAATACAGAACTTTATTTAGATCAAATTCTTAATAGTTCTTTCCAGGCTGCCGCAGTCATCCCACGGGCCGATGCTGGCCAGGGAAAAACCCTTCGGGTCCAGTACTTCTTTTGCCAGTTCCTGAATATCGCCAATGTTTACCTTGTTCACCTTTTCTATGATTTCCTCCGGCGTAACGACCTTTCCCAGGTACAGCTGGGATTTGCCCAGCCTGCTCATCCTGGTGTTCACATTCTCCAGGCTCAGATACAAGTTGCCTTTAAGCTGCTCCTTAGCCCTGTGCATCTCTTCTTCCTTCACGCCGTTGACCTGGATATCTCTCACTTGTTTGAATACCAGCTCCAGGACTTCGTCCACGTTCTTTTTGCTCAAGCCCGCGTAAATTCCGAAAAGCCCTGTATCCCGGTAAGAGCTGTGGTATGAATAAACTGAATAGACAAGGCCCCTTTTCTCCCTGATCTCCTGAAAGAGCCTTGAGCTGAGGCCTCCGCCCAGGATGGTATTTATAATCTGCATAACATATATGTTTTCATGGTCCAGTTTCAGGCCGGGCGCGCCGACGATTAGGTGGACCTGCTCAGTCTCTTTGCTGCGGCAGATGATTTCCCGCTGGGTGGCCGGGGTATTGATCTGCCTGGGGTGCTCTTTGCTTTCTCTTTTTTCAAAGATCCGGCGCAGCCTGTCGATAACCCCGTCGTGGCTGATGTTTCCCGCTACGGCGACTATTATCCGGCCGGGGTTGTAGTGTGTTTTATAGTAGTCATACAACCTGTCCCTGGAAAGGCCGTTAATTACATCCGCCGTGCCGATAATAGGCTGCCCCAGGGAATGGCCCCGCCAGATCGAGCTGGCAAATATGTCATGCACAAGCTCGTCCGGCGTGTCTTCATACATTTTGATTTCCTCAATAATAACATTTCTTTCCTTGTCTATGTCCGCGGGGTCAAATTTTGACTCAAAAAGCATATCCCCCAGCAGGTCAACAGCCAGGTCAAAATGCTCATCCAGCACCCTGGCATAGTAACATGTATATTCCTTGGTTGTAAAAGCGTTTAGCTGGCCGCCCACAGCGTCCAGTTCCTCGGCTATGTCTTTGGCGGTCCGCCGGCTGGTCCCCTTGAACATCAGGTGCTCAATGAAGTGAGAAGCCCCGTTAATGTCAGGCGCCTCATACCGTGAGCCTATGTCCACAAAAAAACCTATGGATACTGATCGGACGTGGGGCACGTTCTCTGTAAGGATCTTCGTTTTATTGTCCAGGGTAACTAAATTAAACATTAAATGAAAAACCTCCTAATATTCCGTCATCAAAAGTATTCGTTAAGTATAAGTCATATCCTTTTTAAAGCTGTTTAAAAAAATATTCTTCCGAAAAACAGCCTTAGCGCGCTCTGCCTTTTTACGCGCAAGCTTAATTTTTACAACCTGAAATGATCTCAAAACCTGGTTTTCAACTACAAGGATTCCCATTTCCCCAGCCAAATATTTAAAATATATTTGCCCCGGCATAAACTTGTTTAAAAGTGAATTTTATTAAGTAATAATTTATAAGCACCGCCCTTGTTTTAAATAATTATTCAATATTGATAAAAACATGAAGGAGTTGCTGGAAATATAAAGAATATTTTGAACAAACTAAAGGCTCTTGTATTAATAAAATAAGGGGTTGATATGATGATAGGCAAAAAAATCGGTGAATTGGAAATCGGGCAAAAAGAATTCGTGCAAAAAACAATAAGCGAAACCGATATCTACCTTTACGCCGGGATCACCGGCGACTTAAACCCGGCCCATATTAATGAGGAATATGCTAAGAATACTTTTTTCAAGGGCAGGATCGCCCACGGCATGCTGACGGCCGGTTTGATATCGGCTGTTGTAGGCATGAGATTACCGGGACCCGGGGCGATTTACATGGCCCAGGAGCTGAAATTCACGGCGCCGGTAAGGATAGGAGACACTATCAAGGCCGAAGGCGAGGTTATTGAATTAATCCAGGAAAAAAATATCGCGGTAATCAAAACTACCTGCACCAACCAGGACGGCACTGTTGTACTAACCGGTACAGCCACTGTAAAGCCGCCGAAATAAAAGACATTATCCTTATGGCAGCATTAAGCCTCCTGAAAACGATGTCTTCAGGAGGCTTTTGTCATTAATTTAGTAATAATTCAGGCGCTAATGGTGTCAAGAGAACCGTCCCCCTGACACGTTTCAGCTTTCAACTATCCCGCCGCTTTCTTTATTTAGGTTTTCTAAGAGGGAGGAGACCTTGACCAGCTGGTAGCCCTGTTTTTTCAACTCCTTGATTATTACCGGCAGTGAGTGGACCGTGGGGGCAGTCGGGTGCATCAGCACGATTGCGCCGTTATGCGCCCTGGCAAGCACGCGGTCCGTTATTACGGAAGGCTCGGGCCGCTGCCAGTCAATGGTGTCGATGCTCCAGAAGACCGTGGTGTACCCCGCTTCCTCCGCGGCTTTTAGAATTACGTCGCCGCGCTCCCCGTACGGGGGGGCGAACAGACTGGGCTTGATCCCCGTGACATTAATTATTGACTTTTCAGCCTTCCTGATTTCTTCAATGTTCGCTGCTTTGGAAATCCTCTCCTGGTGCAGGTGTGAGTAGCCATGGTTGCCTACCTCGTGGCCGCTCCGGGCAATTCTGCCGGCCAGGTCCGGAAAGTCATCCACCCACAGCCCCCCCATGAAAAAGGTGGCCTGCACGCCGTTTTCCCCTAAAATATCTAAGATCTGGGGGATGTACTCCTCTCCCCAGACAACATTAAAGGTAAGCGATATCTTTTTTTCATCGGCGCTGCCGTGGTAAACCGGCGCCATAACGGCCCTGTCCGGGCTGTCCCACGTTTTTATAATTGCCGCGCCGACCAGCAGCAGGGAGGCTAAAAATAATGTGCATGATATAATTCCTTTTTTACTCAAGGTAAAATAAAATATTCTCACTGCCATCCCCCCCTCATTACCTTTACAAAAAATAACTATGCCGTTCTAGGCTAAAATATTTTGGAAATAAAAAAAAACCTCAAACGAGGTTTTTAATTTTAATAACATTACAAGGTCATGTGTTGAAACCGGCTGCCCAACTGAATCGTGAGTAATGAGACATGAGACGTGCAATGAGACGTGAGAAGTTGAACTTGAGACGTGAGAATAACCGATAGATCTTAAGGGTTTCAAAGACCTTGAGGAATGCTGGAATCCCACGACTCACGGCACATGTCTCACGACCCAAATGCGGGTTCAACATCATAGAACTATATTAATTATTCGTTGTTATGTTCCCTGCGCCTGGGAGGACGGCCGCCGCGGTCGCCTTTGTTCTCCTGGCCCGGGGGAAGCGGAATCGCGTCTTTCCTGGAAAGCTTCATCCGGCCCTGGTTGTCGTAGCCGATTACCTTGACTATGATCATATCCCCTTCTTTGACCACGTCTTCCACTTTGTTCACCCGGTGGTGCTCAAGCTGGGAAATATGCACCAGGCCTTCTTTGCCCGGCATCCCCATAACACCCGGGACAACTTCCACAAAACAGCCGAAGTCGGTGACCCGTGTGACTTTGCCATTGTAGATTTCACCGGCATGCACTTCTTTTACTATGGACTCGATAATCTCCAGTGCCCTCTTGCCTTTCTCCTGGTCTACAGAGGCGATGAAAACCCTGCCGTCGTCTTCAATATCGATATCCGCGCCTGTTTCTTCCACGATTTTCTTTATTATTTTGCCGCCTGGGCCGATGACTTCCCTGATTTTGTCCGGGTCGATGGTGGTATGGATAATTCTCGGGGCGTTCGGCGACAGCTCAGGTCTTGGAGCTGGTAACACTTCAGTCATTTTCCCCATGATATGCATCCTGCCTTCATAGGCCTGGGCCAGCGCCTGCTCAAAAACGTCCTTGGTAATACCCGGTATCTTGATGTCCATCTGCAGCGCCGTAATGCCCTTTTCCGTCCCCGCTACCTTGAAGTCCATATCGCCAAGGTGGTCCTCGTAGCCCTGTATGTCCGTCAGTACGGTAAAAACACTTTCTTCCGCTATAAGTCCCATGGCGACTCCAGCCACCGGCGATTTAATGGGGACACCGGCGTCCATTAAAGCCAGGCAGCTGCCGCACACGCTGCCCATGGACGTGGAGCCGTTTGACTCCAGCGCGTCCGATACCACCCTGATGGTGTAAGGGAAATCCTCTTCCACCGGTATGACCGGGTACAGAGCTTTTTCAGCCAGGGCGCCGTGGCCGATTTCACGCCGGCCGGCGCCTCTGAGCGGCCTCGTTTCGCCAACGCTGTAAGGCGGAAAATTATAGTGGTGTATGTATCGCTTGGATTCTTCAACGCCCAGGCCATCCAGGATCTGTTCCTCTGAAATGGTGCCTAGTGTCACCGCCGAGAGGATCTGAGTCTGGCCGCGGGTAAAAAGACCGGAACCATGCGGCCGCGGCAGCACCCCGACCTCAACCGATATGGGCCGGACTTCAGTGATGGCGCGGCCGTCGATGCGCACCTTCTCAACTGTCATGACCCTGCGTATGATCTTTTTCTCAACCGAGTCCACTATTTTCTTAATAGCACTTTCTTCCTCGGGATACTCTTCCAGGAACTGCTGCAGCACTTCAGCTTTTATTTCATCAAAGTAGTTGTCTCTCGCGTGTTTGGACAGCCTTTCATCAATACACCTGTGAATGGCCTGGTCGAGCTTTTCAGTGGCGGCGGCGGTGACTGCTTCCAGCATGGCGCTGTCGGGCTCAATAATTTCAGGCACAAACTTTTCTTTGGCCAGGCCCATGGCCAGGGCTTCTTCCCTGAAACTTTCTATGAAACTTACAATTTCCGAAACTACCCCGTGGCCGTAAGATATAGCTTCAAGCATCACTTCTTCCGGGACTTCCTTTGCTCCCGCTTCAACCATCATCACCGCGTCAGCGGTGCCTACGACCACCAGGTGCATATCACTCTTCTCAACCTGGGACAATACCGGGTTTATCAATAATTCACCGTCTACACGGCCGACAATTACACCGCCAATTGGATATTTTAAAGGGATCTCTGAAATATGGAGCGCCGCAGACGCACCTACCATCGCTGCTATTTCCGGAGCGTGATCCTGGTCCACTGACAGTATTGTCGCGATAACCTGGACCTCGTTGCGCATATCTTTCGGGAAAAGCGGCCTGATCGGCCTGTCGATCAGCCTGCAGGAAAGAACAGCTTTTTCACTGGGGCGGCCTTCCCTTTTTATGAAACCGCCCGGAATCTTTCCGACGGCGTAGAACCTTTCTTCATAATCCACAGTGAGAGGGAAAAAATCGATGCCTGGTCTTATAAAGCTGGCCATAGTGGCGGTAACCAGAACGGCCGTATCACCGTAACGTACAAAAACCGCACCGCCTGCTTGTCTGGCGAACCTGCCGGTCTCCAGTACCATAGGCCGGCCGCCGATCATGATTTCTCTTTTTAATACCGGTTTTTCTAACATATAGGGGACATCCTCCTGTAAAAATTAAGCAAAATTAAAAACCCTTATATCTTCGTCCTTTTTTCTATTATCTCCTTCTTTTATGACAAAAAATACACTATCTCAGAACAACAAATAAGCGGGTATAACCCCGCTTATTGTATCTACTTCCTTAAACCAAGTTTTTCAATTAAAGTACGGTATCGATCAAAATGACGATCTCGCAGATAATTGAGCAAAGCCCTTCTCTGACCTACCATTTTCAATAGACCGCGCCGCGAATGGTGGTCTCCCTTGTGGAGTTTCAGGTGTTCAGTCAGGGTGTTTATCCTTACCGTTAATATCGCTACCTGGACTTCCGGGGAACCAGTGTCATTCTCGTGGATCTTGTGCTTGGAAATAACCTCTTGTTTCATGTCAGTGGTCAAGGCCATGCCGTCACCTCCTTTTGTCAAAATCGCCACAGGCCAAGAAAACCGCTGGAGAACAAGTCCCCTAGCCTGCAGTTCACCGGAAATTCACTTTCCGATTATTGTTATTACCAGGCGTCCGCCCGGTATGTCTTTGGCGACAAGGTCAAATACACGCCCGGATTTCGCGAAGAACCCTCGAAACCGGGTAGCGGTCGGTATCCTCCCCGGCAGGCCGTTGGCCGCGCACACGATATCCGCAACCGTAATCTTTTCCTGCCTCATATCTTTTAAACGCTTCCGGGCATGATCGGTGATAATTACCTTCATCTAACGCAACCCTCTAAGCATGCGCCGGATACGTATTATCATCATCGTCCTGGTTAAGAAATGCGTAAAGAGCGTCCTGAAATGCCGCCAGTTGGGCATTCTCCACATTCGACTGGAGATAGATGGTTTCAAGCTCCCTTTTCAGAGACTGAAACTCCTCGCTGAGACAAATTAAGGCGATATGGTTAAGCCACTTTTTAACCTCATCATCAGGAAAGTCGAATTTGGGTATGCCCAATGTTAACGTCTCCTTTTATTTTTTCGGGACTGTTAACGCGTTAATTGTAGCATAAATCCGGTATCCATGTAAACGCCGCCTATTGAAAATATATTTACGCGGGGGGCTTTTTATTCCCTTGCTTTCAACCATTCCGTCCTGGCCTCGTTTATGTCCATTTCAATTTGTTTAATCAGATCGGAAGGTGTCGCAAACTTTTTCTCACCCCTGATGCGCCTGGTAAAACTCACTTTAATCTGCTTACCGTAGAGGTCTTCGCAGAAATCCAGCAAATGCACTTCTATATTTCTTTTCTTGCCGTAAAATGTCGGTTTAACCCCGATATTTGCCAGGCCGAAATAGGTGTCGCCGTTATGATAAATCTTTGCTGAGTACACTCCGTTAGCCGGCGCCAGCAGTTCCTGGTCGATATCAAGGTTGGCGGTAGGAAAACCAAGCGTCCTGCCGCGCTGTTCCCCGGTCACGACCTCCCCCTCCGCGAAAGGGTAATACCCCAAAAATTTTGCGGCCTCGGACACATCACCACTTTTTATCAGGTGCCTGATCAGCGTGCTGCTGACAGTCTGCCCCTCAACCATCACTGGCTGGACCACCTGCAGCGCATAACCGTAAGTTTTGGAAAGATCCTTCAACAATTCCGGGGTCCCCCGGCCGCGGTGCCCGAATGTATAATTATAGCCCACCACTACACCCCTGGCGCCGATTTCTTCAGTTAAAACGGTCCTGACGAAATCTTCCGGGGCCAGGCCGGCCAGTTTAAGGTTAAAAGGCACCGTTAAAAGGACTTCCACGCCGAGCCTGGCAAATATTTTCTGTTTGTACCCCTGTGACAAAAGTTGGGGCGGGCAGTTGTCCGGCTTTAATACAGCCAGCGGGTGCGGGTGAAAGGTAAACACAGCCGGTGTGCCGCTTAACTCTTTCGCCATGGCCACAAGATCATAAATTAATTTCTGGTGCCCGATGTGAACACCGTCAAAGTTGCCAAGGCCGAGCACAATATTTTTATGTTTGCTCTTGAGACTTTTCCAGCTGTTATAAATATGCAATGTGCGAGACCTCCTAAGTTACCTCGGCAGTACACAAACAGGCTTAAAGACCAACCGACCATTATCCCGCGGGTCATAAGACGTTTCCGCCACAGCCAGAAAGCCTTCCTGGCCGACCAGGCGGACGCGGTCTCCCTCCTGCAGCCCCACGGGGAGCTCCGCCACACCTGGCGGATACAGTTTTGCGCCTGACTGCACCGCCGGGACTGCCCCGTTTTTTACAAGAACAGCCGGCAGCCCGGAGAGAGCCTGATTTATATTGATAACCTTTTCTTCCAAGGTATTTTTCATTTTAAGGAACTTAATTTCTTCCAATGTAAGCGAATCATGTATTTTATAGGGGCCTGCCCCGGTCCTCACCAAAAAAGACATGTGCGCTCCGCAGCCCAGGCTGGTCCCTATATCGAGACAAAGGCTCCTGACATAGAACCCCTTGGAACAGGACAGGTGCAGAAGTGCTCGCGGGCGGGGCGTGCCCCAGCCGGTCCCGCTGATAAATTCCAGGGAATTTATATTAACAACCCGCCCGGGCCGGTCGACAGTAAGTCCCGCCCGGGCCAGCTCGTAAAGCTTTTTTCCATTTATTTTAATAGCCGATGTCATAGGTGGTACCTGAGTTATTTTTCCATGAAAACGCGGCAGAACCGAACGCACTTCATCCTCGCTCAGACCCGAGGCGTCTATCTCGCTTGTAACCTCGCCATAAGCGTCTCCGGACAGCGTGGCGATACCGAAGGTAATCTCGGCCCTGTATTCCTTGTCTTCATCGGTCAGGTATCCCGCCAGGCGGGTAGCACCGCCCAGGCAGATCAGCAAAACTCCCGCCGCGCCCGGATCCAGTGTTCCAGTATGTCCTACTTTCTTTATGCCCAGCAGGCGGCGAAAAAAATTAACTACATCATGGGAAGTCATCCCGGGAGGCTTTAAAACATTAATAAATCCGTCCACTTATTTAATTCCCTTCAAAGCCAGTAAAGCCGCGGAAACAACCTTGTCTTTTATTTCCTCCAGGTTCCCCCGCACCGTACAGCCGGAGGCGTGCGGATGCCCGCCGCCGTTAAAAAGCGCGGCCAGCCTGTTTACGTCTACAGCGTCCTTTGAACGGAAGCTTATTTTATAACAACCTTCCTCAATTTCACGAAAGAGCATGCCGACCTCGACACCTCTGATTGATTTAGCGTAGTTTACGAGGCCTTCCGTATGCTCGTCCTCCGCGCCTGTGTTTTTAAGCGTCTCGCGCGTAACTGTCATCCACGAGACTTTGCCGCACGGACTGGTGTTAAGAGTGCTCAACGCCGAGCACAGCAGCTTATAAACAGCTTGAGGTTTTTCCTCATAGATACGGATATTAACCTGCGCCGCCGGCACACCTATTTCCATAAGTTTTGCTACCCGGCGGAGTGTGCCAGGCGTGGTGCTGTCATACTGAAAGGAACCTGTGTCAGTCACTATGGCCGTATAAAGGCACACGGCGACATCAAGGGTAATTTCCAGTCCCATTTCAATAATCAGGTCGTATATGATTTCCCCCACCGCCGAAGCCGCCGGGTCTACATACCTGTATTTGCCCAGGCAGGACGAGCTGGCATGATGGTCCAGGATGATTACGTCCGTTTTTCCAGCAGACAGCAGTTCACTGTAGCCATCACCAAGTCTGTCCGGCACAGAGCAGTCCAAAATAACCAGAGTATCAAACACGCCGTCAGGCGGCAGACCAGCCCGGTATTTTTCCAGGCCCGGCAGAAAATCATATATCGCCGGCGCCGGGTCGGGGCCGGCCATAGTTACCTTTTTGCCCATGTTTTCCAGGGTTATTCCCAATGCCAGCACTGAACCAAGGGAATCACCGTCAGGCATAACATGACCGCAGACCAGGATGTTATCTGCGCTTTTTAAAGCCGCGGCTATGTCTGCCAGTTTATTCATCCTGACCGCCGCCTTTTTCCCTGACCTCTTCCATCAATGCGATTATCCGTGAACCATGGCTTATTGACTGATCGAGTTTAAAGGTTATTTCCGGGGTATAACGCAGGCGGATCCTTCTTCCCAGCTCTCCCCGGATAAAACCATGGGCTTTCTGCAGGGCCTCGATGGAAGCTTTCTGCTGGGCCGGCTCGCCAAAAACACTGGCGTAGACACTGGCGCAGCGCAGGTCCTTTGAAACCTCAACAGACGTTATCGAAACGAACCCGATCCGCGGGTCTTTCAACTCTTCTCTTAAAATATCTGATATTTCCTTTTTAATGGCCTCAGCCAGCCTTTCGGGGCGGAAGGACATTACAAGCACCTCTCAATTTAATCTTCAGCCAAAAAGGCATCGGACATCGAAGGAATGTAACATGTTAACATTAATCAGGACAGCTGACGTTTGATTGTTTCAATATTAAAAGCTTCAATAACGTCCCCTTCCTGTATTTCATTGAATTTTTCCATGGCCAGGCCGCACTCGTATCCCTGCAGCACTTCTTTAACATCGTCTTTAAAGCGCTTCAATGAATCAAGCTTGCCTTCATAAACAACGATTCCGTCACGCACAACCCTGACACCGGCGTCTCTTTCTATTTTACCCTCAACCACATAACAGCCGGCGATAGTACCAATCCTGGAAGCCTTAAAGACCTTGCGAATTTCAGCACGGCCGAGCATGACCTCGCGGTACTCCGGTTCAAGCAGGCCGCTCATGGCTGCCTTGACGTCCTCAATGGCGTCATAGATTACCCTGTACAGGCGTATATCCACTTTTTCATTTTCCGCCGCCTTCCTGGCGTTTACGTCAGGGCGTACGTTAAAACCGATGATAATGGCGTTGGAGGCGGATGCGAACATAACGTCTGTTTCTCTGATGGCGCCCACACCGCCATGAATAATATTGACCTTTACCTCACCCGTATTCAATCTTTCCAGCGCCTGGCGGAGAGCTTCCACGGAACCCTGGACATCGGCCTTGACGATAATTCCGAGTTCCTTGATCTGACCTTCCTGAATATGTTTGAACAGGTCTTCCAAAGACACCTTGTTGGTGGTCTTCAGTTCCTCGTCGCGCCTTCTGGTCTGTCGCCTGGAAGCAATGCTCCTGGCTAGTTTCTCATCCTCCGTGACAATGAATATGTCACCGGCGGCCGGTACTTCGGAAAAACCGATAACTTCAACCGGTGTAGACGGGCCCGCTTTCTTAATCCGGCGTCCCTTATCGTCCATCATGGCCCTCACCCGGCCCACTGCCGCTCCGGCAATAACGGTATCGCCGACATTCAGCGAGCCGTTCTGCACCAGGACCGACGCCACAGGGCCGCGGCCCTTATCAAGTTCGGCTTCTATAACGGTGCCTCTTGCCGGCCGGTTCACGTTTGCTTTCAGTTCACCCATTTCGGCAACCAGCAGGATCATCTCTAAAAGCTCTTTAATACCCTGTTTATTGACAGCCGAAACATTTACACAAATAGTATCCCCGCCCCACTCTTCAGATACCAGTCCATGTTCCGTCAGTTCCTGTTTAACTTTATCCGGGTTTGCGCCGGGTTTGTCGATCTTGTTGATGGCGACAATTATGGGGACCTTGGCATCCTTGGCATGGTTGATGGCTTCCACCGTTTGTGGCATCACACCGTCATCCGCGGCTACTACCAGGATAGCGATATCGGTTACCTGGGCGCCGCGCGCCCGCATCGCGGTGAAGGCCTCATGGCCCGGTGTGTCAATAAAGGTTATTTTTTTGCCGTTGTGCTCAACCTGGTAAGCCCCAATATGCTGAGTAATTCCGCCAGCCTCGGTGGCAATTACGTTGGTTTCCCGGATGGCGTCCAAAAGTGAAGTCTTGCCGTGGTCAACGTGTCCCATTACGGTTACCACACTGGCCCTGTGCTGCAGCAGTTCCGGATCGTCCTCAGGCTCCTGCATAAGCACTGCTTCCAGGTCCACAGGCAATTTTATCTCCACTTCATAACCGAACTCTCCGGCTAATATTGTAGCCGTGTCAGTGTCGATCTCCTGGTTTATTGTCGCCAGGACGCCCAGCTGGATCAGCTTCTTGATCAGTTCCGCGGGGCTCTTGTGGACCTTCAGCGCCAGTTCCTGTACTGTAACAGATTCGCCAAGTACAACAGGTTTTTTCTCAATTGGTTTAGCTGGTTTTTGGGCCTGCTCCTGTCCCCTGGAGGGCCCCTTTTTACGGTGCGCGCCCGCGCGGAGCCTTGCTTCAGCCTGGTCAGCGACCGAGCTGCGCTTTTCAAAGCGGCTCCTTGGTTCAGGCTTTTTATAACCCGGTTTGGGTTGTTTTTGCTTTTCCGCGGTTTTTGCCTTTTCCGCCGGCGTACGGCTCTTGTCGTCCGGCCTGGGGATTTGCGGACGCAGACCTTGCTGATCGGGCCTTGGCTTCATACCCTGGCCGGCATCGATACGGACCGGACGGTCCATCGGTTTAGGCCTGGCGCCCTGGGCGCCGGCAGGCCTCGGACCACGATCAACTCCCCGCTGCGGCGGCCTTGCCCCCGGAGCAGATGGCCCTTGCCCTGTCCTTAGAGGAGCGCCCTGCCTCTGGCCGGCAGGCCTGTCAAAAGGCCTGGCAGGCCCTGGGCCTGACGGTGTCCTGCTGTCGGCAGGTCTGCGGTCCTGACGGTGATAATCCTGCTGAGGCCTGTCGTGCTGAGGCCTGTCATGCTGAGGCCTCGCCTGCTGGGGCCTGTCAAAAAGCGGCTTATCAGGGCGTGACATATCACGCTGAGCCTGCTGTCTTTCCTGCTGCGGGAAGCGTTCCTGCTGATTCTTTTCGGCCTGGGCACGGTCTTGCTGAACATCAGCCCTGGGTTTAAAAAATTGATCGCTCCTGGGAGGGCTTTTGGGTCTCGGCGCGCCCGACGGTCTTTCCTGAAAGCGCCTGTCCGGCGGACGGGAGGGCACGCGGTCAACAATGCCGGGGCCGCGATAAGAATCAGACCTTGCCGGCTTATCTTCTCTTTTAGTCTCTCCCTTTAACTGTTTGTCACCACCGGGTACGAATTTTTGCGCATCCGGTGTTTTTTTCTTTTCAACCTGGGTCTCCTGGGGAGTTGCAGGTTTAACAGGCTGAGCTGCTGACGCAGTCTTACCAGTGGCGTCAGCCTTATCAGTCTTGGCTCCGTCTTTTTTGTAAATTTTGAGCAACCGCCCGATATCGCTGTCTTCCAGGGTGCTCATATGAGATTTGACGGTAACGCCCATGTCGTTTAACTTGTTGATAATTTCCTTGCTTTCTATGTTAAGTTCCTTGGCGAGTTCGTGTACACGTTTTTTTGCCATCCAATCACCTCCAAGATTTAGTATGCTTTTATTGGACATCTCCCCTTCCAGGGCGGTTTCGGAACCAATCACCAAAAGGCTTGCCTCATCCGTTCTTTACCAGCCCCTTTTTTAAATCTTCCACCAACTCCTGGCTTATGGTGCGCTGCAGCGCTTTGTCCAGCCGTTTGCCTTTCAGTGCTTTGGTGAGACACTCCAAACCCGGGCAGATGTATGCGCCGCGTCCGGATTTCTTTCCGGTGGGGTCTATTTCCACAGTATCATCAGGGGTGCGGACCACCCTGATCAGCTGTTTTTTGGGTTTCATCTCCTGGCATCCAACACACATGCGCTGGGGAGTTTTTTTTACTTTAGGCACTTAGACCTCTCCCTATTCATATTCATTTTCAAAAAGGTCGTTGTACTCGTCCGGATATATCTCTCTCATCTGGGACTCACTCTTAATATCTATCTTCCAGCCGGTTAATTTAGCCGCCAGACGGGCGTTTTGGCCTTCTTTCCCGATAGCCAGCGAAAGTTGATAGTCCGGCACAATCACTCGCGCCACTTTTTCTTCCTCCCAAATTTCCACCGCGACTACTTTAGCGGGACTCAGTGAGCTGGCCACAAACTTGGACGGATCTGTATTCCATTTTATTATATCTATCTTTTCACCGTTCAGTTCGTTTACTATATTCTGTACCCTGAGCCCTTTCGGACCGACGCAAGCGCCGACCGGGTCCACGTTATCGTCTTTGGAATAGACAGCTATTTTTGAACGGGCGCCCGCTTCCCTGGCAACCCCTTTGAGCTCGATTACACCGTCCAGCAGTTCCGGTACTTCCATCTCAAAAAGGCGTTTCAAAAGGCCGGGGTGGGTGCGTGAAACAAGGATCTGAGGCCCTTTGGTGGTTTTTCTGACTTCTATAATATATATCTTGATCCTGCCTCCCTGCCGGTAGTCCTCCCCCGGCATCTGTTCTGAGGGAGCAAGGATAGCCTCTGTTTTTCCCAGTTCTATATATACGTTTTTTTGCTCAATTCTCTGGACAACCCCTGTTACAATGTCGCCTTCCCGGTTTGAGAACTCTTCAAAAATTATGTCTCTTTCTGCCTCACGGATCCGTTGGACAACTACCTGCTTGGCTGTCTGCGCTGCGATGCGGCCGAAATTCCGGGGCGTGACTTCTGTTTCAACGATATCACCCAGTTCATAATTGGGGTTTATTCTTTGCGCCTCTTCCAGCGCTATTTCCTGCCGTTGATCTTCCACCTGATCTTTAACGGTTTGTTGAGTATATACCTTAAAATCCCCGGTCTCACGATCTATATGGACCCTGGCATTTTGCAGCGAGCCGAAGTTTCTCTTATAAGCGGACAATAACGCCGCTTCAATCGCTTCCAGCAGTATATCAACCGTTATACCCTTTTCCTTTTCTAAATCCTTAAGGGCTTCCAAAAAATCGATGTTCATCTTTTTCCCTCCCTGAACTCTTAAAATTCCGCTTTCAGCCGTGCCGACGCAACTTGCCTGAAAGGTATAACGAGTTCTTTGCCTTCTGAATGAAGAATGATATCATCATCGCGGACATCCGCGATCTGTCCGGTAATATTTTTTTTCCCGTCATATGGCACAAAAGTGGTTATGACAGCCATGCTTCCGGCAAAGCGGTTGAAATCAGACAATTTTTTCAGCGGCCTTTCGATCCCCGGTGATGAAACCTCGAGGTAGTAAGACTGCGGTATCGGATCCTTTTCATCTAATAGCCTGTCTATTTTTTGCGAAAGATACCCGCAATCTTCAATCCCTATGCCGCCGGGTTTGTCAATAAATATACGCAGGTACCAGCTGCCGCCTTCTTTAACAAATTCAACATCGACCAGTTCCATGCCGGATTCCTGCACCAGGGGTGTAATTAATTCCTCGACTATTTCTACAGTCTTTGTTTTGGCCAACTGTATAACCTCCATGGCAGACATGTTTTTAAAAACACATATTTATCTCCAACATAAGACGAAAGAGTGGGCGCCACCCACTCCTTAAAGAAGTAAAAATCTACCTTGCCGAAAACCAAAAATAGTATATCACAGAAGATAATTGTTGACAAGTGCAAATATAGCTCAGGTTCTGTGTTCGACCCTGTACACTCCCGGCAAGGTGGTAAGATAGTGCAGGATATCAATCATCTTTTTCTCAGGTGGTATTTTCATATATACTTCGAGCAGCACCCGCCCGGCTTCGTGCATTTTGCTGACTTCAATTTTATTAACTTCGCCTACCTGCTCTTCGAGATAAGCCCTGATTAACCTGACTTGTTCCGGCATGTCTGACACTACCATGCTGAGGAGGTCATACCTTCCCTTGCCGCGCACCAGGTCTTCAAAAGTGCCCAGCAGTACCAGGGTAAACAACACCAGCAGGGTTCCCAGGGCGGCCGGCAGGTAATAACCCGCGCCGCAGGCCAGGCCCACCGAGGCAACCACCCAAAGGCTGGCTGCTGTTGTGAGGCCGCGGATCAGCAGGCCTTCACGCATAATCGCCCCGGCCCCCAGAAAACCTATGCCGCTTACCACCTGGGCGGCGACCCTGGCGGCGTCACCTTTGAACTGGTAGTGCAGTCCCTCGGAGACTATCATGCAAACAGCTGCGCCGACAGCGACTAATATATGGGTCCGGAATCCGGCCGAGTATGTACGGTATCCCACCAGCAGCCTTTCCCGTTCCAGTCCAATGAAGCCGCCAAGTACCACAGACATAACCAGTCTTAAAACAACTTCACCCTCGTTCAGCACAGCAGCACCCCCAAGCCGAGGAATTTCATTTTTTATTTTGCAGCCCTTTTGTAATCTGGGCTGTCCACAGCTTGCGCCATTAGCCTTACGGCGTCACGCGCCGCGTTTGGTTTGCCGCGCGCCGCCGATGCGCGCGCCATTATTTCGATTTTTGCGGGATCCTTGAGGTAATCCTTTACCACTGAGGCCAGGTTTGCCGCGCTGACCCTGACGCCTGCGCCCGCGGCGGCCATAAATTCAGTATTCTTTTCCTCCTGGCCCGGCAGGGGATCCACAATTAATATCGGCAGTCCCAATGACATGGCCTCGGCACAGGCGAGCCCGCCGGCTTTTCCCACCATGATATCGGACGCTGCCATCAACACGTGGATGTAGTCGACAAAGCCATGGATCTGCACCCGGCACGCCATGTCCCGGGCCATATTGTCCAACTTCTCCCGCAGCGCGGCATTGGCGCCGGCCACACATATCAGCTGATACCCGCTGCCGCTCCCCAGTGTTTTAAACACAGAATCTATAGGCCCCATACCCAACCCGCCGCCCATGAGCAGGATTACCGGCAGGTCCGGCTCAAGGCCGATCTTTTTCCGCAGCAGGGCTTTATCATACCGGCCGGAAAATTGCGAGTGAATTGGTATCCCCGTCGCGTGCACGCGCCCGGGTTCTATTCCGAAATCCAGGCACTGCGGTATTAAGTCCTCGGAACCAACTATATAGTTGTCTACTTCAGGAAAAATGTAGAAGGAGTGGACGTCATAGTCGGTAATTATCGCGAACACCGGTCCCCGGAACACTCCTTTTTTCTTAAGGAATGAAACTATACCAAGGGGAAAGGCGTGGGTGCAGACTATAATCTCCGGTTTGAAATCTTTTATGTATTCCACCAGCCTGGGCGCGGCCGCGATGTTTATGATATGGCTGAAGCCGACCTTGCCTTTTCCCGACAGCGGCTTCCCGTGTTCAGCCTGGCGGTACAGGAATCCATACAGAAGAGGCGATTTTTTCAGCATTTCCATGTAAGCGCCGAGAACAACTTTGCCCAGAAATGGGCTGGCATAGCGGAAAGTGTCCAGGATTCTGATTTCCGCGCCGGGATAAAGCGATCCCGCCGCTTCCCTGAGCGCTTCCGCTGTACGCATATGGCCCGCCCCGACTGCCACGGATAATATCAGAACTTTATTCAGCCCCAAATCTTTGACAACCTCTTTCCAAGTATACATTTTCGAAGACTTTCCTAGGCCATTCTGATCGGGGACATATCTCCGACCCGCAAAGGAATGCCTATTAGAGAGATGTGTCCCCATTCCTCTGTCTGGTACCATGCTACGATACAAGTTGCAAGAAAAGTGTGTCAAGAGAACCGTCCCCTTGACACGCAAACAGAGGTGTGTCCCCATTCCTCTGTCATTGTATCAACCCAAACTATCAGTTTCGCAACATGGGTGTCACGTCTCAATTACAGTACCCTGAGCATCTCCAGCACAGTATGTTCCAGTTTATCCTCGGGTACCATAGATACTTCCCCGGTCCGGCGCGTCTTCACTTCAAATGTCTTTTCCGACACTGCTTTTGAACCCACGGTTATCCGCAGCGGGTAGCCGATCAGGTCGGCGTCTTTAAACTTGACTCCCGCCCGCTCGGCCCGGTCGTCCAGAAGCGCCTCCACGCCCGCGGCTGTCAGACGCTCATATATATTTTCGGCCAAAGCTGCCTGTTCAGCATCCTTGATGTTAACGGGTACGACCACTACGTGAAAAGGCGCGATAGCCGCTGGCCAGATGATTCCGTCCTGGTCGTTGTTCTGTTCGATGGCAGCCGCCATGGTCCTGGTGACGCCTATCCCGTAACAGCCCATTATTATTGGCTTGGACTTGCCGCTTTCATCGAGGTAAGTCGCCCCCAGTATCTTGCTGTATTTAGCGCCCAGTTTAAATATCTGGCCGACTTCGATACCCCTCGCTTCATTTAACTTCTGGCCGCAGCAGGGGCATGGTTCACCGGCCTCCACCATCCTGACATCAGTTAATATATCTATGGAAAAATCACGGCCGGGGTTGACGTTTATGTAGTGAAAATGGTCCCTGTTAGCCCCGGCGGCAGCATTGGCCATAGACGACACCTCAAGGTCCGCGATTATTTTTACTCCTTTTAAGCCAATCGGCCCGGAAAACCCTCTCGCTGCCCCGGTTACCTTTAAAATCGTGTTTTCTCCCGCCAGGTCCACCCTCAGGGATCCGAGCAAATTAAGCAATTTTATCTCGTTTACTTCACGGTCACCCCTGACGAGTACAGCGACTACTTCAGTGTCAGTCTCATAGAGCAGTGTTTTAATGATTTTTTGCGGGGGGATGCCAAGGGACCGTGTTACTTCTTCGACCGTGCGGCATTCCGGTGTTTCTTTTTCAGTAAGTTTGTCAAGGCCTTCTTTAGCTTTGTCCGGCGGATTTATCTGAGCCGCCCTCTCGACGTTGGCGGCATAATTGCACGTATCGCTTTCACAGAACAAAATTGAGGCCTCGCCGGATTCCGCCAGTACCATAAACTCCTGGCTCTCGTTGCCTCCAATGGCGCCCGAATCAGCTTCCACCGGGCGAAAACGCAGGCCGCAGCGCTGGAATACCCTGTTATACGCCTCATGCATTTTCATATAGCTCTCAGCAAGACCTTTTTCATCCCTGTCAAATGAATACAGGTCTTTCATGATAAATTCCCTGCCGCGCATCAGGCCGAACCGCGGACGTCTTTCATCCCTGTATTTATTCTGGACCTGGTAGAGTAAAAGCGGCAGCTGTTTATACGAACTGACTTCTCCCCGCACCAGCGTCGTTATTACTTCCTCGTGGGTGGGACCGAGGGCAAAATCCCGGTCATGCCTGTCTTTGAGGCGAAAGAGTTCCGGGCCGTATACATCCCACCGGCCGGATTCCTGCCAGAGTTCCGCCGGCTGCATTATAGGCATCAGCAACTCCTGGCCGCCCTGCCGGTCCATTTCCTCCCGTATAATCCGCTCTATCTTTTTAAGGACACGCATAGTCAGCGGCAGGTAGTTGTACACCCCGGCCGCCACTCTCCTGATAAAACCAGCACGCAGTAATAGCCGGTGGCTTACAACCTCCGCATCAGCCGGCGCCTCTCTCAGTGTAGGCGCTAATAACGCTGTCGCTCGCATGGAACTCCTCCTAATTATAATGTTTATAAATTATAGTGTATCGATCTCTTTCAACAGCTCTTCCACCAGACATTCTTCCGGCACCTTGCGCAGTATTTCCCCTTTGCGAAAAATAAGGCCGAAACCCTTTCCCCCGGCGATGCCGACATCGGCTTCCCGGGCCTCACCGGGCCCGTTTACCACACAGCCCATGACTGCTATTTTGAGCGGCTTGTCCACCCGCTGCAACTTATTTTCCACTTCTCCGGCAATCTTAATTAAATCTATCTCCGTCCGGCCGCAGGTCGGGCATGAGATAAGCTCCACTCCCCTGCTGCGCAGCCCCAGGGCCCTTAATATATCAAAGCCGGCTCTTACTTCGTGGCCCGGATGGCCGGTCAGGGAGACCCGGATGGTGTCGCCTATGCCCTCCGACAGGAGTATACCTATGCCTATAGCTGACTTAACGGTGCCATAACGCAGGGTACCGGACTCGGTAACGCCTATATGCAGGGGGTAATCCACTTTTTCAGACATCATGCGGTATGCTTCCAGCATAAGCGGTACATTAGAGGCCTTCAGGGATAATTTAATATTGGTAAAGTTTAAATCTTCAAGAATTTCGACATGGCGCATGGCGCTTTCAACCATGGCCGTAGCTGTAACCCCGCCGAATTTTGCCATAAGCTCTTTTTCTAAAGACCCGGCGTTCACGCCGATACGAATGGGGATACCATGACCCTGTGCCGCCCTTACGACTTCTTCCACCTTGTTCCTGCCGCCTATGTTGCCCGGGTTAATCCTCAGCCCGTCCACACCGGCCTTTATAGCTTCCAGAGCCAGGCGGTGGTCAAAATGAATATCGGCGACAAAGGGAATGCTGATGCCACTTAATATTGCGGGCAGAGCGGCCGCCGCCTCCGCGTCCGGCACCGCCGCGCGTATAATCTCGCAGCCGCTTTCAGCCAGCGCGTTGATTTGCTCAACAGTAGACACCGGGTCCCTGGTGTCTGACTTGGTCATGGACTGCACACTGACAGGGGCGCCGCCGCCGACCTGTACCCCGCCGACAAAAACCGCCCTCGTCTTTCGTCTGTTCATATAGTTCACCTACGTCAATCACTGGTTTACACAATCTGTTAGTGTAGAGCGGGATTTATCCCGCCAAAGATGTGCGGCTAAAGCCGCACCTACAACAACCACAAGTATCGCCAGGACGGCGTGCCATACCATCGGGGACATTAATTGAGTGGTGGGTCGTGAGACGTTGGACGTGAGGTTCATACATTCCTTTCAGGTCTTCAACCCTTAAGGTCTGTCTTGCATTCTCAAGTCTCACGTCTCATTTGGTGTGTCCCCATTCATATGTCATTGTATCAACCCAAAACAATCAGTTTCGCAACATAGGTGTTTCGGGGTCGGGTTCTTTTAACCCTTGAAAACGTCTTGCATTCTCACGTCACACGTCTCATTTCCCACGTCTCATTGTCCCGTTCCATTATCCATAGTAAAAATCTGCAGTATGTCATTGTACGTTATTATCACCATCAACAGCAGGAGCAGGCCGAACCCGACCAGGTGGATAAAGTTCTCCTTAACAGGGTCCACCGGGCGCCTCCTGATTTTCTCCCAAATTAGGAATAGAATACGGCTGCCGTCCAGGGCCGGTATGGGGAACAGGTTGAATAAGCCAAGGTTTATACTCAATATAGCTGCGAGCTTCAGCAGAATGACAAACCCGATCTGCGCCGCCTTGCCAATTTCACTGACCACCCGCACCGGACCGCCCAGCTCGGCCGGTGTCTGCCCGAATATCATCTTTGATATAAATTCCATAATTACCGCTGTGAACCTGCCGGTCCATTCTATTCCCAGCGAAACCGACTGCAAGAGGCCTACCTTGACATATTCCTCCGCCGGGTAAATTCCGATTAACCCGCGGCCGTCTTCAGCCTTTATTGTCGTCAGTTCAAACTGCAGTTCAGAGCCGTCCCTGAGTACGACAATTGAAATGTCTTTTTCAGGCCTTTCATTAATTAAGGTGACCAGGTCAGCCCATTTATCAACCGCTTTGCCGTCAACCGCCACAATCCTGTCGCCAGCGGCAAGGCCGGCAATCTGCGCGGGGTAACCGGGGTTAACGTCCCCGATCCCGGTCCCGCTTGACGCGACAGGCTCGCCTTGCGAGGCAAAAACCACGGCAAAAAGCAGCGCTGCCAAAAAGAAGTTCATAAACGGCCCCGCAAAAATAACAGCAATTCTCTGCCAGACGGTTTTCCTGTTAAAGCCCCTGTCCTGATCTTCTTCGGGCAGTTCTTCGTTCGGGTCCATCCCGGCCATGCGCACAAAACCGCCAAGGGGGAACAGGCGCAGGCTGTATGATGTTTCCCCCCGGGGGAGCGCTAACAGTTTGGGGCCAAAACCGAGACTGAACTCGTAAACTTTGATCCCTACCATTTTGGCCACTACAAAGTGACCGAACTCGTGGAATAGTATCAGTATTCCGAAGACAAAAACCGAAGCAATAAATGTTAACATTACAGCACCCCAAGCACTCTAAGTGAGATTTTTAATTATTTTCCCCGCTGTTTTCCTCGCCCAGAGGTCGGCTTCCATAATTTCTTCAAGGGAGGGTGTTGGCAGAGTATTGTGTTTTTGCATAACACCCGCAACAACGTCTGGAATGCCTTTAAATGACAGCGCTCCAATTAAAAATGAATTTACGGCTTCCTCGTTGGCAGCGTTCAGTACAGCAGGCATTGTGCCGCCGGTCCGCCCCGCCTCGAAAGCCAGGCGCAGAGAAGGAAACCTTTCCGTGTCCGGCGCCTCGAAGGTTAACCCTTTTAAGTCCGCCATTTTCAGCCTTGGCGCCGGCCCGTTTACACGTTCCGGATAAGTAAGGGCGTATTGTATGGGCAGGCGCATGTCCGGGGCCCCCATTTGAGCGATTATCGAGCCGTCTATATACTCGACAGCCGAGTGAATGATACTCTGCGGGTGAACCAGCACCTCTATCTGTGAATAGTTTACCCCAAACAGCCATTTAGCTTCAATTACTTCCAGACCCTTATTCATTAAAGTGGCTGAATCCACAGTCACTTTTTTGCCCATATTCCAGTTGGGGTGGCGCAGCGCCATCTCTACCGTCACGCCTTCCAGCTCCCTTGTGCTGAGCGCACGGAAAGGGCCGCCTGAGGCAGTGAGTATGATTTTTTCAACTTCGCCCGCATTATTTCCATGCAGGCACTGCCACAGGGCTGAATGCTCGCTGTCCACCGGGTAAATGCTGGTTTTTTTCTGTTCCGATAATTTCATAACCAGCTGCCCGGCCGCAACCAGCGTTTCCTTGTTCGCCAGGGCAATGTTTTTACCAGCCCGCAGGGCCGCGAAGGTTGGAAAAATGCCGGCCGACCCTGTCACAGCGACAACGACCAAATCAGCCTCGCCCAGTGAGGCCAGGGACTCCATGCCTTCCCTGCCCCAGCCCAGCGCGGGAATTTTCCCGGGGCTCAGCTCTTTTATCAGCAGGTCCAATTCCTTTTGCCCTGAGAGGGCTGCGTAAGATGGCTGAAACTCTTTTATCTGGTCAGCCAGAAGACGCCAGTTTTTGCCCGCGGCTAATCCTGTTACCACAAACCTGTCCGGCAGGTTCCTGATTACATCCAGCGTCTGCCGCCCGATAGAACCGGTGCTGCCAAGTATAACAATTCTTTTCATTACCTACTCCAATTTGTTAAAATACTCTTCAACCCTTAAGTTCTGTCTTGCACTCTAATGTATCACGTCTCAATTCTCACGTTTCAAATAATGTGTCCCCATTCCGCTGTCTGGTATCATCTAACGATATAAGGCTGCAGAAGAGGGCGCCGAAGATGTACGGCTAAAGCCTACCTGCAAGGGGTGGTCCCGTTCCATGGTAGGGCGGGTTTTAACCCGCGAATAATGTGCGGCTGAAGCCGCACCTACACCTCTCACGACTCACGTCCCACGTCCCATGTCTCACTTGGGCCTGGGCAGCAATATCCCCGCCTTGTAAAAAGACTGGACAGCTATTAATAAAATTGGGCCCATGATCAAACCTGCCAGGCCTAACGTCCACAGGCCGGCGTACATTGAGACCAGGGTTGCCAGCGGGTGCAGGCCGAGGTTGCTTGACACTATCTTTGTTTCCAGCACCTGCCTCACTATGAGGACTACCAGGTAAAGCACAGCCAGCTTTACCCCGAACACCGTAGCTCCTGTGGCAAAGGACCACAATAGCCAGGGCAGGTAAATTGTTGCCGGTCCCAGGACCGGGATCAGGTCAAAGACACCGATCAGCAATCCCATCAGCAGCGCGTAGTCCGCGCCTATCAAATACAGTCCCGTAACGCTCAAACATGTTGAAATCAGAATTAGTATGGCCTGCGCTTTCAAATATGCCATAAAGGCGGCTGCCACTTCCCTCGCCGCGATAATGATTTTCTCATCCCAGGGATCGGGAATTAACCGCTTTATAAAATCAATTATAATCTGCTTGTCACGGGCAATAAAATATGATGACAGCAGTATTACCAGCATTACCGCAAGTGTGCCCGGAACCATGGAAATAAATGACAGGAGGGAATTGGCGACCCCGGTGGCCACTCCCTGCAGGCTTGAAGCAAGGCTGTTTAAGCTTTGCTCAATTGACGAAGTGATGCCGGGAGGCAGTGTTACATAAAAAGCTGTCGTTTTTTCAACCAGGCCCTGGACATAATTTTTTATTTCAAGTGTCAGCGCCGGCACTGAAGCAGAAAGGTGGACCAATTCAGAAACAAGACGGATTATGACAGCGGTAACAATCACTCCAATGCCCCCGAACACTATTACCATAGTGGTCAGGGTAGCAAGGCCCCTGGACATTTTCACTCTTTGCAATATCTTAATCACCGGCTCCATGAACAGCCCGATAATTACAGCGATAATGAAAGGAACAAGGATCGGCAGGACATATTTTAAAAAAGCCATACCGGCCAGTATAGCCACAGCTGTATATATTATTACTAATAGCGGCCTCGGCATCAATGTCTCACCTCAACTTTTGATAAACAAGAGTACAAAGTAATAAACCAGCGGGGCGGTAAAAAGCGTGCTGTCAATACGGTCCAGAATACCGCCGTGGCCAGGTATCAAAGCGCTGGAGTCCTTTACCCCGGCCTGCCTCTTAAAAGCAGATTCCAGCAGGTCCCCCACCTGGGCCGCGGCCCCCAGGGACAAACCAAGCAGCAGCACTTTAGACATGGGGAGAAATGTATATATGTATGAAAAAACACCGGCTACCAGGATGCTTCCGATAAAACCGCCGACAGCCCCTTCAACTGTTTTTTTAGGGCTCAGAGCCGGTGCTATCCTCCTTCTGCCAAAAACCATCCCTACAAAATACGCGGCCGTGTCAGTAGCCCAGGTCGCGGTCAGGGTGAAGATAAGCCAGATCCAGCCATCGGGCATCATCCTCAAAAGGTAGAAATAATTCAGCAGCCCCACGTACAATGTCCCCATCATGGTGCCGGCGCTGTCGAGCAGCGAGTAGCGCGGGTATAACGCCACAGTGGCGAGGAGGTGCATAAACAGGATAATTGTTATAGTCGGGCCGGGATAGCCGGCTTTATAAAGATAAGAGCCGGCGGTCATGATTAACCCGCCTGCGACAGCCAGCCAAAGTGAGGGTTTTAACCCCAGTTTTGCCAGCATTTCATTCATTTCCCTGAGCCCCAGGACAATAATAAGCCCGGTCAGCAGTACTAAAGGAATACCCCCAAACCATACAGCTATAACAACCAGTGGAATGCCGACCAGGGCGCTTATGATCCTTTGCGTAAGCAAAAATTATTCACCAGCCCGTCAGGTTGTTCTGTTATTTTTTTTCAGGCCTCCGAATCGCCTTTCCCGGCTCTGGAAGTCTACTATGGCTCTCATTAAATGAACCCGGCGAAAATCAGGCCACAGCACGGGAGTAAGCCAGAACTCGGTGTACGCCAGCTGCCACAGCAAAAAGTTGCTTATCCTGAAGTCGCCTGACGGCCTGATCAGCAGGTCCGGGTCAGGCTGACCGGATGTGTAGAGGTATCCCGATATAGTATTGCCGTCAATTTGGTCAATTGATAGAATGCCTTTTTTAACATTTGACGCAATATTTCGCACCGCTTCAACAATTTCGGTGCGTCCGCCGTAATTTAATGCCAGGTTCAAAATAAGTCCTTCATTTGTCCTGCTGCGCTCAACAGCCATTTGCAGCGCTTTAATAACGCCGGCCGGCAGTTCGTCCAGTTTTCCGATTGGATTTAACTTTACGCCTTCCCGGCACAATTCGTCTATCTCTTTGTAAAGGTATTCCACCAGCAGGTCCATTAAGACATTAACTTCCTCCTGGGGGCGCTTCCAGTTTTCAGTTGAAAACGCGTAAACGGTTAAAACTTGTATTTTAAACTCGGAACAGGCCCTGACAATATCTCTTAAAGATTCCACACCGGCTTTGTGTCCAAAAAACCTTGGCAGCCCGCGGCTGTTTGCCCACCGCCCGTTGCCGTCCATGATAATGGCGATATGCCTGGGGACCCTGTTCCGGTCGATTTTCGCCAATAATTTTTCCAGATCTGCCCCGTCTAGATCTTTCGATTCTTTCTGACGCCACAGGCGGGCTATTCTGTTGTACATCCTTATTGACCACTCCCGGCTCTCAAAAAGTAACGAATAATGGCAGACTTAATAAAGTGCGCATAATCATCCCCATAGTAACAGGTTATATAAACAACCCCCTCTATGTGAGGGGGTTAAGTGATTACTCTTCAATGATAGCTCCTGTTGGACAAGCATCAACACAGGCTCCGCACTCCGCACATTTATCCTGATCGATTACATAGATGTCACCTTCTGAGATTGCCTCGCTGGGGCATGCCTCCAGGCAGGTGCCGCATGCCAAACATTCATCCGTAATTTTGTATGCCAAATTATCCACCTCCTCTCACTATATCTTCAAAAGCCACAGTTACCACCCCTTTATTTGTCGAGACCACATTAAAACGAACAACCCGGGGATTTTCTTCGGTTGTTGCTTTAACTGGTCGGGTGACCACAATTTCAATTTCATACCCCGACGACTCACATATTTGCAAGGCTTCTGCCAGGGGATATCCGATAATGTCCGGTAACTGGTCCATTGCTAAACCTGCATGATCTCCTGTTCTTTGGTGGATAAAATGCTGTCAATGTCTTTTATCATCCGGTCTGTCAGCTTCTGTACTTCATCCTGGTTCCGCTTCAGGTCGTCTTCAGATATTTTCCCGTCTTTCTGTGCCGCTTTCAGGTGATCGTTGGTGTCGCGGCGGACGTTCCTGACCGCCACCCGGCCTTCTTCAGCTTTTTTCTTGATCACTTTCATCAAATCAGCACGTCTTTCCTGGGTCAGCTGAGGGATAGCCAGCCTGATTACCGTGCCGTCACTGGCCGGTGTAATGCCTAGATCTGATTTCAATATCGCGCGTTCGATCTCGGGCATCGAGCTCTTGTCCCAGGGCTGGATAACCAGCAGCCTGGCCTCCGGCACCGTAATATTGGCAAGTTGGTTAATAGGTGTCGGAGTCCCGTAGTAATTCACCATTATTTTGTCAAGCAGTGCCGGCGTAGCCCTCCCGGCGCGCATTGAGGCAAATTCTTTTTTGACCACTTCTATAGTTTTTTTCATGTTGTTTTCTGCTTCTTTAATTATCTCTTTGACCAAAAGACTCACCTCCAATATATGTGCCTATTTTTTCCCCAAAAACCGCTCGTTTGATGTTGCCGTCAACATTCAAATCAAAAACAATGAGCGGTATTTTATTATCCATACACAATGAGGCCGCGGTTGAATCCATGATGCCCAGCCCGCGGTTAAGCATTTCTATATAAGTGAGGACTTCAAATTTTTTCGCGTCGGGGTTGATCATGGGATCAGAGTCGTAAACACCGTCTACCCTTTTAGCCATCAGGATAACCTGGGCTTCAATTTCCGCCGCCCGCAAGGCAGCTGTGGTGTCAGTCGAAAAGTAGGGGTTTCCGGTCCCTCCGGCAAATATGACCACCCTGCCCTTTTCCATGTGCCTGATGGCACGCCGCCTGATATAAGGCTCAGCTACCTCTTTCATTTCGATAGCGGTCTGGGTCCTGGTATTTACCCCGTGTTTCTGCAGGGCGTCGTGCAGGGCCAGGGAGTTCATAATAGTTGCCAGCATACCCATGTAATCCGCTGTAGCTCTGTCCATCCCCTTGGCGCTTCCGGCAACACCCCGCCAGATATTTCCCCCGCCGACCACTATGGCCATTTCGACCCCGTGGGCAACCACGTCCTTAATCTGCCTGGCAATAGCGTTTACAACATCAGGATCAATTCCAAACCCAAGGGAACCGGCCAGTGCCTCACCGCTTAACTTTAAAACGATGCGGCTGTATTTTGGAGATACCATAGCAGGCAATAACCTCCAGTTTCCCAAAATAGATTCTACAAACTATATTAAAACTCCTTTTGGAAAAATTTTATTTACATACATTTCGGGTAATTGCCTCTACCTCGGCAGCCAGGTCCGCCTGTTTCTTTTCAATCCCCTCGCCCAGTTCATACCTGGTGAAGCGCCGGACGCTTATGTTTTCACCGATTTTTGCTATTTTTTCTGTCAGCAGCTGCTGGACTGTGATATTTGTGTCTTTAATAAATGGCTGTTCCAGCAGGCACACATCTTTGTAATATTTCTCAATACGGCCGGCAACCATTTTATCTACGATTTTTTCCGGTTTGCCCTCGTTGAGAGCCTGGGCGCGAAGAATGTTTCTTTCTTTCTCCAGCATCTCCTCAGGCACTTCTTCCCTGCTTACATAGTCCGGTTTGGCTGCCGCGATCTGCATTGCAATATCTCTGGCCAACCCTCTGAACTCATCGGTTTTAGCCACGAAATCTGTTTCGCAGTTTACTTCAACAAGGACACCTATTTTCCCCACACCATGTATGTAAGATTCAATCAGGCCCTCGGCGGCTATCCTGCCCGCTTTTTTAGCCGCGGCGGCCAGGCCTTTCTCCCGCAGGTAGGTTGCGGCCTGTTCGAGATCTCCGCCTTTTTCGGCAAGTGCTTTCTTACAGTCCATCATTCCGGCCCCGGTACGTTCCCGGAGCTCTTTTACCAGGCTTGCAGATATAGACATTTATTAAACTTCCTCCCTTATGACAAATTAAACCTGTATATGATATTATAACCATATTTCCAAAAGAGATGTCCATAAAACTTTTTCAAATTAAAACTTTTTATTATAAACCGCTCATCACAGGGGAAAAACCCGCGCGGGCAGAAAAAAGGCAGGGGTTGCTCGGTATTTTATATATCCCCCGCCGTTTATCTATAATTTATTCAACAGTTTGCTCTCCCTGTTTACCTTCAAGAACGGCTTCTGCCATCTTGCTGGTCAACAGGCGGACAGCCCTTATAGCGTCATCGTTTCCTGGTATAACGTAGTCTATTTCGTCGGGGTCGCAGTTTGTATCTACAATGGCGACAATGGGAATGCCAAGTTTTCTGGCTTCGGCAACAGCGATTCGCTCTTTCCGGGGGTCTATCACAAACAACGCTCCCGGCAGGCGCCTCATTTCTTTTATGCCGCCCAGAAACTTTTGCAGTTTTTCCTTTTCGTGCATTAACTCCGCTACTTCCTTTTTGGGCAGGACCTCCATGGTTCCGTTGGTTTCCATCTTTTCTAATTCCTGAAGCCGGTCAATCCTGCGCCTTATGGTCTGGAAGTTGGTCAGCATGCCCCCCAGCCAGCGCTGGTTGACAAAAAACATGCTGCAGCGTTCAGCCTCTTCTCTGACCGCTTCCTGGGCCTGTTTTTTGGTGCCGACAAAAAGGATGGTTTCCCCTTCAAGAGAAAGCTGCTTAACAAAATTATAAGCTTCCTCGACCTTTTTTACTGTCTTCTGCAGGTCGATTATATAAATGCCGTTGCGATCGGTAAAAATATAGGGGGCCATTTTGGGATTCCAGCGGCGGGTTTGGTGTCCAAAATGAACTCCTGCTTCCAGGAGCTGTTTCATGGAAATTACAGCCACTTTATTACACCTCCTTCCCCCATCGGTTTTTCCTCCGCTGCTTTCATCTTCTGCAAGACCCCGGCGCGGGGCACCCTTGCACAAATCAAGCAGCGTGTGTATTTCACACCAATTGGTATTTTACCACATAGAAAATCCCGGTGCAAGCCGGGTTTTCAAAATTCGCAAATTTAGGCAGAACATTATAAAAAGGCGGGATGAACCCCGCCTTCCATAGTATCTATCAGTGCTGTTTGAGCCTTCCCAGCTCTTCCAGCAACCTGTCGTTAAGCACTCTGATATAAGTGCCTTTCATGCCGAGGGACTTGGATTCGATGACACCCGCGCTTTCAAACTTGCGCAGGGCGTTTACGATAACCGAGCGGGTGATGCCGACACGGTCCGCAATTTTGCTGGCCACCAAAAGCCCTTCATCGCCTTCCAGCTGTTCAAAGATATGCTGCACAGCGTCCAGCTCGGAATATGAAAGCGTGCCCAGGGCGACCTGTACCGCCGCCAGCTTGCGCGCGTCTTCCTCCATCTTGCCGGACCTGGCCCTGAGGATCTCCATCCCGACCACTGTAGCGCCGTATTCCGCAAGGATAAGGTCCTCATCGGTAAAATAATTTTCAAACCTGCCCAGGAACAAAGTCCCGAGCCTCGCACCTGCCCCTACAATCGGAATAATGGTGGTGACTTTATTATTATAGCGGCAGGGCTCATCCACAAAAAGACAAGCATTTTTGGTCTGGCAGAAGTTCGCATGGGTCTGCACTATTGTCATCAGGTTTTCATTATAGTCCTCAGGAAAACCTCCCCGTCCCTCAACAATATCCTTCATTATGTCGCAGGTCCAACCTTTTAGATATGAATACCCCAGTACTTTTCCGTTCCGGTCCAGGATATAGATACTGGCACCAATATTCTCGCTTAAAACATCTGCCACCTCATTAAAGTCCACAGTGGTGTTTCCGGCGGAATTTTGAAGTATCTTATTGATATCCCGGGTTTTTTCCAATAGTACTCTCATCCTGCCCCTTCTTCCCCTACAAAATATATCGGCTTAAATCTTGGTTTTTCACCAGATCGCCTAATTTTTCGACAACATAATTTTTATCTATATCTATATCTTTTACTGACAGTTCAGGTGCTTCGAAAGATATATCTTCAAGCAGTTTTTCTAGTATTGTGTGCAATCTTCGGGCACCTATGTTCTCTGTTTGTTCATTTACAGTATAAGCGATTTCAGCAATTTCTTCAAGAGAATTTTGTGAAAATTTAACCTGCACACCTTCTGCGGCAAGCAATTCAGTGTATTGCTTAACTATGGCGTTTCTCGGCTCTGTCAAAATTTGTTGAAAGTTTTCACGGGTAAGGCTTTCTAATTCGACTCTTATCGGGAAACGTCCCTGAAGTTCGGGAATCAGGTCTGAGGGTTTGGCGGTGTGGAAGGCCCCCGCGGCTATAAACAGCACGTGGTCTGTTTTGACCGGGCCGTACTTGGTCATGACGGTGGAACCCTCAACAATGGGCAGGATATCCCGCTGCACCCCGCCCCTGGACACATCAGGCCCGTATCCTTCCCGCCCGGCAATTTTATCAATCTCATCAAGAAATATAATCCCGTCCTCTTCGGCCCGCTTAACCGCCGCGGTGGTTACCTCGTCCATGTCGATAAGTTTCTGCGCTTCCTGCTGGATTAGAATTTTACGGCCTTCCTGCACAGATACCTTGCGCCGCCGTTTTTTCTTGGGCAGAAATCCGCCCAGCATATCCTGGATATTGACACCCATTTCCTCCATGCCGGAACCGGTAAATACTTCCAGCATAGGAGGCTTGTTATCCTCGACCTCTATTTCAATAAATTCGTTCTCCAGCTCACCCCTGGCCAATTTTTCAGTCAGTATGTCACGCTCAAACTGGATCCTTTTTAGCCGCTGCTCCTGGGTCTTGTCAACGGTCTCCACAGGTTTATTAGTTCCGAAGAGAAATTCCAGCGGATTGCGGGTGGGTGACTCCTGGACCGGGTAAGGCGCCAGCAGCTCCACAATCCTTTCATTGGCCTGCCGCTCAGCCCTGTCCTGGACCATGTCCAGTTTCTCCTGCTTGACCATCCGTATCGCGGTTTCAACCAGGTCCCTGACCATGCTTTCCACGTCCCTGCCCACATAGCCTACTTCGGTAAACTTCGTGGCTTCCACTTTGATAAACGGCGCTTTGACCAACCTGGCCAGGCGGCGGGCAATCTCCGTTTTGCCCACCCCGGTGGGCCCGATCATGAGTATGTTTTTTGGTATTACCTCGTCCTTAAAATCCTCCGGCAGCAGCTTGCGACGGTAGCGGTTGCGCAGTGCTACCGCCACCGCCTTTTTTGCCTGGCGCTGGCCTACAATATATTTATCAAGTTCCTCGACTATCCGGCGCGGTGTAAAATCCTTCAATTGATTGTCCTCCATTTATATTTCTTCCACTATTATATTCTCATTGGTATAAATGCATATATCGGCGGCAATGGAAAGGGCCTCGCGCGCAATGTCGCACGCCGCCATGGGAGTATGCTTGACCAGCGCCCGCGCGGCAGCCAGGGCGTAAGACCCCCCGGAGCCGATGGCGGCCAGCCCGTCGTCCGGCTCTATCACCTCGCCGCCGCCGGATATAATCAGTAGATCGTCAGCGTTGGCGACTATTAACAGCGCCTCCAGCCTTCTCAGTACCCTGTCGGTCCGCCAGTCCTTGGCCAGCTCGACTGCCGCCCGCTGCAGGTTGCCGTGGAATTCCTCCAGCTTGCCCTCAAACTTTTCAAACAGCGTAAAGGCGTCAGCCACCGAGCCGGCAAATCCGGCGACCACCTTGTCTTTATAAAGGCGCCTGATTTTCCTGGCCCCTTTTTTAATAACGGTATTCTGTCCAAAGGTCACCTGGCCGTCACCCGCGAGGGCAACCTTGCCGTCTCTTTTGACTGCGACTATGGTTGTGGCGTGGAACATAACATTCTCCCTTCAGTTTATATTGCACCCCGGCGTCCGCCCGCGCCAGTTATATAATGAAACAAAGATGACGTCCCCCTGTTTCCCCTTAAGTGTCCTCCTGTTCCTCAGCCCTCGGGTGGGCCTTGCGGTAAACCTGCTTGAGCCTTTCACCGGTTACGTGTGTGTAGACCTGTGTACTGGACAGGCGGGAGTGGCCCAGAAGTTCCTGCACTGAGCGCAGGTCGGCTCCCGCGTTCAGAAGGTGTGTGGCAAATGAATGGCGCAGGGTGTGCGGGCTGATTTTCCTCTCCAGGTTTGCCTTCTCGGCATATTTGTTCAGTATTTTGCGGATGCCCCGCGCGGTGAGCCTTTCGCCCCAGCGGTTGAGAAAAACCGCGTTATTTATTTTCTTTTCAGACGCGTTGGCCAGGATCCTGGGCCGGGCGCCGGCCAGGTAGCCGCGCAGCGCCTTGACGGCCTGCGAGCCAAGCGGGACAAGCCTTTCCCGGGCCCTTTTGCCCATCACCCGCACATACCCGGCGCTCAGGTCCAGGTCCCACAGGTCAAGCGTCACCAACTCGTTAATCCTCAGTCCTCCCGCGTATAATAACTCCAAAAGGGCCCGGTCGCGGATGCCGAGCGGGTGTTTCAAGTCCGGCGCCTCCACCAGGACAGCCGCCTCCCCTTCATATAAAAAGCGCGGCAGCCGCTTTTCCAGCTTGGGGCTCAGGACTCTGGAAAGATAATTTTCCTCGATTACTTTTTCTCTCAGCAGGTACTTATAAAAAGATCGCCAGGCTGCCAGCCGCCTGGCCACAGTGGTGCGGGCCAGGCCCTGCCCGCGCAGGTGGGCCAGGTAGTGACGAAATACCAGGTGATCAATTTCTTGCGGCGTAACGGCGCTGTCTTCTTTTTTCAGGACAGAAGAGAAAAAGTCCAGCCCGTTGAAGAGGTCCTTCTGGTAGCTTTCCACAGTCCTGGGAGAAGCGTTTTTTTCCACCTTGAGATATATTAAAAAATTGTCAATATGGCTGTACATTTAACCTCACCAGTATTCACAACGGCTCTGGCAAAAATTTATAGTGAGCCGCAGTATGCAATCGACTTCAGAGCAATCCCGGCTATTAACCGGCAGCGTTCTTTCTTGTCGTCAAATTTTACGCCGGGAGAGGGGAATAGCCCAAAATTTATATTCATCGGCTGAAAACGTCCGGGATCGGCGGTGGTTATATAATGTGCGAGGGCACCGTGGGCAGTTTCCCGGGGAAATATAAAGGGTTCCTTTCCCTGTGCGAGCCGGGCGGCGTTAATACCCGCCACCAGCCCCGAAGACGCCGACTCCACATAACCCTCCACCCCCGTGATCTGGCCGGCGAAAAAAAGGCCGGGCCGGTTTTTGCTCTGGTAAGTAGACTCCAGCAGCACCGGGGAGTTTATGTAGGTATTCCTGTGCATGACACCGAAACGCACAAACTCCGCTTTCTCCAGGCCGGGGATAAGGCGGAAAACCTTTTGCTGCTCGCTCCATTTCAAACTGGTCTGAAAACCCACCAGGTTGAACATCGTGCCCTCGTTGTTTTCCTGTCTCAACTGCACTACAGCAAAGGAGCCCTTGCCCGTGCGGGGATCGGTCAGCCCTACAGGTTTCAGGGGACCATAGCGGAGCGTGTCCCTGCCGCGGGCGGCGAGGGCCTCCACAGGCATGCACCCCTCAAAATGCACTTCACGCTCAAAATCCTTTCTGGGCGCCTTTTCAGCCTTTACCAGGGCGTCCCAGAAGGTAATATACTCCTCCCTGGTAAACGGGCAGTTCAGGTAGGCGCTTTCTCCTTTCCCATAACGGGAATAGCGGAAAACCCTGTCCATATTAATTGATTCAGCTGTGACAATGGGCGCCACAGCGTCGTAAAAGTAAAGGTATTCGCTCCCGGTAAAGCTTCTTACGGCTTCGCCCAGGGCGTCTGAAGTCAGCGGTCCCGTCGCCAGTATTACCACGTCATCTTCAGGTATTTCATTTATCTCGCGCCGGACAACCTCGACCAGGGGGTGATGTGAAAGCATTTCGGTCACGCGCCGGGCGAAGATGTTCCTGTCAACAGCCAGGGCGCCGCCCGCAGGCACTCTTGCCTCATCAGCGCAGTTTATGATCAGGGAATCCAGGCGCCTCATTTCTTCCTTGAGCAGTCCCACCGCGTTTTCCAGCGCGGCTGACCTGAGAGAATTGCTGCAGACCAGTTCGGCAAAGTCCCCGCTCCGGTGCGCGGGCGTTTGTTTTTCAGGCCGCATCTCGTAAAGCCTGACTTTAACACCCCTTTTTATGATCTGCCAGGCAGCCTCCGCCCCGGCCAGGCCGGCCCCGACTACGGTGACCGCAGCGGGCTGCGAGAGGCCGGGCACGATATTTTCAGGTTTTTCACTGGGGCCTGTAAGCCCCCCCGGTCTTTCATCCATCCTGTGTCCTTGATTCACCTTCCAGGTTCACGTTTGCATCTGCCTTTGCCGTTTTCGCAGTTTTCCTGCGGGGTGTTTTCTTTTCAGCTGAAGATTTGCCGCCGCATTCTTTATTTACACAAAGGAGGTAGCTGCTTTTGCCGTTTTTCTTCTTTTCCACCATCAAATCGCCGCAGTTGGGACACTTGACATTTGAAGGCTGGTCCCAGGTCACAAAATCACATTCCGGGAAGCGGCTGCATCCGAAAAACTTCCTGCCTTTCTTGCTGCGGCGGGCTACCAGCTCGCCTTCACAGCGCGGGCAGTTTACCCCAATCGGCTCCAACAGCGGCTTCGTGTTGCGGCATTCCGGAAAACCGGGGCAGGCCAGGAACTTGCCAAAACGGCCTATCTTAATTACCAGGTTGCGGCCGCACTGATCGCAGATCTCCTCGGTCACTTCGTCAGCAACCTTGACATGCCCGATTTCCTCCTCGGCCTTTTCCAGGGTGCGGCTGAAGGGCTGGTAAAAGTTATCGAGGACCTGGACCCAGTCCTGCTCCCCTTCTTCAATTTTATCCAGCTTTTCCTCCATGCCGGCGGTAAATTCAACATCGATAATATCATGAAAGTGGTTTTTCAGCATGGCAACAACGATATCGCCCAGTTCAGTCGGGTAAAACTGCTTGCTTTCCCTGACCACATAAGCCCTTTTGATGATCGTCTCGATAATGGGCGCGTATGTGCTAGGCCGGCCAATACCCTTTTCTTCCAGCATCTTTACCAGCGTCGCCTCCGTGTAACGGGGCGGCGGCTGTGTGAAGTTCTGTTTCGGGGTCAGCGAGCGGGCTTCCACTTCCTCGCCTTCCTTTAATTCCGGCAGCAGCCCTTCCTCATCCTTCTCGCCGTTGTCCCGGCTTTCAGTATATACTTTCATAAATCCCGCAAAGACAATGATCGAGCCGGTGGCGCGAAAGCTGTACAAACCGGCGCCAATATCAACACTGGTGGTGTCAAATACGGCCTGGCTCATCTGGCTGGCCAGGAAGCGGGACCAGATCAGTTTGTAGAGCTTGTACTGGTCATTGGTCAGGTAACCTTTTATCTGGTCGGGTTCCCTTAGCACTGAAGTCGGCCGGATAGCTTCATGGGCGTCCTGGATCTTGCCCTTGCCCCCCGCTGGTGCGGTCTCCCTGCCGACATACTGGGCGCCAAAACGCTCTGTAATATATTTTTGGGCCTCTTCCCTGGCAGATGCGGATACCCGCGTTGAATCTGTACGGATATATGTTACCAGGCCGGAAGTCCCTTCCTTGCCCAGATCAAGGCCTTCGTACAGCTGCTGCGCCACCATCATCGTTTTCCTGGCGGTAAAATTCAGCTTGCGGTAGGCTTCCTGCTGGAGAGTGCTGGTTGTAAAAGGCGGCGCGGGCCTGCGTGTCTTCTCTTTGCGGACGACCTTGGACACCATATAATGAGTGCCCTTGAGCTTATCCAGGACTTCCCGCATCTCTTTTTCACTTTTTATGGCAATATTTTTATTTTTATATTTTAAAAGCCTGCCTTCGAAAGGCGCCCTACCGGTCTTGACAAACATACCGGTCAAGGTCCAGTATTCTTCCGGTTCAAAAGCCTGGATTTCCGCTTCTCGGTCGCATATGAGGCGCACGGCTACCGACTGCACCCGCCCGGCGCTAAGTCCTTTTTTTATCTTGCGCCAGAGAAGCGGGCTCAAGTTGTAGCCCACCAGGCGGTCCAGGATACGGCGGGCCTGCTGGGCGTTGACCCGGTTATAATCAATGCGCCGTGGGTGTCGCGCGGCATTTTGAATGGCCTGCTTGGTGATCTCGTTGAACTCGATGCGGCACGGCTTCTCACCGGGGATCTCCAGGAGGTTCTGCAGGTGCCAGGCGATCGCCTCTCCCTCGCGGTCGGGGTCGGATGCGATCAGCACCTGGTCGGCTTTTTTAACCGCTGTTCTCAGATCCTTGATGGTGTCACCTTTACCGCGTATAGTAATATATTTTGGCTCAAAGCCTTCTTTAACATTAACGCCGAACTGGCTTTTCGGCAGATCACGGACGTGCCCCATGGAGGCCTTGACAACATATTTTTTCCCAAGAAACTTGCCGATAGTTTTTGCTTTGGCCGGTGACTCCACAATAACCAGTATTCTAGACAATAAAACACCTCATTATTACTCCGTTTTAAATTGCCATTTATTATAGCAACTTTTTTTAAATCTATCCATTGATAAATATTTTTAGAACGAACTGTAACCCGCGCGGACGTATAATTTCCCGGGCATTTGCCTTGTCAAGCCCTTTATTTCCAGGTACATCAGGGCCGCCATTACTTTTTGCGGCGGCAAACCTGTCCGGTCAATCAGTTCGTCCAAAGGAACAGGCTCCAGCGACAGCAGGCTGTACAGCGCCTCTTCCTCCGCGCTCATTTTAAATCTCACACCGGAATTTTCTTCCAGGACGGGAAATAGCCTTTCCAGGCCCAATTCATCTATGATATCGCCGGCGCCTTCGACCAGCCTGGCCCCCTGCCTGATCAGCCTGTGCGGCCCGCGGCTCAAAAGGCTGACTACGTTACCCGGCACAGCCATCACGTCACGGCCCTGCTCCAGCGCAAAGTCAGCCGTGATCAGGGCGCCGCTTTTCTCAGCCGCCTCAACGACCACGGTCCCCAGCGACAGCCCGCTGATAATCCTGTTCCTGGCCGGAAAATGCCAGGGCTCGGGAGGAGTCCCCAGCGGGTACTCGCTGATAACCGCGCCGTTCTCCACAATTTTATCCACGAGCTTTTTATTCTCTCTCGGGTAAACCACATCAGGGCCGCAGCCAAGCACGGCCACCGTCCTGCCGCCGCCCGCCAGGGCGCCCTTATGGCCGGCCGTATCAATGCCCCTGGCCATGCCGCTTACCACGGTAATGCCGAGCGCCGCCAGGTCCTTGGCCAGTTTTTTGGCTACCAGGAGGCCGTACGGGGAAGGTTTGCGCGACCCCACGACAGCTACAGCCAGCTTGTCCGAAGACTTAAGTGAGCCCTTTATAAAAATAACCGGGGGAGGGTCAAAAATCTGAAAAAGGTTCTCCGGATAGCCGGGGTCATCACAACAGATAAAATTCACACCGGCACACTGAAGCTTCCCTTCCTCTTTCACGGGGTCAAGGCCCGCCCTTCGCCGCGCCAGTTCTTCCGGGCTTTCTTCTCCGCTCCAGGGCGCGCCGGCAAGGTCCTTTAGGCTGGCTTCCCAGGCTGCCCGCGGTGAGCCAAAGTGCCTCAGCAGGGACCAAAGCTTCTTCCCCTGCTCCGGCATCAGGCACTGCCACCCCAGCCAGTACAATCTATCTTCCAACAAAACTTCTCCCCTCAAGTACTCTTTAATCCCATTCTTTTCGGGACACAAGCAAAATCTTCCTGCATACTGGCAATATTTTCTTTTTGAGAACCTTTTATTATCTTTCGTCAAAAGGGCCGCTTAGATTTAGGCAGTTATTGCTGCAACCGGGGAGAATTTAAAGAATCTCTTATAATTTTTTCAAGTCGCCATAATCGATCATGTTTAGCAGGCTGTTAATACTCTGCCTTTTCTTAATGACTCCTTCGAAGACATCGCCCAGCTTGCCGGTCCTGGTGAAGACAGTATTAATATTGTAGTCTCCCGGCAGGAAGCCGCCTTTCTCCACCTCAGGCCAGAGCAGCGGGGTCGATACCGGCGCGCCAGGACGGGGGCGCAGGCTGTATTGAAAAGCCATGGTTTTCCCCCTGCCGTTCTGCAGGTAGTCAAGGTACACTTTCCCCTCTCTTTTTTCCACTTTTCTCTCCAAAGTGACCTTGTCCGGGTAAACTTTTTGTGCCAGCTCCGCGACATACTTCATGGCCCCGGTGACCTTCTGCCATGAATAAACCGGCTCCAGCGGTATGAAAAGGTGCAGGCCGCGGGAACCGGAAGTCTTGGGATAGCTCTCGATCTCAAACTCATCCAGGATACGCTTCACCAGGAGCGCGATCTCCAGTATATCAGCGAATGTCGCCCCCTCCGCCGGGTCCATGTCCATAACAGCGATATCCGGGCATTCCAGGTTCTCCAGCCTGGCCAGCCACGCGTGCATCTCGATGCAGGCCTGGTTGGCCAGCCATATCAGTGTAGCCCTGTCGTTGCAAATAATATAGTTTATTACCTTCCCGGTATGCTCCACCGGCTGCCTGATGATCCAGTCAGGCGCGTATTCGGGAACTTCCTTCTGGTAGAAAGTTTCACCCGCCAGGCCGTCCGGATAGCGCTTCATTACAATGGGCCTGTTGTGGAGATGCGGCAGTATGTAAGGCGCAATATCCGAATAATACTTGACCAGGTGGGCCTTGGTCAGGCCTTCCGGCCAGATTAGCTTGTCCAGGTTAGTCAGCTTGACCTCGCGGCCGTCCACACTTACAAACGATTCCTTCATCTAAAAACACCCCGTTTTTAGCTTTTACAGTTTTCAGCCCGGCCAAACCCTTTGAGACAAGAGGTTACAGGGGAAGTCCTTTTTGATTCCCTGTTAGAAGTCATTTTGCCATAACTAAAAAATATAAACAATGAGATTTTAGGGAAACAAGTATTTCTATTGTATTATTAAAGCTTTTTTTTATTTTAAGTGCTATTTCAGCACCCGCTCAGTTGGCATTAAGCTTCACAAACTATAATTTAGACTTAGAACAACCCGTACTACAAATACTAATCCTGAAAGGGGTTAAACAGTATGAGCAGAAAGACCATAACAAAGTTAGCGCTGGATACAGCCATGGCTGTTTTATTTATAATCCTTATATTCGCTTACGACACAGGGCTTGCCTTCCATGAAATCGCGGGGCTGGCCATCTTCACCCTCTTTACAGTGCATATCTTTTTAAACTGGACATGGGTTAAAAGCGTCACAAAAAACCTGTTTACATCAAAAATCAAGAAGAAGCCCAAGTTGATGTATGTCCTGAATACAGTGCTGTTATTCAGTGTTGGCGCCATAATCGTTACAGGGATTATGATTTCAAGAGTCGTTTTTGACTTTGGATTAAACGGCGATACCCGTACACTTGCCGCCGTGCATAAATGGCTGGCATATGCCTGCCTGGGGCTGTTTGTAGTCCATATCGCGCTGAACTGGCGGTTTGTCACGGCATCTGTCCAAAAAATATTCCATAATTATAATGGAAGCCGCTTGAGGAAATCACTTCAGGCCCTGGGAGCGGCGGCAATGGTTATGCTGGTGGTGTATTTTGCCGCCACGCCAGGCCCCAATAAGGCTGCCCAGCAAGCCACGGTGCCGAAAAGTCCGCCCCGGGAAGCTGCCGCCATAAATAATAGTGAAAATAAAACAACAGATGATCAAAATTACACTATTACGAACATACAAGATGATGGGGAATCAGCTGTCAGTCTGTCGGAATATCTAAGCAATATGTTTTGTACCGGCTGTGACAAACACTGTCCCCTGTTGAGCCCGCAGTGCAAAACAGGACAGTCACAGCTGCAGGCTGCTAAAATTCAATACGAAAAGCTGTACGGGTAAACAGGGGTGTAATTATGAACAAGATAACGCTTAAAATATTAGAAGGGTTTCTCCTGTTACATATAGCTGGAAAAACCCTTTAATAATACTATTAAATAAGGGAATTCTTTTTTCCTATTCTGGGGTTTAGATCTTTGACATGCTTATAAAAGGTTGTTTCATGGTATATTTTAATTGGGTAAATAAACCTATAGCAGGAGGCCGGGCTAATGAAAGTAAAGTATGTCCACACCAACATCATCGCCAGGGATTGGAAGAAACTTGCCCAGTTCTATATTGAAGTCTTCGGCTGCAAACCGGAGCCCCCGGAACGGGACCACAAGGGCGATTGGATCGACCAGGTTACCGGTATAAAAGACGTCCGCATCAGGGGTATGCACCTGCGCCTGCCGGGGTATGAGGACGGACCGACTTTGGAGATATTCAGTTACAACAAACAATCTGATAGTAATGAGCCGCCCGCTGTCAACAGGCCTGGTCTGGCCCACATAGCTTTCCTGGTTGATGACGTCCCATATTTCTATAATAAGCTGTTGGAAAACGGCGGAAGCAAATTGGGTGAGATAGTTGAAAAGAAGATAGAGGGCGCCGGGCTTTTGACAGTTGTTTACGCCAGGGACCCGGAAGGAAACATTATAGAGATACTAAACTGGAGATAAGAAAAAATAGATTGGGACAAGGGAGCTGTCCCTTGTCCCGAATTCCCCTACTCATCGAACATCTTTACAATTTCCAGCACCAGGCCCGCTGTCTGCCCTATCTTGCTGATGTCCAGCAAATCCATGGTGTCATTTACAGTGTGCGTGACCTTGCCCAGAAGTTCCATACACATTGACGTGAAGGCCAGGGTCGGGATCCCCAGCGGCCAGAAGAAGCCGTGGTCGCTCTCATAAAACGGTCCTTCGATGAAATCCCCGAACCTTTTGGCGGTCTCTGTGATCCGGGATACCAGCTCATCCGGACATCCAAAAAACGCCGCCATCCTGTTTACATCCTTAAATCCTATGCCGTCAATGTTGATCGCCGCAATGAGATCATCCGGCGGATACTCCTGTATGTAAAGGGCGTCCCCGGGAAACCAGCTGTCCTCGCCGCCGTAAGCTACCAGCTCGATTGCCGCTTTGGTATCCACTTCCCTGAGGTTACGGGCAAGCAGCAGCAAAGCCGCAATCCCGGCAGCATTATCCATGGCTCCCGGTGTTCCGGGAAATGAGTCGTAGTGAGCGCATAACAGGATCTTTTTTTCACCGTTCCCACGCCTCCCAATCAAATTTGAACCGGTGCTCTCTCTGCTTTCAGCGACTATTTTCAGCCTGGCCCCAGAGCCGGAATTCCCCAGCAGGAGCGGTACCTCATCCCTGTGTACCGAAACCGAAGGGATGTCCAACTCGCTGTCCTGCAGCACCGGCAGCGGTATATCGTAATGGCTCACCGTAATAATAGCAACCGGTCTGCGCCTGACCAGGAGTTCGATGAAGCGGTCCTTTATCTCATCAAAATAATAACGGCGGTCGAAGTTTTTGGGCATAAAACCGCCGCGGGTGATATCACCATGCACCAGCGCGATTTTGCCGGTCAAATCAATGTCCCGCAGGTCTTCGGCTGACGAAACAGGAACCAGCACGCCTTCGGTATCACAGGACGGTGAATGGGTGTTCACGATAGCAGGTACCTTTTTCCCTGCCACCGTCAGCCCAACTGATAATGCCCGCCAATCAGGACAGGGGTATTCCTGCGTTGTCACTTCATACCCGAAAATCTTCATTTCTCCGGCGATGAAATCCGCCGCCACCCGGTTAGCCCGGGACCCCGCCGGCCGCTGCCCGATTTCCACCGAAAGTTTCTTCAGACAGCGCTCAATATAATCATCCTGGTTAAAGATGGCCATAACAAAACCCTCCTTCAAGCTGATGTATAATCAATATTACATCAAACACCAAACCCTGGTGCGCTATAGGAGGGTTTACTTTTTTACATATTTTATGATTGTAGTCAGGCGGTCGATCAACTCACAGGCATATTCTTCGATCGTTTTAATCTTGCTAAGCCACTGGTTGGTGTTGAAAATGATGTCTTCTTCGTCCGGGGGCAGCTCGTCAAGGATACCGGCCAGCCCTTCTCTCACACCCCTGTCATAATGCCTGAACATATTGTAGATAGACATGAGGCTGAAACGCGCCTTACGCAAAGCCCGGATTACATAAAGCCTGCGGATCTCGTCTTTGCCAAATACCCGGTATCCGTTGTCAGGATCCCGCGGCACTGTAATCAGGCCGTTGCGTTCCCAACTCCGCAGCATGTCATATGTAATATCAAGTCTTTCTGCTGCTTCACTGCTTTTCCAGTAAGGCCCTGCTGATCCGTCTGGAATATTCCTGTCAGCCGCCCATGTCTCAAGTAGCCCGGCGGCAATTTCAGCCTTCCCCCGCTCCTCTCGTACCATGGTCAAATGCTCCCGTGCCAACTGCATCGCTTCTTCAAAACTACCGGCAGCGGAAAGCAGCACAACCGAGAGCGCTTTCTTTCGAATAATTCCGCCCAGCCAGGTGCTCTTCAGCGCCGTCCTTACAAGGCGCACATACTCAAGATGGAGTTCGCTGTATAACCGGTAGCCATTCTTCGCCCTTGGGACAGGCGGGATGTAACCAAGTTCTTCATACAGCCTCACCGTATTAGGATGTACTCCGCATAAAGCCGCGATTTGAGATGTTTTGTAAGTTTTCATTAGACTACTTCACTCTATTTTAATTTGACCAGGCAGATCAGCCATAGCATGTGCGGACATTGCCCTGCTTTTTCCCATATTTTAATGCAATATACCCGCCGAACACAATAGAACTATGAACTGTCCGTTAATTAGAATGTTTGACTGAACTGTCTGGTTATATTATAATTCCAACATGTGTTGCAATGCTGAATCTTCTTATTACACCTCTATGACCAGCAAAATTCATTTGCCACTTAATGCAATTCTTCTTATGAGATAACAATAATGAAAGTGAGTTGTCCAACTTAACAATGTTTCACTCGCTAGTTGAACAGTTAACCCATATAGCCCTTACCTTAACGGAAACATTCGGTTACTGGGGTATCTATATCGGCATGATTATTGAAAGCTCCTGTATCCCGCTGCCGAGCGAGGCAATTATGCTGTTCAGCGGCTTCATGGTAGCGGTTGGATTGTTTAACTTCTGGATTGTTGTAGCCGCGGGGGTACTGGGCAACCTTACCGGCTCTGTCCTCACATACTGGTTCGGCGCCAGCGGCGGCCGCGCTCTTCTTCTGAAATACGGCAGGTACATCCTGATCAATGCGGATCACGTGGAAAAGGCAGAGCGGTGGTTTTACCGCTATGGGGACTGGACCGTTTTCTTCACCCGTAACCTGCCGGTTATCCGGACTTTTATCTCCCTGCCGGCGGGTATAGCCAGGATGAATTTCGCTAAGTTTTTTATCTATACCCTGGTAGGCTGTATACCCTGGAATATTGCTTTAACATACCTGGGTTTTAAGCTGGGGAAAAACTGGCATTTGATCGAACCTTATTTCCGCCCGGTAAGCTATACTATACTGGCAGCTATTATTGCCGGCGCAGCGTGGTTCTTTTATAAGAATTACCGAAACCGAAAAGAGACGCGCAACCAGGCTAATCGCGATTAAAAACAAGCACACGGGGACGGTCCTCGTGTGCTTTTATAATCCGTATGCAATATAAAGCAAGGGTCTTCTTTTACTGGAAGACCTGTTTTTATAGCTTGTATGAACTAACATACTTTTTATAAAATCGTGTGCTTAACAGTATCACAAAAAAACAACCTCCCGACTGATTAATCAGGAGGTTTCTTTCTGTATAGGACCGGGCACAATACGCTATTTTTTTCTGGTGATAAAAGAGAAGGTATATGTTGAGTCTAAAGGATTTCCCGACAGATCCAGCACAGCGCCGGAAGGTATAATCACGGTATAGGCAGTGTTTTTTGAAAATACTGATTTGGGATCAACAATCAGCGTACTTTCATTAATATCCAAGGTATAAGAAATTATTGTGCGGCCCTTTTTAATTAGGATACCGCTTGCATTGGGGCCAAGTTGTACAGCCTCGCTGAAATTCACAGAAATTGTTTTGTCCAGCGCAACATTTACTGCCCCGTTAGCAGGGTCCGTTGCACTCACTGCCGGAGGTGTTATATCAGACGCCGCTTCCACCGTGGTAAAGCTGAAGCTGCAGCCGTCCGCCAGTGTGCTGCCGGCTGAATCCTGCACGGCGCCTGCCGGCACGGTAACGGTATAATTTGTGCTGTAACCAAGGTTTGCAGCAGGAACAACAGTGAGGGTGCTGCCGTTAATATTTTTAGAAATGGTCACAGGATTATTATCACTATCCGTCATGGTAATTAAATCATATCCTGACCCCGCCGCTATATCCTCACTAAAAGTAATGCTGATAACTTTATCTGTTGCGACACCGGTGGCGCCGGGTGACGGATTTGTCGCAACAACATCCGGCGGGCTGTCAGGATTAATATCAACAACTTGAATCGCTGATTGATTAGATAATGCCGGATTCCTGGTTATTGCGACCAACTGATCGCCTTTCTTAAATAAATACCGGCCTGAGCTTACCAGGGGAATCGTATTCAGGCGGCTAAAATCACTTCCATTGTAAACATTTATGGCGGCTCCGCTCAGGGCATAGAATTGCGAAAGATCAGGCTCAAATGCAATGTCACTGAAAGGAGAGTCTAGTTTTGACACGTAGTTCATGTCCTGGGCTTTATCCGCGGCGGTTGTAAATATACACCCGCTGCCGTTAAAAAGGTATCTGCCGGTAGGTTCAAGCGCTATGTTCTTTTCTAACGGATAATCGCCGTGATAGGGCGAATCATAACCGCCCGGGTATTTAGCGTCAGTGAAAGCCCCGCCTGCTATATTATAGGCGCGCAGATCCCTGGGTGATAAATCCGTGTCAACGGTGTATATCCTTTCCATTGTCGGGTGCAGTTTCGCGTAAGACATCTGCCTGATTGCTGTCCGGTCGTTAAGCTGTTGGGAAGACAAGCTGTATGAATCAAAATTAGTCCACTGGCCGGAACCGGACGGGATATAGAGATAGCCATCCCTCCCGGCTACGATGTCAAACGGGTCTACTGGAATATCAAAAGTATCTTTAACTGTAAATGTGCTGCGGTCAATTACTGCTATTGTCCCGGTCTGATCCTCATCCCACCAGTAAGAACTGTGACTCTGGTGCAGCAGAGCGACATAAAGATCACCCGCATACTGCCCTGTGCCTGGCTCTATGCTTTCAGGCACCCAGTCAAAGCTGAGCAATGCAAGTGTTCCGGTATTATAGTTGACGGCGTATATTTTCTTTTCTGCCGAACTAACAAGATACACCACGGGTTCATCCGGATCAATCGCCGCGTCGTTCACATAAAAAGGCAGCTCGATCAAGTCTCCGCTTTGGGTATCTTCCGCCATACTTACCCGGGCTGCGTATGGGCTCATCGAGAAAGACAGGACTAAAAAAAGAAACAGTACTTTTTTAATTAACATATTAATCATTATTACACCTCCACTTCATATTTTATAGGATGGTAAGGTCATTGTATTTTACATATTGGTATAATTTCTACTATACATTAGAGTAATAATGCGACAGGGGATTGCACCCGGCTGTCGCATTATTAAGAAAGGACCAAAGAACCTCATCATGCTGTTTTCATGCTGTACTTTAAAGATGGTGGCGTTTCTCCTGATCCTTTTACTTGATTCCATGATGTAGGGCCTATTAATTTGCAATCATAAAATTTTTGGCAATAATCCTATTAAACCTAGACCGGGAGGGTATTCTTCTGATTCAAATAAGGTATCGGTACTCCATTCTCTAGCTATACTGAGCACATCAAATTCGCGCGGATATCTTAAGTCTTCTCTGTCCCAATAGCCATTCTTCCTGGCTTCCAGGCTTTTCTCATTAAAAAAGTTAAAGCCCAACTTCTTTTCTTCTATTGTTTTCTCACCCACATTACATGCGGTTTGGCCACAGTCGCCTACGTATGCATAAGCTCTGATCAAAACTCCGTTTCTCGCTTTCGCCCAGGCATGGTATTCCGAAGTGCGCTGCGTACCAAAATACTGCACCTCATCAAATACGTTGCTCAATTTAAGTATGAGAGGTGTTAACTTATCGGGATGCCGCGAATCACCCATGTCAGGCAATGATATTCCAATTACAATGGTCCAGTCACCCAGAGGAGGAGAAACAAAAACTTCCCCGTTAAATTCGTCCCATGCTTCCACTCCGTCAGTCCAATTTGCCACCCTGATGTTCTTTAACTCTAACGCCTTTGCAACTTTATCTATATCTTGGGTTTTTATTGCCAACCAAGCGCAATTGTAACCAAACGGCTCAGGCTTCTCTGGTTTGGGATTTCCATTATCATGATATTCAGGACTATATTGCTTTTTTCCGTTTTCAGCTTCTTTTATAACTACTTCCGCAATTTCCTCTTTACAGGAGGTAATCACTTTGTTGTCCAGAAAACTAAATGCTTTTAGAACTAATTCTCCGATTTCTTCATCTGGAGCATCTAAACCCGCGGTTAGGTGAATTATTTCTATTCCTTCTGGGGTATAGGAACCATCGGATTGTCTTTTTAATGGTAAGAATGTATACCCTTCTTCAGGATTAAATTTCCCGGAAACACATAGCCTTTCCTTAGAAAACTTATACCAGCTTTTTATACCGGTTGCGATTTGCCAAACATTAACGGCTTGTTCTGATTGCTGACATTTCGTTTCTATCGAAACTTTAAAGCATTCCCTAACACTTTTACCTATAACAAAACTTTGATATGGTTTTTCTAATGTGACTGGCTTATTATACTTCCTGCGAATGCCATGTTCATCAAATACATATGGTATTAGTAATATATTATCTTTCTTATCTTTATAAATGCTCACATTATAAATCATATTAAGTGCCCCCTTTAACAACTGTTAGTATAAAAATAATATTTTTTTGATTGAGTCCATTGGACAAAAAGGAGCATCCCGTTGCTTCCACCAGAAAAATGTCTACCTATGGCCTATGTACTAAATCAATATTTGCCATTACTATTTTCTCAAAGTATGCTGACAAAAAAGAGCATCTCCTACCAAAATAGAGATGCTCTTTATATATGCTATAGCAAGCAGTCCTCGAACGCCTTCATAATCATACGACCTATTTCCTCATCTGTTGAATCAATGCTTAAAGTATATTCTTTCTCCCTAGCTTTATTTATCGGAGTATACCCCCCTCCTCTTTCCCGTTTTGATGGTCGAAATATATAGTAACCCTTATCAATATCCATATATCCCCAAACATTTTTTCTTTCTCTTGTAAACTTTGCATAATTTTTTGTTCCGGTTACTTGTTCATAATCAAATCCTTTTTCACCGTGAAAAGGAGTTTCCTTTGCGGCCATTTCGAAAGATTCCCTGGCTTTTTTTCCAACAAAACTGACATCAGACGGATTTTTAATAATGGCAGGCTTATCAATTTGCCAACCATACCCATTGATATGTCGAGGAACGGGAACAATTATAATAATTTCCTTCTTGTCCTTATAAATAGATATTCGGTGTCCCAAGGTTTAATCTCCTTTATTCTATTTTAAAACAAATATTTCAACTCTAATGGTTTTATTTGTTACAGGGTCCAGGTTATCCTCTGCAAACTGAATAGCATTTTGTATTCCCTGAAGCTGTTCTGACGTTAATTTGTAATCAGGGATCCCGATTCTTATCGCCTTTGAATTATAATCATCAGGATATAAAACCTCTAAATCTTTTAATCTATGTCCTTCAAACTCAAACAGTTTTCTAATATCCCTAATTATATTATTACCAAGTTTAATCCCCTGGTTAGATTTAGCTCTAGTATCATAAGTCTTGCAACTTATTACTTCTGTGCCAATCCAATCATCAACCCCCTTAAATGTAGGAGCTCTACTACTAATATAATTTCCAGTAAGGTATTCAAATTCAACTCTTGCTCTTAAATATCCAACTTTATTAGAATCGTTAAATACTACATCCTTTCCGTCAATGACTCTATCCGCTATAGTTCCAGGATCTATTCCTGAAGGTTCTGGGAGAAGTAAATTATCTTTCTCAAAGAGAAACTGAACTATTTCCTCGATATTGCCAACGACCCATTTCAAGAAAAATGGTGATCTAATACCTAAACCATCGTAAGCTGCCGGATATATGCCATTATTACTTAGAACAATTATATCTGATTTTAGGGATATTCCCTCATCGTAATTAGAAACCTTTTTGAACAATGAAACGATAACATTGATATCAGCTTCAGTAAACTTAACAGTTGACTCTTCAAGCGTGTTTTTTACCAGGTTTATTATCTGTCTGTCAAAGCTTTCAGAGATTACTGCCAACAAATCATTTGACATGCCGTAATTCTTAAAGAAAGTAATCACCGTCTCAGCTTCGTTTATACGCCGTATACCGTATGTCCTGACAAAATCCCATGTTACATTGCGCTCCACACCTATCAGCTTCATGCGATCCACGAGACCCTTTATGGGCGCAATGTCTGTAATTACTTTTGCCGCCACACCCAACGTGAGAGCAGCCACTAATTCAATCATCACTTCCTGTCTGGTATGCTCATCACCCGTTATATATCTAACAATTAAATCATAGGCGTAGTAAGCCACGAGCCCAATAGCCACCACATAGAAGTATCCTATCAACCCAGGTAACGCTGCAGCAAGAATTAGTTTACCTATCTCAAAAAGCGCAATCCCAATTATACCGTTTATTAGACTTTCAACATATTTTGCCAGGACCTCATCCAGGGTCATCGAACCGCCGGCGAGACCACCGGTGATCATATATGCCGCAGAGCCGGATGACTGATCCAGTATGATATAACCGGTACCGCTCCAGCCATAATACTGGATGCTCCTGCCCGGTATCGTTACGGTTTTGCCGGCGTTTACGGCATTTACAACATCGTTTTTAACTGACTGGCTTACATCCAGATTGGGCAGAACATCTTCTATGTTTTCTTTTGTTACCGCATATATCGGCACTCCTCTGGCGTTGGCTTCCTGCAAAACTTTGATCGTGGATACTGAAGGTGTTTCCATCATTTGCTCAAAGATGCCATGCTCCATGGCTGAGCCGATAATTCCGGCTGAAAGCATATATGCTTTTCCAGCTTGTCGATCTCCATTTTTGCTTACTATACCGACTGCATCACGGTCTACATCTATAAACAGCCCGCCTTCGCTGATTTCTACAGGAGCGTAAAACATATAGCCGATTTTTGGATTGTAGCCTGAGATTCCCTCACTGAGAAATCTTGTGGATTTAACCCCATACTGGTTTGCGATAAGGTTATTTATGGCATCTACCTGCCCAAAGTAACCTTTAACCACGGCATCCAGTATTTCTCCCATGCCTTCTTCACTGTAGATGTTGCTTTCATTGACAACAGCCTTTAAATTCTCAAGGTTACTTGCTATCTTGTTTATTTCGTCAACTGATATACTTCCGAGGTCTAAACCTATGCAATATAACGCTCCTGCAAATACTGGATTTACGACCTTTTCTTCGGGCATACCCGGGCTACCCAAGGTAAGGGTAAATTCCTGCCTGTACCCAAGGCTCACGGGGTTACCCGAAGCAGCAATCTGACCGTCAATCTTAAGCTGGGGTATCATCTGCAAAAGGTATGGGGGCGTATTAAATATGCCGCCGTAATGGTTTAGTACGTTTTCGTCCTCAACCGTGGCTGGAACCCATGACAGGGTTATTTTCTTTCCGTGAAGGTCGGCAGTGAACGCTCTGTAGCTGAAGTCTTCGGTATCATCAAAGAAAAGCCCGAACGGATTTGCCCCTTTTATACTGAATCCGACCCAGTCGCACAGACTGTCAGGGATGGCTGTCAGTTCCTGGGCTATGGAGACTGTATTGTAAGGCAGTGTCAGAGGGAGCACACCAAGGTTTTCGGGTATTAACTCCATTCCCCCGGTGATGTCAACGGTTTTTGCACTTTCCAGGTTATTTTCCTGCACATAGGTATTTATCCTGTCAATTGCCGTATTCATTAAGGTTTCAAGCTCAGTGGTATCAACACGGGTAACGCTTAAGCCATCCGGGGATATGACTCCGGCGTTACTGGAAACGGCAAGCAGGTCTTCTCTGCTTATACCGGTTATTTCTTCCAGGTTCAACCCTTGTATCTTATTGTTCAGCTTGAAGCTGGGGTCGAGAGGAACCCAAACTGCCTCACCTGTTCCAGAACCTATTCCCCGGTAGTTTTCATAGGGTACGTAGGCTTCTACCCAGGTATGTTCAAGTTGTACGGAAGCTATACTTCCCTCAGTAACGACAGAGGTTACCGGAATACCCATAGAACCAAGTGCCTGTACAGCGGCCGCATGTGTCTCGGTTCCTGTCCAGCTCATTACCCTGTCAACCGGTATCTCCACGGTGCCGGTCACATAACGTGCTGGTATATTCTTGTAGCGTAAAAGGGCAATTAAGAGCGACGCCTGGTCAAAGTCATTGCCGCTGGACTGCTGGAGTGTGCCGGTGGCGCCTTTGCGGGAGCCGTAATAGGGTTCAAATGTAATATTGTTTCTTACTGACTCGTATATTTCCACCGGATTGCTGCTTAATGAATCCGCCATTTCTATAATATCCGGCGTGAACCTGGTTTCCCTGGTTTCGGCCAGGTCTTCGGGAGTTGGTTGCCATGGCAGTACGGAACCGGCAGCCTGCATTTCCGAACTCATATAAGCGGGGGTTATGCCGCCACCGATAGCTGGCGGCGGCGGCTGCATTTGAATATTACGGTGGGGCAGGTCGCTGCCGAGAGGGTTGTGCTCCTCCTCGACGGTGATCAGTTCCTGCATGCGTGTAAGCTTCTCATCTAGTCCCGCCGCCTCAATTGCGTCAAATGTTTCGCCCTGGTTTGAAATGCTGTCAAGTTCTTCGATAATGGCTTCCAGTTCGGCGGTTTTTTTCCGGAACTGGTCCCTGAATTCCCGCTGGCGGGCAACGGCAGTGGAAGCCCCAATCTTTTTCAGGGTTGATTCATTATCGTCAAATTCCTGGTATACACCTCTTTTTGAATCCGCCAATGCCTTTTTTATGTTTTTTACCGAAGCGCGCAGGCTGCCTACCTCTTTCTTGCCTGCGTGTCCTTTTATCTCCTTAAAATGTCCTGACAGCCCCTGGCTTAACGAACCCAGTTTGGTTTTTGGTCCGTTTTTAGCTCCCTCGCCCTGGCCGTTTAAACCGTGCTGTTCATACTGACTGGCGGCATACACCAGGTTCGTGGGGAACACAAAGTTAAAGGAAAAGGTTACAGCCAATATCAGGGTTATTATTTTAATAAAAATCTTGTGTTTTTTCTTAAAGATCATTTGTTTTACCCTCCCGTACTTTATCTATGCATATGGCGGAGCGTGCCTATGCCCGCCCCCGCGATATTCTTTAAGGCACGCTGATGGTCAAAAGCGTCGATTTGAAAAGCCTGTACTCGCCGGCTGCCAGGTAGCAGGAACCGGTAAACAGGTCCACATCGCCCGTGCCGCCGGGCAGCCTGACAACATAGCGGAAGGTGTATTCCTGGTCCGGAACGGTGCTGAACTGCCATGAAGTCGGATCAGCGGAAGTAAACTCCGGTGAGACCCACAGTATTTCCGTACCGGCAGGAAATTCCTCTTTGAGCATGGCTTCCACCGCGGCCATGCCCTGGACTTTTATTTCTACCTCGGCCACATTTCCCATGGCCTCCTGCACCGGCGCCACTCTCTCCAATGAGCTGCGGAACAGCGTGTACGCTTCGGCGGCAGGGCCGGCCTCACCCAGGTCAAAGGTCATCAGCACGGTTTTGCCCTCTCCGTATTGGTGGGTGATCACTCCGGGCAGGGTAACTTTTTCAGTGATAATTGAGGCTACCTGCTGGCCGCCCGTCAAAAGGACTCTCTGGACAGTCCCGGTGCCGTTCAGGTTAAATTCGCCGAGTGGAGAACCGGATATAAAGCTGGTGATATAACCCTTGGAGTTTACTGACCCGATTTCCTTTATGCCAAACAGGTTGAACTGTTTAAGGTTGTCCCCGTTGGAGCCGCCCGTTGCCACCAGTCCTTTCCCTGCCGCGATCTCTTCTGTGAGGACCAGGTCGTCGTGGTCTGTAAGCGGAAGTGATTTGTTGAGCATTACGTAGGTGTTGTACTGGCCACTCTGAAGTTCTGTAAAAAATGCGTCACGGTTATTGACTATGCGGTAGTAAACCTGCATTTCGTTTAATACAGTGGCGGCCATGTCTGTATTAAGCTGGCTTTCCGCCCAGACCAGCACCCTGGGCCTGACTACCCGCTGCATGGTTACTTCGTAAGGATCCTTTACTGTGAAATAGCTGCTGTCCAGGGGCACGACCACTTCGTCATCGAGTGTCACATCACATACAACCAGGTAATTGCCCGGTTTTAGGATATCGTGGCTCCAGGTCAAGGTATCAGAAATGGTTTCATTGAAGGCCAGACTAATATTATCCATGATTGTATCAACAACTTCCCCGGTTACAGGGTCTGCTATGGTTATTCTTACTTGAATGCCTTGCAGGTCCGTGTTGCCCTGGTTGGTCAGAGTATACTCCATGGAGACATCGTCGCCGGGGTAGATATTCTTGGTCAGCACGTTCAGGCTGCCGGTGACCCCCTGTCCGGAATACACGGATGAGGACACGCTGAACTGCGCGCTGTCCAGGCAAAGTACCAGGTCACCCTGATATACTGTCGAAACCACGTTGTAGTCGCCGTATACAGCCTGGGCCACTCCCCAACTGCTCTTATACTGCCAGAAGGCGCCCGGCAGGATCTCCCGTATGGGAGTTGACTTATCCCAGACTACCTGTTCGTCCTTGTCATGTATTTCTGTTTTTACTGTGAGATCCGACAAGATGGCGTTGCTGCTGGTATTTTGCACAGTTTCCACGATCTGGGCGTTCTCGCCTGCCGTGTACATTATTTTGTCAGTGGTCACAGTATTGTCCGGGCTGCCGTCAGAGCTTATTTGAAATTCTGCCGTGTTTACGCCTATTACCTTATTCTCCTCGGTCCAGGTGGCCCTGGCTCTGTATGTTCCGGACAACCTGGTTCCGCAGTTCCAGGCGCTGCTGAATTCTTTGCTTTCACCAGGGTTCCATGAAACAGCTGTCTCAGATGTAATAATATCGAGAACAGCCCCGTTTTCGTCTATTATGTCTACCACCAGCCCCAGGTTTCTCGAAAGCGAGCTCAGGTTCTGGCCGTAGACGGCGGTTTGGACAGTTTCATCGGGCAGGTAGACGTTCTTGTCGGTTAAAATACTTGTATTCATACTGCTCGGGCCAACTACTGTAACCTCAACCTGGTCCGGAATGGAATTAGCTGTTCCGTTATTCACGGTCAGGCTGATCACAGTCTTCCCTTCGGGAAATGTGACTTCAGGCTGGGGAGTTGCCGCTTCGCCGCCGCTCCATGTCCACCTGTATGTCAGCTGGCCGCCGCCGGGATCATAAGAGCCAGTACCGTCCAGTATAACTTTGGCGCCGTCGCTTGCAGTCATGGGTACAACCTGGTCGGGACCGGCGTCAGCAAAGGGAATATCACCGGACCCGCCGATATTGATATCTTCAAGTACCGGAGATAGCTGGTTAGTTGAAGTAAATTTAACTTCAACCTGGATAAAACGCCCCGTTAGATTCTCAATAGTCTGTCCATTTTCAACTTGTAAGTAGGCCGCCTGATCCAGATCTTCAAGCTGGTTGGCAGCCCTTGCGCCCACCGTAAGCCCGGTCCCATCGGGAACCTGTGAGTGCCATGCGATTCTCTCCCATTGATAATCATCCACTCCCGCATCATAGACTGCGGACCAGACCCCCTCGGGATAAGTAATGTTTTTCAGGTTAAACCCGGTCATATCGCTGTAGGTATAGGGGCCTCTCCCCACGGGGTAATAACCGATAATAGTCCCGTCCGTGCTGAGCTTGGTGACGTTGCTCGTGGATTGGTTAACCGCCCAAATGTAACCGTCACCGTCCACACCCACGCCTATTGGTCCTTTACCCAGAGGAGACAGGGTTACTGATTTCAGAAAATCGCCGCTGGGACTGTATTTGTTCAATTTATGGTTGCCGGAATAAGCCGCCCATATATTTCCGTCGCGGTCTACTGCAACCCCCCGCCCCTGGCTTCCGTCCCCGTAATGGCGGGTGTAGCTTTCCGCCACAGGGTCAAACCTGGTCAGCGGGTAGCCCGATTTATAGCTTGGAGACCAGACAATTCCGTTCTTGTCAGCCACAATGCCGTAGGTGTTTCTGCCGACATTATAACTCTTGCCGAATACAGCATTATTTGTATCGATCTTGTCAATTGAATTGTTATCTGTCGAAGCCGACCACAGGTAGCCGCTGCTGTCAATGGAAGCGCCATAAGGTGGCTTGACGGTTCCCACTGTTATTCCCGTCTGAATGCCGTCAGAATCTAAAACCACATATCTGCTTCTGTTATACAAACCGACCCAGATCCTGCCCTGTTTGTCAATGGCGAGAGCTCGCGGAAGGGATTTTGTATCTCCCGCTATCACCGTTGTAACCACAAGCACAGCCTCATCCTGGCCCCAGGGAAGCATCTCACTGGAAGAAATTTTGCCATCTCCGTTTATGTCACTGGAGGTATCGATGATCCCGTTATTGTTTCTATCAATTCCTCCGGTCACAGCAATTTTTACTACTGTGCCGTTGCCGCGGTTAGCCACCCAGCAGTTGCCGTCCTTGTCCACAGCTGTCCTGGAAGGATCGGGGTTTGGCGAACCCGGACCGGTGCGGTAACGGGCAACTTCTTTTCCTGTTTGGGTATTTAGTTTGGATAGCGTCCCTTCCGCTGCATTCGCTATCCAGATATATGGATATACCTCCATGGTTTTGTTCAACTGCAGCTGGTCATGCACCTCATCATGATTCAGATTCTTCATGACGCCGCCGTCAAAATCTTCATCATCCGTGTAGTAAGAATCTATATTCTCCATAACTCTGAAAACGGCTTTTCTGCTGCTGAGGATTTCACCCTGATAACCGATTTCCGCCTCAATCGTGTAGTTCGTCGGCACTGAGCAGTCAACCGTGAAATTGTCCAGATCAATAAAATTTTCACCGCTATGCAAGACTATTGGTATATCCTTTTGCAGCAGCACATTAGAACCGGATTCGTACACGCTGCCGCTGACACTGCTGTAAACGCTATATACAACGCTTACCGGATCTGCATAGTTAATTTCACAATCTATATAAAGTTTTGCCAGAGGTGACACAGGGTTGTCCAACCTTGTCACGCCCGGAATGACTTCAAGATAGGACTGTGGAATTTCCAGAAAAGGAAAAATGGTGAACGGTTTGGTCAGGGTCCCCTGGACCTGGCCGCCTGAATCTTTCAAGACCACCTCGGCCTGGTAATCCCCCGCCTGGTTCAGCCCGGTATACCAGTAAAACCTGCCGAGGCTGTCCTTTTCGACAATATACCTATCCCCAGTCTGGCTTATCACCGCAGCTTCCAGAACAACGTTACGCCCGGTATAAAACGGCTTTATTTCAACGCTGCTTTTGGCCTCAAATGAGCTGGTTTCATTGCCATAGGCATACAATTTCAAATCAGTTAATTCAACTACGGTTTCAACATATTCAAATGACAGCGATCCAAGGACAAGGGCGGTCAGGTAAGGGCTGTCACTCACACTGCCGTTCGGCAGCAGCTGTGATTCCAGATAGGCGGGCACTTCCTGCAAACTCTGCCACATATCCGCTGCCAGGCCGCCATAAGCCATGCAAGTGAGATAAACGGTCTCCTCCGCCTCCCCCCAGCCGCCTTGACCGTTTTTATTGGCCAGCAGCCAGTCTGCAGCCCTGCCCAGATTTTCTGTGAGGTCAAGGCTGTATTTATCCTGGTACTCAAGCAGCGCTTTCCTCGCCAGCCCGGTAAGGTAAACGCTGTTTTTGCCGCCTTCGATCAAACCCCAGCTGCCATCGGGATTTTGTTTGCTCAGCAAATATTCAGCGGCGCGGGATATTTCCTGATCGTAGCCTTCTTTATTCAACAAAGCGCCCATGGCCAGGGCTGTGTCCAGGCTGTCGCTGGCATACCCGGCTGAGACGCCCCAGCCGCCGTCGTTGTTTTGAGCGCCAGTCAGTTCGTTGATTTTTTCCGGTGTGGCCAAATCGGGTATGCTTAAATATCTTGCCAGATAATCATTGTTCTGCGGTGGATTGGCCTGCAGCCAAATTACTCCTTTGTTATAGCTTTCAGTCAGATACCCGTACAAGCCCAGTGTCCGGACTACCGTAAGAGTATTCAACTGCTTCATTTCGTCATCCGGTCCCCATGAACCGTCTTCATTCTGGTTAGCCCGCAGCCATTCCAGAGACGTCGCGAATTGATCACCACTGTAAACGTTATTTAAGACTGTTTCCGCTTTGGCCTGATATGCGGCACATAAAAAAAAGCAGGATAAAATTATTATTGCTAAAAATGAAATCCTTTTCATTTCATCACCTCAATGTACTTTATAGCCATTATGAAGCCACCCATTCTGTATTTAAACATCACCCCCATAAATACTTAATATTGCATTAATGATGTATTTAAGTTATGATATAACATATTTGTCATATAAATAAAGATATTGCATTATATCACATGAAATGTAATTTTTATGTCGAATGATGTAAGGAATGGAAAATATTTTTTAAAAATTGTTGATTATCATAGGAGGAGTATGCGACAGGGGTGGACATGGAACAGATTCTATCTGTCTGATGAATTGCAGTTGACTAGTGAGGGTAATGTTAATAATAGCTGCTCTATTGCCTTTCGACAGCGGGACATTCTTCCGGCGTCTTGTCCCGGCGTATGCCCCGGTATACGGGGTGGCGGAGAAAGCCTTCATTGGTGGTGGTGAGATATTCGACTGAGCAGACCAGCAGAGGCCGCACAAAGATGGTGCGCCGTTTTTCCTCCCTGGGGACTTTGAGTGTCTCCTCCGCCACCTCCAGCTTACGCAACCCTTCAAGCAGCGCCCCTGCTTCCTGTTCACTGAAACCGGTCCCGACCTTGCCCTGGTAAACAAGCATACCATCACGGTAACCCCCCAACACCAGGGAGCCAAGTCCCCTGCCGGAAGATCCTTGCTGGTAGCCGCAGATAACCAGGTCGGCTTCCCTGGTATGCCTGAATTTTTGCCAGTAAGGTGAACGCCTGCCCGGCAGGTAGGAGCTGTCGAGCTTCTTCGCCATGACGCCTTCCAGGCCTTGAGCAACACATGCGCTGTAAAAATCCAGACCGTCCTTCTTTACGAATTGAGATATGACGATCTCTTCATTGCCGGTAACGATCTCCTCCAGCAGTTCCTTGCGGTTGACAAGCGGCAGGTCCATAACATTTTCACCGCCTGAATAAAGCACGTCAAAAACCACAAAAACAGCCGGGCGCTCCAGTGAGGTCCGGCCGATTGTTTTGAGATCTTTCATCCGGCCCCGGGACTGGAGGGCGGCAAAGGACGGCTTCCCTTCCTCAAAGACAACAATTTCCCCGTCGAGTATCGCCGGCGCGCTGTTGACCTTCTCGTGCAGCCTGGCCAATTCCGGGAATTTAGCGGTCAGGTCAATGCCGTTCCTCGAATACAGGACCGTGGTGTTTCCTTCCAGGTAGGACAGACAGCGGTAGCCGTCCCACTTAACTTCGAAGAGATGTCCATCACTGTTATAAGGCTTGGAGCTTGTGGCCAGCATGGGGCGAAGAAGAGGCAAAACTTCCATAGCAATTTAACCTCCGATGCTAAAACCGATTCGGACGTCTAATAAGCGGGATATCTCCCGCACGGGTTTGCAGGCAAAGTCTCTATGGTGTTGAAATCCGCTGGCATTAGAGCCGTGTGACGTGAGTAGTGAGTCGTGAATATATCCTGCAATCCTTTTTAGTCTTTCAACCCTTGATAATGGCTTACAGTCTATTTTGACCGTGTCATGAGGACGGTTATTTCTAAGAGGCTTATTCTCTCGAGCGTGTCATGAGGACAGTTCTGTTGACACGCTTTTGTCTCAAGACTTAATATTAGAAATCGTGTCAACAAAACCGTCCCCAAGACACGCTCGGCAAACCGTCCCCTTGACACGCTCTCATGACACTGTTATCTAACCGGCTTTGCTCTCTTGATAAGAATCTATGAGCGTGTCACAGGAACCGTCCCCTTGACACACTTGGCGGGCTGAAGCCCGCCCTGCATGACAGGGGATTGTCCCAAGGAGTATGGATTAGTATTGCACTTGGAAATACATGTCACAAGACACTTCACACGCCTCACGTCCCACGTCTCACGTCTCACGACCCAATTAGGATGTCTTTCTGCGGGCACGGGTTTTTGCGGCCGTTAATTTTTCAGCGCCGGTATCTGCCGTGGATTTGTTCTCCCTCGTCGCTTTTTTCTGGTCTCTTTCTTCCTTAGCTAAATTAATACTCGCCTTTAACGCCTCCATAAGGTCGACAACTTTGCCGGTTTCCTGCCTGGCCGGCATTTCAACAGCTTCCCCGGCGATTTTGGCCTGAATTCTTTCCATTAGCCCCTGCCTGTACTTGTCTGTGTATTTCTCAGGCTGGAACTCCGCCGACAGGCTGTTAATCAGGCTGACCGCCATTTTAACTTCATTATCGTGCAGGCTGACCTGGTAATTCAGTTCAGTCAGCGCGCCGGGCTGCCTGATCTCGTCCGGGTAATGCATGGTGCTCATCACTATGGTCCCGCCGCTGACCCTGATCGCCGCCAGGCTCTCGCGGCTGCGGATCATCACCCTGGCGACGGCCACCTTGCCGGTCTCATCCATGGCCCTTTTTAAAAGCTCGTATACCTTGGCTCCCCCGTCTCCCGGCGCCAGGTAATATGATTTTTCGTAGTAGACCGGGTCGATCTCGGACAGGTCGACGAAGTCAAGGATCTCAATGTTCTTTCCAGGTCCGTTGGCCGTGTCCTGCGCAAAGTCTTCGTCCTCGAGGATAACGTACTTGCCCTTTTCATATTCATACCCGCGCACGATGTCGTCCATGGAGACCTCTGTCTGGCAGTAAGGGCAGTATTTCCTGTACTGTACGGGGTTCTTACATTTCTTATGGAGGTAATTGAACTTTATATCTTTATGCTCGGTTGCGGCGTAGAGCTTCACCGGCACGTAAACCAGGCCGAAGCTTATGGCGCCTTTCCACATGGAGCGCATTTTATCACCTCAAATCATTCTGTTTTTATTTCCTCTATTATTTCCTCCGCTGTTAAACTAATGCGGCTGAGAATAAAAAGTAAAAACCCGGGCTTTTTGCTTACCCGGGTACAAAATCATGATAATACCGGAGGCACGGTCCCCGGCGCCTGCGGCGCTGTCTTGGCCTGGGACTGCCCGTTGCCTCGCCCGAACATGGACTGGATCTGCGCCAAAACCTGCGGCGCGACGTCTATCAACCGGTCATAAATGGCGTTCCCGTCCACCGGCAGCAGGCGGATCTGGCCGTTGCCAACCACCAGGAAACCGATCGGCTTTACTGATACACCGGCCCCGCTGCCGCCGCCAAAAGCAGGCATCTGGTTCTCTCCTTCCCCCCGGTCGGCGCTGATTTCAAACTCACCGCCGCCGGCTGCAAAACCGCAAGCCACACGGGAGATTGGAATAATCACGGTACCGTCCGGAGCTTCCACCGGGTCCCCGACTACTGTGTTCACGTCCACCATTTCTTTTATGCTTTCCATCGCCGTCTTCATTAAACCTTCTATCGGATGCTGTTCAGGCAAGCCATATCACCCACCCTTTTATTTTAGTCTGATAACCAGGGCCTTAAAACTTGTGAAGATAATATAGCCAATTCTTATCTCAAATATGCAATCAAGGTTAGTGTTGAAGCAGGCCTTTTTAAAATTTGGCGTGACATTTATGACCGGATTACTCACACCTGCCGCTAACATATGGTATACCCAGCTCAAAACAAAACCCTTTAATCCCCAGGCTGTGCCGGCTAATATTCCGGTCTGGGACGGTTCACCGACGCCTATTTCAGTACGCCAGTGAAAACGTCTTACTTTAATATGTCTGATAAGATATAAAATCACGGGGTAATATTTTTTAACCTTTAAGATTGCATTATACAAAATGTTTAGCAATTTGGCCGGTCCCGGAATACGGACTTTCTTTTTTTCTTCTGATAAGAGCCTGCCGCTTTTGCCTTCAATTTCCGCCTTGATTTTAAACGCGGGCCTGGGCCAAAGCAGCGGTTTCAGCCACTGCCGCTCTTTTTTCGGTTCTTTATCATAATCCTGCATTTTAATAACCGGTATTTCCAGCTTGTAATGGATTAAGCCGCGCCAAAGCGAAAAACCGAACGCGAAATGATCGTCCTTTCCCTGCTTGCGATAACTCAGACGCAGGGTTATTTTCGTGAGGAAAATGACAAGCAGAAAGATCGACGCGAGAATAACCGGTAGGAATGCCCTGCCCACCTGCTTCCCTCCCCCGGGCATATTTTTCCACCTTTGGGCGGGAATATACGGCAGCACCGCAGTTATATCCGACTTCACTTTGTTCTGAAAAATACGGGCGATGTTAAATCGGGTTTTTTGATATTTATGAAGGGGAAAATCAGGCAACAAGAGAAATATTTATGAAGGCACTCTAGGAGGTTAATTATGAAACGAATTTTATTACTATCTATTGTTTTAACAATAGGTTTCAGCCAAATTGCGTCAGCCACCCCAACTGTCCTTTTGGACGGCAAACCGGTTCAATTCAGTTCACCCCCTGTTATTGAGAACGGCAGCGTCCTTGTTCCCTTAAGGGCAATTTTTGAGGCTGTCGGCGCTGTTGTCTGGTGGAACGACGCAACTCAATCAGTAACGGCTGAGAAAGGCTCAACCAGGATAAAGCTTATTGTCGGCGGGCCGTCTTATATAAACGGACAGGAGGTTAAACTTAATACACCGGCCAAGGTTATCGGAGGGCATACCATGGTACCGCTGCGATTTATATCCGAGTCGCTGGAATGCAGAGTGGACTGGGATGGGGCAAGGGAAACCGTAACTATCTACTCAGACATGCCAGGCACTGCCGTTCAACCTTCGCCGGGTATATATAACGACTACCAAAAAGCTCAGGGCTACCTAACTATACTTGGGTTTAACACAGGAAGCCGTGATTCCGAGAGTATAGACGGCCAGGTCGTTCTAACATCTTCGAGTTTAATCTTATTCCAGTTCAAAATGGGTTTAAAAATTACAGGCCTGTTTGACGCGGATACCAGGTCCGCCCTTGAACAATGTTGTATTAACGGTCGCACCTACAGCGAAATCATGAAGCTCGAAGGTAAGCAGCTTGATCCTTTATCCAACAATCCCGCGCTTAACGGGCGGCTTGATAGAAGCAAAATGGCTGTAATCCCTTCTGACAAGGGGCCGCATGCCCTTCTCCCCGAAATAACGGCTGTTGGCTGGGCCACTCTGGTACAGGCGGCGGCAAAAGATCCCAATAATGATATGAACTGTTTCAAAGCGAATAAATCAACCAGCGGCTACCGTTCATATGAAGAGCAGGTGAACTTGTTTGATGAGGACGGCTCTGCGACCGCTGCCGTACCGGGCAACAGTCCGCATGGGTGGGGCAGGGCTATTGACTTTAACACCTCGGACCCGCAAACCGGAAGAGCCCAGTCGTACGAGTTAAAATGGCTGGAAAAAAACGCTGCCGCATACTCATTCACCCCCCTCAACCATGCGGTGGACGATAGGTCATGGGAGCCTTATTTCACGGACGGAAAAATTAACTTTTATGAAACCTGGCATTGGAACTACCGGCCTTAAACAAACCCATTTGGAGACAAAAGAACGTCCCATTATTAGAAAAAGCCGCCGGCTTTGAACCGACGGCTTGTTGTTCTATTCGTTCCAGTAGTCCAGCCCCACGTTGTGCCTGGCTTTTTCCAGGTATACCGAGGCGACTTGCCTGGCCTTGCTGGCGCCTTTTTTCATGGTGTCCACCACGAAACCCCTATCCTCAGAAAGTTTTTTCCGCTCGTTCCTGAAGGGCTCGAAGTAGTCCCAGATCACGCCGAAAATTTCTTTTTTCAGGTCACCGTATTTCAGGCCCGGAGTGAGCAGCCTCTCCTTGAGCTCTGCTTTGCCCCGCGCGTCTAAAAACAGGGCATAAATATCGTAAAGGGGGTTCCCCTCAACCGGTTTTGGCTGGTCCACCGGCGTGGAGTCTGTCTTGATGCTCATTACTTTTTTCTTTAAAGTTTTCTCGTCGCTGAAAATCTCGATGGCGTTACCGTATGACTTGGACATTTTCTGGCCGTCAATGCCCGGCACTACCGCCAGGTCGTCCTCTATGTCCGGCTCCGGCACCACAAAGGTCTCGCCGTAAGTGGAGTTGAAGCGGAAGGCAATGTCCCTGGCGATCTCAAGGTGCTGCTTTTGGTCTTTGCCCACGGGGACCTTGTCCGCACCGTACATCAGGATGTCCGCCGCCATCAGCACCGGGTAGGAAAACAGGCCGTGGCTGGCGGGGATGCCCTTGGCTACCTTGTCCTTGTAAGAATGGTTGCGCTCCAGCAGGCCCATGCCGGTGACGTTGGAAAGAAGCCAGGTCAGCTCGGTTACCTCCGGTACATCGGACTGTATATAGAATACTGACTTATTGGGATCAAGGCCCAGGGCTAAAAAATCACAGGCTGCTTCATAAGTCTGGCGCCTTAAGAAAGCGGCGTCGAAAACCGAAGTCAGGGCGTGGTAGTTTACCAGGAAACAAAACAGCTCGTTGTTTTTTTGGTAGTCTACCATCCTTTTCATCATCCCGAAATAATTGCCCAGGTGCAGGGACCCCGATGGTTGAATTCCTGAAAGAATACGCATTTATATGCCTCCTTGTGATCGGTACAAAGCCGTTGTTTATATTATCAGATGATCCCGGCCAATGACAATAAAGCAATAATCACTGGGGTGATAATAATTTTAAAAATAAATCCTATCGCCCCTGAAACCACCAGCAGGATCAATACGATCATTCCATATGATTCAAGGTGGTACAACCACTCCTGCCGGCCGGGCAGGAGGCCCGCCAGGATTTTCGACCCGTCCAGGGGGGGTATCGGGATCAGGTTAAAAATCGCCAGCACCACGTTAATCTGGATGATGTATGCCATGATCAAGGTGAAATAAGGAAGCTGCAGTCCTGCCAGCGCCCGGTAGACCACAACCGCCGCTACAGCCATCAATAAATTCATCGCCGGCCCGGCCAGGGATACCAGGAGCATGCCCCTGCGCATATCCCCTTTGAACCTCAGGGGGTTTACCGGGACCGGCTTGGCCCAGCCGAACCCGGCCAGGAAAAGCAGGATCAGCCCGACGGGATCGACGTGCGCCGCCGGGTTAATAGTCAGGCGGCCGTGCAGGCGGGCTGTATCGTCTCCCAGCCAGTGGGCCACCAGGCCGTGGGCGTACTCGTGAAAAGTCAGCCCGAGGACGATTGCCGGCAGCATTAAAGCTATGTCGTGCAGGCTTGGCAGATCAAACACTCTTTATCGCTCCTTCATAGCCGGAAAGATATTCTTTCACGTAGCTGAGTTCCTCCTCCCTGGTCCGCACCACACCGTCCAGGCGGGCCTGCCATACCGCGTCCAGGGCTTTTTTGAAAGCGGGTCCCGGCTGAAAACCGAGGCTGCGCAGGTCTTTTCCGTTAATGGAGGGCTTGTCGTAGCAGATGGCGGAAAGCACCTGGCGGAACCTCCGCCGCGCCGCGTTGTCTGAGAAATAAGCCAGGATCAGCGGGTAGCATTCCCTGGGCACGGCCATCACGCGCCTGGCCAGTTCGCTGGTAGAAAGTCCACCCGGATCTCCCAGGCCTGCCACGGCTTTTTCCCATTCATTCAGCGCCGCGGCCACCTTTTCAACCTGACGCTTGTTAAGATTATACCGCGTGCAGATCACACCGGCCGTTTCCCAGTCCGTCCGGTGCAGCACCGCAATGAAATAAACCATCCATGGCTCGTCCGGTTCAGCCAGGTCCCAGGACCTGAGCACTTTGACCGAGCGATGCAGGTCATCCAGCACATCTTTAATTTCTTTATATTTCACACCCTTGAAAATGCTGTCCCAAAGCTGCAGTTCCACCAGGCGCGCAAGCACTGAACTCGGGCGCGGTTCCAGGAGGATATATTTTAATTCTTCCCATACCCTCTCCTTGGAAACCCTGGCGAGCATATTGTTATGCACAGCTTCCTTGACCAACTTCAGGGTCTGCGGCTCAAGAGTAATATTATATCTCTTTTCAAACCTTATTCCTCTCAATATCCGGGTCGGGTCTTCCACGAAGCTCAGGTTGTGCAGGACCCGCAGCAGGCCCTGTTCCAGGTCCTCCCGGCCGCCGAAAAAGTCAACGATATATCCGAAATCATCCTTGTTCAGCGACACTGCCATGGCGTTGATAGTAAAATCCCGCCTGTACAGGTCCTGGTGCAGCGATGAAGCTTCTATTTGGGGCATGGCCGCGGGGTACTGGTAAAACTCCACCCTCGCCGTGGCCACATCCACCTGCCGGCCGTTCTGAAAATATACAGTGGCGGTGAAAAACTTCGGGTGGACCCTGACCCTTCCGCCAAAATCCCTGCCCAGGTGCCTGGCCAGTTCAATACCGTCGCCTTCCACCACCAGGTCTATGTCGATGCAGTCCATACCCAGCAAGAGATCGCGCACTATGCCGCCGGCCGCATATATTTTATAACCCATGGAGGCAGAGATGTCGCCGGCGCGCTCCATTATCTCCATGTATTCAGATGAAAGCCCCCGGTACATAAGCTCCCTGATATTTGTGTGAGGTTGTTCAGAGGCGGCGCCGCTGTAAACTTTCTTATGCCTCACCTGGACCTCGCCGTGCAGCGTGCGCAGTACGTCCGTGCGGGAAACTATCCCCACCAGTTTACCCTCTTTAAGCACGGGGAGGCGTCCTATGTCATGCTGGATCATCAGTTCCCGCACTATTGAAACAGGGGTCGCGGGGCTGACAGTAATCATGTTGCTGGTCATGAACCCTTTTACCGGGGCATGCCCCAGGCCGTGGTGGGAAGCTTTTTCGACATCGCGGCGGGAGATCACGCCCACAACCTGGTCGCCCCTTACCACCGGCAGCCCGGTGTGGCCATACCGCAGCATCAGCCGCCCGGCCTCCTCGATCACTGTTTCCGGTGTTATAGTCTTCACCGGGCTGGACATGATTTCAGCGGCCGTAGCCGGCGGCCTGACCTTTAAACGGATCGCCTCCAGGAGAAGGTCCGCCACCTGGTCCACTTTTGCCTTTTTTATTATGGCCGAGGCAGCTGCGGGATGGCCGCCGCCGCCCAGGTCCTCAAGCACTTCTTTGACGCTGACCTCGGGAATGCTGCTGCGGGCAACGATATAAACGCGGTCGTCCATTTCCACCACTGTAAAGACAGCGTCCAGGTGGGCAAAATCCACCAGCTTGTGGGTGAGCAGGTCAAGGCCGCCGACAAATTCGTCCACGTTCCCCTTTGCGATCAGGATTTTAATCCCGTTTATATCATAATGTTCGGCTGATACCAGCAGGGCTTTCAAGAGGGTCCGCTGTCCTTCTGTAAGTGGCCTTTCAAGAAATTCGGCCACCACGGCCAGGTTGGCTCCCTGGCCCAGGAGGTAAGCTACCGCGCCGGCGTCTCTTGGCGTGGTGCTCGGGAAAACAAGGGAGCCGGTATCTTCATAAATACCAAGCGAAAATACTGTCGCTTCCATCGGGGTTATAACAATACCCATTTCGATCATCTTCTCAACAAGCAAGGTGGTGGTAGCCCCGACCATTTCAACGACTTCTACTTTTCCCGTGGCGTCCCCCTCACCCCGCGGGTGGTGGTCGTAAATATGTACTTCGACGCCGGGCTTTTCGAGCAAACCAGCCAGCTTGTCAAGGCGGCCTGCAGATTTAGTGTCGACCAGGATAATTCTTGTAACCAAGTCCGGGGCAATATCTCTTACTGTCCGTACATTCAGGGTGTCTTTATGCAGGGCCATGAACTCTTCCACGTTTTTCAAAAGAGGCCCGGGGAAAACCATCACAGCGCCCGGGTAGATCTTTTGGGCGGCCACCATGGAAGCAAGGGCGTCCATATCGGTATTGGTGTGAGTTGTTATAATTTCCACGGCCTGCACCAACCTTACAAAATATGCATTTTATTATATCACACTAGCACATACTAAAAAAGCATCGACCCGGCGTCTGATAATCTCAATATATTATCCTTGCAATATATTCGAGACATTAGACATGGCGTTTTGTCTTAGAGTATGCATATCTCCCCGGATATTTGAAAAAAATAGATCAAATCCAACATGAACTTAGGAGGGTATAAATGGAAAACATCCAGAATGTATCTCAAACGCCTCAAGACATTAACAGCGTCATGTACAACATGGGTAATTTCAAGGGTGAATTTAACCTAAACAAGTCAGGGTTCGACCCCAAGATGCCGGGTCATTCCAGCGTTCACTCAATGATCCTCAGGCAGCAGCCAAGGACTACCAAAGACGTTGGGGCTGGTATCGGGCTGCCAAAAGAAGTGCGCCATGAAATGGCATTGATGCTGGACGATCACCTGCGCGCCTTAAGTGTAGCCCTGCACCAATATAACAAGCACCACTGGCTGACAGAGGGCGCGGAATCTTTTATCAGCCTCCACCACCTGCTCGACGAGCACATTGACAAAACCGAGAAGAATATTGATATGGTTGGGGAAAGGGTTGCCCGCCTTGGAATGGTACCCACTGCTCATCCCGTGACTCAACACGAGCTCTCGTATATCAAGCACGAAGTCGAAGGGCGCTACACCATGCGGGACTTTATCCGGAATGACCTTGAACATGAGTTAAAAATTCAGGAAATGATACGGAGACAAATTATTCGCGCCCATGAACTCCATGATTTTGGCACTGTCCAGGTCCTGGAAGAGGTGCTTGTTGACCGGGAAGACCTGGGCTACCATCTCTATAGTGTACTGGAGGACGATACCCTGGTACGGGGGATGAACCATCTGCTGGACAGGCAGGATGACAGGGCCGGTGACCGGCCAATGCCTCCAGGCAGCAAACTTCAGTAATCGAAGTAAACACATACAACATTAAAGACAGCCATAAATGCGGGCTGTCTTTGCTTCTGCAGGCTTATAAAAATATCTTTTATCTTCAGATTTCAACCGCCCGTTGTGGTATAAACCCTGGCCAGCCTCTGCGGTATAAGGTCGTTTTTAATCAAGTCCTCGTAACTTTCGCGGCGGGTGATCAGTTCCGCCCGCCCGCCGCCAACCAGCACCATCGCCGGGCGGGGCAGGCGGTTGTAATTCATAGACATGGAATAATTGTAAGCGCCGGTGCAGGAAACTGCCAATATGTCGCCGGCAGCCGCCGCGGGCAGGATGATATCCCGGATCAGTATATCACCCGACTCACAATATTTACCCGCGACTGACACCACTTCCGCGGGCGCCATACCTGCTTTGTTGGCCAGACAGGCCTCATAGCTTGACTGGTACAGGGCGGGCCGCGGGTTATCGCCCATTCCTCCGTCGACTGATATATACTTGCGGACTCCCGGTATTTCCTTTACCGCTCCCACTGTATAAAGGGTGCTGCCGGCCGGCCCGCTTATGGAACGTCCTGGTTCCACAATGATTTTTGGCGCGGGCATTTCGTATTCTGATGCTTTCTTCAACACAAATCTGCTTACCGTATCCGCGAATTCCGACACCAGGGGCGCCTGGTCCCCCTCCGTGTAATAAACTCCCAGCCCGCCGCCGAGGTCCAGTTCTTTGATGGCATAACCTGTAACATCGTATATTTGTTTGGCAAATGACATCATCAACCGCGCGGTATGGGAGTAAGCGCCCAAATCAAAAATCTGCGAGCCTATATGGCAGTGGATTCCCTTTAAAACCACATTTCCCATCTCAAGAGCCCGCTTGACAACAGCCAGGGCCTGGCCGTTATCAATCACAAGCCCGAATTTGCAATCTATCTGCCCGGTCTTAACATACTCGTGGGTATGCGCCTCCACTCCCGGGGTCAGCCTGAGGATAATCCCGGCCTTGCTGCCTGCGGTCCCGGCGATCTCATTCAACAGCTCCAACTCAAACAAGCTGTCCACTATAATACGCTTTACTCCCGCGCCCAAAGCCATCTCCAGCTCCGCGGGCGACTTGTTGTTCCCGTGGAAATAGACCCTCCCGGCTGGAAAACCGGCCTTTAAAGCGGTATATAGTTCACCGCCTGAAACAACGTCGAGCCCAAGGCCCTCTTCATCCACCATGCGGCAGACAGCGAGATTTAAAAGGGTTTTGCCAGCGTAAATCACTTCCGCGCCGTATTTATCTTTAAAGGCACGGCAGTAGTCGCGGCAATTCTGCCTGAAATGAGCTTCGTCCACCACATATAAGGGTGTCCCGAACTCACCGGCCAAATCGACCGTGTCGCAGCCGCCTATCTCCAGATGCCCTTTTTGGTTTACAGCCATGGTACCGTTCAACTTCATGGTGCTCCTCCCGCTGCTAAAATTTTCCGCTGTTGTTTAACTCATATAAAGTATGCGTGGAAACAACAAAGCGCCCATCAATATTGTCAGGAAATAAAAAGAGGCGCCTGTTTAAAGGCGCCCCGTCTTGTCATTTTGCAGCCATTTATATCTGCGGCAGATTTGCCAGGGCTTTTTTCAGGCTTTCCTCAGGCAGGGGGTAATCCACCAGCTTTTTATCAAGGTAGGTCTCGTATGAAGGCAGGTCCAACAGGCCGTGCCCGCTCAGGTTAAACAGGATGGTCCTCGCCTCGCCGGCTTCCCTGGCCGCTAAAGCCTCTTCCACCGCGCCATGGATGGCGTGGGACGATTCCGGGGCCGGTATGGTCCCTTCCGTCTTGGCAAAAAGGATGGCAGACTGGAATACCGCGGTTTGGCCGTATGCCCGCGCTTCGGCAATTCCGTCATGGACGATCTGGCTTACCAGCGGAGAATCGCCATGATAGCGCAGCCCGCCGGCGTGAATACCCGGGGGCATGAAATCCTTGCCCAGCGTATACATCCACAGGAGCGGCGTAAATCCGGCCACGTCGCCGAAGTCATAGCCAAAGTGGCCCCTGGTAAGTGTGGGGCAGGCGCTTGGCTCTACAGCCAGCAGCCTTACTTTGGAGCCTTTTTTAATTTTATCGTAGGCGAAGGGGAAGGCGGCCCCGCCAAAATTGCTGCCGCCGCCGCAGCAGGCTATAACCACGTCCGGGTACAAATCAACCATCTCAAGCTGCTTTTTAGCTTCCAGGCCGATAACCGTCTGGTGCAGGATAACATGGTTCAGCACGCTTCCCAGCGCATAGTTGGTGTCGTCGCGGCCCGCGGCGTCCTCCACCGCCTCGCTGATGGCCATACCAAGGCTGCCCAGGGATTCCGGATCTTCTTTAAGGATCTGCCGGCCGGTACTGGTTTGTTCACTTGGGCTGGCAAACACTTCCGCGCCAAAAGTCTCCATCATAGTGCGGCGGTAGGGTTTCTGGTGGTAACTCACTTTAACCATGTAAACGGTGCATTCCAAACCGAAGAAGTTGCAGGCCTGGGACAGGGCTACGCCCCACTGTCCGGCCCCCGTCTCGGTGGCGATTCTTTTTATCCCTTCAACTTTATTATAATAAACCTGCGGAACAGATGTGTTCAGTTTGTGGCTGCCGGCTGGGCTGACACCCTCATACTTGTAGTATATTTTCGCCGGGGTGTCAAGCGCTTTCTCCAGGCGGCGGGCCCTGTAAAGGGGCGATGGCCGCCAGATCTTGTAGATCTCCATAACTTCATCGGGTATCTCTATCCACCGTTCCGTAGTGACTTCCTGCTGGATCAGGCCCATCGGGAAAATCGGGGACAGGTCATCGGGTCCCACCGGCTTCTTTGTGCCGGGGTGCAGCGGCGGCTGGGGCAGGTTCGGCATGTCGGCCTGGATGTTGTACCAAGCCCTCGGCATGTCTCTTTCTTCCAGAAAAATTTTCACTTTACTCATCTCTTCTTTCTCCTCTCCACTCTGGTTTTTGGAAACAGCTAAAAACATTTTAACTTAAAGGCCATTATTTAGGCAATATGTAAAATACATATAATTTGTCAGCTAATTTTTTCTTCTCTGACCGCGTTTGACCACTTGCCGCAGCGGTCTCCCCAGCGGGCGATTATTTTCCCCTCTTCTTTAATCTGCACCACTTCACAAAGGTTGGAACACCCGGGGCATTCAAAGCTGCCGGTCTTATACTCCATATTTGACACCCTGAAACCTTTAAAGAGGCTGTACCCTTTTTTTTCCGCCGCCTCCCGCGCCAGGAGGGCCGCCCCCACCGCTCCCATGACATTATAGTATGGCGGCACTTTTACAGGCATTTCAAGGGCCTTTTCAAACGCCCTGATCATGCCCACATTGGCTGCCACCCCGCCCTGAAAGACCACCGGAGGCAAAATTTCTTTGCCCTTACCGACGTTGTTGAGGTAGTTGCGCACCAGGGCCTCGCACAGGCCTGCCAGTATATCCGGCAGCCCGCACCCCATCTGCTGCTTGTGGATCATGTCTGATTCCGCAAAAACGGCGCACCGGCCGGCGATCCTGACTGATGATCCGGACTGCAGGGCGATCTCTCCGAACTTGTCTATGGGAATATTCAGGCGGGCGGCCTGCTGGTCCAGAAAAGACCCGGTACCTGCCGCGCACACTGTATTCATGGCAAAATCCGCGACCACACCGTTGCGCAGGATAATAATCTTGGAGTCCTGCCCCCCTATCTCCAAAATTGTCTGCACTCCCGGGACTACCTGGGAAGTGGCGACAGCGTGAGCAGTTATCTCATTTTTAACCGCGTCCGCTCCCACGATAATACCGGTCAGGTTTCTGCCGCTGCCGGTGGCGCCGACTCCTCTTACCCTGGCAGCGGCGGGCAGCCTGTCGCGCAGTTCCTTCAGGCCTTTCTGCACCATGGCGATGGGCTGGCCTTGCGTCCTCAGGTAAATTGATTCGGAGACAGCCCCGCCGTCATCTATGAAAACAATGTTGGTGCTGACTGAACCGACATCTATACCGATATAACCTTTCAATTGCAGGTTACCTCCTTCGCTTCTTTTTTCCTGGCCAGCAGGTCGACAAAAGCTTCGAGACGGGTCAGGGTCCCGGCCTCGCCGGTATGCTCGTCCATGATCATTGTCATAACCGGCATCCCATAGTCAGCTCTCATTTCAGGCAATATACTTTCCGCCACTATTTCAGGCATGCAGGTGAAAGGGAAAACCTGAATGATGCCGTCATAACCCGCCCGGGCAAAGTTCACAGCGTTTCCCACGCTTTCCTGACCGTGGCCGCCGACAAAATGCCGCAGGTAGGGGTGAGCCGCCTCACATGCTTCTTTTCTGGACCTGTGCCCCTTGAGCAGGCCCATGAATATATGATTATTTACCCATTCGCTCAGGTATATTGAACGGTCGACCTCAGCCCCCAAACGCCCCAGGGTCCTCTCCAGGTACTGGTTGGAAAAAGGGTCCAGCAGGGTGTAGATTTCCCCGACCAGCCCCACTTTCACAACCTGCCTTTTACTGTCCACGTCAACGCCGGACATTATTTCGCCCGCGTTTCTTACGGCCTCTACAAAAGCTGCCTGAGAATCAGCTCTGTCCAATTTCTCCAATGACTTCATATAGGCCCTGTCCGTTGAACCCGGCGTTGCTTCCCTCGGCCTGGAGCGAAAGGACGCCATTTCCACCTCATCCACAGCCCTTGCCTTACGGTACCCGAAGCGTATGGCCTGAAATATCTGCCACCAGGAGCTGTTACCCGACAATTCCTTTATTTTGGCCAGCAGCTCGGACAAATGCTTTTGAGGCGGCTCTAACACAATAAGCTTCATGTCATGGCCCAGATCTTTAAGTATGGCATGCTCTATTTGGGCATAGTACCCGAAACGGCAGGGCCCGCACCCGCCGGCCATAATAATTGTGTCCGCCCCTTTTTCGTGAGCCTCGATAAAGTTGCCCAAATTTAATTTCAGCGGCAGGCAGGCGAATTCAGGCCCGTATTTGGCCCCGATGGTAAGTGTCCTCTTACTGGAAGGCGGCGGCACTACCACATCGACGCCCAGGTATTGAAGCATCGCCTTGATCGGAATATATAAGTTCCCCATATGGGGAAATGTAACGCGCATAGCTCCCTCCTTATCCCGGGTTAATTTTCCCTCAATAAGTAATGGACCAACAGAAGTATGTCCTCGTCACTTTTACAGAGTGAGATTTACCCTCCTCAGTCTGTGGATAAATTAAACAAGTGAAAGTCCATGGTGTTTGAAACCGGCTGCTCCCTTGCAGAGTATGAGCTTGTCCGGGATGGTTTTGTTGACCGCGGGCGATCCTCCAGGGAACAGTCCGCCGAGCGTGTCTTGGGAACGGCCCGCCGAGCGTGTCTTGGGAACGGTCCGCCGAGCGTGTCTTGGGGACGGTTTTGTTGACACGATTTCTAATATTAAGTCTTGAGATAAAAGCGTGTCAACAGAACTGTCCTCATGACACGTTCGAGAGAATAAGCCTCTTAGAAATACCATCGGGGACATTCCTCAGCATGCAGGAATGCTTATGAGGGAGGTATGTCCCCATTCCGCCGTCTGGTAACATGTAAAGATATAAAGTTGCAGAAGCGGGGTTGTGTCCCCATTCTTATGTCTTAGTATCCACAGGCTGCTTTTCTCCAGCGCACCATATCCAAAAAGGCCTCCAACCTGGTCAAAATCCCGGCCTCCCCGGTGTGTTCGTCCAGGGTCAGGCTTAAAAACGGCATGCCGGCGCGGCGGGCATACCTCTCTATTATCTCGCCGGTCATGGAATCAGGTCCGCAGCCGAAAGCGGCGACGTGGACCATACCTGAAACATCCGGCTGTTCGAGATAATGAAAAGCCGCCCCGATCATCCGGCTGCCCAGGGTCCAGAAAAGTTTTTTGGGCAGGCGCGCCGCGTTGCTTTTGATAATCTTTTCGGAAACGTGTTCCGCTGTCGCCACCACAGCGCCCATGGAGCGGAGGCGGCTGATTATGTCCATGCTTATATAAGGGTCGTAAATATTATAAGGGTGCCCGATCAGGACGATCAGCAGTTCATCCCCTTCAGGCAGCGCTTTGTCTTCCACCCTGCCTTCAATAATGGCCAGCGCTTCAGATGGCATCAACCCCATCTGCATCAACTTGAAATATTTCTTTTGGACCTTAAGTGCTTTCAGGCAGGCCTGCCATATTTCAAGCCGGTTTTTGGTGAAAATGTTTCCTATGTTTGTCACAGCGCTGAAAAAGTCCTTATTGTTTTTATAAAGGTTTATATCGACTTCTATTAAAGGGGGAAGGTTTTTCAGGCAGCGGATCATGTCAGGCAGGCCCAAAAACTTCGGGCATATATATTCCCGCTTATGGACGCTGACGATCCTCGGAAGAAAAATCATATCCGCCTTTCCAGACAGGTCCAGCACATGGCCGTAGAACATTTTAACCGGCAGGCATACTTCGTCCACCGCGTTTTTCAAACCTTCCGCCAGGATCCCTTTGGCCGAGTGGGATGAAAGCACAACTTCAGCGCCCAGTTCCTCAAAAAAAACCCGCCATAACGGATAATAGTAATAATAAAGAAGCGACCTGGGGATGCCAATTTTCAGCGACATGAAAACTCCTCCGGGTAAATTTCTTTTAATTATGGGCAAAAAAAATAAAAGATATACTATTAATTAACCGGGACAAAACGCAAAATCATCCTGCCTGATCGTTTAATGGCTCCTTTCCAGTATGGTTTTAAGCGCCCTGGTGGTAAGCGGCGCTCCTTTTTCCACATCGTCCGCGCCGTCCATTTTGCCGATATCGCCTATGCCGACGATCAGGGGTATGTCCAGGCTGTCTATTATCTCCACCGTATCGCCTTTCAGCAGGTTGTCTGCCGGCCGGCCCAGCTTATCGACCGGATCCTCAATAATTTCACCGTCCCTGGAGACTGATAGGTCAACCTCACAGCCGCATACTTTCGCGGTGTTTGAAGCCACCGCCAGGACCCCGAGGACCTGGATCTCCGGATGCCTGGCGATGTAGGCCATGGCTTCCTCGCCCCGGCCCTGGCCGTTGTAACCCCGGTCATCAAGCATTACTACAACCGGATCACTCGGCGCGGTTTTAATCAGGGCCACAAGTTCCTGGCCTGATTGGGTGGTCGGATTGCCGGCGGAGCGTGAAATACAGCGGGCCCCGATATTCCGGGCTGCCGTTTCGACCGCTCCCTTCGCGATCATGTCACCGTCGGTGACGAGGATTACTTTTCTTTTATTTACGGACAAGGTCAAACCTACCCCCTCGCTTTGAAGGTCAGCGCCGCGAGGTAACCGAAAACAACTGCCGCTGTTATGCCTGCCGCGGCCGCAGTTACTCCCCCGGAAAAAGCGCCTAAAATTCCTTTTTGGGCCACTCCGTTTATCGCCCCCTGGGCGAGCAGGTGGCCGAAACCGGTCAGGGGTACCGTAGCTCCCGCTCCGGCCAGGTCAACCAGCGGCTGGTATAATCCCAGGGCGCTGATAACGGCGCCGGCGCTCACAAATGTAACCAGTACATGTGCCGGTGTGAATTTATAGCTTGTCAGGTCCATCAGCAGCTGGCCGACCACGCAAATGGCGCCGCCGACAACAAACGCCAGAAAAAAATCCAACTATTTTTCCCCCTTATAGCTTTTCTATTACAACAGCGTGGCCAATACCGGGAACAGTTTCTCCCTGCTGCACGCTGCAGCTGCTGAGCAGGGCCCCTGTGCCGACGCCAAGGATGCGCTTGTAACGCCCGCTGTCAAGCAGTCCCATCAGGTAACCGCAGGTCACCACCGCTGAGCAGCCGCACCCGCTTCCACCGGCGTGGACATCCTGGGAACCGCTGTATATTAAAATGCCACAGTCAGTATAGCGATTGGAAATATCATACCCTTTCTGCCTTACCAACTCCTCCGTGAGCTTTTTGCCGAAGGCGGCGAGATCACCGGTGATAATCAGGTCATAATCTTCAGGTTTTCGCCCGGTATCCATAAAGTGCCGGGCGATAGTGTCCGCTGCGGCCGGGGCCATCGCCGCGCCCATATCCTGTGAATCACCCTGCCCCATGTCAATCACCTTTCCTATAGTGGCATGGGTAATCACAGGCCCGGACCCTTCCCTGGCCAGTATTACCGAGCCCGCTCCGGTCACTGTCCACTGGGCGGTCATCGAGCGCTGCACCCCCAGTTCGGTCGGGAAACGGTATTGCCTTTCAGCGGTGCAGTAATGGCTGGAAGTACCCGCCAGTACCCTGTCTGCATAGCCGCCGTCGACCAGCATCGCCCCGACCGCTAAACCCTCGTACATCGTCGAGCAGGCTCCATAAAGGCCCAGGAAAGGTATGCCCATAGTCCTGGCGGTAAAACTCGAGCTAATAATCTGGTTCAACAGGTCCCCGGCCAGCATGAAGTCTATATCGTTTTCCTTGAGGCTGGCTTTTTGCAGCGCTTTTTTCATCGAGTCAAACATCATCCGCTGCTCGGCTTTTTCCCAGGAGTCTTCGCCGTAATAGGTATCGGTGACAACTTTGTCAAAAGTCCCGGCCAGAGGGCCGTCGCCTTCCCTGGACCCCACAACTGAAGCTGTGGAAATAATCACAGGCGGGTTTTGGAACACGACAGTCTGCATCCCGTTTTTTTTAGGAGCCGCCAATTTTTGGCCTCCCTTGCGGAAAATTATAAAACCTTTAGGGCAAACCCGATGGACTTGTCCGAAGACATTATCTAAAGAAATAGTACAGGAGAGCCGCGGCCCAGGCGGTAAATATTCCCCAGACCAGCACTGGTCCCGCGATGGTAAAGAGCCTGGCGCCGACCCCGAACACCAGCCCCTCGGCACGGTATTCAAGGGCCGGGGAAACCATGGAGTTGGCAAAGCCGGTGATGGGCACAATACCGCCGGCGCCCCCAAAACGGCTTATTTCATCGTAAACCCCAAGTCCGGTTAACAGCGCCGCTATAAACACCAGTGTGGCCGATGCTGCTGAACCGGCCTCATTTATATTCAGGCCAAGACCAAGGAAAAACCTGAGTAAAAACTGGCCGACCAGGCAGATAAAGCCCCCGACAATAAAAGCCCAGAAGACGTTGCGCCAGATCCTCGGCCTGGGCCTTAACTGCTTGACCATTTCCGTGTATTCCTGTTTTTGTATTTCTTGAATTAAAGTATTGGCCATACTTTCACCTCTTTTTCATTGTTTCCACGATTATATGGCGTTATACAAAAAAGGACACCTGCCGGTGTCCCTCAGATTTGTTAATCGGTGTGGGCAATTTTAACATTTGCCTTGTACTCGACCAAGCGGCCGTCTTCAACATTAGCTGTAAAATTTACAATTTCCACGGCAACAATATTTTTCATAGATCTTGAAGCCTCTGTAATGGCTGACTGGACGGCTCCCTTCCAGCTGTCACCAGACTCTCCCACCAGTTCTGATACTTTTACGTGCACAGTTTTATCCCCCTTTTTGTTTTTTTGGCAATTTGTAGTATGTGTTATGAATGTTTTTTTATGCGTCAACTTTTACTAGGGATGGAAAAAGTAAAAACCCGCCTTAAAGAAGGTCGGGCGGGAATTCGTGTCAAGGGGACGGTTCTTCTGACACGATCGTGTCAAGAGAACCGTCCCCTTGACACGGTCTTGGCAGGAATCAATTTGCTTGTTTTATGTTCAGCCGCTGCCAATTAAGTCTTTCAGCTTTTTCAAGGCCTGCCTTTCCAGGCGGGAGACCTGGACCTGGGACAACCCTAGTCTCCCGGCGATCTCTGACTGCGTTTTGTCCTCAAAGAACCGCCAGGTTATTATGTTTCTGTCTCTTTCCGGGAGGCTGTTTAAAAGCTCTTTGACAGAAAGGCTTTCCAGCCACGGTATATCTCCTTCCTCTTCGCCCTTCAACTGGTCCAGCAGGTAGATCGGATCTCCGTCCTCCTGGTGCAGCGTCTCATAGATGGAGGTCGGAGACTGGGTAGCCTCCATGGCGGTTGTAACTTCTTCCCTGGACAGGCCCAGTTCAGACGCCACTTCCCCGATTGAAGGCTCCCGGCCCAGGCGCGCGGTCAAAAGGTCCCTTACCTGCTGTATCTTATACGCGGTCTCCTTGACGGAGCGGCTGACTTTAACCGGGTTGTCGTCTCTAAGAAACCTCCTGATTTCCCCCACGATCATCGGGACGGCATAGGTAGAAAACTTGACGTCGTAACCGAGATCAAATTTATCTATAGCTTTCATCAAGCCGATACAGCCGATTTGAAATAAATCTTCCAGCTCATGGCCCCTGTTTTGAAAGCGCCGTACAATATTAAATACGAGCTTCAAGTTGCAGTTGACCAACTTGTCCCGAGCCAGGTTGTCACCAGCTTTAGACCTGATCAGCAAATCGCGTATCTCTTTGTCCTTTAACAGCGGAAAGCGGGGCAGGTTCATATCGACCAACCTGCTGCTCATAAATCCATCTCCTGACTGTAACCCAATAAATACTTTAAAGTCTCCGGCAAATCTCTGCGCCTGGCCGCCTGTGATCTATGTCGCTTCACTGGCCCGGACCATACTGCCCCCGGCGCTCTTGCTCATCATAACCGTGGTGCCGCGGCCCGGTGTCGATTCCACCCGGAAATTTTCCATGAAAGACTGCATAAAGACGAAACCCAGGCCCAGGCGTTCCGCGTCAGTTGAAAATGCAGGCTGGAGCGCCCTGTCTATATCAACAATGCCTATACCGTCGTCTTCCACCCTTATTTCCAGGGTATCCAGGGTCAGCGCTGCATACACCCTGACGAAACGGTCCGGCGCATGCTCATAACCGTGTATAATTGAATTGCCCACGGCCTCAGACACGGCAACCTTTATTTCCTCCAGGTCGGCTAGCGTAAAATCAAGCTGGGAGGCAAAGGCAGCCACCGTCACCCTGGCAAAGGCCACATTGGCCGGTATGCTTAAAAACTCAAGCCTCATCTGGTTTATAAAATGCATTTATGTCAACCTCCCTACCCAATCTTCTCCAGTGCCTCGTTTTCATTTGGAAACTCATTCATAATCCGCAGCAGCCCTGACAGATCGAGGACCTTTCGCACCTGGGGCTGCGGTGAGACAATAAATACCTTGCCGCCCTGTTTGGACACCCGCTTGTAGCGCCCTAAAAGGACGCCCAAACCCGAGCTGTCCACAAAAGACACCCTGGTCAGGTTAAAAACCAGGTTTTTTGCCTTTCCCTTTTCTATGGTTTCATCCAGAGTTCTCCTGAAGCGGTCGGCGACTCCCAGATCAAGTTCCCCGTTAGGCCTTACAAACAGGGTGTCCTTTTTCATTTCAACATCCAGAAGCACAGGCGGGCGTCCCCCTTTTTTCTTTATAATCAACTGCATTATCCCCTTTTGCTAAATCTTACCAAATATATTTTAAAAAGGCAAGCAACATAAAACGGGTCTTTTCACAAGACCCGTTTTTTCAATCGGGGACATTCCTCGGCCCGGAGTAAAACTCCAAACAGAGGTGTGTCCCCGTTCCGATGACATTGTTTGTTTATTAAGATACAAGTTTGTTGACACACATTACATCGGTGACATATCTCTGACCTCAAAGGAATGCCTGTGAGAGAGATGTGTCCTCATTTCTCTGTCATTGTATGTTTTGTTACGATACGAGTCTGCCGACAGATGAGAGATGTGTCCCCGTTCCGCTGTCATAATTATAATAATGAAATCTATGGTGTTGAGACCCGCTGCTCCATTGAGCAGCGAGATCGCATCCAGGAAACGGTATTATTGACCGCGGGAGCATGTCCAGGAACGGTCCGCCGAGCGTGTCTTGGGGACGGTTTTGTTGACACGGTTTCTAAAATTGAGTCTTGAGACAAAAGCGTGTCAACAGAACTGTCCTCATGACACGCTCGAGAGAATAAACCGCTTAGAAACAACTGCCCTCTTGACGCATTCCATTAAGAAATGAGATGTGAGACATGGGACGCGAGTCTGCATGACATTCTTAGAGGATTCCCACGTCTCACTTCTCACGTCCCACGTCTCAGTATACGCTGTCTAAAACCCTTCTCATCTGCTGGCCCAGCGACGCCTTTGGCACGTCAGCCCCGGCCACCAGTTTTACCCTCAATACCTCCTGCCCGTTTTTGCTGACAACGTACGACCCCACTTCCTGTCCTTTTTGCACGGGCGCGTTGATGCTCTCAGGCAGTTCCAATTTTGGTTCAAACCCTTTTTCCTCACCCTTGGATACAATTACGCTGACCTTGTCCAGGGCCTGCACCTCGACCATATCTGACTGGCCTTTGCTGACTTTCAGTTGTCCGACCCCCGCTCCCTGTTCAGCGAAATTGACGGATTTATACCTGGCATACCCATAGTCAAAAATTTTCATAGATTCACTGAAGTGGCTCCTGACTTGTTCAGTTCCAAGGACCACGCAGATAAATCTGAGGCCATTCCTTTCCGCGGACGAGGCCAGGCAGTATTTGGCCGCTTCCGTCCAGCCGGTCTTGCCGGCGTCCGCCCCGTCATACCACCAGAGAAGTTTATTTGTATTCCACAGCTTGAAGGCGCCGCCCCGCAGATCGTATTCCTTCATAGCGGTTATTTTTCTGAAAAGCGGGTTTTTCAGGCCTTCTTTTAATATTTGCGCCAAATCATAGGCGCTGGTGTAATGGTTATCCGCGGTAAGACCGTGACAGTTCACAAAGTTTGTGTTTTCCAGCGCCAAAGATTTTGCCTTGTCATTCATGGCCTCTACGAAGGCCTCTTCACTGCCCATAATATGCTCGGCAACAGCCACGCAGGCGTCATTGGCGGACTGCAGCCCTATGGCCGCAAGCATGTCCCAAAGGCTCATCTCCTCCCCGATTTCAAGATAGATCTGTGAGCCTCCCATTTCCCAGGCGTTTTCACTGGTCACCACGTTATCAGTAAGCTTGAAATCTCCCTTTTCAACCGCGTCCGTCGCCACTAAAAGAGTCATCAGCTTGGTTACGCTGGCCATGGGCAGCCTCTTGTCCATTTCTTTTTCGTAAGCAATTTTGCCTGTCACCGGTTCTAAAAGCACCGCCGCTTCAGCTGTAGTTTCCAGCCCCGCCGGGACAGCTCCTTTTGCCGGAGTTTTTTCCTTTGCCGCCTCCTGAGCGGCCCATGCCGCCTGCCCCACGGTCATGCTGAATACGAGCGCCGCAACCAATAAAATTACCCACCGTCTTTTACTCAAGAAATATACCTCCTCATGTCGTCTGGGTCATTTTCTATTATGTTTACAATAAATAAAGTTATACACGTAACCGGTTTAAACAAAAAAAGGAACCTTGCGGTTCCTCTCTGTTTTTATATATTCCCGGGTACTGTGCCCAGTATAAGGCGCTGCGGCTCCGGCTTGACGTCACCAATCTGATAAGCGCTCTGCACAAGCTCTTTGGCCTGCTCCAGCCGCTCCGTGCCGTTCGCGTGCGCCACTGCCAGGGTTTCTCCTGAATTTATCGTATCCCCGACTTTTTTGTTCAAAACGATACCGACAGACAGATCTATCTTTGATTCTTTATTCTCCCTGCCCGCCCCCAGCAGCATGGCTGAGCGGCCGATCACTTCCGCGTTAATGCCCCTGATATAACCGGATGCGGGCGCGGGAACTGCCGCCGTTAACTTAGCCGCCGGCAGAACACCGTCTTCCCGGGCAACCCGCGGGTCACCGCCCTGGGTTGAAACAAACTCGATAAATTTATTAAGAGCCTGGCCGCTTTTGATTAGTTCATGCAGTTTTGTCCTTCCATCTTTTAAGTTTTCAGCCTTTCCCGCCAGCAACAGCATGGTAGCGCCCAGTTCCAGGCATAAATCCAGCAGGTCCCCGGGCCCCTGGCCTTTCAACGTATCTATGGCCTCTTTTACTTCCAGGGCATTGCCTATGGAGAAACCCAAGGGCTGGTCCATGTCTGTAATCACGGCAACGGTCCGCCTGCCTACCCGGCTGCCGATGTCCACCATGGCCCGCGCCAGTTTTAAAGCGCTCTGCTGATCCCGCATAAACGCTCCGCTTCCCACTTTGACATCAAGTACAATGGCATCGGCGCCCGATGCAATTTTTTTACTCATTACACTGCTGGCTATGAGCGGTATGCTGTCGACAGTGGCAGTGACGTCCCTGAGAGCGTACAGCTTTTTGTCCGCCGGCGCCAGGTGGCCCGTCTGCGCCACGACAGCTGCGCCTATGTTACGTACCTGATCAATAAATTGAGCCGGCTCAAGCGAAACTTTAAAGCCCGGTATGGACTCAAGCTTGTCAACCGTACCGCCTGTGTGACCCAGTCCGCGCCCTGACATCTTAGCCACCGGCACTCCCGCCGACGCCACCAGGGGGACTAATACAAGGGTGGTTTTATCACCCACTCCCCCGGTGCTGTGCTTGTCCACCTTGATGCCCGGGATGGCGGACAGGTCCGCCCGCTCTCCCGAGTCGCAGATCGCCATGGTCAAATCGGCGGTTTCTCTATCGCTCAAGCCTTGAAAATATATCGCCATCAGGAGGGCAGACGCCTGGTAATCCTCTATACTTTCGTTGCTGTAACCATTTACAAAATATTTGATTTCCCCGGTGGTTAACTCCTTGCCCTCTCTCTTTTTCAGGATAATATCATACATGCGCATAACGTAATCTTCCTTATACTTTTTAAATTAACCGTCAATCTTAAAGGCAGAATGCCAAGACCAACCGCTGTTATCCCTTATATACCTGTTTCCAGAAGCTCCTCCCCACGCCAAACTCAAGGCCGAAAATTTCCGCGACTGTAGCGGCTATATCAGCAAAGCTCTCTCTCACGCCAAGGTCTGCCCCGCCCAAAATTTGCTTGCCGCATACCAGCAGCGGGACATATTCCCTGGAATGATCGGTCGAGGGAGTGGTCGGATCACAGCCGTGGTCGGCGGTGATGATTAAGACATCGTCTTCCTTTAGAGCGTTAAAAAGCCGGGGGAGCCAGCGGTCAAGCTCCTCCAGAGCGTCACCGTAGCCGCGGGGGTTGTTGCGGTGGCCGTAAAGCATATCAAAGTCGACCAGGTTAGTAAAGACAAGCCCGTTAATGTCGGATTTCATCAGCTCCAAAGACTTATCCATGCCCTCGTTGTTACCCTTGGTTGAAACGGCGTTTGTTACGCCCTCCCCGGCGAAAATATCTTTTATCTTACCTACCGCGGTAACCTGCACTCCGTTATCAGCCAGGATATTCAAAAGCGTGGCGCCCGGTGGTTTAAGGGAAAAGTCATGTCTGTTAACTGTGCGGCGAAAACTTCCCGGCTTTCCTTCAAACGGCCTCGCTATCACCCGTCCCACGGCATGTTCTCCGGTCAGCATTTCCCTGGCTATCCGGCAAATCCGGTACAGTTCTTCCAGCGGGATAACTTCCTCGTGCGCGGCCACCTGGAAAACGCTGTCCGCGGATGTATATACGATGGGGAAACCGGTTTTCATGTGCTCGGCCCCAAGTTCTTCAATAATGGCGGTCCCGGAGGCAGCCTTGTTGCCCAATACCCCGCGGCCTATTTTTTCCTCGTAAGATTTTATCAAACCGGCGGGGAAACCATTGGGGTAAACCGGGAAAGGCTGTTTCATGATTACGCCGGCCATTTCCCAGTGGCCGGTGGTGGTGTCCTTCCCGGCGGACTTTTCAGCCATGCGCCCGTATGAAGCCGCGGGACTCTCCGCCGGCGGCACCCCTTCTATCGGGATTATGTTGCCGAGGCCGAGCCGGCCCAGGTTGGGCATTTTCAGCCCGCCCACAGCGCGGGATATATTGCCCAGGGTGTTGCTGCCGCTGTCGCCGTAATCTCCGGCGTCCGGCAGTTCACCCACGCCTGCGCTGTCCAACACGAACAAAGCTACCCGCTTGATCATAACTTGCGCTGCCTCCTAAAATCGTGTCAAGGGGACGGTTCCGTGTCTAGGGGACGGTTTTCTTGACACGTTTTTTTTTGCGTGTCAGAGAACCGTCCTCTTGACATGAAGAGAACTGTCCCCTTGACACGGTCTGATGTGCGGCTAAAGCCGCACCTACTACTTCACGTCCCAAAGGAATACCCTGTTTCTCGCGTCACATGTCTCACGTCTTTTTTTTATGTGACTCATAAGGAATGCCTGGGTTCCCACGTCCCACGTCTCACATCTCATTTCACGCCCGGGGGTGGGTACGGTCGTATATTTCCTTCAGTTTATTCCTGGTGAGGTGTGTATAAATCTGGGTTGTGCTGATATCGGCATGGCCCAGCATTTCCTGCACCGACCGTATGTCGGCGCCGTTTTCCAGCAGGTGTGTGGCAAAAGAATGCCTGATTGTGTGAGGTGTGACTTCTTTTGTTATACCCGCCTGCCTGGCGTACTTTTTAATGATTTTCCAAAAACCCTGCCTGGTCAGCCTTCTGCCGTGCTGGTTCACAAAAAATGACTGGTTGTTGTCCCTGATTAGTTTGTGCCTGCCCCTGGCCAGGTATTCCTGCAGGCAGCGGGCGGCCACATCACCAATTGGAACAATCCGCTCCTTGTCGCCTTTACCGAAACAGCGGATAAAGCCGTTGTCGATATGGACCTGTTCCAGGTTTAAGGAGACCAGTTCGGAAACCCTGATCCCGGTCGCATACAGCAACTCCAGCATGGCCTTGTCCCGCAGCCCCGCGGGTTCTCTAGTCTCGGGCTGTCCAAGCAGCAGGTCCACTTCTTCGGCTGTGAGCACCCTGGGCAGTTTTTGGGGCAGTTTGGGTGATTCGAGGTCTGCCGACGGGTCCAGGTCCAGCATCCCCTCTCTTACCAGGAACCTGTAAAATGACCGCAGTGCCGCCAGGTGGCGGGAAACCGTGGCGGAAGAGCGACCGTTCAGCTGAAGCGTGAAAAGGTAGGCCATAACCTCGTCTTTATCGGCTTGTTCAAGACTCACCACTTTCCGCTTACGTAAAAATGCAAGGTAAGCGGAAAGGTCCGCCCGGTAGGATACCAGCGTGTTTTCAGCGAGACCCCGCTCAACAGCCAGGTGATATAAAAATTCATCCAAAAATTTTTCCATAGCTTGCCTCTCAAGCAAAAAAGTAGAGCACTAATTAGTCTCTACTTCCACATGAACCAAAAGATTCCTTTATGTAATATTCAATTAGCATCAAGCATTGACAAAAGGTCTTATAATTTTCCTTCACTATCGACAAGGAGGTAATAATAACTGTTCATCGAATAAAGCAATAAAACATTTATTAACGACCGCCCGCCCCGGGTGGTCATTGTAATTTCAGCCAATTTCGACACAAGATGACACTATTTTTTTGTATTAAGACATGTTTGGCCAGGAGGTGTATACCCTGTGAAACTGGCAAAGTATCAATTTGTTTATATGATATCGTCATTACTTATAACTTTGTTTTGTTTGAGTAATGACCCAAGTAGTATAGTACCTTTCATATTTATCGCAATTTTAGTGTTTATCCTTACACTTATGGCTTTCCAGTTCTTTAATTCCGCGGAAAAGAATATTAGCCGTGAGGAAAACCAAGACGCTAAAAATCATTTACAGGGCTATTATGACTATCCCAGGCGATTAAGAATGGCAATGTGGGGCTCTGCTCTTTTCATACTAGGTATTACTGAAATACTATACAGTTTTATACTTTACGGCTCGATTTTTCATGAGTATGCAGTTGCAATGCTTTTTGCATTTGGCGGTCAATTCTGGATCTACGCGCTTTACGATTACACTAAGGAAAAGCTGGATTGGAAAATGTTAAGAAAAAATGAAGGGGAGGCGCTGAGTTTAAAGCCAGACTTACCGAAACTGATAAGGGCTACCCACTGGCTCCTGATTATTTTTCTTGTTTTTTCCACACTGGGAGCTTTACCGTTTTTATGCCGGCTACTCATCTTCTATAACCATGGCGGTGAGAGATTACTGGCACATCTGGCGGCACACGACATCCGGCTGTGGGAACAGGGTGGCTCTATGGACAACAGGGTCTCCGACCTGGGATATAACTACTTCAATACAGGATACTGCCGGAGCCCGGAGGGCAACTGGGGATGTTTCCAATTAAACTGGAACACGTTAGATGTTAAAAAGTACAGGTTGTCTCTTCAAACCACAAAAGATAATCATGAAGTCCGGTTCCTACAGCCTGACTTTATCGCCGTAAGCAGCAGAAATAAAATTACTGACAGTAACACTTTGATATATTATTTATTTGTTGAAAACGGGGTACTAACCTGGAAAAGTGACAAAGGCGGTGACGTGGCGCCTCTTCATGTGCAGGGGTTTTTGGCAAGCCTGCCCAGTGAAGAAGGTGAAACACCTTACAGCCAGCGCAGGGATTATTACAAGAGCATGGCCGCCAACGACATCGTTTATTTTTTTAATTTCGGCAATAATGCAAAAGGTCATGGCGGACCTTACTATGCCTTTTTTCTAATTGGAATAATGCCTAAAACAGTTGTCCAGTGGCTCTGGCTGCATTTATTCGCCCTGCTGCCGGGAAAGGCGCTGAAGTATGCCCTGCCAATCTGGTTGGCAGCAAATATCCTGTTACTTGTTGTAATCGCTAAAAGCCTTGCCCACAGAATAAAAATCATGAAAAAAGACGCTGACGGACCTGTAAAAGCTTAAAACATATAATTCGCGGCAAGCTTCACCAGTAAGGGCGTAAAGTACACTTCTACCAGTCCGGCCGCTGCGGCAAAGGCCAGGACCACGACGGTCAGGCCGCTGTATCCGACAAAGCTGGGCCAGACAATAACTTTTGAGTTGTTAAACCGCCTGGCCAGGAGCACGGCAAAAGACAAGGACGCCACCCCCGCCATTAGGAGAGCCGGGATAAGCAGTATGCTTTGGGGGAGCACCGCGGCGCAGGCCAGGATAATTCCCTGCGTGCTTTTTTCGCTGGTCAGGAAACTCACTGCATACCCCAGCACAAAGCCCCGGGTAAATATTATCCCCAGTATCACAGGAATGCCTATTACCGTCAGCCCGAGCAGGTAAACAGCCAGGATGACGACAATGTCGCTTAAGAGGACCTCCCGCAAAGCCTTTACAGTATCGACCTCGATCACCCCCGCCTGCATCACAAACTGGTCCAGGTACATCCTCAATTCCTGTGCCTGGTCAGCCTGAAGCCTCTGGACACTAAGCGTTCCCGCTGTGATGCCAAGGGCAAACAAAACCAGGACCGCCAGGTAAGCGGGCCAGCTCTGCCGGAAAGAATCAGCCCACAGAGACAGAAACTTTCTGCCCATCCCTATCCCCCCTTTTAACAGTGCTAATAAGGATTAGACTTTTCGTGATCATATATCTTCGCTCTTTATTTCTATGGCCAGTCCCAAAATTTTATGACGGCCCGGCGGCATTCATATCAGCCGGAATAAAATGGAAAAACCAGCCCGCATAATCCCCCCTTTTAGCTCATATATTAGTCATGCTTACAAAAGAGGGAGGAATTTTCATGAAAGTGTACACCCAGCAAGAGGGGTTCTTTATCTGCGGAAAAATAAAAGAAGTCCGCCTCCTGCTCAGTGAATACAGCAAAAGGTACCGGACTGTCAAAGAAATGATTATAGAATTGTTTAACTAAATATTTTTAATTAAATCGTAATCTTCGCCCGTTCCCGCATAAAAGCGATCTGGCGGTCGATGTCGCCTTGAATCTCAGCGATGCGCTGGGCGGCGTCAGGGCCTTTTAGCAGACGGTTGAAGCGGCCCTGCTTCATTACGTATTCATCCACCGGGTCAGCGTCTTTTATGCCGCTGACGATAAACGAGCTGGGGTTATTAAAACTAATCTTGCCGTTTTCCGCTTCCCATAACAGCCAGGCGCCGCTGCGCACAGCCATACGGCTCATCTGGACGGTATCAGCCATATCGAACTGCCAGCCTAAATAGCAGGGGGCCAGAATTTCGATGTATTTCATGCCGGGGATGTTTTTGGCTTTTACCACCTTGTCGTACAAATCGCCGGGGTAAGCCACGGTGGCGGTAGCCACGTAGGGAATATTGTGCTCCAGCATCAGCAGGGCCATGTTTTTCTTGGGCTGGCGCTTGCCGGCGGGAGTAGTGGTGGTAAAGCTGCCGCGCGGGGTGGCGCCGCTGCGCTGCACGCCGGTGTTGCTGTAAGCCTCGTTGTTATAGCAAAAGTGAATGATATTATCGTTGCGCTCGGCTGCGGCTGAAAGAGCCTGGAAACCGATATCATAGGTGCCGCCATCACCTACCCAATTGAATACAGTGGGCAGTTCGCCTTGCAGGCGGCCCTTTTCCTTCAATATTTCAACCGCCTGGGTAATACCGGAGGCCGAAGAACCGGCAGTCGCAAAGCAAATATTAATGCAGGGCCAGTTGTAGGCCAGCCTGGGGGTCATGCCCATGCTGGCTACCGCGCAGGAGGGGGTCAGCAGCATGATGGCGTTGGGTCCCAAAGCTTTGCCCACGATGCGCAGCGCCATTGGGGAGGGGCAGCCACCGCAGGACCCATTGCCGCTTAAAACCTGCTCAATATCCGGTAATTGTTTAATACTGGTAGTCATATCTCGTCCATTCCTTTCATGGTCTATGCTTTTTATTCATCCATCATGGCGCGAATTTCAGCGGCCATGTAGCGGCGGGTCAGGTCGACGCCGCCAATGCCCATTACCCGGTTTTTAACCGTGATATCGCTGCGCCGGCCAAAGAGAACGCTTTTCAGCTCTGCGGCCAAAATACCGCCGGGGTGGCCGAAGTTATAGTTGCGGTCCAGTACCATTACCTGCGCATTTTGCGGCAGCGCGCTGACGATATCATCGGCAGGAAATGGAAGGTATAGGCGCGGCCGCAGCAGGCCGGCTTTGATGCCCTGCTCGCGCAGGATATCGATGGAAAGTTTTAATTCCGCTGCCATGCTGTTGACAGCAAAAGCTACCACTTCGGCGTCTTCCAGCCGGTAGGTGTCGATGGTATCGCCATCCCACATGCCGGTGATATCCTTATACTCCTGCGCCGCCTGCTTTACCAGCGGGATGGACGCCAGGATATCGTTGGACAGCATCTGGCGGAAGGGCGCGTATTCGGCCGCATTGGTCACATTGCTGAAGGAAGAGGGATGAGCCGGGTCGAGCCGCCATTCCGGTTCATGCGGAGGCAGGAAACGGTCGATATCCTCTTGTGGCGGCAGGGTGAGGGGCATCAGACAATGGGAGATAGTAAAACCGTCAAAGTTGACCATCACAGGTATATTGATCTGTTCGGCCACGCGGTAAGCCTGCAAAACGGTGTTGAACACCTCCTGGTTGGAGGAGCAGTGATACTGGATCCAGCCGGTATCGCGCTGGGAAAATGAGTCCTGTTGATCAGCCCACAGGGTCCAGGGGGCAAAAATACCGCGGTTAACGTTACACATAACGACCGGCAAACGTCCGCCGGCAGCCATATGTAAAACTTCGTGCATATAAAGCAGGCCGTTGGACGAGGTGGCAGTGAAAACGCGGGCGCCGGCGGCGGCGGCGGCCACGGCGGCGGCCAGGGTGCTGTGTTCGCCTTCCACCGGAATAAAGCGGGCGTTCAGCTCGCCATTTTCAACCATTGCGGACACTGCTTCCATAATGCTGCTCTGGGGGGTGATGGGGTAGCCGGGCACCACGTCCACCCGGGCGTATTTAACAGCCAGAGCGGCGGCATGGGCGCCGGTATCCATTATTACTTGCGCTGCTTTCATACTGCTACTCCTCCTTTTCCATGCTGATCGCGCCGGTGGGGCATTCTTTGGCGCACACGCCGCAGCCCTTGCAGTAGCGGTAATCAATAGTAATTTCATGGCGGTCAATGACCGCTTCCGGACAATATACCCAGCATAATTGGCATTTGGTGCATTTCTTTGTGTCAACAACCGGACGGTGCGATCGCCAGGAACCGGTATCACCGCCGGACCCCTTCATCGGCCAGGAAATGGGCCGGTAGGCTTTTGTAATTGATTTCATCTATTTCAATTCCTTTCGCTTATCCGAATATAAAGTGCGCTCTATACGCTAACCTGCTTTACGGTGTCATAAGCCTTGGCAGCGGCGCCCAGGTTGCGCTCGCCGTTTTTGCCCGGCCATTTATGCAATATAGTTTGTTCCATAATATTTTGCGGGATGTCCAGTACCCGGCACACCGCGCCAAACAGCGGAATATTGATAAAGAGCCCGTCGGCGGAAAATAATCCGGCTTCGCGGGCGATGGCGTCCGCGTCCACCTGCCAGGTAGTGTGCTTGTCCACAGCTGCGGCGTGAGGAGCATTAATTATTACGGCGCCGTTCTCAGCAATGCCTTCACTGACCGCGGCTCCGGTGAGCTTTTCGCTCATCACTACCACATAATCCGGCAGCTCGCATTGACTGTGCGCGTGAATAGCAGTGGGAGACATGCGCACTGCCGCCCGCACCGGCGCTCCGCGGCGCTCCACCCCGAAGAAAGGCAAGGCCTGTCCCTGCTCACCGTTTTCCAGCGCAGCCTGCGCCAGCAAGTGAGCCAGGGTAACGGAGCCCTGCCCGCCAAACCCGTTGATCCGTAGTTCTAACATAGCGTTCCTCCTCCTTCCATGGTGCTGCCATAGCCACATGTTATCTGTAGCTTTCATCTCTTTTATAAAAATATAAACCCCTCGCTCAGAACTCTGAGACGAAGGGGTAAACTCCGCGGTACCACTCAGGTTAACGGCTAATGCCGTTCACTCCATCAGGAGTCGAGATCTTAAGAGCCGATTTCCCCTTCCTTTTAACGGTAGAAGTTCCGTCCGAGCCTACTTTCTGAAATGATTTCGGTCGGCAGCTCCAGGATGAGTTCGGCTTGCCTCTTCGACCGCCTCACACCAGACAGCGGTTCTCTGCAGCCCAAGGATAAGCTTACTATTTCCTGTCATCGTCGTTTTGCATATTGGATTTATTATAACTGACCAGTTATTTTTCTGTCAACATACCCGGCTAAGCCTTATAACCTGTTACTGATTTCACAATTTCCAACAGGTAAACAGCGTTACCGGTGAGGTCGTCCAGGGCTATATACTCCTCGGTGGTATGCACTTTTTTCATGCCGATACCCAACACTGCCGTGGCGATACCCCTGCTGTTAAAAATATTGGCGTCGCTGCCGCCCCCGGTTTTTTCAAGCTTCGGCGTCAGGCCCAGTTTTACCGCGGCCTCAACGGCCAGCCGCACCGGCGGCGATTCTTCGCTTAAATTAAAATCATGGTAAAGTGTTTCAGTAACTATATCGAGTCCTGCGCCGAATTTGGCGGCGGCCTCCCTGATCGCCCCGCACATAAGGGCGGTCTGGGCCTCTCTCTTACCGGCGTCAAGGCTCCTGGTCTCCCCGTCCAGGGTAGCGCTGTCAGGTATGATATTGGTGGCTTTACCGCCTGTAATTATTCCTATATTGCAGGTTGTCTCGTGGTCGATGCGGCCCAGTTTCATCTGGGCGACAGCATGCGAAGCCACCTGGATGGCGTTAATTCCGTCCTCCGGGTTTATCCCGGCGTGCGCCGCCCGGCCTTTTATGGTAGCGCCAATCCTGTCCTGCGAAGGAGCCTGGGTTATAATTGTTCCCGGCGGACCGTCACTGTCGAGCACAAAACCGATCCTGGCGCTTAAGCGGCCATACTCCAGGTTTTTGGCCCCAAAGAGCCCTCCTTCTTCCCAGATGGTGAAAACAACTTCCAGCCCCGCATGGCTGATGTTCTGCTCCCGGATAACCCTTAAAACTTCCAGGATAGTCACAATCCCCGCCTTGTCGTCAGCTCCCAGCACCGTGTCGCCGGCGGAACGGATGACGCCGCTTTCTATCCGGGGTTTTACGCCATGGCCCGGCTCAACTGTATCCATATGGGAACACAGCATCAGGACCGGCCCGCTGCCGCTCCCGGGCAGCCTGCCGATAATGTTGCCGGTGTCGGAGCCCACCTTGCCGCCCGCCCCGTCTTCCAGTACTTCAAGGCCGAGCCCTGCTAGTTTTTCTTTAAGCAGATCGGCTATCTGCCGTTCTTTTCCGGATACGCTGTCAATTTGGACCAGCTCCAGGAACTCTTCGACCATTCTTTTGGGATTGACCAAAACAGCACCACCTTATCTGCAGGGTGGAATACACATGCCACGCAAAAAAATATTACAACTGCTATTATATACCCTGAAGCAATTTTTTTGAATATTGAAATATAGATAGAATAAAAGTCCATGGTTTATGAACAGGTTGCAGTTAAAACTAAACGAAAAGGGTCTGCCGTTTGAGACGATGCCAATGTGGCTGTGAGCTATAAAAAAACACCTCCGTATCAATTGGCCGATACCAATTAATACGTGGTGTCATTAGATTTTATTTATATAATTATCTAATATTAAAGGAATAATTCCGGTAAATTTTAAACCCTTGCCCTAGCTTACCTTTTGTTCAATCCTCAGCTTATCGGCCACCATGGCTATGAATTCGCTGTTGGTGGGCTTGCCGCGCTCCAGGTTGATAGTGTAGCCGAAAAATTTGGCCATCATCTCAACATTACCGCGGTCCCAGGCGAGCTCAATGGCGTGCCTTATCGCCCGTTCCACCCTGCTGGGTGTGGTCTGGAATTTCTGGGCGATCATCGGGTAAAGTTCCTTGGTTACCGCGCCCAGCAGGCCTACCTCGCCGATAACCATCAAAATTGCTTCACGCAGGTAAAGATAGCCCTTGATATGCGCCGGCACACCCATCTCGTGGATGATATTTGTTACGGAAACATCGAGGTTTTTGGGCTTGGATGGAGTAATATACTGTGATACGTTGACTCCGTCAGCAAGCTGGCGGATACGTGTGGCCAGGACATTAAAGTCGAATGGTTTCAAAATATAATAATCCGCGCCCAGCTCTACCGCTTTTTGAGTAACGCTTTCCTGCCCAAAAGCTGTCAGCATGATAATCCTTGGCTTGCCGCCGGAGCTGCCGCTAACAAGTTTTTCGAGAACTCCTATCCCATCGAGGTGAGGCATGATGATATCCAAAACAACCACATCGGGGTTGGTTTCTTTTATCATTTGCAATGCTTCCAGGCCGTTATAGGCTATGCCGACGAGGTTTAAGTCCTCCTGTTGGGTAAAAAATTCCTTGAGCAGCTCGCAGAAGTCTCTGTTATCATCTGCAATCAATAGACGAATAGACTTCCTAATCATAAGTTCCCCGCCTCCTAAATCTCTTTTTCTATATTTTGTTAATTTATACTATAACCTAGATTCGACGGCCAAAATAAAACTCCTTCAGATAAATTTGGAAATTTAATAAATTTGGTATAATCTGGTTAATTATATTTATAGTAAAACTATAAGCATGTTTTATAGCAAAAAAAATACCCTGGTTACACAGGGTTTTTCTTAAAATTTTAAGCGGCCGGCTGTTCGGCCGTTCGGCCGTTTTTATTTTGCAGGCCTGATTCTTCAACCATCCATTCAGCCGGGATCCCGTAGCCTTTTGTCGGATCATTAACAAATACATGGGTTACCGCACCGATCAACCTGTTGTCCTGGATAATCGGGCTGCCGCTCATACCCTGGACAATGCCGCCAGTCTTGTCTAATAGGCGCTGGTCGGTAATTTTTATTACCATGGCCTTGCCGTCATGTCTTGCCAGCGGGTTTATTTTGATAATTTCTATTTCAAATTTTTCAACCTTGTCGTCTTCAATAACTGTTAAAATTTCAGCCTGCCCTTCATGGATCTGGTCTGTCATGGCCACCGGTATAGGCTCGTTATAAGCTTCTTTGGCCATAATTTTTTTCAAAGCGCCGAAAATCCCCAGCCTGGAGTTTTTTGTAATAGTGCCGTTAACTTTCTTGTCGCCAATTAATATTCCTACTTTTTCGCCGGGCTGTCCTCTCCTGCCCCGGTGGATGGACTGGACATCAGCGTCAATAATTTCACCGTCTGATATTTCAATAGGGCTCGTTGAACCTAAATCTGTAACCATGTGGCCCAGGGCGCCGTAGACCATACTCTCAGGCTCGTAAAAAGTCAGTGTCCCGATACCTGCCGTGCTGTCCCGGATCAGCAGTCCGACCCGGAAACGCAGCGTGTCTTTGCAATATACCGGATTAATACTGGTAACAAAGGTCTGGCCGTTACGTTCCACCTCCATGGTCAGTGGTTTTCCGGAGGCGCCGGCCTTCGCCACGGCGTCACGGAACTGGCCGTCGCTGCGCAGGGACACGCCGTCAACCTTTAGAATGACGTCCCCTTCTTTTAGATCTCCTGACGGGTTAACATGGTTGCCGTACTCATCCAGCACGGCGGAATGGCCTACCACTGTTACTCCCTGGGAACGGATCAGGACGCCTATGGACTGGCCGCCCGGCACTACTTTTACCTGCGGGACAACGCTTACCAGCACATCCCGCACCGGGATCAGGCCAAAAAGGCTGAGCCTTACCTGGTATTGTCCCGGCTCTGTCGCTGCCGGAAAGGAAGTCGGATCAGAATCAAAATCTTTATATTCACTTGATAAATTATCATTGCCATATACCTGAGATTTCAATGACTTTTGCAACGGGGCGGGGAACTCTATTTTTAGCGGTTCACCAACAACAACGGACTGTTTATCAGGCAGCTGCATTATACCCTGTGCCTGGTAGGACAAAAAACCGGATACCAAAACCAGAATACAGCATAAGAGTCCGCGTAATCTTCCCCTCAAGCATCACTCCTCCAATTTTATTGCCAGCCACCTCCAAAAAAAATTAAGCAAAATGAAGATATTTCAAATAAAACGACAATAATAAGTGTAAATTTAATATAACCTTAGAAATCCGCTTTTATTACGCCTAAATGTTCCTCAACTTTCCAAAATGGCGTTTTTTCTGATCTAATAAGCCGGATTGTAAGTTTTAGATCATTTTCCTGGTATAAAAATAAAAAACCATGTTTTTTACAAACATGATTTTGAACAATTAATTTTACATATTCACAAGATTTACAGGATTAATTAAGATTTACAAGATTTTAAATAAATATAAATAGTAAATTTTTTAAGTATCTCAGTGAAAAATATATTTTACTCCAAAATACTGTTGCCTCGGGAGTTAGCAAATAACTTAATTATTAAATTTATAAAATCCAGTTAATCAGTTTAAATCATGTTAATCCTGTGAATTTGTTTTTTTCGCCAAAAGGCAGCTGGCGGGTTCAATATAAACTTACTAAAATCATTTTTCCGTTGGCAGCCGCATCATTTGACGAACGTGCCGCAGCGTAATTTCGGTAACCTCGCTGCCGTCCAGCATCCTTGCCAGTTCCTGCAGGCGTTCCTCGGGATCAAGCAGTATAGCCCTGGTGGCCGTACGGTCACCTTCATATTCCTTGGCTATTCTGTAGTGCGCCTTGCCGAGGCTGGCCACCTGGGCGGAGTGGGTGACACATATGACCTGGTGACTCATGCCAAGCTGCAGCATTTTTTCCGCAACCGCCTGCAGAGCGCGGCCGCCGACGCCGGTGTCCGCTTCGTCAAAAACCAGCACCGGCACTTCATCGGTGTCTGCCAGCAAAGCTTTCAGCGCCAGCATGATCCGGGTCATCTCACCGCCGGAGGCAATTTTAGCCAGAGGTTTGAGCGGTTCGCCCGGATTTGTTGAGATCATAAATTCGAGCCGCTCCTGCCCGCCCTGAGCAGGCCCCTCAATATCAGAAAAGGAGACTTTGAAATCCACCCGGCCCATTTCCAGGTAGAGCAGCTCCTGTTTCACCGCGTCTTCCAGCGCCCTGGCTGCTTTTCTCCGGGCGGCTCCCAATATGCCCGCGGCCCGGTTGTACTCGGCAAGGGCGGTTTCAACATCCTGAGACGCTTTTCCCAACGATTGGTCTATATTTTCAAGGACGGCCAGTTCGCTCTGCGCCGCTTCCAGGCAGCTGATTATTTCAGGAATAGTCCCTCCGTATTTCTTCTTAAGTTTTTTTATCCGCTCGAGCCTTTCCTCAACAGCTTCCAAACGCGAGGGGCTGAAATCCACCCCGTCCAGGTAGCCGGCCAGTTCCCTGGCGGCGTCTTCAGCCTGGTAGAGGATGTTTTCAAGAGATGCCAGCAGTGGCTCATTACGCCTGTCCAGGGCTGCCAGGCTTCTCAGGTTATCAGCCGCCCGGGCCAGCAGGTCCAGGGCGGAAAGCTGGCTGCCTTTTGCCTCGTAGAGTGAAGCATACGCCTCTGCTGCCAGCATGCTTATTTTTTCAGCATTTGCCAGGAACTTTTTTTCATCTTCCAGTTCGGTATCTTCACCCGGGGTAAGATTTGCCTGGCGGATATCTTCGATCTGGTAACAGAGAGTGTCAATTCGCCTGGCCCTGTCTCCCGCCTCGGCGTCCAATTTTTCAAAATTATTGCGGGCCTCTCTCCAGCGTGTGTAAAGAAGATTTACCTCGCTCAGAGCTGCCAGCGTTCTGTCCCCGGCAAAACGGTCCAAAAGCTGGCGCTGCTTATCCTGGCTGAGCAGGGAATTTAATTCGGGCTGCATATGCATGTCCGCCAGACTGCCGCCTATTTTCCTGTAGAATGACAGGCTGACTGCCTGCTCATTGATGCGGCAGATGTTTTTGCCCGCTCGGGTAATTTCCCTGGTCATTACCATTACCGGTTCTTCAGGGTCGTCAAGGCCCGTTTCTTTTAATACTGAAGCAAGCCCTTTAATGCCGCTGATATCAAAAGTTACCTGGATTAAAGCTTTTTCAGAGCCGGTACGGATCTGATCGGCCGACGGCCTGCCGCCAAGGGCAATCTGCAGGGCGTCTATAATAATAGACTTGCCGGCGCCGGTTTCACCGGTCAGCACATTCAAACCATCCTGGAAGTCTATTCTTAACTGGTCAATGATACCAAAATTCTTAATAAAAATACTGTGCAGCATATATCCTACCCCCCGAGCAGGTCACCGAACCTTTTCAAAACAGCGCCGGCTGCCTCTTTAGGCTTTACCACCACCAGGATCGTGTCGTCCCCGCCGACCGTGCCGATTATCTCGTCCCATCCGGACGTGTCTATAGCGGAAGCCACAACCTGAGCGCCGCCTGGATTTGTTTTTACAATAATCAGGTTTTCGCTGGCATCCAACCCTACCACCGAGTTGAGTAATAACCTCTTCAGCCGTTCTTCGCTGCGGTGCAGGCGGCTTTCTCCCGGGCTGGCATAGTAAAATTCATTGTTTGCAAAGGGTATCTTGACCAGGCCCAATTCCTTGATGTCCCTTGAAACTGTGGCCTGGGTGACCTTAATGCCGCTTTTTCTCAATTCACTTGACAGTTCTTCCTGGGTCCCGATATGCTGGCGCCTGATAATCTCCAGGATTTTGTGCTGCCGCCCGGCTTTCATCTAAACACCCGCCTTTTCTATGACTATGACAACCGGCGCAGTCGCGGCACGGTTTAATACAACTATCTTAATTACATTATAAAGGGAGCCGTCCAGGCCGGCTGCAGTCTTTTCCACAGCCTCGCACTCTTCCGTGCCCCCCGGGTGCCCGGTGTATATTACCAGTCCGACCCGGCCGCCCGGCCGCAGTAAACGCAGCGCTGACTCAAGAGCCCGCACGGTCGGCTCCGGCCTGGTTACAAAAGAGTGGTCGCCCCCGGGCAGGTAGCCCAGGTTGAATATCACCGCGTCGACCGGGCCGGAAACGTATTCTTCCATGTCCTCATGGCCGGATTTTATTAATGTGACCCGGTCAGCCAGCCCTTCTCTTTCCAGCAGCAGGCGCGTGGATTGGATGGCGGTCTCCTGGGTGTCGAAGGAGTAAACCCTGCCCTCCGGCCCCGCCAGCCTGGCCAGGAACAGGCTGTCGTGCCCCCTGCCGGCTGTCGCGTCGACAGATGTTCCACCGGCCTTAGCAGAGCCGGACAAAAATTGCTGGACCAGGTGGACGGCGCTGTCCAGACCCCTAGACACTGTTACGGTCTCCTTCTTCTTTCATTTTCTTTCGCAGCACCTCAAAAAAGTTCCTGCCGGTAATCCGCAGGAATTTCGCCTTTTGGTGGGCCCGCCTGACCACAATTTCATCGTACTGGCGCAGGCTGAAAACATACTGGCCGTCCATGGTGAGCGTCACCGCGCCGCCGTCTGACAGCAGCGCCACCTTGATCTCGCTCTCCGGCGTGATCACCACGGGCCTCGCCCACAGCGAGTGCGGGCAAATCGGGGTGAGCAGCAGCAAATCGTGGTCCGGCGACACCAGGGGGCCGCCTGCGGAAAGCGAATAGGCGGTTGAACCGGTGGGGCTCGCTATGATTAAGCCGTCCCCGTGGTATTTGTTAACAAAATTATCGTCCACATGTGTCTCAAGGCGGATTAGCCTGGCGATAGCGCCCTTGCTGATTACAACGTCATTCAGTCCGACCGAGTTCTCAACCAGGCTGCCGTCCCTGTATACGGAAGCCTCAAGCATCATTCTCTCTTCCACATGATACTGGCCGTCCAAAATTTTACCCAGGTCGGCCAGCGCTTCCGGAACGTCTATTTCGGTAAGAAAACCGAGGTGTCCCATGTTTATGCCGATCAGGGGCGTGCCTGCTTTGGCTACCTTCCGCGCCGTCCAGAGCATGGTCCCGTCACCGCCGAACACAATCACGCACTCCGCCTGGCCGAACAGCTGCTCCTGGGGAACGCCCAGCCTGGAAAGGCCTATGGCGCTGGCGGTGTCTTCTTTGATCATAACCTCGCAGCCTCTTTCTTCCAGCCAGCGGGCTATCTGTTCAACGAGACGCTGGACTTCATTTTTATTCAGGTTTACTACCAGCCCAAATTTTTTCAAAACAGGCGCCCTCCCCTGCAGTATAAATAAGTCTGGTTGTCAAGCCCGCAGATAGCCAAAATTGACATGCGCGTTATTAACCACTTCATCAATATTGCAATCTGCCGGCGTTCCCTTTTTCATAAAATAAAATAGAAATTCGATATTCCCCTCCGGCCCGGTGACAGGAGAATAATCCAGGCCGCCGACCGCCCACCCCAGCTCATGGACCAGGGCCGCGACAGCACGCAGCACCTCCGAGTGGACGACCGGGTCCCTCACTACCCCTTTTTTGCCAACCTTGTCCCGGCCCGCCTCAAACTGGGGCTTGACCAGCGCCACTCCCCCCGCGTCCGGCGCGGTAAGTTCGCCGACCCTGGGCAGGACCTTTGACAGTGAAATAAAGGATACGTCAATAGTGGTAAAATCCGGGGTTTCCGGCAGTGACTCCGCTGTCAGGTAGCGAATATTGTTCCTTTCCAATACCACCACCCGTTCATCGTTCCGCAGCCGCCAGGCCAGCTGGCCATAGCCTACGTCAACCGCGTAAACCAGCCGGGCCCCGTTCCTGAGGGCACAGTCAGTAAAACCCCCGGTTGACGCGCCCACGTCCAAAACCACCCGGTCCTTCAGGTCCAGGCCGAAAGATTTTATTGCTTTCTCAAGTTTAAGCCCGCCCCGGCTTACATAAATCAGGGAACTGCCGCGGATTTCTATATTTGACTCCGGTTTCACCAGCATACCCGGTTTGTCTGCTTTTTCCCCGTTAACAAAAATCAGACCGGCCATAATGGCCACCCTTGCTTTTTCCCTGCTCGGGTAGTGGCCCTCTTCGGCCAGCCTCAAATCCAATCGTTGTTTTTTTTGGGACAAAGCCAGATACCCCCGAACTTTGACATCCATGCCGCAACTACTTTTAAACCAATTTCACAGGATTAACATGATTATAAACAGATTAACAAGATTTAAATTAATTTATACGTAACTTTTTTATTGACTCCCAAAGCAATAATCTTTGGAGTAAAACTATTAATAAAATAAAACTTCTACAATTATTTATTAGAATCTTGTAAATCCTGATAATCCTGTAAATCTTGTGATATATATTTTTATAAATCTTCTAATCCTGTAATTCTATCAATATGTTTAATTTTCAGGATGAGTTTTATTTGTTATCCGATACTATTTTTAGCCTTCTGGAGCGGTTTATGTGTACCATTTTACTCAACACCGCCCTGACTACATGCTCTACCGAGAGGCCGTACCTGGCTCTCAGCAGAGAAGGGCTGCCGTGCTCCACAAAGACGTCAGGTATGCCGAAACACTGCACCCTGACGTCCTTCAGGCCCCTGGCGGACAGCAGTTCAAGCACCGCGCTGCCGAAGCCGCCCTGCAGGACATGCTCCTCCAGGACAAACAGCATATTGGTCTGCCTGGCGTAATGAAGGATGCATTCTTCGTCAAGGGGTTTGACAAACCTCGCGTTGATTACAGCTGCTTTAATACCCCTGCCCTCCAGGACGCCCGCCGCGTCCTCCGCCAGGCGGACAGTGCTGCCTACCGCCAGCAGCGCGGCATGAGGGCCTTTTTTCAGTATTTCAGCCCTGCCGATGGGGATAATTTTTAAATCTTCATCCAGCACGCAGCCTGTCCCCGCCCCACGCGGGTAGCGCACAGACGCGGGGCCGGGGTGTTTCACCGCGGTTGCCAGCATGTGCTGCAGTTCGTTTTCATCTTTAGGGGCCATTACCACCATGTTTGGAATTGGCCTTAAGTAGGCAAAATCAAAGAGGCCGTTATGTGTGGCGCCGTCTTCTCCCACAATGCCCGCCCGGTCTATGGCAAAGGTCACCGGGAGTTTCTGAAGGCATACGTCATGCAGTATCTGGTCGTACGCGCGCTGTAAAAATGTAGAGTAAATAGCCACGACAGGGCGATACCCCCCGGCAGCCATACCGGCAGCCATAGTGACGGCGTGCTGCTCGGCAATGCCCACGTCGAAAAAACGATTGGGATACAGCCTGGCAAAATTGGTGAGACCTGTGCCGCTGGCCATGGCCGCGGTTATCGCTATCACGCGGTCGTCCTTACGTGCCAGCTTGATCATTGACCGGCCAAAGATATCCGTGTAGGAGGGGATACTGCTTCTCTTAATAACTTCCCCGCTGGCCAGGTCAAACGGACCCACACCGTGAAAACGCCCGGGGTTGTTTTCAGCCGGTTTATAACCCTTGCCTTTTTTAGTTAAAACATGGACCAGCACCGGCCCCTTCATAACCTTGGCGCGCTGCAGGACACCGGCTACCTGCTTGATGTCGTGTCCGTCAACCGGGCCGAGGTAAATAAATCCCATCTCCTCAAAAATCATACCGGGTACCACCAGGTATTTCAAACTGTCCCTGAGCCTTAAACCAAGGCGGAGCAAAGCCGAACCTACAGGGATCTTGCGCATCAGCTGTTCCAGCTCTTCTTTACCCCTGGTATACATGGGATCAGTCCTCAGCCTGGCCAGGTACCCGGACATGGCGCCGACATTTTGGGCTATAGACATCTCGTTATCATTTAGTACCACGATCAGGTCTTTTTTCAGGTGCCCGGCGTTGTTTAGCGCCTCAAAAGCCATACCGCCGGTCATTGCCCCGTCGCCAATAACCGCCGCAATTTTATATTTTTCACCCTTCAGGTCCCGCGCCACAGCCAGACCAAGCGCGGCCGATATAGAAGTACTGCTGTGTCCCGTGCCAAAAACGTCGTGACTGCTTTCCGCGGGGCGCAAAAAACCGCTGATACCCCTGTGCTGGCGCAGTGTGGTGAATTCTTCCCGCCGCCCGGTGATTATTTTATGGGCGTAGCTCTGGTGGCCCACGTCCCAGATAATCTTGTCCGGGGGTGCATTAAGGGCTTTATAAAGGCCCAGGGTAAGTTCAACCACGCCTAAACTGGGCGCCAGGTGTCCTCCGTTCCTGGACACTGTTTCGATAATCAACCGGCGGATTTCACCGGCCAGCTCGCTAAGCTGCGGATAACTGAGACCGTGTATGTCATCCGGAGAGTTTATTTGCTTTAAAAGGCCCTTCATTTGTTATTCACCCCTCTTGTTCCTGGGCGCGCGGGTTTTTCTGAAAGGACTGTAACCGGTTGTTTCTTCCACCTTGGCCAGGATCCTGCCCACCAAAAAGATCACGTCGTCGGGGTGGGTCAGGGCGATTTTTTTGGAAAATGCTTTGCCGGAAACAATCATTGCGGCAATTAAAGCAGTGACCAGGATATTCAGCCAGAACTGGCTTATAGCGGGCCCAAACTTAACTATCTGCACGACGATGGATATCCCCAGCGCGCCTCCTACAGTCGTGGTTATATCGCTCAACATGTCGTTGGTTAAGTTTGCGACTTTATCAGCGTTCTTGATTAGCTGGAGGCCATGGGGCGCCCCCCTGATCCGTTTGGCGGATTTCGCGTTGAAAGGGACGTGGGAAGCCGCGGTAACTGCCGTACCCACAATATCCGCCGCGATATTTATTAAGATAATAATAAACAAAAAGACAAGAGATAAGATAATGCTGTTTAATCTTGAGGTAAAAAACTCAGAAAGATAGGTAAAGGCAATTGCTAAAAAAAATGAGCTGAGCCCAACCAAAACGATATATCTACCTGATACGGTAGATTTATTATTGCCCAAAAATTTCACCCCATACTGCGGCAATATACACAGTTATAATAAACGGTATATGTAATGATAAATGACAGCAGACCGGGTAAATATTGTGGCTTAGGTCTAGCAGGTTTTCCCAAACAGCTGCCGGCTGTCGCCAGACCGGCGGTTTCCCTTTAAAGCTGTTCCCGGCCGTCACCGGTTGCGGGGCTAGATTACCACTTAGTCCACACTGCAATCCCCGGCCTGCCCTGGAATCCCGGACAGCCTAGGAGTTTTCCCCGGCAGACTCCCCTCTTCTAGCCTCTTTTGCAGGAAAGGTTTCAATCAACAAATGCCAATCATGGGCCCATGGCCGGCTTTTGCACATAAGAAATCCACCCAACCCACTCAAGGCAGGCTACACTGCACGCAGCGGTAACCACATGCAGGTTTAACCCCAAGCCATAGTTGACCACCCCAAAGAATGGCTGCCCACGAACTTGGGTCTCCACGGAAGCGGGGTCAACGCCCGCATGCCATTGCGGGTCGCCCCACGACCTTAACTCCCAGTACCAGCCCCCAACTGGGCGTCGTAAGCCAGCACCAGGAACTTCATCGATATGCCCTTGACGGATTTTTAGGCCCGCCTTCAAAAAGGATTGTCTGACTAGGATACTGCGTCATTTATCGAAAAAAACTTTTTACGATCTTAAATTATAGCAAAACAAAGATCCGCTTTCAAACACCGCCTGGACTAATATACAATCACCACGATTGATATTAAGGTTATTAATAATAATTTATCAGGCATGGTTTGTAAAGCTGGCTCATTGTCTAGAAATCTCGCTTAATCACGTACTCAACAAGCAGCCTTAAAAAATCAGCCTCTTTGCCGAATGGCGAAAGCGCTTCTTTTGCGCTTTCCACCGCGGAGCGGGCTTTTTCTTTCGACTTCTCCAGGCCGAACAGGGCCGGGTAAGTGGCTTTCTTGTTTCTTATGTCGCTGCCGACAGGTTTTCCCAGCTTTTTCTCATCGCCTTCAACATCAAGGATGTCGTCCTTGATTTGAAAGGCCAGGCCCATATATTCCGCGTATTCAGTAAGTTGCGCGAGCGCTTCCGCACCGGCGCCGGCCAGGATGGCCCCCGTCCGCACCGAAACCCTGTACAGGGCGCCTGTCTTATTGCGGTGGATATATTCCAGCGTAGCCGCGTCAATATCCTCCCCCGTCGAAAAAGTATCCACCACCTGGCCGCCGATTAATCCAACTGTGCCGGCGCCCGCCGCCACTTCATGGATTACTCTCACGACATCTGCCGGGTTGGCAGCATTGCATTCCGCCAGCAGCTTAAAAGCCAGGGTAAGCAGCGCGTCGCCCGCCAAAAGGGCCATGGCTTCCCCGTACACCTTGTGGTTGGTCGGCTTGCCCCGGCGGAAATCATCGTTGTCCATGGCCGGCAGGTCGTCATGTATAAGGGAATAAGCATGTATCAGCTCAACTGCGCAGGCGGCGGGCATAACGTCCCCGGGAGCCCCCCCGGCTACCTCTGCGGAGGCAATAACCAGGGCCGGCCTGAGCCTTTTCCCCCCTCCCAGCACACTGTAGCGCATGGCCTGGTGGATCAGGGGTGGATAGGTGTCGGGTGAAGGCAGAAAACGCTCCAGGGCTTCGTCCACCAAAACGGCCTTTTTCTTTAGTTCCTCTTTAAACTCCACAGCTGTTTCCTTCCCCGGCGGCAGGCATCGTATCAATATCTTTTAAGGATAACGAGCCGGCGTCATCCCTGGTAAGGATTGCGATACGCTGCTCGGCAGCTTCGAGATTCCGGCTGCATACGCGGGATAGCTCAATACCCTCGGCAAACAGTTCCAATGCTTTCTCCAGGGAAAGACCGCCGCCTTCCAGCTCCCGCACAACTGCCTCCAACCGTGAAATAGCTTCTTCGAAGCTGGGGACTTTACCCTCTTCAGCCATAACAGGCGCCCTCCGCAATAAAATTATTGACTTCATTATATCTAAAAGCAATGATGTTTTAAATACAAAATGTGGCATTTTAGTTATGGGACGTGGGTCGTGAGTCATTTGAGTCGTGAGTCGTGAGTATATCCTGCATTCTCACGTCTTACGTCTCATTTCACACGTCGCACGTCGCACGTCTCTTTACGTCTCACGTCTCACTCATGATTTAAACAGATTAACAGGGTTTCATTAGTAAAAAATATTATATTACTTTAAAAAAGATTATTTAAATTTTGTAGATCCTTATAATCTTGTAAATCTTGTGATATATATTTTAACTTTAGCCTTTTATCCTTTGACGCACGGCGGCAAGGGCCTGGCCTCTGAGTTCCCCGGCTTCTGCCAGCATTTTTTCTTTTTCCGCCAGGATCCTGTCAATGTACTCCCGGTCCTTGATCGTCGGTGTATTTATGTCAACATTCAAAAGAGCCCCGTTTAAGGCCGCCTCAGCCATCACAGCGGCAACCCCGGCGTCACTGACGGCAGCCTTGTTGCCTATCTCGGACAGCCGGCAGGACGCCTGCAGCGCCTGCAGACAGACCCGGGCTATTTCCATGGGGACTTCAGTAGCGTCTTTAAGGGCTTTCTGGACTGCGGCTTCCCGCGCCTCCTTCTCTTCTTCCGATGCCCTGGGCATGCGGTAGGCCGACATCAATCTATTGAAAACTTTTATATCGTCCTCAGTCAGTTCCACCAACCTGTCGATTAACTTTTCGGCTGCATCAAGAAAGTTTTTAACCTCGGGCTCGACATCTTTATATTTTTCTTTGCCAATGGTCAGGTTGCAGACCATCGCGGCCATGGACAGGCCGAGGACCGCCGCGATCGCGGAAATACTGCCGCCGCCGGGGGTCGGAGATTTTGAAGATGAGAGCTCGATTACTTCACGCAGACTTTTATCATAAAGCGTACTCACTTTATTTCCCGCCTTTAATTTCATTTTGCTGTAACTTGATCGCTTTAAGCACATTTTTCAGGATCAGAGAGGTGGTAATGCTGCCTACACCGCCTGGAACCGGCGAGATTGCCCCGGCCACCTTCTCCACGTTGGCAAAGTCAACATCGCCGCAGATGCCCCCTCCTTCAATGCTGTTTATACCCGCGTCGACCACAACGGCGCCGGGTTTAACCATGTCGGCGGTAATCATCCCGGCTTTCCCCACGGCTGAAATCAGGATGTCGGCCTGGCGGGTATGGTGGGAAATGTCCCTGGTCCGGGTGTGGCAGACAGTTAACGTGGCGTTCTGGTTGAGCATCATGAAGATGAGAGGTTTGCCGACAGTTTCGCCGCGGCCTACCAGGACGGCATGTTTCCCGCTGATTTCAATGCCGTTGCGCACCATTATTTCAATACAGCTCTGCGGGGTGGTGGGAAAGAGCCCGGCGCCGTTGCTCAGGATGTACCCCCGGTTGACGGGATGGACGCCGTCAACGTCTTTTAGAGGCGAAACCGCGTTCAGCACTTTTTGTTTATCCATTCCCGGAGGCAGGGGGAGCTCGATCATGATCCCGTGTATGCTGTCTTCTTCATTAAGCCTGCTGAGAAGGCCAATGACTTCTTCCCCGGATGATTTCTCAGACAGTGCGAATAATTCAAATTCAACCCCGGCAACGCCGCAGGATTTTTCAATAGAGCGGGAATATAAAACAGAGGCCGGGTCTTCTCCCACCAGGACGACGGCCAGCTTGGGCCTGACACCTCTTTCCCGCAGCGCGGCTACTTCGGCTTTCACCTCTTCCCTGATCGATGCCGCGACTTTTTTCCCTTCAATAATGGTTGCCATTCTTTATTCCCCTTTTTCTAGCTTTTTAACTGCTCCTGCCTTCCACGATACAGTCCAAAATTCCCTTTTGCAGCCGCACGGCCAGCTTCTCACCAATTTCGACACTGCCGGCCTCGCTGATCACGTGTTTCCCGTCAGGGGTGGTGCAGATGCTGTAACCCCTGGCCAGGGTAGCCAGCGGGCTTAACGCCTGCAGCTGCCCTGCCAGTATGGCCAGCCTTTTTTCTTCCCTTCCGGCCAGGCTGGTTATGCCCTGCTTAAGGCGGTGGCACAAAAAATCAAGTGTCTGCTGCCTGGTCCCGCAGATTACATCCACCGGCCTGGTAAAAACGCGGCCCGCCAGGCAGGCATTGAGCCGCTGCCTGTACCCCGCCGCTTTTTCATTCAATGCGCTGCAAAGGCGGCTGTTTAGCGCCTTTATATAGCGATCCATTTCCCTTTTATCAGGCACGGCCATTTCAGCGGCCGCTGATGGTGTAGCGGCCCGCGCGTCAGCAACAAAGTCAGCAATGGTATAATCGGTTTCATGACCCACCGCGGAGATAACCGGTATATCGGAGTTATATATACTGCGCGCTACAATCTCGGTATTGAAAGCCCACAGCTCTTCCAGGGAGCCGCCTCCCCGGCCGGTAATAATCACGTCGACACCGCCCCACCTGTTTAATAGCTGGATGCCCCGGGCGATGTCCGGAGGAGCGCTTTCACCCTGGACCAGAACGGGTACCAGGATAATCTGCAGCCCGGACCAGCGCCGCCTGATTATTTCCACCATGTCCCTTACCGCCGCCCCCGTTGGCGAAGTAACTATCCCAATGCGGCGCGGCAGCAGGGGCAGCTTCTTTTTATATTTTTGGTCGAAAAGCCCTTCTGACTGAAGCCTTTCCTTCAGCTGCTCAAAGGCCAGGTGAAGCGCGCCCGTCCCGTCCGGCTGGATTTCGCCGGCATAAAACTGGTAAGTTCCGTCCCGCTCGTAAACTGAAACGTAACCCCGCACTATCACAGCCATGCCGTTGTCAGGGCGAAAGGCCAGAGACCGGCTTTTGGAACGGAACATAACCACCTTCAGGGTGCTGGCGCTGTCTTTCAAGGTAAAATAAAAATGCCCTGAGGAAGCAGCCTTAAAATTGGATATCTCTCCCTTTACCCAAACATTTGCCAGAAGATAGTCCTTGTCAATTATGTTCTTGATATGCTGGGTTAATTCCCTTACTGTCAGTATGCGCATGAAATATCTCCTTCTGGCAGCATAATCCCCGCTTTTCATAAAAATAAACCGGATTTAAGACATAATCATTCTATATAAGGATCATAAATCCTCCTGTATTTCCTCACGATATTCCAACCGCTAAATATTTGAGAGTGATAATTTGTGATTAAACTTAAAAACCACCGTCAGGTGGTTTTTAAGTTTTAACCTTCTCAGGGCTGTATTCATCAATATTTTCAATTACTTTACCTAGAATACCGTTAATAAATTTGCCCGAGTCGTCTCCGCCGAATATTTTTCCCACTTCGACAGCTTCGTTTACTGAGACATTGTTCGGGATATTATCGCAAAAAAACACCTCGTAAAGCGCCAGCCGCATTATATTCCGGTCCACGTTGGCCATCCGGTTAAGGCTCCAGTCTTTACTGACAGCCGCGATAACACGGTCGATAAATGCCAGATTCTCCAGCACGCCATAAACGAGTTTCCCGGCAAAATCTTCGCTGCCGGCCATTTTGCCGAATTCTTCATCCATTTGCGCAAACGCTTCCCGGGGGTCGGCGCCGCCCATATCAACTTGAAAAAGCACCTGGAGCGCCCTTTCCCTGGCCTGTCTCCTGCTCATTGTACCTCCTGTCGGTCAGCGGCTAGTAATAATACCATCTATGTATTATTACCCAATAATGCTCGGTTTTACTGGCGTTCACCGAAAAATTTCGAGAACATCGTCTTGAAATCAACTTTTTCGTCCAGCCGCTTGCCGATAAAATAGCCGGCCACAATGCAGGCCGCGACGAAAAGCGCTTTTAACAGTCCGTATGTAATGGCGAACCAGCCAAAGATAAGTCCCAGCAGGATGCCGATTATTTTTCCAGGGTGCTTTTCGATAAACTCCTGAAACATTCCCATTTACCCAACCCCTTTTATAAGGTTATTCAACTCTTGGCTTCGTAACAGAAATGCTCTGTATATGCACTTCCACGCTGCTTACCTGCAGCCCTGTGATTTCAAACACTTTTTCCTTAATCGTGTTTTGGACTTCAGCCGAAGCGGAGGGCACATTGATATCCGGCGTTACCGAAGCCTGTATTTTAAGGCCCACACCCTGGGGGACCTCGATTATCTGCGAGCTGACTTCCCTGACCCCGTGTATCTTACCCGCCACTTTGTTCGACAGGTCTTCCACAGCGCTGAGAGACAGGTTCACCTGGCCCAGGGCGTTTTCCGCCAGCACCACGTGTTGAGATTTTTTTTGAGGCTTATAAAGGCTGACCCAGAACAGCCTGGCCCCGATTAATATCACCACAACCATCACGGGCCAGAATACTTCCGGCCGGCCGGGGTAAAACAAATCCCTCAGCAGGATCAAAGGCGCCGGCCATCCAAGCATTACAGCGGAAAAAAGGATAAACAACACGGTTATAAATAAGGAATAAACGGCCAGTAAAAAGCGATCAAAAGGATTCACCAGGCAGACCTCCTTAAAAATTAACCCCCTGTCAAGGGGGTCGATTCCGGCATTATCTTACCCTGTGCTCTTCCTCCTTTAATTCAGAAGCAAAAGCGACACCCTGGACATTAACGTTAGCCTCAACCACTACCAGACCGGTCATCCGTTCAACCGCGCTTTTTACGCTTTCCTGGATCTGGGCGGCGACGTCAGGGATGCGGACCCCATAATCTAATATCACAGAAAGGTCAATAGCCGCCTCTTTTTCTCCCACTTCGACCTTAATGCCCTTGGACAGGTTTTTCCTGCCGAGCAATTCAGCGATACCCCCCGCGAATCCGCCGCTCATACCGGCTACCCCTTTGATTTCCATGGCGGCCAGCCCCGCTATCACTTTAACCACATCGTCGGCGATCCTGATTGAACCAAGGCCTGTACGCTCTTCACTTGCAATTTCGTTAGGATCCACGTCAACACCTCCATCTGGCGTATAGTTTAAATGAAATCCGGCACTAAAGTCCGATCTCTTGCTTCTTATACAGAATTTAATGTTAAAATGTAAAGATCAGTTAAAAACCTTTTGTTTTCAGGCATGTTTATTATAACAAATGTGGTAAATTAACGCAAACACAAAACTTTCTATTCACCGAGTATACGCCTCTGGATAAAGTTTGTGTAGATCTCGCCGCGCTGGAAAAAGGCGTTCTTTAAGACCTGCTGGTGAAAAGGGATGGTGGTCGGGATGCCTTTGACCACAAACTCCTGCAGCGACCGCTGCATCCGGGATATGGCTTCCTCCCTGTCCTTGCCCCAGACCAGCAGCTTACCGATCAGTGAATCATAGTAAGGAGGTATGGTATAGCCGGCGTAGACTACGCTGTCGACCCTTACCCCGGGCCCGCCGGGGGGGATATACGTGTCGACTTTGCCTGCGCAGGGCCTGAAATTATTATGTGGGTCCTCGGCGTTGATCCTGCACTCGATGGCATGGCCTCTAATTGCCACGTCATCCTGTTTGAATCCCAGCTTTTCTCCCGCGGACGCACGTATCTGCTCTTTGATCAGGTCAATGCCGGTGACCAGTTCGGTGACCGGGTGCTCCACCTGGATCCTGGTGTTCATCTCCATGAAGTAAAAGTTATGGTTTTTATCAAATAAAAACTCTACGGTCCCGGTACTGTAATAGCCGACCGCCCTGGCCGCACGCAGGGCAGTTTCACCCATCTCCGCCCTCAGTTCAGGCGTGAGGGCGATAGACGGCGCTTCCTCGAGCACCTTCTGGTTGCGCCGCTGGATCGAGCAGTCCCTTTCACCCAGGTGGACTATATTGCCGTGCATGTCCCCCAGGATTTGAAACTCTATATGCCTGGGCTCCTCTAAATATTTTTCCATGTACATTTCATCGTTGCCAAACGCGGCCTGCGCTTCTGATTTGGCCGTGACCACGGCATTTTTCAGGTCACCGGGGTTCTGGACGACCCTCATGCCCCGGCCGCCTCCCCCTGCGCTGGCCTTGACCATGACCGGGTAACCGATCCTTTCTGCTGTCTCAAGGGCCGTGTCGATGTCCCGGATCACACCTTCCGATCCCGGCACCACCGGGACACCCGCGCGGATCATCGTTTCCCTGGCTAATGCCTTATCACCCATCTGCTGAATAGCCCTGGCGGGTGGGCCGATAAAAGTAATGCCGCATTTCGAGCACACCTCGGAAAAATCAGCATTTTCCGCCAAAAACCCATAACCGGGGTGAATGGCGTCCGCCCCGGTAACAATGGCGGCGCTGATAATGTTGGTAAAGTTCAAATAGCTTTTGGCGGAGGGCGCCGGCCCGATACAGAAGGCCTCGTCCGCCCACCACACGTGGAGGCTGTCGCTGTCCGCCTCGGAATACACGGCCACCGTACCGATGCCCATTTCCCGGCAGGCCCTGATAATCCGGACGGCAATTTCACCCCGGTTGGCAATCAGAATTTTTTTAAACATATTTATCCTCCATGAAGTTGATTAAACCCGGGTGCAGGCCGGCTTATTCCTTGATCAGGAAAATAACCTGGCCATATTCCACCGGCTGCCCTTTTTCAACCTTCACTTCAACGATCTCGCCGTCCAATTCAGATTTAATCTCGTTCATTAATTTCATTGCTTCAATTATACACAGGGTCTGCCCTTTCTTTACCCTGTCCCCCGCCTTGACGTACGGGGCCGATTCAGGTGACGGGGCGTCGTAAAAAGTACCGACCATGGGCGCTGTGACAGCTGTCAGGCCGGACGCGGGCGCGTCTGTGGCCTGGGCCGGCGCGGCGGCATGTTCCGTTTTTCCCGGCTGGGGCATATTGGCCGCCTGGCCGTTTCCCCGGGCCGAAGCCTCAACAGCGTGATAACCGCCTTTTCTAATCGCCAGCTTGACACCGGCGCTCTCCAGGGATACTTCGGTGATATCCGTATCGTCTATAAACTTGATTAAGTCTTTTACGTCCGAAAGGTTCAAATCATCTACCTCCTTAACAGTACCAGGGCTTGGCGCCGCATTGGCAGCTTTCACCGGCGTTACTGTTTCCTTTGCAGGGCCGCCTGATCTGTCCTGCGCCGGGGCTTTTTCCGGCGCCGCGGGCATAACTTTTGCCGCCGCAGGCCGGCTTTCCTTCCTGTTATCAGGTTGTTCCTCCAGGTATTTTCCGCTCCGCCTGAATTCAAAAAACCGCCTGGCTACCTGGGGAAAGAGGGCGTATGATATGATGTCCTCTTCACTGGTAACCTGGTCGAACATTTCACTCCTTAACCTTTCCATCTTCGGCTCGAGCAGGTCAGCCGGCCTGCAGTTAATAGGAGCGCGGTCTCCCAGTACCTTGCGCGCTATATCCTGGTTGATCGGGGCGGGAGGCCGGCCGTAATAGCCCTGAATATAATCGCGGACTTCACCCGGGACCAGCTTGTAGCGCTCCCCGGTTAAAACATTCAGTACCGCTTGTGTTCCCACGATCTGGCTGGTCGGCGTAACCAGGGGCGGGTAACCGAGCTCCTCTCTTACCCTGGGGATTTCGTCCAGCACCTCGCCCAGGCGGTAAAGGGCCTTCTGCTCTTCCAGCTGGGTTACCAGGTTGGAAATGGTGCCGCCCGGCACCTGATGGTCAAAAACGCGCATATCGTTTATTCGTGTCACGCCGCGCTTAAAACCGTTGGCCTTTCTTATTTTTTCAAAATACTCGGCTATCTCAAACAGCCTGTGGATATCAAGTTCCGTATCCCGGGGAGAGCCATGCAGTGCGCGCACCACGGTCTCAACCGGCGGCTGGGAGGCGCCGAAAGCAAGAGGCACCGTGGCCGTGTCAATTACATCCACGCCCGCTTCAGCCGCTTTCAAGTAGGTGCCTACCGCCAGGCCTCCGATATAGTGACAGTGCAGCTGAACGGGCAGGTCGTGGTTCTGCTTGAGTGATTTGACCAGTTCAAAGGCACGGTACGGGGCCAAAAGGCCCGCCGTGTCTTTTATGCAGATCGAATCCGCGCCCATTTCAGCGAGCTGCCGGGCAAGGTCGGTATAATGTTCGTTGGTGTGGATGGGGCTTACCGTGTATACCATCGCGGCCTGGACGTGCGCGCCGGCTTTTTTCGCCGCGTATATCGCCGTCTCCAGGTTGCGTATATCGTTCAGGGCGTCGTATATCCTGATAATACTGATGCCGTTCTCCACCGACTTGGCTATATAAGCTTCTACCACGTCGTCGGGATACTGCTGGTAACCAACCAGCGACTGGCCCCTGATCATCATCTGCAGGGGTGTGCTGCGGATCAGCCTCTTCAGTTGGCGGAGCCTTTCCCAGGGGTCCTCGTTAAGGTATCTTAAACCCACGTCAAAAGTATTTCCGCCCCATACCTCCAGGGAATGGTACCCGATGTTATCCAGTTTTTCAGCGATTGGCAGCATATCGGCAGTGCGCATCCTGGTTGCCCAGAGGCTTTGATGAGCGTCACGCAGCGTAGTGTCGGTGATTTTTACTCTGTTTTTCAAGGTCATCCCTCCCCGCCGGTCGAAATATAAAAATCAGGTTGCTGCTTAACTAGAAGACAACCTGATCCACTACTATGACCATAAGGACATTATATTGAAATAATCAACGTTTGGAAACTACTTTGCCGCAAGTATACAATATATACCTCTCCAATCGGGGACATTAACTGAGTCGTGGGTCGTGAGACGTTGGACGTGGGGTAATTGAGTAGTAGGTAGGAGTATATCCTGCATTTCTTCAGGGTCTTAATTTATACCCTTAATAATATCTTGCATTCTCACGTCTCATTTCCCACGACTCACGTCTCTTTGCATTCTCACGTCTCACATCTCATTTCTCACGTCTCATTTGGTGTGTCCCCATTCCGCTGTCAGAGTATCAACCTTAACTATCAGCCTCGCAACACGGAGGCCCACGTTCCTTATATTTTCGGTATTATAACTATGTTTTGCGCGTCCACACCGGTCCGCCGGGAAACCAGGCTGTTTATCTCGGCAGATTCGCCGGCTGACAGTTTGTCGGAAGTGACGATGACGGTCACCGCCCGATCATCGGCCATAACTGCGGCGTCTTTATACCCTTTTGCCCTGAGCAGGTTCTCCAGCTCAATTTCTTTCTCCATTTTGCTGCTGATATCCAGCAGGTGCTCCTGGGCTTTTTGCCTGGTCTCACCGGCCGAGTTGCCGTTGTTGATTACCTCTCTCAGCCACTCAATGCGCTGACCCCTGGTCCGGTCCCTCTCCAGCCGGTATTCCACAAAGAAGTCGTAGCTTTCGGTTGCCTCGCCGGCGCCGCCTTCTTCCGCCTTGCTTTCAAAAATTGGCTGCGGGGCCGCTTCTTCAATGCTGACACCGCCAACGGCGGGCTGGCTTACAGGCATACCCTCCGGGCTCTTTTTTTCAAACAGGCCGCCCCGCAGGCCGGCAACCAGGAGCAGGATCCCGCATATACTCATAATGATTAAGGTCAGGGTGCGTCTCTTTATTATAATTGAAAACATCACTGTCTCCTTTCCATCGGCAGGACAAGTATCTTCTGGGGTTCCACCCCTACAGCCACCCTTGTCGCTTCGTAGAGTTTGGCTTTGACCCTGGCGTCGCCGGCCCCGTCGGCAACCACCAGCACCCCGGCAATCTGTGGGGCTGTTTCCCTTTCGACCACAGGCTGCTCACCCCCGCTGCCGTTTCTGTTCATAACCAGCACACCGCTGCCCGTGTCCTCCGTGGTAGTGCGTGTCCCGCCCGCCTGGTCCTTTTCCTGGGTCGTCTTTTTGCCCGTGGTATTGTTTACGGCATACTCCGACCTGGTCGAGCCGGACAGCCGCACTGAAACCTCAACCCTGCCCGCGCCTTCCACCTGCCTCAGCATTTCACAGAGCTTTCTGCCGAGCTGTTCTTCTTCCGCGGTCATGCCGCTCCGGGCCTGGTCAGGCGCCGCTGCAACGCTGTTTTCCTGCCGAGGGGCCTGCTGGGTTGACTGGCCTGTGCCCAGCCCGCCGCCGGTGACTCCGGAAAAAATCAGGATCGCGACTCCCAGGACCGCCAGCGCCGCAAGCCATATACCGCGCCTGCCCTGGTCCTTGGCAGGAAACTTGCTTTCATTCCCTCCGCCAAAACCCAGGTACTCAAGTAGTTTACTCAAATCTCCACCTCCGTTTATCGGTAAATAACTTTAACCTGCTCCTGCCCCAGGCTGTAGAAATTAGCTACCGTGCCGATCAGTCCGCTCACTGTATCACGCGGCGGCCCGGTGCCCGCCGGCATACTCGCTCCGGCTTCGTCCCCGCCGCCGGCAATTACGGTTACCGGCTCTACTTCTTCGATGGTGATACCGCCCTGAGCCTGCGGCTCGCCGGCATTTTGAGCCACATACAATACTATTTCTTTAATTTGCCCGTAGTCGGGCTGGCCGCTGTTGGACTGGACCTTTACGTCCACGTCCACCACCCGTGTTTCTTTATAGATGCTGGTAAGAGCTGTTACCTGCCTGGCTATACCGGTCCTGTACTGTTCTATCGCTATCTGCTCCTGGTCGCCTGAAATTTTTTTTCCCGCCTCGATAACACCGGATACCCGTGTTTTATCTCCTTCACCGGTAATCGATGAAAGGGTGCCGCTGTAATCCCACCGTGCCATGGCGCCCACTGCCTGTACCACGGCTATGATAATGAGCAGGCCCATTACCATTTTTACATATTTTTTTAGTTCACCCCCCGGCAAGAACATCTCCAGGAACACTGCCAGGATTACTATGATAATAATGTTTTGCACCAGGCTGCGGATCGCTTCCACTCCGCCCCCCCTTTCCGGGCAGCGTTTATTGCCGGTCGCTTAAGCCACTCTCTCCCGCTGCCTCATTCACCTTAACATTACTGTTATATTGCCTATACCCACCACTATAGTGATGGTAAAAAAGAAAAGCAGTCCCACCGTGGCCACCGCGGCAAAAACATGAAAAAGGCTGCTGCTAAGGCTGTTCAAACAGTCCACCATCTGGCCGTCGGCAACCGGCTGAATTAAAGCGCCAGCCAGTTTATAGGTAAAAGCCAGGGTTACAATCTTGAGCAGAGGCACGATCAATATCGCCCCTATTACGCCTATCCCCGCTATTCCCAACGCGTTTTTTATTAAAAGAGAAGAACTTATGACAGCGTCCAGGGCGTCCGAAAGCATACCTCCCACCATGGGAACAAAAGTTTTAACAGTGAACTTGGCTGTCCTGAACGTTACCGAGTCGCCAACCGCGCCTGCCACTCCCTGTATCGCCAGCACCCCAAGAAAAATAGTCGTAAAAAACCCCATCAGGCTCACAGCCACGGTTTTTAAGAGGTCAGCCAGGTTTGTCACCTTGAAGCGGTCGGTCAGGTTGCTGACTACCCCGAGGATGGCGACGAAAAAGAACAGGGGCAGTATTATATTCTTGATCATTGTGCCAAATATGCCCAGTGTGGTTAATATGACCGGGCTGAAAATGGCCGCTGAAGCTACACCGCCGACAGCCACCAGCAGGGTCAGCAGGACCGGCAGCAGTGCCTGCATAAACGTAACCAGGGCGTCAACCACTTCCCTGCCCGCGTTGACCGCCAGGGAAAACGAGCCTATGGCTATTGTTATCAGCACCAGGTAGGTAACGGAATAAGCCAGTTGTCCGGTTGTTCCCTTTTCAAAAGAACAGACCAGGTTTTGCAGCACGGCGCAAATTACCGCCAGGACCACCAGCTTGCCCAGCAGGGCAAAATTAGCCACGACCTCCTTGAAAAGCTGCCTTAAAACATTGTTGAGGATATCAGCCGGCTTCCAGTCCATTTCACCTTTAACCAGCTTAATTACCATATCCTTAAAATCAAACTGCGGCACAGATCCTTTGACGGCGCTGTCCAGCTGGTCAATATAGGACTGCACTTCCTTAAAGTCGAGCGGTGAGGCCGGGTTCTCCTGGCCGGTGTCGCCGGCAGGCGCCGCGATACAGCTGACAGGCGAGAAAACTAGCAGGACAGTAAATATTAGAATAAAAACCCTGGTCATTAGACCCCAACACCTCACATTTTGGTCGTGGGACGTGGGTCGTGAGTTGTGAGTATATACTGTATTTCTTTTGGGTCTCTAAACCCTTGAGAATGTTATGCAGCCTTACGTCACATGTCTCACATCTCACGTCTCTTTTGCACGTCTCATGTCTCAATTCTCACGTCTCAAAGGGTGTGTCCCCTTTCCGCTGTCAGGTTTCTCAAAAAGATAAATGCGAGCACATTTGGTCGGCTGAAGCCGACCCTACCTGAAAAGGGCCAAAAAAAGATTTTTCGGCAGCCTCAGGGTACCAGTTTCAGGAGCGTCGTCAATACCGCCACCACGATCGGCACAGCCAGCACCATGATCAGGATTTTAGCCGCGAACTCAATCTTGGAGGCCACCGCCCCTTCGCCCGCGTCGCGGCAGATCTGCGCGCCGAATTCCGCAATATAGGCAATCCCGATTATTTTAAGTATGGTCCCCATGTATACCATGTTGATCCCTGCTTTGGCCGTCAGCTCCTTGATAATATCCATGATTGAACTGATTTTGCCCAGCACCAGCAGGAAAATGATTACCCCCGCGGCAACGCTGAGGAGGACCGCCAACTCCGGCCTCTCGCTTTTAACTACAACCACCAGCACCGTCGCAATAAGCCCGATAGCAACTATCTGCAGCACATCCATAGAACTAACCCCTGCTTTTTAATATTCAAAACAGCTTGAATACCGACTTAACCTGGTCAAAAAGTATCGCCAGCAGCTGGATCACCCAAATAAAAACGATGGCCAGTCCGGCCAGGGTGACGATATGCCCCTGCTCTTCTTTGCCGGCATGCTTTAAGATCGCGTTCAGGACTGCCACCAGGATCCCGACACCGGCTATTTTAAAAATTATGTCAATGCTGTTAACCACGGGTACACCTCTTTCCCTAATAAAGAATCAGAACAACAAGCAGTCCGCCCAGGAACCCGAGATAGTTCCAAAGCTTAACATTGCGGGCGGCTTCACCTTCCGCTTTAACGTTTTCCGACTTAATTTGTTCCATGGCCAGGCTTAAATGTTTGATTTGGTCGGCACGGTCTGATATTCCCAGGGAGGAACCCAGACTGCGCAATATGATAAGGTCCTGTGGATTTAAAGCACTTGCACGGTAATAAGCGCCCAAAGAATTTTCCCAGGCAGCCGCGGCGGAAATGCCGGAAGCAGAAGAAAGCTCAGCCGCAGCCCGGCTGAACAGGGGCGATACCGCTTTATCGCAGCGGGCGGCCACCTGTTCCAGGGCTTCCTTCATGTGGTTCGCACCATAAGCGATTTCAGTCTCCAGCATTTGCAGCGCGGACCCCAGTGACTTCAGCTCTCTTGGCCTGCGGCTGTACCTGCCGGCCACAGCCATGCCGCCAAGGGTGCCGGACGCGACTACCATGGCGGCCCCGACCAGTTTAATCACCTTCTCACCCCCACAGGACGGAAAGTTTTACCGTCAATGATATCCTCAACCGTTCCGACGCCGCGGGAGCGGCCCAAAATTACATACCGATCGATCATCTTGGAACGGATTAACCTGCTCAACACGGGCCTTTCAGCCAGCTCGGCCAGCGATGAACCGTGGGCAGTGATAAGGACCTTGATCCCCGCGTTTAATACTTCCTCCATGGCGTCAACATCTTCCCGGCGGCCTATTTCGTCAGCCGCGATCACCTGGGGGCCCATTGAACGCAAAAGCATCATCATGCCTTCCGCTTTGGGGCAGCCGTCCAAGACATCTGTCCTTATCCCCACGTCACGCTGGGGCACTCCCCTGTAGCATCCGGCTATTTCTGAACGTTCATCCACCAGCCCGACAGTAAGCCCCGGAAAAACGAGGCCCGGGACACCGCCGCTGATTTGCCTGATAATGTCCCTCAGCATGGTGGTTTTGCCGCACCGGGGAGGTGATACCAGGATAGTATGATAAATGCCGCCGCTCCTTTTATTAACGATGTGGGGCAGGAGCCCGGAAGCCGCCCCCGGCACCTCGCGGGAGACACGCAAGTTGCAGCAGGATAAATTTTTCAACGTCCTGACTTTACCCCCGTCCAGCACCGCCCTGCCGGTTATCCCCGCCCGGTGCCCGCCCGGCAGGGTAATAAACCCGGTCCGCAGCTCTTCCTCCAGGGCATAGAGGGAAGAACCGCTGATCAGGCTGATCAGGTTTTCCATATCCGCCGCTGTAACGTGGTAAGCTTCAGCAGCATGCCGCGCCGGTTTCCCTTCCTGGTTTATAAGCATATCTCCGGACGCCAGACCGATCACCAGCGGTTTACCCTGCCTGACCCTGATTTCTTCAACGCCGGCGAGGACCGGGCCGGGCAGGCCCGCCACCAGGCGCCGGATGTTAGCGGGAAGGACCGGCAGGATCTCATTGACCGCCCAGGCGCTGTTCTGACAGGCGTTACCGTTGATAAACTCTGCTCTATTCATGGACAGCCCCCCTGATAATAAATATTTACTTTAGCGGTAAGTTATACCATAAATAAATTCCGGGAAAAACAAAAGCCGCGGCGCGGCTTCAGGTTGGTAAAGGTGTAGGTGCGGCTTCAGCCGCACATTATTGGCGAATAAATTTTATTTTTTGTGACTGAGGAATGGATCTGGTTGATGTGGCTGGATAACAAGAATAAGCTGTTTTTTAAAAGTCACCAAAGCGGCAGGTCCGGTATATTGTGTAGGTAACAAGTGTTTTTAATAAAAACGGGATGTGATTAATCCATGAGAAACAATAACGAGCCGGCCGCTTTCCTTTTCCCCCTGCCGCCGGAGCTCAGGGAACAATATTATAATTGGTCCAAAACACATCAGAAAGGCGCCGGGGTTGACGGCAACCAACCGCTATTAATCCCGGTTTACCCGGCCTTTCCGGGGACGGTGCCCTACCCTCCCAACTCACAGTACGGAAGCGGATTTGGTATGCCTGGTGTAAATCCCTTCATTTTATTTCTCATACTTATCCTCCTCGTGTTTGCCTTCAAGAAAGAGCAGATCGTAGAGGCTATCAAAAAGATGCTCAAATAAAGCACTACCCAGCTTAAGGGCATAAAAAAAGAGCGGTAAGGAAAATACACCGCTCGTTTTTCTTTGTATAATGTTATCAGATATCCTCATCCGCGTCCTTCGCGTCCGAGGAAACTTTCCCCAGGAGCATTTCCGGTTCATCGGCGGCCTGGTGGGTATCGTCATTGATGAAGACGACCTCATCACAATTGGGGCAGGTAACCTCCACGACATCGTCGTCATCGACAATGTCGGCGTCAAAACAAACCGTCTCGCCGCAACCCGGACAGTCTACCTCGATATATTCTTCCCCGCAGGCGTCCATATCGTCACTTTCATATATTTCATCTTCCAGGTGATACAGATCCTCGTCAATGCTGTCCAGGTAGTCTTCCAGCTGTTCCTGCGCTTCCTCAAGATCGCCGACTGACTCGGCGAATTCGTCCAGGACTTCGATAATTCCCTGGAGCAGTTTGCCCTCTTTGCTTTCTGCGCTTACGTCAAGACCGGCGGACAACCCTTGCAAATAGGCCACTTTTGACTTCAGATCGTTCATAAATGTACAACCCCCCCATTATAATGCCGTGGCTAATTTTGGTTTCCATAGTATGTCTCAAAACGGGGGGTTTTAAACATTTAATGCTCTCGTGGAAATATGCTGTGCTTAAGTTAAAATGCCTTAAGCCCGCTTGATGTAGTTGCCGGTCCTGGTATCGATCTGCAGCTTGTCCCCGATGTTGATGAAAAACGGCACCTGGACTACCGCCCCTGTCTCCAGTGTCGCGGGCTTGGAACCGCCGGACGCCGTGTCGCCCTTGATGCCGGGGCTGGTTTCAACCACTTCCAGCTCTACGAAATTAGGCAGTTCGACCCCGATAGACTTTTCCTGAAAGGTCAGCACATGAATCATCATATTTTCTTTCAAATATTTAACGGCGTCTCCTAACTGATCGGCGCTCATGGCTATCTGGTCGTATGACTCCATATCCATGAAATTAAAGTCTTTTCCGTCGTTGTAAAGGTACTGCACCTGGCGTCGCTCGATCCTGGCCTTCGGTATTTTTTCTCCAGCGTTAAAGGTCTTTTCAACCACCGCCCCCGTCCTTACGTTGCGGAGCTTTGAACGCACAAAAGCGGCGCCTTTTCCCGGCTTTACATGCTGGAATTCGATTACCTGGAAAACATCACCCTCCAGTTCGATGGTAAGTCCGGTCCTGAATTCGTTTGTTGAAATCAATGTCTCCACCTCCTGTATGAAAATTTTATTTGTGACTATATTTTTAAATGATTTTACAATTTTATATTTTATAAAATCATGTAAATCCTTATAATTCTGTAAATCCGTCAATTTGTTTACCGGTAATTGTCCGCCGGCTCTAAAGCACCAGCAGCTTTTCTTTAGGGGTCTTAGTCAAAATTCTGCAGCCGTTGTTTTCAACCAGGACAGTATCCTCGATCCTGACTCCGCCCCAGTTCCTGATATAGATCCCCGGCTCGACAGTAACGACCATGCCGGGCTCCAGGACAGTATCGTCCCTGCAGGCCAACCTGGGGTTTTCATGTATATTCAGGCCGAGGCCGTGCCCGGTGCTGTGGCCGAAGCACTCGCCGTATCCCTTGTTTTCGATGATGCTCCTGGCGGCATGATCGACATCCGAGGCGCGCACGCCGGCTTTTATAGCGGCTATGGCGCTCACCTGCGCTTCCAGGACTATCTTATAAATTTCCTTCTGCCTCAGGTTTGTACTGCTTACTGCCACCGTCCTGGTTATGTCGGAGTGGTAGCCTTGATACACCGCTCCGAAATCAAAGGTGACCAGGTCTCCCGCCGCGATTGTTTTGGAAGAGGCGACCCCGTGCGGCAGGGCGGAACGCACACCGGACGCGGCAATTATTTTGAAAGCCGCCCCTTCGGCGCCCATCCGGCGCATCGCGTATTCCAGCTCCAGCGCAATATCACGCTCGCTTATACCCGGTTTAACCAGGGGCAGTATCTGTTCAAAAGCATGATCGGCAATACTGACCGCTTTTTCAATCAGTCCTATTTCAGACTCGTCTTTAATGACCCTGAGCTGTTCAACTTTATCTCTCAGGGGTTTGATTTGGACCCCTTCACATACCTTGCCGAGGTTAAAATACTGGTTGCAGGTCTGGTGATCTCCTTCCAGACCCAGCCTCACAAGGCGGTTTTTCTCTAAAATTCTGAAAATCGCCTCGGCATATGTGCCTGCAACTTCAATAACCCGGTACTCCGGGCTTTCCAGGGCAGCCTGCGCCGTATAGCGAAAATCAGTAAGCAGGTACGAATGCTCATGAGTCAGCAGCAGAGCGCCTGTTGAGCCCGAAAAACCGCTCAGGTAGTAACGGTTTTCCGGGTTAGTGACATAAAAGGCATCTATTCCGGCCGGTTCAAAAAGCCCGCGCAGCCTGCTTATCCTGTCAGGCAAAACAATGCCCCCTTATGCCCGGGCAAGCGCAACCGCCGCCCGCAGTGCAAGGAGGTAGCCGTTAACGCCCAGTCCGCTGATCTGTCCTGAAGCAACCGGGGCAATTACCGATTTGCTCCGGAAATTTTCACGCGCGTATATATTGGAAAGGTGGACTTCAATGGTGGGTATGCCGATCGCGGCTATCGCGTCGCGCAGGGCCAGGCTGGTGTGAGTGTACGCGCCCGGGTTGAAAACAACCGCGTCCATGTCAGCCGCGCCGTGCAGCAGGTCAATAAGTTCACCCTCGTGGTTTGACTGCCGGCAGGTTACCTCGGCGCCAAGCTCAGCGGCGAGCCCGGACAGCATCCCGTTGATCTGGTCCAGGGTAGCGCTGCCGTAAACAGAAGGCTCGCGCCCGCCCAACAGGTTTAGATTAGGGCCGTGGAGAACAAGAATTTTCAAAATATCACCCCGTGCAAAAGCGTTACACACCTGACAGCCGCCGGTCCCTTTAAATTGACTGCAGACATTTTACCATAATTTTCTCGGTTATGACAATGACTATGGCAGTGTTAATTGCATTACTGGCCGCTTATGGTCATCTCGGCGATCCTGATCGTCGGGGAACCCTTGCTGCCGAAAAACTGCAGGTCATTTCCCACCATGTCGACACTGTTAAACAGCTCTATTATGTTGCCTCCCATGGCCATCCCGCGCACCGGCGCCGTTATTTCACCGTTTTCTATTAAAAGGCCCGAGACGCCCACGGAAAAATCGCCGGATATGGGGTTTGCCGTGTGCATTCCCATCACTTCAGTGACATACAGGCCGTTTGCCACTCCCTTGATCAGGTCCCCGGCGGGTGTTTGGCCGGCCTCGATAAAAAAGTTTGTAACCCCGACCTCGGGAGTCCCCTTAAAAGAACCGCGGACCCCGTTGCCGGTTGAACTGACGCCGTCTTTAGCGGCGGTATATGTATTATAAAGGTACTGTTTGAGCACTCCTTTATCGATCAATACCGTCCTCGCTGTGGGGACGCCCTCGCCGTCAAAGGGCGCGGATCCGATGCCGCCGGCCAGCGTACCGTCATCAATGATCGTCACCTTGCCGGAAGCCACGTTGGAACCGACTTTTCCGGCAAACAGCGACCGGCCCTTCTGGACCGCGTCCGCGGTCAGGACGGAGCTGATAATACCCAAAAATCCGGTGGCGATGTATGGTTCCAGCACCACGGCGGCCTTGCGCGTGGTGACCGGCGTCGCCCCCAGCATCCGCACAGCCCGGCGGGCTGCCTTCCTGCCGGTATCCTCCGGCTTGAGGCTGCTGTATTTCAGGCTGAAGTCCATGGCAAAACCGGTCTGGCTGTTGTCACCTTCACCTGCCGCCAGGGCCAGGTAGATCCCGCAGTAGGAGCCCTTAAAAACCGCGCTCAAGCCGAGGCTGTTAGCGACAGTTACCAGCGACTCTCCGTCCTGGTAGGTAGAGGTCTCAATTACTTTCACCCTGGGGTCGTAAGCTCGCGCAAACTCCTCCATTTGCCTGGCCATTTCGATTTTCTGCTCGACCGTGGCCTCCCTGATGGCGGGGTCATAAATATCCAGATCGGGATAAGCCCGTCCGGGGGGCGGCAGGGTGTTAAAGGGATCTTCAGCTGTTTTTTCGCAGTTGGCCAGCGCCTGCCTGGAGGCCTCCTCGATGCCCTGCGGGCTCAAGTCAGTGCTGAAAGAAAAACCTGTTCTGCCGTCACGCACGACACGCAGGCCGAGCCCGCGTTCCTCGGCCAGCTTCATTGTCTCCACCCGTGCTTCCCTGACATCGATATTTAACTCCTTGGTACTGCTAATGTATGCTTCTGCTAATTGGGCGCCCATTTTTCTGGCTTTATCGACTGCGTTTTCAGCGACACCCAAAAATAGTCCTTCGTTTTCCACTAAAACACTCCTTTCGTATTCCAAGTAGTATAATTCAATGGCAGTCAAAATATTCCTTTACGAGGAATATAAAAAACTGCCTCGCGGCAGTTCAGTGAACAAAAAGCGTTGTTGTCAACGCAAACAGGTGCCTCGCGGAAATGGGAGCCAACTCCTGGACCGAGGCCTCCACAATCAGGCTCGGATCGAGGAGCGCCATTATCGCCACCCTTTCCCCTGAAGCCTGGTTTGTATAAAAACCGATAATGCAAAACTGCATGTCCTCACCGTATATTTTTCTGGTTACGATATCTCCAATCTTCATTTTTTTACCCCCCGTGAAGCGAAAAACAATTAATCGACGTCCTTTATCTCCTTTATAACATATGCCCCCGAAAAAAAGTTGTGTATAAAAAACACAGGTTTTGCCACGACCAAAAACTGTGAATAGTGAATAGGGGTCAGGCTTGAATTATTGAATTACTCCGCAGTATTTTCCTTCGATCAGCGACTTTCTTCTTAATTTATTGTCTCTTACCACATTATTTATATAAGGCTTCCGACTCTCCATCGTTCACTTGGAATTAATAAGTAAATATTTCAAGCCTGACCCCTTTACTTTACAATAGAAAAAGTTGCCTTGAAAGGCAACTTTTTTAGTGTCCAGTATCCTTATCAACCATCTTGGCTATCATTTTGGCCAGGGACTGCTGCTCTTCCTCGGAGCCCACATCCCACAGCTCTTTGAGCAGGCGCTGCTCCCTGTTGCCGGGGTCAAAATTTGCCGCTAAAAAGTCTCCCACGCGGTAGGCCGCCTTGTTAATATTCTCGTCGGACATACCCAGGAACTCAGCCGTGTTCACCGCCCTGCCAAGAGTTTTTTTCCAGTCATGCCAGGTTGTATCAATTTCCATGATGACACCTCCGCCTATAATTTAACCGGCGGCGAAGGCCCATATTCGCGTGCGCTTCTAATTAAATTCGCCTTATTTTACCGTTGGGCTCGCCGCTGCCGGTGCCCCCGATAATCAGCTCCTTGATGGCCATGGTGGGCTGGGCGTCGCTCACCGGCACACCCTGGCCGTCCTTGCCGCACGTGCCGATAGTGAAACCAAGGTCGCTCCCCACCATCTCGACGATCCGCAAAACCTCAGGCCCGTTTCCCGTGAGGGTGGCGCCACGCACCATGGGGCCGATTTCTCCGTCCTTAATTAAATAGCCTTCCGCCACGTCGAAAACAAAATCACCGGTGGTGGTGTTGACCTGGCCGCCTCCCATTTTTTTAACCAGCAAGCCGTTTTTAGTCTCCCTGATTATTTTTTCCGGATCGGTTTTGCCGGGCGCTATACACGTGTTGGCCATCCTGGGGATGGGCTTGTGCTGGTAAGACTCCCTGCGCCCGTGCCCGTTGGACTGCCTGCCGTCCTTGACCGAGGTGAGCCGGTCGTACATAAAATCAACCAACACCCCGTTTTCGATTAAATTTACTTTACGGGCGGGCACCCCTTCGTCATCAAAGCGGTACGATCCGTACCTGCTGTCTATGGTGGCGTCGTCATAGACGCTGACTACCTCGGACGCTACAGCCTGGCCCTTTTTACCCGCATACACCGAGATGTTTTTTTGCACCAGGTCGGCTTCCAGCCCGTGCCCGCAGGCCTCGTGGACCATTGTGCCGCCTGCCTCCGAAGCCATCACCACCGGCATCCTGCCGGCCGGGGCAGGTTTGGCCTTAAGCATTTCCAGCGCCCGCTTTGCGGCCGCGCCGGCCACTTCTTCCGGCGAAAAGCTCTTAAAAAGCTCAAAACCGCACAGGCTCCCGACAGCCTCATAACCGGTCTGAATTACCTGTCCCTGCGCGGCCACAGCCTGGACAATGAACCTGGTGCGGACACGCTCGTCTTCCACATAATTGCCGTCGCTGTTGGCGATGGTAACTTTTTGCACCACGTCGCCGTAGCCGACTATTACCTGTTTAATCTGCTCTTTATCGACTGCGCGGGCGGCCTTATCGGCTGATTCCACCACCGCCGCCTTTCGCTCGGTGGACACTTCCTCAGGCCTTTCTTTAAATTTAAAGTCCACCTGCGGCATCACTTTTACGAAATCCAGGTTAACCCCTTTTTTGCCGCCCACAGCGGCGTGGCTGACGATCTTGGCCGCTTCCAGCAGCCCTTCACGGGAAAGGTCGTTGGTATAAGCGTAAGCTGTGGATTCACCGGAGAGCACCCTGATGCCCGCCCCCGCGTCCACACCTGACAGGACCCTTTCTATCTTGCCGGCCTCACAGCTGATACCGACACTTCTTTTCTCTTCCACGAATATATCAGCGAAGTCGCCGCCGCTGCCCGTGGCACAGTCAATAACCTCTTTTAGAATTTGCTTGTCGATCAGGTTCGTTCACCCCATAGAAAAAATTTCACTGTTTTAATGTTTACCATTAAGGTATTTTTAATACAGAAATTGGCTCTTATTAATTATAAGTGTCAACCCACGAAACGTAAAGTTGAAAATTCCATAATTATCTTGAACCGGCAGGGATTAAGGTTTTGCAGTATGAACAGTTTTTCCCGGCTCTGCCGGTTTGACTTCCTTAAAGGGATTTTGAGTGAACGGGGAATGGATATCCAGGTAACTGGAAGGATCCGGCGCCGGCGCCGCAGACACCGCGGGCCTGAAAACGTCGCCGCGGCCAGTCAGCCATTTAGACATTTCTTCCAGGTATAGTTTTCCTTCCGGGTTTTTGACAGAGAACATCACGATGCCCAACGTCGCTTTGACTGTTCCCGCGTTTGCCGCGGAACCTGTACCTTTGGCGTTTGCCGTTTGGTTTATTGCTTCGATCTTCAGGCTTCTGATTTCCAATAAGTTGGCTGAATTATTGCTTTCCAGCTCCCTGCAGCAATCCAAAAGGCTGCGGTAGTCCCCCCGCAGCACCACCTTTACCGGCAGCTCTAACGTATGTTGTTTCTCAATTATATCGCCCGGGATAATTTCAGCCGCCGCTATATTCCCGTTTGCCGCCGCCAGCCCCAGGAAAATAATATCTGAACCGTCCCTGGTTACCTTTCTAAAAGGCTCGCATTTTATTTCATAATCCTCCCGGGCCTTGTTTAGCCTGTCGCTTTCGCTGTTAATAGAAGCCGCCGCTGCCCTGGCGTTTAACAGCCTATCACTGTCGCCGGCCAGATCTTTTTTAGCCAGCCCGTACGACTTCACCTGGGGTACTAATATAAAATAAACAGAGCAGAATAAGGTAACGGCAATGATAATAGCAGCCAGCAGCAGGCTTTGCCTGTCGAATTTTTTATCCCTCATCAGCCTCTATCCTTTACCCTGGCGGTAATTTCAAATTCTATACCCCCGCTGACAGCGTTTGCTCTTACCAGCTTTATTTCTTCAAAATAGGGCAAACCGGACAAATTCCTGATAAATATGCCGATTGAAGGCAGTGTCCCGGCAATACCCCTGCAGAGCACCAGGTTGGGGCGGGCGTATGGGTCCGGTTCCTTCGCATCATTGCCAGGCGGCTTGTTGGAAATCTCCAGCCCGGTCAGCCATAGATCAACAGGCGCGATATTACCCAGGTCATTCAACAGGCCGGACCAGGTTATGTGATTAACCAAGATCCCGTCAAACTCCCCCACAGCCGCCTCCAGTTCGGCCCTTTCCTTGATCATCCCTTCCACCCGCGACACTGCCGGCGCCAGGTAAGACAGCTGCGCCCTGGTCTCAGCCAGGTCATTTTTTACCGCCGCGAAATTAATCAAAAAGATTATATAGCATACCAAGGCCGCTGCCGCGGGAAGGGCAAACCCCGTGATAACGGCCAGCCGCCGGACATCGATTGTGCCTTCGCGCTGCAGCTGTTGGGGCAGCATGTTAACCTTATACGCGTCCAGAGCCCGCCACCTCTCTTAAAGCCAGGCCGACCGAGACCGCGTAAGCAGGGTCATACAGCTCATCCCCTGTAAAATCCACATCCGGCACGCCGACCTCGGTGTCAATCCTCAAATTTCCGTTTAAGTTTTCAATTAAATCGCCAGGGTTGCTTATACCACCGCTAAGGATAATCTTTTCCACCGATATTTTCTCATGGGTGGAGTAATAGTCCAGGGAGCGCCGGAGCTCCTTTGTGATTTCCGCCAAATTCTCGCTGCCCGCCGGCAGCAGGCGCAGGAACCTGATCTGCCCGTCCCTGAGCAGGACAAAGTGCGAGGTTTTTGCGCCGATATCCACCATGGCCGTGTTCCCCGGCGTATTCCTGCCAAAAATCCGCCATAAAGCGAACGCCTGCAGGTCAAGCGCCGCCACCGTAAAACCTGTCCGGGAGAATATGCCGTGGTACTGATATACTGTCGCCAGGGGAACAGCAAGGAGAAGCACGTCCTGCAGCCTCTGCCCGACGCCTGCCTCCGCTGGTTTTCCCGTCCGCTTGCCGCCGTCGCCTTCACCCGCCCTATCCAGCCTGACATACCTTATTACCAGCTGCCCGGCCGGGGTCGGCACATACTTCTGTACTTCCAGCTTCACCGCTGACCAGAGTTCTTTTTCACTCATCCGTGGAAACCGGACTATCCGGCACACTGTTTTTTCACTGCCGATACAGGTAATAACCTCTCTGCAATCGGGGTTCAAGACTTCCTTTAAAACCTGGACCAGCCCTTCCTCATCAAAACTGTCACTCCACACCCCCGGCGGGCTGGGCCGCATCCTCAGCGCGGTGACTTCCGGGGTCCCGTCGACCACCTCGAGCTCCGCCACTTTAATCTGGTCGATCCCGATGTCCACGCCGGTGAAGTGTTTCTTTTCCGGCAGAAACCGCCTGAAGAAATTTTTCATGCTTACTCGTTCCATTTGGTAACCCTCACAAAGCAGGTGGTCCAGCCGCAGGTATCCCTGAATGCATTAAGCATGTCATAGTCAAAGGTGATGTTGACCGGGCTTCCCGGCCCGGCCAGGTCCGGCGCCAGCACGCTGCCTTTAAATATTACCCCTTCGTTGATTTGCAATTGATTACTGGAATAAATCAGGGCGTCTATCTGCCCGCAGCCCGGGCCGGAGCTGACAGTTCCGGCCGCGATTACCGCGAGGCAGTCGCTGTCCCCGGATTTGACTAAGCTGCCCAGAGCAACGTCGCCGTCAACGACAATTAACGCGCTGCCGCGGTATGTGCCCGACAGTTCATAATCGCCGCTTAAAAAATATATGCCGTTTTGAAAAACCATCACGGAGTTGTCAACGGGAGGCAGCCCGTTATAGCCGGCGTTTTTCTGATACCAGGAAAGCCTGCCGGCGCTGAGGAGAGCGGGGAATCCGGAGCTGCCCGGGATCCTGGCGGCCAGTTCCCCGGCTGGCAGCACCATGGTGATATCTCTGACCTCTTCAGGCGCCTTGTTGATATCGTCAACGTAAATAAAGCCATTGATGGCGAGCGGCCCCGTGCCGGTAAAACTTACACCACCCAGGGTGTATATATCTCCGTTGATCTCAGTGGCGCTTGCCCCTTCACGCTGGAGGACGACCATGCCGGGGCTGTATATGTCTCCTGTAATCTGCGAACCGCCGGCGATAACAGCGTCGCCGCCGGCCACCCATAACCCGCGGAACAGGTTTTCAATGTAAACAGTCTCCAGGTCCGCGTTCACCCTCACCCTTTTCATGCTGCTTTTGCATTTGGCTTTGCACTCTATTTCCAGGGAGGTCCGCCAGTCGTCCTCCGCCAGTTTTTTTACTTTGATGTATTCAAAAATCCCCTCTCCGTAACTCTTTTCCCCGCCTAAAACATTGGCCAGAAAATCGTATTCCATGCCAACGCTTAAATCCCTCAGCCAAACCGGGCCGTATCTCGCATCCGCCAGGACCTTTTCAATACCGGCTTCGGCTGTATAATATGCTTTGTCCTGGTTCACCTCAAAGACGGCGATTTTCCGGGTGCTGGTCCCCAGTGCCAGGACAGCGCTGCACATCAAAAACATGGCCAGGGTCAACACCATTACCACCAGCATGGCCTGGCCCTTCATATCGCGTATCAGCATAACGACACCCGCCGTCAGCCAGTCCTGATGTGCACTTTTGTGCTCATCACAACAACACCGCTGTCTCCCTTTTCTCCTTTTATGGTTATCGTAGTAACCCTGTTTTCCGAATCATAGTCAAAATTCAAAAACTGTATATCGCTTGCCAGCGGCAGGTAAACGCCCCCCACGTTTACCTCCGCCTCTTTCTGCGCGGGATCGTGCCTGTAGCCGTATATGCTGCTTCCCTGGGCCGGTTCCAGCACTATCTCCGGACCGTTAATTGACGCAACGGCCGCCGCCTGCCTGATACCAGCGCTCATCTTTTTTATCGCGATGCGCATGTTTTCCTGCACTTCGATTTTATTCTTGTCTTTAATGTAAGAAGCGTACATTTTTGAATAGACGTAGAGGGCGGATGTTAGCACGATGATAAATATGGCGGCCGCCGCCATGGTCTCGACAATGGTGAATCCCTTATTTCCGCGCATTTATGGTTACCTCGGTATTTTTTCTGTGGTTAAAGTCACTTCCCGCTCCCGGTTTTTAACAGTGTAGTAAACTGTCACCCTGATCAGTTTCAGGCCGCTCCGGCCGTTTTCAGCACTTATGGCGTACCGGTAATTACCCGGGCAATAACCGTACAGCATGTAAAACGAGGAGGCGTCAGGCACGACGAGCCAGTCCCAGTCCACCACGGCCCTGCGCGAGGCTCCGTCATACCCGGTAATCTTTTTGACCTGCCCGGAGCCGGTCCCGCCGCAGATAGCGATATTATAGTTATTGTAAAAACCGTCTATGCTGCACGCCCTGTTTTCAAGGGTTACCGTATTCGATGCCGCGCCCCCGGCAAAGCCCGTCTGGTTGTCCGGTATGCTCTTTATTTCTTCAATTACCTGCCGCGCTAAATTCAAGGCGGAGAGCTCGTCCCCGGCTTCGGCGGCATGGATGCCGCCCGCCCGGTACATATACACCAGGGGGAAAGTAACGATCCCCATGATCAGGATGGATACGGTAACCTCGATCAGGCTCATGCCTCTCTGGTTGAATAACAATCTGGACACCGCCCGCTTATTATGGAGGTGGGTTCCTGTCGACCCTAACCCTGCCTGTGATAGAAGCGACAATAATATATACGAACTCGCCGTTTTTATCCTTTAAACTGATTTGCCCTCCGTACAAAAGGCCGTTAATCCGGAATGGTTCGCCCCTCGTATTAAACCTTAATTTGTTGTCGCAGCCGTTCCACGCAGTGTTGTCAAAATCAAAATTGGTTGCCACCAGGTCGACGCCGCCCGGCAAGTCGGTCTTTTTGTAGGTATTGATGTCTCTTTGAATAAAGTACCTTTCGTTCACGGAGTCAAAAAGGAGGGTGTAAACAGCGTCCTGGTTAATATTCAGCTGTTGGGCCAGGCGGATATCTTCCGCCATGACCGAAGCGGCGGAATATAATTTGTGCCGTTCAAACGCCCTGTAAAAAGCCGGGGTGAAACTAAGAAAAACAGCAGCGATGGAAAATACAATTATAAATTCCAGCAGGGTAAATCCTTTTGTATCCAACTTTTTCAGATAGTGCATGGCCATAAAGCATCACTGGTTTCACAATGGTCTTTGAGAACGCGATGTTAAAGTAAATTTTTTACTAATAATATAAGTTTTTCATTGTCTGGTTACTGCAAGCTCAAAATAAATATATTTACAATTAATTCCTCAATATGACATACGCGCGCAAATTACCTTTAGAGATAAGATCGAAATTTGTCTAATGCAAAAATTTTTTCAAATAACTTAAGTTTTTGGTACCGGGTACACAAAAATTAAGTTATTGGCCCTGCGCATACATGAAAAGCCCCCCGGAAGATCAGGCTAACTCCGAAGGTTAACAAAAAGGAGCTGATTTATCGTGCCCTCCGAAAAAGATAAAAATGACGAGGGATTGATAGCATCCCTCGCCTTAACTGATCTCTTTCAAAGCGGTAAAAAAACAAAAGATATTAATGAAGAAATATATCACGACGCTAATTTCCCTGATCCGGGACAATTAATGGAACCTGATGACGGGGCTGCCCTGACGCCAAAAACGCAATAACGACGGGAGCTGATGCCGGAGTTGCACTTCATCTGCCAGTTATTAGGAGCTCATTTTTGAGCTCCTGATTATTGAAAAAATCACTGATTTCGCATAAAATAGTTTTGTTTTGTTAAAGTCATTAAATAATTATACCCGACCCGGAAGCTGAGCATTTTTAAATTGTAGGTGATAAATTATGGATCGCAGTATCGCCATGCGCGACCAGAGAATAGGCAGCCTGCTGTGGAAGTTTTCCCTGCCGGCGATAGTGGGCATGCTTATCAACGCGCTTTACAACATAATCGACAGGATATTCGTGGGGCAGGGGGTCGGTTCTATAGCTATAGCGGCAACTACCGTGGCCTTTCCGATCATGCTCATTTTTTTTGCTGTTGCCATGCTGATCGGAATTGGCGCTACCGCGTTAATCTCAATTCGCCTGGGCCAGCAAAAAAAAGAGGAAGCGGAAAGAATAGCCGGCAACGCCGCGGTGATGCTGATTGTACTTCCTGCAATAGTAGCGGTCATCTACCTGCTCTTTCCCGATCCTATTCTAAGGCTCTTTGGAGCAAGTGAAGATGTTTTGCCTTACGCCCGGGATTTTGTCCATATAATAATGTTGGGAGCTCCTTTGGGGGCCATCAGCTTCGGGATGAACAACATTATCAGGGCCGAAGGCAACCCCCGTCTGGCTATGATGACACAAATTATCGGCGGCGTGGCAAACGTCGTTTTAAACTACTACTTTATTTTCAAATTAGGGATGGGGATCAAAGGCTCTGCCCTGGGAACTGTGCTCGCCCAGTTATTATCAGCGCTCTGGGTAATGAGCTATTTTCTGACAGGCCGGAGCCTGGTGAAAATCAGGTTGAAAAACCTAATGCCTCATATACCCACGCTGGCCAGCATTATGTCTATCGGCTTTGCCCCTTTTGCCATGCAGATAGCCTCCAGCATCCAGCAGTCGATACTGAATAAAACCCTGCTGGTCTACGGCGGTGATTTGGCTCTCTCGGCAGTAGGGATCATTATGAGTATACTCACGCTGATGTTTATGCCCATAGTGGGTCTCAGCCAGGGCGCCCAGCCGCTGATAGGTTTTAATTACGGCGCCCGGCAGTTCGACCGGGTTAAAGAAACGGTAAAAATAGCGGTTATCGCCGGTACCGGCATTGCTTTAGCCGGCTACCTGGCCATTCATATTTGGCCCACGGAGATAGTCGGTCTGTTCAGCAAAGGTGATACCGCCCTGACAGATATGACCTCCCAGGCCATGAAGGTGTTTTTGGCGTTATTTCCGGTTATCGGCGTTCAAATAATATGCGCAAACTACTTTCAGGCTGTGGGCAAACCGGTACAGTCCACTATCCTCAGCCTTTCCAGGCAGGTATTGCTGTTCATCCCCATGCTGCTGATCCTGCCGCGTTTTTTGGGAATTAACGGAGTATGGTTAACGGCGCCTATTGCTGACGGCCTGTCTGTGCTGCTCACGATTGCTCTTTTTTACCTGGAAATGAAATACCTCCCTTCCAGTAAAGCACCGGTTAAGGAGGCCAGGGATCCTGCCTGAGGTTGTATATGCGCGTACCGTTAGTTCTTAATCTTTTTGGCGCACTGATAAGCCGCATAAACGGCGCCGGGCACACCGCCGATTTGGACCGCCCAGCAGGAGCCGATGTAAAGGTTTTTTACAGGTGTTTCGATATTCACGCTCATACCGCTTTTATAGAACTTCTTCTTTGGGTTCCAGCTCCATGCGGAGCTCGCTCCATCGCTATTATGGGTAAACCTTTCATAAGTCAGCGGCGTGGCGGCGTCTTTATATTCGATGCAGTCCTTCAATCCGGGTATCAGCCTGGATGCGCTGTCTATCATCGCCTCCATCGCTTTTTCCTTCAGCTGCCCATATACTTCCCTGTCTCCGCCGCCCCAGTTGTTCATCCAGCGGTAAGGCACCTTGGTATGAAGCATCAATGAGGATTTCCCCGCGGGAGCAAGTTTGGGGTTTATCATCGACGGCGAATAAAGGTCGGCAGATTTCTTGCTGAAAAACTCACTGTCTTCGGAATTGAAAATATCGCAGCCGGGTTTATTGTTGAATACCATGACATTAGGAACTTTCATATGTTTACCAAGTTCATCGTTGGACATATTCAACCCCAGATATACAGTAAAGTAGCCCTCCGAAACAGCAGCCCTGTCGATACTGTTCCTGAGTTTGTGCGGGATAAGGCTCTTATCGTCTAATAACTTCTGGAACGTTTTCTTATAATCCCCGGCAGAAATAACATAATCCGCGTTATAAACGGTATTATTGCATGATACTCCAGCCGCGGCCCCGTCTTTAGTGATTATCCTGTCGACATAGGATTTCAGCTTCATATCCCCGCCCAGTTTCCTGAAGTTTTCTGCGAGGATGTCGGCCCACGACTGCATACCGTCCTTCACCGTCCACAACTCTGAGAATATCCCCCACAAACCGCTCCCAACCATCATAGCCGGCTCATCCGGATAGCCGAATCCCTTGAATATATTAAACAATTTGGAGTCTTTTTCAAAATATCTTGCGGCAAACTCTGATGACGTCATGTCGCCATACTGCTTTGCCAGCCTAATCCATTTCGGGGTGCTCAGGATATTGGGGAGCATTGAGGTAAACATTTCAAGCCCACTGTAGAGAAAGGGCATCGGTCCATCCATGACCCCCATCAGGCCGGCTACTTTGTCCAGCTCTGAAAAAGCCATGTCCAGCTTTTCTTTGTCTGACGGAAAACCGGAGTAAATCATTTTTTTAAAATCATCGTAATTATTAGGAATTCCGTCGATATCCCCCGAAACGAACCGTATTCTATGTTTCACGAAATCTATCTTTTCAAACACTCCGATGTCTTTCATGGCCTTGAATACAGACGCTGAATCTTCGAAGGATAGAGTGCCGCTTTCAAAATAATAACCCTTCCGGTAAAACCCGGCCGTATAGCCGCCAGGCATGCTGTGGGATTCAAATATGGTTACTTTATGCCCCTTTTGGGCCAAAAGGTTGCCGGCAACAAGCCCGCCTATTCCCGCACCGATTATAATTATATTTTTCATTTTACAACCCCTCTGATTTGAAATTGTTTTCATTACTTTCATTTTATTACACCGGATTTTTGTTAAGTAGTGTAATTGGTCATATCCCTGATCATGTTTTCTAAATTAGCAGTGCCATATAAACATGCTTCTCATCTCCCGGTCATGTGACTGTCACAAGCCAAAACATGACTTATTATGGAAAAGCACACGGCTATCATTGCCCCACCGCTTTTCCCATCAGCTTTTGGACTCCTGGGGTTAGTAACTACAGGTTACATAAAGAAGGATCCAATCATATCCTATTTATAAAAGCCCCCAAAAGGAGTGCGAAGCATTTTGAATAAAGTTAAAGCAGGGCTGCGTCCCATTATCAGCAACATAAATTTACCCACTGTTTTAAGGACCACCATACTTCCAGGTGACTTAACCGAAAGTTTGTTTATTGCAACACAAGTGGGAGAGATTTTTTTTATAAGGAATGGAGTTATAAGAAATTTTTTGGATATTCGCCACAAGATTATAAAACTGGGCGTTTCCGGCGGCGGATACGATGAACGGGGATTATTAGGGCTGGCGTTTCATCCCGAATTTTATTATAACGGCCTGTTTTATCTTCATTATTCGGTTGCGGGAACACAAGGCCCAGGCGCGCTTCCCGGCCCTTTTACGCCTGACCCGTGTGATCCGGGCACTTTAAACCTGAAGTGGACAAATAGAGAAACCAATTATGATCATATTGACACAGTTGAAGAATGGGCTTTGCAGCCGGATGGCCAACCTCGAAAACAGCGGACATTACTCAATTTAAGAAGACCGTTTTTTAACCATAATGGCGTTAACAGCTTAAACTTTTCACCTGAAACAAGAAACCTTGTCCTAACTACGGGGGACGGAGGATCAGGCTATGATCCGTTTAACCTAAGCCAGGATGATAACGAAATCGCAGGCAAAATAATTGAAATTGACGTATTAAAGGATACGTTTATCTATAATCCACCCGTTACCACCCGTTTTGATGAACTTCCCGCACCTATTCAAGAAACTCTTACGGTAATTGCTAAAGGAGTCCGCAACATACCAGGTGTATCTTTTCAAAGGGTCCACAATTATTACATTAAATATGTGGGAAATGTAGGACAGGATCTAGTAGAGTCTATTTTCTCATTCATTCATTATCAGCCAATACCAGTCACTGAGCTTGTTCAATCTTCTTTAAATAAATCCGGACTTGACCGGCAGAAATTTATAAACTTTGGGTGGAGAGCGTGGGAAGGCGTCCTTCCTACTCCGGTATTTAGAAAATGCCCTGCTAATCCGGATTTGGAAGAGAAAGTAATAGCCTATTATAACGAAGCGGTAAATACTTCAACCAGGCGCCTTTACCCCCTGATCAGTTATTTTCACGAAGACCCCCGCCCCGATAAGTTTTCAGGATCTGCACTTACGGGGGTCCAACCATATATGGGGGATAGCATCCCCGCTTTATCGGGAAGTATTGTTTTTACTGATTTTGCCCGTGAAGATGAACTTCCGGGCAGAGGAGTTTTAGCCTATACCAGGGCAGGAAATGTTTGTAAACTAAATGATTTTGGCGTTATTGAAACCGATTATAATTTTGGACCTCAATCAGCTTATTATGTTAGTTTGGGGACGAACCTGGACCAGTCCAGACTATTTTTAGGTGTTTATGGCTCTATGCAAGTGCTTGATTTTAATCAAGGCACTGTTTTTGAGATTGTTCCGTAGTATCACATTATTCGTCTTCCCCAAGCAGATTTTTAGCATTTACCTCATTTACTTCACCGTTTAATTCTCTAAGCCCGGTACCTGGATGAGTATCTTCCCTGGGAACAGATATTCTGCCCCTGTCTCTTGGGTCATACGGATTTTTTGTTAAAGGGTTATCCGGAATAAATTTAGGTTCAAATTCCTTTTTCATCTTACTCGACCTTCCTTTCTTTAACAACCAGAATTCTGCAGACGCCGCGCAAGCCGCGTCACAGAGTGTTGACAAAATAATACTAGGATAATCCATGGTGTTGAAACCGATTGCTCCATTGCGGCAGCGTCGTAAGTAAACTAAGCGAAGCTGAGGTTGCGAAATTGGGTGAGCTGACATGGACGTCAGCGAAAGGCCTTCATCGCCCGGATGGCGAGTTGAAGGCCGGCCCATTTGAGCCCGAAGCAAGCGCTAAGTTTACTCGGCGCGAAGCACGGAGGCAAGCGGGTTCAACACCATGGAGACTTTTTCTACAACCTGAGACGCCGCGCAAGCGGCGTTAATGTCTGAGTTTCAACTGGTTTCATTTTTACCGGTCACTTTTTATAATTTACCCCTCCTGTAGTTTATCATTCACCCTAAGTGTTTTTGAGGTGTTCCGGCGGGAAACAAAAAGAACAGCCCCCCCTGCCTGTTTTTCGTGGATTATTTCTGCTATCCTGGAAGGAAATGCAGGAACGATTGTGGAAAATAAATTATCTAAGAAATATATGGGGACTACCCTATCTTTTTACACAGTACTACAAAAAAGACGGTGTATAACCAGTACTTTTGTATATATATATATGGTGTTTAATTAAATACTCAATTGGCATACAAATACTAAATTCATTTAACGGGGGATCGTTATGGGGATTAATGGTAAGGTTTTGATTGCCCAAAGCGGGGGGCCGACTGCAGTTATAAATCAGACCCTGGCCGGAATAGTTCTGGAAGCCAAAAAGTATACCCAGGTATCCAGAGTATACGGAGCATTAAGAGGTGTTGAGGGCATAGTCAACGAGGATTTTCTCGACCTGACCCAGGAAACCTCACACAACCTGGAACAGGTCGCCTTGACCCCGTCCTCGGCTTTATTGTCAACCAGGATAAAACCGGACAGCAAATATTGCCACGAGATATTTAAAGTCCTGGAAGCACATGACATCCGGTATTTCTTTTACATAGGCGGCAATGATTCCGCGGATACGGCCCGTATAGTGAATGAAGAAGCCATGCTGGCCAATTATGACTTGCGGGTAATCCATGTGCCTAAAACTATCGACAATGACTTAATGCTGAATGACCATACACCCGGCTTTGGTTCGGCAGCCAGGTTTGTGACCCAGGCTTTTATGGGTATTAACCTTGATGTCAGGGCTTTAAACGGGGTATATATCGGCGTGGTAATGGGCCGGCACGCCGGATTTTTAACCGCGTCTTCTGCCATTGCCAGAAAATATGAAGCCGACGGGCCACATCTTATCTATCTGCCGGAAAGAGTCTTCAGCATGGAGCAGTTCCTCCAGGATGTCAAAGAGGTTTATGACAGGTACGGGATCTGTATCATTGCCGTTTCCGAAGGGATCAAGGACGCTTCCGGGGTACCCATGGTCACAAAGTTGAAAGAAATCGAGAAGGACGCTCACGGCAATGTGCAGCTTTCCGGCAACAGTTCCCTGGGAGACTTACTGGCGGACCAGCTCAAAGGAAAGCTGAACATTCCCCGGGTACGCAGCGACACCTTTGGCTACCTGCAGCGTTCTTTCTTCGGCTGCGTGTCCGATATTGACCAGCATGAAGCCCGTGAAGTCGGAGAACGGGCTGTCCAGCTGGCTATGTGGAACGATGTGGACGGCTCAGTCACCATCAGGCGGACCGGCAACTATTCCGTTGATTATATACTGGATAAGTTTGAGGACATAGCAGCCCAGACCAGGGTTATGCCCGGTGAATTCATTAACCAGGCAGGAAATAACGTCACGGACGCCTTTAAGTTTTACGTCAGGCCGCTGTTAGGCTCCGGCTTGCCCCAGCCTTCCTGGGTACGGGCTCCCCAGGTGCCTAAACTCTTAAATAATGGTTCTAAATAAATTTAACTCCAATCTGCAAAAATCAACATAAAGAGTTTTATAGAAACAATAGCGCCGTTGGTTATCTCCGGCGCTATTACTCTTTTTTAGTGCAATAAGTAATATTTTAGCATGTGAACCGTCATATGACCGAAGAAGCAAGAAGTTTCCATTCGCTTAAAATCTATACTATTTAGATACCGCTACCCTTTTCATGTGATCCGTAACTATAAAAACATGACCTGGAACATGACCTATTGCACTACATCACAAAAAACCGTTGTAATAAAATCAAGGTGACAAATATTAAAAGGTTAGTTTGAATTTTGCCCTGGCATGGTTACAAAAAAAATTATGGTTTTAGTCACAAAGTAAGGAAGTGTTATTAATGAAAACCTTTGACCAGTGCGTTAAGTGCCCGATTAGGACCATATGCGGGGACAAGGATGTGCCTGTTGCTGCAACCATTCTCGCCGACCAATACTCAGACGACCAGAAGGCCTTCGCCAAAGGAGACACCGTGATAGGCATAGGCAAGGTAGTGGATAACACCGTTTACTGCATTAAAGCCGATAATATTTTTCTTCAGCTGGAACGCGTCGGTATTATAACACCGGTTGAAGCATTACATTAATAACCCGAAACTTTTTATAGGGGGGCTGATTTTGGGTAAAAAAGTTTTGATAATTAATGATAAAACTTTGAAACGGAGATTAATGAGATATACTCTGTCCAAACACGGATACGAAGTTATTGAAGAAACCCGCAAAGGCCATGAAGCGGTAGTGCTCTACAATAAATACAAACCTGATCTGGTTGCGCTGGACATAAACAGGCACCAATATTATAAAGGAGTAATAGTAATTTCACTGATTGATTCAAAATCCAGAAATATGACACTTGAAGACGCTAAACACCAAGATTTAAAGTTCGACTATTTGGAACCTGAAGATATTATCCATGATTTAAAACAAAAGAATAAAGCCCATTTTTATGAGGCTATATGAAAAAAGTGTTCTTTGACATGGATAAATAACTTTTTTGGCTGGACCAGAACGGCCCCTTTGAAGAGTTATCCATGTCAAAGTAAATAAATGGAAAGGAGAGTATGTGGGTAAGCTTTTATTCTATAACGTCAATACCGTGATTAAGCTCAAGGCTTCCATAATTTTCGTAGTTATTACTTCCTTTTTTCTCCTTGCGGAAAAAACAACGGCATACTGCTTCCAACACACCGCCGCCCACAGCAAGGGCCTTATCCGATATGCTAAAGCAATAATCAATAATACCGCGTGGGTCAATGTCACCAATTTTCGTACCGCGGGCCACCCAAACACCAGGCTTGATCATTCCCCTGATAATACCGGAAATCTCCGCCTTAAGCGGAATACTTCCGACAAAAGCAGTTGTGTCTCCCTTTTTCACAAGCTCACCGATATTGCGCCACGGCCTAACTACCCCGTCAGCCGGCGCTCTTAAAAGTCTTTCCGCCGCATAGCCCATTACAGATCCCGGAACTCCGGTGTCGGCAGCCGCCTTTCCCTGATCCAAAACTCTGCCCAGGTTATGCCCCCTCTCTGTTTCAACCACCGCGTGGACATCCAAACCGGCTGTGAACCCTGGCCCTAAACCAACAACAAGGGGAGCGTCGTTAATTTTAGTGCCGGTGTTTCTTTTAGCCATTACCGCGTCAATAAAAGCCAATGGCTGTATTTGACTCACCACTAAGGCCTCAGGATCAACAAGTACCGGAATCCTGCCGCTTTTCAACAACTCCAGGGCCTTGTCTATATTTTCAGCCAGAACCGCCTCCACTCCCTCCACCTGCGCCGAGCCAGCATAGACGGCCTCCGCAAAAGCTACCGTCCGCCTTACCACCAAAGGCTGCGGCAATTCCGTCATGACAACCTCAAACCCGCTTCTAAAAAGACGCCAGGCGCAGCCTGTAGCCAGGTCCCCGGCTCCTTTAATTACTACCAACCGCCCTGCGCAGTTCAAAAGGTTCACCCCCGTAAAACAACCCGGCGTAAGCGCTTACCGGCTCAATAAAAACCTCCATTGACCCGCCGCAGATCATTCCTTCTCCGGCCGCTTTCTCAGCGTCCATAGATACCTTGTGAAAAGCCGGGATGTAATCATACATTACATTTAAAGCCTGCATTCTGATTTCATGCTCCCCGTAACCGCCGCCGATAGTGCCGCAAATGCGGCCGTCACCGTACACGAGCATCCGTGCCCCGGCCTTGCGCGGCGTTGAACCTTTCGACCTAACTATGGTGGCCATAGCAGCCGGGACATTGCCGCAGGCTGCTTTCACCGCTTTTTGCAAAATGTCCAGGTCAACAGCCCTTGGCATTTCACCGGTGTTTACTTTCTTTTCCTTTTGTTGACTGCCAAATTTTAGATAAAGATCGTTTCCCCCGCGCCGGACTTTTATTAATTCAGCTGCAATGCTGACAGCAATCTCTTCCGGTGTTTGCGCTCCTATGTCCAGGCCGATGGGCATATGCACAGAGTCAACCAACTGCCGGTCAAAACCCCGGGCCAAAAGCTCCTCTTTAACCATATTGACTTTTCGCCTGCTTCCAATCATGCCGATATAGGCCACAGGGTGCTTGATTACCTTTTGCAGGCATTCCAGGTCATGCAAATGCCCGCGGGTAACTATAACGACACTGCTCCCCGGACCGAAAACAAGCTGTTCCTCAATAAACTCAAAACTGCAGGAGACGCCCCTGTCGGCATCGGGAATATGCTCAAAGGAAACAAATTCAGGACGGTCATCAAACACTGTAACATGGTAACCAAGCATCCGGCCCACAGCTGCCAGAGGCTGGGCAATATGCCCGCCGCCCAGAATGATTAAATCGCGGGGAGGAAAATATGGCTCAACCATAACATCTGCTTTTTCTTCCGGCCGGCCTGGATTGCATAGGCTGACGACTCTAAATAACCCGCTTGCCAGCACCTTCCTGGCCTGTTCAGCCGCCTGGTTTTCCAACCACGACAAGGCCAGGCTGCCGGCCTCCTGGTTTAAAGTAAACGCTTTTTTTCTTCCGATAAGGCTGCATGAAAGGCCTTTTTGGCTTATTACCGTTGCGATAACGATTTCCTGGTTAAGTTTAAATGTACCCATAAAGACCTGCTTCCTCCCTTCTCCGCCCCGGAGGCTCGCGGCATACTTTATTTTGTGCCCTTTCCAAAAGTGCAGTTGGGAAACCTGCACGGGTCGCACAACCTGCAGAGCCCGCCGTGCGCCAGGGCCACTATATCGCTTCCGCGTATTTTTTCGTCTGCCAAAAGCCTGGGCAGCAGCAGGTCCACTATAGTAGTCTTAAAAAACATGCCGCAGGCCGGAATGCCCAAAACCGGTACATCACCCAGGTAGGCCAGCATAAACATGGCTCCCGGCAGCGCCGGAGCCCCGTATTTTTCAACTACGGCGCCTGTCAGGCGGATGGCTTTGGGGGTAACATCATCAGGGTCGACCGACATGCCCCCGGTAACAAATATAATCTCAGCCCCGCCGTCAGCCATTTGAATTATTTTTTCCCTGATCTCATCACGATCGTCGGGGACGTATTCAACACTCATAACCGAGGAACCAAACGCTTCCACCTTTTCCGTTATGACCGGCCCGAAAGCGTCCCTGATCCGTTTTTTGCAGACTTCGTTTCCGGTGATCACAACGCCTGCTTTATGTGCCTTAAATGGTATTACCTTAATCAGCCATCCAGCTTTCCGGCAAATTTTTTCAGCCTCTGCCAGCGTCTGTTCCTGTACCATCAGAGGGATAACTTTTGTTCCGGCCAGCAGGTCGCCCTTTTTTACGACAGTGTTGTTAAGCAGGGTTGATAAAATCACATCAGGCAGCTCATTGAGGGCTTCCAGGTAAGGCACATTTATCTTTAGCAGCCCGTCACAGCAGGCATATATATTCACCCTGCTTTCCTTCGGCCCCCGCCATTCCGTATTCTCACCAGCCACGGCAGCGCCCAGCCTTGCTCCTGCTTCGTCTTCATGGACCTCCCCTTGCTCCAGTTCCAGGACATAGATATTTTCCTTGCCTAACTTGAGCAGTTCAGGAATATCTTTTTTATTTATAACTCTGCCCTTTTTGAAAGAGGCGCCTTTAAATTCTCCCTTTACAATCTTTGTAATGTCATGGCTCAAGACTTTGCCGACAGCGTCCTCTACTCTAATTGTCTGTAATTTCAAAGCTCTCCACCTCCGGGGTTTAACAAAAGTGAGCCCTTATAATTACTAAATTTATCCGGGCACAGGCCTGCCGCGTGCCGCGGCAGGCCCCAAACCCGTTTTTTGGGCCATGCTACTTTCTGTTTTCCTGCAGTGCCCTGTATACTCTTTCCTCTGTCAACGGTATTTCAGTAAAACGGATGCCGGTGGCGTTATACACTGCGTTGGCAATTGCCGCCGCTGTAGGCACAAGGCCTGTTTCCCCGACACCCTTGGCTCCGAAAGGACCGGTGGGATCGTTTGACTCAACTATCTGCACATCGATCTCCGGTATGTCGTCAGATGTTGCCAGCATATACTTATGGAAGCCGGTTTCTAATTGCTTGCCTTTTTCGTCGTACTTTATTTCTTCGCTTAGCGCATAACCAATGCCCATCACGACACCGCCCTCGATCTGTCCTTCAACAATCATAGGGTGGATGGCCTTGCCAACATCGTGCACGGCGGCAACTTTAATCACTCTTACCTGGCACAATTCAGTGTCGACCTCCACCTCGGCAAAGTGAGCATGCCAGGGGGGAGCGTTCTCAGGCACTATCCGTCCGATCCCGATAAACTGCTTGTTGCGCAGGTGCGCGGTATAAGCCAGTTCTTTTAGTGATATGCTCTTCCTTTCTGATTCGCCAGGCTGACACACCGGGGTTCCTGAGCAGTCGGCGCCGACAGCCTGCCCGGCTATATATACCACTGAATCCTGTAGTTCCAGCCTTTCCGGCGGCACCTTCAATAAATCAGCCGCGTACTCAAGCACCTGTTTTCTGGCATCTTTGGTGGCCGCAACAACCGCGGTGCCGGCGGCATACAGGGTACGGCTGGCGTGGCTGCCGATAGTGAACGGGGTCGACGCTGTATCAGCAAAAGTGATGCTGACCTTGTCCAGACCAACACCCATCACTTCGGCAACCAACTGCGGCAGCGAGGTGCTGGTGCCGGTCCCCATATCGGGCACGCCTGTCGCCAGGTGGAGTGAACCGTCCTGCTGGACAGTGACATAGGCATTGTCGTAATCGCCGCACCAGGGCCAGGCGTTGCTGCAGTGCGTTCCGACTCCCACACCGATGCCTCTCAGCTTTTTGGCGCCCGGCTGGTTTAAGCTGCCGCGCTTTTCCCAGCCGATACTCCTGGCGCCTTTTTCAATGCACTCGGCCAAACCGGTCGAGCTGCATTTATAGGGAAGAGCCCAGGGATCGCCCACCTTCATGATATTCTTGAGCCGCAGTTCAAGAGGATCCATACCAAGTTTTTCGGCCATCATGTCAACAACCGACTCAATGGGGTACATCGCCTGAGGGTTGCCGAAACCGCGCATCGCTCCGCTTGGAGTGGTGTTGGTATAGACACTGTGGCCGTAATAAAGCTGGTTGGGGATGCGGTAAACCGCCAGGGCCATGCAGCCAAGCACGCCGGGGGTCTCGCAGCTGAAGCTGCAGTAAGCGCCCGCGTTGAGGATTGCCTTTACGTAAAACCCGTGGAAGGTGCCGTCTTTTTTCGCGCCCAGCTTTACGGTCACATAACCCGCGTGCCGGGTATCCGAGGCAATAAAATCTTCCTTCCTGGTGTAAACTATTTTGACCGGCTTTTTGGCCAGCATGGACAGCGCTGCCGCGATCGGCTCCGCTTTGGCGCTGAGGCCGATCCGCACACCGAAACCGCCGCCGATGTAGGGCGGGTTGAGCACCCTGATCTTGCTCTCGGGAATACTGAAGATCTTGGCCAGAATCATTTTTGTCGGGTGCGGCGTCTGGGTCGTGCTCCAGACTGTCATTTTACCGTCCAAACCAACCTGGGCCACAGCAGCCTGTGTTTCCATCTGCGCTTGTTTCTGCACCGGAACTTTGAACGTTTTTTCAATTACCAGGTCTGATTCGGCAAAACCCTTCTCCGCGTCTCCGTAAGGTATTTGTATAACTTCGCCGCCGGGAATATTCTTTTTATGAGACTCGTGGATAACAGGCGCTTCAGGAGCCATAGCCTCAAGCGGGTCAAAAACCGTGGGAAGAAGTTCGTATTCAACCTTGATCAGTTTTAAGGCCGCTTCGGCAATTTTCTCACTGGCAGCGGCGACAGCCGCCACTTCGTCACCAACGTAGCGCACCACGTTGTCAAAAATATACTGGTCCAGCACCGGTACCATTGGAGGCACTGTAAAGGTCATGGTAGCGGACGTGTTAAATAATTCTCTTGGTGTATTTTTATGGGTTGCCACAGCCTTTACCCCGGGCAGCTTTTCCGCTTCAGAGGTGTCAATGCTCAAAATCCTGGCATGCGCGTGCGGGCTCCGCAGCACTTTCGCGTATAACATGCCCGGCAATTTCATATCGCTGGTGAATCCGGCCGTGCCGGTAGCTTTTTCTACCGCGTCCAGCCTCCTTACACTGTGGCCTACAACTTTATATTCTTTCATGCTGCTCCCTCCTTTACTGTTTTTCTCTCATCATTTCAGCAGCTGCCAGCACCGCTTCCTCTATCTTAACGTAGCCTGTGCAGCGGCAGATATTGCCGGCAAGAGCCTTCTTAATCTCTTTGCTGGTAGGGCTGGTTGTTTTGTCCAGCAGCGCCTTTGAGGACATAATCATGCCGGGTGTGCAAAAGCCGCACTGGATCGCCCCCAGGTCCATAAAGGTCTCCTGTACGGGGTGAAACTTTTCGGGACTGCCGATACCCTCGATGGTTTCAACATTGGCGCCCATGGCTTTCATAGCCGGCACCAGGCAGGAATTCACAGCCTCACCGTCCATGATAATAGTGCAGGCGCCGCACTCTCCCTTGCCGCATCCTTTCTTTGTTCCAGTCAGCTCAAGCTTGTCCCTTAATACATCAACAAGCATATCTTCAGGAGAAACGGCTATTTCCACCACTTCACCGTTTAGTGTGAATCTAAGGATTTTCGAGCTCATAATAGACCTCCTATTAAAATTTATTTACATGAGCTCCCGGCATTTACGACAGCCTGTTCCAGAGCTCTTCTGACCAGCACGGGCAGCACGGATGTGCGGTATTCCTTGGAACCCCTCAGCGCGCTGCTTCTGGGGTTTGCATGCTCCAGCGCCGCCTGCGCGGCTTTTTCAATTACTTCCGTGGTAACCCCGGCGCCCTTCAAAATCTCTTCCGCGCTTAACGCCCGTACAGGTCCCGGGCCGACCGGCGCCATAGCGATGCGTGCCCACTGGAATTTGCCGCCCTCCAGCGCTACCATGGCCGCCACGTTCAGCATGGGCAGGGCCAGCGCGTTGCGCTGGTGCAGGCGTACAAAAGCACTTCCCTGATTTTTCAGGGCTGCCGGAAAGCTTACCCTGGTAACCAGTTGGCTGGCACTGTCAACAGTAGACTTGCCGACTCCGGCGTACGTTTTTTCCACCGGTACATACTCTGTGCCGCCGGCAGCGGCTATCTCCGCCGTCGCGCCAAGCGCCACCAGCGCCACAGCCGTGTCGGCGGCAGGCTGGGCGTTACAGACATTGCCGATTACAGTCGCTGAATTTCTAATTTGATATGAGCCTACACAACTTGCGGCATAGGCCAGGGCGGCCGCTTTTTCCTGGATGAGTTCCGAATTCGCGGCCTGGTTGTGGGTTACCGCCGCCCCGATCCGGATCATACCGTCCTCCAGGGTAATTTTACTCAGTTCAGGAATACGGGTGATATCGATCAGGCAGCTTGTTTTAATCTTACCTTCTGGAATATCCAACAGCAGGTCGGTGCCGCCGGCAATTACTCTCGCCTGCCCTTCATTGCTTTTCAAGAAGGAAACAGCCTCACTTATAGTTTCCGGAAATAGGTAATCCTGCAGCATAAATTAACCTCCTCGTAAAAAATTTCTAACTATCGCCGTTCAGATAAGCGTGAATCGCTTTGGCCGCCGTGCGCCCCGCGCCCATGGCCAGGATCACGGTGGCGGCTCCGGTTACCACGTCGCCTCCGGCAAAAACACCCGGCTTGGATGTAGCCCCGGTCCCGGGATCGGCGACGATGTTACCTTTCTTATTGCATTCCAAACCTTTAGTTGTCCTGGGAACCAACGGGTTCGGCCCCTGGCCTATGGCCACCACGACAGTATCCACATCCATAACGAATTCAGAGCCCGGTATGGGGACGGGACTGCGCCGGCCGGAAGCGTCCGGCTCGCCCAGTTCGTAGCGCAGGCACTCCATGGCTGTCACCCAGTAGTCATTGTTGTAAATAATCCTGGTGGGGCTGGTTAAAAAGGAAAACTTGACACCTTCCTCTTCGGCGTGCTCAACTTCCTCGTGGCGGGCGGGAAGCTCGTTTTTAGAACGGCGGTACACAATCCAGGACTCTTTGGCGCCCAGGCGCAAGGCTGTACGGGCGGCATCCATGGCCACGTTGCCGCCGCCCAGGACCGCTACCTTGCTGCCTACCCTGATCGGAGTGTCGGCGTCGGGAAAGCGGTAGGCTTTCATTAAGTTAGTCCGGGTGAGAAATTCGTTGGCTGAATATACGCCGCAGGCATTTTCTCCCGGTATTTTCATAAAGTAAGGCAGGCCCGCCCCGGTGCCGATGAAGGCGGCATCATAACCACCGCCGTTCAGCAGTTCGTCAACCACGGCAAATTTGCCGACTACCGCGTTCACTTCGATGTTCACACCCAGGCTTTTCAGGTTGCTGATTTCAGTTTGCACTACCTTTTTGGGCAGCCTGAATTCAGGGATACCGTACATTAAAACTCCCCCGGGAACGTGCAGGGCTTCAAAAACTGTAACCCGATAGCCGAGTTTAGCCAAATCAGCGGCGCAGGTCAAACCGGACGGCCCCGACCCTACAACCGCCACACTTTTCCCTGTCGGCGGTTTCACCTGCTGGGTCATTACACCGTTAGCCAGTTCCCAGTCCGCGCAGTAGCGTTCAATGCGGCCGATCGCTACCGGCTCGTGCTTCTTGCCAAGGGTACAGAACTTTTCGCACTGGCTTTCTTGCGGGCAGACCCGGCCGCATACCGCCGGCAGGGCGTTCTTTTCCTTCAGCTTTTTAATAGCCCCGGCGAAATCCCGTACAGCAGCCAGACCTATAAAAGCCGGGATATCTACCTCCACCGGACACCCCTGGCGGCAGGGAGCGTTCTTGCACTGCAGGCAGCGGCTGGCCTCTGCCACAACCGCTTGTTCAGTATAGCCAAGGGCCACCTCGTTAAAATTTTTAGCGCGCAATATCGGATCCTGAGATGGCATCGGGTTTTTCTTTGGTTCAATAGTTTTTTTAGGTTTGCTTACTTCGGACACTATTTGCCACCCCCACAACCGCAGCCGCAATTATGCGAACCTTTTTCCATATAGCGGGCATGGGCAAGCTGCTCCTGCGGCTTGTAAATAACCGCCCGCCTGGCCATTTCTTCAAAATCCACCAGGTGCCCGTCAAACTCCGGGCCGTCTACACAGGCAAATTTGGTCTCGCCGCCGACAGTTACCCGGCAGCAGCCGCACATGCCGGTGCCGTCGACCATAATTGAGTTAAGGCTGACAATAGTCTTCAAGCCGTATTCCCTGGTCAGGCCGCATACCGCCCGCATCATCGGCAGGGGTCCTATGGCCACGCATAAGCTGGTATCCTTTTTCTCCTCGATGACCTCTCGCAGTAAATCAGTGACAAAACCTTTCCGCACATAAGAACCGTCATCTGTGGTCACCCGCAGTTCGCTGCAGGCCGACCTCATTTTTTCTTCCCAGAAGAGCAGTTCCTTCGTGCGCGCCCCCATTATCCCGATTACCTCGTTGCCCGCCTCTTTTAAGGCCCGGGCTATCGGGAAAACCGGGGCCACGCCCACGCCGCCGCCAACGCAGACCACGCGTCCATAGTTCTCAACATGCGACGGCAGGCCCAGCGGCCCCACAAAATCCTGTAAAAAATCCCCCTCGGCTAAAGCACCCAGCTCTTTTGTTGTTTTGCCGACTTCCTGAAAGACACAGGTGATAGTACCCATCGCACGGTCAAAGTCAGCGATGGTAAGCGGAATTCTCTCACCATCCTCATCCATGCGCAGGATAACAAACTGTCCTGCCAAAGCCTTTTTCGCGACCAGCGGAGCTTCGATCTCAAAAAGGTTCAGCGTCGGCGCCAACACTTCTTTTCTGACAATCCTGTACATATAAGTCCCTTACTCCCTCCTTTTGAAGTCTTTTAAAATAAACTTGAGCAAATAATATTCCAGGAAAAATGTTACTTTTTTTAGATCCGATACTAATTGACAGCTGCCGATTTATCAGGCTTTCCTGACTTTTCAAAAATTTGATATTAAGATTTGCCGGAGCAGAAGGCCGCCAAAAAAACGTCAGGCTGCCGATAAATCGGCAGCCTGACGTGTCTGTATTTCCCTTACAAATTCTATGGTGTTAATTTACAGGATTAAGGTAAAACATATATCACATGATTAACAAGATTATTAGGATTAACAAGATTTATACAATATTGTTTTATTAATTTACTATAATGATAGCTTGTTTTATTCTTTTTCGTTAAGCAGGTATCTCAAACCCCTTTGGCTTACGTTCAGAAGCCTGGCCGCTTCCAACCTGTTGTTGCCCGTTTTTTTAAGCGTTTTTTCTATTATATCTTTAATAATACTGTCTGCTTCACTTTTTAACAGGACTGAAACCTCTTTGATATCGATGCTTTCATTGTCCGGTATTACCTTGCGGACCCTTTGTGTCAGCTCGTGTATCGTTTCTTTCAGGTCCCGCCGGGTTAGGTTTTCAGACTGCTCTAAGCCACAGTGGAAAGAAATTCTTTTGGGCAAACAGTCAACACCCATGATATGCCCCTCCCTAATTGCCATAGCCCTGGCAACCGCGTTGGAAAGCTCTCTGACATTACCCGGCCAGTTATAATTTTGAATCAGTTCTCTGGCCTCGGAGCTGAATTCAGCTTTTCCCCGTACATCTTCCACCCTGCGGTTCTTCTCAATAAAATAGTTAACTAAAGGTTGTATGTCCATCCTTCGCTCTCGCAGGGGAGGTATGTTAATACAAACAACATCAAGCCGGTAAAGCAGGTCTTCCCGGAATGTTTTGTTCCTTGCGGCCTCGTGCAGGTTCTTGTTGGTGGCCGCGATTATACGCACGTCAGATTTTATCGGTTTTTCAGACCCTACCCTGAAGAATTCGCCGCTTTCCAGAACCCTGAGCAGTTTCACTTGTATAGCCGGTGATGCTTCCCCCACTTCATCCAAAAAAAGCGTCCCGTTGTGGGCAAGCTCAAATATGCCGTGTCTTAATCCCTGGGCCCCCGTAAACGCTCCCTTTTCATGCCCGAAAAGTTCGCTTTCCAGCAAGGTCTCGGTTAAAGCGCCGCAGTTAATGCCGATAAACGGGAAGTCTGCACGGGTGCTGTTGGCATGAATAAACCTGGCCAGGACTTCTTTTCCCGTGCCTGTTTCACCCTCTATAAGAATTGATATTTTCCTGGTGGCCACTTTTTTGCACAAAAGAAGTATGTTTTTTAACGGGCTGTCCTTGGAAGTGACTATACCGTAATCTGAAGCAAGTTTTTCAATTTCCTCATCGGCGAATCGCTTCTTATTCAATACCAGGTGCACTGCGTGGTCGATTATATCGTCGAGTTCATCCAACTCTTCAAACGGTTTTTCGATATAATCAAGGGCGCCCAGCCTCATAGCTTCCACCGCTGTCTTTACCGTGCTGTAACCGGTCATAATGATGACCTCGCACGCGGGGTTCGCTTCTTTTACCTCCTTGAGCAAAGTAATCCCGTCCGTATCGGGCAGCTTCAAGTCAACCAGGGCCAGGTCATATTTTTTATCCCTTAACAGCGCCCTGGCCTCCCTGCCGGAATTGGCCACATTTACCGGGTAACCTCTTTCCTCTCTCAAATAGTACTCAAAAAATGTACCTACCTCAACCTCATCGTCAATAACCAGGATCGCTGGTTTTCTCATGTTTCTCTCTCTCCTGTAGTGGTTAGTGTTTTTACCACTTGCCGTGATTTTTCTATACCGGCAGGATCAAGGAAAATGTGCTTCCGCAGCCGGGTTCGCTGGCTACATCTATTCTGCCGCCATGAGTCTGAGCTATCCCCAGGCTGACCGATAGCCCCAGCCCTGTTCCCCGGGTTTTTTCCTTGGTAGTGAAAAAGGGGTTGAAAATCTGGTTCAGAATGCCCGGTTTCATACCCTGTCCATTATCTGTCACTTTTATTATAACAGCAGGGCTTTTTGTTTCCGGGTCCTCAATCACATCTGTACAGATCTCAATCCTGCCCTCGCTTACACCTTCCAGAGCGTCACGCGCATTAAGCAAAAAATTGATGATTATTTGCTCCAGCTGCAGCTTATTGCCCATGATCACAGGTATACTGTTACTTATTTTTTTATCTATAGTTATTTTATTTTTTTCAATCTGGTAGGAAATGAGGTAAAGGCTGTTTTCAACAACATCATTTAATGAAACCGGCTCAAAAGTATAACTGTCCTGACGGGCGAAAGTTAAGAGGTTCTGAATAATCCGCCTGCTCCTCTGGCCGCAGTTTTTAATATCCTCCAACAGTTTATAATGTTTATCATCACCAGCGGTTTTTCTTAAAATCAAACCTGCGTTTCCGATAATGGCGGTCAGCGGGCTGTTTAATTCATGCGCCACTCCCGCAGCCATCTCGCCTATGGCCGCCAGTTTGGCCGACTGGAACAACTGGGACTCCATCCTTCTTTTAATCGTTACTTCATGGACATAAACCACCATGGCGGAAAGCTCGCTGTTTTCGTTATACACGGGATAAGCTGAGATATTAAATATTGACCTGGTCAACGGGTGGGTAACCTCCCGTACGGTAGACACACCGGTAGTAAAAGCCTCGACAGCGGGGCAAAGCTGCCGGTCGTCACCGCAGCAGGCAAGGAGATGGTAGCATTTATTCTCCCTGCGGTCGTTGTCGAGATTTTCCTGTTTATTGCATCTCAACACGTTAAATGAACGGTCAATCAGGAACAGTTGGTCTGGAACCGCTTTAAACGTTTCCTCCCACTCTCTTTGGCTCCTGGAAACTTCACCGTACAAGCGGGCATTATTGATACAAACCGCAAGCTGGTCGGCAAGCTGCTGGACGAAAATAAAATCATTCTCTGAATAAGCGTATGTCTTTTTACTGCCGAAATTCAGCGCGCCGATGGCCTCGTTATTTACCAGAAGGGGCGCCATAATCGCTGATTTTATATCAACCATTTGTAAATGGTCATCTTCCTGATATTTATGGGAATCATGCCAAATATCCTGCCGTAAAAAGCACCGTTTATCGCGTATAGCCTTCCAGGGAGCCGAATTGTGGCTGTGCAGCACCCAACCCTCCCCGAGGATTTCCTGTTCCTTGGGAATGCTCGCTTTAATAATCAACTGATCTTTTTCCAGCAAACAAAAGCTCAGCAAGTCATAAGACAGCACACTGCGCAGAGGGGCTGCCACTTCGTCGATAATTTCTTCATAGGTCATTTCCACGTTAATGCTTTTGGCTATTTGCTGAATGATTGCCATGCGGTAATTCTGCTTGGTCAATTCTTCTATGATTTTTTGCACGTCGTTCTCTGCCAGATCTTTGTTTGTTTTCGCCGCAGCTTCCTTGTATAAAGCCATTAAAGTAACCTCCCGCAGAAGCGCCATGTATCTATGTGATAGCCAACCTGAATTTAACCTATTTTTTTAATTATATCACTGAGTTGTATTATAAGTTGAACTTTCTGAATTATTTTTATCATATAGGTCCCATCATCAATTCTTCCATAAGAGGTCACAAAAAAGCAACAGCGCAGGAGTTATCTCCGCGCTGTTGCACTTAATTATTCAAATCCACTTGCAATGATGTTTAACTAATTTCCCTACTTACACTATGGATAATTGGAAAGTTACCCTATAATATATATTCTTTTATGGGAACCGTTTTTAACTTGTAAATTAAAGATGTCATATCGGCTGGCAGAGACGCCTCTAGCCGCATGTGTTCCTTTGTGACAGGATGGTTAAACTCCAGGCACCAACTATGTAAAGCCTGACGATTTATCAGATCTAAACTACCCCCGTATAGCTCATCTCCCATTAAGGGATGGCCGAGATGTCTCATATGGACCCTTATTTGGTGGGTGCGTCCTGTTTCTAACCGCAATTTGACCAGACTGCCGCTTGAGAAACGCTCTATTACGGTAAAATGAGTGATCGCTTCTTTACCTTGGGATGTTACTCCAAAGATAAGGGAATGATCATAGAGCCGGCCGATAGGGAAATCAATTATTCCAGAATCCATAGTTATTCTGTTATGCACCACTGCCAGGTACTCCCTCCGGCACATGCTGTTTTTCATTTGCACGGAAAGCTGATGACAAATGTAACTGCTTTTGGCGATTAAGATAACTCCGGAAGTATCTTTATCCAACCGGCTGACCGATCTGAATTTACTGTTATGTCCCTGCAACTGCCAATGGTAAATGACGCCGTTAGCCAGGGTATTCAGAACATGATATGAAAGCGGGTGTACCAGCATATCAGGTGGTTTGTTCACTACCAGGATGTGGTCATCCTCAAAGAGAATATTCAATGGTATATCCTGGGGTATTACCGGTTGATCGCCATCATCCTGAAGATTTACCCGGATTAAATCGCCTTCTTTCACCAGCGCATTCAAACGAACTGTTTGCTCGTTTACCATAAGTCCGGCACTGCGTTTAATCCTTCGCATTTCACCACGGGATAATTTCAGACAGCTCCTGAGTATCTGTGAGACCTTTTGATTATCATAATCGTTTGTTACCCTGTACTCGATGTGCGTATTAGTAGATTCCATACAGTTATCATATCATTTAGATATATTTTTAGGAAATCTAATGCAAATTACTATTCTTGAGGTTCGCCGTAAGAAATTTTGCTGAACCCCCAGCCGTTCCACTGCCAGACGCCGGCTTCCCTCACCCCGGGATCGGCATAGTCGCCTTCCGTTACAATAAGCTCGTTTTTGCCGTCTCCGTTAAGATCTGCCAGAGCCGCTTGGTAATTCGGCCGGTCCAGGTTGGACGACTGCCACACGGGTTTAAAGGCGCCACCAGCCAGTTTAAAGATAAAAAGATGGTTCTTGATGCTCATGTCCTCCCGTGTAATCCAAAAAGGCTTATGCGGGCCAAAACTGCCTGATTTCCAGACCAGCAAATTTAGCTCAAAGATGCTGTCATTGTCCGCATCACCCAGGAAAAAGTCAGATACCCACCATTCATCCGGCGACTCCCAGATTGTTTGGGAGGCGGCTGCGACCCTTAACTTTCCGTCCTGTAAAGTATAATCTTCACAGGCGCCGTCCCGGTCCAAGTCAAAATGCCGGTCCTTGACCAGCCTGTATTCCAGCATGGGTTTACGGTTATAGAAGGTGTACTTTTTGCCCTCCCTGAAAACCCGGTTTTCCTGATCCCAGGCGGGTACAGCCTCCTTTGACAGTTTCAGCCCCGTGTTTGCCAGGGCCGTTTTTGCTTCTTCACCTTCTAGAACTTGCGGCTGGTCCTGGTCATTGATGAAAACGGGCAGGAACTCAATCTTCTCTATCCCTTCACGGGTAATGAATATTTTAGCCGTCAGACCAACACGGGTAGCCCGGGACCACTTCTGGTCAAAGACGAAATTGCCCAGGCTGTACAAGATATATTTACCTTTATATTTCTCTATCTTCTGCACCACATGGGGGTGATGCCCGAGAACAAGGTCAGCCCCGGCGTCGACCGCCAGGCGGGCCAAACGGGTTTGGGCAAGGTCCGGCGCAGGCTCATATTCCGTACCGGCGTGCATGGACACCACCACGAAATCGGCCTTCTCCCCGGCATCTTGCACGGCCGCCCTCACCTTTTCCGGCTCGCCAAAGGCGACGCCGGGATGCTCAGCGCCGGCCAGGTAAGAATCCGGCACAAGGGCCGGATCTGCAAAGGCCAGAAAAGCCAGTTTAATGCCTTTTACTTCAATGATTTTCGAAGCTAGAGCTTCAGCTTCGGTTTTTCCGGCGCCTATGTGCCCCACACCTGCCCGGTCAAGGTATTGCAGGGTATCCAGCAAGCCCTGAAAGCCAAAATCCGCCATATGGTTGTTGGCCAGGGAAAGGACCGTAAAGCCGGCCTCTCTCAAGGCTGTTTCCACTCCGGGATCGGCGCGCAGGGTCATTTCCGGCATCATGATTTCCCTGCCAGGCGTAATCGGGTTTTCCAGGTTGCCGAAAACAATATCGCCGCACCTCAAATAATTTTCCATCAATAAAAAGGGGTGGTGCGGATTATCCCCGTGTTTTCTGATTTCCCCGGCCACACCCCGCGAGAGCATAATATCCCCGACAGCCACCAGGCAGACAGGATCTTGTGCGGCCGGAAGCTTCAGCTTTTTCTTTCGGAAAGCTGTAAAGTCCTCAGGTGAGCCGCCATCCGAAGCTCCCGGCCTGATAAAAAGATATCCCAGGCTGCCGATTATGATAACTATGGTGATAATCAATAATTTTTTCTTCATTGAGCAATAAAGGATTCAGTCCATAAGGGCAACGGGGGAACCTGCCCGTCGTTCAACATCCTGTGCCACCTGGTATCCGTCAATTTGTCATCCAGCGGCCAGGGGAACTCATAATAGGAATACACTCCACCCAGGGCAATCCTTAATTTACCGTCTACCGGCACAACAGCGTAGATCTCGAAAATATTGCCTGTCGCTTCTTCCAGCACCTGCCCGCCGGAAGGATTATTGGCCACATCTCCCACCAGGGCAGCCGGCCGGTCAAAAATCGCGGAGCGGTGGTCGATGCCCTCGTCACGCAGGGCTTCCAGCCAGAAGTGCTCCAGTTGGCCGCCATAGGAGCGGATTAAATCATATTCCTCGTCTGTTAACGGCGTATTGGACAATTCCTTTTCAGAGATGGTTTTCAAGGCCAGGATCAGCGTCTCCATCCTGCCCAGGCTTTCCTTGTCCCGTTCATTTAATAGTCCGCGCGCCTGCAGGCCGTCCCCGGTCATTTTCACCAGTGAGGCCAGGCGGGCATATAAATAAGGGTTGGGCTCCACATAACCACGGTCATCAATATTCCCCCCGCCGCCACCTGCCTCGGCGTAAACCGGTTTGGCGTATAAAATGGTGTCGTGTTTCAATTCAGCCCAACTGCCCAGGTAGGTATTGAGCTCTTTTCTGGCCCAGGCGGCATTCCGCATGAAGGAGGGATACCCTTCCGGTTTTTCCTGTATCAGGGGCATAAGCGTATAAAGCCAGTTCCAATAAAGGTTTTGGTTCCAGGTCTCTTTGTCCAAACCGGTGATGTACTCTTTCATTTTAGCCATGTTTTCCGGGTAGTTCCGGTAATCCGTATCACCCAGAGACTGTGCTATCTTGTATGCTTCCGTTGAACCCATGGCGGCGGGGATGTCCATGCCCCTGGGCAGTACCCTGGTTTCACCCCGGCTGTTTTCCTTAACTTCCGGGTATAACAGTCGTTGGAAAACAGCAGCGTCGATGGTAAACCGCTGTCCCATAAAACGAAAGCCTTTGATCTCCCTTTCCCGTTCAGCCGGCGATGTCGCGTAAATGGCAGGCATGGAGATTATGGCCGGCGGCTCCAATTCTCCGGCCGCTTCCGAGAATTCATGCCATTTTTCCGGGCTGGCAGCCACTGTCTGCAGACCGGCGCCCGCACCGTAAATTTTTTCGACCAGTTCTTTAAACTGATCATAAGAGATATCGTCGCTTTTGCCTACAAAAAAGTTGGTGGTTGCATAGATCCTGTCCCAGATCTGCCTGTTTTCACCGCTATTCAGAGCCAGGGTGATTAAGGCGGCGGACCTGGTCTCATCTTCGTTTTTCAGGCGAAAGGTCATCCTGCCGTACCACATCATGGATTTAAAATAGTTTTGCAGCAGCTCAGTCCTCTCGTAATGCCCACGCGGTATGTACTGTGAATAATCCTCTTTGAGAGCGTTAACAGGATCATCGCTCCCGGCGGTGTTCATCAGCGGCGATACGGCAATACCCTGGTGGTTGTCAATCAGGGCCAGCTCTTTTTCCACCACATCTTTTACAACCGGCGGGACGGAAATATCCGGATCCATGAGTTTGCCGGCCACAGCAAAAAAGCCGGCATTTCTCCGGGCGGCGTTCTCCCAGTCAGTACCTTTCACAGCCTCGTACTGTTTTAGAGACTGGGCCAGCATTACTTTGTTCAGCTCCTTCAGCTCCGGAGCCAGTTTCTCGCTTTCCACCACCCTGAGCAGGTGATCGAAAAACAAGTGGTAGTTGTGTAAAACGGAATCAGTGGTGATAAAAAGCGGCACCGGTTCATAGCGGTTTCTTTCGTATAGTGAAAAAAATTCTTTTTCGTATCGGTTGGGAACCACCACAAAGCCGTTTTTGATCAAAAGTTCTGCAGCTGACGGAGAGAGGGTAAACATATCTTTGTTAGTGATATTGCCCAGGCCGGGGTCCACTTGATAAGGTTTAACGGCGGGAGCCGCGTTTACCGGTACCTCCACATATTCGGCAAAACTGAAGGCCATTGCAACTCCCGCTGGTTGGGAAACTTGCTCCGCAGCCTTTTTCCCGCCTGGCCCGGATTGGCTGGAACAGCCGCATATTGCGCCCAGCAGAAGAAGCATAGCTAAACCGCTAGTGATCAAATTTTTTATTAAAATCACCTCATTTCTTTCTTGTCCTTTTCAGACCCTGTATTTCTCATACATTACTGTATCCTCAAGCGGTTTTCTCTCGGTTTTATGGCGGTCAGGACTCATAAAGCCACTAGCAGGATACTATGGATAGCACAAAACTGCTGGCGCAGTGGTTTACCAACATTGTACTTAGCTCAATACCTCGGTAGTCTGCTTTGCTCCTGGTAGAACTTCTCCACCCCGATCTCCTTCATGCGCCGGTTGAAGTTCACCCACCGCTCCTGAATCTGGGGGTCTATCTTCTTGGAGCAGGGGAATTCTCCGCACTGGAAGCAGAAATCAACCCCTTTTTCACGAGTGCATACACCAGCAACGCACTCGATAGGACAAAGCACATTATTCCCCCGGCATCCGCTGCATGCAGCCTGGGCGAATGACTTCAGCACCTCTTCAAACTGGGGGTAGCCAGCGAACACCGGTTTTATGTCCTCCTTCACTCTAGCCACACGGAGGTAACCGTTCAAAAGTTCGACCAACCGGACGCTAAGTTTCTGGATCTCCCCACTAGCGTAATCGGCACAACGGGAGCAGTCCAGCCCGCACGGAGCAAGCCGCCTTACCGCTTCTTCATATTCCATGCATGGCCACTCCTTAAAATACTTTTAACCAAAGAAAACCATCTAAAAATATGGATAGCACAAAACTGCTGGCGCAGTGGTTTACCAACATTGCACCTATGCCCTTCTTTATCCACACTGCTGAAAATTAGAGTAGTGTTTTTTCACGGTCACGCCTCTAAAATATTCATAGTGCC
>NZ_JBMGJC010000002.1:0-273607 GCF_048984525.1 Pelotomaculum propionicicum
AGGGTTCTGCCAAGTAATCAGTGCACATGGCTTGAACGAAGTTTAAGCCAGCGTCTTTTAGGCGCTGGCTTGTAATAAGCCCTTATAGGGCTGGTTCAAACCACCCCATTTTGGGGTGGTGATGATTCTAATTAAATAAAAACCACTTCTCCGGATCCGAGATGGTATTTGGCGCCGATTACAGTCAGGTGCCCGTCTTTAATAAAATGCTTTACAATATGGCTTTCTTTAATTTCATCAATGGTGGCCTTAATATTTTCAAGGCAGCATTTTTCATACAGGTCGCTGCCCGACGCCCCGGCGGCCCTTGCTTTTTCGGCTGACGGCGCGATTTTGGAAACGATCGCCGCAATACTGCCCGGCGCTTCGCCGCCGTCTACAGTAGCCTGTACGGCGCCGCACTTTTCATGGCCCATTACAACAAGGAGCGGGGAACCGAGGTGTTCAACCCCATATTCAATACTGCCGACAGCAATCGGATCAACGACGTTTCCCGCTGTGCGGATTACAAAAAGATCCCCGAGGGCCTGGTCGAATATCAGTTCCGGCGGCACCCGGGAATCAGAACATGTAACAATTATGGCAAATGGTTTTTGGCCTTTGCTGACCAGTTCATCCCGCCTAGCTTTTCCCGTGTCTTTAACCGCCGGATTCCCCGTAGTAAATCTTTTGTTTCCATCTTTTAGAAGCTGCAGCGCTTCATTGCCTGAAATATTGCCCATTAAAAACACCTCTCTATGAAAATTTTGCCAACTGACTGGACTGCTTTAATAATTATACCATTAAATCAAAAATTTTCTTAAGAATAATAAAATAATATACCTGTATACATTTATTTAGAAAAGGCGCCAGCCTTCGGGGCTTAACGCCAAATCTTCCACATTATTCAGTTTTCTTTAAAAAGCGGGGAGGTTGTCCAGGTTGTTGTCTTCACTTCCGTCGGGATTGCTGCGCAGGTATTCTCTGCCGCTCCTGGCTTTTGCCACGTTAACTCCTTCAATTTTTCCGTCCCTGGCCAGCATGATGGCGTCATTTATGCTGTACACATTGCCGCTGATCATCACATCCGTGATATCACCCTCAGAATTCTTTTTAATTGCTTCAATTTTCATTATTATCCCTCCTGTTTTAGTATGCCCAAGAGGTTTTTCAATCCATTCCGCGAATTTGATTAAAACATTTTTATTTATCAGTACTATAGGTTATCTTATTAACAGGATACTTTTTGTGGTGGCGGATGATATGGACAAAACATCAAGGGGACTTTTGATTGCTGTTATCCTGGCAGTGTTATTATACCTGGTATACCAGTTTTCCACGGGCTATCCCCTGGCAGAACGTTTAAAGCCGCCCGGGAAGAAACCAGCGCCTATTGCTCCGGATAACGGCCAAAACGCTCCTGATACGGCTGACAGCCCCGAACGGGGCGCGGTAAGGGTGGCCGCTACAGTGTTCTGGTGCGAACCGGGACAGGCCAGGGATTATGACAGGTCACTATTGAAAGAAAATAATGACCCCGCCGGCTGGGCCGGCGGAATGGATGGCGATATGCGTTTGTGGCTGGTGGGGAAAGCTGAGACCATGGCCCTTTACGGTGAGCCGGTAGTAGTCCTGGAGCGCCGGGGCGACTGGGTAAAGGTTGCTGCCGAATCACAGAAAACATCGTTAAATGTCCTGGGTTACCCGGGCTGGGTACCCGCTTCTCATATAGCAATCGACCATTTGTACAATAAAGAGCTAAAAAACCTGCCAAACGTCGTGGTGGCTGATAAATCAGCCCTGATATTTAAAAATCCCGCACTGACAGAGCTGCGGGCGGAGGCCGGTTATATGACCAGGCTGCCCCTGCTGGAAGAGGGGGAACAGACAGTGACCGTGCGGCTGCCGGGCGGGGATTGCGGTTACCTGTCCCGCGGATGTATAAAAAAAGCCAGTGATTTGTATTTTTCACAGGCCGGTATTGTTGAAGAGGCAAAAAAATTTTTGAATTTGCGTTATATCTGGGCGGGCACGACGCCGTATGGATTTGACTGTTCCGGTTTTACCATGCGGTTGTACCAGTCGCAGGGTATATCCATACCCCGGGATGCCGACGAGCAGGCCAGGGAGGGCACGGCTGTCGCCAGAGAGGACCTGCTGCCGGGAGACCTGGTTTTTTTCGCGGCCAAGGGAGGCCTCGGACAGATCCACCACGTCGGTATGTATATCGGAAACGGGATGATGATCCACTCCCCCAACAGCAGCTGCGCTGTAACTATACAAGCGGTGGAAAGCGGTGCCTACGGTGAGGAATACTGGGGTGCGAGGCGCTATGCCAATTGAGTTATTAAATTATTTTTTTGCATCTTTTTAGCAGCTTCTATTTCTTCCTGGTCCATGACCTTTAAAACGGTCTTTTCTTTTTGCAGTGAAAGATCAACGTCAATCGGCTCCGCTAACTTACCGCCAGCGTCGTCGTACAGTATTTTAACTTTGGGGTAAAGAGGAAAACCTTTTGGTGTTTCAACCACTATGGCGATTTCATTCGAGCTCAACCTGACCAGGGAACCGGCCGGATAAGCGGCGATGTTGCTGAGAAAAGCGAGTACCAGTTTATAGTCAAAGAAATAGTTGCCGGAACCGGCCAGCATTTCGTACGCCTCAAAGGGCGGGTGCGCCTTCCGGTAAACCCGGTCGGCGGTCATGGCGTCAAAAACGTCCGCTATCCCCACGATCTGAGAAAATTCGTGAATGCTGTTGCCGTTAAGCCCTTTCGGGTAACCTTCACCGTTATACCGCTCGTGATGCTGCAGCGCGATTATGGCGGACAGCACTTTTATGTTTGATTCGCCGTCGTTGAGAATAGTATATCCATATTCGGAATGCTGCTTAATAACATTAAACTCTTCATCATTCAGTGGGCCCGGCTTATTGAGGATATAGGCGGGGATGAGGATTTTGCCCATGTCATGCATCAAAGAGCCCATGCCGAGTGTCATCAGCTTTTTACGGTCGTATCCCAAAGAGATGCCGGTGATCAGAGAAAGCACACAAACATTTACCGAATGGCCGAAAAGGTAGTCATCAATACTGCGTATGTCTATGAGGTTCACCATAAGGCTTGGGTTTTCAATTAACTGGTCAATTATGCCGCTGATAGTGGACCTGGACTCATTAATGAGGGCGTTATCCAGGCGGGATTTGGAAGATTTGTTCCCGCCGAGAATATTTCTGACCAGTTTTATAGCCGCTACTCTGCTCTTTTCATCAATAACATCACTGACATAAAAGTCAGGCAGACTGTCATCGATTATATAAAGAGCCGGGATGCCCAACCTTTTCAAACTGTCAATATAACCGTCATTAAGGACGACACCCCTGCTTATTAAAGTCTCACCCCTGCTGTTAAAAATATTGTGGCCTACTTTCATGCCCGGCTTAAGTAAATTAGTCGACACTCTTCTCATAGCAACACCTCAAATTTTTACACAAATATGACGTTAAAACTTCTCCTGTTAAGTTTTCGTCATAAAACGATAAATCTTTATAATCTAATTACTCGTTATCATCATACATTTCACTAATCAGACAGGGTATAGAACCTGATACCAGTTCTCCTGTCTCCAATACCACGTAAATTAACCTGCCGACCGGGTTGTCTATAACCAGCTTGGGGTCAATCCAAACCTTTCTGCATTTTTCCTGCTCACAGGTGCCGTAATCGGAGCAGTGTCCGCAGCATATGCTCCCGCAGTCCTGGTTGTCCAAAAAATGGTCGGAGCATCTTGGAAGCCCGCTGTCTCCTTCTTTAGTGTATATATATTGGCAGCAGTCGGCTCTTTCTTTAACACTCAAATTTGTAAAGTCCATATTTACTCTCCTCATTAATAAATTTAATAATGTCAGAAGGGATCGCAGTATAATTTTATTTTATTCTTAACTAAGATCGGAAATCCTTTATTAAATTCACTCACCACTTATTTAGTATAAAAATAATTTTTAAGAGGCTGGAATGCTTGTGAACACATGCAGGGCAGATAATAAAAAAATTTAAGTGTTCTAGATGAAATAATAAATAAAATGAGGAAATAAACAATAATTTATAGGTATAGGAGACTAAAAAAACATTGTTGAAAAAATATTTTTTGTGGTAAAAGCTCATTATTTGTTTTATATTGCTATAATAATTTAAAAAAAGCCTAGGCTAAACACTTTTTGAAAATTTACTCCGTAAAATAAAATTTCTAAGTATGTTTGACAAATGCTTAATTTTTTTTTATAATCTATTAATAATACTAAAAAATGGGAGTGTTGAGAATGCCTTTTGAAGTTTATAAACCTCGCGGTGAAAGAGTGCCTAAATTGCCATTGGTGACTATATCAAAGAATTCTATAGTATTAAACAAACATGCCCGTGAAAAGTTGAATACAGAAAAAGTTGAGTTAGCTTATGACAAAGAAAAGAATGTTATCAGGATAAAAGCTACAGAAGACGGTCAAAATATCAAAAAGACGAAAGTATTTAGCAGAGGATTTTTTAATCATTTTTACATAGGCGCTAAAGGTAAATATCAGGCAAAATATGACGAAAAAGAAAATGCACTTTATGTAAACCTTGATCAAAACATGGAAAGCCCGCAGTAATGCGGGCTTTACTGATTTCTTAACCAAAACGGCCGGTGATGTAATCTTCTGTTCGTTGATCTAAAGGTTTTGTGAATAAGGAGCAGGTATCAGGTATCCCCGCACTCAACCAGTTCGCCATTAAAAATCCCTTTCAATATCAATGTTCAGTAATGGCCTTTTATCGAACCAGCCCCAATCATTTTTTGCATGGTTATCAGGGGGTTTTAATGTATAATTGTGATATGAGTAAAACGAGGTGTAATTATGAACCAGCGGTTTTTTTACTGCCCGAAATGCGGCGGCAGCCTGGAATATAGAAGTTACGGGGAAAGAGAAAGGCTGACCTGCACGGTCTGTAAATATATCTTTTATGAAAACCCTGTCGTGGGGGTAGCGGTAATAGTACTTAATAAAGACGGGCAGATCCTCCTGGGCAGGAGAAACGGAAGCTACAGCGGCTTGTGGTGTATACCCTGCGGCTATGTTGAGTATGACGAGGACGTATTTGACGCGGCTGCCCGCGAATTTAAGGAAGAGACCAACCTGGACGTTAAGATTAACGGGGTTTATACGGTACAGTCAAATTTTCATAACCCGGAAACGCATACTGTGGGGATCTGGTTTATGGCCGAGGTCACAGGCGGTGAATTAACAGCGCAGGCTGACCTGGACGCGGTGGGATACTTCGACCTGGCCGCGCCCCCCGAACTGGCTTTCCCGACTGACAGCCTGGTGATCGAAAGCCTGCGGAGCAAGGTGGATTTTTGCCCCTCTCCAAAATAATTTACCTTAATGGACATGATTTTGTTTACCGTAGAACAAATCCTTTGCCACTATTCAAGATATATTCATGTATAGAACTTGAGCCATAATCTGTTTGTCAACTGGAAAGGGAGATCATAAAGTTATGTCGAATACCATTTGAGTTAATAATGGGGAATTTTATATTCACTTGGAAACGGGATGTACAATATGCAGCATTATATAATACCGGCCGCCGGCCTGACTGTTTTCTCTTTCATATGCAACCTGCCGCTGGGACGGTGGCGCTCCACGGTTAAAAAGTTTTCTGTTAACTGGTTTTTAGCCGTACACCTGTCTATACCTCTGATTATCTTCCTCCGGTTAAAACTGGGCCTCAGCGCCTGGGATATTCCGCTGAACCTGGCGGCCGCGGTGGCCGGTCAGTTTGTGGGAGGCTCTGCATGGTACAGGGAAGGGAGAAGCCGGAGCACAAACGTATAAAAACTTAATAATTTAGGTACCAGGTACCAAAGATAAATAAAAAGAGGCAGCTGTCAGCTGCCTCTTTTTCATCAGTTTTAGTAGGTCTGCACCTGGCGGAAACAGTCGCTGCAGTATACAGGCCTGTCTCCACTCGGCTGGAAAGGAACCTCGGTGTCTTTCCCGCAGCTGGCGCATACCACAGGGTACATTTGGCGCCTCTGGCGGAAACCGCCGCCGGTATTCCGTCTCTCGTTTTTCCGGGCTGCGCGGCAGCTCGGGCAACGACCAGGATCATTGGTGAATCCTTTTTCAGCATAGAATTCCTGCTCCGATGCGGAGAAAGTGAATTCATTGCCACAGTCGCGGCATGTCAGATAACGGTCTTGATACATTAAAAAACCCCCTCGAATAATTTTAGCCCCATTGGATTAGGATGTTCAAATTGAGTTCCCTAACCAACGTAACAGGCTGAGAGAGGGAATTGACAGACCTAACCGTGAGAACCGTTTAATTCTAACACAACATTTCCCAAAAGTCAAATATTTCAAGATGTAAAACTGTATAAAAATTATATGTCAAGCAGAATATTTTTTACAACCTCAGCCATATTATCCCTGGCTGTGCTTGTCTTATGCAGGACCGGTTTCCGGTCCAGGTCCTTAAGCCCCGGCGGAATATCCGAACCGCTGGCTTTTGATAAGACCTGTAAAAGTTCGAACTCGTCTTTCCCCCTGGTTGCTTCATCACCCAGGATGGCTTTGACGACGCTTTCGTTAAACTTGAACGGGCTGGCAGTAGAGGCAACAACTGTTTTTGCGGTGTCTCCCGTGGCGCCGGTGTATTTTTCGTAGACTTTCATGCCAACCGCGGTGTGAGTATCCATAATGTACCCGTTAATCTGGTAAACTGACCTGATCGTCTCGATCGTTTCCCTGTCATCAGCATAATCCGACCACAGTATTTCCTGTAATTTGTCCCTGGTAGGCGCGTCAACCTGGTAGGACCCCGTCCCGTTTAAGTCGGCCATCCACTGGCGCACCCTGGCGGGGTCGCGCCCGGCGAGATGATAGAGCAGGCGTTCCAGGTTGCTTGAAATTAAAATGTCCATGGAAGGGGAGATAGTCTTAACAAAGTTTCTGCTCCGGTTGTATATGCCGGTGCGGATAAAATCAGTCAGCACGTTGTTTGAGTTGGCCGCGCAGATAAGCCTGTTGACCGGCAGGCCCATTTCCTTGGCGTAATATGCAGCAAGGATGTTGCCGAAGTTGCCTGTCGGGACCACGAAGTTAATTTTATCACCAATGGAGATAACATTTTTCGCGGCCAGGTCAAGGTAGGCTGAAAAATAGTACACTATCTGGGGCGCCAGCCTGCCCCAGTTGATAGAATTGGCTGAAGAAAGCCTGTAATTGGATTTTTGCAGATCCAGGTTATAGCCCTCGTCCGCAAAAATTTTTTTAACCCCGGACTGCGCGTCGTCAAAGTTGCCCCGGACCGCGACGACTGCCACATTGCCGCCTTCCTGGGTAATCATCTGCAGTTTCTGGACCTCGCTGACGCCCTGCTCCGGGTAGAAAACGATAATCCTGGTGCCGGGCACATCTTTGAAACCTTCCAGGGCGGCTTTGCCGGTATCTCCGGAGGTGGCCACCAGAATTACAATAGTAGATTTCTCTCCGGTTTTAACGGCCGCCTTGGTCAGGAGATGGGGCAGGATCTGCAGGGCCATATCTTTAAAGGCGCAGGTGGGGCCGTGCCAGAGTTCAAGTATGTACAGCGAGTCGTTCAGCCTGTGGACCGGGGCAAAATATGGCGAGTCAAAACTCTCAGTATTGTAGGCCAGCTTCACGCACTCCCTGATTTCTTCTTCAGAATAATCGTCCAGGTATTCCTTTAATATTAAATATGCCCGTTCCCGGTAATCAAGGTTAACCATATCGAGCAGCATTTTCCTGTCAAAAACCACGTTTTCACTGGGGACGAACAGCCCTCCGTCAGGTGATATGCCAAGCTTGACAGCCTCTGCCGCCGATACCCGCCTGTAATTGCCCCTGGTGCTTTCGTAGAGCATCTTTTTATTTGCCTCCTGAAAAATGATAGCGACATTAACATTAAACTATATAAACACCTGATAGTAAAGGATTAAATGAAAAAGCCCCTCCCAGCTATTTTAGCTTATATCTGGAAGCTATATTTTCAATTTTTTCCCAAAGCACCTTTATCTCTTCCGGAGATCTTCCTTCTTTTTCCCATTCATTAATAACCTTAATGTAATGAACAATAATATCCATGTACTTTGAAGGAGTTAAAATGTTGGTTCTCCCGAGTAAATAGTCAGTACTGACATTGAAGTAGTCCGCTATTCTTTGAAGTGTTGCATAATCAGGTTCCCGTTGTCCTATTTCATACATCGATAATGCGCCTCTAGATATTTTAAGTATTTTTGCAAGTTTAATTTGGGTTAATTTCTTTGATTTTCTTAAGGAAATGAGCCTTTTTTTAAACATTATCAACCCTCACTAATTCGCTAAAATACGACAATATATTTCATTGACTGCCACGAAACGTTGCATTATTATAAAACAAAATATTTCAATTTTCTACACCTTTAGAATGATAATCTTAATTTTTTTTATTCAGTATTTTACATATTAAAGTAGATATGTATAAAAATTCTGATAATATTATAAATCTACCAATTCTATATAATTATAATCTTTTGGAGTTAAATCAACTAGAAATACATAACCGGTAGTTGGACAGGATTGTGGAGTACAGCTTGAAGCTGGCGGTTAAAACAGTCTGCATGATAAGGTTGAAAAATTTTTAGTTTTTATCTGCACGGTGCCGCAAGAGTTAAAAGCCGATCCATAATGCTATTAAGGGAGCTGCCGCCAAGGCGGCTTTATTGTATACCAAATTTTTTATATTTTCATCAGTATAAAGCTTTAATAACGGAAAAGAACGTGAAAATATAAAAACCTATTGATAGGATATTACCATTTTGGTAATATATTATATGTATAAAGAACATATGTTCGATCTCAAGTGTAGGACTTTTACTTATCCCGGGATAATTCCTGTTCCTTGTATTACATTCAAAAAGTAGTACAAGGGCTATAAATAGGTAACTAAAAACATTAATAAGAAGTATTTGATAATAGAGCATGTTTCTGTTTACGGGGCTTAGCTAATAGAACTAATAAAACTAAGAGCGCGAAATTAGGCGCGGACATGGTATCCGCGCCCAATCTTTACTGAAACGGATAGATAATTCAAGACACTCAGCTTCGCTCAAATAAGTTATTTATTCGCTAAAACAGATTGGCTAGGCGTCTTCAACAAAGGGTAATACTTTGGCCAGCACGGCTAAAAAGACAGGCCTTAACAAACGAAGCTTTAAAAGGAGGCAGATAAATGGAGGTAGCTCTTTTTGAAAGTGAAATACGGGAAGATAATAAAATCGTGTCAGCCTGGCTTCTGTACTATCCTGAGCGAAGAAAGGAATACTGGCGCCGGAGAGAAGAGATAATCCACAACTCTGCCCCCCTTTATAATAGCGTGCCCGGCGGGAAAAATAAAATAGGAGATCCTACCGGGAGAAAGGGCCAGAAGTTGGCGGATCTCCAAGAAACCGAACGATGGCTGGAACTGGTGGAAGAAGTAGAGCGGCGACTGTCTTGGAAAATGCAAGTCTTTTTGAACCTCCGCAGGGAGTATCGGCATGCCAGGGGACGACAGGGGTGGACGGCGGCAGTACAGTGGAGGTTTTCACATGAAGTTGCCGAGCGGTTGGGGAAGAGACCGGAGGATACATGGGTTGAGAGTAGAAATACATTTACCCGGTGGTGGGACAGAATTGTAGAGTACACGGTAAGATTGGCTGCAAAAAACGGTTTACTATGTTAGGTTTTAGAATTTGTTCTGTTAATTTATTTCTGCACTGTGCCACAATAGGTAAAAACCGATCAATAATTGTTATTAAGTAAGCCGCTGCCTAGGCGGCTTTGGTATTTTTATGTTTATTGCAGGTGGTTAGAATAACAGTGAGCAGGGGAAGTGTTCCCTGGAGATAGCTGCTTGGCTGGGACAATAGCCGGAGGATGAATTGGTGGAGAGTAGTACATATTAAAACAATGGCAAGACAGTATTTTGGAGTACGGGGTGGAACTGGGAACAACGAGGCAGTCTCGTTTTAGTGTAGATAAATTATAAAAAATTTTATTCTGCACAGTGCCACAAAGGAGAAAAGTGGATTTAATATGATAGCAGGGAGCCATCCGATAGGAGGATGGTTATTTTTATTAGAGTAATGACAGAGCTGGGTTAAATGGCTCTGTTTTTACTTGTTGAGGTGGTGCTGGCAAAATGATATAAGAAAGCAGCAATCTATATGGATCCTGGTGCGAATCAAATCTTCGTTAATATCCTGGATTAATAATGCCACAGGCCTGTCGGTTACTTCTAACAGTGGAGATATTAAGATACAACGGCAGGCTACCGACTCAAAAATTTTAACTCTAGAAGGAGGGAAGACAAATGCCGTTTACAACTGCAACAGCGAATAAGATTCTAGACAAGATCCTGCGCGGTGTTGATTTTACTCCAGCAACAAACCTCTATATAAGTCTCCATACTGCTGACAGTGGGGATAATGGGGCAAACGAAGTAACTGGTGGGAGCTATGCTCGTCAAGCTATTACCTTTAACGCTGCTAATAGCAAACATGCCGATAATCCGTCTCAAATTGAGTTTGCCGGAATGCCGGCCTGCACTATAACTCATGTCGGTCTTTGGAGTGCATCAACCCTAGGAGATTTCTGGTGGGGCGGAGACCTTACCGCAAGCAAGACTCTGAATGCAGGAGATACCTTACGGTTTCCAGCTGCGGATGTTGACGTTAATCTTGTATAGGACGATAAGACGTCCCCAATATAGGGGTGAGTTAAATGCCAAGTCAATCGAAAAGTGCGGGCAGCGCAGTGAGCGATACAGGTGTCTCGCCTTATACAGACCAAGCATGGGTAAATCCTAGTTATATTACTGCCGATGACTCCAACTACGCATCTATAACATCAAACCAATTCGATATAGGTAAATATTCCCAAAGGATGTTTGCTTACAACTTTGGTTTTAGTATTCCATTAAATGCCACTATAGAAGGTATACTAGTTGAGATCAAAAGATATTGTGGTTCTGGTAGTGTTGCAGATGATTATATCTACCTGAATTCAACCGGGGTGGTAGGAAATAACAAGAGCGCGGGTGCTTCTTGGCCAGGGATAGAACAGTATAATTCTTTCGGAGGAAGCACCGATCTCTGGGGCTGGTCAAACTCTTCTCCAAGTGCTGTAAATGCTAATAACTTCGGTGTTCATCTAGCCTGCCACGCTACATCTAACAACAGTGATATTTATGTAAACCATGTAAGAATTATAATTAATTATACAGAAGAACCAATGGTTGTTACTGGTGCCGCAAGTCTTACAGGTCAAGGCAATGTTTCAGCACAGGGGTATGCACCAGTCATAGGCTCTTCTATAGAAATTGCAGGGCAGGGAGACTTATCATCTGGTAGTATTAAAGTCCGGCAAGGATCTGTAACAGTAGATGGTACAGGAGCTCTCAATGGAACAAGTAATCTAGTTAAAAACGGATTTGCGAATCTCGAAGGGCAAAGTTATCTTTCTGGAGACGGAATAGATATCGCGGAAGGTGAAATCCAGTTTTCCGGCCAGGGCGATATTACCGGGACTGGAATTCACATCATTAATGTAATAGCTTATCTTGAGGGAATCAGTACCCTAGAGGGTTTTGGAAATCAGATATTAGTAGGTTATGCTCAAATAGACGGTTCAGGTAACTTACAGGCAACAAGTGAAATGGGGAATTTGGATATGACATCACTTTGGGAGATCCAGAATGCGATTTATACAATCTTAACAAACGACTTAATTCTAATGGGAAAAATCACAGGTGTTTTTGACAATGTTCCTAGCGGCCAGTCCTATCCATATGTAGTAATTGGTGAAGCTAAAGAAACGTCGGTAGATAACTTTGGCAAGCAGGGCCGGGAAGCGACAACCACATTACACATATGGAGCCAGGCTACCAGTTTTGAAGAACCACTCAGTATACTTGATGATTTAAACCGGTTGCTCGATAGAGCAAACCTTAACCTCACCCGTTTTGTTACGATACGCTGTGGGTATGATTCAGCTGAAACCATTCGCGATCCTGACGGGATAAGGCGACATATCCCGGCAAAATACAAAATATTAGTTGAGGAGGTATAACAAAATGTCAGCATTAGCCGATATAATGGGAAGGTTATGGTTGGCACATATACAGTGGCGGAAATTTCTATGAAGTATATGAGTTTATCTACAGTCTGAGCACCTTTAGGGGTGCTTACATATTAGAGATAAGCTAAGCTACAGGGGGTGGCTGGTTTAACGGTGTATCGGTAACATGCCTTCAGGCGGTTTGTGCTATATTTTCCCCGACAGCAAATGAAAATAATTACCTGAGGAGGGTGGCCAAGCAGGTTAGCGCTTTATAGCTTCTACCACGGTCAAGCCTAACTGGGGCAACCAGAAACTGTTATAAAAATATAACAACTTGGGCCGGAATAGGTAGGTTATTTGTTTGCGTCCTGCTTGCTGAAAACAGTCAACTCTATTGATGTGTTGTTCGACTGTCTGATTTAAAATCAGCCTCAAGACGACTGTTCGTCAAGGAAAATTCTCAAACACGAATTGGACGTATAAATGCTATTTAGTGACTTTAGCAGCCATGGGCGGATATGAGATGTTCTCAGATCCGAGAGCACAAAAGCAAAAGTTGTGGTAGTTACATCTCCTCTATTAAGGGATGTATCATATGCTCGTTAAAAAGCTTAAGAATTTGTACTTAAAAAATTTTTCTGCACGGTGCCACATGAGGGAAAAAGCGACCCATAATGCTATTAAGGGAGACTCCACCAAGGCCTTGGTGTCTATAACTGTAAGGAAGGGTGGTGAGAAAAGGTATGGGGGGGAAACGTTGGAAGGAACCTTGAAAGGAAGGTTGAGATAACATGACTATAATGATTGCTAAAGAAATAGCACAATATTTACAAGCTATGGGGGAGGGAACGCTAAACACAAATATTTTTGTGGATATACAACCAGACGCGCCAGACAACATCCCCTTCCTTACCGTTTACGACAAAGGTGGAGTCTCTCCTCAGGACCCGCCTGAAAATTGGCGCGAGTTGTATATCCAGGGACGGAACATTGATCACCAGGATGGCTACGACCGTATCTGGCGCATATTAAACCTAATTTTACGTCCCACAGCTGGTTTTATAGAAGTTGGAACAAATAAATACACAGCCCAACTCCAAGAATTACCATCTATGTCAGGCCGGGATCTTCAAAACAGGTATTTGTTCGGATTTCGGGTAATCATTCGTAGTGTTAGCGATATTTCGACGGGTGATGAATGGCTTGACACACTTGCAAGTTGGACCGGGACAATATTAACGGGCTGGACGGTATATAAAGTTTGGCAGGGCAATAACAGGCCGTCCGTTACCTGGCGTTTGTCCACTGTGCAGGTGACGGAAAAGGCTAAAGCTGTGTTCGAGGTAAGAAAGAAGTATACCGGTGAGGTACTGGGCAATACAACATACGAATTGGTTTTCGGCACAACAAAGTTAGTTCAGGAATTGGGAAGTACTATTAAACTGACGCTGGACGCATTAAACAAGCGGTACCTGACGGTCAGCACCCCGACAGCGGATTTGCGGGAAGATTCTTTGACTGCCGGGCAGGTATCCGTGGTTTTGAGCAGGCTGACGAGCAGACCGTCGGAAGAAGCACCGATTATGGCGGGAGTGCATCATAAAGGGATAATTATAAATTAGCGAGGTGGTTAAAATGGCTGGCAGAGGTAAAAAAAATAATGTTGCAACCATAATTCCCGTATACCCCCGGGAAGAGCTTCTGGCCAAGTCAGAAGCTCTTTTTGGTGTAAAGCCGGAGGTTCTTCACGGGGCTCTGCACGGTGATGTCCGCGCGGAGTTTCCGTTGGAGGAAGTAAAAAGTATGATTAAATCATTTTTAAAAAGGAGGATTAGCTAATGGCAGGAGGAAAATGGTCTCCCACTGAGCTGCCGGTATTACCAGGCTTCTATCTCAACTTTCAGGCGGCGGCCCTGGCCGCAATCAAGGCGGGTTCGCGGGGCACGGTGATTGCACCGGTGAAGGCGCACTGGGGCCCGGTGCGGCAGTTCGTTGAGGTGACAAGCGAAGCGGGCGCGACTGACGCCTATACCGCTGACGTGACAAACGGGGCTACCGCCTACAACACGCTAAGATTCGCCCTGCTGGGCGGGGCCAGCAAGATACTGGCCTACCGGCTGGCGGACAGCAATGCGGCGGCAGCCACGGTGACGCTGCAGGACACCAACGGGACGCCGGCGAACGTGCTGCGGCTGGACGCGAAATATCCCGGCGCGAGGGGCAATAGCTTTAAGGCGACGGTACAGGTGAACGCGTTGGACGGCAACAAGAAGGATATCTTGCTGTTCGAGGGGAGCGCACTTTTACGGACGTTCACATTCGACAGCGGAACCGTCCAGGCGGCGGTGGATACGGTGAACGGAGATATAGGTAACAAGTGGGTAACGGCCACCAAGCTGGCGGATGGAACGGGTGTCCTCGCCAATGTGACCAATTCTCCCTTTACGGGGGGCAACTCGGGAATTGCAACGGTTATGTCTGACTACATCGACGCCCTGGCTGCGTTTGAAACGCAGGAGTTCAACCTGCTGACACTGGACGGAGTATATGATCCGGCCATCCAAACCAGCGTGGTTTCCTGGGTGAGCCGGGTGCGTGACGAGGGTAAGGGCGTAATAGCTGTCCTAGGCGGTTCGGCAGCGGATGATACGGCCGCGGACGCGGTGAACAAGGCGACTACGCGCAGCGTGGGCTTCAACCATGAGGGCGTGGTCAACGTGGGCACCGGCGTGGTGCTGAACGGCGTGAGTTACTCCAGCGCCCAGACGGCAGCCTACGTAGCCGGGCTGATTGCGGGGCAGAAGCTCAGCGAGTCGACGACCTACGCCGCTACTCCCTTTGACGACGTGACCAGGCGCTGGACCAAGAGCGAGATGGAGGAGGCGGTACTGAACGGGGTGTTTCTGCCTTTCCACGATGGACGCATGGTTAAGGTGCTGCGAGGGATGAACTCGCTGGTGACCCTTCGCCAGGGACAGAACAACAGTTGGAAGAAGATCCGCACAATCAGGGTGATGGACGCCGTCAATAGCGATTTGGTGAAAACGGCGGAGGATAACTATATCGGCAAGGTGAACAACACCGAAGAAGGCCGCCTGGCGCTGATCGGGGCCTGCAAGCAGTACATGCTGACACTGGCCCAGGGGGGCGTGATCGAGGCGATTGACTACGACGTCTACGAGGACCCGGATTATTACGGTACTGGACATCCACTCACACCGGAGCCGGACCAGGTCTACTTGAAGTGGGAAGCCCGTCTGACCGATGTGATGGAACTGATCTTCAGCACATTTATAGTGAAATAGGGAGGTGTGATTAAATGGCTTTGGACGCAAGCAGGGCAATACTGGGTACCTACGGGTACCTTTACATTGACGGTCAATGGCAGACCAACATAAACCATCTCGAAGCGACAGTGGAGATGGAGAAAAGGGAACTGCTGCTTTCGGGTGACGCCTGGAAGCGGCACAAAAAAGGCCCTATGAAAGGGACGGGCACCATGAGCGGTTTCAAGGTGACCAGCGAGATGTTACAGAGGGGCTTCGGCAAGTTCGAGATCATCTCCAAGCTGGACGACCCGGAGTCCTACGGGCACGAACGGATCAGGCTGAAAAATGTGATGGTTGACGGACTGCCTCTGGCTAATTGGAAGGCCGGCGAAGAAGTGGTGGAGGAGATCAAATTCACCTTTGAGGAATACGAGCTGCTCGACCCGATTGTAGCCGGTTAGGAGTGGAGACAGTGAGCTTTGAAAAAATGACTGAAGATCAAATACTCCAGCGTCTTCTTGAAACTGATACTGTGCCGGAGCGGACGGTTGTAGTCCCAAGGCTGAATATTCCTGTGACTCTAAGAGGTCTTACCGGAAAACAGGTCTTCAGTATCAGAGAGCGCTGCTCCGAGAGGAATGAAAGACGGGGGCGTGTTACTGAGCGCCTGGATGAAGAACAGTTTAATGTTGCGCTGATAGCGACTGCCACGGTCAAGCCTGACTGGGGCAACCAGAAACTTATCAATAAATTCAACGCTTCGGGACCGGAGGAGGTTATCAAGCGCATACTTCTCGCGGGAGAACTTTCGGCGCTCAGCAACATAGTACTCGACCTGTCCGGCTTTAATATCAGTCTGGAAGACGTAAAAAACTGATTAGCTCCGGGGGACTGGCAGGGGCGCTGCACGCCATTTGGGTGCGGCACCACCTGCGCCCCGGAGAGTTCTGGCGGCTGTCCAGGGGAGAGCAGCTTTTTTTGCTTGCGAGTATTTCCCTGGAACTTGAGGCTGAGGTAAAGGCCAGGAAGGGGGTGCCACGACGTGGCCGGAGATAAAAAAGATGCCATAGATCTATATATTAATCAAGAACAGCGGCTTAAGGAGGCTTCAAACTATCCGGGTTATGACATTCCCTTTTGGGATTTGTCTGAAAATGAAATTTTTAAAGACGTAATATCAAGCTTTATATCTGATATTTATATTGATCAAATGAAGGAATTTATCTATGCGGGAAAATCGCCAAGTAAGTTAATTTCACTTTTAGGACCGCTGGGTTTTGCTACTGAAGTGTGTGAAACAAGTAATGATATCGCTAAGATGGTAGAATATAGTGATGTTAAATATTATGGTGATTATGAAAAAGGAAAAGAATTTGCTGGACTTTTTATGAAGACAGCAATGTTTAAGCCTTTAGGTATGTATCTTACAAAGAGGATCCGCATTCCATTTTTAAGTACTGTTTTGCAACATGGTATAGAGCAAGTTGGATATAAGTTTGGAAAATATGTGTACGATCACCCGGCTTTTCCTCCAGAAGCTGCTATTGGTTCGGAATCTCTTCCCAATGGGTTGGAATGGGAAGATTTATTGAAGCTTCCCGCTCCTGTATATTCGCTTTCTTGGAATAAGGAAGATTTATTAAATCAAGAAACTTTTCGTTCTCTTTCCCCTAATATGGAAGAATTATTAAACGAAGAGTATTTAAAATCGCTTTCCCCTAATACGGAGGAATTATTACAGCCTTATGTTCTACCTCCCGAGGAGGCGATGGGCGATGAACAGGCTTTTCGTTCTCTTTCCCCTAATATAGAAGAATTATTAAACCAAGAAACTTTTCGTTCTCTCACCTTTGATAACGAAACCCTTGGCGACGAAGAGATTTTCCGTTCTACTCTCCAGCCGGAATCGGACCATGGCGATCAATACACCGAGCAGGAAGTTAATAACCAGAATGTTACTGTTAACATCGCTGTGGAAGGGCAAGGGGACGAAAACGGGATCGTCAATAAGTTAGTGGCCAGATTGGGCGAGGTATTTGAAAACATGAACACATCTGGTTTTGGTGTTGTATAAAATTTTTATCAAAAAATTGAGGAGGAGTGCCTCCTATGGATTTTTATTTAATAGACCCAGCCGGACCGGAGTTCCATTTTCCGGTCAACCCGGCGAAGGTGACCATCCGGCGGGAGAAGCTTACGGACGTTGTAAATATAATTAACCTGGGTCAAGTGGAGTTTCCGCATGGGGAGAAGGTGAAAGAGATCACCTTTTCTTCATTTTTTCCCAAAGAATACGACTCCAGCTACTGCCGCTACCCGGATATCCACGACCCGCAGGAGGCGATGAATAAGCTCACCGCCTGGATGATGAGCAAGAAGCCTGTGCGACTGATGATCACGGAGACGATTGTCAACGTCCTGGTACTGGTAAGTGCCCACACGACTACCTTCAGGGGTGGAGAACCGGGGGACGTCTACTTTGACCTGACCTGTCACGCCTGGCAGGAACTGAAAGTGAGGACGGCGGCGGAAATTTCGGTCGCCCTGCAGGGTGCCGAGCCGAGGCCGGACACCAGGCCGGTGCCGGCGGTATACGAGGTGAGGACAGGCGATTCGCTCTGGGCTATAGCGAAGATGCAGTACGGCGACGGCAACAGGTGGCGGGAGATTTACCAGACCAACGAGGGGATTATCGGGCCGGACGCCGACCTGATCCTGCCGGGCCAGAAGCTGGTGATGCCGCAATGAGTGACTTTACGCTGAACAGGTACGAGGTGGTGCTGGCTAATCAATACTTCCTGCGGGAACTAGTGGAAAGGATCACCCTGGAGGACTCGCTGGATGAGATCGCCTACCGGGCCTCGGTCAGGCTGGTGGTGACGGACGACTTCCAGCAGATTGGGATCGCTCCGGGTCAGGAGATAAGAGTGTCCGGGGTGCCCTTCGGGGGTAGTGGTATGGTGTACCTGCTGCACCCGGGAATGGTATGGCAGTGCGATAGTGAAACGCGGGGGCAGAAGCATATTAATGTAACTGTTTACGACAGGACGATATACCTGGCCAAGAGCGAGGACGAGTACCTGTTTCCGGCCGGGCAGACGTCCACTCAAAGGTTGGAGCGATATGCCTCGGACTGGGGACTGGAATTGGGCCAGGTGGCCGACACGGGGGTCGCCCTGGCCAAGGCGGTGTACCGCGCCCGGCCCATTTACTCTATGATTATGGCGGACTTAAAAGAAACAGCCGTCAAGGGAGGGGACATGTATCGTCCCCGGATGACGCCGGATGGTCTGGGGTTGGTTAAGCTAGGAAGTAACGAAACGGTCTGGGCCTTGGAGGCGGAGCGCAACGTGGAGGAAATCAGGCAGCGGCGCAGCCTGGAAGGAGCGGTTACTCAGGTAAAGGTGCTTGGGAACGCACCGGTGGAGGAACGTTCTCCGGTGCTGGCACTGGTAACCGGCGAGACGGATCGGTACGGGACACTGCAGAAGGTGCACAGCGACCCCAAACTGACCGATGCCGGGGCGGCACGTTCGGCTGGTGAGAAGAAGCTTTGCGGGATGCAGGAAACTATAACTGTGGCGGGTCTGGATATTAATACGATTCGTGCCGGCGACAAGGTCAAGCTGAATAACATTGACCTGCTGGTGAACTCGGTGCGGCATGAACTGGGCGCACCGGGCAGGATGACCCTGGAACTGGCGGGAGAAGAGTATGTGAGGAGGCGTTACTATAGTGACTAATCCTTACAAGGAACTTGCCTCAGTAATAGAGAAGCGCATGGCAGGCCACGCCGCACGGGCTGTCTCCGGGACTCCGTGCGAACTGGGGACGGTTACAGCGGGCGGTTTGAAGCTGGACTCGTTTAAATACGAAATAAAGGACTACCTGGTGGCGGACTGGCTGATAAGACAGGAAATCCCGCAGCCGAGAAGGGTGATCAAAACTGCTGCCCCTGTAAACGCAGACGGCAGCGATATACCAAATTCAACTGTGTATTCCCATTTCACCCGCATTGACTACCAGGGAGGCGGTGGAGCAGACAAGATCGAGGATGTCCGCCATAACCTGTCAGTCAGCCTGAAGCCGGGGGATCGGGTTTTGGTTATCCCGGTGAACGGCGGTCAGGACTTCGTAGTAATTTGCAAGGTGGTGCCAAATGCCTAACTTATTTCCTATAGAAATAGTGAACCCGCTCCCTGAAATAACGGGAACAGGCGCCGGCCAGGTTCGTTTCGGCAGGAGCTGGCGCTTTGACTTCGACAGCGGGGACTTCGTACTGACGCCGGCAGGCCAGGTGGCCGAGTGCGGTAACGAGGAGGCCTGGTTGGAGTGGTGCCGAAAGGCGCTGATGACCGCCAGGTACCGCTACCTCGTTTACTCGCGGAACTATGGGCAGGAGTTTGAAGACCTTATAAGCCGGCATCTGAACCGGGCGGGGAACGAAAGTGAAATCAAGCGAATAACAACCGAGTGCTTGAAGGTAGACCCGAGGACATCCGGCGTGGACAACTTTACCTTCACCTGGGAGGAAGACACATGCCAGTTTACATGTGAGGTAACCAGTGTGCTCGGCGGCAGCGGGACTATGAATGGAATGGTGGTGATCGGATAAGATGGCTGTATTGCCGGAATACTTGACTGAGCAAACAGAGGAAGCAATAAAACAGAGAATCCTTGACGCCCTGCCGGACGATCTTGACAAGACGGAGGGGAGCTACATCTGGGACGCGGTCTCCCCGGTGGCGATTGAATTGGCGCTGGCGGCCATATGGGCAAAGGAGGTCCTGCGCAGGGGTTTCGCTTCGACGACTTTTGGCGATTACCTGGACCTGCGCTGCGAGGAGCACGGCCTGACCAGGATAGCGGCGGTGAAGGCTACAGGGACGACTGCAAAGGGTAACTCGTTGACGATTACGGGAACGCCGGGAAAAGTAAACGCAGGGCTGAGGGTTGCTACCCAGGCTAACCCTGTTACGAATACTCCTTCTATTGAGTTTTTAACTACCACGGAGTGTAATATCGAAAGTGGCGGAACTGGAACTGCCGATATTGAGGCCGTGGTGGCGGGGACAGGCGGCAACGTACCAGCCGGGGCTATCAGCGTGGTGGTGGACCCCTACGTGGGGGTCACGGGAGTGACGAACTCCGCCCCGATTACCGGGGGGCTGAACACGGAAACCGATGCTGCGCTCCTGGCCAGGTACCTTCAAAAAGTGAGGTCCCCCTCGGCGGGAGGGAATAAGGCCGACTACTTGAACTGGGCGCTGGAAGTGGCTGGAGTCGGGGGAGTCGCGGTAACCCCGGTGAGGGACGGCCCGGGGACGGTGAGCGTGGCGATCATCGGGACGGACAAGGCCCCGGCGAGCCAGACCCTGGTGGATGCTGTACAGAACTATATCGCCCCGTCCTGGATAAACGAAAAAGAGGCCGAAAACATGACGATCGGCGGCTTTGGAGTTTTTCCCGACAATCAGCCGGACGACACAGGGAGTTCAGTCAAGATAGTGTACGACACTTCCGGGATTGGAACGGTAACTCATACAAATGTAAACAGCATCCTACAACAGCCCGGCATCTGGCAGGCCCGGAACCATCTCAAGGTTGACAATATCTCAGGAGTCAACGACCTGCTGGAAGTAGGGATGTATAATGTTTCTGGCGCTGTTTGGTGTAAGACCAGGCCGGAAGGATCGACTGACGCCAAGATCACGCTTAAGGCAAGTGACCTTGGTACAACCTTTACAGATAAGATCGTGGAGTTTTATTGGAACGGGTCGGATCAAATCGAACTACGGATAAAACGCCTTGCACCCGATACCACGGCCGTGGAGGTATGTTTTGACCGGACGGTGTACCGTTCCACATTCAGTAAGGACACCGGGGAAGGTAAGGCGCCGGTGGGCGCCAGGGTAACGGTGGAAAAGGCGACCGCGGTTTTGATTAATGTCTCAGCTACGCTAACCATTATGCCGGGTTACAACTCCACCAGCGTGAAGGCGGCAGTGGAGCAAAACATAGAGGACTACATCAGGGGCCTGGCGTTTACTGAGGACAACGACGTGCGCTACGTGCGGATCGGAAACGCCATCCTGGATACGCCGGGCGTGCAGGACTACACCGGGTTTACGGTGAACGGGGGTACGGCCAACATTACTGTGGGTGCCCAGGAGGTGGCGGTGAAAGGGACGGTGAGCCTGCTGCCATGAGTGAGTATCCGGTAACATCAGCAAGGGGGCAGAAGATGACCGGTTACCTGCCGTGCTACTATCAGTCTTCGAGGGTGATGAGGTCGATCGTCCAGGGCCAGGGGAGCGAGTTGGACAAGCTGAGACAGGCGCTGGACGAGACCCTCGACCAGTTTTTCGTGAACACGGCGACATGTCGCCTAGGGGACTGGGAGGCCGAACTCGGCCTGCCGGTGGCCCCGGCGCAGCCTGAGACTGAACGGCGCGACAAGATCATGTCGAAGCTGCGGGGAATGGGCACCTGCACGATCAAGCTGGTGAAGCAAGTGGCGGAGAGCTACGACGCAGGTGCCGTGAACGTGGCAGAAGACTTCACGGGTTACCTGGTAATAGTGAAGTTTGTGGACACGCGTGGATTGCCGCCGAACATAGAAGACTTGATGGCGGCAGTCCGGGACATAGTGCCGGCGCACCTGGAAATCCTGTACGAGTACAGTTATTTCCTGTGGGACGATCTTGACGAAAAGGTTTGGACCTGGGATCAGCTCGATACGCTTGGGTTGATGTGGGATCAACTGGAGGTATACGTTTAAATCCGGAAAATACTCGAAGCCAGTAATTTAAGCCGCTTAAATAGCGTCATGCTTTATTTTAAAGTTCTGTAACAGTAGGTGGTGAGCAAATAACATGAGTGATTATCCAATGACCAGCGCAAGCGGGCTGAGGATGCTGGGCTGTCTTCCCGAGTATTACAAATCCAGCCGGGTAATTAAAACCATCAGTCAAGTGAGAGGGGAGGAGGTAGATAAACTTCGCCAGGCGCTTGACGAGACGCTGGAGCAGTTTTATATCAACACGTCGACCTGGAGCCTGGATGACTGGGAGGAGGAACTGGGACTGCCTCTCGCGCCGGAGCAGCCGGAGTCTCAGCGGCGGCCAAAGATTAAGTCCAGGATCCGGGGAAAGGGCACCTGTACCATTAAAATAGCCAAAGAGGTCGCGGAGAGCTACGAAAACGGCACGGTGGAGGTAGTGGAAAACCACCCTCAGTATCTGGTGCTAATTATTTTCGTAGATGTCTTCGGGATACCCCCGAACATGAACGATCTGATGGCAGCCTTAAGGGCGGTGGTACCGGCGCACCTTAGTATTCAGTATCAATACCGCTGGACTCTTTACGGCGATATCAAGACCTGGGGGCTTACCTACGGAGACCTTAAGACGTTAACCTACGGCGGGATTAAAACTTATAAACCTTCATAGGAGGTGGAACAATTGCAACAAACTGCCAATTACGGCTTTTTAAAGCCTGAAGACAATGAAGCTTTTGACGAGCAGGCCCACGCTAATACAAATATGGATGCCATAGATACCCAAATAAAGACCAGGGCAGATGATCATGCTGCGCATTTGGCCGATAATGTGCCACATATACCTTACGCAATAGCATCGGGTGCAACTAACGTATATATTGTTACTCTCAACCCGGTGCCTGCTTCTTATACCGAAGGTATGGCTATAGCTATTAAGATTAGTATTGAAAACACTGGGGCTTCAACAGTTAATGTCAATGGGCTCGGCGTAAAAAGCATTAAGAAGCCAAATGGAAACGATGTGTCGGCTGGCAACTTAAAGGCTGGAAGTATATACACCCTTCGTTATAACGGAACAAATTTTATCTTACAGGGTGAAGGAGGTGGTGGAACTGCAACTACAGGTGACGTCCTGGCAGGTAAAACCTTTACTAATGACAGCGGTGAACAGGCAGGCGCTATGCCTAATAGGGGCGCTGTAGTACTGACCCCTGGAACAACTAACCAGGCCATAACTGCAGGGTATCATAACGGCTCCGGTTATGTACTAGGGGACGCGGACTTAATATCTGCAAATATTAAAGCCGGAGTTAACATTTTCGGGGTGGCCGGTAACTCTAATGTGATTAATACATCACCAGGTACCGCTGTAGCCGGGGATATTTTAGCGGGTAAAATAGCTTTTGTTGATGGCGCACAGTTAACAGGTACGATGATAAATAGGGGCGCTTTAGCAATAACCCCTGGAACGGCCCAACAAGCTATAGTTACGGGATACCATGACGGTAATGGTTACGTACAGGGTGACTCTGACTTAACTGCAGCGAACATAAAAAAGGACGTGCTTATTTTTGGAATAACAGGGACATTTCAGGGCCGAATTGCTACTGGATCTCTTACAATTACTGACAGCAATTATACGCAGCAGCGTACCATTTCGGGCTTAGGTTTTCAGCCCACATGGGTACACCTAGAACAAACAGGATTTAGTACTTCACGCTTTATTGCCACAAAAGGCAGTATATTAGGGGTTTCGTTAATAACTATGAACTGGATGAGGAACGACGGGGGCAGCACCGAAGTAAGTGCTCAAATTGCCTTTACGTCGGACGGGTTTACATTCTATCCCCGTGACCCTTATGATAGTACAGAAACAATATACTGGTGGGCTGGTAAGTTTGACTAAGGAGCTAAAGATGGAAGCAGGGAGGAGGTTCTCTTGCTTCCTGTTTTTCTGTAAGACGAGATAAAGCTGAAACATTGATAGTGGATGATTCTGCTTCATTATAAAAGGTTATAAGGTACATACATTAAACCTGCAAAAGCCTTTGTGATGACTGATGCGAAGAACCGGACAAAAAATTTATTCGATGCTCTAATATTAATGTGGGATTTATTGGAGGTGAATGAATAATGCCAGAAATAACACCAAACCTCGGCCTTAAAAAACCTCTCAGTAATGAGACGGTCAGTCGGGCCGCCTATAATGAGAACTTGGACATTCTCGAATCAAATGCCATGGCAAAAGGATTAGATGCCCAGGACATCAACAAAACTAAGGTCTTGAATATTGAAATCGACGGACGGAATGTAACCCTGGCATACGATGGAAGCGGTCGACTTCAAACAATCACCGAGAAGGATGGGGTGACAATGGTTGACACGGTAACCCTGGCCTATGACGGAAGTGGAAATCTGCAGACACTTACGGAAATAGCTGGAGGTTCCACAATAACAACGACACTCGGATATACAACTGGGAAATTAACTTCTATCACGCCAGTGGTGACATAGGAAGGGGTGATCTAAATGGATAAAGCGGCAATAGCGGCACTCGCAAACGCAATCCAGATTTTGAACCTGATCGGTAAGAGCGGGGATCCGGCCGGGATAACCTCTTTATTTGCCTGGATGGCGAGGTTAGAACAATATGTCGATCAGGTAGAGGGTTATACCGATACCGTAGAGGGCCTCATTGGTACCGCAAACCCGGCAACCGGCGACTTAACGACAGTTTTTAAAGGATTAAAGCTGATCACGGATTATGTTGATACCCTGGAAACAAAACTAGGGTTGAACACCGACCCAGCTGGAACAAATACCGTTTTTGCCCGTTTAGCACAAATGGCAGGTTACACAGATACCCTGGAAACAAACCTGGCTGCCGGATTTATCAGAAGTATTCAACGTGGTACATCTGCCGGGGCCGGTAACGTAACCATTACGGCGGTTAATACGGCAAAAACAATGGTACTAAGCGCATCCAAAGGGAGCGCCGGTTATGTGGCAGCAAGGGGTAGTGTTTCACTTACCCCATCAGGAGGAAATATTCTTGGGTATGCAGAAGATGGTAGCGGTCAATCCTCGGGAGGTTTCCCTACTTATAGTGGCTCAATTACAGGTGGCTCTACTGACCTAACAGTCAAGGTTTATAGCGCAAAACTTCTTAATAGCACAACAATTTACTGTGATGGAGCATGTGAATGGCAGGTGATTGAGTATGTATAATTGGGCTTTAATTGATAAAGTAACTGGTCAAATTATAAACGCTGTCTCAACTATAAACGAAGGGGTTAAACCTTTACCTGAAAGCGAAAACCAGGAAGTACTTTCAGTGTCTCAGGCTGGTTTTTACGGGATTATAAATGGACAACTAAAATATTACAACTATAATACCGATCAACTGGAGCCCGACGCAACCAAGTAAGCTCATATATGGGCTAAAATGCGCAGTGAGGCTCCGGCTTTTAAAGGACTGATTATTCCTAGAGGTGATAATTGTGGAGTTAGATCGCCTGTTCCAGGTTAATTTCAAGCCCGTGTGGGCTTTTTTATTTGCTGTTTTTAATTATTTGATCTGTCCGAACGCGGCGTACCTTCCGGCCATTGCGGCGGTCTGGGTGGCTGTGATCCTTGACATTTTTACCCGGCTTTTTGCAAATTCACGCCGTTGCGGGGGGTTTTTGAAAGCAATCCGGGAACGGGTTATCTCCAGTGACACGCTTTGGAACAGGACTGTTGTCAAGGTAGTGGCATACCTGTGCCTGCAGATTCTGGCCGGGCTCTCCTTACGAGTCCTGCCGCTGGAACAAGTCAGTATAGCCGTGGCAACGGTTATCTACTCCTTCCTGTTTGTCAGGGAGGCCACCAGTGTGGTTGAGAACCTGGTTGAAGCCGGGGCAGATGATCTGAAACCCCTGCTTTGCTGGTTGAAAAGGAAAGAAACGGATTTAACAGAAGACCGGTTGGATGTAAAAAAACAGAACAGCCAATACGGAGGAAAAATAACCGGGACTATCCCTGAACAAGCTGACCAGGAGGTAAAAAAGGATGTTTAAGGTTGTAATTGATCCGGGACACGGCGGTGAAGATCCCGGCGCAGTTGGTCCCGGCGGGGTACAAGAGAAAAGCGTTAACCTCGCGGTTGCTAAACGAATTGCTAGCTTGCTATCCCCGGTGGCAGAGGTACGGTTGACAAGGACAGAGGAGGAAGCCCTGGGGACAGATGACCGGAGTGATCTATATGGCCGGGCGGCCCTGGCCAACGAATGGGTAGCTGATTGTTTCGTGAGCATACACTGCAACGGTGCAGCCGATCCGTCAGCACATGGCACGGAAACATACCATTATCCCGACAGCGGGCAGGGGAGAGAACTGGCACAGGCAATACACTCAAGATTGATCCCTGACCTTGGATTGACCGACCGGGGCGTAAAGCAAGCAAACTTTAAAGTCTTGAGGCAGACTGATTGTCCAGCCTGTTTGGTTGAACTGGCCTTTATCTCAAATCCGGAAGAGGAGAGGCTGCTGGAAAACCGGGACTTCCAGGAGACAGCGGCGCAGGCGGTGGCTGCCGGTATCGCCGATTTTCTTGGGGCGTGTCTACAACCGGCACCTGCGCCGGAGACCGTTGCTCCCACTAATCCGGAACTGGATGATTGGAAGTTGAAGATCGTGCGGGAAGCACGGGAAGCAGGGCTGATAAGCCAGGACCATGATCCGGATGAATCAGGTGCGGTATGGTTTGTCCTGGCCATAGCGTTAAATTTGTTAAAGGTGGTGAAAGGATGAGACCGTTTCTGGAGAGGTTGAAATCAAGGAAATTAATCATGGCCCTGGTTGCAGCAGGGGTCTCTTGTGTAAAAGCCTGCTACCCGGACTTTCCAGACAAGGCGTTGTACACTATTGTGGGGGCGCTCATGGGTTATGTGGCTGTTGAAGGTTTAGTGGATTCTGCCGCGCAGTTGGCCAAATGGGCTAAAGCAAAGTGCGATGCTACCGTTAAATAAATACACCTTAAGATAAAGCAGTTTAATATCATTCACAAAATGGCAAAATGTACTGAAATAGGAAAAGATATTTGGAACAAAACCACCTCCTTTTATTGGGGGTGGTTTTTTGCATTTATAATAGCTATACAGTCTTCTCGCCTTTCCCGGCTTTTTAATTAGATATATTTTAAATCCACCAATTAGCTCTTAAAAGAATCTAAATCTCTGCAATATATTCCTTAACATCTTCCAGCATCTTTCTTCGTGCTTCGTCATCCACATACGGCACGGCAAAAAAATTCTTATGGCGGGCGTCGGTTATTCCTACAAAGCCCAGGATCCCCTTGATCATGGTGGTTTCTATAGCGTCAAGCAGGCCGTCCTGGCCGGCTTTTTTTTCGTCGGCGCCTGATGTCGTTATGACAACCGCGCGTTTGTTTGCAAGCAAACCTGACGGGCCGTTTTCAGTCATATGATAGGCATAGCCAAAGCTGAACACTCTGTCGATCCACCCTTTTAATACGGCCGGATGCGAGAACCACCAGATGGGGTAGATAAAAACCAGGGTATCAGCCCAGGTTACATCAGCCTGCTCTTGCGCGGTGTCCTGGAGTGTTTTACCGGCTTGCATCTGCTCGAAGTCTGAACCCGAGAGGATGGGGTTCCATTTCATGGCATAGAGGTCTTTAACTTTTACGTGTGCATTCTTTTTGGCCAGTTCCCCCCTGACAGTTTCGAGTATGGCGTGGTTGAAGCTCATAGGGTTTGGATGGGTGTAAACGATAAGCACTTTCATACATGGTACCTCCTGTTTAGTGTCTGTTTTTATATTTGTATTTCTTCAGTTTTATATGCAAAAATTTAGTGCTTATCGTAAGTTCTCATAAACATCCAGCCTGACATAGTAAAATTTTCCTGTAAAATGGGCAAAATGGTTATATAGCTGTAAGGTTGCGGAGGGTTATTTATGAACAGATTTAGAGGTAACAAACTATTATCAATAAGAGGCCGGAATTTCCGGCCGAGTTTCGCGCGCTGGCGGGAGAGGCGGGATAAAGGCGCTGTCCTGCGTTATTTTTTCCAGAAGCCGAAAGAAGACGCCAGGACCTTGATCGGTAAAAGCGTTGATTATATCGGCGGGCTTTTGCTGGTCTGGCTGGCCGGTTTTCTATTGCTGTTGAACCTGACCGGCAAGCCCGCCGCTTCTTTGGCCATCTCGCTGCTGCTGCTGGCCGCGGATGCTGCGGTGTTGAAAAAAGTTTTAAGAAAAAGGGATAAGAGGCGGAAAATCCAGCAGGGTTTCTGGCTGGCCGGGCAGAGGTTTATGGACGATATACTCAGGCTGCCTATAAGAGAATTTAAGCCTTATATCAGGGATATGCTGAACAGCCTGCCCGGTTTTCAGGAGGTGACTCTAAGGGCTGACGGGAAGAAGCAGTACAAATGGGACGGGCTGATCGATATGAAGGGTATTTATAAAGGTGTCCCGCTGGGTGTGAAATGCTCGCGGCCGGATGGAGACAGAAAAATAAGTTCTGAAGAAGTCCGGTCTTTTGCCGGCGCCCTGCAGGGTGAAGGGCTAAAGAACGGGATCTATATAACCTCCGGAGACTTTGATGCCGGTGTCATCCAGGTCACCAGGGAGTCATTCCGGGGAGGCGCCAAAATAATGCTGGTAAACCGGTACGGGCTGGTTGATCTGGCCAGGCAGGCCGGCTGGGGAGTTTTCAGGGAGGACGTGGACTTGTCCGGAGTATCTCCCGCGTTGAAGAAAAGAAAACAAAATAGCCTTGATGTCTTTCTTGAATCAGCCTTTGGAAACAGAAAAAAAGCAAAAAGTTACTTTGTTTACGGGCTCCTGCTATACGGAGGTTATCTCATATTAAAAGATACGACCACGTTCAGCCTGGTCTACCTTTTATTCACTGTTATAAATCTTCTGTTGGGAGCGGGCAGCCTGCTGTTCGGAAAAACGCTTGACCAAACAGATCCCCTGGCCGGACTGGGACCCGAGAAGTAGCAATTAGCGGAGCGGGATGTTTGGCTTACCAGGCGGGAGGAGTGTGTTCATCAACGCCGGCGAAAGTATAGCCCCTGGACTTAAGAAAATCAATTATTTCCGGCAGCGCGGCCACATCGCTTTCGCGGCTTCTGATATAGTTTTCAACCGCCTCCCCCGGGTTTTCCAGGCCAAGGTAAATCTCAGTTCCGTCGTGCATCAGAATAATAGGCGCTTTCTCCATTTTTTCCATGTTGATGACGCCGTTTTTAACATTTGAAACGAGTTGTTCCTTGCCGATACCTTTTGGGTCCGAGTCCGCGCTGGAGACATTCCAGTCCAGCGTTTTATAACCGCTGCTGCAAATAAATTCATAAAAATCTTGATTAAGCCTGGAGGAGCCGCCGGGAGCCCTGTATATTTTAACCGCTTTGCCTCCAAACGCAGTTATTATTTTATCACACCTGTCCAGGTCAGACAGGAATGCTTCGGGACTTTCGTAAAGCTTTTTATAATCATGGCAGAAGGTATGGTTGACGACACTGTGACCCTCGTCCAATATCCGCTTGAAAACTTCAGGGTTCTTTTCAATATTGCTCCCGATTACTACAAATGTTGCTTTTACGCCGCTTTGTTTCAGGATGTCAAGGATCAGTTTTGTAAAGTATGAATTGGGTCCATCGTCAAAAGTCAGGTAAACCTTCTTGGCCGGATCAGGAACAATATCCTGGGCGCCCGCCACAACAACGGCCTCATGTCCGGCTGGCGCCAGAGGCTCGGTTGATGCTTTGGCGCAGCCGCTGATAAGAACAGCAGCCGCAATAATCAGAAGCGCGAATCTGTAAATCATGTCAAGCTCCCCTTAAGCGATGTTTGTATACCTTACGCATAACAAAGACATCTTTTTTAAAACAATAGATATGTTTCCTTGTTTTTTTGTGAAGTCCTGCCGGAATACGTCGGTTTTTCTGCCAAAGTACTGTAAATGTTTTTTTTGCATAAAATATTTGGGCGGGAGGTTTTTTAAATGTCTGTAAAAAACAGGATCAGGCACTGGAGACAGGAACTGGGTTATGAGGACTGTCTTCAATTTGCCGAATTAATAGGTTTTTCCGCCTGGATGGTGGAAAGGTGGGAAGAACAGAGAATTCAGCCAACGCTTGAGGCCCTCTGCCGGGTCAGAGAAAGACTGCTTCCTCACTGTCCCGGATTGAAACTGGAGGACCTGGTAGACTATATTCCCGAGGATTAAAAGGCCGGTTGTATCCGGCCTTTTGATATTGGAGACATACCTCGACATGCTTATGACAAAGGAGTGTTCCCCTGTGTAACACTTACTACCACAAGTATCGTCATAGAGCAAAGCCATATAATCGGGGACATAAATTGAGTCGTGGGTCGTGGGTCGTGAGTCGTGGGATTCATGTATTCCATTCGAGTCTTTAACCCTAAAGGTCTGTCATGCACTCTCACGTCTAATATCTCATATCTCACGTCTCATTTAGTGTGTCCCCGTTCCGCTGTCATAGTATGTTTTGTTACGATACAAGTCTGCTGAAATACGTGCTAAGAAACCGAACGCTTTGTTTTTTCCGACGTCCGACATCCGACGACTGACGACTGAATTGTGTCCCCATTCCGCTGTCATAGTATGTTTTGTTACGATACGAGTCTGCTGACATACGAGGTGTGTCTCCATTCCGATGTTGGGGACTTGTCTTTGCAGCCGGCTGCAATTATTATTATAAGCAGGTGGAGGCGCCGGTTATCGCTTTTTATTTGTATACAAGGAGTATGTGAATGCATTACAGCGAAAAGATTAACTGCCTGGCTGGCTTTATAAAAAAATCAGCACACACCTTAGCCCTGACCGGGGCGGGCATAAGCACCGAAAGCGGCATCCCGGATTTCCGCAGCCCCGGCACCGGTCTCTGGACAAAGTTCGACCCAATCAAGGTAGCAACCGTGTCCGCACTGAAGCGCGACCCTGCCGCTTTTTACGAAATTAACCTTGACCGCTGGACCCGTTATACCGGGGTTGAACCCAACGCCGCCCACTATGCCCTGGCCAGGCTGGAGAGTGAAGGCCTCCTGCAAGGCGTGATCACACAAAACATTGACGGCCTGCACCGCAAAGCGGGGTCAAAGCAGCTCTGGGAAGTGCACGGCCACCTGAGGACCTGCCACTGTATGGGTTGCAAGGAAAGCTACCCGTTGGATTTCCTTGTCAACCAGTTTAACGACGGGACGAACCCGCCCCGCTGCAAGAGATGCGGTGGTGTGCTGAGGCTTGACGTGGTGTTGTTCGAGGATCCGCTGGGGGAGGATTTTACGGGGGCTGTATACGCTATGAACAAATGCCGCCTGTTGATAGTGGTAGGCAGCAGCCTGCAGGTATACCCGGTGGCATCGCTCCCGGAAAGGGCAAGGCAGCTTGTTATTATTAACAAAGAACCCACCCCCTGGGATGACCGTGCGGATTTAGTGATCAATGATATGGCGGGGAGCGTCCTGACCGACGTCCTGGCCGCCCTGGAAAAGCTGTAAAATTGGCAATATTGACCTTCATTAAGCTGTTTTAAAAACGGGAAAGATAAAAAAGGTTTGACCGGACAGGGGAATTGGCAGATTATGAAGAATATAATTGATTAGATTCGCCGTGTTAAGGATACAGGAGGGGACACCGCGTGATACCTTTAAGAGACGATATTCCTTCCAGCACCTTCCCAGTTGTAAATTACCTTTTAATCGCAGCCAACCTGGCTGTCTTTGGCTTTGAGCTGTCATTGGGCAGGTCCCTGGACCAGTACATATATACGCACGCGGTTATCCCGGCCCAGGTGGTCAGTGTCGGTTTGACAGCGGACCAGTTCATAAGGATGACGGTAACCATGTTTTTCCACGGGGGCTGGCTGCATGTACTGAGCAATATGCTGTACCTCTGGATCTTCGGCGATAATGTGGAAGACCGCATGGGCCATTTTAAATACCTGGTATTTTACCTTATAGCCGGTTATGTCGCCACGTTTGCCCATATATTCTTCTACCCAACGTCAAATACTCCCCTGGTGGGCGCCAGCGGCGCTATTGCGGGAGTCCTGGGCGCATACCTGATTTTGTTCCCCCGGGCCAGGATACTGACACTGATTTTCATTTTTATAATCATCCAGGTTATACCCATACCCGCCATAGTGTTCCTGGGCATCTGGTTTGTACTCCAGCTGTTAAGCGGCACTGCCAGCTTGTCCGGCCAGGCGGCACAGAGCGTGGCTTTTTGGGCCCATGTGGGGGGGTTTGTGGCCGGTATGCTGCTGGTGAAATTATTTGTCACGAGGAAGGTAAATATTAGATACTGAGCTTAAAAAGGATCACCTTTTGCCTTGTCGAATCTTTTAATAAATAAGGCTGAGGTGATAATATGATCAAATTTATCTGCGACTGTGGCAACCAGGACCCGGTAGGATTTGACGTATACGTGTCTCAGAGCGACCTCTGCGATATCCTGACAGTTGTATGTAAATGCTGCGGGGATATCAGGGAAGAATTTGTAGCCTGCGACAGGGGCACAATTTCATTAATGAAGTAAGTTTAAAACTCCGCTTTATTCAAGCGGGGTTTTTTCTTTGGCAAATGCCCTGCCCCGGCATAAAATGTATAAATTTATTATTACCGGGGGTATGAGACTTGGGGTAATTTTATTTGTACATGGCATGGGGCACAGCGACGACAGGCATTACTGGAAGGAATGGGCGGCGCCGCTCAGGGGGGCCCTGGCCGGTGCCGGCCTGGACCTGCGGGAAGAACAGTTCGGCGGTGTGTATTATTACGACCTGGTTCCCGGCCCCAGGGAGGAAGGGGCCATATCTGAAGAACTGCTTTCTAAAAAAACTGCCTTAAGGGAGATGGCAATAAATGAAATCGGTTTATCGCGTTTTCCTTTTGCAGAAGGAGTAAAGGCGGTTAAAAAAATTGCGGACTCTGTGGTTGACAGCTTTGGCGATATTATAACCTATCTTTATCTGGATAAGACTCATTACGAGGTCAATAACCGCCTGTACGAAGCTGTTGTAGACAGCGGGGAACAGGTCCACCTGATCGGCTACAGCCTCGGGTCATTAGTTTGTTACTGTGCCTTAAAGCAGAATGAAGAAGCGGCTAAAAAGGTATCCCACCTGGTCATGCTGGGCAGCCCTGTGTTCTGGTTTAAACACGGGGTGTCGGAAAGGACGGGATTGGGCGCCAGGCCGGCAGTGGGCCGTTTTACCAACATAGCCGGCCTGATGGATATTGCTTTTCCCCAGATGGTCCCCAGGATCATTGACTGCCTGGATGAGCATATAGAGTTCGCCATTAACTTTGACCCGGTTAAAGGGCACAAGGAGTACTTCTCCAAAGGGGAAGCCCTCAATGTAATCGCAAAGGAAATAAAAAAAGGGTGGATTTGAGCCACCCTTATTTTCTGCCCGCCAGCCTGGTCATAAGGTTTGCCAGGACCTTTCTCTCATCAGTATTGGCCACTTCCCAGAGTTCTTTCACCGCTTTTTGTTCAGGGTTGGCAGGAGGTACTTTTTCCGCCAGCATATCTCCCAGCTGATGTGCCATGGAGTTTATCTGATCACTTGAAATACCCAGTTCCTGGGCGTATTCCACCGCCTGGCCCAGGGTCCTTTTCCAGCTATCCCAGTTTGTATTCAGCATATTCATCATTAATATCCCCCTCTATCATATTTTCAGGTAGTTTTCCCCGTCGGTGCCTGTTTATTCTTAACCTGGATATATTCTATCCCGAATAAGTTGCCCACGGTCCGGGCAAGCTGCCCGCTGACATAGTAATATCGGCGCTTTTTTGTGTTATAATACAGGGAAATGAATCAGCGCGGTGAATCTCCTTTTCCTTAAATTATATTATGCGTTAGCAGGTGGGCTAAATTATGTGTGTCACAATACTGGCACTGGAGACATCATGTGATGAAACATCGGCCGCTGTGGTGGTCGATGGTTCAAAAATACTTTCAAATATAATATCCTCACAGGTAGACGTCCACAAAAAGTTTGGCGGTGTGGTTCCCGAAGTGGCTTCCCGCAAACACCTGGAGCTGATTAACCACGTGGTGGAGGAGTCTCTGCTCGAGGCAGGGCTGGAGTTTGGGAACCTGGACGCCGTTGCCGTGACGTATGGCCCCGGGCTGGTGGGAGCGCTCCTGGTGGGGGTTTCCGCGGCGAAGGCCTTAGCCTACGGTTTGGACCTGCCCCTGGTGGGGGTAAACCACATTGAAGGCCATATCTATGCTAATTTCGCGGTGGAGCCCGGGCTGGAGTTTCCCCTGATATGCCTGGTGGTTTCCGGAGGCCATACCGACCTGGTTTATATGGAAAAACACGGCAGCTACAAGGTGCTGGGAAAAACCAGGGACGACGCGGCAGGCGAGGCATTTGACAAGGTTGCCCGCACCCTGGGCCTGGGCTACCCCGGCGGGCCCCTGGTCGAGCGCCTGGCTGGGGAGGGAGACCCGGAGTCAATAAAGCTGCCAAGGGCCTACCTAGAGAAGGGAAGCCTTGACTTCAGCTTCAGCGGGCTCAAGTCAGCGGTGATTAATTATTTGCACCGGGCTGAACAGAAACATGAAGAGGTAAACAGGGCTGACCTGGCGGCAGGTTTCCAAAAAGCTGTTTCTGACGTCCTGGTTGATAAAACCATTGAAGCGGCGCTTGAAACCGGGGTGTCCACTATCCTGCTGGCCGGCGGCGTGGCTGCGAATGGCAGGCTGAGGGCCGACCTGGCCGGGAAGGCCGGGGGAAAATCCATTAAAGTGAATGTACCCCCTCTAATACTTTGTACAGACAACGCCGCTATGATCGGCTGCGCCGCCTACCACAAGTTTTTGCGGGAGGCTTTCGCGCCGCTGACACTTAACGCTGTGCCGGACTTGAAGCTGGGGGAAGAAAGATATGAGGGCAATTTCAGGCGTATAGTCTTTTAGAGCCTCGTAGTAACGAAAAAAATGGTTATTATTATACTTAAGTACCAGAAACAGGGGTTCTGTGGATGGTTTTACCTGTGGATAATGTGTATAAGCTTGTTAATAACTTAAAAAACAAGGGGTTTTCCTGTGGGTGAAATAGAAGGGCGGAAAACTTCCGCCTACATAGAAACTTTTATTATGAGCGGGGCGGCTGAAGCAAACATCCTGCCGATAACATCACAGTGCAATATCAGCTGTGTCTTCTGTTCCCACCGGCAGAACCCTCCGGGAGTAATGGTCTCCAGGATCAAGCCCTGCACCCTGGAAGAAGTCAGTGAAGCGCTCCCCTTCATCGATCCGGCAAGGCCGGTAGTCATAGGTGAGTCAGCGTCGCGGATTATTGAGGGAGAACCGTTGACTCATCCAGCCATCAGGGAGATTTTAAGCCTTATCCGCCATAGCTTTCCCCGCACACCGATCCAGATCACCACCAACGGCAGCCTGCTTGATGAAAGGACCGTTGAATTTTTAAGCAGGCTGGGAGATGTGGTGGTTTACCTTTCCCTAAACAGCGCAAATTACAGGGGCCGGACGCTTTTAACCGGAGATGTTAATGCCCGCCAATCTATAACCAGCGCAGTCCTTCTCAAAAGATACGGTGTGACCTATAATGGCAGTATGGTGGCTATGCCCCACCTGGTAGGATGGGCGGATTTGGAAGATACAGTGATGTACCTTTGCGAACAGGGAGCACAGACCATTCGTTTGTTTTTGCCGGGTTATACCAGGCTGGCGGAACAAGCACTGCGTTTCGGGCAATCGTTCAGGGAAGAAATCGATCGTTTTATAACGCAGCTGCGGAAAAAAGCAGAAGTGCCTCTAACCGCCGAACCACCGCTGATAAGGAACCTGGAAGCGGTTACGGCCGGCGTGATCGCCGGCTCCCCGGCCGCCCTGGCGGGGATCCGGGCGGGGGATATAATCCAGACTGTAAACGGGCTGCCGGCCCTGACCAGGGTCAATGCCTTCAGGTCGGTATTAAAATCCGGCAATCCTGAAATATCCGTCAGCAGAAAAAAAGAAACCCACACACTTGTATTAAAGAAAAAACCGGGCGAGAGGTCCGGTTTGGTAATGGATTACGATATTGACCCAGTATTGATTGAAGATATCGGCAGGCTGACCAGGAGACACGGTGTGCGGGAAGCGTTGGCGCTGACCTCCGAACTGGCGTCAACTGTGATCAGGTTGGGGTTAAAGCGGTTTTTAAAGGACGAGGCGCATGTTAAAACGCAGCCGGTTGAAAATCACTTTTTCGGCGGCTCGATTGGCGCCGCAGGCCTGCTCACGGTAAGTGATTTTAAACGTGCACTGGAAGTTTATCTTAATCAAGAATCAGATAAAAAGCCAGCTATGGTCCTGCTCCCCGGCCTTGCTTTTGACCGCCGCGGCAGAGATCTGACCGGACGCTCCTATTCTGATTTGGCCGCCGTTTTCGATATTAAATTTGAAGTTTTATAATGTATTTTACTTCACCACTGATGTGCTTGCAGGGAACTTAACTTGACCGTTGAATACTAACAATATTTAGAAGTTGAACATAAACCGGAATTTAATTTTACCAGTAAATAAATAAAAAGGAGGTTTATTTATGAAGGTCAAACAGATTTCAGTTTTTCTTGAAAACAAGTCAGGACGCCTGGCCCAGGTGACTGCGACGCTGGGAAAAAACGGCATTAACATCCGCGCCTTGTCTATAGCGGACACTACTGATTTTGGCATTTTAAGGTTGATTGTCAATGAACCTGATAAGGCTTACCGGGTTTTGAAGGAAGCCGGCTTCACTGTTGGCTTTACAGATGTAATCGCGGTGGAAGTGACTGATGAGCCCGGCGGATTAGCCCAGGTTCTCCAATTGCTCGACCGGGCCGGAATTAATATTGAGTACCTTTACGCGTTTGTCCAGAAGACTACCAGCGCCGCCCTGGTTGTGTTCCGGGTGGAACAGCTGGACGAGGCGGTTAAGGTGCTCCTGGAGAACGGCACCCGTGTCATGAGCGGGGAGGATGTATACAAGCTCTAAGGAATATTTTGCCGTTATTTGCTTAAAACCTTTTAGGAGAAAGCCATATGGGAACTGTGGAAGTAAGAGGGTTTGGCGACTTAAGAAATATCTTTGAAGAAAGAGGCTGGCCTTTTCCTCTTTCTGTTACCCTTGAGGACACAACGACTGCAGGGGCGCTTGCGAAAAAGCTGGACATCCCGCTCCATAATATTGAAGTGGCTTTTGTAAACGGGCTGGCCCAGGGGCTTGATTATCCGGTAAAGCCCGGCGACAGGCTCGCTTTTGTCCCACCTGGCACGCCGGGTCCCTACCGCGTGTTCCTGGGATTTATACAGAAAAATAAAAGTGATTAAATCAGCGCGGGGCGGCCTTTTGAAGCCGCCCCTTCTTAACCTGAGAGCGGCTAATACGGGAAAACAATTTTCACATGATTTACAAGATTAATTTGATTAACAAGATTAATTAAATTTAAAAAAATAGGTGTTTTATTAAATCCAGAGTTTAAAAGACCGGTTAAAAATATGAGTTTACAAGCAGATTACTGAATTTGAATTCACTTAATAAATATTTAATCTTGTAAATCTTAAAAATCCTGTAAATCTTGTGATAAGTTTTAATATTTTAACTAAGCGGGGCCGGAGGAGTTTTCTGTTGGGAAATGAAGCGATGAAAAAGCGGATAAGAAATGATGTAATTAAAAAAAGAAACGCGCTTTCGCCCCTTCAGGTGGCTGAAAAGAGCGCGTTGATTATAGACAGGCTTCTGGCGCTGGATGAATACCGCAACGCGCGCAGGATCATGGTTTACCTGGACTGCCGCAACGAGGTGCGGACAGGGGAGCTGGTGGCGAGGGCGATGGCGGACGGTAAAAGTGTGTCTGTGCCGGTTACCGATATATCTAATATTATATTGACACCGTCATTAGTTATAGATTTTCCGGGTGACCTGCATACCGGTCCCTGGGGCATTCCCGAGCCGAAGCCTCAGTCTGTGCGGCCGCTGGATCCCGCGGCGCTGGACATGGTCATCACGCCGGGGGTGGCCTTTGATTTGTCCGGCTGCCGTATCGGTTATGGTTACGGCTACTATGACCGCTTTTTGCGCCGCACTGGAGAGGGAACATTATACATCGGCCTGGCTTATGATTTTCAGGTGCTGCCCGAGATTGTCCCGGGACCGCACGATGTTCCCGTGCACATGATTTTAACAGAAGACCGCTTAATCAGGTTAAATCGTTCTCATTAATCAATACTCAATGTGGACCCACCTTATTCTCCGAATTAATTTATAAATCAACTTTACTATAAGTGTTCCAATGCAGGACACTTATCTTTTTTAGGCGCTCCACTTAAGAACGGTTAAAGCCGTTCTTAAGTTCTTTATGGTTAATGCAATGGCTGCAAGGCAAGTATTGCCACCGTTTTAACAGCGAAAAAGGTTTGACTGGGACGTCCTGATATGGAACAATAATTGCATGTGGTACATCGTAGAGAAAAAATTTTACCGCTGCAGGCGGATATGTATTGTGAGAGGTAGATAGGATGAACATAATCAAATATGTAACGCCCGAGATTATTTTCGGTTGCGGCGCCCTGGCCCAGGTGGGAGACAGCATGTTGCGGCTGGGGGCGCGCAAGGTTTTCGTGGTCAGCGACGAAGGTGTCATTAATTCCGGATGGGTGGAAAAAGCGCTTTCTTATCTTAAGCTGGCCGGACTCGAATACGAGGTCTACAGCAACATCACCAGTAACCCCAAAGATATTGAGCTGGTTGAAGGCGCAAAGCAATACCGGGAAGCCGAATGCGACGGCATTCTGGCTGTTGGCGGCGGCAGCCCTACAGACGTAGCCAAGGCAATCGCCATACTGGCCACAAACGGAGGCTCAATTCAAGATTATGAAGGAATAAACAAGGTAACCCATCCCCTTCCCCCCATGGTGGTAGCGGCTTCTACAGCCGGGGCCGGTTCTGAGGTGACTCAGTTTGCCATTATAGTCGACCGGCAAAGAAATCTTAAAATGACCATCATATCAAAGTCTCTGGTACCCGATATCGCCATTGTTGATCCCGAACTGCTGACTACAAAAAGCGCCAAGCTAACAGCGGCCACAGGTATAGACGCCCTCAGCCACGCGGTGGAGTCCTTTGTCTCTTTAGCTGCGACTCCCATCACCGAAGTGCACGCTATTAACGCGATTAACCTGATCACAAGAAACCTGAGGGAGTCCGTGGCCAGCAGAACAAATTTGAAGGCTAAAAGGAACATGGCCATGGCCAGCCTGCAGGCCGGCATGTCATTTTCAAACGCCATCCTGGGCGCTACTCACGCGATGGTCCACCAGGTTGACGGTCTTCTGGACAAGCACCACGGCGAATCAAATGCCTGTGTCCTGCCGAACGTCATGGAGTTTAATATAATGTCCTGTCCCGCCAAGTTCAAGCGAATTGCCGAAGCGCTGGGCGAGGATGTTACAGGAATGAGCAACTGGGTGGCTGCCGAAGTGGCGGTTAAGGCCGTTCGTCGTCTCATTTTGGACACTGGCCTCGGGCAAGGGCTGGCTAAAGTGGGGATGAAGGAGTGTTACCTGCCCATATTGAGCAGGAACGCGCTCAAAGACGCCTGCCTGATCACCAACCCCAGGGATGCTGATGAGAATGACATTCTGGATATATTCAGGAGATCTATGTAAACTCAGGCAAGATACTTCTTTTGGAGGTAAAAATGTTCAACGAAAGAATTAAACTAATTGAAAACCTGACAGGCGTACACTCATCAAAGCTTAATTATTACGTTGAGTTAAAAAAAAGAAACGAGAAAATAATCAAGCAGAATAACCGTCTTGAGATAATCAATCAATTAGTGCGCGACATTAATATTGACATGACTGTAAAGGATATTATCAAGAGGGTATACTCTAAATTGCCGCTGGCTATACCTTGTGATTTTTTGGGACTGGCCCTGACCCGTAACGATGAACTCTATATGAAAGCGATTTTGCCTGCAGAACTAAAAGGCAACAGCCGTATACCCAGGAATTCCTTCCTGTGGAATTGTTTTAAGGACGGGAAGGCTAGTATTTTTGATAACGTTAATCAAAACGATGTATTTTATAACGGCGAATCGGAACCGGCAGGCAGGGATATTTCTCTGGCAGTGGCGCCCCTTTTTATCAAGGGAACAGCACAGGGAATATTGTTGGTGGGGAGCTGCTTGAGATCGGCATATACCATGTCCGAGTTGAACTTTGTTCAACAGCTCTCAGATCAGCTGGCTATCTGTATTCTTAACACTATGTTATATAAGCAGGTTACCCGGGCTAAAAGCGAATGGGAAACCACATTTAACGCCGTAACTGAACCGATAGTACTGATTGACAGATGTTTTAACATTCTCAGAAGCAATAACCGTTTTCCAACTGATATGGACATTGACGAAGAGGATGAAAAAAACATGAAGTGCTATAAAAGAATATGGGGGCGGGATAAAAAGTGCGATGACTGCATGATGGACGAGACCATAAGGACTGAGAAGCCCGCCTATAAGAGGGTCCAGACAGACACGGGAAAAATTTTCGATATATTTTATTATCCCGTGTTTAATGAACAAAACCAGATCGCGGGGATAATTCACCATGTCAAGGACGTTACCTTAAAGACTAAAATGGAAGTCCAGTTGATGCAATCGGCCAAACTTGCTGCAATCGGAGAAATGGCGGCCGGTGTTGCCCATGAGCTGAACAACCCCATGACTGTTATCATTGGCACCGCACAGCTGATGCAGAGGGAAATAGGCCAGGGTGACCCCAAGAGCGATTTTTTAAATGACATTATTAATTGCGGCCTGCGCTGTAAAAAAATAGTCCAAAACCTCCTGACCTTTTCCAGGCAGGACGAGTACCCGTTTGCCCCTACCGACCTTAATGTGGAAATCGAGCGTGTATTAAGCCTGATCAGTTACCAGATTAACAAAACTGAGATTAAGATTGTGCAAAACCTGTTTCCTGACCTGCCCAAAATCAACGCTAACGGCCACCAGATTCAACAGGTGCTGATAAATTTCCTGCTGAACGCCCGTGACGCGCTGGAAGGCCTGGACCGGGAAAAGATTATCGAAGTTAGCACGTCGGTAAGGGAAGCAGATTGCGGGAAAAAGTGGCTGCTGCTTACCGTTAAAGACAACGGCATAGGAATTGAGCAAGATAATCTCTCCAAAATTTTTAATCCTTTTTACACCAGCAAGAGCGCCATTAAGGGTACGGGCCTTGGTCTTTCTGTAAGCCTGGGGATCGCTGAAGCACATGAAGGTACTATAGAGGTAGACAGCGTTTTGGGCGAAGGCAGTTCTTTCTCCCTGGTGCTGCCGGTGGATGCTGATAACTGTCTGTAAATCCAGGCAGCCGCTTTATCGTGTAATATTGTTTTTATCTTATTCTTGGAGGTGGTACTTTGCCCGAAACAAAAGTATTAATTATAGACGACGAGGTTGAGGTGGGTACCTTTTTCCGACGCCTCCTGCAAAAGAAAGATTACGACCTTACAGTTGTATTAAATAGTGCCGAAGCGAACAAGGCGATCCAGGAAACCAGGTTCAATGTAGCCATGGTCGACCTGAAACTGCCTGATGCCGACGGACTGTGCCTTCTCCAGCAGATAAAGAAGCTTCAGCCGGGCTGTGAAGTGATCATCATGACTGGTTATAGTACAACCAGGACCGCTGTCAAAGCAATACAACTCGGCGCCTTTGACTACATTGAAAAACCTTTCGACGATATTGAAATGGTGGAGAATTTAATCCAGAAGGCGGCGGAATACGGGCAGCGAAGCCCTGAAGAGTGGCCGGTGAGCACGGAATGGTCCGCTATCACCGACAAAATTGGCTTCCAGGTTGGTACGTCCCAGGTTATGCAGAAGCTGGTTTCAATAGCCTATAAAATCGCCAAAAAGAATATAAACGTTTTAATCCAGGGGGAGACCGGAACAGGCAAAGAGGTCCTGGCGAGTTTCATTCATGCTGCCAGCAACCGGGCAGACCAGATCTTTATTCCGGTGAACTGCGGCGCGCTGCCTGAAAACCTCCTGGAAAGCGAATTATTCGGGCACGAAAAAGGCTCCTTTACCGGCGCGGGAAACCTGCGCAAGGGTATTTTTGAGCTGGCCAACCGGGGCACGCTATTTCTGGACGAGGTCGGCGAGTCCAGCCTGGCCATCCAGGTAAAACTCCTGCGGGTACTTGAGACCGGTGAATTTTTGCGCGTAGGCGGCGAGAAGCCGGTTAAAACTGACGTGCGTGTTATCGCCGCGACCAATACGGACTTAGAGCAATCAATGAGAGATAAGACATTTCGGGAGGACCTGTTCTACCGCCTGGACGTGGTGAGGTTGGAGCTGCCGCCGCTGAGGGAGCGCCGTGAAGACATCCCGGTCCTGGTTGAGTACTTCGTCAAAAAGGCCAACCCGGAGTTGTTAATATCTATCGACACCATGCGCATGCTATGCAATTACCACTGGCCGGGCAACATCAGGGAGCTGGCCAACACCATCAGCCAGGCGGTCGCTCTCTGTGACGATAAAATCATCCTGCCCGAGCACTTGAGCGGAAAACTGCGCTCAGCTGTTATTGAAACACCCGCCTTGCCCGGGGAAATGTCCGGAACGGAGGACAACCGGAGCTTTCAGGCAGCGCTGCCGCAGTCGCTGGAAGAATTGCTGGAAAAGTATCTGGCCGAAAACTTGCTTGATTCAATTGAGCAGGGCGAACTGGCAAATCTTGCGGAACTCCTGCGCAAACTGGAAAACAATCTGGCCGCCACCATGAGAAAGAGGGGTATTGCCGCACTGCCGCCTCAATCCATCGAAAAGATCGAAGCGGAAGCGATCCGGGCTGCCCATAATTTTTACCAGGGTAACATAACAATGGCCGCCAAGGCGCTTGGTATCGGCCGCAACACCCTGTACCGCAAAATGAAGGAATACAAAATAAATATGGAAAATTAGCGGTCTTTAAAGAGGAGGTCTAGTCATTGCAAAATACAGGTTTTGGAGTGCTTTCCCCGCAGCGGGCCACAGCAATATTGGGCCTGATCAAGCAGCAGGGGGGCATGCTCTGCACCGGCAGCTGCCACCACCAAAAAAAAGAGCACCTGCACTGCCGCCAAATAGGAAAAATCTTAAATATGAGCTATTCGACGGTCTGGGACTATATAACTCTTTTTTTGAATGAAGGTATTGTTGAGCGTAAAAGGATCGACAACGGGCCGGTTAATTTCGAGATTACCTTAAAGGGCGAGGAATTGCTGCGCCAGGCAGACAGCCGCTGCGGCTAAGCCCCGCGAACGGACATACGTTAATGAGATGTTGGCATATATTATTTTCACATCCACCCTTGCGCAAAACGCCGGGTGGATTTTTATTGGTGACAAGGCAGGTATTAATCTTGCATTAATAAGAGTTGCCTAAATATTTAAAAAACAAATAAAGGAGGTTGACTTAATGGACGTTAAAAGTATTCTCGACAACCTGGAAGCAGCGGCGGTGGCCTCGGATGCACAATTCAATATAGTCTATATAAACAAGCAGGGAGAGAAAGCCTTTAAAGAGCTGTTAAACCAGGAAAATATCGTGGGCAGGAACATGGCCGAATGCCACCAGCCGGAGACGATGAAAAAGCTGAAAGAGCTGTACCAGGAATTCCGTGACAGGAAAAAGGTTATCAGCCACTACACCATGGACACCCCGGGCGGCAAGCTCACTCTCCTGCAGGTCCCCTACTTTGACGGGGATGAATTAGCCGGTGTGGTAGAGTTTATCTTCGAAGGTTCCCTGGCTTAGGTATCTTAACAACGAAAAAAGCACGCAACTGGCCAGCCAGTTGCGTTTCACTAATGATGACAATGAATAATAATCTAACAGGGGGTGAAAAGCCTGGCTTCCAGGAAGTGGCGGAGTCAGGTTAACAGGTGGATCAGAGAAAACCAACCGAAGCTGTGCTCAAACAAACCAACGGCACTTTTGCTGTAATCCCGGCGACACCGGCCGGTGTGGTTACAGGCGACCAGTTGGCCAAAATTGCTGAACTGGTCCGTGACGGCGCCGGTATAGCCAAGTTTACCACAGGGCAGCGTATCGTTATTCTGACCACGAGCGATAAAGTACAGTCAGTGAAGGACGGCCTGAAAGAAGTCGGGCTTGAAGTCGGACCTGTCGGATCCACAATAAGAAACATTAAAGGGTGTGCCGGAAGGTTGTGCAAGTACCATTGCCAGGATGCGCTGGGTGACGCGATGGAGTTGGATAAACTTGTTGCCGGCCGGGTCATGCCTGCCCCTCTGAAAGTTTCTTTGAGCGGCTGCCGGAAGAACTGCCTGGAGGCCAAGAGCAATGATATAGGCTTTATTGGCCTGCCTAACGGCTACCAGGTCTATGTCGGCGGAAAAGGCGGGCGCCAGATGCTGGGCCAGATGGTCCGTGAGAACGTCAAGTCGGAAGACCTCCCCGCGGTACTCGAAGAAATTCTGGCCAAATATCTCGAAGTGGCCAGGACAAGGGAGCGGGTATCCAGGGTCGTGGAAATGCACGGGCTGGACAGATTTAAATAAAAAACGGCAAATTTTTTTAAAGATTTTTGACCGCTGACAGCATATTGGCACGCCTATTGCATTATTTAAGCTCGAAAGACATTTTGAAAATAAAAAAATTAAAATATATTCCTTTAAGAAACCCTTGCACTCTCTCCTTTCCATAACCAGCAACAACAACAGCTGGTTTTTTTTTTGGCAATATACAGCCCGGATAACTGCAGCCTGCCAGGTTGCAGGGGTGTGGCAGTAGGCTTTCCCTGGATAAAAATGCTGTTAAGACAGACAAATGGATAATTCCGGCCAGGATTTCTAAATTAGCACAGCAGGAGATTTCCATTTTGGAACGGTTGTTCCAAAATAGGATGGTGTGCGCGGGGAAGGAAAAATCGGCAGTCAGCAAATTTAAAATTTTCAGCCATTTTTCTAGGGCTGGCTTTGATTAATCGCAAAATCAGCTTAATGGCATTAAAATTGCTAATTAACAAAATTGACTGTCTTTTTGTCCGATTTTGTAATGTAAGCTATAACCATTTTGAATTCCTTATGGGGGGTGAGCGTAAACAGAACGGGTAAAAAGGCTACCACAATCTTTTCAAAAAATTTGGAGGTGTAAAAATGGCAAAAAGTAAGGTTTATTTTGCAGCTAACGGCGCAACTAACTGGGCTGAAGCGAAAGCTGTAAAGGCAAAGGTATTATTCTACATGGCTGGTCTGGACAAGTGCATCAAGCCGGGCGACAGTGTAGCCATCAAGATCCACAACGGTGAGTGGAACCGCAGCGCATGCCTGCGGCCGGAAGATGTGGCCACTATAGTAGAAGAAGTTAAAAAGTGCGGTGGCAAGCCGTTTGTAACAGACACTACCACACTTACCTACCACCTGTTCAACTCCCGTTATGACGAGATCCACGCCCTGAGGGGTTCATACAGGCACGGTTTCGCCCCGAACTCCATGCAATGCCCCGTTGTTATCGCTGACGGCTGGATCGGACATGACGACGTACGTGTTGACATTCCGGACGGCAACATCCTGAAAGAGACTTACATCGGCCGGGCTCTGGCAGGCGCGGATGTGCTGATTAACCTGGCGCACGCTAAAGGCCACCCGATCACCTCATTCGGCGGCTGCCTGAAGAACATCGGTATCGGCGCCCAGTCCAAGCGGGGCAAATATGTTACCCACCTGTCCATGTGGGGTGATCCCTCCGACGCTATCGGTTATCCGCTGGTTAACGGCCAAAACTGCGGCGGCAAAAGCTGCAAGTGGGCAAAATTCTGTGAACAGGGCTGCCCGGAAGGCGCCATCACAATTACTGACGACGGCATCGATTTCAACTACGAAAAATGCCGCCTCTGCTACAGCTGCCAGGTCACCTGCATGTTCACCGGCGAGAGCACCATCGGCTTCAGGGACGACTACTTCCCGTATGCCCAGATTGCTATGTCTGACGCCGCCAAGGGCTGCCTGAACCTGTTCGATCCTGATAAAGTAGGCTACATGGCCTATATCCAGGACGTAAGCCCTGAGTGTGACTGCTTCCCGTGGGCGGGCATTCCCATCGTTCCCGATGTCGGTATCGTAGCCGGTAAAGATATTGTTGCGATGGATGCCGCTATCCTCGACCTGATTGACAAGGCTCCGAACTATCCCGGCTCCCGCGCCGATGCACTCGGCCTGAAGCCTGGCGACAACAAGTTCTTGGCCGTTAACCTTGCTGATCCCCGCATCGCGGTCCGCGCGGCACAGAAGATCAACATGGGCACAATGGACTATGAACTCGAGACCTACGAAGCCATCCTCACACCTGAAAACATGAATTACGGCCAAATTGAAGACGAGCCGACCACGCTGCTTCTGAGAAAACAATACGAAAAAGTCGGACACGTTACCAAGGGCCAGGGTGTCGAGCCGTTCAAGCGCGCCAAGTTTGTGGAAGGCGCCTGGAAGCAATTCGCAAAATAAGAACCGGGTCTTTTGCAGGAAAATAAAGAAGCCATTAGTCCAAGTTTAACTTGGACTAATGGCACGTTTATCCAAAAAATGAGTGCATATAAAAAGGCCTACTGGTAAAAATTATTTTAAAAGAACAATAAGGGGGAAGTTGTCTGTGCCGGATGTTTACATGGTTGACGCCCGGTCTGCCAACAGCGGCGAAAACTACTCGGATAAAATCAGGCTGCTTTTAAGCGTGCCGGATTTTGCGGAATTAATACCGCAGGGCAAGAGGGTGACCTTCATCAAGGCTAATTACAGCCCGTATGGTTACAACAGGCATATCCGGCCGGTTTTGTTGAGAGCGGTAGTTGAAAGTGTCAATCTAGCAGGCGGCTTTGCCGCGATTACCGATACCTCCGGCTTCTTCCCCAGTGGAAAGATCCAGGGTGACAGGTGGCTTACCGCCGCGGAAGCAATGGGCTATTCGATGGAGTCCCTGGGATGTGAACGGATACTGGCCAACGGATACGAAGGCGACGACGGCGAGTTTATTTCCACCGGCGGCAGCGAACTGGGGGGCGTTGAGGTGGCCAGAGCCATACGCGACGCCGAGTGCCTCATTATGGTTTCCCAGGTGTCCGCCCACCCGCAGGCCGGTATGTTTGGAGCCATTGTCAACCTGGGCCTTGAGTGCATGAATAATTCAGGCAAGGCCAGGGTATACCAGGATCTAAAGCCGGACTGGCTCAGGGAGAACTGCCAGTCGTGCGGTATCTGCGCAGGCGCCTGCCAGTGGCAGGCACTGACCTACCGGGATGAAGAGCTGTCATATAATGAAGCCCGCTGCTCAGGATGCGGTGCCTGCCTGCTGGCCTGCCCGAATAAAGCACGGGGGCTCGCGGGCGAACATATTGAGGCTTTTCAGCGAAGGGTTGCGGAATCTGCCGCGGCTATCGTTAAAACTCTCGATAAGAAAATTATATATCTGAATTTCCTAACGGATATTGTTCCCCAGTACTACCGGTTTGCCTGGGCGGATACGCCGTTCGTTCCGGACATCGGTATACTGGCCTCCACCGACCCGGTCGCAATCGACGCGCTTAGCTTGGAGCTTGTCAAGTGGGCGCAGGGGATCCCTGGTACTGCCGCCGAAGACGCAGGCGCGCTGGACAAGGGTGTCGAGAAGTTCAAGGCGCTTACCGGGGCGGATCCGGAGTTAATGCTCAATCATGCGGAAAGCATGGGTCTGGGTTCAAAAGATTATCAGGCACTCGTTTCGGGGAGGTGACAGCCTTTTGACAGAAGAACGCAAGCTGGAAGACCTTGAATTGTTCGAAAAAGTTAGTATGAGGGAGCAGGTCAAAAAGGAACTGTCCGACCAGCATGGTCCGATTAAGGATGCTTTGAGGGACGTGCGTTACAAAATAGCCATCCTCAGCGGAAAAGGCGGTGTCGGCAAGACAAGCGCTGTAATTAATATCGCTGCGGTTTTGAAGCAGATGGGGTTTGAGGTTGGGATCATGGACGCGGATGTGCACGGTCCAAGCGTACCCAAAATGACAGGCCTGAGTAAGCGAACCGAACTGCATGGAGCCTGGGGAATGGAACCGGTGGCCACAGACCAGGGGATTAAGGTAATGTCAGTCAGCCTTTTCTGGCCTGGAGAAGCGACACCGGTTATGTGGAAAGGGCATCATAAGGCTCGCGTAATACGCCAACTGCTAGCATCGGTACAGTGGGGCAAACTGGATTTTCTGTTGGTCGACCTGCCGCCCGGAACGGGCGACGAGCCGGTTACTATTATGAAATCGATTCCCGGGCTGGACGGTGTGGTTGTGGTAACCTCACCCCAGGAGGTATCCGTGGCTGTATGCAGTAAGGCTATCAGCAGCGCCAATGAACTGAATACCCCGATCCTGGGCCTGATAGAAAACATGAGTGATTTTCGCTGCCCTCATTGCGGCGGCGAGATTGCCCTGCTGGGTCAGGGCAGGGGCGAGGACCTGGCCAGGACTTATAAGATTCCCTTCCTGGGCAGGATTCCTTTGAACGAGCTGGCGGGCAAGGCGGCTGACGAGGGTGTGCCGGTTGTGGCGCAATACCCCGACTCCCCTGTTTCCGTGGCTTTCCGGGGTGTTACAGATAAAATACTTGAAATCCTAAAAAAGAAGGGGGAAAAAAATTGAGAATCCTGATCACGGGCGGAGCAGGTAATATCGGCCGCGAACTGGTAAGGAGATCGCTGGCGGCGGGCAACGAAGTAACAGTATTTGATATCCCACCGGCCAACTATTCAGGTCTTGAGGGAGAAAAAGGCATCAACGTCGTCAAAGGTTTCGTAACTGACGCTGAAGCCATGAGCCAGGCTGTAAAGGGCGTGGATTCAGTCATCCACCTGGCCGCGCTGATGACCCACCTGAGCACCGACAGGGAAAAAACAATGTCCGTCAACGTCGGCGGCACAAGGACAGTCCTGGAAGCTCTGGCCAAGGAAGGCCGTGATGTCCAATTTACATTCTCATCTTCAGTCTCAACTTACGGGTGGACTACGGAAGACACTCCGCCCATTAAAACCGACCACGCCCAGGTAGGCATGGACCTTTACGCCGAGAGCAAAATTGAAGCTGAAAAAGTGGTCCTGGCTTCCGGTATTCCATACACCATCCTGCGTATTACAGGCGTGGTGATCCCGACTTTTTACGATCCTAACCCGTGGCAGTTTTTGAAAGACCAGCGGGTTGAGTTTGTGGCCCGCGACGACGTGGCCGCGGCCCTTTATAACTCTGCTGTGACCAAAGCAGCGCGCAACAAGATCTTTAACGTCGCAGGCGGCAAGGATTGGCAGATGCTAGGCCATGAATGGGCTGCCAGGCACCTGGCCGTGCTGGACTTCCCCCTTGAAGAAGCTGTTTATTCGGATAATCCCGGCTGGTTTGACTGGTATGAAACTGAGGAAAGCCAGGCTGTGCTGAAATACCAGAATACGACTCCGGATCTTTTCTTTGAACAACTGGCTGAAGCTGTAGAAGCTTTCTATAACGAAGAGTAAAAGATATTTAAAAAATCTAATAAAAATATTTTGGAGGTAATGTAAAATGGCTGGATATCCCGCACATGAAAATGCTGCGAAAATACTGGAGAATTTGAGAGAAGCTGCTGCGAAGGCAGAAGGCGAAACCAAGGAGAGGATTGAAAAGGCTATTGCCGGCCTGGACCCGATCAAGGACAACAGGACTTTTATGCGCACCCAGAAGGCCGAGAGGGTCACAACCGGCACCCTGGAAGCCAGCGAAGCGCTGAAAAACAACCTGGCGGACACTGAAAAACTGGCCTCCATCGAGGCTGACATCGCTGAATTGGTGGAAAGAGTCAGGACCATGGTCGTGCGGATGACCTAAAAAGCGGTTTGATTATTTACCGCGTTATCCTTTAGAATTATAATGAAGTTATTTTAGTGGTTATATACTCCAACTTAAGATATATCTAAAGTTAATGTCTCAAATTATGGGGTTGATTTTATAAATGAATATGCAAGCTAACGTCCGCAGAGAAATTAATGAAGCTGTATTGGAAGTTGGAAAAGAGTCGCTGGATTTAATCCAGCGCTTCCTTTCAGGGCGGGTAACCCGGGAAGAATTACTGGCCGGTTTATCCGGGACCGGGGTGAAAGAGGTTATGACCCGGTATTGGGGGGACCTCACTTCCAACTCAAGTTATGTTCCGCACTGGCAGGTTCTGCAGTCCCTGCAGGGGTTGATTGATGAAATGACATACCAGTTGGGGGAATACGGTGAGTCAACCCTTTATGAGGACTTCAAGGAAATTGCCGTAAACATGAAGCGTATTTCTGAACAAAACAACTAGAGAAATAAAGGCCCGTAAAGGAGCTTTAGAAATGGTTAAAGATGAACTACGCCAATTGCTGGAGGACGTTAAAAATAGTAAGGTTGACATCGGGGACGCCCTTGCCAAACTAAAAAATCTGCCCTATGAGGACCTGGGGTTCGCGGTGGTGGACCACCACCGCGCCCTGCGCAAGGGTTTCCCCGAGGTAATATTTTGCCAGGGTAAGACCTCCGACCAAGTTGCTCAAATTTTTAATAAGCTTTGTGACGGACGGAGGAGCATCCTTGGCACCAGGGCTTCAAGGGAAGATTATGATAGAGTAAGGGAAATATACCCGGACGCGGTTTATAACGAACTGGCCAGGACCATCGTGGTCAACCGGGGGGAGAAGCCTGCCCCCAAGGGCAAAATACTTGTTATGAGCGCCGGGACTGCTGACCTGCCTGTTGCTGAAGAGGCGGCTATCACCGCTGAAATAATGGGCAACGAAGTCCGGCGTACTTATGACGTGGGAGTGGCGGGGATCCACCGCTTGCTGGACAAGCTCGACACCATTCGCTGGGCTGACGTGATCATTGTTGTGGCTGGGATGGAGGGAGCTCTGGCCAGTGTGGTGGGCGGCCTGGCTGACCAGCCCATCATTGCCGTCCCGACCAGTGTGGGCTACGGCGCCAGCTTCAACGGTCTTTCCGCCCTGCTCTGCATGCTCAACAGCTGCGCCTCAGGGGTAAGCGTTGTTAATATCGACAACGGCTTTGGAGCCGCAACCATGGCCAACGCCATAACGAAGATGATAGAGGAGGCACGTGCGTGAAGATTGCCTATTTCGATTGCTTTTCAGGAATAAGCGGGGATATGTGCCTGGGCGCCCTGATCAGCGCCGGGGTTGACTTTGACCTGTTAAAAGAAGAGTTGTCTAAAATGCCGGTCGAAGGCTATGATTTACGCTGGCAGAAAGAAAGAAGAAACGGAATAGCCTGCGCCAATGTTTTTGTGGATCTGCTTGAAACAGACCAGCCCGAGCGGCACCTGGCCGACATCCTGCAGATTATAGACGGCAGCGACCTGCCGGCGGAAGTTAAGGATAAAAGCAAGGATGTGTTTACCCGCCTGGCAGTGGCGGAGGCCGCCATCCATGACACGACGCCGGAGCGTATCCATTTTCACGAGGTCGGAGCTGTTGACGCTATCGTGGATGTGGTAGGCACTGTACTGGGACTGCACATGCTTGGCGTGGACAAGGTTTATGCTTCCCCCCTGCCCATGGGCAAAGGTTTTATAAAATGCATGCACGGCGTAATTCCGTCACCAGCCCCAGCCACGCTGGAGATATTACAGGACGTGCCTATTTATGGAGCAAACATCGAAGGAGAATTGGTGACCCCAACCGGGGCGGCCCTTGTCTCAGTCCTGGCGGACGCATTTATTGATTTGCCGGCCTTGACTATTGAAAAGGTGGGGTACGGCTCAGGCAAAAAGGTTATGGAGCACCCGAACCTGTTGAGGCTAATTGTAGGTGAACGCTACGAGTCCAAAATACCTGGACCCTTTCCCTGCCACGTCAGCCATGACCGTGAACACCGCCATGCCCACCCGCACGACCACAAACTGGCGCATACCCACGCTCATGAGCATAAACACGGGCATGCTCACCACAGCCACCAGCACGAGCACGGTCATAGCCATGAACACTGCGGCGGTCCGTCCGCAGGCGGGGAAGATCATGATCATCAACACAACCATGACCATGACCATGACCATGACCACGATCATAACCATGACCACGATCACGATCACTTACAAGATCAGTAAAGGTTGGTTTTGCTATGGATCAGCTTGACCAGAAACTGGACCGGCTTAGAAATTTTTTAAAGAACTGCGGGAAAGTACTGGTTGCCTTTTCCGGCGGTGTCGACAGCACTCTGCTGCTCAAAGTCGCCCATGATGTGCTGGGTGATCAGGTGCTGGCAGTGACCGCCTCCTCGGAAATATATCCTCCCGGCGAGGCAGACGAGGCCATAGTGCTGGCGGGCCAGATCGGCGCCGAGCATATTGTTTTAAAAGTCAACGGGCTCAAGAGCGCCGCTTTCAGGGGCAACCCGCCAGACAGGTGCTATCACTGCAAGAAAGAAATATACGCCGAATTAATCAGGGTAGCCAGGGAAAAGGGTATTAGTCACGTGCTTGACGGGGTGAACGCCGACGACGCTGATGATTACCGCCCTGGCATACGTGCCGGCAAGGAACTTGGGGTTAGAGCGCCGCTGATGGAGGCTGGTATAACGAAACAGGAGATCTATGCCCTTTCCCGGCAGTTCGCTCTCCCCACCGCCAGTAAGCCGGCCAACCCCTGCCTGGCCACAAGGTTTCCATACGGTGCTGAAATAACCCGGGAGAGCCTGGCGATGGTGCACCAGGCTGAAGAATTTTTAAAAAGCCTGGGAATACGCCAGCTCAGGGTAAGGCACCACGGCAACCTGGCCCGCATAGAGGTCCCCCTTGACTGCTTTGGTCTGCTGGTGGAGAAATCCGGAGAAGTTGCCGCCAAATTTAAAGAAATAGGTTATACTTATGCGGCGCTGGACCTGAAGGGTTTCCGGAGCGGGAGCATGAATGAGACCCTCAGCGGGGTCTTAAGTAAATTTTGATACACGAGGTTGTTTTTTCTGGCATGCGTTATGCATAATAAAGCATAAAGTAATAAATATTATAAAATTTATGTTAAAAATGTATAATAATAAATCAAAATAAGACGGCTTGGCAGAGCTGCCTGTTCCATCATGGCGCACTTGCTCCAATTTAGACCGGTAGTTTTGTATTATCTTAAGACAGGCGCCGGCCGGAAAAGAACCGGAATCAATAAAAACGAAAATATTTTACGGGCTGTATTCGGCCAGGAGGGTTATCCCGAAAGGGATAATGCTTTTTTTTTCATGGTATCAATGTTGCATATCATTTTATAAAGAGATTTAACCTGTTAATTAAATAATCTAAAAAGGGGGAACGTTTTTTAATGGACAAATTTTTAAGGGTCAATATGACCACCAAGGAACTAAAAACGGAAGCTGCGCCCGAGAAGTACGCTGCTCTGGGCGGCAGGGGTCTCACTTCGCAGTTTGTTCTTGATGAAGTTCCGGCAACCTGTGAGCCGCTTGGACCGTTTAACAAGCTGATCTTTGCTCCCGGCCTTCTTTCCGGGACCAACGCTCCGTCTTCAGGCCGGATGTCGTGTGGCGGCAAGAGCCCGCTGACCGGCGGCATCAAGGAAAGCAACTCAGGTGGTACTCCTTCCCAGAAGCTGGCCAACCTGGGCTACAAGGCAGTTGTTATTGAAGGCAAAGCAACTGCTGGCGAGCTTTACCTGCTTAAACTTACTGCTGATGGCGCCGAACTGCTTCCCGCCGACTACCTGGCCGGCAAGGGCGGTTACGAGACTGTAAGAGTGCTGCAAGAAAAATACGGCAAAAAGACCGCTGTTATATTTATCGGTCCGGCCGGTGAAATGCAAATGCCCAGCGCCGGTATTGGCGCCAGCAACATAGAAGGTCTCGGCGACCGTTACTTTGGCCGCGGCGGCATGGGTGCTGTAATGGGATCCAAAGGCCTGAAAGCTATCGTAATTGACGCGCCGAAAACCTTTGACGTGCCGGTTAAGGATAAAGAGCGCTTCATGGCTGCATCCAAAAAGTTTGCGAAGATCCTGCTGGACCACCCGGTTACCGGCCAGGGCCTGCCCGCGTACGGCACCAACGTGCTGATGAACATCATCAACGAAGCCGGCACCCTGCCCACCAGGAACTTTACCCGCGGCCGCTTTGACGATGCCAACATGGTAGGCGGCGAGTCACTGGCGGAAGCCTGCAACGCCCGCGGCGGCAAAGCGACCCACGCCTGCCACCCCGGCTGCGTAATGCGCTGCTCCAACGTCTTTATCCTCCCGGACGGCACCCAAATGGGCAAGATTGAATATGAAACCGCCTGGGGCTTTGGCCCGAACGCTGAAATCAACAGCCTGGATGTAGTCGGCGAACTGAACTACATCTGCAATGACGCCGGCCTGGACACCATCGAGGCGGGCGCTACACTGGGCGTCCTGATGGAAGCCGGCGTGGTTCCCTTCGGCGACGGCAAAGCTGCTATTGAAGCGTTCAAAGAAGTTGCCAAAGGAACTCCCCTGGGCCGTGTTATCGGCGCCGGCGCAACCTTCGCAGGAAAACTGTACGGCATTACCCGTGTTCCGACTGTCAAAGGCCAGGCTATCCCGGCTTATGACCCCCGCTCCTGCAGAGGCAACGGCGTAACCTACGCTACCACTCCCATGGGCGCGGACCACACCGCAGGCTATGCTGTTACCGCGAACATCCTTAGAGTGGGCGGCTTCGTAGACCCGACGAAAGACGAAGGACAGGTTGATCTGTCCAGGAACCTGCAGATCGCCACTGCCGCAGTAGACAGCACAGGCCTCTGCCTTTTCGTAGCCTTTGCCGTTCTGGACAACCCGGAAGCACTCCCGACTGTAGTTGAAATGCTCAACGCCATGTACGGGCTGAGCCTTACCGGTGACGACGTGGTGGCTCTGGGCATGAGCATCCTCAGGGCTGAGAGAGAATTTAACAAAAAGGCCGGCTTCACCAAGGAAGACGACCGCCTGCCGGAATTCTTCTACAATGAAGAGCTGGCTCCGCACAACACCAAGTTTGCTCTGAAAGATGAACTGGACGAAGTGATGAACTTTTAGTCCTGATGAATGATATTCTCACCTGGACGAATTATCAGGTGTAAAGAAAGCAGATTCGGTTAATACTGAATTCAGCGGGGTGGCCCGGCCACCCCGCTGTTCAGCGTTTAGAGGAGGATTTTTCATGTCCACGCCGGATAGTTTAATGGAAGATGTAAGGTACCTTTTGAATAAGTTTTCTTTGCTGGATGGCTATGATTTAAGGGCCATATGCCGGGAGTTGGACCTTCCGGTGACCAATTTGGGCAGCAGCGATATGGTCGAGCAGCTTCGTGAAAAAGTAATCGGAGCACTGGATTCATACAGGAAAAAGCCATCCAGGGAAAGCGAGAGGACCCTGGTCTTATTTCGCCGCAGCATTTTGCTGAAGAGCAAGTTCCTGGAGCGTTTAACCGCGGTAGTTAGTAAATCCACACTGGGCTAGAAATTCTTTTATATTTTTTGTTAAACTTAATTACTCCTTTTTAAGCTCCGCAAAGGCCAGCAAGGCGGCGGTGTACACTTTTTTGAGGGGGACACCGCAACCTTCTGAAATGGTTTTGCATTCTTCATATTCAGGTGCGATTTGCAGCATTTCACTGTCATTTTCACCGGCGCGGCCAATTTTAATATTTACTTCTCCCCATGGAGTACTTACTTTCTCAAAACTCCTGAAAAGAACTCTTCTCTTTTCTTCTCTGATACGTACGCCCAACGTTGTGGTCTCTCTGAAAATCAACTGCAGCAGCATTTCTAACTTTTCCTCGCGGCAAATCACGGACAAAAGGTTGGCAGGCCGGTTTTTTTTCATGTATACGGGCATCGTATATGCGTCAAGGGCGCCTTCTTTTATTAATTTGTCCAGTATGTAGGAGTAAATCTCCGGATTCATGTCGTCTATAGTGGTTTCTATCACTATTACTTTTTCCTCTTTGCCGGTCATTTCAATTCTCCTTTTATATATTCAAAATTTGCGATTACATTGTACCATAACCTTTTCCTTCTAAGCATAAAAAATACCTGTGCCTGCCCGGGCAGGTTTAACGGCTTCATTGCATACTCTGTACAGAATGTTCATTGTAAAAATTATCTAATAAGTGAAATCTCTTCTGCGCCGGTATAATGGCAGCAGTTTTGCTATTTAACAGTCCTATAACATTTTAAGAGTGAAGGTTTTATTATGAACAACAAGACTGATCAATTTAAACCGGATTACGCCACCACATGGGTCTACGACGAGAGAATAGGCTGGATTGATATTAACCAGTACCTAAAAGATATCAAGAAAATGCTAAAAGAATTAAACATCAAGCTAAAGTTGAACAATTAAAACTATACTGCTGTCTTATCTATTTAGCGTCAGTTTTATGTTCCATTCCGGAACATCCGCTCCAGAAAAAACCGTTGTTGTATTATATCGGGACGTCTATGGTCAGGCTTATTTTCAGCCCGCCTAACACCATTATAAATATATCTTTGGCCCGGCAGGTCTGCTGTTAGGACTGGGGGTATTCTGCAATTTGGGAACAGCGCGTTTAGTATTGTCTTTATACTGCTCTTCCCGGATGGCTATATTTACAGGCTGACCGAAGGAAAACAAAAAAAGCCGCCGCCTCAATACTCTGGAATTGGCTGTTTAGCGGCAGTTCAGTGAATATCAACCAGACCGCCCTGGCTGCGCATACAGCCGGCACTGCTTCATGTTGCCGGCGGAACATCGTTTATACTGCACATATCCCGCCACGAAGCTGCGTTCTTGGTCTTTGGACTTTTGGTTATGTGGAGTACCGCTTTTTATGGCTTTACAGCTTCCCCCCTTTTGCTTAGCCAATCCCGTGAGACCCTTTATTATATATGTTTGAAATAGGCACAGTATCAACCGGGGCCTTGGACAAATGCCTGAAACCCTGACTGTCACCCGGCAGGGAGTGAAGGGGGTCCTGGTGTTATTTTGCGCGTTCTCAGGGCTCCCCGCTATGCAGCTGCAACTGAAAAACAGGCTATAAAGGTATAGTTTTTGCAATATTGAAAGTGTTAGTAATATTTCGAAAAATGGAGGTGGATTAATATTTAATTGAGATCTGTATTTGAGAGAGAAGGAAAGCTTAAAATAATAAAATAAGGTATTTTTTAGAGGGGTGGTATTTTCATGCCGTTAACACTTGCTGTCCTTATATTCATATCTATTATGTGGGTCCCTGTGGCACTGCTTTTCCTGGGTAAAGGAGAAGCCAAAGGAACTGGGGCGGTTACGGGAGTTGTTGGGGTCCTTGTTGTCATCTGCGCCTTAGTACAGGCAACCCCCTTGTTTAAACAGGATGTCTTTGGCGCCGGCTTGCTTTTCGCCCATGGAATACTCTACATCAGTGTGTCACACGCCTTGCTGACAGGGCTGGAAGATATGAGGTCCGTCGGTAATGTGAGCCTGACCGTTGCTGTCATTTCAGCCATCTATTGTCTTGTTTATCTGGTCGGCACCCCACTGGTGCCCGCGGCTCTCTACCTGGCGCTGATGTGCGCCGGCTATACAGCCTTGACTGTCATGGTCTGGCTGAACGCCTACGGGAAGTTTGCTGCCAGCTCACTGGCCTATTCTTTGCTTGTATGGGCTTTTCTCGGCCTGTGGATTCCTTCTTTCACTGTTTTAACAACCGGTAATTTTCCCTTTTAAATAAAACATACAATATCCTGCTTTCCTTCTCTCTTTTATTTTTATGTTCATCGAACGGGCTTAACAGAATGTAGAGTGTGAAGTAAGCATTACCCCGGCTAACAAGTTCAAAATTAGGAGGACGGAAAATGGACACTATTGAAGTAAGGGGATTCGGGGATATAAAGAAGCTTTTCGAAGAAAGAGAGTGGTCCCAACCGATAAAAGTTGAATTAGAGGAAGAGATAAGCGCGGCTGATCTGGCCGCAAAACTGGATATACCTTTTGAAAAGATTGAAATTATTTTTGTTAACGGAAAGGCAAGTCCTTTTGGCGCCCACTGCCTGATTAAGCCCGGCGACAGGGTGGCTTACGTCCCGCCAGGCACCCCGGGCCCCTACCGGGTATTACTGGGGTTTAAAAATGAGGATAAAAAATAGCACGCATTTATGTGAGATAAAGGCAAGTAATGGCAGAAGAATTGCATATAAATTGCAGAAGAATTTGCATAAAGATCCTTTCCATTGGGGTTGTTAATAATACGGACATAAAGTATTATAAATTCAGTTTAACTGCGGGCTCTTAGATATTTTCGGTTCTACCTTAATAATCTTAGGGAGTGAAGTCTTTTGCAGGTAGAAGTAAGGGTTTTTTCAGGTCTTGAGGTTTTTATTCCCGGCACAACTTTCGGACAGGTTATCACTGTCGGCATAACAGAAGGTTTTACCGGGAGAGAGCTTTTAAAAAAGTTAAACATTCCCGAGGAAAAAGTATTTACATTTTTAGTAAATGGCGTCCATAAAAATTTTGAAGTGACCCTTAATGACGGAGACCGCGTATCTCTTTTCCCTGCTGTAGGCGGGGGTTGATCCGTTCAAAGTATTAACAAGAAAAAAATTCATTGGCTATAACTTCACTGTGATTTAGCGCTGTTTATGTTGATTTATACCCAAAATCAAGATGTTTATTAAAGGTAAAATAAAGTTAGAAGGAAGATCTTAATTTGGTTATAGTTTTCAGACAATAAGTTGTACTTTTAGTGTATAATTGATGAATAAAGGTTGAGTGTGAAAGCTGAAGTATGCCCGCCGGCTGTTGATAAATCAGCTAAGTTTTGTATTATACCACTTAAAGTTCCAGGCAGGCTGCGGGTTGATCAGCTTGAGACAAGCCCGGATAGCGGGGTGCAATCTATATGGGCACGGTGCGCAGCAAATCAAATGGCTCTGATTTCGAGGGAATTAGCGCTAAACACAAGCTGTGGCTGGAAAAGAACGGGGCTATTTTCGGGGACGGGCTGTACAACCTGCTCTCCAGCATAGCCGGGCTGGGTTCCATTTCACAAGCAGCCAGGGGAATGGGGATGTCCTACCGGGCTGCCTGGGGAAAGATACGGGCCACAGAGAGGAAATGGGGAATACCGCTGGTTGTCGCCAGGGTGGGCGGTGAAGCCGGAGGATGGGCCCGGCTTACACCGGAAGCAGAAGAGCTGCTTGAGACGTATTGCAGGATGGAGCAGGAAGTCGACAAATTTATGCAAAAATTATCAGGCAAGATTAGCACAGGCCGGCAAGGCCCTTAATTTTACAATTCGTTATATACAGACAAACATATCGTATCGAAAGTAGTGATGTTATATGGAAGTCTACTGGCAGGGACTGATTGAGGCCATTCGCCTCTTGCTCAGCGGTAATCCGGAAGTATATGAGGTAATCTTCCGTACTGTTCACGTTTCGGGCAGCGCGACCATTATCGGCATGCTCATCGGCCTGCCCCTGGGCACTGTGCTGGCGCTGTCCTCCTTCCCGGGCCGGAAGCTGGTAATCAGCATAATTAATTTCGGCATGGGCCTGCCACCGGTGGTGGTAGGTCTCTGGGTCTGGCTGACTTTCAGCCGTTATGGCCCCCTGGGCGTTTTGCAGGTGCTGTACACCCCGACAGCCATGATCACCGCCCAGGTTATAATCGCGGCGCCTATTATTACGGGATTTACTATTGCCGCCATACAGTCGCTGAACCCTAAAATAAGGCTCCAAATCCTGGCCCTGGGCGCCTCCAAGCTCCAGCTGCTGTGGCTGCTTCTAAGGGAGTCCAGGCTGGGCCTGCTGGCGGCTGTCATCGCTGGTTTTGGCGGGGCTGTGTCAGAAGTAGGGGCCTCGATGATGGTGGGGGGCAATTTGAAAGGTTACACCATGGTCCTAACAACTACAACAGTTTTGGAAGTAAACAAGGGCAACTGGGAAATAGCCACTGCGTTCAGTATAATTCTCCTGCTGCTTGCTTTCGGGGTTACCGTGGCCTTGACTACTGCCCAGCAGAGGGGCCGCTGATGCGCAAAAATAAGCAAAAGAAGAATCTGTTTTAAATAACTAACTGCTCATTTAGAAGGGTGAAAAAAATGCGTGATACTTACAGGCGAGAGATAAACTACCTGCGTGTTTCGGTGACGGACAAGTGCAATCTGCGCTGCATCTACTGCCTGCCGCCGGAAGGTGTAAAATCGATACCCCACGACGAAATCCTGCGTGATGAAGAATTCGAGGCCATAGTAAGAGCGGCGGCCCTGGTGGGAATTAGGAAAATACGCCTTACCGGAGGCGAGCCGCTGGTACGCAGGGGTGTCGAGGACCTAGTGCGGCGTTTTGCGAATATTCCTGGCATAGATGACATAACACTAACCACGAACGGCATTCTTCTGCCGGATCACGCAGCTGCGTTAAAAGAAGCCGGGGTAAAAAGAGTAAATATCAGCCTGGATACTTTAAAAGATGATCGTTACCGGGAAGTTACCAGGGGCGGCAGCCTGGCGTCAGCATGGAAAGGAATCCAGGCGGCACTTGACGCGGGGCTTCACCCGGTTAAGCTGAATACCGTGGTAGTCCGTGATTTTAACGATGACGAGGTGGAGTCCATGGCCCGCCTTACAAAGAAAAGGCCTCTGCATATCCGCTTCATCGAGCTGATGCCTATCGGCACCTGTAATAAGTGGACGGAGGGACGTTTTGTGCCGGCCGGGGAGATATTGGACAGGATCAACCGCAGGGTCGGCAGGCTGCATCCGGCCAAGATGGCCGAGGGAGACGGGCCGGCTAAATACTACCGCTTTGAGGGCGCCCTGGGTACGGTGGGCTTTATTACCTCCATGAGCGAACATTTCTGTGAAAACTGCAACCGCCTGCGCCTGACCTCAAGCGGCGGCCTGCGGCCGTGCCTTTATGACGCCAGGGAAATTGATCTGAAGACCCCGCTCCGCAGGGGAGCCGGAGACAGGGAAATCGCCGATTTGATTATGGAAGCGGTTGACCTGAAACCTGACCGGCACCATATGGACGAAGGCTGGACTGACAAGAAAAGAGTAATGTCTCAGATAGGAGGGTAATTTGTAAATGGGTATAATTAAAGCAGTTTGCACAAGCCCAAATAAAGGGATGCGCAAAAAGGATACAGGCGAAGGTCTGCTGGTCAAGGAATATGGCCTGAAAGACGACGCCCACGCCGGCCCCTGGCACCGCCAGGTCAGCCTTCTCGCTGTCGAGAGCATAGATAAGATGCGGGCGATGGGGTTGGACGTGGGGCCGGGTGACTTTGCCGAGAACCTCACAACCGAGGGTATAGATCTTGTAAATCTTCCCATTGGCACACAGGTGAAAATCGGTACTGAAGCAGTAGGCGAAGTAACCCAAATCGGGAAGGAATGCCATAACCGCTGCGCCATATATTACCAGGCGGGAGACTGTGTCATGCCCAGGGAGGGGATCTTCATCAGGGTCCTGGAGGGCGGGCCGGTTAAAGTAGGAGATAAAATCGAAGTGGTGGAGGCATAAATGGGGAAGCCGGTTCCCGTGGTTGGCCTGGCCGGTTATTCCGGTTCGGGCAAAACCACCTTTCTGGAGAAGCTAATCATAGAACTTAAAAGCCGTGGATACAGGATCGGTGTTATTAAACATACCCACCATGCCGTTGGATTTGATCAGCCGGGCAAAGACACCTGGCGGCACGCCCAAGCGGGGGCGGATTTTGTGGCTCTGGCGGCGCCGGGAAGTTATTCTGTTTTTAAAAAAACTGAGCGGGACCCGGGACCGGAGATTTTGATTTCCATGGCCGGAGAGATGGATTTAGTAATTGTTGAGGGTTACAAGAAGGAAAAGTGGCCCAAAATAGAAGTATTTTACCGGCACGGGACTTCTGAGCGGCCTGACATTCCGGACGGGGAGCTGCTGGCCGTGGTAAGCGACGTGCAGCCTGAAAAGGATGTCCCGCATTTTGGGCTTGACGACGCGGCGGGAGTGGCGGAATATATTGAGCAGATGGTTTTAAAAAAGGTCTAAACGTGATTCGAGGGTTGATTTACATGACGGATAATAATTTTTTAACCGAAGAACAGGCGGTGCGCTATCATCGCAATATTCTGTTGGAAGGGGTCGGCCGGAGAGGCCAGGAAAAGCTGCTTAGCGCCGGCGTGTTGCTGGTAGGCGCCGGAGGGCTGGGATCTCCCGCCGCCTTTTATCTTGCCGCGGCCGGTGTGGGGAGAATCGGCCTGATCGATAATGACACTGTTTCCCTGTCCAATCTCCAGCGCCAAATCCTACACACTACCCCGGACCTGGACCACTATAAAGTGGTCTCAGCCGCTGAGAAGCTGAAAGCGCTTAACCCCGCATTAAATATTGAGCCATACCAGGAGAGATTTACCGAAAATCTTGCAAGAGAACTTATAGAAAAATATGATTTTGTTATTGACTGCACCGATAATTATAAATCACGCTATATCATCAATGAGAATTGTGTCAGGCTGAATATACCTTTTGTTTACGGAGGGGTACTGGCCTGGTCGGGACAGGCTTTTACAGTAGTACCAGGACGGGGACCGTGTTTTAAATGCATTTTTCCTGTTGAGCCGCCGCCGGATGCGCCCACCACTACTGAACTTGGCGTTTTAGGCGCGGTGCCGGGTGTAATTGGTACTATTCAAGCGGCGGAAGCTGTACGTTTTATTCTTGGTGTGGGAGAACTGCTGGTGGGCAGGATGCTGGTTTACAGCGCGCTCCAGGCAAGGTTTTTTGAGGTGCCGGTGGAAAGAAGCACAGACTGCCCGGTGTGCGGCAAATTGTGACGTTAGAAATGAGATGTGAGACGTGAGACTAAAGGGACGGTCACAAGGGTCAAAAAGCTCTTGAGAAATACCAGGATTCACACGACTCACGTCCCACGTCCCACGACTAAAATAAGGGGTGTTGTAAATGTCAGAAATTAAGCAGGAAGTTTTGGATGCAGTCAGACAAGCGGCAAAGGACGGGAAGCTTACCTGTACGGAGGCCAGGAAACTGGCGCAAGATTTAAAAGTTGCCACTGGGACCGTGGGGAAGGCCGCGAATGAGCTGAAAATTAAAATCAAGTCATGCGAACTGGGATGCTTTTGATCAAGGCTAAACTGTAAATAGCCTGCCGAATACTGAAGTCGCTGCATGGTTATATTTTAGACAGCGGTAATTTGTGCTTTGGAGTGTGCTTATGGCCGAACTTTTTACTGTATTGACACTGGATGAGGCAAGGGCTGCAATAATGAGCCACATGCCTGTTGTTAGTGCCGGCGTAAAGGTCCCCATTCTGGAAAGCCTTGGCCGCCGCCTGGCCGCGGAAGTGCGGGCGGTAGATGATGTGCCTGCTTTCAACAGATCAACAGTGGACGGATACGCTGTAAAGGCGAAAGATACATATGGAGCTTCAGAAGGGATACCATCTTATGTTGATGTAAGCGGCGAGGTGCTGATAGGCCGGGTGCCGTCCGGCCGGGTCAATGCCGGCCAGGCCTGGTATATAGCCACAGGCGGGATGCTTCCCGAGGGGACTGACGCGGTTGTGATGGTGGAATACACGGAAGAGCTTGACAGCCGTACGATCGGAATTAACAGGCCGGTTGCTCCCGGCGAAAATGTTATCCGCATCGGAGAGGACATTGCGGCCGGAGACGTCGCGCTCCCGGCAGGCCACAGGATCAGGCCGCAGGACCTGGGGCTGCTTTCATCTATCGGTGTCACCGACGTGGAGGTAATCCCTCCAACTAAAGTCGGTATTATCTCGACGGGCGATGAACTGATCGACCCGTTGAAGGTACCCTCTCCCGGTCAAATCAGGGACATTAACTCATATGTCCTGCATGGCGCCGTGGCTGCTTCAGGAGGCAAGCCCCGCCTGTACGGCATCGTCCCGGATGACTACGAAAAAATGAGAGACGCTCTGGCGCGGGCGCTGGATGAAAACGATATGGTCCTCATCTCAGGAGGAAGCTCGGTTGGCGCCCGTGACGTCACATTCAATGTTATAGACTCCGCCGGAAAGCCAGGTGTGATTTTTCACGGTATTTCCGTTAAGCCCGGCAAACCTACGGCCGGGGCATTTATAGGAGGCAAACCATTATTCGGCCTGCCCGGTCACCCGGCGTCAGCCCTGGTTATATTTGATGTTCTGGTCGCGCCGCTCCTGCGTGACGGCGCTTACCCGGCCACTGAAGAGGAGTCCGCTTTGGAGTTTCCGGTTAAGGCGGTTATTACCCGCAACCTTCATTCCGCAGCCGGGCGCAAGGACTATTTCCGGGTTAAAATCAGCAGTAAAGAAGGTCAGCTTTTTGCCGAGCCGGTGCTTGGCAAATCAGGGTTGATCAATACTATGATCAAAGCGGACGGACTTGCCCGCATTCCTGCCGGCAAAGAAGGTGTTGAGGCCGGCGAGATTGTGGATGTAAAATTGTTTTAAATGTAAATTTAGCGAATTAGTAAATTTTGCCTATTTGTGTATTGATTGAGGTGCTTAGTAAAGTATGAAGCGTAAAGTATATCTCGACGACCTGCCCTGGGAAGAAGCATTAGGGCGCTACCTTAATTATCTCGCCGGTATTGGAGCGCTGGATCCGGGCAGGCCTGAACTGGTTCCTGTTGAAGAGGCGCTGGGCAGGATAACAGCGGCGCCGGTTTACGCCGGGATTTCATCTCCTCATTACCATGCTTCGGCCATGGACGGTATGGCTGTCCGCTCTTCTGACACTTACGGGGCTTCGGAAACAACCCCCATACAGTTGAAAGTCGGTGAGGCCGCGACCCTGGTGGATACGGGCGACCCGCTGCCGGACGGCTGTGACGCTGTAATAATGATCGAAGACGTGCACTATGTAAAACCGGATCTTATCGAGATTATTCAGGCCGCGCCCCCCTGGCAGCATGTCAGGGTTGTGGGGGAGGACCTGGTGGCGACAGAAATGATCATATCCTCAAACCATCCCGTAAGGCCGGTTGATGTAGGCGCCCTGCTCGCGGGCGGTGTTGACCGGATCTATGTTTATCCCCGCCCGCGGGTGGCTATTTTGCCGACCGGCACGGAGTTGGTGCAGCCCGGCTCGAATTTGAAGCCGGGGGATATTATTGAGTACAACTCCAGGATGCTGGGGGCGATAGTGGAGAAATGGGGCGGCATCGCCCTGCGCAGGGAAATCACGGTGGACCACTTTGAAAGCATCAAGGCTGCGCTGGCCAAAGCCGCTGATGAAGCTGACATTGTACTGATAAACGCCGGGTCATCGGCAGGTTCCGAGGACTTTACCGCTGACGCGATAAGGTCTCTGGGAACGGTGCTGGTGCATGGCGTGGCCACCAAGCCGGGTAAACCGGTAATACTCGGTCAGATAAACGGCAGGCCGGCGATAGGTGTGCCCGGCTATCCTGTATCCGCATACATAGATCTGGATCTCTTTGTCAAACCGGTTTTTTTTAAAAAACTCGGTACCGTGCCTCCCGCGGTGGAAAAAATTGAAGCCTCGGTGACCAGGAAAATGGTTTCACCTATAGGCGTGGAGGAATTTGTACGGGTTAAGCTGGGTCAGGTGGGAGATAAAATCGTAGCAACCCCCATTTCCCGCGGCGCCGGGATCCTGATGTCGCTGGTGCAGGCTGACGGGATGATCCGGATCCCGCAGAATTCAGAAGGATTTAACGCCGGAGAAACCGCGCCGGTGGAGCTTTATAAAACCGCGCGGGAAATAAGAGAGACCTCCGTTATCATCGGCAGCCATGACCTGACCCTGGACGTGCTGGCCAATTTTCTGCGGCGCAAATTTCCCGAGGCGACCCTATCATCGGCTCATGTCGGCAGCCTGGGCGGGCTGACCGCGTTGAGGCGCGGGGAGGCTCACTGCGCCGGGGTCCACCTGCTTGACGAGGAAACCGGCGATTACAATGTATCCTATGTAAAGAGAATACTTCCCGGACGTAATACTATTCTGGTAAACCTGGTTTACCGCGAACAGGGGCTTATTATAGCTAAAGGCAACCCCAAGGACATATCAAATCTAAAAGATTTAACCAGGGAAGGCGTAAGTTTCGTCAACCGGCAGCGCGGCGCCGGCACCAGGATCCTGCTTGATTACCTGCTGAGGGAGCAGGGCATTGATCCCGAACAAATTAACGGTTACGACCACGAGGAGTATACCCATATGGCAGTAGCCGTCGCGGTCAAAGCGGGAGCGGCTGATGCCGGGCTGGGCATACAGGCGGCGGCCCGGGCCCTGGGCCTGGACTTTGCCGGTATCGTGGAGGAGCGCTATGACCTGTGCATACCTGAAGAATACTGGGATATGCCTTATATCCAGCGCCTGCTGGAAGTAATGAGGATGCCCGAGTTCCAGGAAGAAGTTAAACGGCTTGGCGGATACGACCTGCGTGACTGTGGGAAAGTTATGTGGCAGGGTTAGAAGAGGAAATGCTAAAACATTAATAAGTATTTGTCCAAAATTGTCCGGCTTCAGGCCGGCAGTTTGGTGATGGAGGGTTAATGATGAGCAAGCTGACTCATTTGGATGAATTTGGCCAGGCCAGGATGGTAGAAGTGGGCGGAAAAGAATTTACCCGCAGGGAGGCTGTGGCCCGGGGAGAAGTGACCATGCGCGCGGAAACGCTGGATATGATCCTTGCCGGAAAAGTTCCCAAAGGAGAAGTATTTGGTGTGGCTCGCGTGGCCGGGATCATGGCGGCTAAAAAGACTCCGGATTTAATACCCCTCTGTCACCCCCTGGCGCTGACGGGAGTCGATGTCCATTTTCGGCCGGACCGTGAGCGCAGCAGGGTCGAAATCGAAGCCAAAGCCAGGACGACGGGGCAGACCGGGGTGGAGATGGAGGCCCTGACTGCTGTGTCGGCTGCGGCCCTGGCCATTTATGACATGTGCAAGGCGGCGGACCGGGAGATGGTCATCGGCGCCGTCAGGCTGGTGCGTAAAAGCGGAGGTAAAAGCGGCGTCTTCCAGCGTGAGGGCGAGGAAGATTGGCCTGAATTGTAGGACCGGTTTATCTGGCCATTGTAAGGTTAAAGCTGTATCCGCCAGAATGCGTTATAACTATATTTTTTAATAGGGGTTGTTAACTTGTATAAGATAGGCATCATCACTGTCAGCGATAAAGGGTCCCGCGGCGAGCGGGTGGACGAAAGCGGACCGGCCATAAGGGATATGGTGAAATCCCTCGGCGAAGTGACAAGCTACGTTGTTGTACCCGATGACCTGGACCTTTTAAAAGAAGCCATGATTAATATGTCAGACAAGGAAAAGATCGACCTGGTTTTCACCTCCGGCGGTACAGGCTTCAGTCCCAGGGACAACACCCCCGAGGCTACCCTGGCCGTAATCCACAAACAGGCGCCCGGCCTGGCCGAGGCCATGCGTGCTGAAAGTTTGAAAAAAACCAACCGGGCGATGCTTTCCAGGGCTGTCGCGGGTATTCGCAACAGCACCCTGATCATAAACATGCCCGGCAGTGTTAAAGCGGTGCGGGAATGCCTCGCGGTAATAATGCCTGCCCTGCCACACGGCCTGGAGATCCTGACCGGCAGGGGCGGTGAGTGCGGCTCGACTGAATAATTCTTCTTTATTCTTTCAAATCCTAGGGCAGCCGCCCCAAGAATTTTTTGTTACCGACGACCGACGTCCTACGTCTGACGACCGAATTGACCGGCAGGGGCGGCGAGTGCGGCTCGACTGAATAAAGTCGAGTTTTTTCTTTTTACGGACCTGTATAAAACTTTTAACTATGTGGGAAAATATTTCTAGAGCAAGAGTAAAAATAAAAAATAACCTGTAAATAAGATAGAAGAAGATATTAAAAGCTATTACATGATAATTGCCCTTTATTAGCCTAAATAAGGAAAATTATGCGGTGATCTAATTTGCTTTTGATAATCTAATTCTATATTATATTTACGTAATGTTAGCACTCATTGACCTTGAGTGCTAACAAATGATGTAACCAAACCAACCGTTAACAAGGAGGGGTTTAAGTGATCAGACCATTAGGCGAAAGGGTGGTTGTTAAACCGCTGCCCAGCGAGGAAAGGACCAAAGGCGGCATTGTCCTGCCTGATACGGCCAAGGAAAAGCCCCAGGAGGGGGAAGTAATAGCCGTGGGTTCCGGTAAGATTCTAGAAACCGGCCAGCGTGTTCCCATCGACCTGAAACCGGGGGACAGAATTCTTTTCTCCAAGTATGCCGGAAACGAAGTCAAGATTGACGACGTTGAATATTTGATCATGCGTGAAGCCGACATCCTCGGCGTAATCGAGTAACAGGTAAAAAGAGGAGGTAAGAAAATTGGCAGGAAAAGAGATTATTTTCCGGGAAGATGCCCGGCGTTCCCTTGAAAAGGGAGTAAACGCGCTGGCTGACGCGGTAAAGGTAACCCTCGGCCCCAAAGGCCGCAACGTAGTGCTTGAGAAGAAATTCGGTTCACCGATGATCGTCAATGACGGTGTTACCATTGCCAGGGAAATCGAACTTCCCGATCCGTTTGAAAACATGGGCGCCCAGCTGGTTAAAGAAGTCGCCACAAAGACCAACGACGTGGCCGGCGACGGTACCACTACGGCCTGCGTACTGGCCCAGGCTATCGTACGTGAAGGGTTGAGGAACGTGGCTGCCGGGGCCAACCCCATGATTGTCAAGAGGGGCATAGAAAAAGCCGTTGAAAAAGTGGTCAGCTCTATTAAGAGTTCAGCCAAGACCATTGAAAACAAGTCGGCCATCACCCAGGTCGCAACTATTTCAGCCAACGATGAGTATATAGGCAACCTGATTGCAGACGCGATGGAGAAGGTAGGCAAAGACGGCGTTATCACCGTGGAAGAGTCAAAAGGCACCACCACCAACCTGGAAATTGTTGAAGGGATGAACTTTGACCGGGGTTATTTATCCGCGTACATGGTTACCGACACTGATAAAATGGAAGCGAACCTGGACGACCCCTATATCCTGATGACTGATAAAAAGGTGTCCGCTGTGGCTGACCTGCTGCCGGTACTTGAAAAAGTTGTGCAGTCCGGCAAGCCGCTGCTGATCATCGCTGAGGATGTTGAGGGCGAGGCTCTGGCTACCCTGGTGCTCAACAAACTGCGCGGCACCTTCCAGTGCGTCGCGGTCAAAGCGCCGGGTTTTGGCGACAGGCGTAAAGCCATGCTGCAGGACATCGCCACCCTGACCGGCGGTACTGTTATTACCGAGGAAATGGGCTTGAAGCTGGATAAGGCTACCATCGACATGCTTGGCCGGGCCAGCAAAGTAAGGATCAAGAAGGAAGAGACCATTATAGTGGGCGGCGCGGGCGACGCTGACGAAATTACCAAGCGTGTGGTCCAGATCAAGAACCAAATTGAAGATTCCACATCTGAGTTCGACAAGGAGAAGCTCCAGGAGCGCCTGGCCAAGCTGGCCGGCGGCGTGGCAGTGGTCCAGGTGGGCGCCGCCACTGAAACTGAAATGAAGGACAAGAAGCTGCGCATCGAAGACGCATTGAACGCTACCCGCGCAGCTGTTGAAGAAGGCATCGTGCCGGGCGGCGGTGTAGCCTACATTGGTGCGATCAAGTCCCTGGACGGCCTGGAAGCCGGTACTCTCGATGAGAAAACCGGCATTGATATAGTGCGCCGGGCGCTGGAAGAACCCCTGCGCCAGATCTCCAGCAACGCCGGCTTTGAGGGCTCGGTCATAGTGGAAAAAGTCAAGAACGCTGAACTCGGGTTTGGCTTTAACGCCCTGACCACAGAGTTTGTCAACATGATCGACGCCGGCATCGTCGACCCGGCCAAAGTTACCCGCTCCGCGCTGGAAAACGCGTCCAGCATCGCGGCCATGATCCTGACCACCGAAACCCTTGTCGCTGAAAAAGTTGACAAGGACAACCCCATGGGCGGCATGGGCGGCATGGGTGGAATGGGCGGCATGGGCGGTATGGGCGGCATGATGTAATAAAGCCCAAGGCATATAAATGAAGGGGGACCGTTGACGCGGTTCCCCTTCATTTATATGGGTCCTTTTACCAGTTCGAATAGAAAATTGGGGAGCCCCTCATATTTTGGCCGTTTGCTAATAACAAGAGAAAAGCAAACAAAAAGAACGTCCCCTGTTGTTTCCCCCTGTTCAATGTCGTATATTGTCGTAATATGTCGCAATATTCATAATAAAGATAAAATAAAATATATTAAAAATGTTCAAAAATATATCTTCTTTTAATCTGGTATTTATAGTATATTAAATCTAAGATGCTTCCGATTTGTTACGTCCTAATGGGATGTGACAAACGAGAGGGTATGACGAGCAATTGCCATACCTGCCGGCGCGCAAAGGAAGAGGGTGTCCTCTTCCTTTTTTTATGTTTTCAAATAAAGGAGGGGTTTAAAATGAAGTTCATCCGCGTGGACATGACAGCGAAAAAAGTCAAGGTTGAGGAAGTTCCCGAGAAATACGCGGGATTAGGAGGCCGCGGTCTCACCTCCATGATTGTGGCAGATGAAGTAAAGCCGACCTGCCACCCTTTAGGGAAGAACAACAAAATCGTTTTTGCCCCGGGCCTGCTCAGCGGCACTTCCGCGCCTAATTCCGGGCGTATCTCAGTGGGCGCCAAAAGCCCCCTGACCGGAGGGATCAAAGAAAGCAACGCCGGCGGTTCATTCTCACAGAAGCTGGCCAGGCTCGGCGTTAAGGCGCTTGTTATTGAAGGTATGCCGGATGAAGACAATCTCTATGTGATCAATGTGAATGCGAGTGGCGTTACTATAGAAGAGGCGCCCCGGGAAATCATAGGCAAAGGAAATTACGAGGCGATTAAGGGCCTCAGTTCCAAATACGGCGAGAAGGTGGGCATCGCCATAGCGGGCCCGGCAGGAGAAATGAGGCTGGCCGCGGCCAATATCTCCATCAAGGACCCTGACGGAAACATACGCAGCGCCGGACGCGGCGGCCTTGGCGCGGTGCTGGGCTCCAAAAAAGTGAAAGCTGTTGTTGTGGACGATAACGGTGCTCCAGGCGTGCCTATCGCGGATGCGGATGCCTTTAACACCGCTGCCAAAAGGTTTGCCAAAGCCCTGCTGGACCACCCGGTTACCGGGCAGGGCCTGCCCGCGTACGGCACTGATATTTTAGTGAACATCCTGAATGAAGCCGGAGGTCTGCCCACGCAGAATTTCCGCCGCGGGCGCAACGAGTGGGCCAACGATATCGGCGGCGAAACAATGGCCGCCACAATTAAAGAGCGCGGCGGCAAGCCTACTCACAACTGCCATACAGGTTGTGTTATCCGCTGCTCCCAGCAGTATTACGATAAGGCGGGCCAATATCTTACCAGCGGCTTTGAATATGAAACTATCTGGAGCCTTGGGGCTGACGCGTGCATAAAAAACCTGGACGATATCGCTTATATTGACCGTGCCATGGATAACGCCGGTATCGACAGCATCGAAACAGGCGCTACCATCGCTGTGGCGATGGACGCCGGCGTCATACCGTGGGGTGACGGCAAAGCGGCGCTTGACCTGGTTGAGCAGATCGGCAAAGGGACCCCGCTGGGCAGGATTATCGGCAGCGGCGCCGCGGTTACCGGCAAAGTCTTCGGCTTGACCAGGGTGCCTGTTGTGAAGAACCAGGCCATCCCCGCCTATGACCCGCGCGCGGTTAAAGGAGTCGGCCTGACCTACGCCACATCGCCTATGGGCGCAGACCATACCGCGGGTTATGCTGTGGCTACCAACATCCTTAAAGTAGGTGGGTTTGTTGAGCCTTTAAAGAAAGAAGGCCAGGTGGAGCTGTCCCGCAACCTGCAGATAGCGACTGCCGCCGTGGACAGCACAGGCATGTGCCTGTTTATAGCATTCGCTATACTTGATATTCCTGATGGATTCAACGCCCTGATCGACATGATTAACGCTCAGTACGGCCTGTCTCTTACCGCGGACGACGTTACCGCCCTCGGCCAGGCTATCCTGAAAGCGGAGCGCGGTTTTAACGAAAAGGCGGGATTCACCAGGGCCCATGACCGCCTGCCGGAGTATTTCCAAGAGGAGTGCCCGCCCCACAATACCACCTGGGATTTCACGGATGAGGAAATTGACGAGGTGTTTAATTTCTAAAGCGTATGCGGCATTAAAAAAGCTGGGAGAATTTCATAACCCAGCTTTTTTTTGTGCTTATATCAATACCAGGCACATCACAGACGAGGGGCTTTCGCATAGGACTTCGGAGCTATGGTGAACGCCCGGAGGTATGAGCACTATATCTCCGGGACCGACTTCCTGGACATGGCCGTCAACTTTGAAACTCATCTTCCCCGACCTGACTATAATAAGGTGCGTTTCGTCGTGTGTATGCCGTTCTCTCAACAGGCCGGGCGGATGTGTGGACAGTATCGCCAGGTATTTTCCGATAGAGATTGACCCAACCTTATCATCCTGCGAGGTGATAAAGCGAGCGGTCTGACTGGGTTTAGCCATTGAATACGCGCTCCTTTCTAACATAAATTTCCTGATATTGCTTTGTAAAAGTATATGATGCTGATCGCAATAATATATTTAAGAAATTTTTTTAGCATGATAAAGAATTACACATTTGCCCGATAAAGATTTAGTACCGGGGGAAAATAAAATCACGGTATTTTAGTTGAATAAGGGCTGAAAATTCTTTTGTAAGCGCAAGCCGTTACCAGGGTGAGAGAACTTGTCCATTTTACATTTCTTTGTTAATATGTATTTTGTTAATGCAATCACGAAGCTCCCGGGCTGCCGGCTGAACTAAGAATGCTTGCTCAAGCGGCAGGGCGCTTTTGGGTTTTACACAGGAGGTAAATTATGGCTCACAACAGTGAATCAGCAATAAAGGCCGCCCTGGTGGCCAACGGGCTGATTGCCGCTATGAAGCTGGTCTCGGCAATCTTGAGCGGCAGCGCTTCGATGATGGCTGAATTTAAACACTCACTGGGTGACTGGGCAAACGGCTTTTTTCTATTAATCGGGATCAAGCAGGCAGACCGGCCCAGTGATGACCGCTACCAGTTCGGCCACGGCAAGCGAGTCTTTTTCTGGAGCTTTATAGCAAGCCTGGGCATGCTGTTTATTGGGGGAGCGCTTTCTATTTACGGGGGCGTGCTCAAGATCATGCACCCGGAACACATCGGGCACGTGCAGCTTAACCTGATCGTGATAACGCTCAGTATTTTGTTTGAGTGCTATTCTTTTTCCATGGCCGTGCGGGCGATTGTGCATGAGACCGGGATAGAGGCGCGAGGGTTAAAAACGATTTTCAGTGTTGTCCCCGTCCTGGCCAGGTCCACCCCGGCCACCCGGTTTATTTTCCTGGAGGACACGGCCGCGCTGTTCGGGTTGGTAGTAGCGGGCGCGGCAATCCTGATCGTCCATTACACGGGTAACATTGTTTTTGACGGGGTTGCCTCTATAATTATAGGTATTTTGCTGTTCTTTATCGGTTTTGGCACCGCCAAGGAAAACGCCTCGGCGATCCTGGGCGAATCCGCCGACTCCGGACTGATCAGAGAAATTGGTGATTTTGTAATGACCATCCCCGGAATTATCGATATACACAATGTCCGCTCAATGTGTGTGGGGCCGAACAGCTACCTGCTGGAGATGGTCGTGGAAGCAGACGAGAGGATAAACCTGGTTGATTGCGACGACATCGGCTTTTGTGTCAAGAAGATGGTAAAAGAAAAATTTAATGAAATTTCATACGCCCATATCTCTGTTATTGCTGATGACAGAGAAAGACAGTGGGACAAGTGTGAAATATAATATCATGCCATTTTGAATGACAGCTGGACCGGCGGCAGGACCCGGACGGCAATACGGGCCTTTTTTTTACTCGAAATTTTTAAAGTGCGGGCGTCGTAGTCCAACTCAGCGTCAAAGCCGAGCACATCCTGCAGAAAAGCCAGGCTGACAAAAGAGGCCCCGTCACGGGCAAAGATATGTGCCTTCTGGTCCAAAACAGTATTGTCAAGCCGGGCGGCAGAGCCGTTCAGCGGTATCGACAACAGCCTTCCTCCCGTTTTAATCTCAACAGATTCAGTGTCTTTATTCCAGCCTGCCGACGCGCCGGCAGCGGCGCATAACGGCCTCAGCGGGAGCAGCAGGTTTTCGCCGTCGCTGAGCGGTGTCAGGGACTCTGGTAAATCTATCGTTTTCCCGTTAATCAATACGTTAAGGTGATATTTAACCAGCATGCCCCCATATGGATCGACGGGGGCTTTTATATTCAGCACCCTGTTGTCCTCACCCAGGAAATCAGCTCCAAAAAAATTCTTCAGGTAGTAATCAGGGATGTATATAGTGTTTTCAAGCAGTAAGGGGGCGTCACCGGTTTGAACGGTCACGTTATTGGCAGTGACCTTTTTGCTCCCTATTGTAAGCTGCACCTCCCGGTCTATATTGGCAGCGAGGAGGGAATTGGTACTGCCGTCCCAGGTCAGCCGGCAGCCGAGTGCCGCAGACAGGGGCCGCAGGGGCAGGTAGGTTACTTCTCCCGCCTGTACCGGGCCCAGGTGCCTGGCAAATTCCTGCTCCACGCCGTTAACGGCTACATGGTCATATTTTTTTAAAGACAACAGGTCCTGCCCGCTGCTGATAATCTGGACTTCCGTGCCGACCGAAACACGATCATAAAGCCAGAGGATGTCCTCATTGTGCATCCTGATGCAGCCGGATGAGGCGTGAGTCCCAATAGAATAAAGGTTGTTGTTGCCGTGCACACCGTAGCTGCTGCCGGCGGTGCCCAGGGCGTTCAGCCCCAGCCAGCGCGGGCCGAGCGGGTTTTCTGGAACGCCGCCCGGTATCAGCGGCCCGCCGTCAGGATGCCGCCACGAGGGGTAGACAAGCTTGTTTACCACCTGCCAGTTCCCCTCCGGCGTATAGTGCGGCAGGCGGCCGGTAGCGACAGGAAATACGTCGAGGAGAAAGCCGTCCTCGAAAAACGCCAGCTGGTTGGTGCTCTTGTTAATCAATAATCTGTAATCAGTGAGAGCAAGCTGCGGGAAGAAAAGTATAAACAGTAAGCCCAATGTTAACGCGGCAAGATAAATTTTAACCTTAAAAATATAAATCACCCCCGGCGTTGGTTCATTCTTCAGGACATACTATGAACAACCGGGGGATATTAGAATAATTAATTCCGGATCTAATTTATCAGATATAATTTCAACTCAACCAATAGTAAAAATTCACGACAATCCCGTGTTTCTTCCGACCAGGCAAAGATGTCAGGTTAGTTTGCTGTTGTCACAGTTTATCTGTATAATTGACTTACTAGTGATTATATATAAAATTGCTTTAACCTCAGCATAAAATGAAATCCTTTGCACGGGAATTCATACTTCTATTACCTGAACCGTTGACTCCTTTTTTTTTCGCATTTGAGACAGTCATAATCCTAAAGGAGGATAATAACCGGCATGCAATATGATGAAGCAATTATCCAGTCTATATTAAAAGGTAAACTGGATGACGTGCAGAGTTCCATCCTTAAAGCCCTCGGAGACGGCCACAGCCCTGAAGATCTCCTCAATAATGTCCTCCTGCCGGCTATGGAAACAGTATCCAAAAATTTTTCCGGACATTCGTTTTTTGTTGCAGACGTGTTGATCTCAGCCCGGGCCATCCAGTGGGGGATCGATATCTTAAAACCTATGTTTCGCCAGCCGTTGGAGGAGGAACAAGAGGTAATCGTGCTGGGCACTGTCGAGGGAGACATACACGATATAGGTAAAAATTTATTAGCCTTAATGTTAAGAGGGTCCGGTTTCAGGGTCATTGACCTTGGGGTTGATGTATCCCATGAGCGGTTTGTTGAGGCAATCCAGCAGTATAAACCCAGAGTCGTGGGGATTTCTGCGCTTCTTACGGTAACCATGGTCCGCATGGCCGAAACAGTAAACGTTATAAAAGAAGCAGGTCTGCGCGACAAGGTGCTGATAGCTGTAGGGGGGAGTCCTGTAACCGAGGATTTCGCCAAGGAAATTGGCGCTGACTATTATTTTTCGGATGCTTCCACGGCCGCCCGGGTTCTCTCCAAAGATATAAAAGAACTCAGTGTCCGTCAATCTCTCAACCCCACAACATTTACATTGGGCGCATGGCTGGACAGTGAGGAATTGCAGCAGGTGAGCAGAAATTTTACTGAAGCGACAGGCCTGCGCGTCGTTTTTTTAGATGAAAAAAATCAACATATCGGGCCGCCTGAACTGATGGATGAATTTTTGGAGCACTGTACTGGTTGTATACGGCCAAATAAAGAGAATATTTTAAACCAGCTTAAAAAAACGCCATTACTAAACAGGACCTCACCCTCAGACGAACCGTTCGCTTATTTTTGCCCCGCCGGCCTGGTGGAAATAACCACTTCCCTTTTCCATGAGAACCAGCGGGTAGGCAGTATTCTCTGCGGGCACTTTTACCTGGCGAAAGATCCGGATGAGCAACCCTGGCACCTTCACCATTACGGCATAAAGGTTTTCGATAAAGAACAGGTAGAGTCCACCCGGGGACTCCTTAAACTTTTGGCTGACTATGTTATTAAAATGGCTTACTCTAATCAGAAAGAGATTAAGGTCAGGGAACAACAGCTTTTTTTGGCGCATGCCTTAAAAGCCAAGGTGGAATTGGAGAAAGCCCTCAGAAAAGCGGAACTGCTTGCTTTGCAATCCCAGGTCAACCCGCACTTCCTCTTCAACACCCTTAATACCATTGCGCGACTGGCTTTTTTAGAAGGAGCGGAAATGACAGAAAAGACGGTACACAGTCTCGCCCGTGTCCTTCGCTATAATCTGCGTCGGATTAAAGAGGCCTTAACCATAGAAGAAGAAATGAAAACAATAAAAGATTACCTGTTTATACAGCAGACACGTTTTGCCGGCAGGCTGGAGGTAAACATTGACGTGCAGGACGGGATTCTGGGGGCCAGGGTTCCCTGCCTTGCTCTGCAGCCAATTGTTGAAAACGCGATTGTACACGGAATTGAGCCGTCTACAGTAAAAGGCCAGATCTCTGTGCGCGGCTATGATAAGGACGGCGGAATTGTTTTCGAGGTGGAGGACAATGGTATCGGCATGAGTCAGGATGAAATAGACCGGATTTTCAACCTCGAGAACCTGCCCAGCGGCAAGGGACATACCACCGGGATCGGTCTTAACAATATTCAAAAGCGTATGCAGGCCTTTTTCAGGGTAAACTGCGCCCTGGAGATAAAAAGCACTGTCGGCAAAGGATGTAAGGTGCAGCTCTACTTTCCGAAAATTCATTGAACCTCTTATCTGCCATAATTTTTACACGGGGTGATTTTCATAATAAAGATAGTCATAGCGGAAGACGAAAGCATAGAACGTATGTATATCAGGAGGTTGCTTAACCGGTACTTTCCTGCTGTCGAACAGGTCGCGGAAGCTGAAAGCGGTCCTGCGGCGCTAAATTTAATCAACACTATTAAACCCGACCTTTGCCTCATGGATATTCGCATGCCCGGCATGGACGGCTTAAAAGTTATTGAAGAGATACGGGAGAACGGGCCGGATACCAGGTTCATCATTATTTCGGCGCATGATGAATTTCATTACGCCCAGAAAGCCGTACAGCTGGGAGCCAGCGCCTACCTGCTCAAACCTGTGGAATCGAAGTTGTTGGTACAGGTTATCGGGCAGGTTATCGAAGAGATTGAACGCGAAAACAATAAAATTCTTGAGCAAAAACGAATTACAGAATTACTGGAAAATACTATCCCGGCCCTGCGGTTGAATTTTTTCTCCGAAATTTTAAAAGGCAGCAAAGAATCACCGGAAGTTCTTCTGGAAAGAGCCCGCGTGCTTGGCATTGAGCGCTTTCCTAATGGTGTTTTATGCGCCAGTGTAAATATTCTCGACAGTGGCCGAGAGGAAGTAAGGATCCAGCGTATTCTTGGCGAAATATACCACCTTGTTAAACTGCGGTTAGGCGCGCATGATATATTGCTGACCCATGCCGGCGGACTCGAATTTGCTGTTCTGGTATGGATTGATCCCGCGGAAAAAAACCCTGCTTTAAAAATGTTAAATGTTGCTGAAAGCTTGAGGACGGTTACTGAGAAGACCGGATGGGCACACCTGACCATCGGTGTCGGTAAAATATGCTCCGGACCCGCTGAACTATACCATTCATACCGGCAGGCTAAAAAAGCCAATAACCACCGGCTGACCCTTGGAAATAACCAGGTTATCCCATACAGCAAAATAGCCGGAATAAAATTAGAAAGCTGCTATCCCAAACACCTGGAGAAGGAACTTTTGGCCAGGATTGAGTTGGGAGATATAAGTAACGTAACCGGTATTATGGATGCTATTGTAAGTGAGGTTGGGCGAGGCGGAGATCCCGACCAGATGCGAAATCATTTAATCGAGCTGTTGGTGGTCGCTTCCAGGGCTTCCCGTATTCCCCTCGGCGCCCGCTGGTGGCATGCACTGGAGCAATACCAGACGAATAACCTTTTAGGCGCCTGGGTCAGACAAAATATTATATCGATGGCCGCCGCGGTTGCCAAACGCAAAGAACAGCATAATAACAGTATTATCTGTAATATACAGCGGTATATTAATGACTTCTATTACCTTGATCTTAACCTGGAAGCTGTGGCCGGCAAGTTTTTTCTCAGCCCGAGTTATCTTAGCCGTATTTTTAAAATTGAAACTGGGATGAATTTTGTTGACTATGTGACCCAGGTGAGAATGCGCGCGGCGGAACAACTCCTTAATAAACCGGATGAATCAATTGCCGGTATTGCGAAAAAGGCGGGTTACCACGACATCAAGTATTTTACACGCGTATTTAAAAAACACAAAGGAATTACACCCGGTGAATACCGCAAGTCACTTATTAAATTAAACACCTGTGAAGAGGCGTGTAATGATAATTAGACGGAATGATCAAATCTGCCTGGCCTGCTCATCGCTGAAAGAGGAGATCGATAAACTGGCCCCGGATTACTTGGAAACAAAATTTTATCCCATCGGGTTACATGAATCGCCGTCTTACTTAAACAAAGCCCTCATGCAGGTAATTTTACGCGAAGGCCGTGGCCGCGATGTGATTTTGGCTTACGGTCTTTGTTCCAGGTCTACTGTAGGTTTATTCAACCCGGGGGGGAAACTGGTCCTGCCCAGGTTTCATGACTGCATCCGGCTGCTGCGGCAGACGGGCCGGGACGCGGCGGGCAGCTATTTCCTCTCCCCGAGTTGGGTCCGTTACGGGCGCACGCCCTTACAGGAGCGAAGCGAATTAATCGCCAAGCACGGCCCGCAAACCGGCGCCTGGATCTTTGACTCCATGTACCGTCACTATAAGCAGATTATATATATAGACACCATGGGCGCCGGGGAAGATACCAGGAAGACCATAGAGCTGGCGCGTGAAACCGCTGGCGGCCTGGGATGGGATTTTGCAGTGGAACCGGGTGCGACGGACCGTCTGGAGCGTTTGTTGACAGGCAGTTGGGATTCCTCTGAATTTTTGGTTTTACCGCCGGGACAAAAAGTGGAGGCGAACATGTTTCTTTAAATAGACAAAATTATTAACCCGGGTAAAAATATTCACCCTCGTGCCGGATGGTAGCATCCGGCACTTTTTTATTTTGACAAGGAAAACCCCGCAATCATAAAACGTTAGAATTCTTTTGACCGGCTACCGATTCTAGAATGTAAGAAAAGCACTACGTTTAAGAAAGGCAGGTGCAATTCAGCGGCGGCACGGCAATTTGGCAAAACAAAATTGTAAAAACGAGAGGAGATGGATCTTTGTGAACGGTATTACGGAAAGAGTACACAGGCTGCAGGAGAGGTATTTAGCTACGCCTCCGGCCATAGATGCAGAGCGTGCAGTAATAATTACCAGGTCTTACCAGGAAACAGAAGGTGAGCCGATGGTAATCAGAAGGGCCAAAGCCCTTAAAAAATTGTTAAATGAAATGACTATTTGGATTGCCGATGATGAGCTCGTAATCGGCAACCAGGCCAAAGTGGCGAGGTCCGCGCCGATTTTTCCCGAGTTCTCTTACAACTGGATAATTGAAGAGATGGAAAATGAACCTTTTGAAAAAAGAGACGCAGACAGGTTTTTAATTGATGAAGAGACCAAAGAAACAATCAGAGGTCTTTTTGATTACTGGGATGGGAAAAAACTCAACGATATCATTCTGAGGATGCTGCCCGAAGAATCTAAAAAAGCCATTGAAAATTCAGGAGTATATACCTTTGGTATTCCGGAAGTCGCGATCTCGGGCGTAGGACATTACAGCCCGAATTATAAAACCATTTTGGAAAAAGGTTTTTCAGGAGTTAAAAATGACGCGTTGGAGCAGTTGAAGCAGCTTGGCATACCCAGGGACGGCAGGGACATAGAAAAATATCATTTCTGGAATGCCATTATCATGGTATGTGATGCCGCAGCCGGTTTTGCTAAAAGGTATGCGAAGATGGCCCGGGAAATGGCAGCTGGGGAAAAAGACGCAAATAGAAAAACTGAACTGCTGCAGATTGCCGGGAACTGTGACTGGGTCCCTGAAAACCCGGCCAGGACGTTTTGGGAAGCATGCCAGTCGTTCTGGTTTTTACAGCTGCTGCTCCAGCTTGAATCCAGCGGTCACTCCGTATCACCAGGAAGGTTCGACCAGTACATGTATCCCTATTATGCCAAGGATGTCAAAGAGGGACTGATAACAAAAGAATACGCCCAGGAATTAATTGAGTGCCTGTGGATTAAGCTTTCGGAAATCAATAAAATACGTCCCATCGGCGCCACAAAGGCCTTCGGCGGCTACCCCATGTTCCAGAACCTCTGTGTGGGCGGCCAGACCCGGGACGGCCGGGATGCAACCAACGAACTCTCTTATATCTGCCTGGATGCGTCCATGAACGTCAAACTGCACCAGCCCTCCATTTCGGTTAGAATCTGGAACGGGACACCGGAACAGTTATGGTTCAAGGCAATAGAAGTTAAGAAGCAGGGCCTGGGCATGCCGGCATTCTATAATGATGAGGTAATCATTCCGGCATTATTAAACAGGGCCAAAGAGTTAGCGGATGTGCGCGATTATGCCATTGTGGGATGTGTAGAGCCGGGGTGCCAGGGCTATGAATACGGGTGGTCCGGCGGTACCGGCGACGCGCCGTTTTTCAGTTTGCCCGCTTGTTTGGAACTGGCCATCAACAATGGGGTCAATCTGTTGACCGGCGTGCAGGCAGGTCCTGCCACGGGAGACCTGGCAAGCTTCACTTCCTTTGAGGAGGTTAAGGAAGCTTATGTCAAGCAGACCCAGTACTTTGTAGATCATTTTGCTGTAATCACAAATGTTGTTGACCTGGCCCATATGCAGCTGGTCCCGCTGCCGATCCTGTCCTGCGCCATGGAACCTTGTGTGGAGCGCGGTGTTGATGTAAGCGCAGGCGGCACAAAATATAATTCCACGGGTACCGCGGGAGTGGGCGTCAGCAACGTGGCTGATGCGCTTTCAGCAATTAAGAAATTTGTGTTTGATGATCAGAAATACAGCGGCGCTGAACTCTTGAGCGCGTTGAAGTCAAATTGGGAAGGTAAAGAAGCTCTGCGCAGCGAGATTATTGCGGGTACCCCCAGCTACGGCAACGACGACTCTTACGCCGATGAGCTGGCCAGGTGGGCGGCAGGCGTTTATTGCAAACAAACTGAGGAGTGTACCGGGCCGAGGGGGCCATACAGCCCCGGACTCTATCCCGTATCTGCCAACATCCCCATGGGCTACGGGCGGGGCGCCTCTTTAGATGGGAGAAAGGCCGGAGAATCACTGGCTGACGGAATTTCTCCCATGCACGGCAAGGATAAAAACGGCCCGACGGCTACACTCAATTCCGCTGCCGCAGTGGACCACCTGATTAACTCCAACGGAACCCTGCTGAATCTAAAGTTCCACCCGAGCGCGGTGGAAGGTGATAACGGCACCAGGAATTTGATGTCGGCAATCAAGACTTTCTTTGATAATAAGGGATTGCATTTACAATTCAACGTCGTGAGCTCAAAAACACTTAGGGACGCCCAGAAAAACCCGAATAAATACAGGGGCTTAGTGGTGCGGGTAGCGGGTTACAGTGCTCTCTTCGTTGGACTGGACCCGGCGCTCCAGGAGGATATCATTGAAAGAACGGAAATTACTGAACTGGCCTAGGTAAGATAAGGTGAGGCCAAGTACTGCGGCCGGCTCTTTCTAAAGCGCTCAGGGCAGCAGCCAGCAGTACACCCCAGGCTCATAGCCCGGGTGTGCTGCTGGCCTCCATCTTTCTTGTTTTTGTCGGAGCATACCTGAAAATTCGGGAGGCCTTTTAATGGAAAACGTACGAACAGGAAAAATCTTCGATATCCAGAGATACACGGTGCATGACGGCCCCGGGATCAGAACAGAGGTTTTCTTAAAGGGGTGCCCCCTTGCGTGTTTGTGGTGCCACAGCCCGGATTCACAGGCATTTGAAGACGAAATAGCGTGGTTTGAAATAAAATGTATTGGTTTGGACAACTGTGGAAAGTGCCTGGAAGTTTGTCCAACCGGAGCTTTGGCAAAAGGCCGTAAATTTTATTCAAAATTTGAAAAGAAAGAAATCCAAGTTATTGATCTTAATAGAGACAAATGCGATAAATGCGGGCTATGCGCCGGGGTTTGTCCACCCAAAGCGTTATACCTTACCGGGAGAGATATCAGTGTTGATGAAGTCATGAAAATAATAGACAAGGACAGGTTATTTTACCGGCGCTCAGGCGGAGGGGTTACGGTATCCGGTGGGGAACCCATGGCGCAGTACAAGTTTGTCAAAGCGCTATTAAAGGAATGCAAAAACAGGGGATTGCATGTGTGCCTTGATACGAGCGGCTACGCCGAATGGGAGCATTACAGGGAAGTCCTGGAATATGTAGATCTTGTTCTATATGACTTAAAGCATATGGATACCCTGCAATCACAGAAATTAACCGGCGTTCCAAATGAATTAATCCTGGAAAATGCCAGGAAAATGGCGGCAGAAGGGGTCGCCCTACAAATCAGGATACCTGTCATTCCAGGCTATAACGATTCAGAAGAAAATATCCGGGCCACAAGTGAATATTGCGCCAAGCTGGGTCCTTCTGTTAAGCTTGTCCAGATCCTTCCATACCACCGGTTGGGCTCCGCTAAATATGAACGGCTGGGTAAAAAATATAAATTGGAGGAGCTTAAACCACCCGGCAAGGAACATATGAAGCACTGCAAGAATATTATTGAATCTTACGGGCTTAAGGTGATAATAGGCTAAAATGAAAATGTTTTTTTCAGTAAATTTTAAAGGAGGTCATTTGCTTGGCGGATACTGATATTAAGATTGCCGACGCCGGAGCTGCCGGCTGGATAGCTAATTCTATAGTGTGCCTTATGGCCTGGGCCTATTTATGCGGGTTTGTGGACAGCAAAGCGCTCCTTCCCATGGCGCTGGTGTCTTTTGGCTGTACTATTTCCTACCTGGGAGCGGGTATCAGCCTGATTAAACTGGGAAATGTAGTGGGAGGGGTCACCTGGTTGTATTTTGCTTCGTTTTTCGGCTTTGCCAACGGTTTAACCTATGCTTTAAATTACTTTGCGCCAATATACAACTGGGTAATTGACCCGCGCATCCTTGGATACGAGTGGGCAACCCTGGGCGTCATGCTGATTTTTACCACTCCGGTATTTCTTAAATATTCCCCAGCCGCCGGGACGATAGCTCTCATTGGAGCAGATATCGGTGTTTGTGCCCTGGCCCTGGTTTACCTGGGTTACGCCAGCAAGTTTATGGTCTTGACCAGTGCCTGGGGGCTTTTTATAACCGGAATTTTTGGTATCATTATGGCTGGCGGCTTAATCCTGGAAGGCGCCGGTATTAAATTTCCCATGGGCAGAGTTTTGTTAAAATAAAAGAAAATAAGAAAATGTCATAGCTAAATAAATCGATGAGATCTCACTAATTTGTAAAAAGTCTAACAAAGGTGAGATCTCATTTCTTGCTGCGCGCAACAATTTAGTTTAGCTTAGACAACAGGATGATATTTTATTTTTTGTATAGGTTAACAAGTGAGAGAGAAAAATTTTTTTTAAAGGATGAATCTTTATGGTTTTCAACAAACATAACGAGATTATAAAGAATGGTGTTGCCGGTGTTATAATTATTTAAGGTTTAAAATATTACTGTTTTAAGCTATGGAGTGTTGAATTTGGAATTAACACCGCGGGAACGGGTACTTACAGCCTTATTGGGCAAAGGTGAACCTGACAGAGTCCCCTGGTTGGAGCATGATGTGCAAATCAATTTTCAGCTAAGGATCATGGGCCGTTCGAGTTTTACACCTGCTGAGCTTGCTGATAGTCTGGGGCTGGATGGGTTTGGCTTTTCTTACCCTTGCGGTGTTAATTTCGATTTCTATCCTCCCATGATGGCTAAAAAAGAATCATTTAACGGTGTGGAAATGGTGGGCCAGGGGCTTCTCACAAGCAATGAGAGGCTGCAGGATATTATCCTGCCGGACCCGGATCAGCCCGCGGTTTATAAACGGGTACGGGAGTGGCTAAATGCCTATAAGGGTGATTATGCTGTTTACGCCAGAATACGCCTGGGTATCGCGCCTACTTATCTGGGTATGGGCCTGGAGAGGTTCTCATATAACCTGGTAGACAACCCTGACTTCATACATGAAGTGGCTGACCTGTACGCAAACTGGACAGCGAGAGTACTCGAACATATCAATGAATTGGATTTCGATTTCTACTGGGTTACCGACGATCTGGCCTGTAACACAGGTCCTCTGTTTTCCCCCCGGGTATTACAGGAATTCTTCCTGCCCCATGTTCTAAAAGTAATAAAAGCAATGAATAAACCGTGGGTTTATCACAGTGACGGCAATGTTGAACCTTTTTTACCCATACTTTTACCCCTGGGATTTCAAGGTTTGCATCCTATAGACCCTACCGGTATGGATATTGTGAAAACTAAACAGAAATATGGCGACAGAATCTGTCTGCTTGGCAATATTGACCTGCGACACACTTTAACACGCGGAAGTCTGGAAGATGTGAAAAAAGAAGTTATGAACAGGATCAGCCAAGTGGCTCCGGGCGGCCGTTATATTATATCCAGCGCCAACAGTCTTACAGATTATTGCAAACCGCAAAATGTCCTGGCTATGGGCCAGTATATAAAAGAATATGGTAAGTATCCTATAAGGTTAGAGTGAAGACAACCGAAAAACGTTTCCAATCAAGGCTGGTTTTTATGCCGGAGACTTAGTCTGAAGGGGATGGCAAAGGTGTCATCAGGCAGGGTTTTATTCAAGCCCCAGGAGAAAGAAGTAGAGGTTCCCGCAGGGACGAGTATATTGCAAGCGGCTGCCCTCGCGGGAATTCCAGTTGAAGGGAATTGTGGGGGTAAAGGCTCTTGCGGTAAATGCAAGGTTAAAATTTTAAACGGTAATACGCTGAGAAAGGCGTCTGCTGAGAATAACCTGCTTTCATCTGACGAGTTGGCCCAGGGGTGGGTATTGGCATGCCGGCATAATGTGAAGGAAGATGTCGTGGTCGAGACATGGGGCCAAAATGAAAATTCCCTGAGTAAAACCGATATAAGATGGCGAAGCTCCAAATTAAACGTTGATCCGTCCATAGCAAAATTCTACCTGTGTATGGAATCACCCACTTTAGAGGACCGGACGCCAGACCTGGAGCGTTTGATTAACTGTATTCCCCAAAGAGATAATATTGTGGTTGGACGCAGGATTCTGGCCACCCTGCCGCAGGTTTTAAGGGAATCAGGTTTTCAGGTTACGGCGGTCCTGGCCGGTGACACTATCGTGACGGTGGAACCCGGCAACACCACCGGGCGCATGTACGGTATAGCCCTTGATATTGGAACAACAACACTGGCAGGTTACCTGCTAGACCTGGATAGTGGGGAAGTCCTGGCTGTTTCCGTGTCGTCCAATCCCCAGTCCGTTTACGGCGCTGACATAATCTCACGGATCTACCATGCCGCAAATAATTATGATGGTTTAATACAATTACAAGACCTTGTACTGGGGGCCGTTAACAGTATAATATCCTGCCTGCTTCAGGAAACAGACGTTAATAAAGAGGAAATATACGAGTTAGTGGTGGTGGGGAATACAACCATGAGCCACCTGTTCCTGGGCATAGACCCCGCTAACCTGGCCCCCGCGCCTTTCATCCCAGCCTTTAACCGTGCCGTGGAACTTCCCTCATCCGAATTGGGACTGGACCTGCTGCCTGAAAGCAGGGTGCTGGTTTTGCCTAATATTGCCGGTTTTGTGGGCTCTGACACCGTCGGCATGATGTTGGCAGCCCGCATTGACCAGAGGGAGGGCACCTGTCTGGCGGTTGACATTGGAACTAACGGTGAAGTGGTGTTGGCTTCCAGGGGCAGGGTCCTGATATGCTCTTCAGCAGCCGGTCCCGCCTTTGAGGGTTCCCATATCAGGCACGGTATGCGGGCGGTTGATGGAGCGATAGAATCTGTTGTTATCAGTAATGACGTTCGCCTGGGAACCATTGGCGGCCTTCCTCCCCGGGGAATCTGTGGATCCGGCCTGATTGACGCCGTGGCCGAGATGCTGAAGGCCGGCATAATTGATGAGACCGGCCGCTTTACAGATCCTGAAAAAGACAGGTGCAAACTGAACCTGCTGCTTCAGAACAGGTTGGTAAAAAAAGATGACTGCACTGAATTTATACTTGCGCCGCGTGATATTTCAGGTACAGGCTATGATATTGTCATTACACAAAGGGATATAAAAGAATTGCAACTGGCCAAGGCGGCAATTCATGCCGGCATCCAGGTATTACTGCGGGAAATGGGGCTTGACGCGGAAAATATAACGGAAATCCTTCTGGCCGGTGCTTTTGGCAACCATGTCAGAAAAGACAGCGCGCTGGCCATCGGGCTATTACCCCCGGTTTCCCTCCACCGCATTTTACCAATAGGCAATGCCGCCGGGGAAGGAGCCGTGCTCTCCCTGCTTTCCAGGACTGAAAGAAAACGGGCTCTGGCTTTATGCCAAAAGGCTGAACATGTAGATTTATCTGCAAGAGCTGATTTTTATGAAAGGTTTATTGACGCGCTCAGATTTCCTTTCCCACCATCTTGATAACCGGGGGTTTTTTGACTATTAAGGACAGCGGGTTAATTGACTTTTCAGACCTGGTAAGGTAAAATAAACAGTGCTTTTTCATATCATATATAACTGGCCGATGTGGCTCAGGGGTAGAGCAGCGCACTCGTAATGCGCAGGCCGGGGGTTCGAATCCCCCCATCGGCTCCAGGAATATCAAGGCCTCCGGGGATTGACCCCGGGGGTTATTCTGCTAAATGGGGATAATTTGAGAATATCATATTGTGTCGCTGCTGTCATGATTTTGGTAAAGGACAAACCATCTTTCTGTCGAAGTATTAGGGAAATATTTGAAGGGGGCGTAAAAAATAAACGAAAGAATGGCTGAAATAGCACGATTGGTGACCGATAGTAAACTTAGCAATCAGGAAATTCTTATTTTTGTAGGAGAGGTAGATCAAGGCACAAGGGATAAAGTCAGCCTCGAGATTGATCTGATGGTAAAAGAACGCAAATTGCCAATTGGTGAAGCTTTTCCTCTAGTAAGAGATGGCTTTAACCAAATTGCCATGGACAACAATATGGATCAGGCAGTTTTATTTTGGATTTATATGGATTGGTTAAACAAGCAAGTAATAAGAGTAAAAATAAGATAAAAAATAGCGTTGAGGTCTCCGGGATAATATCCGTAGATTTTTTATGTTTTACTAACACACTTAAACTTTACGTAAAAAGTTGTTCCACCCGCGCCTGTTTTAATCTCGATTGCGGCATTATGCCTGGCGGCGATGCTGTAACATACTGCCAGCCCCAGGCCCGTGCCGGATTCCTTTGTTGTAAAAAACGGTGTCCCCAGTTTTTCAAGCACATCAGGTTCAATTCCCTTGCCCTGGTCATGTACCGCCAGTATTACCTCATCACCTTCTTTATATGTCCTTAATAACAAGGTGCTGTCAGGCGGCATTGCATCCAGCCCGTTGCGGGTGAGGTTATGCACTACTTGATGAATTTCCTTTTTGTCAAGAAGCAGGTCGGGTATGTCCCCTAAATCCAGGTAAATCTTTTTATTATGCTTCAGGGCTTCAGCTTCAATGAGCGGGATTATGGATTTTAATATACTGTTGAGGTTAGCTTTCTTTAATTCCACTGCCTTGTTTTTAGCCAGGGAAAGAAACTCCGTGATTATTAAATTCGTCCTTTCCAGTTCATCTATCATTAATTCCAGGTACATTTTGTCCTGGACATACCTGTCTTTTCCATTTAACAGCTGCAGGAAGCCCTTTACGGTGGTCAGCGGGTTTCTGATCTCATGCGCTATTATAGCAGCCATTTCTCCTACAAGATTTAAACGGTCCAGGCGGGCCATCTCTTTTTCCATCTTTTTTATATCTGTGATGTCATTAAGAACACAAAGCACATACTGCTCACTGTCAAGGTAAAATGTCTCTAAAGATAAGAGCCCGGTTCTAAACTCACCAGACTTTCTGCGGAATGTTAGCTCGTAATTGCAGCATTTACCATGCTTTTGCACCTTCTGGAGAACTTCATTTATTGAATCTAAGTTAAACATATCAAGGTTTTTTATCGATTTGCCTATTATCTCTTCCCGTCTGTAACCGGTAAAGCTCTGGCAGTTTTCGTTTATATCATGGCAGCGCAGTTCCTTGAGCGCGAGGATAGTCATCAGGGCGGGGCTGGAATTGAATGCTTTAAAGAATTTTTCCTCGGATAAGCGCAGCTTCTCTTCCATATGTTTACGCTCAGTAATATCCACCATCAGTTCGAGCACAAGCAGAGTCCCGTCGATATCATGAAACGGGTAGTCGAAAACCTGGTAAGCGTCTCCTCCGGGGCTTACCCACTCAAATTCCACAGGTGTTCCGGTCTGATAAACAGCCTGAGTAGGACAATTACTGCAGGGCTGGCTCAGGTTGTTGAAAACTTCGTAACACAACCTCCCTTTAACCTCACCAAAACGTTTTCGGTAGTTGATGTTGGTAAAGTGTATGGAATAGTCCGGCGCGATGAGCAAAACAAAGGCAGGCAACCTTTCAAGCAGCGAGAAAAGCCTGTGCCTATCTGCTTTTAGAGTTTCTTCCGCCTGTTTTTGCTCGGTGATATCCCGTCCCACCGACTGGTATTCCACCAACAGGCCATGCTCATTATAAATTGCGCGGTCAGTCCACTGCTGCCACCTGACCGAATTGTCGGGCAGTACAACGCGGTGTTCGATGGTTGATACGGGATTTGCACGGCTCAATGAATCGATATGTTTTAAAAATTTTTTATGATCGGGTTTATAAATTGTCGGCAAGAATTTTTCCCCGATCAGATCATCACGGCTTTTACCATAATAACGGCAGTAGGCCTGATTAACAAAGGTGTGAGTGGTATCCGGCAGGAAGCGGCAGATCAATTCAACCTGGTCTTCCACTATGGCCTGGTAACGCCTTTCACTTAACTCCAAAGCGCGCTCATAATGTTTTCTGCTTGTTAAATCCCGTGAGACGCAGAAGAGGACATCCTGATTGTTCCACTGTCCGGGTGTCACTCTGGTCTCTACCGGGATGATACTTCCGTCCTTGGACATCAGGGGCAAGCTGCAAAGGCCCGGCTTGCCTGTGAACATTTCTGATATAATCCCTGCTGCTTCCTCTCTCCGTTCCGGGGGAGGTAAATCAGTCAGAGAAATGCCTTGGAGCTCTTCAAGAGAAAATCCGAGCCGGTTTTCCACCGCCTTATTTATTTGTAATATCTTTCCTTGAGTATTGGTAATGAACATTAAGTCGTCAATTGTGTTAAACAAAGTCTGAAAATTAACCACACATATATCCTGGCCCCTGGTATCTGTATTTATTTTGGGGTTGGAATCGCACATATGTTAATTCCTCCTTTGTTCCATAAAATCAGACGCATATCCTGAGTCTAAAATTAATTAAGATACTTATATGTATAACATAATTTATTAATTTTTGACATGATATGAAATATATCCTTTATTTTTTTGACAAATAGCGACACATATATTAACTTTTTTTCCTAAAATAATAAAAGCAGGCGAAAGACCTGCTCAGAAGGTATTGTTTTTTTCCCGTTTAAATCACTTCAGAGTTGACCAACCCATGAGATCATAAAGTATTCAATAGCCCAGAAACGATTCAACAAGATGAAAAAGAGCGAACAAAAAAGCCGCTAAAGTCCACCATCCCACTATTGCACCAATAAAAACGAGCCACAGCAAATACAGGCCAATACCTGCCCGGACCATCCTGTCAAAAGTCCCCAGGTTTTTTTTGTATGTCAAAATCAATGGACGACCCCTCCGAATGATTAGGATGCCATAGGAAACGGGTATTTATACAAAACAGCCTCTGTTTTAAGCAGAGGCTGATCGGGATTTTCTTATATTTTATTAGCAGGTTGAAATTCGTCGATTGTTTCTGGTCAACCGGCTGGATTTTCTGCAACTGACTGGCTCTGCCCGTCAACTTCTCCTTGTGAGGGGGCGGGAGGATATTCTTCTGTTGACTGCTCTTGCCCGTCATTTTCTTCCTGCGGACTGTCGGGAGAACTTTCTTCAACAGGCTGGCCTTGCCCCTCATTTTCTTCTTGCGAGCTGTCGGGAGAGCTTTCTTCAACAGGCTGGCCCTGCCCGTCGTTTTCTTCTTGTGAACTGTCAGTAGGAGTTTTCTCAACTGGTTGGTTCTGTTCAATATTCTCAACTTGTGATGTATTGCCGGGCCGTTCGTTTAATTCCCTGCGGAGTTCATAGATTTCTTTTTTGAGGTTTTGTATGTAACAAGCCACAAATATCAATATTACAGCCAGGCTAAACACGATCAGGAGCCTTCCCCACCGTGTCAGGGCGTGAAAGACATTTTTTATTCCGCTTTCGGGCTCTTCCGTTATCAGTTGTTTTTCTAATTCTGAAATAGTCAGACCCGAGAATTCCTGTTGGCTCATTTGGGTGTTATTATCAAAAAACTTTTTCATAATTACTAAAATACTACATATTTTTCCCTATCCCTGCAAAAGCGCCTTATCAATAGCTTTAAGCAGGCGCTCTTTTGTAAATGGCTTGATTACATAGTCAAACGCACCTGCCAGTAAAGCTTTTTTTACAATTTCTTTACTATGTATTGAGCTAATAACTACAACTCTTGCTTCGGGAAAACTGTGGATAATTTCTTTTATGGCCATTATTCCATCTAAACCGGGCATGGCAATATCCATCGTAACCAGGTCCGGTTTAAGCTGGCCGTATTTTTCCAGAGCCTCGCTGCCGCTGCTGGCCTCGCCCACAACATCATAACCATGTTTAATAAATATTTCCGTGAGCATGCTCCTGGCAAAGCTGCTGTCATCTACGATCAGGATCCGCTTATTCAAGATTTTCAACCTCTGCTGATAATATTTGAGATAACCTGTATGCGGTTTGCAGACTAATCTTTTTTATTGCATAGTTCCTGGCAGATATCGAAACTGGCTTTGATAGACTGCTGCAGTATTTCAATAGACAACCTTGTTAAAAGGTCCTCGCCTTTTTCAAAAGCCTCGCTCTGTTTGATAAAATTCAAGCGCTCGTACAGTTCTCTCGCATGTTTCAGGTAAATTTCATCTTGCAGGCTTTCTGACATTTTGATCACCTCGCTTATTTGATACGCCTGATTGCATCCCTTGGATTTAACGGTTTTTCAGGCTCTTCATTTGACATCGCCACGACTGCCAGGGTTAAAGCCACAGCTTCCCTAAAAGCCTCTCCCGCCATTGCCGCTGCCAGGGTGGCAATATGCTGTTCCGGCTCAAGGCCCATTTCGGCCAGTTTTTTCTGGTGGCTTAAGGCTGCTTGGGTCAGCCTCTCCATACGTCCCGGATAAACGATCTCTTCCAGGCTGTAAATAAGTTCTTTATAGTTTTCCAAATCGATTTTAATAATAGAATGACCCTCCCTAAATGTTCAGCTAATTAAAAATTCGACGTATAACGTGTTGAATCCTGTATTATCATTCCAAATTAGTAAAGTTGTAATCTGTTGGATATAAATATACGTATAAACTGGTAGTAAAAGTTTATATATGCTAAAATTAGTGCAGCGGGGTGTTGATTTTGAAAATTACAGTGAATGTAGACGGCGGCAGCCGGGGTAATCCCGGACCTGCGGCAGCCGCCATGGTTATTACCGATGAAGAAGGCAAAGTAATCGCGACCAAAAGCAAGTTCCTCGGACCGGGGCTGACTAATAATTTTGCGGAATGGAGCGCCCTGGAAGGAGCGGTCAACGCTTTGGTTTACCTGGCGGGCGAGCACGATGGACTGACTGCGGAGGTTCTGGCCGACAGCGAGCTTGTAGTCCGCCAATTTAACCGCCAGTATAAAATCAAAGAGCCAACCCTGCGGGAAATAGCCGAGAGGGTATGGGAAGACCTCGCCATCACACCCGGGCTTAAACTTACCGTGAGACACGTGCCCCGGGAGGAAAACAAGCTGGCGGACGCGGCAGTCAACCGGGAGCTGGACAGTTACATGACGTGGCTGGAACAGAACAAAGAATAGCTTTTATAAAAATAAACGGGGAGGTAGCAAACTGTGGATTTTCTGAAAAAGGTTAGTGAAGGCGCAAAGTCCCTGGGTGAGGGAGCCAAAACAATTGGGAAAAAATCCAGCGACCTGGTGGAATCCACCAAGCTGAAGTTTGAAATCTCAAAGCGGGAAAAAGAAGTGGAAAACAATATTTCCGCCCTGGGCAATCTCGTTTATCTGCAGTTTAAAGGCGAAAAGGAACATGAGGAAGAGATCCAAAGGCTGTTAAACACCACCAAGGAGTTGGAAGAAGAAATCGCCAGCCTCGAAGACCAGGTTGAAAAGCTGAACCCTAAACCACCCGCATGCCCCAAATGCAATACGGAACTGCCGCCTGCCGCCAAATTCTGCATGAATTGTGGCGAGAAAATAGCGGAAGAAGAACAAAACTAGAAGAGTAAAGTCTAAATAAAATAACCCCGCCGGGGGTTATTTTATTGTATTCAGGATACAACCTGTAAAATTTTGTGCTCTGGTCAAACTATGGAGATCCTTGTACAATTATACAAAAGGCCGAAACCCCGGTAAAACCGGGGAACGGGGGAAAAAAATTTTTGGGGTGAATCTATTTCGGTAGTCAGTAGTCAGTAGTCGGTAGTCAGATACAAGAAGGAAATCACTAAAGGTGATTTCCAACAAACAATCCGACTTCCTATGTCCGACGACCGACGACCGAAATTGTAGGGTGCCCTCAACCCGAACCCGTCAGCTAACCTCGGAGGCCAAGGGAGGGATTATATGACTTTGGTTACCCGTGTGTTTTTTTGCTTTTTTGTTTTGACGGGCGTTCTTTTTTTGCCCGCTCATGCCCTGGCAGCCGATACCCACACAGTTTTGCCGGGCGAGTGTCTCTATGATATAAGCGGCAGTTACGGAGTAGCTGTCAAGGACCTGATGGAGTCCAATGGTCTAAAGGACTACCTGATATTCCCCGGCCAGCAGCTAAACATTCCCGGCGGTCAGCCTGACGGCCAGGGTAAAGTCCCAGCTGGTAACATTGCCGGCAAGGCTGCTTATACCGTGCAGCCGGGAGACTCGCTCTACCTGATCGCCCAAAAACACGGTATGAATTTTCAGGACGTCATGACAGCCAACAACTTGGTCAGTACCGTTATTTACCCCGGCATGGTACTGTATCTGTCCGCTCCTTACAATAATTCCGGCACTGCGCCCCAGGCAGCGCCGCAGGTAAGCAGGGGAGGATTATTTAATCGGACAACGTCGGAGGAAGTCGACCTCCTGGCCAGGTTAATTACCGCTGAAGCAGATGGCGAACCATATGAGGGAAAAGTAGGAGTCGGGGCGGTAGTATTGAACCGGGTGGCAGCCCCTGGATTCCCTAAAACAATTCGAGACGTGATATACCAAAATGGGAATGGGATTTACCAGTTCGAGCCGGTGCAGAACGGGTGGATCAACCGGCCGGCCAGCAGCGATTCGATTAAAGCGGCAAAAGAAGCGATGGAGGGAGCTGACCCGACAAACGGGGCACTTTATTTCTTTGCCAACTATGCAAAAAGCAAGTGGCTGTGGTCCAGGCCGGTAAGCAAAACGATAGGAAATGCGATTTTTTCTTATTAACGATGACTTGATCTGAAATCAGCCCTGACGGGCTGTTTTTTTTTGCTGCCGTGTAAGGATCGCTGTTTAAAAGGGAATTCAGCCGGGCCAGGCGAATATACTGGTAGAGGATTTTAGGCGCAGCGGGGGAGTATAATGAAAATCGGCGTGGACATAGACGGGGTGCTGGCCAACAGCCTGCCGCTCTGGGTAAATGAACTGAATAAGTTTTTTAATAAAAACAAGCGGGTAGAGGATATACACCTTTATGAGATCCATAAGACCTACGAAATTACTGTTGATGACCTTGAATTATTTCTTGATCGCAAAGGACGCTTTTTAATGAGCGAACCGGATCCTGTAACCGGTTCTTCGTATTATCTCGGCAGGCTGAAACAGCTTTACGAAATCTGCATCATTTCGGCCAGGGATAAAAAGTATTATCAGGAAACACTTGACTGGCTTAATAAAAACAGCCTGCCGTATGACGACCTTTTGCTGCTCGGCAGCCATGAAAAAAAGGAATTCTGCCTGGAGAGAGATTTAAAAGTACTGGTCGAAGACACCCTTGAAATAGGCATCAAGGTAAGTGCAGCAGGAATCCCGGTGCTGCTTATGGACGCCCCGTATAACCGTGGGAAGCTGCCCGAGCTTGTCTACAGGAAACATTCGTGGGAGGAAATATACCGGGCGCTGGCGTCTGAACCACTTATTATTCCAAAAACTTGAAACAATAGTATCATGATTGATCCACTCGCCGGGCAGGCGGGTAATTAAAGACCTGGCTAAACAACTAAGGCGGCTCAGGCCAAAGGTATGAAGGCTGGGTTTTATCCCGGAAAAAAGGAATTATCAAACAGGAGGTTGAAAATTTTAGAAAAAGCCTTAAAATTGATAATATCGCGTTGCAAACTGGTTTTTCGCTTTTTTGCAGAATGGGAGGTATTAAATGATCAACAGTATAATTAGTTACACACCGGAAACAGAGCTGTACGGCAGGATAGGAAAATTTCAAGAGCGCCTTCGTACGGAAGACATCGATGGAGCCCTGATCGTCCAAAACGCTGATCTGTTCTATTTCAGCGGCACCTGCCAGGACGCCCACCTTTTTATTCCCGCCCAGGGTGAACCGCTCTTGATGGTTAAGAAAAGCTATAATCGAGCGCTGAAAGAGAGCGCCTTAAAAGATATTGCTTCAGTTGGGAACATGGAAGATATCCGTAAGGGCATAAACGGAGTTCTAAAAGGAAAACGCAGGTTGGGTCTGGAAATGGACGTCCTGCCGGCGACCCTGTTTTTAAGATATAAGGCTCTGCTTGACCCGGTGGAAACCGTCGATGTATCCGAAGCTATACGTAAAACAAGGATGATCAAGTCTCCATATGAAATCGAACGCTTGAGGGAATCAGCCTTTTTAAGCACTGAGATGTTTCGCGAGGTGCCGAATATTTTAAGGGAAGGCATGACGGAGGTAGGTCTGGCCAGCCGGATAGAATATTTTCTAAGAAAAAAGGGGCACCAGGGCGCCCTGCGCGTGAGAGCATTCAACCAGGAAGCCTTCATGGGTCACCTGGCGTCCGGGTGGAGTTCGGCTTACCCCAGCTTTTTTAACGGGCCTACCGGCGGGACCGGCCTCAACCCCTCATTCCCGCAGAGCGCGGGCTTTAAGAAAATCGTCCGGAACGAGCCGGTGCTGGTTGACTACGCTACTGTTGTTAACGGATACATGGTGGACCATACCAGGATCTTTTCCATCGGGCCGGTGTCCGAGAAGCTGGTCAAGGCGCACAATACGTCATTGGGAATAAAACGCCGAATAATAAAAGAAACAAGACCGGGCACGCAGGGGACGGACCTCTTTAATCTTGCCTGTGATATTGCAGAGAGATCAGGTTTTGCCGACCAGTTCATGGGATACGGCGCCGGCGTCAAATTTATCGGGCACGGGATCGGGCTGGAGCTGGATGAGCTGCCTGTTATAGCGAAAAATTATAAAATAATCCTGCAGCCCGGGATGGTGTTCGCTCTGGAGCCGAAGTTTGTCTTTCCCGGCGAGGGGGCGGTCGGTATTGAAGACACTTTTGTTTTGAATGAAGACGGATTGGAGCAGCTGACCGGTGTCGATGATGAAATAAAAGTAATATAGTAGAACAGCAAAGTAACAGGAAATAAGTCGATATATAAAAAGCTCCGGAATCCCGGAGCTTTTTGCATCTTCCTGGTGGGGATGACTGGTTTCGAACCAGTGGCCTCTTGAATGTGAGTTAACTCGACAATTTAGTCTAGATCGCTGGATACCTTGAAAACAAAGGCCGGACGGGATCATTATATATTTTTCAGACAAATCCAGGTAATCCAACCAGTCTAGTTGGAAGCCTTGATATTGCTGGTATTCTATATTTTAGAAAATAGTCCTGGTTAGCAAATTGGTTAGCAAGTTGTTAGTAAATAAATTTAAAAACATATGTAATATATAAGAAGTAAGCCCAAAATTTATATTCGAAGAGTTGGATCACAGTTTCCGTGTCTAGTCGGACAAAATGAAGGACATAGTTTATTGGGTATTTTACATAACCTATTACTTTTTTTTACGGTACTAAAACGCACCGTTTTTTAGAAAATTATTTCAAAAAAATCTTCCTAAATATGCAGGATATTACAAGATTCGCCACGAAATTATACATATAATTTTTAGGGAGTAGGTATCATGTCCCGTACTGAACTACTTATAGAGATAGAGCGTCTGCGGTCAGTAATGTATACGATAGCTCCATATAGCCGGAATATTGGAGAGTTGTTGGAAGTAAGCCAGCAGTTGGATGGATTAATAGTGGAGTATCAGAAGGTCGCTGGGTAAGGCGGCTTTTTTACTCTTGATTAGCTGCGGCAGCACTCGCTCAAGTACACAATAAAACTGGCTGGCTGGGGCATGAACTCAAAATTGTGGCTCATATCATGTACTGCAAATCCGAAATAATGTGTGATAATGGACGTATTATTCCGATTATGACATTTGGCCCGGTCAGTGTGTTGCCAGAATATCGGGGCAAGGGATATGGTAGTAAGCTGATTCGTTTTGCAATGGAAAAAGCGCTGGAGCTTGTTTGTGGAGCGATTACGGGAAATCCAGATTGCTATTAGAGATTTGGATTTGTCAGTGGTTATTCTATGCATGTTTATTACGCTGCTGTTCCATGAGATGAAGAGGCTCCGTTCTTTATGGTAAAGGAATTGCAATCAGGTTATCTTACTGGGATAACAGGTACTTTTCAAGACCCGGATGGTTATTTGGTGGATGATGCAGAAGTAGAGAAATTTGACGCAGCCTTCCCGTCAAAAGAAAAAAAGAAGCTGCCATGGCAGTTAGCATGATAACAGTATAATTCCTTTCACGGGTGATCTTGGCGATCGCCCTTTTTCTATGCCCAGAGCATCAGCCATCTTTAATTTTATGGACTGACAATATGTTGCAGGCCTAATACGCTATGCTTAATAAGGAATATTTGCTGCCGGCCGGTGAGTTATAAATAAACTGTTTGAGTAAGGGGTATTATAAAGGTATTTTGGCGAAAAAGGGAGAAGTATACAACTAAGCTATCATTATCCAAAAATAAGATTGTAAAATTTAAATGGGGTGGTAATTTGCATGATCTGGTAAGGGGTGTAACAAATGCGGGCCTTTTACATGACATAGGCAAGGTTTTACACCGTGGCTCAAATGTTGACGGGCGTGCCCACAGCGTCTCCGGCTGTGCATGGGTTAATAAATTTACGGATGACCAGCTTATCCTGGACTGTATCAGATACCACCATCACCAGGATCTCATCTCGGCGGAATTAGAAAAAGACAGCGCCGCTTATATCGTTTACCTGGCTGACAATATCGCTTCCGGCTCCGACCGCCGGGAAACAGAAGGCGAAGCGGCCGGGGGTTTTGACAGAAGCAGGCCGCAGAATTCGATTTACAACCTACTGAACAACGCAGCAGGAAAAACTGTCCACAAAGTAGCGCCGATACATGAAAAAATTAATTACCCGCAGGAAAGGGGGGACTATAAACCAGCCCCAGATTACAACCGGATCATTTCAGGCATCAGCGCAGGCTTAGCCGGCATTAATTTTCAGGATGAATATGTGAATTCTTTGCTGGAGCTTACCGAAGCTTACTTATCCTACATCCCGTCCTCTACATATTTGAGCGAGGTCGCCGATATATCACTTTTTGACCACTCTAAGATAACAGCGGCCCTGGCGGCCTGTATCGCTTTATATCTGGAAAGTCAGCAGAGAGCTGATTATTATCTGGAGCTGTTTAAAAACAGGCGGGATTTTTACCGGGAAAAAGCCTTCTGCCTGCTCTCTATAGATATTTCGGGGATTCAGCAATTTATTTATACAATTTCTTCTAAAGGAGCTTTAAAAGGTCTGCGGGCGCGCTCCTTTTATCTGGAGCTGCTGCTGGAAAACCTGGCAGACGAAATTCTCTGTGCCTGTTCTCTTTACCGCACCAACCTTTTATATACGGGCGGCGGGCATGCTTATATTTTACTGCCCCATACCGCAGAGGCCAGAAAAAAGTCAGGTGAAGCTATCAGGAATATTAACAGTAAGCTGATTGAATATTTCGGCGCCCGCCTGTTTGTAGCTTATGGCCTACAGGAATGCTCGGCAGAGGAGTTGATGAGCAAAACTGATGATCCCGAAAGCTACGTCAATATTTTCCGCAGCTTGTCCGCTCAAGTATCGGAAAACAAGTTGAGGCGTTATTCGGCTGAGGAGCTGCGGCTGTTAAACAGTACCTCTACCGACAAGTCAGGGCGCGAATGCGGCGTTTGCGGGGTGTCAGGCCTGCTGGAGGAAAGAAACGACGTAGGCGCCCTTTGTCAAACCTGCGCTGCTTTTACTGACATCTCCGGGATGCTGATCAAACCAGATACAGTTTTTGTAGTCGCCAACCAGGAATTAAACGGTACATTCTTGCCGCTGTTTTCGAGCCGGGGCGAGGAGTATTATTTTTACGCCTTTAAGGCAGAAAAAGTCAGGGAGCTCCTGCAAAAAACCCCGGAAAAAGTGGTGCGCATATACAGTAAGAATACCTACCGTACCGGCTTTTATCTGGCCACCAGACTATGGCTGGGGGATTATGCGGCCACCGGCCAGACCGGGGAATTGAAAACTTTTCCCGAGTTGGCCGCAAGCTCTAGAGGCATCGAAAGGATCGGGGTGCTGCGGGCAGATGTAGATAACATGGGTGCCGCCTTTGTCAGCGGTTTTATCAGGGAACACGCGGCTGAAAACAAATACAGGTATCTAACCCTGTCACGTACTGCCACCCTGTCGCGCAGCCTGTCCATTTTTTTTAAATACTATCTAAATGACTTGTTGGCCAACGGCGAATTTGACCTGCTGGCGCCGGCCAAAGCACGTAATATTGTGGTCGTATATTCAGGCGGCGATGACTTGTTTCTGGTGGGCGCCTGGAACGAGGTGCTGGCGGCAGCTATTGATATACGCAGGGCTTTTGCCCGTTATGCCGGCGGCACACTGACCCTGTCGGCAGGCTTTGCCGTTTTTGTGCCGGGTTACCCCATTGCCAGGATGGCGGCTGAAACAGCCCAGTTGGAGGAATACGCCAAACAGCACCGCTGCAACGGCCGGGAGAAAAACGCCATCTCGCTGTTCGGGCTGGAAATCGGCGATGGACAGCTGCAAGCACAGCACACCTATGACTGGGATACCTTTGAGGAGCATGTGCTGGGCGAAAAGTACGCGGTTATTGACAGTATTTTTTCCGGCAGTGACGACTACGGCAGCAGCTACCTGTACAACATCGTCGACTTGCTGCGGCAGGCGCAGAGTGATGCGATAAATATAGCGCGCCTGGCTTATTTGCTGGGAAGGCGGGAGCCAGGGCAGAAAGCCAGCGCTGAGTTTAAAAAAAGTTACCGTAATTTTTCTCAAAGTATTTATCAATGGGCCTTAAACGATGAGGACAGGCGGCAATTGATTACAGCAATCATGCTGTATACATATTATAACCGCAATGAAAAGGAGGAGCAGGCATGAGTGGTGATATGAGAGAGGCCCTTAGAAAAGCAGGGCTTGCGGGTGAGCCGTTACAACCCGCTAAAACCCAAACGAGAGGGACCGATAATACTGGCAGAGCAGGCTCTAGAGGCGCGCCGCCCGCTCAGCCGTCCCGGTCGCAAACCGCCGCGGCGCAATTCACACTGGGGGAAAACTATACCGCCCAGGCAGACCAGGTTATCCAGGAACTGAAGCGATCATTAAGGGATTACCAGAGATTTACCACCAGCAAAATTAGGAACATATTGGCTATGGTCAGCGAAATCTACAACGATGTGATCACCGAACAAGACGACCTCTTGAGCCCGGAGCTGCAGAGCCGGATCGAATACCTGAAAGTGCGGCTGGTCTACGAGTGCGGGCGGGAACCGTATGTGGTCAAGCCCTTCGTAACTAAGGCGGGGTTGCTGGATCTATTAAATAACATTGGCGGCAGCCGGGAGAACTTTAAAAAATTTTCCCGCTATATGGAAGCGCTGGTAGCCTACCACCGCTACTATGGAGGTCAGGATAAGTAAGGGGGGAAGGGTATAATGTACGGAAAAATTTTTATCAAATGCAAAATGAAAGTTTTAACCGGTATGCATATTGGCGGGTCGTCGGCATTTTCCGCTATCGGCGCGGTTGACAGCCCGGTAATCAGGGATTCTTTCACCGGTGAACCGATGCTGCCCGGTTCCAGCCTCAAGGGTAAAATGCGCACGCTGCTGGCAAAGAGCATCAAATACCACTACATAACCCAGGAATGCGCCAATGACCCTGAGGAAATTACGCGCCTCTTCGGCTCCGCCGGCAACAGTAAAAAAGGGATCAATCCCAAGGCCGCGCGCCTGCAATTCGCCGACGCTTTTCTGGTCAACGCCGCAGACCTGAAAAAGCGCGGCGGTATGACTGAAGTGAAGTTTGAAAACACGATCAGCCGTCTTACAGCTGTTGCCAACCCGCGGCAGATAGAAAGGGTGGTAAGGGGTTCCGAATTCGCCATTAATATGGTTTATGATATGGAGGATCAAGCAGTACTCAAAATTGATTTTACCAATATCGCCAAAGCCCTGAAGCTGCTGTCTATGGATTACCTGGGCGGGCACGGGTCACGCGGTTACGGTAAAGTGGCTTTTGCGGATTTTACGGTAGAAGTGAGAGAGGGAGAATGCCCCGTGGATGTAAACACCCTTCTAAATATGTTAAAGGAAGTGGAGGAGTATGGAGCATTTTCTTTACAGGCTTAGCTTTACCACCGCCCTGCATATGGGGAAGGATGCGGGAGCCGGCTCATTAGATGACTGCCGGATGAACATCCATGCCGATACCATCTTTTCCGCCCTGTGCTGTGAAGCAGCCCGCGCCGGCGAGGTTAACGGGCTGGCTGACTTGTTTGCCGGCGGGGCGCTGACCATATCCGACGCGCTGCCTTATGCCGGAGATGAGCTTTTCCTGCCCAGGCCTATTTTGTTTATTAATAATACCAGGCGTGAAGGTGACGCCGGTTTAAAAAAAGCGTTAAAGAACGTAGAGTACATCCCCCTGTCCTTATTCGCAGACTACCTGCTGGGTTTGCGCCGGCCGCAAATAGATGTCGAAAAATTTAAATACAAGTTTGGCCGGATGGTTGTCGTTACCAGGGTGGCATTAAAGGGTAATGACCAGCCCCTGCCGTACCATGTGGCCGCGTGGAAATTTGCCAGAGGCTGCGGGCTGTATCTGGTTGTCCGCGCCGAGCATGAGGATGCCCGGCATACTTTCGGGACCTTGCTGGCCCGCCTGGGCCTGTCCGGCATCGGCGGCAAGCAGTCATCGGGCTGGGGGAAATTTGAAGTCCGGCAAAGCGACGTGCCTGCAGGATTAATGGAGTTGATTGAGGACAGCCGGGCGCAATATCAGATGCTGCTTGGCACCGCCCTGCCGGCGGATAACGAATTGGATGATGTTTTGGCTGACGGCTGGTATGCTCTGGTCAGGCGTGGCGGCTTTATCTGTTCCGAAAATTATGCGCCCGGGCAGATGAAAAAACGCACGATGTATATGATGGCGCCTGGTTCCTGTTTGCGGCGAAGGTTCAAGGGGGGCATGTACGACCTGTCCGACGGCGGCACCCATCCCGTATGGCGATTCGGCAACACTCTATTTGCGGGGGTGAACTTGTGAAATACGGTCATCTCGAGAGGCTGAATATTACCCTGCGCGCGCTGGGGCCGGTTTTTATCGGCTCGGGAGAGAGCCTCAATAAAAAAGAATATATCTTTGACGCGCGTAAAGGCCTGATCTATTTTCCCGACCTGCCGCGCCTGGTTACTTTTTTAAAAAGCCGTTCACTGCTGCCGAAGTATGAAGATTACCTCTACCAGCAGCGGCACAATGACTTCCGTGTTTTTTTAAGGGAAAACGGTATCGGCGAGGCTGACTATCCGTCCTTCATCAGTTACAGCATAGAAGCAGGTGAAGCTGCCCGGGCGGCAAACTTCCGTGAAGTGCTGACCTTCATCAAAGATCCCGCAGGGTACCCCTATATACCGGGCTCCAGCGTTAAAGGGGCCGTCCGCACAGCGCTGGCAGCTATGTTAATTAAAGAAGGCCGCTGGGACAGCTCCAGGCGTGAAATTACCGGCGCCGATAGTTCCGTAAACGTGCGGAAATTCCTGGCCAGAGAAGCGGACAGGCTGGAGAAAAGAATTTTTTACCGCCTGGGGATTAGAGATCCCAGGGAAGGCGGCGAGATATACAGTCCGGTCAACGACTTGATGCGCGGCGTCAGCATCAGCGACAGCGCCCCATTGAGTTTTGAGACCCTGACCTTGACGGGCAAATACGACCGCAAACCGGATGGAACCGTCAACAACCTGCCGATATTCAGGGAAGTTATAAAACCGGGCAGCGAAGCCCGTTTGACCGTGACTCTGGATACAGCCATGCTGGCTAATGCCGGGCTAAATGCGAAAAGCATCGAGGCGGCTTTACATAGCTTTGCTGATGAGCATTATGCTAATTTCGAACAGTGCTTTGCGGAAACCCCGGATGATGCAACAGTTTCGGCCCAACAGGGGGTGGATATTATCCTGGGGGGAGGAGCGGGTTATGTGTCCAAAACCCTTGTCTATAACTTGTTTCCCCAACGGGAGCAAGCCTTGGACCTGGCCGCGAAAATAATGGCCAAACAATTTCCCCGGCACGGCCACGGCAAAGACGCCGCCGTATACAAAGTGTCGCCCCATACATTAAAGACGGCCATGTATGCGGGGCAGTATTACCAGATGGGCAGATGCGAACTGATCGTGGAATAAATTTATGATATCAGGTAAGTGAAAAATGATGCAAAAAATTATTGTGCAGTGTAAATATGGCGGCGAGCAAAGGGCCAACTATAATTGGGGCTCACTTTTTCATGGTTTCCTGCTCAAGGCCCTGCCGCCTGATGTGGCGGAAACGCTCCACCATAGCCGGCTTAGGCCCTTTTCCCAGTATGTTTTACCCCAACCCGGCCAGGATTTAAGCTGGGTTATCGGTATGTGGGATACTGAAATAGCCGGTCACATTGGGCAGGCCGTACTGCCTTTGACCCGGATTGAGCTGCAGCAAAAGGGTTTGACTTTGGAAGTGACCGGCACGCAAAGAGTTTTGCAAAGTGAGCAGGAGTATTTCAGCCGTTTTTTTGCGGCCGGAGCTCCGTGCCGGCGCTATGAACTGGAGTTTCTAACCCCGTGCACCCACAGGCAGGACGGCCAATACGCTTTGTTTCCCAACCCGGATTTGATTGTCAACAGCATTAGCAAGCGCTACAGCGATTTTACCCATGATGTGTCTATCGACGACCCCCAGGCTATGGAACAAGTAGCGCGGCATATGCGCATAGTCCGTTATTCCCTGCGAACGGCTGTCTATTTCCTGGAAAATACCAAAATTACCGGCTACATGGGACGGATAACGCTGGTCATCAGCGGGCCGGAACCACTCGCCAGGTTGGCCGGGGCCTTGCTTTCCTTCGCTGAATACTGCGGGATAGGGATAAAAACAGCCCTGGGTATGGGGGCTGTAAAAATCAAGCAAATAGTTTAGTGGTTTTGCGGTTATCACCCGAATTGAGCGCCGCAACCAGAAATCAAGCGTAAAACAGAGAAAGCGTAAGATAATTTGGTGTGATTAATGTGCTGGCGGCAATAATATGGGGACCAATGGAAAATATTATTTCTGCTCCGCAAAATGCATTTTGGGACCAGGCAAAACAAGGCTTTCAGCGGACAGGATTCAAAACAAAAGACCCCTTTAAGGGGACGGAAACGTGTTGTATCAGCATGTTCTGTTATGACTATTATTCAAAACAAAAGACCCCTTTAAGGGGACGGAAACAGTATTCCCGCTGACGTTAACAACCCAATAGCCAATTCAAAACAAAAGACCCCTTTAAGGGGACGGAAACAATTACTACTTTTTTATTAGTAACCTTTAAAGAATTCAAAACAAAAGACCCCTTTAAGGGGACGGAAACGCATTAAACAATATGTATCCATTTTGACAAGTTCGATTCAAAACAAAAGACCCCTTTAAGGGGACGGAAACTTTACGTATAACTCGTAAGTGGCTGTGGGTGCGGATTCAAAACAAAAGACCCCTTTAAGGGGACGGAAACTAGCTTTACTGCTACGTCCGAGTTAGTGAAACGCCTATTCAAAACAAAAGACCCCTTTAAGGGGACGGAAACCAATACGTTCAAGTTACTCATTCAAATCTCTCCTTTATTCAAAACAAAAGACCCCTTTAAGGGGACGGAAACGTTCTCCAGGACTTATTCATCCAGCCCTCAAATTCAAAACAAAAGACCCCTTTAAGGGGACGGAAACGTGCTAGTTATGGCCGATAGGCCATACTGTGACAATTCAAAACAAAAGACCCCTTTAAGGGGACGGAAACTAGACGTCAAATAACTTATAATCAACGTTGATTTCTATTCAAAACAAAAGACCCCTTTAAGGGGACGGAAACTCTTAAATATCTACCAATGCCACGGCAGTAATATTCAAAACAAAAGACCCCTTTAAGGGGACGGAAACCCGTATTTTACCGCAATCATTTCGGCAATGTCCGATTCAAAACAAAAGACCCCTTTAAGGGGACGGAAACTTAATTCCGCTATATCATTATTTTTCTGCATTACATTCAAAACAAAAGACCCCTTTAAGGGGACGGAAACTTTTCCAGTAGTCAACCTTAGAACATTTTACACTATTCAAAACAAAAGACCCCTTTAAGGGGACGGAAACAGAAACACCATTTTTAAAAGATATTACTCGGTTTTATTCAAAACAAAAGACCCCTTTAAGGGGACGGAAACTCAAAGTCTTCCTCTTCCTTACGATTCCATCTATAAATTCAAAACAAAAGACCCCTTTAAGGGGACGGAAACACACAGTGCGCCACGTATACGACAAGTGTCGTATAATTCAAAACAAAAGACCCCTTTAAGGGGACGGAAACGTGCTAGTTATGGCCGATAGGCCATACTGTGACAATTCAAAACAAAAGACCCCTTTAAGGGGACGGAAACTAGACGTCAAATAACTTATAATCAACGTTGATTTCTATTCAAAACAAAAGACCCCTTTAAGGGGACGGAAACTCTTAAATATCTACCAATGCCACGGCAGTAATATTCAAAACAAAAGACCCCTTTAAGGGGACGGAAACCCGTATTTTACCGCAATCATTTCGGCAATGTCCGATTCAAAACAAAAGACCCCTTTAAGGGGACGGAAACTTAATTCCGCTATATCATTATTTTTCTGCATTACATTCAAAACAAAAGACCCCTTTAAGGGGACGGAAACTTTTCCAGTAGTCAACCTTAGAACATTTTACACTATTCAAAACAAAAGACCCCTTTAAGGGGACGGAAACAGAAACACCATTTTTAAAAGATATTACTCGGTTTTATTCAAAACAAAAGACCCCTTTAAGGGGACGGAAACTCAAAGTCTTCCTCTTCCTTACGATTCCATCTATAAATTCAAAACAAAAGACCCCTTTAAGGGGACGGAAACACACAGTGCGCCACGTATACGACAAGTGTCGTATAATTCAAAACAAAAGACCCCTTTAAGGGGACGGAAACCTTTTTTTGTACTTGGTTCATCGCACCACCTGCATTCAAAACAAAAGACCCCTTTAAGGGGACGGAAACTTTTCCAGTTTAGCCATTGAAATTTCCTCCTTTTATTCAAAACAAAAGACCCCTTTAAGGGGACGGAAACGCTTGATCTGTTGGTGGATACCAAAAATCTGTTTATTCAAAACAAAAGACCCCTTTAAGGGGACGGAAACCGTCATCATCACCACGAACCACAAGAAGCCTGCATTCAAAACAAAAGACCCCTTTAAGGGGACGGAAACAGAAACACCATTTTTAAAAGATATTACTCGGTTTTATTCAAAACAAAAGACCCCTTTAAGGGGACGGAAACGTACTCGGCGCATAATCATCGCACGCACTGTTTTATTCAAAACAAAAGACCCCTTTAAGGGGACGGAAACGTACAGATCTTATATGGAGGTGACGATAGCTGTGAGCTTTCTTTATATCTATGAAAGGGCAGCTAAAATCTGGGTAAAAGATAATTGCGTTGTTGTAGAAAGCGAAAAAGAGCATTTAAAGCGCACTTTACCGATTGAGGGGGTAGAAAGCGTAATAATATTCGGTGAAGCATCCCTGAGTTCCAGCTGCGTCAAGCATTTCATGGAGAGAGATATAAATTTGACCTGGCTTTCAAGTAGGGGAAAGTTCTTTGGCCGGCTGGAATCTACGCGAAATGTTAATATTCACCGGCAAAGACGGCAATTTGCCTGTGGAGAGGACGATAAATTTTGTCTTGCATTGGGTAAGAAGATAGTCACAGCTAAAGTAAAAAACCAAATCACCATACTTCGCCGCTACCAAAGGAACCGAATGGAAACGTCAGTTGCAAAAAGCATTGACGATATGGTAAAGTTATTGCCTGGATTGGAACGAGTTGACAACAAAGAGGTGTTAATGGGGATTGAAGGCATCGCAGCCAGAAACTACTATCAGGGTTTATCCGCCTTGGTTGGTCCTGAATTTGCTTTTCACAGCCGTAACCGGCAGCCTCCCCGCGATCCTTTCAATTCCCTTTTAAGCTTTGCATATACATTACTGATGTACGATGTGTACACTGCTGCTGTAAACCGGGGATTAAATCCTTATGCCAGCTTTCTGCACAGCATACGAAAAGGCCATCCAGCTTTGTGTTCAGATTTAATGGAAGAATGGCGGGCTGTATTAGCCGACTCTTTAGCGCTATATGTTACAAGCAAAGGAATTATTAAACAGGACCATTTTGACGCTCCCAATCACGATGGAGGCGTCTACTTAAATACTGAAGCTTCAAAGGCATATATTGCTGAATATGAGAAAAAGGTACGCGGCCGGTCTCATTATCTTACTTATGTTGACTATTCTGTGAGCTTTCGAAGAGCCATTGAAATGCAGTGTCAATGTTTGGCCAAAGCTGTGGAAGAAGGGGACCCGGACGCATACCACCCGGTGGTGATTAGATGACACAATTGATATGCAGTAAACGTATCTTTCTTTACGATGAATTTGTTGCGGAGGAGAGGCGAAAATACTTGGTCGTAGTGATTTATGATATTGTTGACAACCGCCGCAGGACAGCTTTTGCAAAATACTTGAAGGGCTTTGGGATTAGGGTGCAAAAATCGGCCTTTGAATGTATCCTGTCAAGCTCTAAATATGAAAAACTCATTAAGGGAATCCCGCGTCTTATAGGCAAGGAAGATCAAATAAGGGTTTATAAACTTACCAGCAACGCTGATATCAGGGCCTGGGGAACTGTAGATTTGGTGGAAGAGGAAGAGGTTGTGATTATATGACCTGCCCCCGGCGTAATTGAAAAGAGGTGAAACCGTGCCAAAAGTTTTATTCAGCACCCTGGGGATGACTGACCCCATAAAAAACGATCATGACGGGCCTTTTCTGCACATAATGCGGCACTATAAACCGCAAAAGGCATATCTGTTCATGACCAAAAGAGTCTGTGAGCTGGCTGACCAGGATGACCGTTATCGAATACATGCGGCCGCCCTGTGCCGGGAAGAGGGTTTTAATTGTGAAATAATAGAGCTGCGCTATGAAGAAATTGACAATCCGCAGCAATTTGATATCTTCTATCTTATATTTGAAAAAGAGTTGAATAAAATCCATAGAGACAATCCCGGCTGTAATATATTGCTAAACCTTTCCTCCGGGACCCCGCAGATGAAATCCACCTGTCACCTGCTGGCTTTAACAGCCCCCTTCCCGGTTATTCCAATACAGGTAACCACCCCGCACGAACGCGAGAATTACGGCACACCAGATTACGATTTGGAAAAATGCTGGACAAATAACCTGGACAACCATCCTGATTTGGAACCCAAGGACAGGACCCGACAGGTGGAAGCAGAGAACCTCCGCTACCTGTTTTTAAGGGAGGCTGCCATCAGTAATATCGAGGCCTACAACTATACTGCGGCTTTGCATATTTTAGACGCAGTCAGAGATTTTGTGCCCCGGGATGTTATGCAGCTGTTAAGAGCCGCCCAAAAACGCAAAAACATGGAGTTGAGCGCGGCAGAAAAAGACAGCCATATGGCACACTATGACTTATATCCAATAAAGTCCGGCGATGCCAAAGAGCTGTTTGAATATCTACTGTTATTAGATTTGCAGCAGAAAACAGGACTGCTAATGGATTTTGTGCGCGGCATATCACCTGCGTTAAGCAGGTTGTTTGAGTGTTTTTTAGATAGGAAGTGCCGGAGGCAGGTAAAAAGGGACTTTTGTGTGCAAAGCGCCGCCGATCCCGGGCATTGGAGGATGAGGCGCGATAAGTTAGAAAAAAATGACCCGCGAATGCTTGCTTATTATGATAAAAGGTTTAGCCCGGCATTCAAGGATAGTGATTTATCTTGCTCCACGCTGCTGCCAATGATCGAATTCGATTGCGGAGCAGAAGGGCGCAACCCTAACGGGGAGGTATTGGAAAGGGCACTGGCTATGCGTAGCGTTGAGGGAAAATTAAGGAACCGGGCTGCCCATGATATTACTGCCATTAAGGAAGAACAGTTTGTGCAAACAGCTGGTATCTCCAGCTTTAAATTATTAAGCGGGATGAAATGGATGTTCAAATATACCTTTGCTCATTATTTTGCCCATAGTTCAGATGCGTGGGACAGCTATAACAAAATGAACGATCATATTATCAGCAGGCTAAAGGACACGGATACGCTGGCAGCCGCCAAAATGAAATAATTTATCCGAAAGACAAATATTATTTATTTTAAAACTATGCAGGCAGGTGGAAGCGCAAATGAAAAACCACCAGGTTCTGTAAAGGTTGGATAAGGTAAAACTTCTGATAAACGGGCCTGCCCACGCCGGCGAGGGCGTAGGGCGGCACAACGGGATGGCCGTATTCGTCCCCGGCACAGCGCCGGGTGATACGGTCCTGGTTGAGATCGCGCATATAAAACGGAACTACTCCCGCAGCAGCCTGCTGGAAGTCATAGAGCAGTCTCCAAGCCGGTGTCGGCCCGAATGTACCAGCTACGGCGCCTGCGGCGGCTGCCAGCTGCAGTACGTTGACTACGCGGAGCAGCTGAGGCTGAAAACAACGTTGGCCAGGGACAACCTGGCCGCCTGGCCGGTCTGGACGATGTTAAGATCTGCGAAACAATTGGCATGGATTACCCATGGCACTACCGAAACAAGTCCGGCTTTGCGTCAATGCATCGTATTAGCAATCCAAAACTGACAGGCCTCCTGGAATACTTAGAAGAAAGATACGGCTTATCCGGGTGGTAAACCTAAAATAGTAGTGGTGATTTAATAGAGAGGAGATGGACCAGGTGTACTTATCACTTCAACAGAAAAGACAGATATTTAAATCATTCCCCGAGCTAACAGAATATGTTGATAAATCTGGCCGGTAAAGGAGTTCTGCGGGTCTGTTTTAAACTCTCTAATCCAACGATGGAGAGTATCATAACTGACCCCAAGGTCAACAGCGACACTATTTATTGACCGACCATTTTGACGGCGCCAAGTTTGAAATCCTTATCATGCCTTTTACCTTTTGTTGTCATTACGGACACCTCCTACTGAGTTAAATTTTACCTCAGTTCTGCGTGTCCATCAAACCGGGTACAAGGCACAACTGCCATTACATGGCGGATAGTCACTGAATTAATGAGAAGACATTATAATAAAAATCTATCAATATGGGAACTACACCCTGGTGGAGGACAATACGATTGTATTAGCTTATTCATTAAAGAAGGCGATTTTCCATGGAATAACTTATGCCATTTCAACCAGCAGTCCCAGCACCTACACACTTCCGGATATTATTTAAGGCCAACGCTCAGCCTTGAGAACCTGCGATGGCCTGACCAAAATAATTATGTTGATGCATTTTTAAGCGCTGATGATACCAAACAAGTAATTGACCAGGTGGAACAGGTACTTGGCCTGCAATCTTTTAAAGAAAAACTACTACACCTGAAATATTATCGTATCGCCTTATCTCGTCTTTATTAGAAAGGTATATGCTAGCAAGGGTATGTATTGATGTTAGAAGTGGTTGGTATGACAGCAGCGGCATGGAAGGTTGCTATGTGCGTAAAGAATTAAATGCAGTTGAAAGCATTAAAAATAAAATAGAATCAGTTGCTGAAGAATTAAGGGCCTGAAAAAGCATTAAGGTTTTGGTTGTTAATAACTGTGTCTAAAGGCAAAAGATTTCTTAAAGGTATTGTAGATTTACACGGTAAGGCTTATTTCCCAGCGCAAAATGATAAAGGGCACAGAAACTATCACCATTTCGCGTGCGAATATGAGTCTCTCAAGGAGCAAAACGCAGAGCTTTTACAGCAGAATGGCTGAAAAATGGCGGAACCAAAAAGATAGATTACGGCTGAAGAAAGTAGCTTACTTAGTAGACATGGGAGAGATGGGAGAGGTGTTTTAACCCTTTTTTAATAATGGCGCCCCAGAATCGAAAGGTTCGGGCTTTTTGTGTTTTGAGTGAGCAATAGATGGTAAAACAAAAAAGCATTTACACTTTTAATAATAAATGGTACTATTGGGTTAGAAATTAAGATATTATGTCAAAGGAAGGGTTAATATGAAAGCAACAGGTATCGTTAGAAAGGTTGATGAACTCGGGCGTGTTGTTTTGCCTGTTGAGTTAAGACGTACTTTGGGTATTAGTGAGAAGGACCCCTTAGAAATTTTTGTTGATGGTGAACATGTTATCTTAAAGAGGTACGAGCCTGCTTGTGTCTTTTGTAATAACGCCACTGACGTTAAACAATTTCGTGGGAAGATGGTTTGCGGCGAATGTGCCGCATCAATGTTCAAAAATGCCAAAGCTATGTAATTCTTGTAACTAAGCTGCCATATCAACATATGACACCCTTCGGGGTGTTTTTCGTTTGACTTCAAGTAATATAATGGATATAATAACCAAAGCTAAATACAGAAAAGAAGGGGTGTATACCGTGGCTTTTGAAGTATACAGACCAAGAGGGGAAAGAGTTGAGAAGTTTCCCATAGTAACATTATCTAAGAATTCTATTGTACTAAATAAACATGCAAGGGAAAAATTACAGGCTGAGAAAGTAGAATTGGCCTATGACCGGGAAAGTGGGATGCTAAGAATCAAAACATCAGAGGATGGACAGATGATTAAGAAAACAAAAGTATTTGCCAGGGGTTTCTTCAACCATTTTGGTATAAATAAGCCAGGGAAGTACACTGCTAAATATAAAGCTGATGAAAACGCCCTTTATGCAGACCTAAACTCCTAAAAATTTGCCATCTAGAATGACCTCTATATAAGGGGTCATTTTTTAGTCCTCTTTTGATTTACTTCTAGCCAAAACACATATTTTCCCAAAATGGTTTTTTTCTCTATAAGATGGTAATCTCCTATCATTTTGTGAAGGAAATTACTAGAATTATATCGAATGAGTAAAATGTGGAAAAGAAAACGACCGCCCTTTATACGGGTGGTTATTGTTTAAACGGTATTCGATAAGCAAGTGATAAATTATTTAAAGGGGAAGCAGTATTTTGAACTAATAAAAGGGAGGATGTAAAATGTGGATGTTCATAGGAGTTATAGGTCTGTTAGGATTTATCGTTGCTATTGTGGGTTCTGTAATTTTCGGAATTAAGAAAAATATCATCTGGAAAAAATGGCTTGCTGGTGCTGGTATAGCTCTTGTTATGTTTTTTACAGGTGCTATGCTAGATTCATCTAACCAACCTAGCAATCAGAACGAACCGCAAGCCAATAATTCTCAAACCACAACTCAGACCCAGCAGGAACAAAAGACTAAGCCAGAGCAACAAAAGCAACAAACCGAAACTAAAGAAACTGCTTCTACCCCGGAGGCCCAAACTAATAAAACGACTACACCTGAACAAACAACTTTAACACCAGCACCAGCAGAGACACCGGCACCGGCACAGACCCCTGCACAGAACCAGACCGAGACACAGACACAGACACCGGCACAGACAGAGAAGAAAGAAATAACAGTGTATGTCACTGACACCGGTGAAAAATATCACACGGCTGGCTGCAGTTCTTTATCTAAAAGCAAGATACCAATGAGCCTTTCCGATGCAAAAGCAGCTGGATATACCCCTTGTGGTAGATGCAATCCACCGAAGTAATAGAAAAAGGGTGAATCACATATGAAAAAGTTTAGAACTTTAGTATTGTCTATACTTCTGAGCTTTGCTGTTGCCACAGCCGCTTACGCAGCCCCCCAGGTTATTCTTGATGGCCAACAACTATCCTTTGACGTACCGCCGGTAATCGAAAACGGCAGCACACTGGTACCCCTTAGGGTAATTTTCGAAGCCCTGGGCGCTGATGTCCAGTGGGATGGCAATACCCAAACAGTGACAGCTACTAAATCAGGTAACGAAATACGCCTAATGATAGGCGGGGCTGCTTATAAAAACGGCCAGGAAGTACAACTTTCTGTTCCAGCTAAAATAATAGAAGGCAGGACCTTGGTTCCACTTCGTTTTGTTTCGGAAGCTTTTGGCTGCCAGGTAGCCTGGGATGGAACAACCCAAACTATCACTATAACGAGTATATCGGGTACCGGCACTATTAAGGTCCATTTCATTGATGTTGGCCAGGCAGACGCAATTTATATATCACTTCCGGACCATAACGACATACTAATTGACGCCGGCAATCCCTCTGATGGGCCTACCGTAATTAACTACCTAAAAAACAATGGCATGGACGAAGATCTTGAACTTGTAATTGCCACCCACCCACACGCAGATCATATCGGCGGTCTCCCACCAATATATTATGCTTTTAATGTTATAAAAACTATTGATAGCGGAATGTACGCAGATACTAGCATGTATGAGAATTATTTGTATCTATCTCAAAACGAAGGTAAGTACTGGGAAGTTGATAACTATCAGACCTTCACTTTTGGTAGCGTAGTGCTACAAATAATGACAGGACCTGGCTCCTGGGATAATGTTAATGATTATTCAGTTGTCTGCCGACTTGATACGGGAGATATTGAGTTTCTCTTCATGGGTGACGCGGGATTTCCTGCCGAGTCAGTTCTCTCGGGTGAACTGGATGCGGAGATTTTAAAGGTTGGCCATCACGGCAGTAGAACTTCTACTTCGGCGGCTTTTCTAAGTAAGGTCAGCCCAGAGGTTGCTGTAATAAGTGTTGGCACGGGTAATACTTATGGCCATCCAACTTTAGAGACACTGCAGAGATTGCAAAATGCCGGCGCCACTGTATACCGTACTGACCTTAACGGTAACATTGTGATAACTACCGACGGCAAAACTTATAACACTGCCATAAGTAAAACAAGCACAGCTGACACGCCTGCAAACAATTATAAGACCCAGGTTACTCCAGCACAAACACCGGCCACTACCGGGGCTTATGTTGGCAGCATAAAGTCTAATAAATATCACTACCCAAGCTGCCGGTACGCAAAGACCATTTTACCTAAAAATCAAATATGGTTTGCAGATGCGGCCGAGGCCCAGGCAGCAGGTTATGTGCCGTGCGGAGGTTGCAAACCTTGATTATAGGTTTTTACTAGTGAGGTTTTTTTATAGATAATGGCAAATAAAAATAACAAACCATTCCTTCTGCTTTCCTGGGTTGCGGTTGCCTTCTGGCTAACTATAATATTTGTTTTTTCATCTCAACCAGCAACTCAGTCTGACCGTCTGAGCATAAGGGTAACGGAAGTAATTATCCAAAAAGTATGTCAGGTTATCCAATTAAACATTGAAAGCAGTGCAATAGCTGATTTGGCAAAAGAGCTGAATCACATGGTGCGAAAATTTGCTCATGCCAGCGCATATTTCATACTGGGGATTTTGATGGTCAACGCCTTGAGAAGAAGTGGACTTAGTGGGATTAGAATGGTAATTATTGCACTTAGCATCTGTACTTTATATGCTGTGAGTGACGAAATACACCAGTTATTCGTCCCTGGCAGAAGTGCGCAGATTGGTGATGTTTTTATTGATAGCGCTGGGGCTATATTAGGCCTCGGGTTATATGGTGCGGTTGGGAAAATTAGTAGGGTTACGACAAATAGATAGTTGCAATCTCGTCTGGCATTGGATCAGCTGTCTATACTGCCATCGTTTCTGCTCTTTACAAAATTTTTACTAGAGAATAGGATGCCTAAGGCTGGATGAATTGCCCAGCTGTTGCAGCTACCCTATAGGATTTATAAATTAGATTGTCAACTGGAAAGGAAGATCATAAAATTATGTCGAATACCATTTGAGGTTAATATTGCCAGGAGATTATGAAGGGGTACCTATATAGCAAAAAAGAGGTTTGCCAAAGCTCACAATCTATCTGGGGATAGATTATTTGACATTCTAAACGAAGAATCTGTTAAAGCAGTTTTGCTTTAACTAGTGTCTATAATCAGAATTTTAATTAAGAGCAAATGCAGACTGCTTACCCACAAAATTCGTAATTTTTACTTGCCTCAATAAGGAAATTTATTCTTGATTATAGGAGAAAGAACGATGGCTGAGAAGAAATATCAAGTGTTTATTAGTTCAACTTACTCTGATCTTATTGAAGAACGGCGAAAAATATTGAACATTCTTCTAATGGCCGACTGTATTCCCTCGGGAATGGAGGCGTTTGTTGCTACAGATGATGAGCAATTTGAAGTCATTAAGAGAGTTATTGATCTCTGTGACTATTATATCCTCATAATTGGTAAAAGGTATGGATCGGTTAATCCAAAGACTGGTTTTAGTTATACTGAGATGGAATACGAGTATGCGAGAGAAAAAGGTATCCCCGTACTCGTATTTGCTATAGATGATTCTGCTGTATTGCCTGAGGAAAAAGTCGATCAAGATACTGGCAAAATTGAAAAACTTGGATTATTTAGGGAGAAAGCTTTGACCAACCGTTTGGCCAGCATTTGGAAAACTAACGATGAACTCACAGGACAACTGGCTATTGCCATCATGCGGGCAAAATCCGAAATAAGTCGTCCAGGCTGGCAACGAGCGGTAGATTATGATGAAGCATCGTTACGTCGAGAGGTAATGGATTTGCAAACCCAAAAAAATGATCTGGAATCAAAACTCCTCAATGCAAACAATGTGATTGCATCACTAACAACACAAAATAATGTTGCATTTGATGATTGTGAAATTCGAATAGATTATTACTACTATGATAGAAACTTTATGCAAAACCGCAGTAAATCAACTACTCTTCCCCAAATTTTCTCTGTTATTGCTACAGAAATGATGGATGTATTAATAACAGAGAGTGGAATTTCTACTGCAATAAAAAATCAGATATTTAAAGGTAGCGACTTTTATTTTACTGATCATCAGTTTTTAAAACGAATAATGAACCAGTTTAAGGCTCTTGGCTTAGTCTATTCAACTTGGAGTAATGAAAAGTCAACTTTATTTTGGGGCTTAACAATTAAAGGGCAAAAGGTTCGTGATGACATGATCTTGATTAGAAATAAGGGTAAGGGCTAACTACTAATATGGAAGCCGAAAGAATTTACTATATTCAATCGAAAACAAATTTTATTGGATAAATATTGGAAATATATGGTGCCCCCCATTGTCAAGACAAATTTTTGGCTGACTTAAGTTAGGTTCTCCTTTCCTGTTGTTTTATAGATATTCTACTTCGGGAGATGTCAAGGGCGAGCGAAGCTCGTTCATCGGAGGCACAGCCGGAGACCCTTGACATCTGGGCAGCCCATTATCCTTTTGTCTTCCGGTCAGATATGACCGGCTGCCTTCCGGCGAGGACAGGGGTTTGGGGACAGCGTCCCCAAGACCTTAACCTGCTTTTAGCTCCAAATTCCTGCCATAATAATATGCTGCTGGTGTTTGGTAATTTAAGGATTGATGCGGTCTTTCGTTGTTGTATTCCTCAATATACTCTTTGGTAAGCCGGCGAAGCTCATGACCTGTTTCACATTCTTCCAAGTACAATTTTTCCCATTTGTAAGACCTGAAGAATCTTTCTATCCTTTGATTGTCCAGCGCTCTGCCCTTACCATCCATGGATATTTTGACGCCGTTTTCTTTTAAAAGACCGACGTATTCCCGGCATGTAAATTGTGAGCCTTGATCGCTGTTGATGATTTCAGGGGTACCGTGTGTTTTTATTGCTTTCTTTATCGTTTCAATAACAAATATCTTCTCCAATGTATTGGATAGCCCAAATCCTACGATGTACCGGGAATACCAGTCGATAATGGCTACCAGGTACATGAATCCATGCTTCATCCGGCAATAGGTGATATCTACCGACCACACTTGATTGGCATGGTCGATATTCAGGCCTCTTAATAAATAGGGGTAAAGATATTTTTTGTACAGCCGTTTACTTAGGTTGGGGCCCGGACAGAATCCATGAATCCCCATTTCCCGCATATACCGGCGCGTTCTTTTACAATTGATAATGATGTTGTGTTTGTTCCTTAAAACTTTGGTCATCTTGCGATAGCCGTACTCAGGATGCTTGGTGTAAATCTCATCAATAAGCAGCTTGATATCCAATTCTTCCCGGCTAATCGGGACAGGCCTGTAGTAAAGACTTGTCCTGTTGATGTCCAATAGTTCGGCCTGCCGGGCTATGCTGAGCTTTTTATCGCCTTTTTCGACCATTGCCATACGTTCTTTGCGGGATTTAGTTTCTACCAGATTTTTTTTTGAGCCAACTCACTTCATAGGAGAGTTGTCCGATTTGTCTTAAGAGGTCATCCTTTTCTTGCTCGTAGGCTTGTTTGATTTTTCCCACTTCGTCGGCTTCTTTGCTGAATACCTTGTCCGCATTGGCTATAAATTCCGCTTTCCAGCGGCTTATAACATTAGGATGAACTTGGTATTCCGACGCGATCTGGCTCAGTGTTTTTTCCTCCCGTAGGACTTCCAGCACTATTTTCGATTTTTCTTGCGGGGTAAATTTTCTTCTCTTTTCCATGTCTCTACTCTAACTTATTTTGCCCTTCTTGTCTGTCTTGTTTTATGGGTTCATTATAATAAGCGCCTTATATTAATTCTTTTTATATTTGTTAACTTCCTTTTATCCATCTACCCGTTAGGCTAATAAAGCGAAACCAAAAGAGATTTTCATTATTTATATAATGTAGTTTAAATAGATTTTATTTTTGACGTTGGTTGAAAGGGGAAGTATCATATGCCGTTGTTTATATTTATTGTTGCCGCTTTAATTGTTGTATTTGGTATTGTTGTTTATAAGGCAAGGACAAGCAAAGAAACAGGTAATACGAAAAGTAAAGTAGTGAACTGGATTATATTCGGAGTAAGCTTAATAGCGTTGATTATTTCGCTAAAATTATTTTATAATATGGCTTTATACGCTGATGAATACGGTTCTTCTCCTGTTCTTGTATGTGGCGGATGGTTTTGGCTCTGTATGGATTGGTTTAGATTAGGTCTGCTTTTTCTTCTCTGTCTAATTTCGAGTTTTAATGCCTTTAAGCGAACTAAATAAGAATTTTTGCATTTATGTTGCGGTGTCTGATGGATTTTAAAGGAAAAGCTAAAAGTTCATTTTGAGCATACTGGACAGTTGAATTAATTTTATAAGCTGCACATTATTCATATACCAGTTAGGCTAATAACACGCAGTTCGTGCAAGCAGTAGTTATAGAAATAATGCGGAACAAAGACCTTGAATGTAGATGTAAACCAGAAGTAAGGAGGTTAATCCAATGGCTGAGAACATCTTAAAAATCCGTGACGATGAATGCGTAGTACTTAACAGTTCGGGCGATGGATTTGAAATAAGAGAGGGCAAATCGCTTTCTTGGCTCGCTTCTGGTAAGTCGCCAAGTAAGATAGTTCTCTCTTCTCTGAGAAGCGGCATTGAGCCGTGGCTAACATCACTCTTTCAGTCAGAGCATCTTTCGCTTCTCGTTGGAACGGGACTCTCGTATTCGTTGAGTAAAGTGGCAACCACAAGTGATACAGATACTAAAGCGACCACTACAATTATAGAAACAGGCGAGCCAACATCAACTGATAGTAAAAAAACATCAATGGACATACCCGCGCTCACTTCTGAGAAATATAGGGAAAATATTCTATCTTCGGTGAAGGACATTGCTGAAAAAGGCCGTCGTGGCAACGCAAATATCGAGGATACTATCCGGGTAATAAACGAGTTGCTACGTGGACTTGAAATCCTCGGCCACAGTAAAACTGAAGGCGAGCCAACGCCAGAGCGAGTTGCATATACTGAGTTGAAGAACAACCTCGAACAGATTATTTTTGACTTCACAACAAGCATAAGTTACATTGAAAGGAGTATCGCCACTGCCGAACCATCAAAACGCGAAGAAGCTTTTAGTTATCTTGTGAACTTCCTTATGAGTTTCGCAAGCCGTTCAGGGACGCGAGATCGACTGAATATATTTACCACCAACTACGACCGAGTGATAGAAGCTGGGGCGGAATTGGCAGGCTTACATTTGCTCGACAGATTTACTGGGACGCTTGCGCCGATTTTCCGTTCGTCGAGGCTTGATGTTGATATGCACTACAATCCTCCAGGGATCAGAGGCGAGCCTCGGTATCTCGAAGGTGTTGCCAGATTCACAAAACTACACGGCTCGATTGACTGGATAGATACAGGTGCAGATATTCGACGCACTGGGCTTCCATTTGGGTCAGCAGACATAAGGAGTTTTCTAAATGCTCCGGGACTATGCGATGTTGACAGCCGCAAGGTGATGATTTATCCCAATTCTGCAAAAGATCGCGAAACTGCAGAGTATCCATATGTCGAGTTGTTCCGCGACTTTGCTGCGGCTCTGTGCCGTCCTAATAGTACCATTGTTACATATGGGTATGGCTTTGGCGATGAGCATATCAATCGAGTCATCAAAGATATGCTCACAATCCCATCAACGCACCTCGTGGTAATTTCCTATAACGATGCAGGCGGACGCATATTGAAGAAGTATGAGGAGATGGGCAGACATTCGCAAATCACCTTGATCATCGGCGAAGACTTGGCTGAACTAAAAACGTTGGTTGATTATTTCATGCCGAAACCATCCATTGACAAGGCTTCAATCAGGATGAGTGAGTTGCTTAAACAACGCTATTCTTCTATTCCAAAAGGAGAGTCTCCAGAGGAGAATTTCCTGGCGACAATGGGAGGTGCTGAAACATGATGACGCCTCTTGCGATAGCAGACGCGCAACGCATAGGAAGTGTAGATTCTGTTTCCCCTGACGAAATCAATGTGCTTCTGGATATTGAAGCACCAAACGATGTTGCTCTGAACGCTGGAGTGCCAAGACCATTCCCGCGCATCAACAGCTACGTCCTTATACCAAGTGATAGTGGGTTTCTTGTCGCGCAGATTGAATGGATTAAAATTGAGCGGTCACAATATCCGAAGCGTAAAGGACTACAGGACTTTGGCGTAATTGACTTACCGTTCCCATTGCGAAAGATGAGCCTCAACCCCCTTGGTGTTCTGCGTGAAAATGTGGGGGAACCAGCCAAACCTCCGTACTCATTTTCGCGTGGCATCGAGGTGTTCCCAACCGTTGGCGACCCGGTTTTATTGCCATCACAAACTGAACTAAAGTGTATCGTTGAGTCCGGAGATAATCGCAGGGTGAAAATTGGTGTTAGCCCACTTGCAGGCAATGCGGTAGTTTCCGTAGACCCTGACAGACTTTTTGGGCGGCATTTAGCTATCTTAGGCAATACAGGCAGCGGCAAATCTTGCTCTGTCGCAGGGGTTATTCGTTGGTCGATTGACGCAGCAAAACGGGAAATTGCCTGTCCCGAATGCGGACAACCGAGGAAAATAAATTCACGCTTTATTATTCTTGACCCAAATGGTGAATACTCACAAGCATTTTGGGATATGGACAACGTGCGTGTGTTTGCTGTTGAAGCGGACAAAGGAAATGAAGTAGAGCAACTACAAGTGCCGCTTTGGTTATGGAACAGCTCAGAATGGTGTGCTTTTACTCAGGCAAGCAGTCGAGCACAACGGCCTGTTCTAATTCAAGCATTGAGAACAGTTCGTGATGGAACATTGGATGCAGCCTTAACGCCAAGTGCTGATATGCGAAGATATTTACGTACCTTGGTTGATATTATTAGAATCGAGCTTGTGAGTGGTGAACCGTGGGCGGCGGGTCAGAAAAATTATGGGAAAAGAAAAGGTTTTTATGACGGCCTAATTATTTGGAAACGTGATGCTACTGATGATGCTTCTTTCTCTCAAAAAGAAAAGGACGCATTGAGTGTGCTTAATACAAAATTAGAAATGATGATTTCAGCGCATGTGAAGACGCAGCAAAATCAATGGCCCAGTTATCTCTTTGACAAAACTACCATAACTGAGCTAATGGAGCTTACCTCAAAGGCACATTCAGCTTTTGGTGGCTCTGACAGGGATGTGCTTCCGATTGATGCGGATATCCCCCGACCATTTACAGGTGACTTATTTCTTAGAAGTATTCAAGCCAATGCGGAACTGCTGAAATCAACGGAATACGTTGAAACTATGCTAACGAGAATACGCACATTGCTTTCAGATTCTCGTATGAAGATCATAACAAACTGCTCACCGGATTTAACGCTTCAAAAGTGGCTCGAAACATATATCTGCCCGACAAATTCAGTGGATGGCTCTATTACAGTTATTGATTTATCCTTAGTGCCAGCAGAAGTGATCCACATTGTTACGGCAGTTATTGCCCGTATGACGCTTGAAGCCTTACAAAGATACAGGCACTTAAATGGCGGTAAAACTTTGCCCACAACGCTTGTTATGGAAGAAGCCCATACTTTCATCCGTAAGTATGCAAGTGACGCAGAAGAAACCGTCGCTTATTCAATGTGTACACAGGTATTTGAGAAGATTGCCCGTGAGGGACGAAAATTTGGATTAGGGCTTGTTCTCTCATCCCAACGTCCAAGTGAGCTATCGCAAACCGTTTTGTCGCAATGCAATACTTTTCTTCTTCATCGAATCAGCAATGACCGGGATCAAGACTTAGTAAATAAGCTGGTGCCGGACAACTTGAGAGGGTTGCTCCGGGAACTGCCCTCTTTACCATCGCAAAAGGCGATCCTGTTAGGGTGGGCTTCCGAATTGCCCGTGCTGGTGCAGATGAACTACCTTGAAGAAGCCCAGAGACCCAAATCTGATGACCCGGAATATTGGAGGATATGGACAGACACGGGCGAAAACGCTCGTACAGTTAATTGGGGTGCTGTCGCAGATAATTGGCAAGAGAAAGAGCCGGATGTTGACGAAGGCCAAGAGCTTGATGAAGTTGACGCAGAACAACAAGAGAAAGACGATTCTGACTACGGCGATTATCTTTGCCACGAACAAAAAACCAACGAGAAATGAGTAATGCCAACACTGATTCAGAAGTCGATGATGAAGAACTACTATTTTAGGGAGAAGCTAATCCAATGCAAAACTACCTATGGGTACCGCTGACAACAAATTGTAGAGCGCTGATTCGCAGTATCAGACATACATTAGAAAAGATGGAACAGTTACAGAGCACACTCATACATATGATTGTTTAAAATATGGTAATAGGTTTGAAATAAATTAAGATCGGTAAATTGTTGAGTTGCAAACTCAGTGCCTCAAGGGAACTTCGCATTATTCATATTATATTGATATGTTGATAGGAAAATTAAAGAGTATTATGTCCATATCGAACTCTAACTCAGCGGGGCTTCACCATGTAGAAATTAGTAATATATAAAAAATTGCTCAAATTTTGTAAAAATAGGACTGTGGTCCTATTGAATGACGGGACGGTCCTGATTATAATTTAGTACAACTGAATTGAATATCGGGTAGTTTTCCGGGGCAAACCTGTGCGAAAGCCAGGGACGCAAAGCCATGGGTCTAAAGCGAGAGCTAAGATTGCCAGGTTGCAAAACTATTACGGTCACCCCCCGTAATGGGGGATTTTTGTTTTATACGGCCTGACTGTCCCGTATGGTCTCTATTAACTTCTGGAGATCGGCGGCTAGGGTAGGGAGTGTACGCCTATTTATACCGGCACTCAAAAGTGCCATGTATATATTGGCTCTGATTCCTGCGCCCTGAACGATAGTTTTTGTTTCCTCGCTATCAAGGTTGTCTTCCTCCGACATAAGCCAATCGAGAGGGACACCTAGCAGCTCCACAAACTGCTGAATGGTTTCAGTCCTAGCCATAGAACCCCTGTTGCCCATCTCAATGCGATTAATTGCAAAATTGGTCTTCCCGATTGCGTCTCCGATCTTCGCCTGAGTATACCCCAGCGACTCCCGAAGCAGCCTAATTCTTTTTCCGAAAAGGGTAGGTAGTGATTTATCCATGTGAGAATCTCCTTTAGATACGGTCACGCGCATGATGTTTTTTAGATAATTACTAATGGAATAATAACACAAAAAATTAAAAAATAAAATAAAAATTAATGATTTGTTTAACTATGGGTAAGATAATATTATAATTATATACAATTACAAATAGTTTAATACCGTCTTGTGAGACGGTGTTAAGTAGCAATAATACCAGTAAGTAAGCGCAATTAAAAAAATAATTTTTAAAAATAGTAGTTGACTTTTAATGCAATTGGATGATATAATGAAATTGTAGGGTAGGACAGCCAACGCTATGAGCAGCGCTACCCTCGCATCATATAACACTTCGCAGCACGATTGTGCAAAAGCCAGGCCGGGGGCGTGGCACACAATCACTCCCAGTAAACTTCACAGTGAACTATCACTAAGCTGCCCGGACGATCACCATAAGTTCGGTGTATTAAAATGGTAGGCGCCCACCGTTAATCGCAGCAAATGCCCAATTTCTCAGCCTATTCGTACCAGTGATATAGAATCAGGAGAGTACCCGCGCCGTGGGCATGGTGAGACGGGAGACTTCGGCCAGAACCACAGTGGGAGCTCAAGTTCTGGAATCCGGGGGAAAAGAGAGATGCTCCTCATATTCCGACAAACGCTTTTCTGGTTGTCGTTCTGAAGGCAACAAACTGGCAGCGCCCAAAAGCGCCTCCACCAGTGGCAAAGGGTTGGCGAACATGCGCCCTGCCTTCCTAGCGTAGCGATACGCGGCGACCCGGAGTGGGTAATCATAAAAGCGGGAATGTGCGAAAGAAAACCTTACTCCGACAAAAATCACAATGTTAATCTCCGCGCCCTGGTTAACGCTGGGGCGCGATAATACATAAGATTTTTCTCCGTACCCAAAATGGGTACGGCAATACATAACCCAAAAACCATGTGTTCTTAATAGGATAAATATTGGGACATGGTTTTTTGTTTTAAATCTACAATATATAAGGAGGGATTTTATGACTCAAAATGACATCCGCAGGGTAGCAAGAAAAATCCTAATGGGTGGACAAAAGAAAGAATTGATACGATTCGTTTACAACAGGGAAAAGCGTGACGGCGTGCGATCACTGGCAAAGCATATGACAGAGATCAGCGGCAACCGTTATAAGGCAAGAGATTTAATGATTTTAGCAGGCCTTTATATTCGCAGTGAAAACGGTGACAGGATGTACCTGGGCGGCAAGCAGGGTAAACTTGGAGGCCGCCAAAACATGAAAGTTGCCCAAGCGTACCAAAGCATGTAAACGGCAGAGAATCTGCCGTTTTTGTTTTTAGGCTTTGTTGAAAAATTGTGTTGTGGTCGTTTAGTCCTAGCATATTGCTAGGTACAGGAGTGCTAAGGCAACAAGAATACCACTTCTGCCAAAGCAGAGCACAAGAAACCATTTGCCCACATCCAATACCACTCTCCTCTTTCCTTGGGTTATACCAAATTTGCTTGAAACGACAATTGTTAAATTAATGATTAAAGAACCAAAAAGGCCTGTTGTATGCGATATGATCAACAGGTTTTTTAACAGAGTCTTAATTTATTAGAGTTATTTTGACCCAACTCCAATTTTAAAGGCTGTCCCCACGGACGGCCTAATTTTTTCTCAGAAAGGAGGCTTTAGCCTGACGGAAAATGAAAGATTTGAAGGAACCATAAGAAGGTTCATATTCTCAAGTGAAAATTTTTCAGTGGCTTCATTTTTATCTGGTCCTGAAATAATAACAGTAGCCGGCAACCTGTATGGAGTTCCGATAAAAGAAAAGGTCACTGTGTTTGGTACATGGGTTGAACACCCAAAGTTTGGCCGTCAGGTGAAAGTATCTCACTGGGAACGGCGTGTGCCATCCACCGCAGAACAGGCGGTAGCGTTTTTGGCCTCGGGGCTTATCAAAGGAGTGGGGCCTGTCACAGCGAGAAAGATTGTTCAGGCGCTCGGGCCAAATGCAGTGGAGATAATCCTTGAAAAAGGGCCGGGCGTGCTGGAGAGCATTAAGGGTTTTAAAAAGAAAGCCAAGGAAGCCTACCAATGTATAATGGAAACCTTTGAGATACAGAGAGTAATGGCACAGCTACTTCCTTTTGGGCTTACAGCTAAGACAGCGATAAAAGCCCACAAGAAGTTCGGCGGACGAACGGTTGAGCTTATCAGGGAAAACCCATACTGCCTTATGGATGTGGATTCGATTGGTTTTATCAAGGCCGACGAGATAGCAAGGAAGTTCGGAATAGCCCTTGACAGCCTTGGCAGGATTTGCGGGGCCATAAAGTACACACTTGAAGAGTACACATGGAACGGCGGACACTGCTATATGACGATGGAGAGGCTTGTAGATGAAGCCTTGAAACTTTTGAACTCGAAAGAAAACTGCGTTAAACGCAGTCAGCTCAACACAGGCATCAGCAGGATGTGCGAAACAAAAGAAGTAACTGTTGAAGCAGGGGTTGTGTATTTAACAGCTATATATAATATGGAAGCAGCTCTCGCCGAGAGCATTAAAAGCCTCACAAAGAAAATCGTCACGCGCGTGACTGATTCAAGAATCGAGGGCTTAATAAAGCGATATGAAGTATTACAGGGAATCAGGTTGGAGCAGGAGCAAAAACAGGCTGTTGCGGCAATACTTGAAAACAACCTGCTGGTCCTTACAGGCGGGCCTGGTGTCGGGAAGACCACAACCGTAAAGGCGATAATTGATGTGTTCTCGATGGTAAAACCGGAAGCCGAAATAATGTTAGCCTCCCCAACAGGCAAAGCCAGCAGGAGACTGAGCGAAGTCACCGGCATGGAAGCAAGCACTATACACCGTTTACTTGGTTTCAAGGCAGACTCACTGCTTCCCGAGTTTAATAAGGACAACCGGCTGAGATGTGATTTACTGATCGTCGATGAAGTGTCGATGCTGGGGATTAAGCTGGCGAAGTACCTGTTCGACGCGATAGCGCCGGATACGAAAGTGCTGCTGGTAGGAGATGTTGACCAACTCCCGCCGGTTGAACCGGGAAATGTACTGAATGATATCTTACGTGCAGGCACGCCAAGTGTAAGGTTGGAAAAGATATTCAGGCAGGCTGCGGAAAGCCAAATCGTAGTAGGCGCCCACGCTATCAACTCGGGGAAGATGTATACACCTGATCACATCAAGGATGACTTTTTCTTTATTGAAAAAGAGAAACCCGAAGATATACAGGATACGATACTGCGGTGCGTTAAGCGGCTTCAAAGCCTTGGGAACGCCATGGATGATATTCAGGTATTAAGCCCGATGAAAAACGGTATAGTGGGAACCCTGGAGCTCAACAAAAAACTCCAGGAAGAAATAAACCCGTCCTTTGGAAGCAGTGAAATTAAAAGAGGGATGACATCCTTCAGGGTTGGAGATAAAGTAATCTGCACAAAGAATAATTATGACAAGGATGTTTTCAATGGAGAAACAGGGACGGTCACGCGCATGACTTGGGAAGAAGATGATATTACCGGCCTTGTGGTCAAATACGACGACAGAGAGATAAGTTACGCGCGTGACGAACTGCAAGACCTAGAGTTGGCGTATGCGATAACAACCCATAAGAGCCAGGGCTCAGAAGTCCGTGTAGTGATTATGCCGGTTACAACCAGCCACTATGTTATGCTGGCAAGAAACCTTGTATATACTGGCATCACCCGGGCAAAGGATAGAGTCGTCCTCGTGGGTACGAAAAAAGCCTTTGGCATAGCGATTAGGAATGATAAACAGGCAAAGCGCAACAGCAGGTTGGCAGAAAGAATAGCGAATGTGTCATTTTTGGAGTTTGACTACCCGGAGGCTTCTGGTCAAGTCAAATGTATTTTGAGTAGTTAAGGAGGTAACTGATTGTCCAAGACAGTTGATGTTTTCTGCGCGAGCAGTGTGGAAAAAGACATGGAAACTTACGGCCTGGTTATCAGTCGGGGACACGAGAAGATATACAGTGCCTCCGGGGTTGTCTACTCGACGCCTGGCGCCGGCAACTACAACGCGGTTGCCGCGGCTCTCGGATGGCTTTTGACAAACGGGTATGCCGGCGATACGACAACTATATATATTGGAAACTACCAGTGTGTTATGCAAATAAACCTTCGGAAAGAGATGCCACCTATTTTATGCAAGCAACACCGAGAAAACCCCGGAATTTATTCCGGGGATGAGAGGTGGGAAGACAAATAAATAAAATAGGTATATAAGTCGATAGGAGGTAAAACTCACTGTATTCCACCCAAAAGAATCAAATACGGGGCCTGTCTAAACAAGAGTATACGGTCCTGCGGGAACTCTGCCACATCTCCAAAAACCTGTACAACGTTACGCTTTACAGCATCCGGCAGCACTTCTTCGCCGAAAAGAAATTCCTGTCGTATAACTCCAACTACCACCACTGCAAAAACAACGACAACTATAAGCTGCTGCAGGCTGGGGTATCCCAACAGGTCATGCGCGTAGTCGAACGCAACTTTAAATCCTTCTTTTCGCTGCTGGAGTTGGCCAAACAGGGAGAGTATCCGAAGGAGAAAGTAAAAATACCCAAATATTTACCCGAAGACAGCTACTTTTCACTCGTTCTGTCCACCAACGCCATCAAGATCAAAGAAGGGTTTGTGGTAATACCCCTGTCTCGCAGGTTTAAGAAAGAACGCTCGGTGTTAAAAAACCTTCGTATACCATTTCCGGAAAGACTGACCGGCAGAACCATTAAAGAAATCCGCATCATTCCTAAACACGAAGCAAGGTTTTTTGAGATAGAGTATATCTATGAACAACCTTACGAATTACACCCCGTAGATCCTAACAAAGCGCTTTCCGTTGACCTGGGATTGAACAACCTGGCATCCTTCATCGCCACCGGCGGGGCGTCGTTTTTAATCGACGGCAAACACCTGAAATCAATCAACCGCTGGTACAACAAAGAGAACGCCAGGCTGCAGTCTATAAAAGACAAACAAGGTATTAAAGGCATAACCAATCTGCAGGCGCGTCTTCTCAACAGAAGGAATAACAGGGTCCGGGACTGCCTGAATAAGACCGCCCGGTACATCATCAACTACTGTGTTCTCCATGGTATAGGGAAAATTGTCGTTGGCCACAACCCGGAGTGGAAACAGGAAATAAACCTGGGCAGTCGCAATAACCAGAACTTTGTGCAAATACCCCACTCATCGTTAATACTTAAACTTAGAGCCCTATGTGAGCGATACGGCATCGAATTAGTTGAACAAGAAGAGTCTTACACCTCAAAGGCCAGTTTCTTGGATAAAGACAACATTCCTGTTTACAACCCGGAGAATAAGACAGAATACACTTTTAGCGGCAAACGGGTCAAGCGCGGGCTCTACCGGTCCAGAGAAGGTTTTCTGGTCAACGCTGATACTAACGGTGCGGCGAATATTTTAAAAAAAAGTAACCACAGACTGGATTTCCAGCGAGTGGCTAGGGGGCTTTTGGCTAACCCTTTGAGAGTAAGGCTTGTATAGCAAACCTCTTATGAATCCTCGGAATTTATTCCGGGGAGTGTCAAGCAAGCACATTATTGCCGCACAGAACGCGGCTGTGTAAGGGGCAGGAAATCCTGTCCCTTTTACTTTTCAAAAAAGGAGGTAAGAAAATGTCTTCGTTAAAAACCAAGGCGCATAAATACCTTGGATATCTGATTATTGAATGCTGTGGTGAATTCGGCGACCCTTACTGTACAGTTGTAAATCCTGTAACAAAAGGACATGTTCACACACAAACAGTTAAAATTGCCAAAGCTGTCTGTGGCGAGTCCCGTCACTTCGAGAGGTACGGACGGTTCAAGACACGCAACATTGCCACAAGGAACCGGGCTGCAAGGCTCGCCCTGAGAACGGGATAAAGAAAGGAGATGGTTGAATTAAAGCAATCTCAATGGCAAACCGCGGTGAGGCGCTTGAAGAACTGGTGATAATGGCAAACGAGTCCTACCGGACGAACAAGAAAGCTGTAATCCACAAGGTTCCGACGGAGTGGAAGCCTATCCGTGGATTCGTAAAAGGTAAATACAGAATAGTTTCAGCAAAGGTTGAGAAACAGGCTGCTGTGGATTTTCTCGGCCATGTTAAATTGAAGAAAAGAACCCTGCCTCTGGCGTTCGATGTGAAGGAAGTAAGCAGCGGCGTAAGATTCCCTTTGTTAAGAGTAGAACCTCACCAGTACAACTACTTAAAAGACAGTGCCATTACGGGCGCTTTTTCTTTTGTGTTGATTGCTTTCTGGGAGATAGATAAGTTTTATATTCTCCCCTTTGACGAGTTGGATAAACGCTGGATTAAATGGAAGAAGAAAACCGGACCCGCATCAGTCAAGGCTGGGGAGAGCGGTTTGGTTGAGGTGAAATTCACAGACTACCTCAACTTCCTTGAAGGTGTCAGCATTGTCTGACATGACTGACATAATCAAGCGGTTCAAGGGTTCGCCGGCGGAACTCACATCAAGGCAGGTTGAGTACATCAGAAATCACTTCGAAAAGAAAGGCCCAGTCCTTATCAGGCTGGGCAAAGGAAAACTAACTAAGTTTCTTAGTCCAGATGAACATAAAAAACTAAAGGAGGTTTGATAAATTGGCATTACCCTTAATGGAAGATCCTTTTGAAGAGAAATTCTGCGAAAACTGCGGAAAAACAGGATACACCGAAAAACACCACATTAAGACCAGGGGCGCCGGCGGGAAGGATATCAGCTTGAACAAAATCAGGCTGTGTGTCGAGTGCCACAGGAACGCCCAGGAATACAAAATCAGCAGGTACCATCTGATCCAGATTGTTGCCAAGAGAGAGAAAGTAACGCCCGAGGAAGTCTGCAAGGCCATAGATATTCCACTGCCCGATGTGTTCCCGGCTCCCGCCGAGAAGAAAGAGGAACCGTCATACGAACAACTGGTGCAGGCTGGGCTGAGCATAAAAGAGCAGGAGGCTGACTGCAAGTGGGTTTACGCCCAGGTTATAGACGCCCTTGTTAAGACCGGTGCCAAGATGTCACAGATAGCCTCAGACCTCGGCGACAGCGTGTCTCTGGTAAAGAAGTATATTAAGACATATAACGCCTTCAGGGATGAAGACATGCGCGTGCCAGAACTGAGTTTCGAGCACCATTATATTGCTTCAACATCAAAGGACCCGTCAGTGGCCATAGCAAAAGCCGCGGATGAACAATTAAGCACCCGGGGACTCAGAAAAATCATTTTGGAGGAAAGCGATGATCTTAAAGCTGCCGATGATAATGACGAAAAAAAAGAATTACAAAAAGCAAAAAAGGTTCACGCAGAAGCCCAGGAAATTATTGCTGCCGGAGGCCCAGCAGCCAAGTGGCTCAAAGATAATCTCCACGAGTTAGTGGCATAGAGGAGAGACGCTATGATTTCATTCGACTTTATCAACGGAGTCGCCAGGAAGGATTCACTCATTGCAGTGATCATCTATCACCCGGATGACTTCAAGGAGATATTCGGCAATGCCAGCTACAAGGATTACTTACTGCAAACGCACCTGGTCATAAACGGCCTTATTGAAAGTGAACCCGTTAGAGTCGTCAAGGTGCCCTTTAGCAAAACTGACTACAGTAAGTGGCTGGCTAGAAATAAATACTGGGAAGAAGGACCCGAGGCAAGGACTGCGTGGGCTTTGGACAAAGCTGTGAAAATATCCAAGAAAAAAGAATATGTACTGGTCCCGGAGCCGCCGCTGGGCGAGCTTATCAGCGGGATCACTTTATTGGGGGTAGCCCCTGTAAGTGTAATGGATGACAGTGAGTTAAAATCGCTGTACTCGGAATTCTCCGATGATCTGGTTACCAACATCGCAAGTGAATTGGTGAATTTCTTCCCCGGAATGAAGAAGTTTTCTAAGTTATCAAGATACCGCTGCGAAGGCATTCATGTCTGCCCCTATAACCGTCTTGTACCCCTGGATGTCAAGGAGGCAGTGGAGCCCAACATGGGTGTGCTGCTTGACTTTGAAGAGGGAGATACAATGCGCTTTGTAATCCCTGAATTTGACCTGTCCATAGAGGAAGGGTTATCGATTAATATAGCTATGTTACCAGTCTTATTGATTGGCCCCAAAACCGAAATGGATTTCTGCAGGGCTTACATGAGAGAAAATTTCTACGATATCCCTGCGGTGACGAGGCTGATAAGAGATGCCGCAAACGAGCGACTGCTTTATTCAAAGCTGTCAGGCGATTTAATGATTATGCCCTACGAAGAGTTCAACGACGATATGATAGAAATTTGCATAGACAACACAGATTGCAAATTCAAGAGTAAGAAAAAAACAAACCACCTAAGAAGGGTTAAATAGAGAGGAGGGGTAACCTGGACTGTTTGCTTGTTGGAGCAGACCGAATCGGGACAAAGGAACAGACGATCATTAAAAGGTTTGGTATGCGTTCACTGACCCACTGGGCCGGCAGGGAAAAGAAATTCAAAACCATACCTGCCTCAGTTGGTTTGATTATAGTGTTAACCCAGTTTGTTAACCACGGTCTGATGTACCATGTTAAAAAAGAAGCCAAAAAATTCAACATCAGAGTTATATACCTCAAAAGAGGCATCACTGAATTGACGGCTTAAAAAGTAGGTGATAAAAATATCAGTCATTCAACAGGAAAAAACGGTTCGAGATTGCAGCGGACTCGAACCGCCGATATGTGTAAAATGTTCGAGGGCAACAGCTCTGCTCTGCCCCTGGATCGGGGAAAACGATGACAGTTTCATCACGAAGTTTGATACTAGGCTGTCCCCTTCGTCAAACGGATTGATAAACATTGTCTCAAGCGTGCGGGACTGCAGGCTGTTTAAGGAAGGGGAACTTCCCCGTATTCCAAAGAATAAAGTCAACGTTCAGTATTTAATGAAAATACTGGAGGAGGGCGTAGCTTGAAAAAGGTCGTTGAGGCTTTAAGTGAAATCTGTAGCGGATACGGAAAAATATACCCCTTAATAGCCCGTGGAAACACGGGTACCTTTTAAAATAAGGAGGGCTATAAATGCTCTGGAGAACACATATCGTGACCGGTGCTTCAGCCGGGCTTTTACTGGCAGGACAGACCAATGTTGAAACCGCAGTCGCGTCGGCGAGTATCGCGGGGCTTGCGGCTCTGCTACCCGATATCGACAGTCCCCAATCAAAACTGGGCAGGCTCGTGCCTGTAATCCCCAGAATGCTTTCAATAACAGTTGGACACAGAGGGTTGCTGCACTCACTGGTAGGCGCCCTGGCGATGTCGCTGCTGGCGACGATCCTTATAAGGATATGGTATGACCAAAGTTTTTGGGTGCTTCTCCCGTTGGTACTGGTCGGGTATGTGTCCCACATCCTGATCGACTCGCTGACAAACAGCGGATGCCCCTTATTGTATCCCCTGCCCTTTCATTTGAGAGTGCCTTTATTTAGCACCGGCAGTTTCGCTGAAAGACTGATTGCTTTCCCGGCGATGTTGTTTTTGTTTATGTGGCTTTCAGGGCCGCTGGTATGGGGGTATGTTAAGAACCTAATATATATAGAGGGTATTTTTTAGAAACTAAAAATGAACCCGATATGGGTTTATTAATAAAAAACAAGGAGGAATAACATGGAGTATCGTTACGAAAACATCTACAAGAAGGAGAAGTTAATCATCGCCCTGGTAGGCGGAATCGGCGCGGCACTAGCCTTACTGCCGTCCCTTATGACAACCGGGCTGGCAATTGTTGCTATGGCACTGATCGGTTATCTGGTTCTGCTGTTTATGACGGAAAGCATCCAGAGGTACACCTACGCTGTCACAAGAGACCAGCTCACCGTAACTATACAGAACAAAAGGGGGCCGCTTGTCAGCTCGTATAACTGGAAAGACATGATCAGGATGCAGGAAGACAAAAACACGCTAATGATTTCCTTTGCAAACAGGGATGTGCCGGTTTTTAAAAACCTTTCAAATTATCAGGATTTCGTAAAAAACGTCCAGGCAGCCGTTGGAACGGCAATCTAATTAACACGGAACCCGGCACAGCCGGGTTTTTCCTTTTTATAGAGGGACATTTCTTCAGTTTAAAATTGAATGAACCGATAAAATACAATAGGAGGCAAATATGACATTCGATTACAAATACCGGGACCTTTACGTTAAGGAAGCCACAATCATTGCCCTGATTGCCTGCTTCATCGTTTACGCAAGTCTTTTCTTTACAAAACCCGTTACACTAATTGGGGCGGGTATCGGTATGTTTGCTTTGTCGCTGTCGGGGTTGTTGAGTCACCTGGGCAAATGCTATGAGGGTTTCTCTCTCGACATCTTTACAAATTACATGAGGGTAGCCTTCAATGGCCACGGTAAGAATTATGTCTGGTCTGATTTTGAAAGCGTCAAAGAGCACAGGAAAGGGCTTCGGATAAGGTTCACTGACGGTACAGTATTATCTGTACTCAGGGAGATCAGAGGCTACGATGCTCTCCGTGATCTTATAAATAAAAATGTTCATATTAAATAAAGTTTATAAAGGGAGGAGTGAAGTTGAAAGCAACGGGCTATGTCAGAAAGCTCAATAGAGATGGAAAGATAGTTTTGCCCGCTGAGTTAAGACGTGGCTTAAATATTAACTATGAGGACATCGTAGAGGTAGTTATTAAAGATGACTATATAGTTATTAAAAAGTATCGACCTGTCTGTATTTTTTGCAGAGGCACTAAGGACATTAGGTTATTTCAGAAAAAAACGATATGCGGCGAATGTGTTAAAGCCATATTTGAAAACGCAAAATAGCCAATAAAGGAGAATTGGGACATGGGATTTCTAGGGAGCTTTTAGTTAGAGCCTTTGGGGTAGCGTTTGCTTTTTTCGCAATAAATTCTATGTTTATTGATAGTGGATTTATAATTTTTGCATTACCACTTTTAATATTTGGACTGATTTTTGCTATTCTGGGTGAAAAAGGAGTTCACGCTCATAACACTCGTAAAAGAAGCTACAGAAGAAATTATTACAATGACAGATCAAAAATAAACAGTTCTCAAGATGCAATTGATTACGGCAAGAAGGGCGAAGAGGAAGTTGCCTTTCAGTTAAGGACAGGTCTTGATGAAAGAGAGTATGTTATTAGAAATGGAATTAGAATATATGACGGAGAAAATTCTGCTGAGATAGACCACCTTGTCGTAGGGCCAACCGGAGTATTTGCTATTGAAACAAAACACTACAGTGGCAAAATCATAGTAGACTCTGCCGGCAACTGGCTGAGAGAGAGATTAAACGGCACAATAGATAAACTTGAATATCCCAGAACCCAGCTTCGCAGGCACAGAAATGTACTACTTAGTATTTTAGGTAAAGAATGTCCGATATGTGACATTGTGGCAGTAGCGGTGACAAGGGAGGATAGAAACAGGATATTCCCTGTGGAAGGCACTCAGAACATCGATTTCAACTGGGCTTATTCAGACAGGCTCGTTGATTACATAACCGGGAAAGAAGTCGTAATGAATGCTGCAGACGTCCAACATGTTCTAAAAATAATAGATGGACAGATCGCCAGAAATGAAGATTACCGGCGCAGAAAGAAAGAACAGAACTCTGGTTTCGGCAGTTTCTTTAAGGCTGCCGGAAGATAAAAGGAGATTTAGTAAAGTGAAGATTTTTGATATGTTTATAAATGCAATATCAGGCTTATGTGGTCTAGCCCGAAATACATATAACAACTATATTTATGGCGGCGAAAATATCTATATAGATTCAACTCAAAGACAAGATCAACTGTTTATGACTATGAACACCATATTAATGGAGCAGGATCGGTTGTTTAATGAGCAGGCCGAGAGAGACGCTCAATACGCTGTGGATACAGCACAGGAACATATGAATACTTCCCAAGAAATACACCAAACCTCTGTAAATATGTTCCAGGGGCAATGCGAAATGTTTCAAAATCAAATAGATCAAGACATGTTTCAAGATCATATTGATATGCACAATGATTTCCAAAACCAAATAGATCAAGATACATTCCCAGATCATACGGATATGAACAATGATTTCTGGGACCCCAACGATTACTAATCCGTAAAAATTATTTAAGGAGCTGGCTGTAAAAAGCCAGTTTTTTATTTCAAAGGAGGCATATATGAAACCATTTTTAAAGTGGGCTGGAAGTAAACAGCATATTATAGAGCGAATTAAAGCAGCTCTCCCTGCCGGCCATACACTGATAGAGCCGTTTGCTGGCTCTTGTGCGGTATTTCTCGGCACTAATTATAGACGATATTTTTTGTCTGACATAAACAAAGATTTAATTAACCTCTACCAGACACTACAGGCAGAGGGAGAGCCTTTCATTCAATACTGCAAGACATATTTTATCGAGGAAAATAAGAATAGGGAGCGTTTTAACCAGCTAAGGAAAGAATTTAATACTACTTCAGACATGCGTATGAAAGCAGCCTTGTTTCTTTATTTAAACCGTTACTGTTATAACGGACTGTGCCGGTATAACTCGAAGGGAATATTCAACTCTCCGTTTGGGAGGCTAAAGCCGTATTTCCCCGAGGAGGAAATGAGAAACTTCTACAGGAAGTCCGGAAGCGCCAGGTTTGAAAGTGCCGACTTCAGGGATGTAATGAGCAGGGCAGGAGAAGGATGCGTAATTTACGCTGATCCGCCATATGATCCTATATCATCAACGGCAAACTTCACGAATTACGCCGTAGGCGGTTTCAGTAAAAAAGATCAGGTAGACTTGGTTCGGCTTGCAAGACAGCTTGCAGAAAAAGGCATGCCGGTGTTGATAAGTAATCATGCTACCGAATTCGTTTTAAACTTGTACCGCGGTGCTGATATTCAAACTTTTGATGTAAGAAGATATATCAGTTGCGGTAATAGAGGAATGGCAAGAGAAGTCCTCGCATTATTCACTCCAGAGAGGCAGGCGGTGAATCTATGATACTGAAGGTAACACCGGTAATCGACTATAATGTAAGGACACTCTGTACAACTCCTTACCCAGGCCATAAATACGGTTGTCCAAACTATAACAAGAAAGAAGGCTGCCCGCCGAAGGCCCCTAAGTTTGAGGAGATATTTAATATGGACGGCTTTTTTTACGCCATAATAAACCGGTATAACTTGAGAAAACATGTGCTGGAAATGAGGTTAAAGCACCCCGGCTGGACACAGCGACAGCTAAGGAACCTTCTTTACTGGCAGCCGACAGCGAGAAAACAACTACTCACTAAAATCCGCGATTTCCACAGAGAACATCGCGGATTTCATATTACAGCTTGCCCGGAGGCACTGGGGGTAAATGTAACACTTACACTAGCTAATGCAGGATATAACCTTGAATGGCCGCCGGAACACATCGCCTGCCAGATCGCCATCGCCGGGCTGAAAGGAGAACCGTAGTGATAAGGTGGCATCAAACCGCCTTAGAGAGTATCAATTCCGGGCAAGGGAGGAAATTCTGACTTTATAACCAAGAATGTTTAGATTTTCAGGAGGAAATATGGACCTTCAAAAGATGTGGGCGTTTATTTACAAGTGTGTCAGCAACGATGGCGCCAACAATGTAAGCATTGATTACTGGCGAGACCTCCCTGGTCCCGGGGAAACATCAGACACAGATTTTTATTCTGAACTTGCATGGTGCGTTTATAACGGAGGGATGTCAGAAAGAGTGATCCGCTCCAAGTGGCCTTACCTGAAAGCTGCTTACCACGAATTCGATCCAGATGCTGTAGCCAGCGATCCGAATGTTCTACAAAACGCCCTGATGGTAATTAACCACAAGGGCAAGGCAAAAGCAGTAATTGCTTCAGCAGGCAAAATAATAAATGATCGCCCCATTGGTGAGAGACTTGCTTCTTTGAGTGAAAATGAAGTCCTTTCATACTTGGAGACATATCCCTTTATTGGTTCGGTTACGAAATATCATCTTGCTAGAAATTGCGGAATGGATGTGGTAAAACCAGATGTCCACCTTGTAAGGCTGACCGATTATCTCGGTTACGAGTCGCCAGATGCCCTGGTAAGCGAAATAGTAGGATTTACAGGCCTGAGAAAAGGCTTGATAGATTTCGTTTTATGGCGGTTCTTATCTTGGTATGGGCCGGCAGCCTACGAGACAATCTCATTATTTAGGTAAGGAGTGTTTTATGTGAGATGCCCGACATGCGGAAGGAATGTAACGATGTCCGACAAGTCGTATTCATGCGACTGTGTCGTAATCCCAAAGGAACTTCTCGGGAAAAAGATAACCCCTGAAATTGTCCACGAACTGGTAACCAATAGACGGACAAAGGTTCTGGATGGATTTGTTTCAAAGAGGAAACAGAAAACATTTAGTGCTGCACTGATGATTGCCGGCGGTGAGGTCAAATTTGACTTTAAGAGAACGGGTCAGGACAACGAAAAGAACCTGGTAAGAATCAGGGTATACTCGGGTAATTCAGGTTCAGCCCATGTGTTAATTAAAGGAACCACGTATAAAGAGTTTCAGATCAGCTACGGACATGTATCGTCAAGAATGGCTGAGTGCTTGGCCTGTATTACTGCGGCGCACCTGGTCAAGTATGTTCTGAAAAATATCTCTGGACTGAAACTCGCTATCTCCATAAACAACCTTGACCTCTCCAGATACATCTTGAAGGAGAGAGTCCCTCGGGACAGCCTTATGAAACTGGCACTCGAAAACCTGTTTAAGTTACTGGGAGAGTTTGGTAGCTGGTCAGCTTATTATGAACTGCTGAAAAGGTCAAGATTGACAGGCAGCCCCTACAGCAACACTTTCCCCAAGGGGGTGTTCCCCGGCATAGATGTTGGTGTTAAAGAAGGAGACAGGTTGACGGTAATATTGCCAAACAGACTCGATGTACAGTCACAGTTTACCGCCTCAATACAGAGGGCTGTGTCCAGCGGTGATAATACATACGCCCTACCGCTGACAGCCAGGCCCGTATTGATGGCATGGCTTAACAGCGTAAAGAAGGGCGTGTACCAGGGCGAAGTAAACCAGCAATAAAAGGAGGTGCGTTTTGGCTCGATTTATGACCTATGAAAACCCCGCCAATGGTAAAAAGAAGACTATTAGAAAGGGTTTTAATATTTTTGTAATCTGGCTGGGGCCATTCTGGTATCTTTTTAATGGACTCTACCTGAGAGGGTTATATTGGACGTTTATTTCTTTCATAGTGGGCGTCCTGACTCTTGGGTACGGCATGATTGTAGTATGGATAATCGCCGGAACGAAAGCAAGCGGCGAGTTGGAAAAGTCGTATATAAAACGCGGCTGGAAAGCCGTCGAAGAATTTTAAATTTATTTAAGGGGGTGAGAATGATTATCTATTCTCGCACGGGAAACCGGATTGATTTTAGAAAGGGGGGTTAAAAATGCGTTTATTTAAAATCTTAATAATGATGACAATATTAGTCTCGGTATTCAGTCCGCTGGCCTTTGCGGAAACAGACACAACCAACACAACCAGCACAACTACTACGACAACCACTTCAGATGGCGCGACCATATCGTCAGGAGTCCCTGAAGTTACTCCAGAAGAGTTCTCTGGTAAAATCAATAGAATGTCGGATGCGCTTTACGGCACTGCCAGAAGTGCCATAGCCGCGGTAACTGTTATTGCTTTGGTGATCGGCGTCATCGCCGGCATTTTCTTTAAGGGAGCCCGAGTAATGGTTGGGTTTGCTCTATTAGGATTGATTGTTGTCTTATGGGCGCCGACGATTGTGGGCTTTGTAATCAGTATTACAAATTCTTAAGAAAGGAGAATGTCAAATGAAAAAGAATTTCGTAAGTCTTCTGACCACGCTGTATTTCACTCTGATATTCCCGGTGATGGCCTTTGCCGCTGAAAATGGTATCAACGCAGGCTTGGAAACAGTTGACAGTGAAGCCCTTGGCTCCAAAATTGTCGGCATCGCCACAGGCTTTGGTGCATTAATCGGAGCCGTGGCGGTTGGGATGCTTGTATATTCAGGCTTCAGGCTGGCGACAGCGACTACCGAGCAAGCAAAAGCAGAAGCAAAAGGGCACTTTATACAGGTCATTATAGGCGTAGCGGTTGCTGGCCTGGCCGTGACCTTAGTGGGATTTATATGCCAGACAATTTCAGGCGCAGGATCAACTTAAGCCGGGTTTCCCGGCTTTTTCTATTTTTAGGAGGTGATATTTGTTGCAGGCTTATAAAGTTCCTTTCTCCACAAAGGGAGAAGAAAGATTGGTTTTTAACCTCGGCTTAAGAGAATGTATGTGCCTTGGGCTTGGGTGCATCCTTGCTGTAGTGGCAATTAGTATCCCAACGCTCTTTGGGGTCACAATGCCAAGAATTTTATATTTTATCCCACTGGGAATTCCGCCCCTTGCAGCAAGTGCGATTGTGGCCTTTAAAAATGTAAAGCAATTTGATAATTACGCAAAGTACGACGAAAGCGTAATAAACAATTTTAAATTCAAACACAGGGTTCGTAACTATATCATGTATAGGAAATAGGAGGTGTTATGATTTGATATTAGGTTTTGCATTGTTTTTTATGCTTCTGCTTATAGCAGGAGGCGTAACGCTATCGATTTTAAGTAAACCAAAAAAATTCGACAGGGTGGCAAAACAGGAAGATAAATCTGTAGAAGTGAAGGAAGAAGAGAGCGGAAAGACCGCACATATAGAAGATTTGCTTCCGATAGAATTCATTGAAGACGGTATATATTCAGTGGGCGGCCTCTACTGCGCGATGGGAAAGATCGAGGGGACCAACTTTTCAGTTATGTCTGATCATGACCAGGACATCAGGGAGTCCATCTTTATAGATATCTTGAATGAGATCGATTTCCCTGTCCAGTTCGTTACTACCAGCGTTGTCCCAAACACAGGCCGGGCGGCTCAGGAGATCGCCAAAGAAGCCCAGAAAATGCCGGAAGGTAATTTGCGATGCTATTCAGTGCTTTATGCGGCTGCTCTTGACGATATGCACAAAACAAGAAAGATCACCAGTCAAAGCTCATGGCTAGTTTTAACCGATGATGGCTCTGACGGCGAACCGGTATTAAGGTTAAAAGAAAAGGTCAATGCCATAGGTTCTGCGTTGCAGTTAAACGCAGGTATTGTGTTCACCCCACTGCAGTCCACCGAAGAAGCTATGGATGTTTTTGGGCAAATCCTGGATAACAAAAGCCTTGTCAAGTCATCTAAATACCTGCAAGGTATACAGCCCATTCATCTTTCAGAAAGAGAGGTATGTCAATATATTGAAAACCAAAGGACTAAAACAGAATATGCTGCCTAAGAAAGGCATGATACGTCACGGTACGAGCTTTGCCAGCCAAAGAGCCTTGGGTGATATGCCTGTTTTTGTTACAGATCCGGTATCAGAATATAAAACCGCCTCGGAGGTGGGTAAATATGCTGAAAAAGTTTAAGAAGAAACAGGAGCAAAAAACTGAGGTCAATCCTTGTGGCAATATAGCTACAGCCTATCTCCCGGATCGCATAAAAGAGATGGAAGATCATATAAGGATTAACGATTCCTATTGCAGGATGATGGTCGTTGAGGTTATGCCGGAGCAGATAGTATTCAACTGGTTCGGCAGAATCACAAACATCCCGGGTGTAGCCCTCTCAGTCTATATTAACCCTTACTCTTACGAGGAAGCCTCCAGAAGAGTGGGTAAACAAATGACTATGGTCGGGGCCGAGTTGTTAACGGAGCAGAAAAAAGGAAGCACGAGGCGCCTTGGTGTTCTCAGTGAAAAATATCAATTCTTCCAGCAGCTGCTGACTTCAATCAGTCTTCATAGAAGCAATATATCCGCAGTGATTGTAACGATAATGATCACTGGAGAAAGTTATAAGGAGATGCACTACAGGTACCGCAGGGTGGTGGACATCCTCGGCGGCACTAAAGCTATTACGCTGTATAAAAGGCAGATAGACGGGCTTAAATCAATCCTGCCGATGGCAAGAGGTATTCTACCTGAATACCATGATGCTACCATCGCCAATGCTGCCTGCCTTTCGCCGCTTATTAGCGAAAATTTCAGCCACCCCTCAGGAATATTCTTTGGAAGCAACCGTACAGGCTCACCTGTCTTCTTGGACACATTTATCGGGCAGCCCAGATTGTTTGGCCCGCATATGTTTGTTGTGGGTATGACCCGTTCAGGGAAAAGTTACACTTGCAAGGGTATTATCTCAAGGACGATGGTACACGGTATACGGACGGTTGTATTAGACCCTGAAGGAGAGTATAAATCACTGGCGGAAGCTCTTGACGGGACATATATCAGGTTCCATCCTGGCATGGAGTGCATGTTTAACATCTTTGATGTGGAGCCTGACTATGACTCGCAGTTGAAAAAACATTATAATGACCTGGCCAACAAGCAGGATGAAATTGCCTCGCTTATCTCCGCCATGGTTGAAATACAAGGCGATGGAAAGCTCTCAGCGGAGGACAGGGCTGTCCTTATGCACGCAGTAAGCGAAGAATACAAGGCGAGAGGCGTAACCAGCGATCCCGACAGTATTTACGAAATGGGCGGGGTCGAAACCGAAGAAGGAGCTAAGGTGGGTAAATATCATAAAGAAATGCCCACTATTACAAGCCTGGCTGAAAGGCTCCACACTATGGACGCTGCTAAACTTGCAAGGATACTCGTTCCTTTCCAAAAGGGCGGGCCACAAGGATATTTTGACGGTCAGACAAAAGAGAAATTTTACGACTCACCGCTTGTAGTGTTCGATATCTCAGCCCTGGAGTCAACATTCGCCAAACTGTATGCCTCTTATGTTATGGTTTCATGGATATGGGAGAAATTTGTAAAGAAAAACCGCCAAACAAGAAAAAGTGTTATGATTGACGAAGCGTGGAGGTTTATGCGGAACAGGGAGACCGCTGAATTCTTGTCAAATATGGCACGCCGGGGTGCTAAATATAACACATCGCTTTTGGTCGCATCGCAATCCTTTTCGGAATTTGCCAGCGACGAAGGCCGTGTATTGCTAAATCAGTGCGATACAAAGTTTATCTTAAGATTAAAAAAAGAAGAAGCCGATGCCCTTGGTAGGCTTTTTGGTCTTCCGCAAAACGTGGTTGATCAGGTATCAAAGTTTACGAGAGGGCAGGGCCTTCTGCAAAGCGGAAAGGAGAGCGCAGTAGTCAACTTCAGAGGGTTTGAATTTGAAGAACACTTCTTGAACTCAAACCCCGAAGCGGTCCTGGTGCGTTAAGAAGATATGAAAAGAAAATATGCTATCTTCTTGCTGCTGTTTTTAGCAATGCTTTACACGGCTCCACTGGCGGCGGATATTGTTCATTCAGGTTCTGGGGTTGCATGCGCAGCGGGGCAGGCAGAGAACCAGCAGCAAATGGAGCCAGTCGAAAGGGAAAAGGATTACTACACGATTTTCCCTGAAGAAAGATGGCCCCTTATGATGTTTATTTACAACAGCATATCGGGAGTTGTTGCTGGCCTGTTGGTTATAACGATAGTTATATCAGGCTATCGGTATATGGCAGCCTCTGCGAATCCCGGAATAAAAGCGTCATTCAGTGAAGACCTTCAAAGATGTGTTATCGCCATGACAATAATTGCGCTGGCTCCATTGTTTATAAAAATATTAATCGGAGTAAACGACAGTTTTGTAAGTTTCTTTGCCCATATTGTTAACGCATCTACGGCAGAAGCGGTTTTAGAAAATAAAAGCAGTTTATCCCCTGCCGGTATGTTTGAAAAGATTATTGCGTTAATATTCCAGGGCATCACTAACCTTTTTAAATATGTTCTTGGACTTAACTCTGTAGACACGCTTATCTTCAATGGGCAGGTTGAACTCCTGAAGTCTACCACGAATTTTCAAACCGGCAACGTATTTACTGACTCTATATTAAACCTTGCGATGGTCGGGTTCATGGTTTATTTTAACGCCCTATATACAATTAGAAAGTACGTTGTTATAGCGTTTTTTGTTGCGATTCCAATATTTGCAGGACTGTGGGGATTTTCGGGAAACAAGCGTATTTATGAAATTCCTCTAGCGGAAATAATCCAGACCATATTTGTACAGTCAGCCCATGCCCTTACAATGGGAGTGTTTATCATGGTGTTATTTGGAAGAGAAACCGCTATTGTAGATGCTACCCAGATAAACCAGGGCTTGATACATGTAGCCATGTGGGTAGCCGGTTTGGGGGGAGCTATTTGCACCCTCATAATGGTCAAGCTGGGGTTCAAGATTGTGACAGCCACGGGCGATAATGATATCGCTGAGGCCAAGAGTGGTTTCGGTAAAGCAATGGTTGGACTCGGCATACTGGGATCGGCGATGTTGATAGCCGGTTATATTTTTCAACTTACCAGTGGTAAGTGGTATTAGAAAGGGGGACAGAGAATGGCTACACTTTCAGCATGGAACGTATTCTTTATGTTTATGGTCATACCTCCTGTCTCAAAAGCCATGTCTTCTGTGTTTATGAGCCTGGTGGCTCGCGCCGGAACGGTAGACGAGGAAAGGCTTGCTTTTGGCGGCATGGCATCTCTTGCCGCCATTGGTGGAGCATTATATGGAACTGCCCGCGGAAGCAGTAATAAGATAAATAAAGCCGCATCCAATGTCGCAAACGGTGTCACGGGAAACCAGGGCGGCGGAGGCAGCGGAGGTGGCTTAGGAAGAGCCGGTATTGGTTTAGCTGGAACAACCGCCGGAATGGGTGCTGGTATGGCTGGCTCCAGCGGTGTAGGCGCATTTGCTGCTGATATGGGTGGCTACGAAGGCGGCGATAGAGAAACCGCGAGGATAGTAAGTGACGCATTGGGCACAGACGCCCCGGAACCAGATACAGGACTTGGCGGTTTGGGAGTTGGCGGAGCGGGAGTTAGCGGAGCGGGAATTGCCGATTCTGATGCTGGAAGTCCTGGGCTTGGCCTATCTAGTATGGGTGAAAGCGGCGGAGAGGAATATATCTCTGGCGGTATGTACGGATCAGAAGCAAGTGGTGCCTCAAGTGGAAGCCCATACGGAGACTACGAAGACGGATACAGAATGACCCCGATCCCGCCATTAAAACAGAGAGAAGGAGCAGAAAGCGAACCCCCTCAAATCCAGCCGCAGTTAAGCAGTCTTACCGAAAGGGCGGGCGATCAAAGCACGAAAGTGGCAAAAGGAGCAGCGTTTGCCGGCGCCCTTGCACCAGTAGCTGGTCCGGCCGTAGCTGCTATGTTGGGTGCCACAGGTAAAATGGCCGCAGGTCCGACATTAGCGGCTGGTCATATAGCAAAGAATTTGTACACAAATACTAGGCAGGCCATGAGGCAAGGAGAAGGTCTCACAAGTGCCATGGGGAACTCAGTTAAAAACCTCACAGGCGCAGGCAGCGTAAGCGAAGCCAACGCCCGAATTATAGGTTCAATACTTGGCTCCTCGCTTGGTAGCCCAACCAGCCAATGGGTAGGAAATACAGCAGGTAAAGGCGTGAAGAAAGCAAATGATCTAGTTAATAAGCTCAGAAACTAACCCCCTTTTAGAGGGTGCGTCTTAGGGATTTTTAATCCCGGAAAAATATCGGCATAGTTTGGTATGTATTACCGGCTATGTCGATTTTTCTTGTTATGAAGTGGATTTAGAAACCGGTGGGTCAAACTCACCAATGCAGTTCCAAACGATTTTGACACGCTGTACGAAGATAAACTCATCGAAGCGATTATGAATTTTAAAATGCGGTTGAAGTCTAATCCTGTGACAAATCGGATTGTTTTTCTTTCGAGAAAGGTGCCAGAGATTTGACCGCCCCTAAAATTATCCTGATGAGATGAGAAAAAATCTTGATTTTATTCCCGATCAGGAATATAATAGAAGAAAGGGTGATTTATTTGTGAATTTCATATCAGCACAGCAAGCTGCGGACAAGTGGGGTATTTCAAAAAGACGTGTACAAATTTTATGTGCTGGTCAAAGAATACCCGACGCGGTTCGTATTGGTAATATGTGGGTTATCCCCGAGAACGCCCAGAAACCCGCTGACGCCAGGATTAAGGTTTCGGCGACTACGCGAAAACCCACTAGTCCTATAAAGAAGGCCCGAAAAGCACTGCGGGCTATTTCCTCAACGGCTTACCGGGCAGCACGGATGGACGGAACGCCTCCGTCCGATGCGAAAAAAGCTGTTATGGCTTTGTTTGCGTCTGAACTGATTGAACACGTTTTGGAAACGCCGTCAGAAAATATGGTAGAGAGAATACACGCCCTTTTCGGGGTTAACGCACAGTTACCGCCGCCGGTCTCGGCAAATGTCAGAAAGCTGTTCAGCAATTTTCTTCACGAGCATCCTTTCTGTTTTGACGACGCATTGTCGTGGGCATATCAGTATTTAAATAAACTCAGTAAAGACATGGGCTTGGAAGCCACGCAGTTCTTTACCGAAAAGTATATGATAACCGCCTTGGTAGACCGATGCCATATTGAGAACGGCACAGGCAAAATACTTGACCCTGCCTGTGGCGGCGGGAACTTCCTGCTGTACGCTTTGGACTACCTTTGCGACAGTTCAAGGCTGCCGACGGAGACCGCTTTGCCCGACTACGTCCATACACAAATAAAACGGCTTTACGGATATGAACTCGACCCGACCTTGGCGTTTATCGCAAGCGTGAATTTACGCGTCAAGGCTCTGTCGATTATAAAAGAACACGGCTATGCCGTTACCGCTGAGGAGTTTTTTTCAAAAATCCCCGACATTTACTGTTCCGTAAAGGACAATATCGAGGGCGCTCTTGATATCGAGCCAAGCTCTCACCTTGTTAAAAAAGCGGGTACGGAGCAAACAGACACTTTAGCATCCGTCTTGAGCTCAGCTGAATACATATTCACCAATCCTCCGTTCCAAACCGTTAAAGGAATGGATGGAAAGCAAAAGGCGTTCTTAAAGGACAATTTCCCCAACGCGAAATGCGATATGTGCAACGCCTTTATTGAGTTCGTTCTCAGCGCCTTGGCGGACGACGGCATATGCGGAATGGTTACGCAGAACAGTTGGATGTACCTTGACAGCTTTGAGCAGTTGCGCGTATCGTTGCTAAAGCGGTACTCAATGAAGTCCATTATAGAGCTTGGCTCAAATGCCTTTTATGACCTCAGCGGCGAAAAGGCCAATGTCGCTTTGCTTATAGCTCAAAATACACGCCCGAATTCTGAAACGTCCATTGCGACCTATTCATTAAAGCACCTCGCCCAAGCCGAGACGGAGCGTCTGCTGTCCTCGGGTAACGGAGTGGGCGGCCACAGGGTTTTCCTTTGCCAACTCGAGGTACTGAAACAACCCGGCGCCCGGTTCGGAATGTTAGGTACAAGCCGAACTCAGTTTTTGCAAAGCAGCTGTCCCGCTTATGGCGAGTATGCGATTCCTATGCAGGGAACGTCAACGGGCGACTCGAAAACCCTTGTCGGCTACTTTTGGGAACATATCGGGGACGCTGATTGGCGTCCTGTCAGCAAGGGCGGCGGCTATTCACGATGGCTCGGTCTTAACAGCTACTCCGTTAAGTGGGGCAAGGACGGCGAGTTCATAAAGGAAACGCAAGGCTCCGCAATCAGAAACGCCAAATACTTTAATGAGACACAATTGGTATTCAGCGACACGGGAACGGCGGGTTTAAACGTCAGACTCTTAAGAGAAGGGCAGATCTTTATAGCGTCAGGCCCCGGTATACGGGTTGCGCAGGGCGACTATTTGTCGCACATCGCTTTCCTGAACTCCCGTTTCGCCTCATACTTTATCCGTCTGCTTTCGCCGAAACTAACAATCGCCGCAGGGTACATCGCAAAGATACCCGTCCTTGATGAATTGCTTTCATCAGGAACATTAGCCGAGTTCGCAAGAACCTGCATTGAACTGAAAAGGGACAGGCTGTCCAAACGACCGATTTACCTTGAGTACAAACCGCTTACCGACATCGGCGAACCAACCACGTTGGATAAACAGGCTCGGCGTTGGTTCCTTAAAGATATAGAGGACGAATGGCTGCAACTACGCGCTGAAAAGGAAATTGACAGACTTATACTTGATGCCTTTGATCTTACCGATACCGACAGAGAGAACCTCAACGCTCAGGTAGGATGCCACGCGCTCGACATCGGCGGCAGCAAATCGCTGTCTATTAATGAGCTTGACGGAGCCATCAGCGACCTGCTGTCCGCCAATTGTATGTTGAACAGGACACGGTCGGATAAAAACCATCTCGGCTGTGACGGAGTGTTGGAGTTCCTTGCTCATAAAAACTCTGTTTCTCCAAACAAGATTTACCGAACGGTATCAAAGAATGTTTTGGGCTTTAAAAAAACACTTGCAAAGTACAAAGACGCGTACATACACAGCGTGGTGCTTTCCGCTTTGGGGTACTCCACTGAAGCGCTCCCGAGGGAACTTCCTGAGAGTAAGTTGTTGGAGGAAATCTCGCTAAGGTTTCCGAACCTGACAAGCGAGCTTGACGTAATTACTGAATGGGTTCAAAGCAGCCTCACGGCATTTCATAAAGCGGCGTTTCTTAACACACCGCTAATTTATTACTCCGCGGAGCATAACGCCGTGGAATTACCAAGGGGACAGGTATGGGGCAAACAGACAATGCGGTCAGCTTTATTACAAACACACTAAAAGGCATTTTCAACGGAGACTATACGGATGTCCCGAAGGTTCGGCTTTACTGCCACTATACGGAGAGCGTACTTATATCGCTCCTTAACGCCAAACGGCTGAGGCTGCTGGAAAGTGATTGCTTGACGGTTCTTAATAAGATGGCTGAACTCGGATTACTGTCAGCTGACATTCCGCTCTTTTATAACGAACACAGAAAGCTCATTGAAAGCGAACTGCAATTTGACGCGGTCTCCGATTGGAGAAACGCTCACCTTATTCACGAGGGGCTATTAAGCCGCGAATTGAACATCTCAGAAAAGAACGTCTGGTTTTCGGCGGACAAGGTCTCGCGTGATAATACGGGCTCATATTACACGCCGGGCGGTCTTGCGCTTGAAGTCGTGCGCGAGGCTATTAAGAAATACCTAAACACAAACGGCACCCGCAATGAAACGGACGTGGCTCGGTTATTGGCAAAGACTAAATTCGCTGACCTGTCATGCGGCTGCGGAGAGTTTATAAAAGCCGTTAGGACAGAGTTGCTTGAACGGTATAATATAAAACTCGAAAGGGTCTGCCTTAATCTTTATGGAATAGATATCGACCCTATCGCTTTGCAGATTACGATATGCGATTTATTGGAGCTCGCGCCTCAAGACAATTGGCGTGAGATTATAAGCCATTTTGTATTAGGCAATCCACTGATAGACCAACACGAAGAAAAGGATTATGCCTTAAAGACCCGCCTGTTTGCGACCGGACGTTTCTACAATTCCGATATGGGCATTAACATTAAACACCTGTTTGCCGACGCCTGTATTGACATAGTGGTCGGTAACCCGCCTTGGGAAAAAGTCAGGTTAGAGGAGCGTAAATTCTTTAAGCCGATACTGCCGGAGATTTCGGCTATTTCACAGAAAAACAAACGGCACTCCGCTATTGAGAAATTGAAAGTTGAGGCTCCCCTCTGCTATGAGTGGTATAGGCAGGTGTCCGACGACTACACCAATTTCAGAAACGAGGCAAAAAAACACCCGTCTATAAGCAGGTCTCTAAACGGGGAACTCAACACCTACGTTCTGTTCACCGAACTGTCACTTAATATCATCGACGAGAACGGCGTCTTGACCTTGCTTGTAAAGAGCGCGATAGCAACCTCACCGGCAAACAAACCGTTTTTCACACAAATAACCAAGCAGAAGAACCTTGCGTCTATCTGCCTTTTCAATAATTCGCTCCGCATTTTCGATATTGATTCAAGGGAGCGGTTTTGCGTAATCACCTGCGCCCAGAAAGCCAACCCGTCATTTGAGCTTATTGCCGGAGCAACTAAAGTAGAGGAACTTCATTCCGCGGAACGGCTTTCTTTGACCGCAAAAGATATGAGCGTTATCAATCCGTACACTCAGATGCTCCCGAACATATCTAAGAACGCCGACGTTCAGATCCTGCTGACCGCGCACAAGAGGCTGCCGCTGTTCGATGCCGTTTATCCCGAGTGCCACTACGGGCGACTTGTTCATCTCACGTCCCACGCGCATTATATCGACACCGTATCGACAGACAACAATGTGCCTATTTACGAGGGCAAGTTCATAGAACGGTATGACGCGAGGTTTGCCACCTTTGCCGATATGCCTGACGCTCAGAAATACTCGGCGAAAGCACACGCTAAAAAGAACGTATCGGCGGACGGGGAAAAACCTCTGTCCGAATGCCGGTATTTTATCCAAAAGGAATTCTGGGAAAAACTCAGCGTAAACTACGCCGAGCAGTATATGCTTTGTTGGCGAAGCCTTACGTCCCCGACAAACGCGAGAACCACGCTCGCTATGCTTTTGCCGACAATGCCGACCTGCCAATCAATACAGTTCCTGCAAACGGACAGCGTTACGGATTTGATGATGATGCTCGCTCTTCTTAATTCAAAGCCCTTTGACTTTCTTGTGAGGCTGAAAATGCCCGGAATAGATTTGACGCAAAGCGTTGTCAGGCAAATTCCTGTGCCAAGCAGGGACACCTATCGGCGGCTCATTCAGTTTTCAAATGTTGAACTTCCACTTGAGCGGCATATCCTTGAACGTGTAACGGCAATCCTGTCCCGTGAGCCGATGTTGTCATCAATGCTTAAGGGCGCAGAGCCGCCGTCCGAGAATGTACAAAAAAAGCCAAAACCAACCCTTGAAAAAGAGTTGGATGACTTGTTTTTCATTGCCTACGGCTTTTCGGCTCCTGAAAGCAGGGAAATACAAAACGCCTTCAAAAAGTAGACGATGCCTTTACAGCAATCCGTATTCCTTGGAATCGCGCCCCGAACCGTTATGGGCTACAACGTAGCTTGCGGCTCGGCAGGTCGGGAGGTCTTCGGGTTCAAGAACAGAGAGGCTGTAATAGTCGGTGCGTATTTTCTCAAAGATAAGGATTTTGCTGACGAGCCAGCCGATTCCGTTAATCGAGTGGATTTTAACCCCACCCGCGCTTTCGCCTTTAAGCTGAATGCGCCAGGAGCCGTTATTGGTAGCGAACTTTATTGTACACGTCAAGTAATCGATGCCGTAATAGTTTACGGTAATGTCTTTGACGACCGTCGTATCTTCCGGTTGGATATCAAAAAAGGCTACTCCGCCAAGGATAATGTTTGGGTTGTCCGTTTCATAACGGCTGCCGACGCCGCTCCCGCTGACGATGTTTCCTAACTTTGAAAGGTCGAGAATGTTTCGGGAGCCACCCGTCAGTCTTCTCGTTTCAAACCATATACGTTCACTTGCGTTTGTAGCCTCAATAACGTGAGCGGCTTGGACGGTTTCGCCCCTTCTGACCTGTACCCGTCTGCCTGCGGGACACGGCGCGGGTTCGCCGCCCTGTATTCTGGGCAGACCCGCTCTCCTTTGACGACCGAACAAAGTATCCCGTCCCGCCTGAGCGCGTCTTGCCCTTTCCTCATTCTGTTCGATGCGCTGCCTGACCTCACGAATTACATATCCTGCGCGTTCAAGCTCGATGATGTCGCCCTCGTTCTCTATTCGGCGTGAGCATTCATTATCGGGGTTCGTATAGTTCACAAGCAGAGCGGCAAAGGGCGTATGCAGTTCGTCATACTCGGGAGTTCCGACGGTACAGTCTTTGCATTGGCAACTTTCAAAGTTCGTCCACAGCCCGCCGCCGGTGAGGTTGTTTGACCCGACCGCCATCCAGATGTCCGTGTCATTCTCCAATAAGTAAACTTTTGGGTGGAACGTCGTCGCGCTGTCCTCTGAATGAACTACATACAAGGCGTCGCAAAGCGGCAACAGGTTCTGCAGTGCCTCATAGGTTGTCCCTTGGATATCCACGCCGACGAATATTTGAATATTTCCGCCCCTTGCCTTAAAGCGTTCAAGCGCGGGTTTCATACGCAAAACACCACTGTTTTTTGCAAACGCGGCCAAGATTGTCAAGCGGTTATAATTCTCTTGCAGCTTCGTAATCAGTATTTCGCCAAGCTGCCCGTTAAAAGGTTGATTGATTAGCGGCACACGACCACGGCTCCCTTCCATACAGAAATGTTCCTATTGTTTAATAAAATATTGTATCATATCCAATAGTTGGGTACAATGCTTATATGTTGACAAACCAAAGACCATACCAAGGGTTTTATCCTTCAGTGTGGTCTTTACTTGTTGCCTCCGCTTGAAGAGAGTCGGTCAAAAATTTACTTGTTTTCGTAAATCCCTAAGTTGAACTCCCTTTATAGGGGGTTTTTTTATGAGGTGATTTGATGAACGAAAATGATTTAATGGAGAAATTCAAAAGATTAGGCGCTGCTTTAGCAAAAAAAGGAGGTAAATATCTCCTTAAGATTTTAGCACCCTATCTGCCGGTTATTGGTTTTGTGCTTTTTGTTATATTGCTCATAGTTGGGCTTATAGGAGCTGTGTATTCGGCTCTGCCCAATACAGAAGGTTCTAATCGGCAGGTAGGTATACTCGCAGATGCCAATATTTCATCCCAGGACGAGGAAATGTATAAGGAATATAAAGAGTTGGTTAATAAATACAACGTTGAAGACACCTGGGTTGTTAACGAATTGGCTAACACCCCCGGATGCGATGGGTGTGAAGAAAGCAGTTTAGTTAGTCCGTTTTATCCCGGAACGGGAGTAGTTAACCTTAATAGATTTGCTGACAGGTATGGTAGTGACCAAAAATTAAAACTTCTCTGGTCACAAGTTCACGCAGCGGATTTATATAGGGCATACTCATTAGGTGAAGTTAAAATTGAACCTAAAGTAATGGATAAAACTGCTAAAGACCTCCACCCATACTATTACTATAAAAAGTCTGTAGTTGTGGCTTGTGGGAAGGAAGGGTGTGAAACCAGCGAGGTTTATTTGCTGGTTGAAGCGTATACGATAGAAGGCCATTTTCAGTATCACTACCAATGGACTACAAAATATGGCAACGAAGGGGAAAGTACAACATTCGAAGAATTGGTTAGCACCAAACAAATCCTTCCGAATAAATGGCAGCGGCTTGAGGACTGGATGGTCAAGGAATATAAAGTCACAGACAATGTAGAAGATATTGCACTGGCTAGAACAGGTGTATGGGAAGCAGCACAGGGTTTTTATAACAAAAAAGAATGGATGGATTGGTTAAGTAGTTCAGGGGGTTATACCTACTCATGGATATCAGGAGCGATGGTTCCCGCCGAACTTGTACCATTCTTTGAAAAGGCGGCTGATAAATACGGCATACCTGTTTGGTTCTTAGAGGCTATAGCCTTAATGGAATCTTCGTTTAATGTAACTGCTGAAAATACTACAACTGGCTGCTATGGTCTAATGCAGGTGTCACCGGATAACTGGAAAAAATATGCGCCAGAATTAGGTTACGATGTCGTAGCAGACAAAGATAACCCTGAGGCACAGATTATGGTAGGGGCTTTCATGCTTTACGAGCAGGGTTTAAAGGGTGTGGATTGGGATTCGCCCAAATGGAAAGAGCAAACTTTGGATGTGCTTACTTTCTATGGAGGGTTCAGGGGAAAAGGCGCCAAGGAAGAATGCAGAGATAAATATGCTTCGGTTATATGGGCATATGCCGATCAATTCAAAAACGCAAAGGTTGGATGGCCAGCTCCAACCTGCACAGAAATTTCAAGTCCATTCGGCTGGAGAAGCCACCCTATAACCGGGGAGTATAAGTTCCATGAAGGAATTGATATTCCTGCCGACTGCGGTGAACCAGTTGTTTCAATCTCAGGTGGAATGGCATACACAGGTAACAGTAGTGGGAGCGGGAACTACGTTGTCGTCAAAGACGGCACATATGAATATTGGTACTTACACCTTTCTGAGCAGACAGTTGTAAGTGGGCAGCAGGTAGTACCAGGTCAGGAAGTTGGGAAGGTGGGAGACACGGGGGCATCAAAAGGGTGTCACCTGCACTTTAGTGTTTATCCTCTTGACAGCTCTGAAGCGATTGACCCGCTGTTGATATTAGGTAGATAAAAAGAATGGTATTGCATATTAAAGACAGGGTGGTTAACAGACGTTAACCACCTTAATATTTTAAAACTAAGGTGGTGAAAACCTATTGAACAAACCGGCGAACAACATACTTCTTGCCACAGGGCTCAGTCAGACAGAGAAAGAAACTGAAGTTGAACTCAAGAAGAGGGGACACAACTGCTGGCGATGCTACCACCGCACTACTGTGTTGGAGGTGGCGGAAAAGAGAGACGCGGAAGTGATTGTCCTCGGTCCCAACCTGGACGGTGACGGGGACTTGTTTCAAACAGTGATCATACCGCTGTGGAAGGTTGGGACAAGAATTGTGTTTCTACCTGGTGCGGTAGACATGCCGGATACAAGAGAATGGGTGAAAAAACTCTATGATCTTGGTGTTTACTGCTATGTCTACGATTTGGTAACAGCAAAGAAAATCATTGAAAGGATTTATAATCCCGGAACCCCCGGGAGTATCGTCGATGGCATAAAAAAAGCAACTTCAGACAAAAACATGAGGAATCAGATTGATAAGGCCTTCGACGAAAAAGAACAATCTGGCGCCAAAAAAAAGAACGGCTTCTTGCAGAGGTTTGCAAAGAAAAGTGATAAACCAGTAGTTAAGGAAAATAAAAAGCCGGCCATTAAAAACGTACCACATGTGCGTACCGGGCAGGCTGAATTCTATAAAGGAGTTACATCCACAGGTGATGTTGCCTATATAGAACAGGAGATAAAGAGCCTGAAGCAGGCTTGCGTTCTAATAGACGCTGACCCGCTTGAAGCCAGCCTGTCAAGTTACTACGGACTAGATCCGAATACCTGGGAAAGCGATTGGCGGATCGGGCTGCTGGCAAAGCCATTCAAGATCGGTAAAAAGGTATCTCTTTTCAGCATCATGCCAGAGCAGGATATTGACGAAAGAGACATCAGGGCTATGAAGGATATAATAGATGCTTCAGTCGCCCAGGATATGAGAGTCATGCTTTATTGCACTGACACAAAAATAATCAAAGCATTAAAACAAAAAATTGAGGAGGCGAGTTAAGTATGATCTATGTAGTTGGCCCGGAGTGGCTGACAGCAAAACTCAGCGATTTAGAGTTGACTGATAAACCTGAAAACGCCCGGTGTGCTGTAATCAAGATGCCGGGTAACGCGAAGGAGATTGAATCGCTGCCGGCTGGACTGCCTGTCCTGATAGTGGTAAGCGGGATGATGTCCTTTGGTGATGCAAAGGCCGTGAGGGGCTTGAAACAGGTCAGCGATAAGGAAGTCTCTGAGGAAGTTAAAAAAATCTTGAAAACCACAGAGAAGGTATCAGAAGATTTTATTGATGACGATGATGACATCATTATCGATTCTGAACCAGAAAAACCTGTTGCGCCTTTAGAACAGAGAAAGCCCGAGCGGTCCGCAAGAAAACCTGAGGTTGTGCGTGAGCCTGAACAACCCATTAAGGAACCCCAGGCAGCGCGAGAACCCGTAAGGAGATTGCCCGTAAGGGAACCGGTGCGGGCGGAGGTAAGGAAGCCTGAAATCGCTCAAGGGGTTAAGCAGCTCCCCAATGCAGAAGTAAAGAAAGCCGAAATCCCCCAAGTGGTCACAAGGTTCCCTATGAAAAAAGAGCCAAGGGTTGAAGCAGTTCAGAGAGAGTCTATTAAGGAGGAACCGGCTGAGCGCCCTACTCAGAAAAAATCATACCGCAAAGAAATCTTAACGCCCCGCACGATGAAGGGTTTGATTATTCCTTCTTATTCGGCTGTCGGCGGGGAAGGGAAAACATTTATGGCAACAAACCTCGGGGCCTTATGCGCCATGACAGGAGTAAGTACCTGCCTGGTTGACCTTGACTTGGGATTTGGCGACATTGAAGTTGCTGCTGGGCTGGTTGACGAAGTAGATAGGTTAAAAGTAATGGATAAAAAGGCTTTTGTCCCACCGAACGGATGGGCAACAGTTACAGACTGGAGGAAATTTGCGGTTAACCTGAAGGCGAATATCCTACGTCACAATTCAGGGCTTTATACAATGCCTTCATATCCGTATGCTGGCGGCCCACTGCCAGAACCTGAAATTGAAGACCTACTCGAAAGGCTCGTAGAAAACTTTGAGCTGGTTGTGGTTGACCTTGGTGTTGACGGCTTCTCAAGCCAGGCAAAAGTTGCCCTGAGGATGGCAAATGCCATAATGATTGTTGCAGGGCAGGATACGAAAACAATCGCTAAAATGTCCCACTTCCTCAATCAGGAGGGCGGCATAAACAGTAAGATGCAGTTGGTGTTCAATAAACGCACATCAACAGCTTATTACGAGCCAAGAGAAGTCGCCAAGAAAATGGGATTCGATAAGTATTACAGCGTCCCCTTGGACGAGGCTGGAGTTATCGCCGCAAAGCGACTGAGAAAACTTGTCGTACAAGTACCCGGTACTCCGGCGGGGGAAGCAATACGGTCATATGCCGCAGCGATCACGCCTTTTAATATTCCAGCGGGCGAGGTTGTGGTCAACCGTAAAGCCCCAAGTATTTTTTCAAAACTATTCGCAAAGCTGAAAAGAGCTTAGAAAGGAGATGGTTTTTTGTATATTCACAGCATGCTCAACGCTGAGGTAAACGAAAAACTGGCCGCAAGATTAAATATTCCCGTTAAGTCTGAAAAAGACGGTGAACCGGCATTTACGGTCATCGTTAAAAGCAGCCAGGGGGGAATCGAAACCCCAACGCCGTATATAACCAACCCCAAGAAAACAGTTGTTATCGCCGGAAAAAACGATGAAGAGGGCTGGGCTTTTGCTGAAGAAGCTGAAAAAGCTGGTCTGGGAGAAGAACAAATATTCTTCATGCCGGTCAAATTAAAGGAACTCGTCGAAGTGATCTCCCGCCTGATGGAAGCCGATGGTGGAACCGAAGACATCTCATGGTCAACCGACACTGTTAATGAAACTAGGGCAAAAACAATCGCAGTGGCTGGGTTACGCGGAGGAGTCGGAAGGAGCACCGTGGCCGCTTCGCTGGCGGATTACTTTAAAGGAATAGGTGAAAAGGTAGCCGTAATCGATCTCGGCTCTCCGCCCGTGGTCAATATGCACTTTGGGATTGAGGCCGCGGATGAAACAAGGGATGGGATGGTAGTCCTAAAAGGCGATGTGGACATATATGTCCCCGAGACGGGCGTCTGGGATTATCCATCTGATAACCTTCAGAAGATCGTGTCAGAATTGAATCTACAATACAGGCGTGTAATTATCGACCTGCCGCCGGAGCCAAGGCATCAGCATATGGAAGCTATAAATCTTGACTGCCTGGTGGTGGTGTTCGACTACGACATGATCTTGTCAGCAAAGCCTGCGGCTGCTGTGCAAGGCGGCATATTCGTCTACAACAAGGCCGTACCGGAAGTATCCCAGTTGTTAGCGGCCAGCATCCTGGGAGACATCGAGCCGATTGTCATAAAAATGGATATCGAAGGATGCAACGCGGCTCTTTCCGATAACAAGCCGGCCTATGTTTACAGCGAAGCAGTAGCTCAGGGTATCGGCCAACTGGCTGCCAGAATCGGGTAGGGGGGATAATATGATCAAACTAGCTATAGCAGGTCCGCAGGATTTTACGGAATACCTGCAAAGGCGACTGCAGCGGGAAGCAAAAGAAATCACGCTGATAAATGTCACCAACGAGCCAGTGTACACAATGGAAAGCATCGAAAACCCGAAGTTGAACGCAGATGTGTTCTTGTTGGGTTACGATGACAGGGAGATAGAACTTCTCGCTGATGTGGCGATTCGGAACAAGATGAAATCGGTCATCTTTGTTTCCACCGATGATCCTTCCAAAGTCTTTTTGAAGTGGGCAAAATACAAGATTAAGGCCGCAAAAAGAAACAGGGAGATCGATTCCATCCTTGAGTTCTTTAAAGAACGCCCTGAGCTCATAAGAAATAAGACATCTCCTCAAGTCGTATATGACCAGGAAGAACAGGACGACAGCGCAACCAGGATCGAGATGGTCAAGAATAAAGGCGTAGGTAGCCATAGTGTATTTGAGAAGAAAGTGATAGTGGTTTACGGTCCCAAAGGAGGGATCGGCAAATCCGTCACTGTTATTTCGATGGCAAAGAGCCTAGTTGCATTGGCAAACCTCCGGGTTGCGATACTTGACCTGGAGTTTAACAGGGATTACGGAGATGTCATGCGTTACTTCGGGGTTGTGGGCGGCGAAAAAGACAAAACAGTTGATCTTAAGCCGGCTGAACGATTTAAGGGTCTGGCTCTGCCAAGTGAAAAGACATTACTTGGCTGGAGTCGCTTCCCATGGGAACTTCGCCACAACCGGGAAGTAGTTGAGGAATCCTTGGTGAAATTCAGCAACAATCTGTACTACCTGCCTCCAATGAGGTCAATGATGGATGAAAAAAATATCACCATTGAGTTGGTACAGAAAACCATCGATGTGTTAAAGAGACACTTCCAGGTGGTTCTTGTTGATGGAAGTAATACCTTGACAGACGCCACTATTGGCGCAATTGAAATGAGCGACAATCTGCTGTTGATGACTACGGCGAGCATGACAATCATCGATAGTCTTTCAGACTTTGTATTCAGTACCATAAATCGGATTGAAGGTTCGCCCACTACTGGTATTATCGTCAACGAACTGGATGATTTAGACAGCAGTGTCCCGTCGGACATTAATAAAATAACAGGTTTCGTTGTTCAAGGTATACTTCCCAGAGATGAAGAGTTAAGGAAGATGGTAAATAACAGCTATGTTCCTTACATTGGAGCCAACGACATCCCGTATACCAGGGGAATACAAAGACTACTAAGCAGTCTGTTTCCAATGGCCAACTTAACCAACGCGCCCGAACCCAAGCGGAACTTCCTTAGTGGATTCCTGAAGAAGTTCAGGAAAGCTTCGGCTTAGGGGGTGAACGGCACTGAGTATCAAAGGATTATCAGGAACTTCCGAGATCCTGCAAGCGAGACGGAAAAACAGTAACACGAGAATCTTCAACCAGATGGAGCAAATCGTAGATACATGCCGGAAGCATGTCCTGTCCCTCTTTCAAAAGGGACAGGATGTAGACGATGTCCTTGATAGCGAGTTAAACTCGTTTCTTCAGAGGAAATACCCGGAGTTGAGTTTTGCTGAGAAAAATGAAGCTGTAAAAATCATTAAAGACGACATCAAGGGCTACGGCCCCGTTCAGGATCTCATGGACGACAATACGATAACCGACATTGTCGTCATTAAGCCGGACAGAATCGTCTACGAGCAAAACGGAGAAATAAAACTTGCAACCGCAGGGTTCTGGAGTGAATCACACCTGCGGTTATTTATTGAAAGGCTGTGCCACCGCGGTAAAAGAAAAGTGGACGAGTCAAGTCCGACTATTTCACTCAAACTCCCCGAAGGATACAGGGTGGCAATATCAATTCCGCCTTTATCTGGCGGCAGTTACCTGGCAATAAGGAAATTCATTTACTGCGGGTCAATAGACGGCATGGTACCAGTGACATTTTCTAAGGAAGGGGCAGAGTTCTTGAAGGCTGCTACAAGGGCCATGGTAAACATGGTCTTTGTTGGCTCAATGGGAACCGGCAAGACTACCATGATTGCCGTCCTTGGGCATGAGTTTGCCCCTATGGACCTACCCCTTCTGGTAGAAGAAGTTGAGGAATGCCCGCTGGATCACCAGAACCTTCGTAAATATGTCGCAAGGCCGCCGAACATTGAGGGCAAAGGAGAAATCAAATTTGATTACATCCTGAAACACGCCCTTCAGACACGCGGCAATAGGATACTGGTGGCGGAGGTCAGGGACGGGGCGATATTTTATATGCTCCGGGCTATGGCTACCGGCCAGTCAGGAATGGGGACACTCCACGCTGAGTCACCCCAGGATGCGGTTCGGGTACAGATACCAATGCTGATGGGGCAGGCTCCCGAGGCGTCAGCTATGGATCAGGCAACAAGGAACCTGATTATCAGCTCTGCCATTGACCTGGTGGTTCAAATGGCAAAGGAATGCGACGAGAACGGCAAAGAGATCAGGGTATGCACCCATATATCTGAAGTCCAGCACTCTCAGGGGGATGCTGTTCAGGTAAAAGATATCTTTGTTAGGCGGAACAGGGAAATGGTACCAACGGGATATGTTCCCGAAAGAATACTGAAGAAAATGAATAAGAAAAAAGTTCACTACAATTTAAAAGGAGGGCAATAGGGTTTGAAAAACTACAAAACATTTTTTATTGCTGCCGTCTTCTGCGCTGTGATGGCGGCCCTGGTTGGGGTGTACGGCTATAATACAGTCGCTAAGATGGCAACAGTCGCAGTTGCATCGAAAGACATCATGGCAGACGAAATAGCAAGTGATAAGAATATAACCATTGGCAAAGAACCCGCCGGTTCGCTCAAGGAGGATTCCATACGGAATATGAGCGATTTAAAAGGAATGGTTGCAAAAGGATATATTCCGGCCGGCACACCTCTGCGTAAGTCTATGTTCATGGCTAACGCCGGAGCAGGTGTCGCGGCAAGATTGGGAACCCTCGACGGCAATCTAGTAGCCGTGGCTGTCCCTGAATCAACAGACACCAGCGTTGGAGGCTCTTTGAAACGAGGGGACAAGGTAACTGTCAAGAGTGCTTCCCGTGCGGGTGCAAAGGAAACTCTGTCACCCAAGGCAGAGGTGCTTGATGTACCCAACAAAGAAACAGGTGTGACAGCGGTGCTGTTAGCCCTTACTCCGGCTGAGGCAGAGAGAATAGCACAGGCCAGAGCAACAACCCAGACTGTTTGGTGCGAACTCCTTCCAGTTAGGAGCTGATAATATGCTAATTGTATTCGCCCTTTCGTTATTCGGGTTCGTAATGCTGCTTGCTATTGGCATTATAAAAAAATCAAAGAGTTCTCCACTGGTTGAATTGCTCAACAGAGATAATCGTGAAGATAAACCAGAAATAAAAGTGTATTTTCTTGACTCCCTGTGGGACATAAAACCTCAAATGAGAAGCAAATCATTACAGCAGGGGCTGATAGCTTCTGCTGTAGCGTTTATTGCAGGGCTTATGTTTGCTCCACAGGCTTCGTTAATATTCGCGGTCATAGCTTTTGTTATAGCCCCCAGAGCGGTAAACACTCTTGAGGAAAACACGAGGAAGCGTTCCTTTTTTAAGAGCTTCCCTCATGCTATAGCGGAAGTAGCGGCAGTTGCAAGAACCCAGACCATGCTGGATGGATTTAAGGTAGTGGCAAAAGAACACCGCCCGCCTGTATCTGAGGTTTTTGGATATATCGCTGAAGCAGTGGAAAACGGCTCAAAACTTCACACAGCAGTAATGGAAGCCCATAAGCAATATCAATACCCGGGCCTTGATAAACTAAGCGACGCTGTCCGTATTATCGAAGAGCTGGGCGGCGGTGAAAGATCGGCAGAGGTATTAAATTCAGCGGCCGACCACATACGGTTCCTTGAAAGGTTCCGTGGTAAGGTTGACGCTGCTGTAGGCGGAATCGTTAAGGAGATTGGCCTGGCGACGGCTATCGTGGTCGGTTATTTCATTATAACCTCTGGCCCCGGCACAGAAGGCTGGGACAGCGTTAAAAACCACGTAGGGATTGTTATGGTTGGTTTCGCAGCAATAGGCGCCGGCTGGTATTTCTCGTTGAAGAAAATCCAAGATTTTAAGAATAAAAGCTATATGTAAGAAGGTGATCCCATGGAGAGCGCCTTTCTTAGTAGTATCGGTGAAGCCTCCAGGCAGATGGAAGCCTATCAGCAAATTACTGATTATTTCTTAGTTGGCCTGGTTTTTACGGTACTGTGCGTGCTGACAGCCAGGTTTACATTCAGGGCTTGGCTGTTCTCTTTCATGGGAAAGAAAAACGGAGTCTTTGTTTCAACTATCTGCGAGGCTTTCGCGATGGTATTTTATGTTGTCACAGCATATCAGGACCCGAAGATTATACTCGGGTCACTGGTATGGGGTGCGGTTATTTACAAGGCGTTTATATACGGAATATAGGAGGTGGTATATTATCAGGCTCGATGTATTAATCGGCGCTATGATCCTCTGCAGTATGGCGGCGTTTTTCGCCGGAATTTATCAACTTAGAACGCGAAATCGAATACTGGAAAAAATGGCCGCGGTATCAAAAAGCTCAAAAGCTGAAAAACCGGCTGTGTTCAGTGCCGTAGGGGAGTCTGTTGAGAAACTATTGAAGAAAGTTGGCTGGTCTACTGACTTTGAACAGATAGACAAAAAGCTCTTTCTTGCAAAAAGACCTCTTAACCTGTTTGCCCAGGAGTTTATAGGGGCATGGGTTATCATGGTGGCGGTAGTTATGATAATTGCCGTCGTATTATGCTTCACAGGAGCAGTCCCGCCCTTCGTGGCTGTGCTTGTAACCCTGTTTGCAGTTATGCTTCCTCACCTGGTTGTTACCAACTCGTCTGATGAAGGCAGAGAGAAACTGAGTACGGAAGTCATAGAACTGGTTTCAAAAATGGAACTAGGCGTATCAGCCGGGCTTAGCCCGACAAGGGTGCTTGAATGGGCTGCCGAAGGCGAAGGGATGCTGGCTGCAATCTTAAAAACAGCCAATAAAGAAATCTCGATGGGGAAAATGGCATACGCGGTCTTTAATAAAATTGCTGAAGACTATGGTGTGCCTGAAGCCAGAGATGTCGCGGTAAGCCTTAAGCAGGCTGAAATACAGGGCTTGAATATAGCCCAGGTCTTGGTTGAGTTAGCCCGCGACATGAGAGATAGAAGGGAAAGGGACGCTGAAATCCAGGTAGTTAAACTTAAACCAACGCTGGAAGGGATTATGACCGCGATGGTCATGGTTGCAGCTATTACCCTTATGATCGGGCCTCTCGTGGCTGAAAACATGGGTGTGCTCGACATGATGATATCCAAGGACTTTTAACCCAAACAATTCCAAAAGGAGGGGATGTAGGTGTTCGAAGCACTTAAAAAATTATGGAATGACAGGCGTGGCGGCCCGCTTGAAAAAGCGGTAATCTGGGCATTTTTGCTTGGCGGTTTCTATTATGTATGGACAAGCACACTCCGCCCGGCATTTCAAGAGTCCGCCGGCAAACAGGCGGAAATCTTAACAACCTCTGGTGAACAGTAAAAGAAAATCAGCATCGGAAAGCCCTCGCAAAAAAGCGGGGGCTTTTTTATTAGGAGGTGTTTTATTTGATCTTATACGGACAACAAGTTACAAGAAAAGAAATTTTAATCTTTATTTCAGTATTTGCGGCAACGGCCTTATTTACCAGTCTTAAAATATTACCGCTGGCATGGTCTATAACGATCCCCATGCTTATCTGGGCGGCATATACGGACATCAGCGAGAGGATTATACCCAACACGGTGCTTGTTGTATTTCTGCTGGTTGGCATCTTCCAGAGTCCTTCTAATGCAGTTATAGGATTAGTTGGATGCTTTGTAATGTTGGTGCCACTGTATATTATGGGAGGTATAGGAGGCGGCGATGTAAAACTGATAGCCAGCTTGGGGGCGGTTCTTGGCTTCTCAGGAGGCGTTTGCGTCTTGTTATACTCCTCAGCGCTTGCACTTGTGTTTATCGCCGTCAGGAAGCTCTTGAACAGAGAGATCGGGGATTTTATCAGGGACAGCATATTCTCAATAAGAACATTTAACTCGGTGAAAATGGAGGTACCGACTGACAAACAGGAGATGTTTAAGAAGACCATCCCGTTTGCAGCGTATGTCCTTCCGGCGGTGCTGGTATATCTTTTTAAAGGGGGGCTTTATTAGTGAGACTCGTAAAAGACCAGAAGGGCGATGTATTGGTGTTTGTGGCAATTATTCTGCCCATTATTCTATTCATTCTGAATTTTACACTGACCTACGGCATTGGCGAATATGCAAAGTCAACAGTGATTACTGCATCCAGGGAGGCCGCCAGGACATACGCTGTAAAACATGACGCTGATATGGCAAGGGAGTCTGCAAGGACAATAGTAGAAAAAACATTTTCAGTTAACGAAAATCAGTTCAACCCTGAAACCGATATTGTCCTCACAGAGGATGGGGACTTTGCAACAGCAACAGTAACTTACAGGGTGCCGGTAGCCGTACCAGCTATGATGCGGTTAATCGGCGTTAATACCACACTCGGGAAATACATGCCCGTAAGTTCAACAGCGAGGTTTATCAAGGAGGCGGTACCTGGTGATTAAAAGGTTAATCAATGACCGCCGTGGGATCGCCCTTGCTTACCCGTTTTTATTTCTGATATTAATATCCTGCTCAGCTCTGGTGCTGGATATCGGAAGGGCTCACATGGTCCAATCAAAGATGCAGTTGATTGATGATTCATCTGCCCTGGCCGGCGCCATGACTGCAGATGTGGAAAGAACAGTCGAGTATCAAACCGAAACCAAGGACGGAGTAATAGTAATAAAGGAAATTCCCGGTGAGACCAAGATAAAGATTAATCCCGAAGAGGCACACAAAGCTGCCAGAAAAGCTGAACAGGCCAACGGCGGGGTATCGGATTTCTGGTCAAAAGTGATGGGTAAATATGTGGTGCATAAAAATGGCCAGTACCTTGACTCAAATGAAACGGGCTGGGCTGGACAGGTTTCAGGTGAGACCGAGTATTACACCGAAACCAGAACGAGGCTTGCTCCTGGCCTCCTTAAATTTATAGGGAATGACGGGATAGAGGTCTACACAAACGGGACAGCAGAAGCGTATATTGACCAACCCATTGAATAGGAGGTAAAGCATGAAAAAAACGATTATTACAAGCATACTGATTTTTGTAGTTGGCGTTCTAATTGGGGCTTGCGGGTTGTATCTCGCTAGAGAGGTAATCCCGGTTCGGAATGCCAAAATGATTGCACAGGAGCAACAGAAAGAATTGGACAGCATGGTAAGGCAGGGAATTGCCGAGGAAATAACTGCTGATACAATTAAGGTCAATACCGGCAGCGATGTAATCAGCCTGAGAACAAACCAATACACCACGGTCCAGGTCGGCATGACAATGGTAAGCGCCAAAGGCCAGAAAACAGACTTAACAAAATATTTCAAAGCAGGCGAAAACATTGACTTACTGGTTAAGGAAGATCAAGCCTTAGCGATCCACCGGGCCTTAAGACCGGACGAAGTTAAATAAATAACAGATTAGTACCGATTAATAAAATAATAACCAAAAGGAGGAGATAATTATTAAGAAGTTGATGCTATTTATGTTCGTAGTGGCCATGATGGTAATTAGTATTCCTTGGTTGCATGCAGATGCTGCGGAGGGTGAAAGCATAAAGTTTTACCTGGACAGGAGTTACTACGAGGTGGGGAGCAGCAGGACCGATGTGGATGTAGCTCCATATGTTAATTCCGCTAACCGCACCATGGTGCCCTTAAGGTTTTTAGGGAACGCTCTGGGTGTGTCAGATGACAATATTACCTGGGACAGCGGCAGCCAAACCGCGACGCTGAAGCAGGGAGGCAAAACCCTTGAGTTTATGGTTGACAGTTTCAGCTATGTTGCCGACGGGCAGATAAAGCAGATGGATACCGTTCCGGAGCTAACCGGCGGAAGGGTGATGCTTCCTGCCAGGTATGTGGCGGAGGCCTTCGGCTATAAAGTCTACTGGGTGCAAAACGCTAAAGCGGTCATGGTTACGACAAAGACACTGGACACTTCAAAGCCGATGGATGTGTTGCTCTTGGAGGATTTGGGTGGGGTTCCATTGAGATATAATGATGGTTTAGACTTTTGGAGTACCGTTGCAGCAGGAGAGGACTCTTCGATCATGCCAGTTGAATTTAAAAATTCTTCGACTGAAACACGCATAACCGCATTCTATGACGGGACAACACATAAGGAAGTGGATATGCCTTTAATTCAAAAAATTGTTTCTGTTTATGTTCCTGATAAAGCAGACGAAATCAACTCTCTTCTTCAATTGGGCGTAAATGTTTTTGATGACTACAAAAAAACTGGCGAGTGGAATGAATGGCAACAAATTTTGAATAAGAGGCAAAAAGAGACACGCCATCCGTGGGGCACGTCGATATACGACAGTACGAGCAACGGGTACAGGATCATAATATTTCCTTCCGGCACTCTACCCCCAGATATACAAGTAAGTATAATTATCCTAAATAACACTTAAAAATACACCTTTACGTGAAGGAGGGATTGGTAATTGTTGTTCAAAAAAACAATAGTAGTCATATTAGTCCTGGTGGGAATTATCATTATAGCGGGGCTGATATTTACAAAGAAACCTGTAGACGACTACAGGTTTCTTTCTGGCATTTTCAACAAACCTGTAATAGAGGGCGAATTGACAGGCAACGAAGCGATGGATGTAGGGGTTGATGGCAAGGTGATTGGTATCAACATCTATCCGAATAAACTCGACAACCTTGAAGAGATCGAAAAGATCGTTAAAAGGTATTCACCTTCAAGCGAAAGGAGTGAAGCCATCAAAGCGGTTAAGGATAGTTGCGATGCGGTGAAGTCGGGTGATTTTACCGACGGAGCTGAAACCTACAGATACACATCAGAGACAGGCAACAGTATATACATCAGGACCTGGAGTAATTACGGCGGTACGGTTTATATTCTAATTAAGAGGAGTGATTAAGTGTTTAAGTTGAAAAAGATTATCTCTCTGGTGATTTTACTGGCACTCTGTGTGACAATACTTCCATTAAACGCATTAGCCTATAATCCTTTTATTTATGTAATTATGAAGAACGGTGAAGTAAGACAGCTATATTTAGACGTGCAATTTACCGATATCGATCAGGGTTTATTAGTGTACGGCACCCCCCAGGACGTATATGATTACGATGCGGAACCGGCTCAGAGCTACGATAGCGCCACAGGTGAATGGCGCTATTATGGTTTTACCGAAAGCGGATTTCCTTTCAGTAATAAGAATTACCCCAATGACATAGCCGATAGTGTAGACCGGATGGTTCGAGATTACGTGGAAAAACCATGGAATAATCCGTCAATAGGATGCCCGCGAAATACATGGAAGCCGTCAGAATACCAATGGAATGATGTAAAAACACAGCTTGAGGAGCTCGGTTATCCTCCACATATGACAGATTACAGCGCAGTAGATATGTATTGGTCAATACAGTTTTGGCCAACCAGCAGCGGGGTTTTAGAGGGCAGTATACGGGAGTGGCACTGGTATGACGGATATCCCTGCTATGAGACGCACCAAGTACAATTCCCTGAAGATATAGGATTAAACGCAAGATTAATCGTAGAACCGCCCACCGCAACCGTGGCTGTTGGAGAAACCACAGACTATAAAGCCTACCTCGATTATGCCGGTGACGGGCGAGATCAGTTCGATCCGGAAGTAACCACTGACTGCGTTTGGAGTACAGCGGATACAAACATCGGCACTATTGACAGAAGCCGAGGAAGGGCGCTTGGTAAAAACGTAGGACAGACAGGAGTTACCGCAAAATACACCAAGGATGGCTATGACCTGTCTGGTTCTGCGGTATTGATAGTTACAGCAGTCGTAGGGCCTATTACCCCGCCTGGAGGCACCGGTGCGAACGACCTTATCGCAACCAACCTGGAGATACTGGACTCTAACGGGAATCCCGTTTCGGGAAGCGTAGAAGTAAATAAGAAGTACAAGGTAAGGGCTACATTCAGTTCAACATTCAAGACCTCTGGCTACGCTAAGGTGAGGTTCTACATCAAGCGAGAGGCCGGCTGGATGGATATAAGGGAAACTGAAAATGTGTTTATTGAAGCAGAAAGCACTTTCCAAAGGACATGGGATTGGAACGGCACCACGGAAGAAGTAGTCATAATGTCATCCATTGACCGACGTTGGGCAGGTTCGGCCTGGGAGGACGAAAAATTCAACGGCACCGAGGAAGAGATAACCTACGAGAACAACGTCTGCCAAAGGGGAGCCACAGGTACAGAGACAATAAAAGAACCACCCTCAACCGAAAACTATGGGTATCCCCTGTACTATCACCCTGTAAAATACATCGAGGAGCCCATCATCGAGCAGCAGCCCGTCATAGGCTGGAAGAAAGCTATATACATCAAGGATGATACCGAATACATTGTTAAAGTGCGCTTGGTAATACCCGAATAAAAGGGATGCGTAAATTACGCACCCCTTTTATTTATAAGATATTTTTGAAAGGTCTGGTGGTTATGAGTTTTAAGATCCCTATTCAAAATCGGCAAAAGGGTATTAAGAATACCCTATGTTTACTTTTCCTGCTGACAATAGTTTTTACATTTTTCCCTTTTCAATCAGAAGCGGCAGTAATAGAGGCAAGTTATACTGTAAATGCTTTTATGGACAATGGTGATACTTACGAAGTAATTATCCCTGCTGGGCAAAGGCTTAAACAAATAACATTTCCAGTCAACTCACGTTTTAATTCATATACGCCTCGGCCCCTAAGTCTAAGCGTAGACAATGGCGCATGGAGCTACTCAAACTACGGACAAGCCGAAACAGTATCAATTCCTGCAGGTTATGGATATACCAATTTTAAAGTTTACCATAGAATTTACAGCTATGAAGTGGATGTCGACTTTACTTATACTTTTGAATTAATAACCGCTCAAGAAAGTTCACTTCAAACAGCCGTGACTGCGGCTAATACAGCGGCATCCAGGGCTTTGAATAATTACAATATACTCAACAACTCAACTAAGGGTTTATATAAAACCTATGACATAGCAAACACGGCAGCAACCAGGGCTTTACAGGCAGCGGATAATACTTCTTACAGTGGAAACACTGCGGCATACCTGGCTTACCTTGCTTCTCAAGAATCCAGTTATATCGCAGATACACTAATACCAAACATAAACACCAATATCAGCAACCTTGAAACCATTGTAAACAACATCAGCAACGACAGTACCGCACCGATGATAACAAGCCTTTCAGGTTTAAATGGGGCTACCTGCACTACAAGCGGTACGTTTTATGTTGTTGTGTCTGCTTCTGATAATTCTACGGGAATACTCCAGGCCCAGGCTAAAGTTGATAATGGTTCATATGGGAGTTGGGTAAATCTCCCTAATGCTATTCTTGTAACGCTTACAAGCGGAGCACACACGATCACTGTAAACGTAAAAGACGAAGCAGGAAATTCAACGACGCAAACCATGACAGCATTTGGGTTGTAAGAAGAATGGTTATGAAATGCATTATTAAAATGGAGGTGGATTTCGCTTGCGAAGATTTATGCGAGTGCTTATTGTCTGTATGGTTTTGATTTTATCCATGTTGAGCGTGGTATCCGCTGAACAGCAAAAAGAGTGGATTACTATAACGACAAGTGTAGATGCCAGCGGTAATGAGGTAGCTACACAGGTATTCGGTTATTACTTAAATGCAGACGACACAGATCAAGTGTTTGTGGTCTGCGACCCAAGTACCGGAGAAGAAACCGGTGATGCTTATGTTCCTGGTTTCGAAGTGGGCAAGAGGGACGTTATAGTGGGTTATAACATCAAGTATGGTGAGGACTTTAATACTGTAAAGAAAATCAACCCGGTGACAATAAAAATGGCAGCTCCCAATGTGTTTACGGATGTAAAATACACTGACTACAGTTTTGACTATCGCGAACAGACGGGTGAATTAGTTCAGTCAACCTATGGTTCTGCGACCTGGCCCGGGACAACAAAAGGCTTTTTAATACCGGGTGCCGATCCGGATTACTGGTTAGTTGTAAATGAAATCCGCAATCCGAATGGATGGCCGGTCAAGGTTAAAGTCAAATCCGGGATTAGATCATTCCGCAGTTCATTTAGAGGCGGCGGCAATGGGGGCAGTATTAGCAACGAAACAGAGGTTTACCTAGAAGCATATGAAACAAAACATATACTGGTAAACCGGGGGAAACCAGCGGATTGCTATTTTCTCGCGGATGAACTCGAAGAGGGCGATGCTTGGTCCGAGGGCAGACTGTACACGCATGTGACTGAAAACATGGACCCGGAACTACCGGAAAGACTCAAGGACAGTAAAGGGTATATAAAATTTCTTTACACTGTTGGATCGTCACAGCCGAGACCGATTGATTTAAGCGGAGGCTTTGATACAGCTTTCAGACTAACATGCAAAGACACCAAAGGAAACTGGTACTTTGACGGCAGGGTTAAATTCACCGGAAACGGATGGGAAGCTACGCCCAGCTCCGACTCAAGAAACACTCTAAATGTCAAAACTACTTTAGAAAACATATTAAACACCAGTTATTCCTCTGGGTCACTTCCGTATGTCGATGAGAAAACTCTTGAAAACGGAAGTTTTAAGATTTACGAAAGTAAAAACGTAGGTGCGACATTAGCCAACGGGCCTGAAACCCAAATAATAAACGCCGCTGGACCGGCATTGATGGACTATTCAGGGGCAGAAAGAGGTTCTACTTTTGACCTTAACTATGAGGACACACCGACGTTCTCAAGGGATGGGATACCTGCTCTGTTTTACACCCCGATATTCGTTGAGTTTTATCGCTTCGTTCCAAACGAAAACTCAACAGATGTGGGCAGGCTGGTAAAAGAGGTCAAGCCCGGTTTTGCGGTTGCCGCCTCTACTGTAAAAAGACCGCATATTTCAGTTAACGATCAGATGCAAAACTACACCGTAGAAAAAGTTGAAGGTAAGAGTAATGGAAAATATTATAGCTACTGGAAGATTACGCTGAACCATCATGTTACCTTAACAGCGGAGAATCCGGATAGCTATGGCGTACAATTCACAGGCGTAACCATGGCGCTGCCGAACATCTATGATGCGGTTAATAAAATTGAAAGCTACCTCGGACATCGCTATGACGCAGATATTGATGTAAACTCCCCGGATTATTCGGACAAAGATTATGATCCAACAATAGCAAGATTCGATACAATATATCTCGGACCTGACCAGTCAAGCATAATATATGACAGGGATATTACAACAGAAATTTTGATAGACGACGAAGCAGTGAAAGAATATTCTCAGGACGGAGAAAAAAGAGAACGCGATGTAACTATAAAAGAAGAAGAAATTAAAAAAGCTATTGAAAGCACCCTTGAATACATCAACTGGCAAGGTGAAGCAGCGATCCGCACCGGACAAATAAAATTCAGTTCGAGCAACGTGACAGAGCAAATTCTTACCCTCAACAGGTCAGAGCTTATATATCGCGACGATGACCGCAAGAAGTATTACACAAAAAACGTTGGTTTAATTAATACCGAAAACAGATTACTGCAACCGCTTTCTTACTTTGAGGACGGTGTGGCAACAAGGACAACCGACGAATTATGGATTAAACTGCTGGCATCGAGACACATGGGAAGTCACATGAGAAACGATGACGGATTCTGGCCGGAATATGATTACTCCGGAAAGAAAGGCTGGAGATTTGAAGAAAGCCTAAATGAGAGGTATTAGAGAAGGGGGGATGCCTCTTCTCTTTTCTCTTTAAATTATCAAGGGGGTTTCAAGATGAAATCTAAGTGGACAAAGAGTTTTATAATCATGGTTCTGATGATATGCCTGATGGTGGCGCCTTGTTATGCGGCAATAATGCCTCAGGCTGTAGTGACTGTTGAATCAGAGACTAAAACCGTAAGTAATCCATCGGCATCAAGCAACTACAACCTTATTTATAGCTTAAACACATACCCGTATAGTGTTTACAGAGTAGGAGGCTCTTTTAGAGGCAATGGAAACAGCACCACTACTATATATTGGCAATTCCGGGATTCCGACGGAAATGTAATTCATTCATTTACATCAAATGCGGCAGATTTTAGGACTTTTGATAAAAGTTTTGCGAGTACACCGTTTTCGGGACTATATATTTATGCAAAGACAAGTAATACATCGGTGAGCAGCGCATCTTTTTACTGCAATGATATGACAATTTACTATGGCTCAGACATAGCAGAGCAGTCTGACCTGGAAGCAACCCTAACCGCAGCCAACACCGCAGCCACAAACGCCACGAATGCTTATACCGAGGCTAACACAGCGGCATCAAGAGCCTTGAATAATTACAATATCCTTAATAACACAACAAAAGGACTGTATAAGACCTATGACGTTGCAAACGTAGCTGCGACAAATACTTCGTATGGCGGAAATACGGCGGCGTACCTGGCTTATCTCGCTTCTGAAGATGCGAGTTATGTCAGGGATACATTGATACCAAATATACAGACGGATATTGATAATCTTACAACCACTGTGAACACTATCAACAGCACTATCACAGATGACAGTGTAGCCCCAACAATAATAAGCCTTAGAGGATTGAATGGAGCTACCTGTACTACAAATGGTATATACTGTAGTTGTTTCAGCTTCAGACAACTCTTCTGGGCAACTGCAGGCCCAGGTTAAAGTAGACAACGGTACCTTTGGAGAATGGGTTAATATTCCTGATAACTACTTGTTTGTGCCACTCTCGGATGGAGCGCACACGATTACAGTTAAAGTGCAGGACGCTGCGGGTAATATAACAACACAGACAATGACGGCGTTTGGATTATAAGAGGGGCTACGACTCCTCTTTTTTATTTATTAAGAACATTATTTTTAAAAATAAAACTTAGAAAATGAGGGGGTATAAAATGTTTTCTTTTATTCGCAAAGTGCCAGTAGTAGCTTTGGTGGCACTTATGGTCGGTCTAAGCACAACAGGGTTTTTTTATTTCAAACAAGGGGGGCTTAAAGCCGAAGCCAAGGAAACGATACTTGTGCCGGTGCCGTTGATTGAAATTTCTGCGTACACTTCAATCACGCGAAACGACATCGTTATGAAGGAATTCCCCAAAGGCACAGACCTGTCTTCAGTGGCAACGCAAACAGAGGAAATCATCGGCAAGGTTGCGGTTAACAACCTGCAGAAGGAAGTTCCTATCAGCCTGAATGATATCAGTGATGCTGATAAACTCCCGAACCTCAATGTTGTAAGTGTCTATGTTGACCAGGCAAGGTCTGCCGGCGCACAGCCGGGGGATATAGTTGATGTTTACTGGATTCAGGTTGATGCAACCGGACAGGCTATTGCAAAACCAGTGGCGGCAAACGCAAGGATTGTGGAGGTTGGTGATGGGAAAACCGAAAGTGCAACCGTAGCAGCCATAAACAATACGTTTAAAACTCCAACTGGTACCAGTAATATCTATCGGCTTATGGTGAAGCCCGAGGAGGTCAGCGGGGTGGTTGCAGGCGGATCACCCAAAAACACTTCTGTGGCTCTTGTAAAAAAGTTTTCAGAATCACAGCCGGTTGCAATCCAGACAGCCCAAAGCCCTAAAACAACACAAACCCAGACCTTAAAAGGGGTGACCAAATAATATGTTCTGGAAAAAGAAAAAACCACAGGCTCCAATAGAACCAGAAGAAAAAATAGTGGGCCTGGAAAAAGCGATAGAGCTGGTGCAAAACGCCCTTGTAAAGTCAGAAAGCGATGGGGCAGTATTCGACGATGCCGTTGGCGGCCTTGTCGGGGCTAAAGAAAAAGCCATAAAGATTATCACCCAGATACTGTACGACAACAAGATTATCGTAGAAGGATACAGTTTTGACATTGCCGCAGAGGAAATCTACCGTATGGCATGGGGTCTAGGTGTGGTTGAAGAACTATACCGCGATCCGAGTATCGATGAAATCCGGATTAACGACTATGACAAGATATTTGTTTCCAAACGAGGTAAGAACGAAAGAGCGGGTGTGAGATTTAATGATACGGAAGACGCAAGGAGGGTAATTTCAAGACTCTACACTCACGACGTAGGCATATCTCTGACAGAAACAACACCTGTTGTTGAATCAGTCCGTCAGGACGGTTCACGGCTAACTGCTCTCGGTAAGCCGGTTACTGAAACTACCGTAGCGATAATTAGGAAGCACGACACATTTGAAATGACCGTGGAGAACCTGTGTAGAACAGGTACTCTTGACGAGAAGACATGGGATGTGCTTCAATTCCTGGTTCGAGGCAGGGCTAACATCCTTATTATCGGAGGCTTTGGTTCAGGTAAGTCAACTCTTCAGCGCCGCCTGGTAAAAGAACTGCCCCCGTCGCTAAGGATAATCACCCTTGAGTCAGACAGGGAGATGCTTTTAAGAAAACACTATCCTGACAGGGACATTATCGAAATCGAAGAACATGCCAACCTTGAAGGTTCGTCGCTGAAAGAACTTCTCAGAACCACTTTCAGGCTTTCTCCTGATGTTATTATCATCGGCGAATTCCGGGGCGCCGGCGAAGCTGTCGAGGCAATTAAATCCTGCCGTGTACTTCGTGGCTCAATGGCCACGGCTCACTTCAGCTCTGCCGAGGAAGCAGTGGAAGGTACAGCGATGTTGATGTTGGAAGAAGGTTTGACGCTTCCTTTTGAACTGGCAAAGATTCGTGTAGCTAGGGCATACAATGTCGCCGTTGAGTTGTTCTCTGATACTGAAAGAGGTATTAAGAAAGTAGTAAGGTTGACGGAAATATGCGTTGATGAAAAAAACTCTAAAGTGGTTTATAAAACTCTTTTGGAGTGGGTTCCCTCAACTGAGGATTACCTTGGACCCGGAGAATGGGTTTTAAAGAACAAGCCATCAAATTACCTGATTAACCAGATGGCCAGGTATATTCCGTCTACAAGAGAGGTGGATGCCCTTTGGAAATCGGCGCTTACCTCATAATCATTAAGAATCATATCCAAATATTCATTTCGAATGTCTCTGCCGACACCACGCTGATGATAAGCCTGGGGCTTGGTATTACAGCCGCCGCCCTTGTGCCTATAATTATAAAGGTGGCGTACCGGCCTTCCCTGGTAGATATGCTTGGGAGGAAAACGCGTGATAAATACCAGTCGGTGGTAGCGAAAGATGCCTTTACAAAATGGATTGAAGACCTTGAAAGGTATCAGAAAAAAGGAAACATTGGCTTAGCGGGATGGAAGTTCTGGCTGTTGCTTGTGGCTATTTGCCTGGCCTGCATTATCGTTGGGATGGTTGTCTTTAAGAGTATTGTAATAACAGCCTTTCTAGCGGTTTCCGTGGTGTTATCACTTGACCAGTTTTTTATGTTTAAAGACAGGTCAGTTAGACACCAAATGATATCACAGCTTGCTGTGGCCGTAAGGATATTCGCGTCATCGTATTCAAACACACCTCAGGTTGAAAAAGGAATAGCTGCGGTAGCGGCAACCTGCCCGAATCCTTTAGGAAGGGTGTTTAAAAAGGCAGAAAAAATGCTTCAGGCCCGCATCCCGGTAGATACTGTGCTGATTGAAATGGCAAAAGACCTGAACTTCGATTACGGCATAATGTTCATCCAGCTCATTAAGCAGGTAAAAAACAACACGCTAATACTGCCGCTATTTCACGAACTTATCGCAAGGATAACGGCACGGGAAATACTCGAAAGGGAAAACCGCTCACAGGTGGACGGTGAGAGGATGCTGTCGCTGATAATGGTTATAGCTCCGCTACCGTCTTATTTCCTGATTCAGAGCATGGTGCCTGACGCTCACGAGTTTCTGTCAGGTACGTTTTTCGGAAGAATAATTGTAAGTATGGTGTTCCTGAGTGTTATCACATGGGCTGTAATGTCAAGAATAACAGAAAGGGTTGATGCCTAGCATGGTAAATGTTTATATACTCGGTAAAGCTGTGGGTCTGGGCATCACCTCCGCTTCACTCGCTTGGCTTATTTCAGATCAGTTAAAGAAAAAAGCATCATTATCACAATTTCTGGTGAATGACACCATAAAAGGTAAGCTGAAAAACCTTCTCCCCATTACAGGGGGCGGCATGACAAAGGAAGACAGAAATATTGTTATTTGCGGTTTTGTCGGTGCAGCAATGTTAGCCCTGCTCGGCAAGGGGACAAGTTATATTGGTATGCTTTTGTTTATAGGACTGGCTTTCGGTGTTGGAGCAAGTAAAGGATTTTACGCTTTCAGAAAAACAGCCGAACTGTACACAAGAAGGCGCCAGGTAGCAGTGCTTTTCGAGGCCGTTGAAATGTACCTGAGGTCAAACATGTCCCTGAAGCAAGCCTTGTTTGCGGCAAAGTCATTAACCCCGCAGTTAAACGAAGCGGTAATGAGTTGCTTAATACGGTGGTCAGCCAACACCGATTATGCACTGGAAATGCTGAGGAAAGAGATCGGGGTTCCAGAGGCAGATGTATTAGTTTCCTTACTTATAAGGATTAATCAAACTGGTACCAAAAACTTAGAGGGGGTGATACAGCGAGAGGCACAGAACATTGACAAATTAAGACAGGTGGCGGCCCGGATGAAGATATCCAGCCGTCCGATGTATTTCATGCTACACAGGGTACTTCCCGCAATAGCCGTGCTGGGAATGTTCCTGGGAAGTATGTATCATCACCTTTCCAGCTCCTTTAATGCAGCAGGGATTTCAATATTTTAAATAATTTAAGGAGGAGACCGAGTCCATGAAAAAAATCGCTAACAGTCAGTTCGCAAAAGCAATTAGAGCGTTCTGGTCCGACAGGAATGGTTACGGCGTGGTAGAGCTCATGGTGATCATCGCCATACTCGGCGCCGTAGGCGTTGCGGTGGGTACTGTATTCCAAGACAAGTTCCCCACAACCGCCAATACAGTCGGCGACAAGGTTGATACAATCGTACAGGATTGGTAGATATAAGCGGGGGCAACCCCGCTTTTTCTATTTATAGGAGGTGTTTTATGAAAATAATTAATCTTATAAAAAACACGCGCATGACCAGTACGCTGACTGCTTTTATAAAAGACAGGCGTGGCTACGGCATGGCTGAAATGATGATAATTGTGGCTATTGCGGCGGCGGTATCTGCGGCTGTGCTGGTAGCTCTTGTGCCGTCACTGCAAAATATGCACACAACCGCATCAAATAATATCCGCAGTTTTGGGGGGAGTGGCTTTTGAGAAATCTCTTTAAAAGAAATCTCCTTAAAGATGAAAGCGGTAACGCGGCAATCCAATTTATCATCTATGCCGGTCTGATATCTTTTATGATCTTCGGCTCGATAGATTACTGGCTCACACAGCAGAGAATAAGCCAAGTCGAATTCATTAAGCAGTATTACCTGGACAGGGTGAGGTTAGAGGGGTGCCTGACTATTGATGACGAGTCATCCCTTATAAGCCGATTGACCGCAGCACAATTCAACAACATAACTATTAATACTTCGGCGAAGGAATCAATGGGTGAACCGCGGATTCTGAGAAATTCAGATGACTTGGATGGAAGCGAAATTTACCTTGAAATTATGTGCGAACCTGACCCTCAACCGTTTCTACTGGCACAGCTCATAGGTTCACCTGCCCCCGGGCCGTTTACTATTGATGTAAAAGGGAGGGCGCTCAGTGAAAGAGTTGATCCGTAACAGGGAAGGCGCATTATCCACTTTAGTCCTTGTGTTGCTTCCACTGCTGATAATAGCCCTTATAGGGGTGACTGAAACAGCGAGGAATACCTACACATCGGTTGACCTCCAGCAGGCCGTAGACAGTGCTGTGAGGGCTGGGGCTATGTGCGTGGATAATGAAGCACAGGCAAATATGGACATAAGGATAGACCCTGATAGGGCTGATACAGCTTTCCGTAAAGAGTTAGCTGCAAACCTTGGGTTGGACGAAACAACCCTTAAGCCTGAATTAAACTCAGGCGTGGCAGAAACTCCCCGGTACCAACTGGTGATAATAAACGGCACAAACCCATATGTCCCTGAAGGACAGGTGGTAACAGCCGATGGGGGTTATTCTGTAGTCGAGGTTGACACAGGCGAACTGCCTGTTGCATGTGGCATCTCTGACACTGGCATATCGGTAGGTGGGGCAGGGGACAGGCAGGTTACTTTAGAGTCACCAGGCTGCATGGCGGTTGTAATAGTCAAGATGAAGGCGGTTATGACCCCTAACTACGATATTATACGGTGGTCTACGGCCAGAATTAAAACAGTTTAGGTGGTGATAAAACTTGAAAAAACGTCTTCTCTTATTTGCAGTAATACTGTTTGTGGTATCAACTGCATTAATATATTACACGGGCAGAGCGAAAACCAAGGCGGACCCTATCATGATCGCAAACTCAACAGTAAGCGTCATCTCCGACGGAGAACCCATCCTTATAGACACAAGAGATAAACCGGTATTATTCTTTTCTCCAAGCTGAAAGCACTGCGATGAACCCCTGAAAGTTATTTCAGGGATGAACCCGGAGGTAAGACCTTATTTAGTCAGCCTATACCAGAATAAAAGCGAAGTAGAGCAGAAACTTGCTATTAACGGACTTGCCGGCGAAAGTTATTATAGGGTAATAAGTTTACCTGAAGAACTGAAATCAGTACCGTCGATTTTGATATGGGATGGTGAGAAAAAACGTGTAGATAAGTTGGGAAATTAGGGTATTCGGAATTTAGGGTTGTTTTAGGTAAAATAAGTCAAATGGAATTAGATGCTAATATTATTGTAATGGTTAATCCAAGTATTTAATTATAGTAGCTGCGTAGAAATCGGCTTATTTATTAGGAATATCATTAAAAATCATAAATCTAAAGCTTATATTGATTTGTCCAGCTATGCTTTAAACTCAAACAGCCTTAAATCAGGAAAACTCCTGTTTTTTGACTGCAAAAATTTTTTAGTATTGTGTAAGTAGCAGGGAAACAAGTATTATTGCTGGTTTCCCTGTTGATTTCATAATTTAATAATTCTACTTGCCGCATTGATTTAAAATAAAAATATTGTCGAAAAGAATCGAGATGTATACAAGATAATATAAAGGTGTTATATATAATTAGGTAGAAAATGCAGTAAATACTAGAATTATATAATTGTACAAATTGGTGTGAAGCAATGATTTGCAGCATTAAACTGGTCACCTTTACTGCAAGTAGCTATAGTGAAACCGGCACGCCTTTAATATGGGGCGTGTTTTTATGTTTTATGAATTTATAAAGTGAGGTGATAACCTTTTTAAGGCTTGATAGTATAAGCAATACAGATATATTTTTTGTTTATTTTAGGAGGTATGATATATGAATAAAAAAGCTGTCTTAATTATAATTGTATTGATATTAATGAGCATTAGCATAACGGGGTGTAATAAAGGTAATGGTAACGAGTTTATCGGGAATTGGGTTAGTGATAAAAACAAGACTGATATAGCTACAATATCAAGAAATGGCAATTCGTTCTTCTGGGAGGATAAGGATGGTAAATTTCCAGCTACATATAAGGATGGTATTTTGACTATACACACGGGACTTGGGGATATATTTGCTTCTATTAATAATAAAACAGGTAAGATAGAGCTCTCTATAATGGGTAAACAAGGATATACATATTCAAGAACAACAGATACTGGCAATTCTGTAAATACTTCTACCCAAAATACTGGACAGACAAATAAAACAGCATTAAATATTTGGTCAAATGCAACTAGAAAATTTGGAAAAGAATTAAATGGAGAGGTTAATCAAATAGCTTTTTCACCAGACGGAAAAACTTTCGCTACAGGAGCATTTGATTTAATGACTTGGGATGTGGTTACTGGAAAAAAAATATTAGATCCAGAAGGTGGGTATTTAAGTCTAGCATATTCTCTTGACGGTAAAATGTTAGCATCATTATGTTCGTCTTCAAAGATATCTGGCCTCTTCATAAAAATTTGGGATGCAGTTACGGGACAGGAGATTAGAACAATATCTGGTATTCCTTCTATGCTGTCTGGATCCATTGCAATATCACCTGATGGGAAAAAGGTGGCAGTGTCAGGACAATTATCATATCCGAATTATGAAATAAAGTTCTGGGACATTGAAAGTGGAAAAGCCATAAATAGCTGGAAACTTGAAAATGGAGGTAGTATTGTATTTTCACCAGATGGAAAAATCTTAGCATTGATTTCAACTTTTAATGTCACATTCTTTGATGTTTCGAGTGGAAATGAAATAAAGAAGATAAATGGACCTAGTAATTATATAACATCAGTTGCCTTTTCCTCTGACTGGAAAACCTTAGCTTTAGGTGGTCATGCAGGCAGAATTGGATTGTATGATTTGGCCTCAGGGAAGGAATTGAAGGTCATGCAAGTGGCAGAGAGAGAATGTAGAATAGATGTGTTAGCTTATTATCCCGACGGCAGTGCGCTTATTTTTGGTGGTTGCAGCAGAGATGTTAATTTATTAGATTTAGCCAGTGGTCAGAGTAAAAATGTTTTCAATACTAAATATGCTACTTCAGCAGCTGCTGTAAGCCCTGACGGAAAATGTATAGCTGCTGGGGACAAGTATGGATACCTCGAAGTTTGGGCAGTGCCTTGATTTAAAATGAGATAATTAAATGACAAATTGGTTAGGTAAGTTCGTATTTCATAAAGACATTAAATATTATAGCCTCACAGAATAAGGTGCTATAAGGGGGGTAGACCTTATGATAAAAACAAATAAAATCACTCTATTAGGAACATTATCCATGATAATAATTTCATTAATTGTACTTTGTGCATGTAACAAGAGTACTGGAAAAGGGATTAACAAGTCAGGAACAGCATTAACTGCATGGACCAACGCAAAATTAAAATTTGAATTGGATTCGGGTGAAGGTTATACTTCGATAGCCTTTTCACCGGATGGTAAAACTTTAGCAACTGGCTCAACGACTGGGTTAATGACATGGGATGTTGCAAGTGGGAAAAAACTAATTAATTTCTATAATTATTCAAATCATTTGGCCTACTCACTCGATGGAAAAGTATTGGCATCATTAGATATCTGTTCAGGTAATAAACGTGATATAAAGCTTTGGGACGTAGTTACCGGAAATGAACTCAGAACGCTCTCCGGGATTAACTGGAAGAATACTTTTTTTACCTTTTCACCGGATGGAAAGACACTAGTTTCAGGGGGTAGTAATTTCGGTGAGATAAGGTTTTGGGACTATGCCAGCGGGCAGATTGTAAAAAAGTTAAATAATATTAATGAAGGTTTGTTGGAGGCATTATCTCCAGATGGCAGAATATTAGCTACATTCATTTATGATCGGAACGTCATACTTTGGGATGCAGCCAGTGGAACCAAAATGAAGGAGCTAAATGGATCTGACTACAAAGAAATATATTCATTTGCTTTTTCACCAGATTGGAAAACCATGGCTATAAACGATAGCAATAGTGACGGTAATATTAAATTGTATAATGTGGTTTCGGGAGAGGAATTGAAGACCCTAAAAGGGGCAGGACACTCCTTTTTGTCAGCGTTGACTTATTCACCTGACGGGAGCGTTCTTGTTCTGGGTGAACGTATAGATAATGCAATAAAGATTTTGGATTTAAACAGTGACCAATGCAAGACCATTTTCAACACTCACGATACTCCAACATCTGTTGCTATAAGCCCAGATGGGAAATACTTAGCTGCAGGGGACTCGACGGGATACGTCGCAGTATGGGAGTTGCCTTGATTTGGAAAGGGAGAGGATAAACTCTAGGGCCCAAATAAAAAATTTAATTAATGCCATCGCTCTATAGAATCACTTCGTCCCAAGACATAATAAAAACCTTCCAAATCATATAAGCTCTCAATAATTTAGGATATAGACAAGGAGGATTAACATGTTTAGAAAGTTGATATTGTTTGTAATGACATTTGTCTTAATTTTTTCTTTTGCAGGAATTGCCACTGCCCAGGATAGAATGCGTGTTGGTATATTAGTCGAATCTGAATATGCTCCTAAAGGGTACTGGAGTGCAAATTTCTTTAATTATGATGCTGGAGGTAAAAAAACAACGTATTTTACTGAGAATCCGATAATTGAGAATGGCAGGATGCTGGTACCACTACGGCAAATTGCTGAAGCTCTTGGATACAGCGTTATTTGGGAACCGGCTACACAGGCGATTGAGCTTACGGGGAAAAACATTAAAGGCGAAGATATTAATATCCGTATGATTGTGGGTGTAAATCAGGCTACCATTAATTCCAAATCTATTCCTCTAGACGCCTCTCCTAAAATAATTAATGGCCATACTATGATTCCTCTACGTTTTATCTCTGAAGCGATGGGTTACTTTGTTAAATATAGTTCAGGTCAGACCGATAGAAGCAAGTATATTTATACAAGTATTTATATTACTGACTATGCTCTTCTTGATGACAGTGAAATTGATAATGCTTTTGATGATGATATTAACTACTATAAAGACAAAAGTTATCCTTATCCTCACCTAAGGAATAACGGGAAAACTGAAAGAGGTATAAAACTAGGAGATTCTATTGAGAAGGTATTACAAGCATATCCTCGGGGACTAAGCTATCCTTCAAACTATACAGGTACTCTTTGGTATGATTCTTGGATATCATATCAAGCTGGCAGTTGTTGTTTAGTTTTTTCTTTTGAAAATGGCATTCTTAAGGATGTTTATTGTTCGGTTTAGTGTTCCTCGTGTTGCAATTTATAAATATAGGGAAACTTATTAGTTCATTGATTACATAGATAAAAGAAGGTAATTTATATTTCGGAGGGATATGAATGAAAAAGTGGATTTATCATTTAACAGTAGTATTATTGTTAGGCTTTTTGGGGGTTACTTGTTTCATTCCCCAGTTAGCTAATGCAAATACGCAGTTTGAACAGGGTGCAGGATACCAGGCAGGTGCTTATGATCATAATGCTGCCCAGCCTACAGTTTTCAACTGGTCCAGACAGTCACGATTTATTGGACCGAAGAATCCCCAAGCGAAATGGAAGTTCTCAGATAAGAATTGTTTTTCTTCTCCAGTGACTGGGTCGGATGGTACTATCTATGTAAATTCTGCTGACAACAAATTATACGCTATAAATCCTGATGGTACTGAGAAGTGGTTTTATATAACAGAGGGTGAAGTTCATTGGTATCCAGCAGTAATCGGTGCAGACGGCACTATCTATGTTGGTGATGATAAAGGAAAACTATACGCTATAAATTTTGATGGTACTCTGAAGTGGTCCTATCTAACGGATGGTGAAATTGAGGCATATTTGGTGATCAGTTCGAATGGTACTATCTATGTTTATGATGATAAAAATAAATTATACGCTATAAATCCTGATGGCACCCTGAAGTGGAGTCTAACGGGTTATTCTTTATATGGATCTCCTGCAATCGGTGTTGATGGTACTATATACGTTGGAGGAAACAAATTATACGCAATAAATCCTGATGGCACCCTAAAATGGACTTTTCAATATGATGAATATGTTGATTCGCCGTCATTCTTGGGCCCTGGAGAATTTGATTCACCAGTAATTTCTTCTGACGGTACCATCTATGTTAGTTTTATGGCTAGAGTAGGTAAACTTTTCAGTCATAAACTTTATGCGATAAATCCTGATGGTTCTAAGAAGTGGTCTATTAGTTCAAATAGTATATACTCTTCTATACCAGCAATTGGAACAGACGGTACTATCTATGTGCAATATGACTTTCACTATTTACACGCGATAAATCCTGATGGAAAATTGAAATGGGAATTTTTTGAGGAAAAGCTTTATAACACTTACCCATTAATCGGTGCGGATGGAACTATATATTTATCTGGTTTAACTAGTCTTTATGCTATAAATCCAGATGGTACCCAAAAGTGGTCTTTAGATACAGGGGAGGAGGTTGTATTGTCGCCGGCAATAGGTGCGGACGGTACAGTTTATTTTTGTTGTTACGATGGAAATCTTTACGCCATTGCAGATAGATCAAAATCAAATGAAAATATAAAAATACTCATTGACAACGTTCCACAGAACTTTCCCCAACCCCCTGTTATGATCAACAACAGGGTTATGGTGCCTCTGCGTGGCATATTTGAAGCCCTGGGAGCAAAAGTAGAATGGAATAACGAAGCAAAGACTGTTACAGCAACTAAAGGAGATACCACAATAGTTTTAACAATCGGCGATTTAACTGCATATAAGAACGGCCAGCCTATATCACTTGATCCTCCGGCTCAAATAGTAAACGGAAGCACGATGGTTCCAGTTCGCTTTGTCAGCGAGGCGTTGGGGGCTCAAGTGAAATGGGATGGGGAAACCAAGACTGTTATAATAAGTACTACCAATCCTACTAATCCTACTAATCCTACTAATCCTACTAATCCTACTAATCCTACTAATCCTACTAATCCTACTACTACTCCTGGGAATATTTATTATTTGTTTGATATTAATACAGTAAAGACAAACCAAAAAGGAACACCAATAATAAATGTAAGTAATGATAGTTTTATTATCGACAGCTTTAAGGCAGAACCAACAAATAATGGTTGGATAGTTAGTATGAATGTGTTCAATAAAAATTATTGTGATGGAATATTAGAGGTTATTGATAAAAAAGGCAAAACCATTATCTTCCCACAACAGCCAAGAATTATAGTAGGTAATAGAACTCCTTCTAATCCCGCCATCGCATATGCAAATGATTTTATTGACGTGTTTAAAGATTTTTGGGATAAATATGAATTTGGTGATATCAGGAATGATTTTCATCCTTCATCTACCAAAACAGTACTTGATAATATTTTTGTTCCTGAAGGTGGTACAATTCGAATTACCAATAATGTTACTCAATGTGAATGGGTTATTTACTATAATTTTTTAACGATTACGCTACAGGTATTTGACCAATTTGGAAGCAATAATCCCAAAGATGTCGGTGCTTTTGAGGATATGGCATTAAGAATTCAGTCCCGTCTAGCAGTAAACTCTAAAACAGAAATTGTTAACTTTTTAAAAGATCCAAATAAAGATTTCGAAGAGGTTTTTGAAGAAATATTAACGATTATTAATACATCTGCTGTAGAAGGTATATCGGAATATATAGTTGATAAAGGAAAGATGAAAATATTTGATACTTATGTTAAGGCTGCAACTCCTTTAAAATTCATATCAGGTGGTTACACGGGGATGAATTTATCTGGTCAAATTGTAGATCTTGGATATGCAGCAAAACATGATAATACGATTATTTTGCCTAGTCCTAGGTAAAATTCAATTCATTCTATATCTTAAAGTTAAGAATGAAAATGGGGCAAAAAGCGTCCCATCATTGTCCGGTCCTGGGATAACAACTGCTGGAATTAACGGTTTAATTCAAGTACTCTTACGAGACCAGACGGATGATCTACACAACTATATTAAGAACATCCAAGGATATTTGTGAAAGTTTAAATCGGTTGTCTGAATGTTGGTAATAGGGGGCGTTAAGAGTATGAAGTAACCGATTTCCATAATTAGTAATTATAATTTATGTAAAGGGTGATAACATGTTTAAAAAAGTATTATTGATATTATTAGGCATTGTCATTGGTGTATTTTTACTTGGTGCAGTTTCTTTATATGCAGCACAATCCATACAGTTGATAGTAAACGGTAAAGTAATACAAAGTGATGTGCCGCCTCAAATAATAGACGGCCGGACAATGATACCTGCTCGGTACCTGGCAGAAGCACTTGGAGCAACCGTTACCTGGGATGCATCGCGGAATGCGGTTATTGTCACCAGTAAAGATCAATATGCAGCACCAGTTAATAATAATACTAAAGGTACTGATCTTACATCTCTTGATTATGCAGGAACTAACAACCCAATTTATTTAAAAATTGATGTTTGGAAACAGGGTTGGGTTTTCCCTGATAATCAGTTTAAAATTGCTGGGAAATATTATAACAAAGGAATAGGATTTCAAGGTGTATATTCTGATGCCAATATTGTATATAACCTTAACTCGTCTTATTCAAAAATTAGCGGATATTTTGGGATGGCAGATGGTAATGATAGGGAAACAAAAGCAATCGTTTATGGTGATGGCAATATGATTTACGAAAGTCCGATAATTAAGGCAGGCGAAGTTCCATATTTTGTTGATTTAAATGTAGCAGGTGTCAATCAATTAAAAATTGTCTTTATTCATTATGGGAAAGAAGGGTTTGGAGGAATAGATCCGATTTTTGCAAATCCCAAGTTATACAAATAATTATTAACAAGTTATACAAGTAATTATTAAATTAAAACATATAACTTAGAAAGAACCTGAGGAGCACGGAAATACCCTGCTTTGTTTTCAGGTTGGCGAGGAGAAACCAAGTTTTAATACCTTTATACTAACAAAAGACCAGTTTTTGGGGAGGTATGATTTATGCCAAAAAAGGCTGTATTATTTGTAGCTGTATTGATATTAATGAGCATTAGCATAATGGGTTGCGCTAAGGGTAATGAGTTTGTTGGGAAATGGGTTAATGACAAAGATAAAAATGATGTAGCTACAATAACTAGTAACGGGGATTCATATTATTGGGAGGATAAGGATGGTAAGTTTCCATCTACATATAAGGATGGTTTTTTAGCTATACACACAGGTATTGGCGATGTATATGCATCTATAAATAATACAGGAAAGATGGAACATACCGTCATGGGTAAAAAGGCAGGTACATACTCAAAAAAATAACTTAATCTCTGAAGGTTTGGCCGCCATCGAGCTTAATAATAAATATTGTTTTATCCAGGATCACAGGAAAGATGACATAAACAGAAGAGAAAAGAAGGCAGAACAGCTTTGTAGTGGGCAGAGCGCATTAATGAACTTACCTATTACCTCCACTAGAATGGCGCTGTGAAATAAACTTGGCATATTGAATAAATTCTTCCTGGACGGTATACATTGGTATTTTTTAGATTTAAGGGTGTGGAAATATATGAAAAAGATTTTTAGCTTATTATTGTTTTTTTGTCTGTTTTCCCTGACTGCGTGTCAGAGTAATACTTCAACAAAAAGTGAAAGTCAAGGCGTCACCGACCCAAGTATAAATAATCTTATTCAAGAATTAAAGAGTGAAGACGTAAAATTTAAAAGTAGTCAACCAGGTTCCGTTAATAGCGAAATCAATAAAAAATGTCATAAAATATTATTTTCAATAATCAACAATTACAGCTCCATCGGAATGCCTGCTAATTTAATAGTTGGTCAAGAATCTAACATGTATTTGAAAATAAGTGAACCTGTTAGAACAGGTGATACCTGGTCCAGAATTGTCGAATATGGATCCAGGGAGCCTAATATGGGAAGATCAACAAAGGTATACATACAGAATTATGAAAATAGTATTGTTAAAGTAACAGAGGCTTTAGAAGCACTAACCAATGCCACCAATATTCCCAAAATAGTGATTGCTCAAATATTTGAATTTAAGGGTAACTACTATGCTGTTATCGGTGAAGAAAGACATGGTGATGAAACAAGGAACTTGTATTTAAAGACATATAAATATTCTAACAACAATTGGGAACCGATTCAAGTTGGTAATGTCAGCAATACATCTCTACTTGAATTAAAGGGCAGTAACTTTTCAGAAGAAAGCACTTTTAATTATGAAAGAAATGATACTGGTCTTTATTTCTATATCAGGAACAAACAAGGGTCAATTCTAGAACGAAGATACCTTGACTTCACTGGGGATAAGCCAATCATGAGAACCGAGAACTCTGTACATTCTTCTAATGGACCTTCAATTGAAGAAGATACTAATGTGGGCTATCTGGTGATAGGAATTTGTTCGCAAGACTCACAGGATGTTTTACGTGAGTTGGAATTAAGAAATCAAAGCGGGTTTAAAACTTATATGATCTACTCATCAGATTGGTCAAACCTTGCACCTGGTTGGTATGCCCTAATTTATGGAAAGTACAACAATGCAGAGGATGCAAACAATGCGGCAAATAATATTAAGTCCAGAGGAATTGATGTTTATGTTAAACATTCAGGAAGACATAAATAATTTAATATTAATATAAACAAGAAATATATTAAATATTGAGGAGTTTAAACAATATGCAAATTAAAAGAAAAGCTATAGCTTTAGTCAATAAATTGGCAAAAATTTTAACTTTATTGTTATCATTATTGATGTTCTTGTGTTTTGCTAAAACTTCATTTGCCTCGAGTTTAGCGGACAATTATTTATTAAGTCAAAAAGAATATGATAGTTATAACTGGAACGAGGTTTCGTGTATCCAATCAGATATTGTTTATAAAGGTGGAAAATGGGAAGAACAGAAATGGTTTAACTATGCAGGAGAGGCAAGAACTGATAAATTTACAAAGTCAGAAGGTGCAACTATTGAATTTATAACTCCTATTACTGATGAAATTATAATTGAACTTAGTACCCGAGGTGCATGGACAAGATCCTCATCAGTACTTATTTACATTGATGGTAATTTAATTCATGACTGGAACTTGAAAGACACAAAAAGTTACAGACATGATAGCGGTCAAAAATTAGCTATATTAAGACAAGGCGAAATAAAAAAGCACAATGTAAAGATAGTAAACAATTCATCTGGTGAGTATTTATTCTTTTGGGGTTACTCAAATAGAATAGTTGAAAAGCCTACCAGTAATGTTATATTAGCTGATTTAACCGTAGATAATGGATTTGAACTGTATGTAAGTACATCAGATGTGGAAAATGGTATGTTAATCAAAACAGGAGATGAATGGAGAGAAAATTATAATGTTGTTATACCACTTACACCCAATGTAATTAATTATTTAAATGTCAAGGCTGTTGACTTGGGAGATATTGCCGGGTTTATAGGCGATTTTACAATAAGGGATGACAATTTTACTTTTGCTAATGGAAGTAAGTACCTTGTAACTGATACCTATAATTGGCAGGTAAGCAAAGAAGGATTTGGCATAAAATATGAGTTTCCTACCACGTCGCGAGGACCTGCTGGAGGTGCACCAGAGCAAGTCGATAAAAACGCAAGGTGGATTTGGACAAACAATGGCTGGGATGTAAACACAACACGTTATTTTAGTATTCCTATAATACCAAAAGAAATAAATTCAAACCAAGATATAATTAGAGTTGGTGACAATCAATTAGTTGGCACTTGGACAGGTACGTATGTGGCCAACCAGGGTGAGACTGCGCTTACTTTGACAGTTAATAAAGGCCAAAATGGAAATATGCTTGCATTATTCGAATTTGGCCCACTACCAAATAATACAAGTGTTCCTATTGGAAGTTATACAATGATCGTAACTGATCTCGGGGAAAACAAATACAGGTTAATTGGAGACCAATGGGTAAACCATCCATCAAATTATTATTTTGCTGACCTTGAAGGGACTATTGATCAGTCAACTGGGGTATTTAGGGGAAATCTTATTGGGAAATTACCTTCACATGTATTTCATTTAGAGCGAAAGCCGTCAACCTTAACAAAGAAGAACCTTTTGGGTACTTGGAGTGGAACCTATGATGCTCCACAAGGCGAGACAAAGCTTGATCTTGAAATTAAAGAAAGTAACGGTCAACCACATGCATTGTTTAACTTCGGTCCCACAAGTTATAACCCGGGGGTTCCCTATGGCAGTTTCTCAATGAAAGTTCAGTTTACTTCAGGATACAATCTTGTTAAGCTTACTCAAGAAGAATGGATAAGCAGGCCGTCCGATTACATTATGATTGACCTATTAGGCCAGGTTGATTTAGAAAAAGGTACATATATCGGAACAATTGTAGGTTATGATGATTATAAATTCAGACTAACTAGGAAAGGCGGTATTATAAAGCCACAACCTAGCGGTGCTATAAAAATACTTATTAATAATGTGGAACAGAACTTTCCTCAAGCACCGGTAATGATCAATGGTAGGGTCATGGTCCCTCTACGAAGTATATTTGAGGCACTGGGAGCGGAAGTAAAATGGGATGCACAGACCCAGACCGTTAAAGCCACTAAAGGGAGCACAACCATAGAACTGAAAATCGGGGATTCAACTGCGTATAAGAACGGCCAGTCCGTAATTCTTGACCCGCCAGCTCAAATCGTAAACGGAAGTACTATGGTTCCAGTGCGTTTTGTTAGCGAGGCATTGGGGTGTAAAGTTGACTGGGAGAGCGCATCACAGACTGTAATAATTAATACAGACTATGTATCAATTGAAGACGCATTAATCGGTAGGTGGAAAGGAACCTGGAACAGTTTTGAAGGTGAGTCTAATGCCACGCTAACAATAGAAAAAAGCAATGTGGGGCTTAATGGGCTCTTTGAGTTCGGGCCAAAAGACAACGATGTACCTTTTGGCAGTTGCTACATGTATGTAAATTATACACCTGAAGGACAATTGACTTTATCAGGTTATGAATGGCTGAACAAACCGTCTAATACATTTAATGATCCTTTCTTTAAAGGGTCAATAAATACTCACACGAAAACAATAGCCGGTAATTTAAGCGGTTGGTCCGATAAAACAATAAATCTCCAGTATCAAGGCAATGTTACATCTCCCCCAGTAACAAGGGAGAGTATCAACAATATATCTGAAATCAGGTCAGCCGTGCTGGTTTATAGTACCGTAGCTCCGATAACTACATCCAACTACAAAATACTTACTCCCAATACCGAATTCAACTATACCGACACAATCTATTTATCAATGCTTGTGAATTATACCGAGGAAGTATCCTCAGGGTGGAACGGCTCTAAAACATATGTAGATAAATCAGTCTTAGTTAATTTTGAGTTGGATAAAACTGATTGGTTTACCTATAGCAATGAATATCAGAAATATTTAATAAATGGCATCAATATAAATAACTATAAACCAAATCTAATAAGGAAAGTTGACTATCAAGTAATACTATCCAATTTAATCCCAGGAGACACAGTCAGTCTACAAGGGAGATTTAGGTATAAATTTTTAAAGCCTGGCGAATATCTGGCAGTAAACTCGACTATAAAAGTTAAACCGATACCGTTTGAAGTCACCGATCCTCCCCAAAATAACACTGTAGAAGATTTGGAAAAGCTATTATATGACACTCTTGAATTTGATTTGCAGACCAGTAGAAAAGCGCTAAACTGGTGCTTTGGGACCACTAAACAGTTAATTGAATTAATGCCATCGCTCTATGGAATTACTTCATCCCAAGACCTAATAAAACTGGTTTGGAATATAACAAAGGATCAGATTAACTTGCAGCAGGATATAGAAAATGGAAAATTCTCAATTGATGATAATTGGGCGGATGTAGGCAAAAAAACCTTTCAGATTATAAAAACTCTAAAGAGTTTGGGTAAGTAGACAATGCCAATAGACAAGAGCATAATATTACAAATAACCCCGAAGCAATTGGGGTTATTTGAATTTTATAAGGACTAATTTTTGAGGGGGATTTTATGAAAATGAAAATTAAACTACTGGTTTTATGCGTCGCTATACTCGTTCTATCTGGGTGCGGTAAAACCGCCGAACACGAGAAAACGGCCGGAGAATTTATTCGTCTTATAGCGGAGCAGAACTATGAAGGTACTAAAGCCCTGTCGTCTGGGAAGGTTTTATACAACCTGAGTAACGCTGATAAGAAGGGGCTTTCTCCAGCGGCAGTTCTATATATGAAAGTGCAAACAATGGCACAGTCACCAAACTGGAGCGAAGTAGTAGCCACTACAAAGACAGATATTAACGGGGATGTAGATATATCCTGGCACCGCATGAGTTTAAGTAAAACTGATGGTGATTGGAAGGTATATAAGATAGAGGCTGTTGGACCCCAGCTAATCGGAAGTGGTTCCATATCGCAGGATGATGTTAAATCAGCCGAGGCTGTATTCAATGACTATATTAAATCCCTTGCGGGCAACAAACAAAATTCAGTGCAATACCTGGCTGGGCCTGCCCGCAGAAGTCAAGAGGGAAGTGTGGTCATGCTCGGCAGCACACCGCTTTTTGAGAGCGTGGAAAGTGCCTCATTGACCCCTTTATGGCAGAACAAAGAACTGCTTGTTTGCCGTGCGGATTATATGGTAGACGGGCGGGATGTAAAGGTGGTGGTGACCTTTGCAAGGCTTAATACATGGAAGATCGTTGAGGTATCAAGTTCTTAAACTTCTAGTCTTAATTGCAATACTGGTATTTGTGAGGGCAACACCAGCATCGGCTGAAACATGGGATTACGCAATCACAACTACAGATACCCCGACAACGGTGGATGCGGCAGTTACAACAGCGGATGTTGACACTTTCAATAATGAAATTACCCTACCCCCGCTATCAGCACCAGACATAATTTCTTTCTGGGGTTCGGGGGAAATGGATTATGTTGTCCTGACAGACAACGGTATTAAGCATTATTCTTTTGACGGTTCAAACATGGTTGAGAATACAATCCTATCCGTTACGGGGCTAACAAGTCCCATGGGTTTAGCATCGCCTGACCCGTATCCCGATGTGGTAATGGCTAATAGCGAGGGTATAACCCACTACAGTTTTAGCGGTTCTGGTATGGTCGAGAACCCAATCCTGTCGATATCAGGACTTACAGGCACTACTGCAGTCGGCGCTGCCGGCTCAGACCAGGTTGCCGTACTGACGGGAGGGAAGGTTCAGCACTACAGTCTTTCAGGTGGTTCGATGTTAGAGAACGCAATACTTGAACCAACTGAAACACTGACAAACCCGATAGATGTGGCCTTGGGCGCAAGTGGATATGATACAGCTATTTTGGAGCCTGAAAAGATTAGATGGTTTAACTACAACGGTTCAGGTATGGCTGTCAATCCCGCACTTGAGATAACAGGGCTAACTGATCCGAAGGCGTTTGCTGTGGCAGACCCCAACAGCGGATATGATGTAGCTGTAGTAGACGGGACACAGGTTAAGCATTACAGCTTTACCGGCTCTGGTATGGCTTATAATTCAACCTTGTCTGTGACTGCAGGATTAACTGCGCCGAAAGCTGTTGCGGTAAGGCCTGGTAGCTTCGACAGAATTATCGTAGATGGAACTGAAGTTAAATACTACCAATGGAACGGTTCGTCGCTGATATACAACAGCGACTTATCTGTAACGGTATCAAATATCGTGAGCGGTGATGGCTACACTTCCTCTGCGGTTGTGCAGTCCTTGGCGTTCACGCCGGCTACAGAAACCGACTATGTGCGTGTGAGGGCGGCTCATATACTGCCAAATAACACATCTGTCACATGGTCCGTAACTGCGGATGGAACCAACTGGGTAACAAGATGGAGGGTGAGAGGCACAGGAATAGGCTCAGTCTGCGAGGTAACTTCAGATAATGGAGGAACATGGACACAGATAGGAGATGCCACTGTAACCCAACCTGAAGTATCTACAGCAAGCCTGTGGGCTAATGTTGCACCTGGTACTACAATAAAATGGAAGGCTGTTCTGGAGACAACCGACGCTACTGTAACACCTGTGATAGCCACTGACCCAAGAGGAGGAGTGGCAGTAAGGGTTGACAGTAATGCTGCACCCCTGCCCCCGGTACTACCTGTTTACGGGAGTTGCTTTGCGGTAACCACTCCTGTACTGGAATGGACGTTTTCCGATCCCGATATGGGAGACATCCAGAGTAAATATCTCGTGGAAGTCGTAAGAGCGTCAGACCTTGCGGCGGTTCAGGACTCTGGAGAGGTGGTAAGTGCTCTAAACAGCTATACCGTCACCACAAGCACGGCGCCTGATGTCCCTGGCTCCCTTTGGAGTTCTGGGGCATATGAGTTTAAATACCGTGTCATGGTGTGGGATCAGGCTGGAGCACCATCGCCCTGGTCAGATTACGGGGACTTCTGCGTAGTGGCTTTTGAGCGCCCGAGGATAGCAGGGATAGTGAGTCCCCCGGATGGGCAGATAGCCCCAACACCGACTGATGAAATAACTCACATCGTTATAACTGCTGGCATGACACAAACAGAGTTGCCCAGAGTCAAGGCCGGGGCGAAAGTAACTCTGTTGGTTGACAGCATCGGACCCATAACGGCATATTTGCCTAGTTTTTCAACTCCGTTTGAGGAGTGCGGCACAAACACACCAGACACACTGCCGGGCGGGGTTACAAGCAACCCAATGTATTCAACCGGCAATCCGGTTAACCGCTGGAGCGTGGAATTTTGGACCAGCGCCAGCCTTGAGACATGCCCTGAAGGTACAGTAGTAGGTATGAACTTAACAGGCACAAGTGCTGAAGGGACTACAGAGCTGATTGCACCGCCTTATTCAGAGGGCGTAGTTGTAACAAAAGGAAGTATCTACGGGGAATGGGAAATCGTCCTTCAGGGACGCAATAATTAAACAGGAGGTTAGATAATGATAGCAATTGACTTGGGTTTTGGTTATACCAAAGCGTACTCAAGAAACCGTAAAATCATACTGCCGTCGGTGATAGCACCAGGGCAGAAAGACGATATTGATATGTTTAAAAACGTTGGACATCTTCTGGAGATAAAGAGGCCCGGGGATTTAAACTACATGAGCATGTTGGTTGGCGAGAGGGCTATCAAAGAGGGCAGGGCAGTCCAGTTCAGTCTGGACTCCAAGAAGTTTTCCAAGGAAGCAAGTATTATGCTTGCCCTCACAGCAGCCTACCTTGCAGGAGTCGAAAACCAGGTTCGCCTTGGAATCGGTCTTCCTATATCAACCTTTAAAAACAAGGAATACAGGGAAGAAGTCGCAAGGGCTTTCAACCGGATTAACTGCTATATCCGGGTTGACAACGGACCTGAAAGATATATCTCCTTCATCAACACAACCTGCTTCCCGCAGGGAATAGGAGCCATGTACTCCATTCAGTCTCTTCCGCAAGAAGGGCTAGTGGGATTGCTGGATATCGGATTCTTCACAACCGATTTGGTGCTGTTTGAGAAGGACGGCGATAATATTATTCCGCTGAAGAAATACTTCAGGTCAGTTAACCTCGGTGTTTCAAGAGCTATCCAGTTGTTCATCGATAGCTTTACCGATATGACAGGAGAGCCTTTGTCTCTTACCGAAGGCATTGAGGTGTGGAATAAGGGCAAGATAACATACCGTGGCGAGGTAATGGATATAAGAACAATGATTGAACAGGCAAGGAATTACGCCGGCAAAGCCATAAGCAACGCTGTCAACGAGGCTTGGGTTGAGAAGATACACCGTCTTGACCATGTCTATCTGAGCGGCGGCGGGGCGCTGGAGCTGGGGACTGTAATAAGAGAAACACTACCAAAAGCTGTCCTTGTGGACGATCCCCAGTTCGCTAACGCGATGGGATTCTATAAAATGTTGGGGCTGGCAGCCAGCGACAAAACCGCTTAGTTGTAACACAGCCTCATGTTAATAAAGACAAGGGCTAAGGGGTAATTTCGGGGAAATTTGTAACACAACTAATGGCGAAACCTGAAAATGTGTTACAAATCTACCCTAAAACCTCATTAAACCCTTGGGGCTGTAAGAAGGAAGGTGTAACACAAATTGACAAAACATATAACACTAAGACTTCCGGCGGATGACCCTATATTCCAATACCCAAAGGGTGATCGCGGGAAAAAGTTAAGGGAATGGATTGAATTAGGCAGGAACATGGAAGGGACTATTCGTGAACTGAATAATAAGCTGGAGTCCATTACGGGCCTGGCTCCTCAAAATCCTTCCACCGCTGTCAAGCAAGACATTCCTGTTATCGTCAAAGAGGACATTCCTTCTATTAAAAAGCAGGAAGGAGAAGCCCCTGGCGATACTGATAGGGCTCTCCAAAAAGCCCTATCAAATCTTATGGACTTATAAAGGAGGACAAGGCTATATCAAAGGAATTAATCGGTCCAACAAAAAGAGATATAGATGAAATATTTGCACTTGGCACCTTGCCTCACGAGCGAATTGAGTGGCTGGAACAAAACTATATAAGGGCTGAAAAAATCCGGCTGGAAGCATGGAGTATGCTGCAGTCTATTCGCAAAGACATTGAGAAACACGGGTTTGAGTCGGAAATAAGCATCGAGAAAATGATTAATTCTCATGCTGAATACGACGGCAAAACGCTTAAAATAGTAGTCGATGACTACCTGCCGAGAAAGTGCCTTTTAGGAGACAAGAAAGCCGTTCTGTTACTGCGACAGATGTGGCAGGTAAGCATTGCAAGGCCTATTAACCAACTACAGAAGGACAGGGAAATCAGGTTTAACCAGGCACACTGTATTATCGTACCTTATATACCTCGCGATTGCATCTGGGACGTAGATAACCGTGTTTTTAAGTTCATCCCTGATGCCTTAAAGTACACTGGTATTGTGGCAACCGACTCCTGGTCAAACATGTCGGTGAGTATAATCGGAGGGGTAGATAAAGAGAATCCAAGGACGGAAATTTATGTTGAAGAACTGAGTAATAAATTCCCAGAATTGGCCACTGCGCCAGCAGAAAAAATTGTTCGCCAAAGGGGGTAAAAAACCTCAAAAAATACCCGGTTTAAAATTGATAATTTTTTTGACCCCTAAAAAACGGGGTAAAAACAGCAAAAAAATACCCCCGGCGAAAATCTGGATTAAAAGAGTAAATTCAACGGATTAAACGGTTACTTCAAGGCGAATTTATGCAAAGGGCAAATTCGCAAAGGGATAGGGCAGGGTGTGAAAAAACGACTTATATTTTCGCAAAGCTAACTTCAGCTAAAGGGGGTGGAAATTTGGGATTTGAAATAACCCCAAAAGATATAGAATTACTCACCCTGATTAACAGATGTGGTGCAGTTACAAATGAACAAGCAAAAATGATATATGGTGCAGAAACAAAACTGTACCTGAAGCGCTTGGTAAGATTGAGTACAAACCATATTGTATCGAGAAGCGGTGGCTATGTGGAGATAACGGAGAAGGGTTCGGGTATTCTAAACCAGGAAAAGAGGGTTAGGATAAAAAAGTGGGAAAGACCCTACCGGGCAGCCATGGCACAGCTCATATTCGACTTGCCCGACTGGGAGATTGAATTCGGGACAGAGATAAAACGCAGAATCGAAATCAACAGAGGTTCAAAGATTGCGGCAGTCATAAGGAAGGGGGGCATCAGGTACGGCATCTACCAACTCCTCTACGATGACCCTGACCAGGACAGAATAGGATTTGTATGGAAAGACCTGCAGGAACTCCCTCAGGACAACGGTTGTCCCGACAGGGCAGTCATAATTTACAGGTCCGACACTGCAATAAAAACCATGTTCGAGAAAGTTAAAGCCTGCGAACCTACAATGAACGAAATTCTCCTCGTCCACAGCAACACGAGTTTGACCCTCTTGGACAGATACCACGGCACCGAATTCACAAGTCTCCTTCTCCAACGGTTCCCCGGTCTTACCCACAGTCACAGGAAGCTTGCTCAATACAAGTACAAAGACGACTATGTGTGTGTACAGGCATTCCACGATGCCGTGGCGATGAAGTATCTCCACAACTACTACAACGGGTTCGGGCATAAATCCGAAGGACGCTTGGTCAACATCGTCTGCACGGACAACACCAGCAAATACCTTCGGGAACTGTTCCCACACGCAAAGTTCCACATAATCTCCGATGACCTGACACGCTTTAAACCCGTGCCAAGGACAATTCTAAGGCCGTCACTCCTGACAGCCACAAAACAATAGAGAGGAGGAGGATTGTATCCGTTACTTCGATATGTTTAAAGACCGGCTTCAGCCGGTTGTTGACTCTCTCACGATTAAATTCGAGGAAAGCGAGAAGGCGCAGGATTTCATAAAGAACCTAAACGACAAGTTCCAATTCACAACCATTTTGAGATGGGCAGGGATAATCCTTGGGGTATACATCCTTGATGTGTGGATATTCAGCACACTGGGCTCCGCTATCGTGAATATCTTCAGTAACGCGACAGCCGCCTTCAAAGGAGTCGCCCCACCGGAATTACCTGGGCCGGATTATTTCATCCTGCACCCCTTTAAAACGTCGTGGCACTTTTTCATCCACACACTGGGAGCAGAGATACCTTACCCGAAGGTCTATAAAAGCTGGATCACCGGAAATATCCTCACAGCTATAGTGTTTGGCCTGGCATACTTCATGTTCAAGAGGAACAAAGACCAGGATGGCATACAGGGCTCCTCTAAATTCGCCAAACCCAGTGAGGTTAAAAAATACCTCACAAATAAATTCGCGCCTGGTATAATGTTCGGCACGGCTGACAATAAGCCCGCTATCTTAAAGGCAAATACGAGCAGCAACAAGAACGTCGTCGTGTTCGGCCCTCCCGGTACCGGCAAGTCAGCCACATATATTCGCAATAACTTGTTCCAGGCGGTTGCGTCAGGTTGGAGCGTTATCGTCACGGACCCGAAAGGTGAGCTTACGCAGGACTTCGCCCTCTGGTTTAAAGACCGTGGGTACACAGTGAAGATATTCAACCTGGTTGAAATGATTAACTCAGACCAGTGGAACCCCTTAAAGGAAGTCCACGACGACATCAGCGCCCAGCACTTCGTAAACATCGTTATCGCCAACACCAAGGCAGCCGGCAAGAAAGGCGGCGACGACTTCTGGGACAACGCGGAAACGAACCTTTTGAAGGCTCTCGTTATGTACGTCACCCATGAATACCCCGTCCACAACCGAAACCTGGGCGAGCTTTACAATTTACTTGCCAGCGGTGACTCGAAGCAGTTGGACGCTACGTTCGCGGAACTGCCTTCCAACCACCCGGCTAGATTGCCCTACAACTTATTCCGTGAGGCAGACAGCAAGGTCAGGGCTGGCGTTGTTATGGGGCTTGGTAACAGGTTAGGGGTGTTCCAAAACGATTTGGTCAGAGAGCTTACTTCGTCAAACGATGAAGACGGCATAGACCTCGAACTGCCCGGTAAAGAGAAGTGCGCTTACTTCTGCATCCTCTCCGACACCGGCAGCACATTTAACTTTCTTGCGAGTTTGTTCTTCAGCTTCCTGTTCACGAACCTGACCCAGCTCGCTGACAAACAGAGAAACAAGAAACTCGCCGTGCCTGTGAATTTCCTTCTGGACGAGTTCTGCAACATATCTGGTATACCAGACTTCACAAAAAAGCTCTCCACTATGAGAGGCCGTGACATAGCCTGCTCGATCATCGTGCAGAACATTCCCCAGTTGGAGCAGGCATACCCTAACCGCACCTGGGAGGTAATCCTCGGTGACTGCGACTACTGGCTCATACTCGGCGTTAAGGAATTCGCCACAGCCAAGTATATGTCCGATGTACTGGGCAACACCACGGTTATAGTCGAATCGGAGGACAGAAAGAAAGGGCTGCAGGGCATGAACCCGCTTGAGGGCAAGATGAAGCTCGCCCCGAGCAAGAGAGCTTTGATGGACCCGTCCGAACTATCACGCATGGAGGCCGACGAGTCTATTCTCCGCATCGCAGACGGTAAAATCATAAAGCTCAAGAAGTTTTTCTACAAAAACTACCCTTGGGCGGAAGAACTGATCGAGATGCACACGGAAGATTACTTTCCCCCTTGGGCGGAAAGGTTTAAGGCCCGCAGGGGAACAGAAACCCAGCCGATTGAAGTGCAAGCCTATGTCGATGACGATGATGACTACGTCATAGATGACGAGGTTGAGGAAGTACCTCAGACTCAGCGAAGCAGTTTCTGGTAAGCCGGGGATTTCCCCGGCTTTATTTATTAAAGATACTATTTAAGGAGCGTATTATGAAGAACGACACGATTTGCCCACCCAAAGTTAAGTTTACCAACTGGTCCACTGCTGATTTTTTCAACAGGGCCATGAAGGTAAACACCTTCATCAGGAGGAGGAAGGAGCATTACTGGTATATGTGCGAGCGGAACCTGCTTGCAGCTCTCCTTTATTACTGCGAGGGCAAAAACATACCGGTAAATGCGGACAATGTCCAGAAGCACCTCTCAGCAGGGGTGAGAAAGCTAAGGGGACTATTCCGAACACTTCCTGAAAAACATCCGGGCGCCTGGTACTACAACCTGGTGGCGGATGTGACTGACCCCGTCCTTACCTCGGTCATCGCAGGTCTTAAAGTAAGGATGGAGAAAATTGCGGATTCCCCAGTTGCTCTCATAGAGCGTTTTCAGAAAGAGCTGGTGACTGTTTGAGTTATCTGTCACAGGCTATGAAGCGTCTTGAAAAACTCCCCCTGCTTGAAGCCCACAGCTACAGGGTGGCAAAACTGGCCATGGATGTCGCCAAATCGCTGCGCCTTCCCGATCCCGCATCGGTAGCGGCGGCAGCCTACATGCACGATTTGGGTAAAACAACCTGGCCGCCAGAACTATTTAAAAAGTACGCTCTCGAATCTAAAGACTGGGGGATAGTAAAGTCTCACCCGATATTGGGAGAGGAAATGGCTTATGGAATAATCCCTTCCCGTGATGTATCAAATCTGGTAAGGGGACACCATGAGCGTCCCGGTGGACTCGGCTATCCCGATAAACTGCAGGAACCTTCAGTGGAGATGCTCGTCATCGCCGCCTGCAACACATTCGATCACGAAACCAACTACAGGGAACACCGCCCTGAGAAAATGCCAGTAGAATTTGCTTTAATGCAGATAGCCGAGTATGCGCCGGCAAAAGTAGTGGCAGCCCTGTCCGGGGTGCTGCTGAATAATAATTAAGGAGTGATATGTTGTCAATTCCCGAATCTGATATCATACAAGAATTTATTATAAGAACCCTGCATATAAAGCCACGGGGCAAAAAGATACTCCCCGCGGTCATGGAAGAAGAAGTAGTCCTGCTTGAAATACTTTGTAGCGCGGCTCCCTTAGACCCGGTTGCTTTAAGGGAACTTATTACCGGCGACATGGAACAAATCAACGCCAACCTCGGCAGCCGGCTGGAAAAATTCAATAAAATAAGGTACACTACAAGGCTCCGGGCTGTAATTAACCTCCGCCAGCGCCTCGACATCCTAATAAACAAAATCAATCACTGATGTGTTATATTTATACAGGGTGATTATATGAGACCAAAAGACCTTTTGGATCAATATTCAAAACGCTACCCTGGCGCATGGAAAGAGGTTGATAAATACCGTGCCGTAAATAACGAGAAACACTACTGGCCTCAGTGGTGCTACCTTCCGACAGAATGTGTTCTCGCAATTATCGGCGAAAAAGAGTCTACAGACGATGTAAATATAATGGGGGCTTTATGTGCCTGGCGCGTATCACAGGGCGTCTACAGGTTTGACATGGATGTCTACAAAGACGTTTTGTTTACTCCGATAACTGGAAACATCCCCCATGAGTGCTGCTGAGCATGCCCGAGTGGTGTGTTTACATCGAAACACCGAATACCGTCGCGTTCAACAAGGACATCTACGGGTTTTTCGCATATCTCGATGAACTGCCGGTTACAGTCAGGCCGGTAAAGTAGTTGCGGACAGAACAGCCGTTCTGTTATAATGGAACAGGTGGTAAATGATGTCTAAACTTTACAACGCACCCGTCCAGGTTGAGCTAAACAGCCAGCAGCGTCCCGTAAGACTGAGATGGTATAACAAATGGTATGCCATTACGTGCTGCACCCCCAGAGAAGAAGACCAGCACTGGTGGTCAAAGCTGAGAAACCCCGAACCCCTTCGCTACCGATGCGAGTGCGAGGAGGGCATGATTTGCGATTTGTACTTCAGTGATCCGCCAGGCGTCTGGATACTTGAAAGGATATTTGATTGAAAAAAGAAAGAAAACTTTACAGAACCGGTTTAATACTAATTTCCAGAGTTGCTGGCTTGCCCGAAGTAATCAACGGCAAGAACTTTAAAATATTGTTTCAGGAGAGGGGCGAAAAAGTCTCGGATTTTGCTGGCCAGAAGGAGGTTGTCATTGAGGCGGGTTCGATAACCAGGGCGGAGATCGCTTGTGAACTAATCATCTGCTCAATGGCTTTATGGGGTGGTTCGCCCAGAGGGATTTATGAATCAGATTATTTATTTTAAGTCAGATAAGTACCTTGACTACATCGTAAGATGCAGCAATGGTATTATTGAGGACTACAAGAAAGGCAGGGGTTGGGCCGAAAACCCCGATAGGGTGGATGTCCTTTTTGGTATAGACACTAATTATACCAGGATAACTGTGTTGGAAGCCAAAAAAATCATAAAAAAGATTGAAGCAGCCGGATAGGTTGCTTTATTTATTAGGAGGTGTTTTATTTGAAAACTATCGTAATTGGAGGCACTTTTGACAATCAGGGCGGGCATAAATCGAAAATTATCGCAAACATGTTTGCAGACCTCGAAAATATTTATGTGGTCAACGGCGGACACTATGAGGATCTCGTAAGGATTTATAAGACCCTAGGTAATTTTGATGCTATCTGCTGGTTTGCGAATGTATCAAACGACATGCCGAAGGAGCTTCGTAACATAAAATCGCTCTACCCGGACAAAATCGTCATCCACTCAAAACGTAACACCGACGGCCAGTACAAGTTGAGCTACATTATAAACCACGCCTTGAAGTTAAAGAGCAATCTTTTACTTGAGTTCGCCAAAGATACTTCCACAGGGAGGATTAAGGGAAGGGTGTTAGACCCCCTCGCAGTAGTCTGGTGCGACTTCACCGAGGACTTTAAACACCTGGCGAAAGCGATGCTGAAAAGGGCTTCAGAATTGACCAGGTTCACCCGCTCTAAGTCTGTTTGCTTAGGTCCGGAGCTGGAACCGCCTAATATAACGAAATTTTATGATATAATAAGAAAATATGCCGAAATATTCCATGAGATGATAAATCCGGATAAAGTGGTAACCAGATTCCTGGGAAACGCCTCCTTCCGCTGCCAGAAAGGGTTCCCGAGCTTCAGGGCAGGAGGGAATATCTTTGTATCCCGCAGGAACATAGATAAGAGGTTCATTGGCAGAGAGGGGTTCGTTGCAGTCCCCTTAAAACACGAACCGGACTGCATATTTTATTTCGGCGAGAATAAGCCAAGCGTGGACACCCCTGTGCAGGTGAGGCTTTACAACCACTTTAAGAACGTAAATTACATGGTTCACTCGCATGTTTATATCAAAGACGCGCCATTCACATCCACGCCGATCCCGTGCGGGGCATTGGAGGAATTCGAAGAGATAACAGCCCTGGCTGACGCGGCTCAAGCAAATTTCTGCGTCAACTTAATCGGCCATGGAAGCCTGATACTGTCCAAAACGACAGACTTCTTGAAAACCGTTGAATATTACGCCCGTCCCGCACCTGAAATATTACGCCCGCCCGAATGAATATTGTATTATTATCCAGTCGTAGTTAAGTAAGGAAATATTTTACCGAAGTTATAAATAAATACATAGCTTACAGCATTAAAGATATCTGTAAACTATGGTTGTTTGTGGAATTAATATATTCTCCTGATAAACTGGTTGTAAAATTCAACGAAAGGAAGTGTATAAACTGAAACCAGTGGAAAGAATAAGTTTTTTTAAACCTATCCAGGATCAAGAAGAAAAATTCAATACGCTGGTTGAGAATATAAAAGGCGTTATTTATAGGGTAAATAACCAGGGCAAGATACTATTTATAAGCCCCACAATAAAACAGCTCACAGGAATTGATGCACGCGAAATACTTGGGAAGCATGTATCTACGTTTGTTTATCCTGATGACCTGCCGGATGTTGTGACAGCCCTTAAAAGGTCATTCAAGGGAACCACATCCACTGTTGATTTTCGGGTAGTTCATAAAGACGGTCGGATACGCCACGCGCGTGCCACCTCGTTAATTGATATTAAGAGTAAAAGGTCCAAGGTAACTGGCATCATTTCGGATGTAACGGAATTGAAGAAAAACCGGGAAGACCTTTTACTTACCAGAAAAGCGCTCGACAGCACCAGTAATCCTGCTCTATTGACTGATTTAAAAGGCAGGTATGCTTTGTATCAGAATGAAGCGTTTTTAAATCTTACAGGATATACTTTAAGCGAGATAAATTTAGCCGGGGGCGCGCCAGTAATATACGACAGCCCCTACACCGCCAAAAAAGTATATCGTACAATTATTAAAGGTAAACCGTGGAAAGGCGAGTTCGAACTGCGTGCCAAAGATGGGCGGATGATCCCTGTGAGCCTGCACACCAACCTCATCACGTCGGACAAGAGGGCAATTGGCTGTTTCGGTGTCTTTACGGATATGACCGAGTATAGGAAGCTTGAAGCAGACCGGCAGGCGGCGTACCAAAGGCTTAATTCTATAATCGAATTTCTCCCTGATCCCACTTTCGTCATCAATAAGGACAACAGGGTCATTGAATGGAACCGCGCCCTTGAGGAGATGACAGGTGTAACCAGAGAAGAAATGCTGGGTAGAGATGACTACTCTCTTGTGTTTTATGGTGAAAGCAGGCCAACCATGATAGACCTAGTGTTTAATCCCGATTTAATATACGACGATTGCTACGACACAGTCAGCAGGAAAGACAAATCAGTTATTGCAGAGGGATATGTTTTTAAGCATAAAGACAAAGGGTTGTATATTCGCGGCACTGCTTCCGCAATATACGACAGTAGTGGGGAAGTTATAGGCGCCATCGAGTCAATCCAAGACATCAGCGAGCGTAAAAGAATAACCGAGCAGTTAAGACTATATGCCCTTTATGACTCGCTGACGGGCCTTTATAACCGCCATTACTTCGAAGAAGAAGCAATAAAACTTGGTGGTTACAAAACAGCAGGTATAATCGTATGCGACGTTGACGGGCTTAAACTGGTCAACGACACCCTTGGTCACAACACTGGGGACGCGATGATTGTTGCTACCGCAAACGTCATCAAGGGGTGTTTTGACGATAAAGGTATTATAGCGAGGATGGGCGGAGACGAGTTTGCCCTGCTGTTCACTGATGTCACCGAGAAAGACCTGGAAGAGAAAAGTGAGAGGATAAGGGAGGCTGTCAGGGCTTACAACACCAAAAACGGAAAGGTTCCCCTGAGTATATCTATCGGGTACGCCGTCACGGAAGACGCTATTGACGTCCAGACTCTCTTTATGGAAGCCGACAACAACATGTACCGCGAAAAGCTTCACAGCAGGCACAGCGCCCGCAGTGCGGTTGTTCAGACACTAATGAAGACTTTGAAGGCAAGGGATATGGACACCAGGGAACACGCTGACAGGCTGGAGGAAATGGTTGTTGCCCTGGCCCGGGCGATCTCGGTGCCTGAAAACAGGATTCCTGACCTGAGGTTGTTTGCTAGGTTCCACGATATCGGCAAGGTGGGGATACCCGACAATATCTTAAATAAACCCGGAAGCCTCACCAAAAAAGAATACGACGACATGAAGAGGCACAGCGAAATAGGATACCACATCGCCATGGCCTCTCCTGACCTGGCCCCAATCGCCGACTGGATATTAAAGCACCACGAGTGGTGGGACGGAAGTGGATACCCGCTAGGCTTGAAACAGGAGGAAATTCCCATGGAATGCCGTATACTAACCATATGCGACGCCTACGACGCTATGACCAGTGACCGTCCGTACAGGAAGGCTATGACCCATGAGGATGCAATAACTGAGCTGAAAGCGTCGGCAGGGACTCAGTTCGTCCCCGAGCTGGTTCAAAGATTCATCGAAGCGGTAAAAAAATAAAAATGGTGAGTTTTATGATTACCATTGAAGAAATCAAGGAAAAGGCAGTCCCTGTTCTAAAAAAAATTCAATGTGAGCCGTGCATTTCTTTTTGGTTCCATTGCGAGGGGCGAGATGGGCAGCGACATCGACATCCTGGTAGAATATGCTCAGGATGCGAAGCCAACGCTTTTTAAGATGGTGTATATGAAACATGAACTTGAAGACTGCCTTCAGACAAAAGTTGATGTGGTGACAGAGAAATCCGTATCGCCACATATGCGCCCATACATTATGAAAGATTTGAGGGTATTATGTAAGCCTACTGGTTTTTCATCTGGGTAATCAGAAATTAATTATATGGATAATAAGAGTACCGGCCGGTTGGCCGGTTTTCTATTTATATAGGGATTTTTAAGGAGGTCAATAGACCCCACGAATGAATTCGGGGGCTTGCAAAAGCCCAACTATTGACCCGCCTGAGCCTTGAGTGGCTACGTTACCTCGGTCACTCGGGGGATACAGTAGTGGCAAGTATCCCCAAAGGCAAATACACCGGCCATTGGATAGGTCGAGTAGCAGTAAGATCGAGCGGTTACTTTGATATCAAAGACGGTAGCGGTAAGCGTATCTGCCAGGGTACATCTTGGAAATATCTACAGGTACTGCAAAGAAACGCCGGCTGGCACTATGAGAAGAAAGAAATAGCGGGCTAACGCCCGCGCCGCGTTTCCTCCCCATGCTTGAAGACAGGGGCTTCCACGCGGCAGAAAGAGGTGAAAGGTTGAGAGCAGTTATTCTAACAGCCGACAGGAAGGGTATTGATGTCAGCCAGTTAACCGCCCCTGTGAAAACCACGGGCAGCCCGGTTGTTTACAGCAACATCAACCCTATTAACCATATTGACATTTATAAGCTCTACCACTACGCCATATACCCGCACTATCTGAGCAGTGATCCGGCAGTGTACGCAATTAAGGATGTAGGTGCTCTCATAAAAAAGATCACCTCTATTTCCGATCCTTTTCCCGTGGGATGCCCACTTACCGGGGAGAAGGCGGCAAGGCACCTGTTAAGGCTCCCGCAGGTAAGCAGTATAAACGGCTATAGGTTTCCAGAGATAAAGCCCTGCATAGCTGAGGTAAGTGATTACCTTGACCCTGAACAGAAGCAGGCTGCATCGCACTTCCTTGGGCCTGCGATGTGCGTGGCGCCCGCGGGTGCGGGTAAGACCGGAACGATAGTCTCCAGGGTGGAGTACCTGGTCAAGAAAGGAATTAAGCCTGATAGGATACTCTGCATGACCTTCACCCGGAAAGCACAGAAAGAAATGCAGGAAAGGCTTGTAGCAAAACTGGGCAGGGAGAAAGGCTCAAAAGTAATGGTCAAGACTTACCATGCCCTGGCCTACATGCTCCTCACGGAGTTCAAGGGGAAGCCCCCCAACATCCTGTTAAGCCGGTTTGGGGTCTTAAATAAACTGATATATGAAAATGGGCTGGAGTGCAATAAACCCGTCAGGGAAATTGACAGCTTCATCAGCTTTCAGATGAATAACCTTGTCTTGCCTGACAGCGTCAGACCGAGAAACAAGACCGAGGAAGCCCTGTTTGAGGTATATGCAAAATATTTGGATTACCTTCAGGAAACCAACCAGATTGATCAGGACGCCCTCTTGTTGAAACTCCACGAGCTGCTCCGCACGGAAGCACCGAGGAGGAATTCCTTAATGGACTTTTCGCCGCCGGGTGAGAATAAGGGCTATCCCAAGGGTAGGTGGCTGTTCACGCTGGTTGATGAAGCGCAGGACAATAACCTGGCCCAGGACGTAATCACCCGCTTTTTGGTGGGTGCATGGGACAACCTTTTTATGGTGGGGGATGAAGACCAACTCCTTTATTCGTTTAGAGGAAGCGACATTGAGAGGATACTCGGTATGTCCAGAGTCTACCCGAACATCAGGGAGATCCAGCTTAAAACAAACTACCGCTGCCATCCCGCAATCGTCGAGGTGGCTGACAGGACTATCAGGAACAACACTCAGAGGAGAGACAAGACAATTGTGGCGGCACGCAGGATAAACGGTCCCGCCGTAAGCGCTATAAAGTTTAAGCATATCTTTGACGAGTATGAGTGGATTGCCCTGAACATCAAGAGGATGATAGGGGGCGGTGTCAAGCCTGAGGACATAGCTGTTTTGTACCGCACCAACACACAGGGCGACGCCCTGTCGGTGATTATGAAAGAACACGAAGTACCGCACTATGTCCACAGAAGCGGCCCAAAACTCTTTGAGAGCACCGAGATGGAGTCGGTTATTAATCACCTCACGGTTGTCCAGACAAGCCTGAGAGGAACCCCTGAGTACAACAGAGCCCTTCTGGGGTGCCTGCGTATCCCTCGCAGGGCCAGGGTCCATAAGAAGTATGAGTCTGCCGTGACGGGTAAAAGCCCGCTGTCTGAGATAATAAAAATCGCTGACAGGGAGAACGAGACATCTGTAGTTGAGTTCTGCCACCAGATCGGAAATACAAGGCTGGTTGCAATGCCCAATGTGGGGACGGTCATCAGTTATATAAGGAGCCGTTTCAGTGACATCGAAAAATACTTTGGTCTGGGAGAGGGAATTGAGCGGCTTGATATTATCGAGAGCATAGCCAGCCGGTTTAAGTCTGTCCCTGAGTTTATAAAGTGGGTGAACAAAGTAAAGCTGCTCGGTGATGACAACAAGGCCGAAGGTAAAGCTCAGTTGATGACGGTTCACTCTTCAAAGGGGCTTGAATTCCCCCAGGTGATATTAGTCAACCTGACTGAGGGACACCTGCCCCACGCGGCCTCAATAGAAGAAGGAAAGATCGAGGAGGAGCGTAGAGTCCTCTATGTGGGAATAACCAGGGCGCAGGACAACCTGATTATCACGGGCTACCATGATAAAAAGAAGAAACTTTCGAGGTTCCTCGCTGAAACTGGACTTGAAATTAAATCCGTATATTAGGAGGTAAATTTATTGGCACAGACATTGAGGTGGCCGGAATCGCTCAAGAAAAAAGCGGATAGCATGGAATCTAAATACAGTGACAGCCAAGTGGCAAAATCAATTTTTTTCTTATTCCTGGCACTCTCGGTTATGTTCAATATTGTATGGTATATAGCCTGGCCCGGCTTGATTGCGCTTGCTGTCTGGTATATAAAAACACCCAAGCCAACAGATAAAGATAAAGTCGATATAAAGGCTTATCGCAGTGGGTATGAGGGCGAGTTGATAGTGGCAAGAAGGCTGGCAGAATTCCCTGACGGTTGGTTCGTTGTTAACGATATATCTATTTACGGCAGCCAGATTGACCATGTGGTAGTCGGCCCAGGCGGTATCTTTTGCCTTGAGACGAAAAACCACATCGATATTATGTGCAGAAACGGGAACTGGTTTAAAAAGAAAAATGGAAGCTGGTGGACAATGAACAGCCCCTCCAAACAGAACTTGGGGCATGTCCTATCTTTAAAGGAGTTTCTCTATGATAAGTTTAAAATCCGCCCTAAAATCGCTTCAATTATTGTCCTTTCCAGGGAAGAGGGGTTAAAGGATATTGATTCCTATATAGTACCGCCCGGAAATACGAGGATAATGTTCCCGCATGAACTGTTTTATAGGGGAGGCCGCTCTGTTATGACTGTAAAAGACGCAGAAGCCATCGCGGTGGCAATATTTGAAGCAAATCAAGAAGGCAGTGCGAAAGCTGCTTAAAATACAAAAAAGGATGGTGGTAGTTTGAGTTCTTTAGTGGATATATCCATAGACCTCTTGGATGACCACCCGGACAACAGCGCTATATTTGGAATAGACCGGGACAAGCTGGGCGAGCTGATAGAGAGCGTCAAGGAATTAGGTGTTCTTCAGCCACTGCTCGTCGAGCCGAAAGAAGGCGGAAGGTACACCATACTGGCAGGACACAGGAGGAAGTACGCCGCTATAGAGGCCGGAATCAAAACTTTACCCTGCGCCCTTAAGCCCGAGGACGTCAACAGTGACCTTGCTTTCACTGACACAAACCTGAATTTCCGCGAGTTGACACCGATGCAGAGGGCAAGGGCAATCAGGCACCAGAAAGAAATACTGGGCATCACAAGGGGCGGGGACAGGACTAAAGAGGCAAAGTCCGACAGTCGGAGTTTGCTCGAAAAGTTCCAGGTATCAAAAAGCACCCTGCACCTGTATGACAAACTGAACGAATTAATCCCAGAATACCAGGCCATGTTGGACAAGGGAGTAATAAGTATAAAACTTGGCGAAAAACTCGCTTCCCTTGAGCCTGAAGCCCAGAAAGAAATGTTTGAGTTCTTTGGTGAAACCATAGGAGAAGTTGCCCCGGAGGAGGTGAGAAAACTCCGGGAGCAGAACGAAAAAGGATTCCTTGTATTGGAGGTGATGAAAAACAAGATTGAGGAACTTGAGAAAGAGTTAAAAGAAAGGCGTGAGAAGGAAGGCGATATAACCGATCTGGAAACACGCCTGTCTGCGTTGAGGTCTAAGAAGAAAGAAATGGAGTATCAGTTAATCGACACCCACAACGCGGCGGAAGAAATAAAGGAGCGGATGGAAAGACAAGGAGCCGCTCTTTTGTATTTAGTTGAAGCTATGGCCAGGATGATATCTGGAGCCAAGCCAAAGATTGAAACCTATCTGCAGACACCGATGGACGGCAACACCGCGGCTAACCTGTTAAAACACGCACAGATAATAGTCGAGGTGGGACGCCTGGTTGAAACAGCAGCAAAAAAATCATTAATAACTGTCGCTAAAGCCGACAGCAAATAAAAAAAAGGGGGAACAAAACATGATGTTAAGAAGTCTGTTTCGTAATATCAAAACTTTACAAAAGGGCATGAGCGAAGGTTTTACTGGTGAGAAAACCGAGCAAATGTCAGCATGGGACAGGTTATATGCCGCCATGCTCAACAAGGAAATCCTGCAAAGCAAGATCGACGGCGTCGAAGGTGAAAAGCTGATCATTTTCTTCGACAATATCAAGGGGATTATCCCTGCGGACGAAATCGGCGGAACCCGCCCGAAGTATTTATCCGTCCTGGTAGGGGTGCCAGTCGCCTTTAAGGTGGTCCGTTGCGAACGCTCTAAAAATGAGGTTTACCTGTCGAGAAAGAAAGCCATTGAGGAAATGGCCGAGTTTACCTGGGAAGAACTGAAGCGTGATTGCGATCCGCTTATGGACATCGAAAAGAAAATCCAGGCCGCCATTCCTAAAACGAAAGGCAAAAAGAAGGAAGAAAAGAAAGTTGAACATACCCCGGAAGTTCGCAAGGCCATTGCCGAGTTGAACGACGAAGCCCGTAAAGCCGGCCCCGTTCGCACTGGCACCGTAAGGACAGTTATCGACAGCGGTTGCTATATGGACATAGGCGGCGTGACCGCCTTCCTGCCAAAGTATGAAATTAGCTGGGGCAGGGTGGATGATGCCCGTGATACCTTAAAGCCTGGCGAATCTTTTGATGTAAGGGTTATCAAAGTCAATTTCGAAACCAAGCAGGTCAGGGTCAGCTTAAAAGCCCTGCTCCCGGACCCGTGGGAGACAGTGCCTACAAGGTACATTAAGGATGGTAAATACGCCGGCGAGGTTCGCAGGATTACCAGCGGCGGCAAGGTTGAGGTTGAACTGGAGCCCAGCGTTGTCGTTGTATGCCCGCCGCTCTCGCTGCATGCTCTTGACACCGGCACCCCAGTAAGGGTACACATCTCCAAGCTGGATGCTGAGAACCGGTACATCCTCGGCACCATTGTCGGGGAGTCGCGCTGGGCAAGTTAAAAAAGGGTCGGGTTAACCCCCGGCCTTTTTTATAGGAGGTGTTTTAATGGGACCTTTTAATGGATCTGGCGTGGAATTCAAGTGCCGGCCCGGTTACTACAGCGGCAGGTTTATAGTCGAAGAGTCAGGGGCAAGGATTCTGACAGCCATAGGGCAGTGCGGAGTGCTGTCCAGGCATCTAATATCAATTATTACTGGCTGCGCCAACACAGCAAAGGTGCTGAAGCGTTTGGCAGCCAAGGGTTATTTGGATGAATATACAAGTGACCGATGCCCGCCAGTTTACAGTCTTGGCAAAAAGGGCGCGGAGATTTTAAATGCCCGCTATCGAAAATGGGACAGCATCAGACTGCTCAGAATGGTGGCGGCTAATCAGCTATGGGTACAGCTTTCCAAAATGTGGCCCAATTCGGTATGGGATACCACGGGGGATTACCCTATCTTGTCCAAAGTGGGAGCCAGTTATATGATAGTGGCGCCCAGGCTCGCAGACAGAGAAAAGCATTTTGCACTGCGGGCAGTAAACCTTGCCGGCAAGAACCCCTTACTGGTGGTTGCAGCAACCCAGGAGCAGGCTCTTGATCTGGCTCGTTTAAATCCTGAGGGTACAGTTCGTTACACATGGGATGACCTGTTAAGAAACGGGGTATTCTTCTATTACCTTGAAAATGATAAACTGGAGCTAGACCAAGATTTTGAGGATAAGAAATTTTTCGATAAAAATAATGAAGATATTATTGACAGGGAAATCTTGAGTGTGGTACAATCATTATAGGCACCAGGGCTGGTGTCAATTTGTGTTGAAATCATAATTATGCGCGGACTCTACTGGTCCAGAGAAGGTTTTCTGGTCAAGCGTCACGCGCATATCCGCAGAGCCGGCATGATCGGCAAAGCCTGTTAATTAAAACCCATTTCCGTCCTTCGGGGCAGATATGGGTTTTTTGTTTTTCTCTGCGTCCTTTCCAGCTCCTATCTTTCCGGGTAGCTGCCGGAAAGGGCGTAAAGCTCTAAAAATCTTACAAACCCAAGACTGATCATTTGACACGATTAAATGATCGTGCCTATGAAATCTGAACTTACCGGCCCGCCTGGTAAGTTCCTTTCTTTCTACATCAACCGGAAACCCCGGATGATTATATTAAAAAATATGCCCTCCCGTCTCGGGGCCAATCGAAGGCGGTCGCACAAAAACTGCGGCCGCCTTCGGGCGGCTGTTTGTTTTTTGCGGGAAAGGAGAGCAATGTATATTAGAGATCACCTTGGAGTGCCTTCATCCCTTCGTTCAATGAGTGAGAAAGAGATTGCCATGAAAGCAATCACTGGAAGGTACAGGCGGGACATCCGCAACAACAACGACCTGCGCGACAACTATGACCCATTCCGTTTTCCTATAAGAAGGAAGAAGGAATTAGGAGCCATGGGGATCGAAGCGGAGATCAAAAGGTTTCCCAAAAATACAACGCCCTGCATTTGTTATCGCCAGTAGGGGGTGACCAGAGATGGTTGTCCGTATAAACGGCCTGGATCTTCTCTGTTACCCCGGCGATGGAATCCAAGTAGAGTATCCAACCTGCTCTGGCCTTAAAAAAGGTTGGATACCCTGGCCTGGATATCCCCAACGGGCGAGCTTGCCGTACAGAGACAAGAGCAGACCTGTTTGGTGTGTTGATATTAACAACGTCAAGTGTTACTTACACTAAAAACAGGAGGTTCAGAAAATGAAAATTAAAGATTTCTTTCTGCATAAAGACGAAGAACTTATCGAGTGCATCCGCGAGGCGAAAGGTGAAGTTTGGGCTGGCTGCTGCAAGTTTGCGGCAAGGCACGGAATCAGTGCCGGTCTCGTTTACCTGCGGTTCAGCTCAAGTATGACACCCGAACTCAAGAAAAGAATTGCTGCGATGCGTCCGATGGAAAACCCTTTCGCCGCAAAGCTGAGGGTTGCCCGGGAAAACCGGCTTGAAAACGCGCTTGTGGTCTAATAACAGACTTCAAGTTTTAAACGCTCCCTTAAGCGGGAGCTTGCCCGGCGGTTGGTCACACCTCCGCGTGGTGCTGGGTGGATGTCTTAGGACAACTGAGATGACCTTGGCCTGAATAAAACATGATATTTATTTTAATTTAGTTTTTCAAACCCAATAACAGTTTTACGAACATGATTCGAAAAAACACAAAATCAAAACGAACCTCTGGTAATTCATATTGGAGGGATAATTAAGACCTTTAGGTCTTTTTTATATTTGCCGTAAACCACCATCTTAAATATGCGTGGTTAATCGGCTTAATCAAAAAATCTCCCAGCGCCCGGGGAAAAGCGGACGGTCAATTCTGTGGCCGTCTGGCCACGGGGAAAGGAGTATTAAAATTTATCTGTAACAGCTCACCCGATTATCGGGGGCAACAACAACGCCCCCGGAGATCGGGGGTAATTTTTAAAATTACCAGGAGGGATACAGATGACAGCAGTATTTGCAGTAAATACTCGTGTAGGTAACGAGAAGGTCATAGCCAGAAGGTTGGTTAAGTTAGCATGGAAGTGCAAAGAAATCATTTCCGCATCGCTTACACCCTGGCCCGGCTATGTCAAGGTTGAAGTGCTCTTAGGAAGCACCAACAAAATTCAATTGCCAAAAGAGGCAAAGACTGTGATTGAACTCGTACCCGGCGTTATTAAAGTGCTGGATTCAGAGCCTTTACCAGAGAGTGCCGTAAAGCCCCTTGCTTTAGCTATGGGGATATAAGGCACTTCATCTGGCATATGCCAGACGACAAGTACAAGTCGTAAAAACAAATTTTATGCAGCTGTGGTTTAATGATTTCCGCAGCTGTGGCAGGTGGTAACAGCCTGTCAGCCTGAACAGCTCATACGCTCTGGTTCAGGACGGGCTGATGGCACAGCCCTTAACCTGGGGTCATACTCAGATAGCAGAAATGTATGTTTGTTTAATCACCCAGGAATCCCCTGCCTTCAGGCATGGGGAGTGTCAAAGTCAAACTAAAAACTACCTCAAAAAAAGAAAAGGAGGAATTGTCATGTTAAACGAAACCATTCTCATTGGGCGGCTGACAGCCGACCCCGAACTCAGGTACACCGGAAAAGGTACAGCGGTGACCAAGATCACACTCGCTGTAGACGGCCCGTACAGGGACGAATCCGGTAAAGCCAAAACAGTCTTTGTGGACTGTGTTATCTGGGCTAAACAGGCAGAAAGTGTTGCCAACTACAAGAAGAAGGGTGACATAGTCGCGGTAAGGGGACAGATTGAAATCCGTTCCTATGAAGACTCCAACGGCATCCGCCGTAAAGCCTTCGAAATTATCGTTGATAGAGTCAAGTTCATCGGCAGCAAGAACGGCGGCAGCAGCAGCGAAGCTCCGCTTCCCGGAGAACCGCCGGGAACTGCATCTGGCACCTCGTCCTTTAACGAGGACGACATACCATTTTGAGAACACACCCTAAACTGAAAACCACTCCCTGATAAGGGAGCAAAAACAAAAAGACCTGGATCTTGATATCTGGGTCTTTTTTGTTTTTTCACTAAAATCGAAGGAGGTCATTTTCGTGACTGAAAAAAATCAACTGCACAATTTCTCAGCCGAAGAGGTAGCTTTAATCCGCAAGACTGTTGGTAAGGACGCTGCTAATGAGGAAGAATTTCAGCGTTTCCTTTACCGTGCAAGCAAACTGGGGTTAAACCCTCTGGACGGAACGATTCACCTGTTATCCCGCAGGCGCAAGGGCACTGACGGGGTTTACAGGCCCACAAACGTAATAATTGTTGGCATAGACGGCTTCAGGGCTGTCGGGGATGGCACCGGAAAAATGTCCGGCATCAAGAGAGGCGTTAATTACGACGACAAGGCAAGGCTTATCGGCGCATGGGCTGAGGTCTATCGCAAGGATTGGGACTGCCCAGCGCGAGAAGAAGTATCAGCCAGAGAATATCTTCCTGCCGGCGAAGGCGGTTTAGGAAGTAAAATGCCTGAAACGATGTTAAAGAAGTGCGCTGAAGCGGCCGCCCACAGGATGGCCTGGTCAGCCCAGCTCGCAGGGATTTACGTTGCTGAGGAATTCCTCAACGAAGACCCTGAAAATAAGCCTGATCCGAAAAATGGCGGTAAACCTGAACCCGCAAAAACGGACCCGGCTAAAAATAAGCCCGCAGAGAAGCCCGCAGGCAAGCCCGGAGCGGCTAAGGCTGAATCAGGAAAACCTGAAAGCAAGCCGGGGACCCAACCCGAGAAGCCTGAGAATAAGCCTGAAGCAGCAAAAGACGAAAAGCCCAAGGATAAACCTGCAGGGAAGCCCGAATCGGCTAAGACCGCAGACAAGCCCGCAGGCAAGCCCGAATCGGCAAAAGGTGATGTCTACGAAAGCACCATCACAATCACTTCTGAGCCGAAGGAAATCCCCGGTTCCGAAACAAATCCTTCAACCAAGGTTGGGATCGTCGGGACTGACATCTCCAATAACGAGATCAGTCTTATTGGCATGGAACCCGAGATAAAAGAGGCCATGAAAAAGCTGGAACCTGGCAACTTCGTAAAAGTAACCGGCGACAAAAGGGAAAACGGCAAGGTCTTTGTTCTTGTCAAAACCATCACAGTAATCGGTACTGAAGTTGCTGGTGAAAATCCGGCCGAAAAACCTGCAGAAGCTCCGGCCGGAAAACCTGCAGAAGCTCCTGCTGGTGAGAAGCCCGCTGAACCTGCTGCCGAAAAGCCCGCTGAAAAACCGGCTGATGCAGACGGCAAGGTTACACTGGAGCTCGTCGTAAGTAAAAATGCAAGCGAGTATAATCGCGTTGTGGACGGCAAAGAAACTCCGATGAAATGGTTCAAGGGCGCCGATAAAGAAACTGACTATATCGTTATGTGCGAAAAGTCTTCTGGTTGCGCCGATGTGCTGGGTGAAGTAATCGTAGGCGACAAGGTCCAAGTCGCCGGCAAACCTTTTGAAGAAAAAGGTAAAAAGGCGATTATCGTAGACAGCATGGCGTTCCTTGAAACGGCACCAAGAACTGCATAAAAACAATGGGCGGGTAAATCCCGCCCTTATTATTTTTTTTAAAAACCGCGAGGTGATTGTAAATGAAAATAATACCTCTGAGAAATAAAAATTTGGAGATGTTTTGGAAGAATAAAGCGAATGTCCACGGGATTGCAAAAAGTGATAATATAACCGCTATCGAGTACACAAGCGAAAGCGGCCGCAGTTCCCGCAGGTTGATTGTCTATGACGAAAGCGTGGATAAGGTGTATCACGAATGTCTTGCTACGGGTAAAGGCAATCCGTGCTGGCACCTTGGCGGAATGGCTCACGTTATGAGCTGGGGGCTTCCCAAAAACGTCAGCGTTGAAAGTGCAATACCTTTCTCGCTGGATATAAAATGGGAAGATGTCACCCGCAGGCACATGGCAGATAAAGACGGTCACTTCCGTATTTTAAATGTCATGGGTGCCACAGACACCGATAGACCTGTTGAACCTGAATTTGCACACCCTGAACCTGAAATACCGCCCGAACCGCCCTCCGAGCCGGTTAAATCGACGAGACCCCCAAAAAGCACAAAGAAGGATCACCCATCCGTAGAACTTCCGCCTGAACTTGCCTGGCTTGGACACTACCATATCCCCAAAAAGATTATGGATAGGGTTCTTGCTTTCCGCAAGGTACAGGAAGAACGCTTGACGCCTGAACAAAAAGCGAAAGTTCCCGAAGCCCGTTATATCGCAAGTGGGATAGAGGTTGCATCCGCATTATCCGCACTCCTCTGCCAAGAGGGTGTTTGGGTTCCTGCTCTACTGGCAGGCCCTAAAGGAAGCGGGAAGTCAACTTTCGCTGAAACACTGGCCGCGATACTTCATCTGCCGGTTGTTAAAGTATTCGGCGGAGTCGATATAAACCTCGACGCTCTCCTTGGTGGTAAAACACTGGAGCCGGTTGACAACAACATTGACCCAGTTACCGATGCCAGGCTGAGGGCTGCTGCTAAAGCGGCAGGCGTGGAAGTTGAAAACATTCTGAATAAACTCCGCGGTTCGCAACTGAAGGTTGTCTATGAACCCGGTTTACTCCTGAATGCCGTTCAGAATGGCGAAATGGTGGTATTCGATGAGATAAATATGGTGAATGCTGAAATTACATCTCTGATGCACGGACTACTCGACTGGCAGCGCACACTGTCCGTTCCTGGGCTTGGCTCTGTTGATGCCGATCCCAACTTCCGGCTTGTAGCCTGTATGAACCACGGGTATGTCGGGGTAAAGCAATTGAACGAGGCATTTCAAGACCGCTTCCGTTCAATCAGTGTCCCTCACCTTCCTGAAGTCGAGCTGTCAAAGCTGTTTAAAGAGTGCACCAAATGTGATGAAGGCATAGCGGATATACTAGCATGTTTGTTCACCAAGCTGTCTTCCCGCGTTGCTAACGGCGACATCACCGAAAGAGGCGTGTCAGTCCGGGCAATGATTCAAGCAGTCAATGAATACCATGACGGTGTTGGCACTTTAAGAGATACCGTAGTCTCCTGTCTGACTGCTGGCCTCGGCGATAAGTACGAGGCAGACCAAATCAGGCTGACAGTGGAATCCTCAATAGTTTAGGAGGAACTGATATGCTCAAAGAAATCAAACGCCAGTGCCTTCAAACTGCAGCGAGATTCTACACAGAACGCAACAGGTTGATTGTGTCTTTTGGAGGCTCCACAGCAACCGATATGACGAATATTTACCTGAGGTATATGGACAAAGAAATCCTTCAGGGGATTAAAGCCGAACCGAGCGAGTGCTGGATTGCGACAAAGGCAGGTAACGCCCATGAAGCGGCGCATATAATTTTCAGCGATAAGAGAATATGGGATAATGCGGTAAAGAAAGGACCGCTTATACAGCATCTCGTCAATATCCTTGAAGACGCCCGCATCGAGCGAGCCATGTCTAACATGTATCCTGGCACAATGCTTTGGCTTAGATTTACCAACGAATATATCTTCCGTAACCGCAAGGAGTACGGAAGCGGCGTTTCGGCTTTTTTAATGGGCCTGTGTGCTTACGCTGTTGTGGGTAAAATACCGGAAATGCTTGAGGACAAGGCTAAAGACCTGATCCGACAGTGTGCCGACTATGTAAACGAAGCCCGCCTAGCAAAACACACAAGCGACGTTTTAGAGTCCGCCGAAGAAATCGCCAAGTTGGTCAAAGATGTCTACCCGGAGGAATTTCGTGGAGAAGCCAAGGGCTTCAGGGGAACATTAAGCCCCCGTGCTGCGCCTGACGGTGAAATGGACCCAAGAAGGCTTGTTGTGAAAATTAAAGTCAGGAAGCCTGGAAAATCTTCAGAGGAGTCTAAAGAGACAGACAAAGATTCATCAGGCACTTCAGGAGGTTCGCCTGGTAAGACTGATAAATCGGATGGCGGAACTCCATCATCTGAAACACCAGACAGCACAGAGCCAAAGGATGCTTCTAAGTCAAAATGGGAGAAACCTAAAGAGGCACCTGAAAAGGAACCCGAAAAAGAGGAGCCTGAAACCAGTAAACCTGAGGAATCCAGTAAACCAGAGGAATCCGAGGAATCCGATAAAGCCAAGGAAACCGAGGAGCCTGGTAAAACCGATGAATCCAAGGAATCGGATAAGCCTGAGGAATCCAAGGAGCCTGAGAAGTCCAAAGATGAACCCAGCAAAAGCGAAGAGGTTGAAAATCCTGAAGAACCCGAAGAAGAACCCGGTAAAAGCGAAGAGGTTGAAAATCCTGATGAAGACCCCGGATATACTGAGGAGCCAGAAGAACACGAGGAACCCGAAGGTTTCAAAGGCCCCGAAATAGTAGAGTCCGAGGGCGAAGAACCGGAACCTGAAGCCGAGGAAATAGAAATCGAGATCGAGATCGAAATCCCCGAGGTGGACCCGGAACTCGAAGAACAGCTTGAAGAAGCTGAAAAGGAAATTGACACCATGAAAGACGAGGCCGTAAAAGAGAAAAAGGCATCTGAGTCCGAGGAGACAGAGGAAGTCGATTATTACGAGCTGAGTAAAGAAATTTCCAAGGAGAGGATTCACAGGGGATGTGATTTCCGAAACAGAGAGCTGTCTAAAGAACCTGTGCAATACAGGGAATGCTTAAAAAGAACCACCGGCTTAACAAAAAAATTGGTGGATGAAATCAGGCAAGTCCTCGAATTTCGCCACACAGTCCGCCGGCGCAGTCTGAAAAAGGGAATTCTTGATACAGGAGCCCTTTGGAAACTGCAGGTTAATGGCACAAATGTTTTCGCTAAAAAAGACGAACCAGGCGACATTCCCCAGCTTGTGGTAAAGCTGCTGGTTGACTGCTCCGGATCAATGTCCAGCGATAACAAGATTGGCCTTGCCAGAGATGCTGCGGTAGCCCTGCACGAAATGTGTAACGCTTTAAAAATAAAACATGCTGTAACAGGTTTTACTTCGCTTAACCCAGATGTCACCATTGTTGTGACACACTTTAAGGCAGTGGAATGGGATGAACGAGACGGTTCTAAAATCCCCTCTCTCAGGGCAATAAGCGAAAACCGCGACGGCTATTCAATTAGAGTCGCAACCAAAGAGCTGTTGAAAAGGTATGAACCAAACAAGCTGCTGATAGTCCTTTCAGACGGAATGCCTCTGGATATAAACTACACCCCACATAAAGGCATCCCGGACACCGCAAAGGCTGTTCGAGAAGCTGAAAGGCTTGGAGTGAATGTTATTGGCATCTACTTCGGTGCAGAAAGCGACCTGTCTAACGCTAGGCACATGTACAACAACCTTGTATATGCGCCTGAAACCAATAACCTTCCCTTTATTCTGGGCCGCGTAATGAAAAAAGTATTAACTGGTTAAAGGAGGAATTCTTTGACGAAAAAAGCGAATGTCGCCTTTAAGGGGGCGGCTGTATAAAAAAGAAAATTCCCTTACCTCTGCCAGGAGGGGGCTTAAAAACAAACCCTCCGGCCTGGCCAGGAGGGTAAGGAGGTTATAAATATGGATATGCAGGTGTTCTCATTCAGCAGGCTGACAAAATTCGAAGATTGTCCAGCCTGTTTTTATTCAAAGTACATCCTGCGAATTGACGAACCCCCCACTGAACCCCTGGTGCTTGGTAAAGGCGCCCACTCTGTAATAGAGGGTGCGTTAAAACTGAAGACGGACAGCAGGGAAGTGTTCAGTCACCTTTGCGATGTCGTAATAGGTAACGCTCCATTGTCGCTGGATAAGGATGAACTTCTGGGTATGACCCATCAGCCCAATGTACTAAAATACATTGGGAAAGAGTGCAGGATTGAAGAACACTTCCAGATTCCAATTGACCCGGATGACCCCTTCAGCCCCGAGATACAGGGTTATATAGACCTTTATCTCGATGAAGAGGAAGACCTTGTCGAGTTGAACGACTGGAAGTCTAACCGTAAATCATATGTGCCGACATCAACGCACCAGTTGGGGCTTTACGCCGGCTACCTGGCTGGAAAGACAGGTAAGCGTGTGAAGGGGCAATTAACGTTTCTCCGCACTAAAGAGGTGTTTGATCACCTCTATGAGCCGGACAACGGTATTGTCGCAGCCCAAAAATGGGCAAAAGGTGTCGCCTGTGAGATACAGTCAAGAATCAGCAGCCTTGAATCCAAAGAAGGCACTGCGGAGGAAATATTCCCAGCCACGCCTGGTGATGTCTGCAGGTATTGCGGATGGGCCGAACACTGCACCGGGAAAACAATAGAAATCCCTGACGCTCTGAAGGATATCGAAGAAGCAGCAGCAGTTGGCGCCGAGATATTCCGCCTGGAGTCTGCATTGACATCCCTAAAAGAGAAACTTAAAGCCTATGTCAAGCGTTACGGCCCGGTTGTTGTGGGTAAAAGGGAATTCGCCCTTTCCCCGAGCCAATACTGGTCTTTCAATGGAGACGGCCTCGAAAAGGCATTTAACAAAATGAAGTCGGAAGGCGTTGATCCTTTCTCGGTAATGTCTTTGACAGCCAAGGGGATCAAGAAGCTCAACTGGAGCGAAGCCGACATAAAAGCCCTCGGAGGAAATTTAAGGACAACAGTAAACTTTAAAGACATTGCCGCGGGATAAAAACGAAAGGTGGTCACTGTGATGCCATTGCCGTATAGGATGAATGCTGTGGTTACAATGATGCTCGCAAAAGAGTACGACAGATATATAAGGGAGTTTGTAGACGAAAACAGGTTCGCCGATGGAAGTACGCCGGTATGTTTGGACGAATTCTTTGACAACGAGTTTCAGGAAATTTTGAAGGCCAAGAAAATCCCCCGTGACGGAGGTATCTTCTTGGAAATCCTCTGGAACATCGAGGATCTGAAAGCTGTTTTCAGGAACCGGGGCATTAAGCCCACCAAAGAGAATATCAACGCTTTCATCAACAGCCGTGCCACTAAAACTCTTGAAGAACAGTCTATTAGTTGCGGCTGGTCTGTATTGGAGGATCTTGTAAGCGATCTTCAGTACGATGGCAAACTTCCCAAAAAAACTAAAAAGGCCAGTTAATAAACAAAGGATTGTTTAAAAACAGTCCTTTCATTAAAAAATCAACCCTAAGCGGGTTAAAAACAAGGAGGATAAAATCATGAAAAAAACTGTAATTCTGTTAGCTTTAACGATGGCAATGCTTTTTGGCTTCTGCCTTCAGGCAAATGCCGCAATTGAAACGAAATTCTGGATTGGTTCTACCGATTATACCCTGGACGGCCAAATTGAGCAGATGGACGCTGCTCCGTTCATTGACGATAACGGCAGGACTTTGGTGCCTGTAAGATACCTGGCGAAAGGTCTGGGTATCGGCGGTACCGCCCTAGTATGGGATGCGGATAAACAGGAAGTAACCCTGAATTTCAACTCTGTGAAAATGGTTGTCCCTGTTGGCAAGCCGTATTACGAGTTCGGCACTGACAATAATATGATAAAGGTTCTAATCGGCACTTCCGCTGTCATCAAAGATGGCAGGATTTATCTGCCTGCACGATATGTCGCCAATGAATTCATGGCGAAGGTAACGTGGAGCCAGGCCGACAAGGCTATTGTCATTACGAGGCAGGTAAACGACCTCGCGGTTCTGATGACCTACTGGAGGGGCGACAGTGATAAGCCGTGTGATGTGTTGATGTCCGAGGATATTACTCGCAAAGAAGCAAGGCCAGTAATCGGCGGGTTCAGAATGGATGACAATAACCTGTCTGTATTCACCAGATGGGATCGTAACGGCGCCTACACCGGCACCTATTACGACGTCTATTTCTACAACAAGCCGTTTTACACAACCCCTGCTAACCCGGGTCTTTTCCAAAAATACTTCACTGAGAATTTCGCCGGCAACGCGGCTGAAATAATGAACTGCATCGACCAGAACTACAATGACATTGTAAGCGGTAAAGAAGTTGCTGTTGGACAGAAATACATTATCGGAAACCCGGACCCTGTATCCGCAACGGCATCAGGGCTGGCTGTGTATGTCGAAGAAGACAGTGACGGCAAATATGTCAGGGTAAGCATCAAGTTCGCAAAAATCTAATAACAAACAGCTCCCTTAGTGGGAGCTTGCCCGGCGACAGGTCACACCTCCGCGTGGTGCCGGGTGGATGCCTTCAGGCAGCCGAGTTGGCCTCTGAATATGATTATTAACCTTTGTATTTAAAAACCCAAGCCCCGCTCTTACGACATGATTGTAAGGGTAATACAAGAAAAAACAGCTCCCGACTAACAAAGAAGGGGGTACAAAAAAGAACTTAAAAAAGTTCTTTTTTTGTTAAAACAACTGCGCAAAAAACACTGCGTAGTCAAGGCAGCCAAGTGGATTGCCAATAAACAACTAGCAACTGCTAGTAGAAAGGAGTAAAAACATTGAAACTGCACAATTTTCAGGCTGTGGTAACTGCCCGATAGCTAAGAGCTGCAGCGACAAAAAAGTACCGGTGTCCGTAACGTTCCTGGCTGACCAATTAGCTGATAACTGGGGACGATTTGTAAAGGTCTTCGGAAAAGGTGAAACGGTCAAAGGAAGCGCGATAGTGGACGGTGACACCATCTACTGCATCACGGCCCGGCACGAATTACTGGACTACAGTGACTTCATCTCATTAGAACGGATCGAAGTGAAGATGAATTAAGCTGTTTTCAGGAACCGTAGGATACGGAGAAAAAGGACGGCGAGATGTCAGTCCAATAAAACTACCGGCGATTGCCGGAGCTGAGTGAACCTCAGTAGAAGGGGGATAAAACTATGGAAGCAACAGCAAGACTGGAGTACTACCTCAACGAGGAGGGGCGCAAGAAATCAATATTAGCCGGCGGAAACGGCAAGCGTTTTCAAGAGATTGTAACAAAGGCCACGCCGGAGATTCTGGAACTTGCATTGGTGGAAGAAGACGGACTTGTCAGATTCCCAGCAGACTGCAACACTAGATTAGTGGTAGTAAAGACATCCGAAAAACCCGGCTGGTGCTGGGATGGATGCGGAGTAACCGAATTCAGTGAACCACAAACAGTTGATTCACTTGTTGCTCACATGAAAGAGGTTTGCCGGGATATCGGAAGAATCAAGATAGACCCAGTTAACCTCGCTGAGATAGCCTTGCTTGAAAAAGAGTATAAGGAAGAACAAGAAGTTGAAAATTCAAGGAAAGCCAAAGAGGAAGCAGCACGAATTACATCAAGGGCAGAAAAGACTGCATGGATAGAGGAGCATGGTTCCAATCATCTTCGTCGTGCCACTGCTCTTGGTTATAGCTGCCAGGGGTTGTATGTAAAAGAGAGGGCGGCGATGGAGTTTCCCGGCTTTTATGTTGACCTCGACGAACATACAAAATGGAAGTCAAGGGGTTGGCCAAGTCCTGAAACTATTACAATGCAGTTGGATTTGCAGGCAAAAGGATATCTGGTAGAAGTAGTTTGGCTTACGAGGCCGCCTAAAGACGCATCTGAATACCCTTATAAAATTTATGAGAAAGGATTCAATCCTTGCGAAGCGCTGGTAGTTAAAGAGTACCTTGGTAAACACACCCTGGTAACAATATTTTAATTAACCAAACAAGAAGTCAAGGGGTTGGCCATGTCCTGATGCTATTACAGGACAAGTGGAAGTAGTTTGGCTCACGAGGCCGCCTCCAGAATTTTTTTCAAAAACATCCCTTTCCGCCGGGATTAAAAGGCGGCCACTGCAATATGTGGCCGCAAGGCCCGTGCAGTGGGAAAGGAGTTAATATGCGTATGTGTTGGGATTCAAAAAAAGACAAAGAATTAATCTCTCTCGTGAAGAACAGCGCAACCCGTACCCAGGGTTGCCGACTTATGGCAGAAAAACATGGGGCTACACTTAAGTCTGTTACAAAAAGGCTTGAGAGGATACTCCAGGAAAATCCTTGTCTCGCCAAAAAACTGTCTTCGACAAAGCGTCGGTCTAGAAATCGGGCAAAATCAGCTTCCAAAATTCTAGGAGACAGCGGTAAGATATGCGAGCTTTTAACCCAGATCGAGGAATGTGGCTCGAGAATCAGGGGTATGAAAACCTTTGCTGAAAACAACGGCGTAAAGCTTTCCGGAGTAAAGAACGTTTTTTACAGCAAAATCCTAACCCCCGAGCTTAACCAGCGCCTGCCTCTGGGGGTACAGCAAAAGCCAAAAACAAAACCCGTTGTTAAGCAGACAGACAAGACAATAACAATTGAACAGGCAATCATTGACACCGTTAAGGCAAAAAAGGAATTACCCTTAAAGAAAGAAGACATCCAGGTGGCGGCGGAAAAAGCCGGTGTGCATTACCACACCGCACTTGGTGTTTGGGGCAAAATGAACGCCAAAGAACTAGCAATAGCGCAGAACACAGGCGTCACAATCGCCCAGGTATTGGAACTGTACGATATCATCAACGAGCAAAAAGAAAAAATTGCTAAACTGGAAAGCCTGCTCAGTGCGAGCCGCAGGGTCAGCCTGTGTGCCATTGAGATGTTAGCCAATAAGAATAAGACCAAAAACAAGAAATTCTTGGTTGCTCTCGGTCAAAAGAAAGCAATCTAAAGTAAGCGGAGGATAGGCCCCAAGTGGGCTGTCCTTCATCTAACAAGGGCACTATTCAGACAACTAAATAAGAATTCAACTTCCTCGCAACCTGCGGGGGCAAAATAATTGCCCCCGTCAAGGGGGCGAAGGGGGATAATAATATGCCAAAAACAAACGCGCTCATGGGTTATGGACTTTTAGTCACGGCGGTAACAATTGCAGTCATCATACTGGGATCAGTAATTGGCAAAGCCGTCGGCACAGCTTTTGGCCGTATATCCGGCGTATTGTAAACCGAAAACAAAGGGGTTTATCGTCAACGGTCCGTAAGACCCCCGGATTCATCCGTGGGGATATAAGGAGCATCGGGCGTTAGCCCGATAAACCTGCAAACACTTGTTCCTATAAAAGGTGATGAGCAATATGTAATCCTCACAAATTCATGATTTTTTAAGGAGGAAAACAATGTCCCACTTCACAACAGTTAAAACTCAAATTAAAGAATTGACCCTGTTAAAGGCGGCGATGAAAGCTCTTAACCTTCAGATGGTAGAGCGCCAAACAGTTAACGGCTACATGGGCAACAAGACTACTGCTGATGCCGTATGGCAGGTTAGCGACAATTATGATGTCGGTGCCATTAAAAACGCTGACGGCACATTTGATTTAGTTGGCGACTGGTGGGGAACCAGTATGACAATCCCGATGCTTGAGCAAAAGATCCCGCAGGAGTATGCGGTTCAAAATGTCCTTCGAAGGGCAAAGCTCATGGGTCATCAGGTTGCAAAAGAGAATCGTAAAGACGGCTCTGTGCGCCTGGTGGTAAGAACGGGGGTGTAATAATGGAACTTCATATCACAGTCAATCTTGACGGCACAGTGGAAATTGATGCCGTGGGATACAGCGGAACCAAGTGCCTTGAAGCCTCTCAGCCCTATGAGAAAGACTTGGGGATAGCGGAAGTCAGAAAGAAAAAGCCTGAACTGCTGTCAGAAGGAGGTTCTGTGGCGAATGCAGCAAGAAATAGAGTTAATTATTAACGGCGACACTGTTGAGTCGCCCTGGTGGAGCAGAGAGATGTCGGAGTACATGTGCCTGCTCTGCGGTAAAGAATGCGATAAAAATGAGCTAAATAAAAACGAACTACAGGTAAGGGTTTGCTTAAACGCAAACCCTTTCTGCGGCTAAAAAGGATGTGATTTGTATGTGGTATCAGGAGATCGTAAACAAGTGGCTTGCCAGAATCGCCCATGTCTTCGTTGTCTATGGCAACACTGGCGACACGGTGGACGGAGTAAATACCGTACAGACATACCTCAGTGAAAAATCCGGATTATGCCTCCAAAGAGATGTGGTGATCAAATATGACCGCAGTAGAGGGATAACCTTTCCTCTCGCCTCTCACAGAGAAATATTTTTTAAGAGCCTGGGTATGGAGGTTCCCGAAGACGATGACCTTCTCCCGCGTGAACCCGCCGGCGCGCTTCGCCTGATTGAGAGAGTCCTTCTTCAAACGAAAGAGGGGCCGAACAACACGCGCGTGCCTTTAGCAGCAGCGATAATATCGTTCGCTGAGACAGTTATGCCTTCCACTGACTTATCTTCAATGTCTGGTGAGGACAGGACTGTTTTAGTCACCCTGCAAAGGTGGGCCAGGGAACCGGAGTTCATCGACATCGGCCCGCCGGTGTTCTTAATAACTGAAAACATCGGCGACATACACCCCTGTTTACGGGGAGCGTCTTCCAGAATTGAGGCGGTGCATATACCGTACCCCAATATGGAAGAACGCCTGAAGTATATCAAGGAGATATGTGAAATTAACGGTGTGGCCATCAAGGATATCAACCGGGCGGCAGCGATGACCGCTGGTTTAAAACGTATCCACATAGAGGACATAGTCCTTCGAGCGAGATTGGAAGAAAGAGTAGTAGACAGCGATCTTATCAAAGCCCGTAAAGACGAAATCGTCAGGGCTGAATTCGGGGAAGTGCTGGAGCTCTTAGATCCTGAAATGGGGTTTGAGGCAATCGGCGGGATGGATTATGTGAAGGACTTCTTTCGCAGAAACATCATCAACCCGATTAAAGCAGGCAACCTTCGCAGGGTTCCCATGGGTGTCCTTCTGCCGGGTCCTCCCGGAACAGGCAAAACACTCCTCGCCCAGGTTGTTGCAAAGGAAAGCTCGCTGAACTGCGCGGCTCTGAACCTTTCGAAGATATTCAACATGTATGTTGGCAGTTCTGAAAGGAACCTCGACAAAGCCCTCGCCTGTCTGGATGCCCTGGCTCCGTGCCTGGTAATCTGCGACGAGCTGGATCAGAGCGGACTGAGTCGTGAGAACTCTGGTGACTCTGGGGTGTCGAACAGGCTCTTTAAAAGACTGCTAGAATATATGTCCGATACCAGCCACCGAGGTAAAGTAGTATTTCTTGGACTCACCAACAGGCCGGATTTGATGGACGCTGCGTTAAAGCGCCCGGGCCGGTTCGACAGGAAAATTCCCGTCCTTCCCCCGGACGAAAAAGAACGGAAATCGATTTTCGAGGTGATGTTTAAGAAATATAGAATTGACTGCGAAGCTGATATAAACCTGGCGGCGAATCAAACGGACGGCTATACCGGCGCCGAAATCGAGGCACTGGTCTTAAAGTCGCTGGAAGTAGCTGAAGACGACGAGTGTCAAGAGGTGACTGACAGCCACCTGGCACACGCCCTGAAGGTTTACATTCCGACAACAAGAGACATACAGGCGCAGGTGAAACTTGCCCTGGCTGAGTGCAACGATAAAGATTTGCTACCGCCGGCATACAAGCACATGCTGGACGAACGCAAAAAATCAACACCCTCACCCAGAACGGTCAGGGAACTGTAAGAAAAGGCGGTGTATCCGCCCCTATATCTCTTTAAGGAGGTGCAAGGGGCGGCGTGCCGCCCTTTTATTATGTTGAAAAAAAAGATAAACGGTCTGGACTTCCTCTCTTCTGGGCAGGAAGTTCTAATTCGTTTTCATACACCAATCGGAATTAAAGAAGCGAAACTGACCATGACGGAAAACATCGAGAAAGTCGGTCTTCCGTACCGTGACCGGGACAGACCAATATGGCATGTCGAGGTCAATGATAAAAAGGTCACTTTCGCTTAGAAAGAGGTGGAAAACCATGTTAAAAACCGAGGCCAAACAAAACAAGGACGAATTCATTGACCGCGTAAATGCGGAATTCGAAGGAGTCGGTGATTGGGAAGAAAAGAAAAGAGAAATAGCTGAACTCACCGGCGGTGACAGGATATATGTCCAGAGGGACGTACTCGCCACCAAGCTCTGTGAAGAAGGTTATATCTATAAATCCCATATTGGCCGCACAAGATTCACAGTAAAACTAAAACCTCAAGATGTGGGGCTTGACCCGGATAACGAGTCCCATAAGGACTTTATCAGCCGTTATCTTGCCCTTGGCAACAAACTTCTGCTGCCGGCCGAGATTCTCCGCAAGTTGGATCGAATAGATAAGCAGATACGCCGCACCATTGATGAAGAATTTGGTATTCCCACAATGGCTGGGTCTTTTGTGCCATTTAAGAGCATTGAGGCTATGAAGGAGAAGATAGAAACCCTCAAACAGGATTATTTTGCTGTGAGGGATGAAATCCTCGAAGATTACGAAAGGATCAAGCAAAATACCGAGCTGGCTTATCAACTGTACGCAATCGAAGCCTACAGGTTGATCAGGAAAGATCCTATGTATGAACCGACGGATGAAGAAATTTCTATGTTCGTAAGGTCAACCATGGCATACTTCCCCACGAAAGAGCAGATTTACAGTAGTTTCTATGTAAACCTGTCTGTGGGGACAGTTGAGACAACCGAATTCCTTGCGGCCCAGGAATCCCGCCTGCGGTTAATCAAAGAGCGGGAGGCTTCCTATAAGGAAGAACTGCGGATAATCGAGCGTAAGCTCACTGAAGACAGCAGGGTGCAGGAAGAACACGAAAGACAGCGGTTGTTGATTGAGAAAGAGAGAGTTAAAACGAAACTCCTTGAGGAACAGTCGAAACAAAAGGCCATTGAGGAAGCCATCGCCATAAAACGTGATGAATACCTTCCGAGGATGGAGCAGATGTTTGCTGACTTGGCTGGCGCCGTACACGGCATAATCTTCGATGTGGTCAATAAGGTCACCGAGTCTATTAAGCTCAAGGGAAACCTTGAAAGAGGGGACACGATGAACTTAAAGAGCCTGGTAGACAAGGTGAAAAACCTTGCCATCACGCCCGATCCCGAAGTCGAAGGCTGGATCGGTAAAATTCAGGACATAGCAGACACGCCCTCTCACAAAAGGGATGCCGAAGAGGTTAAAGAAGCCCTCTGCGTGATACGGGCAGAAGCAGGGAAAGTAATCCTTTCTCTGGGGCGGACGCCCCGCACGCTGAGAGGTGCTGATAAGACAGACATCGTGAATGTCCTCGCCGAAGAATCCATCCGCACCCGCCAGATAAGGCAGTTAAAGATTGAAGAAACCGACTCGGTGCCGGCACTTGTCCGACAGCCGGGAGAAAGGAGCATATCATAGAGAAAGGTGATTTAACGGTTGTTTTGCAAAACGGAGCAGCCAATAGGATTGACAACGTCAACAATGACAGCGCTAAAACTTTAATAGATGATTTTATTAAAGGGAAGAAAAAAGTCATTTGCTTGGACGACGGAATAACAAAATCTTTTTGGAGAACAGAAACCATCGCGGGTGTAGTATTTACCCGCAAATAACTTTCACATCCCCTCGCTTCTGCGGGGGGACACCCCATGCCTGGGATTGGCTGCGCCTCCCCGTTGGCCCCGGGCGGACCCGAAAGGTGACCGAGACAGCCATACTAATAAAGATTAACTTTGTTCTATATTTTTAAAACCAAAAACAGTTACCCGAACACGATTTGGGAAACACACTGAGAAAACGAACCTCTGGTAATTTATATTGGAGGTAAAAATTAAGACCAAATGGTCTTTTTTATATTTAGAGAGGAGGAACGCCTTGATTCTAGCAGTCGTTGGCACCAAAAAGCCTGGTTGCGGAGTCCGTGAGTTTGTGTTTAAAATACTTCACGGCATACACTCGAAACATCCCGATCTTGAATTGGTTTCAGGCGGATGCAGGGGCATAGATACCTATGCCGCACTATACGCCCTTGAAAACAATATAAAGATCACGGTATTTCTACCAGGCGTAATCCAAAACAACCCTTATTTTCGGGAGACACAGTCGGTTCTCAAAAGGTTGCCAAAGGATTGGGTGATAGAGCAGCCCCAGTACGCTAACGCCAACCTTTTTGTGAACTACAAGCCGTTCTTCGAGCGAAACCTGAAGATTGCCGACTTTTGCACCCACGGCTTGGGATTCCCCCTTGACGGGGACAGCAGCGGAACAATCTTTACAATTAAACACATTGAGAAATACGGTAAACCAACCAAAGTATATTGGGTTATGAGAGAGGAGAATGAAAAATCGCAAGGCCAACTGTGGACGAAGTCTTCATGGAAGTCGCAGAAGTTATTTCCAAACGCTCAACCTGTTTAAGGCGGCAGGTGGGAGCTGTGCTGGTCTTGGAAGACCACATCATAGCCACTGGCTACAATGGAGCCCCTAAGAACCTGCCTCACTGCTCTGAGACAGGCTGTGTAAGGGAAGCACAGAACATCCCCTCTGGACAACGCCATGAGCTTTGTAGAGCTAACCACTCCGAAGCCAACGCAATTATTTTCAGCCATTGCAACACTAACGGGTCGGTGCTTTATGTTACCTGTTTCCCGTGTGTGATGTGCGCCAAGATTTTGATTAACGCTGGCGTGAAGAAAGTTATCTACAAAGGCGACTACCCCGACGAGTTATCCAAAGAAATGCTGGAGTCGTCAGGTGTAACGGTGCAAAAATTCTAAATCGAACGGCCCTCCGGGAACTGCTGCCCGGAAGGGCGCAGTTTTTCCAGCAGGGCCTCCGAAAGGAGGTTTAAAAATTGAACCGAAGGCTTGCAAGAAAATGGTATGACGGGATTGACAGGGCAAAGGAGATACTTGATATCTCAAAAGAGCGCGATTTGACGCTGGAAGAAATCGAGGAGTTAAAAACGCTCCATACAGGCTACGGAGGGCTGACCAGTTTTAAATCCGATCAGTTCTTCACGCCGGAAGTCGTTACAAGTTTTCTGGTTGACATGGTTGACCCGAAAGACGGCTGGAACGTCCTGGAATTCTCCTGCGGCTGTGGCGCCTTTTTAAATGCCCTGACACAGAAAAACTCGAATATCAACCTGACAGGCATTGAGTTGTCTTATGACCTGGCGCAAATCGCTTCGCTGTGCTACCCGAAAGCCAATATCATCCGCGGCGACGCTCTTGATTATTTGGCTGAGTTCGAAGGCAGGATGAACCTGGTTATTTCAAACCCGCCTTTCGGGATGCCGACGGTAAGGAAGAACTTTGAAGTTGCAAGAAGGGCTTCAGAGCAATATTTTCTCGAAATGGCAGTGAGGTGTTTGAAGCCCGGCGGTGTTGTTGCATTGATCCTTCCCGAAGGTATATTCTGCAACTCGCACACTAAGCCGCTGAGAAAGTGGCTGATGGAGAAGTGCTATTACCTTGGCACGATCTCCCTGCCGATACAGACTTTCTACTTTGCGGGAACAGGAGTGAAGACCAGCATCATGTTGGCTAAGAAAAAATATCCCGGCCATGAGGCAGGAAATTATCCTGTCTTTATGGCAATCTGCGAAGAAGTAGGCTGGGACAACAGAGGTAAGCCGACCGGCAAGTGTGATTTGGATAAAATCAGGGAAGCGTATTTCGAGTTAAAGCCAGAACAAGACGCCTATCTGGAGAATTCTAAAACGGAATTCGATGTAATTAATTTCTAAAAACAAAGACCCTTCCGGGATTAAACGCCCGGCAGGGCGAACCCGGTGGGCCTCTAAAAAGGAGGTCTGATTATGACCAAAACATTAACAAAACCCAAAGCAAGGGCGCTTATCTACAGAAACAAAAGCGGCGGCATATCTGTTAAGCTGCTTTTTTTAGATAAGCCGTTGCGCGGATTTACCTTCAAGTACAGAGTGGGAACAAAGAGGTCAATCAAAATCAACACCGACGCAGACCGTGATAAGTACCAAATGGTTGTCGGTTTCTCTGTCCTTGAGAGCTTCCTTTCTATAAACGGAATTGGAAGCAGCGAGGTGGAGGTTGATCCTGCTAGCATCGATACCTTCTACGGGTTTAAAGACAACTATGTTGTTAAGCCAACAAAAGGATTTGTTGATAAGTGGTGGGGATGTGACTGCCCCGACTTGTACCGTTATATGGTGAATAAAGATGGCCACACAAACTTCTTCGGCCTGAGGCTTGTTTGTTTTTCGAACAAGCTGGTTGAAGCCTCTTATATGGGAGCCTATATCGACCCCACTATAACCGAAGAAGAGGTCAATTTATTTGCCGGCGATAAACAACACACGAATATTTATAAGGAAATGATGGGTGTGGTTGACGCACGGAAGTTAACCAACGAGAAACATAAGGAAATGACAGATTGGATTGAAGCCTACGAGGAAAATATCCAGAAAGTCATAGATAATAACAAGCTCGTCATCATGCTGCACATTAAGGACATGTTCGATGAAGATGGCTGTGAAATACCTTTTGGTTTAGATTGCGGTTTCCTCAATGTTTTCACGGAAAACGAGGAGTACAACAAACTAAAAGTCGTCATCAAGAACAGTAAGAGAGGAGCCTCTCCGAGATGGCTTACAGGTCTTAAACTTCCGTATGAAACCCAAAGCCTTACGATTAAAAAGAAGGAATTCGAAAAAATCAAGGAAGTGGTTTACGCAGCTACCGGCGAGGTCTTGTATTGCAAGACCATGCTGGATTAAGGAGGCAATATGAACGCAACAACAGTCGGCTGGATAGGCTTCGCATTGTCTATGACCGGCCAGTATTTCATTACGAAGAAACACCCGCTTGCGTTTGTTATATGGAATATATCCAACCTTCTGTGGATAGCGCTGGCGTACTACTCCAGTAACTACCCGCAGCTTTTGATGTTCACGATGTTTTTCCTGGTGAATATCATCAGTATTCGGGCGTGGATTAAAGACGGGAATGCAATTAGTTACAACATAACCAAATGCCTGCATCTTCATAGGGGCAACTTGGGATAAGGAGGGCTAAAATTGAATACAGAAAACCAAATTACAGCTATCGATGACACTGTCAGGAGAAACGCCATAGTTATACTCTGGAGCAAAGGCCTGAGCCAGTTTGCCTCTGTCCAGGAAGAGTTCGAAAGACTCGTCGGCAACCTGGTTAATCTGCAACTTCGCAAAGCTGATGATTACGCGCTCGAAAAATTCATTAAATCCTGCGTCGATCAGGTCAGGCCGATTGAGAAACTGATGATGTTTCAATACGGTGTGGATCACAGCCAGATTGCAAAGATAAGGACACCCGCCGAACTCAAGGCGGTCTCTAATAAAATGAAGGTCATCGAAAAGACAATGCTTGGGATTGTCAGGCGAATGCACAGGCACAGCCTAATATTCCTTCAGGCGGTGAAGAGATGAACACACTCAACATAGGAAGTAAAACTAACGATTGGAGGGCGCGCGAGCTCTCCAATTTTGCGTCTGGGGAATTTATTGCCTTTGGAATAAGGCTTGCTTCCGTAGAAGGATTCTGGGTAGGGCTTAAATTCGACGAAGGCTCACCTGAACAGTTAAAGGCTTTTACTCTGTCCGGCTACGAAGCCAAGAAGTTTGGCTACAAGGCGCCGAAAAGAGGTAGCTTTACCTTCCAGGGTAGGACATATAAAGTCGGCAGCTCTGAACACCAGAACTTAATGCGGTTAGCTCTTAGGGCAAAATTTACCCAGGTAGAAAAAGCACAGCGGGCGCTGCTCGCAACAAAAGGATTAGTCCTGACGCATATCATGCCGAGAGACAGCATTACCATTCCTGGGGCTGTCTTCTCGCGGATGCTAATGGACATCCGGGAAGAGGTGGGTTAAATGAGTAAAGCGTGGTTGGTCAGCGACGGATATCTACAGACGATTATTTTCGCAAAGACTAAGAACCAGGCTATATCAGCATTTGAGCCAAATTGCACACCCAGCAGCCACGAGGTTACCGCAAAGCGAGAGAAAAAATACGATCAGTACGCTGAGAAAGGGTGTATTCCCGTTACAGTGCTTCTCGATGACGACTGGTTCGTCTGCTGCTCAGGCTGCTTCGAGCCAGTAGTGAAACACGATCTTGGTATGGGAGCTTTAATAAAAAGCGAAAGAGAAGCTCTGTGTGAAAGCTGTGCTGGAGAGGGGGATGCAGATGCCGAAGAAAGCATGCGCATTGTCTCCTGAAGCCATTGTTCAAAGAGCCTGCGTCGTACTGAAGGCAATGGCGGCCGGTCAGGAATTCAAGATATCCTCAGGCCATAAGCTCGCTATGCACGACGGCAGGATCGGATATTTGGTGGACGCTTATAAGAGCAATCAATCACTTGATGGACCGCCTGATCACCAGGAAGTTCATTTTTTTGGAATGTCTATCAATGACTTCTTGACAGAAGTTGAGTTTGCAGATGATGACGACTTGTTCCTTTTAAGCGCCAACAAGGTCCTGAACGACATTACAAAAACAAAAGGAGAGCAATATGGTTCTGGTAGTGAAGCTGAGTTAAATCAAAACTAAAGAGGTGATTGCGTGCCGAGAATAATTAAGACCATATCTCTTTACAACCCCCACGCCCTGCTTATTGGTCTTGGCCTGAAACTGAACGAGACCAGAAGTTGGCCGACGAAATATAGGGGATTGCTAGCCATTCACGCCAGTAAGACAATGACCCCCTTCCTTAATAGGCTCTGTTTCGAGGAACCTTTTAAAAAGCCCCTCGTAGATGCAGGTTATATTAAAGGAAAGGAATGGATTAAACCTCTTCCATCTAGCGCCGTTATAGCTGTGTGTAACCTGGTTAACTGCCAGGAGATCACAAAGCTGTATCGCTTGTATAGCCTGCCCGAAGAACCTGAATTGAGTTTCGGGGATTATTCGGTTGGGCGGTACGTGTGGAAGTTGGAAAATCCAATCCTGCTTCCAGAGCCAGTTCCGGCCAAAGGGCAACTGAGCATCTGGAAATGGCAGGTTCCCGACGGAATTCGAATTCCGGAGGTGGTATGATGGTTAAAGCAGAAAGAATTGAAAAAGGTCTCTATTGGGATCGAGCCTGGTCTTTAGTCGGAGGTTGCACGCCTGTATCTGAAGGCTGCGATAACTGCTGGAGCGCAAGGAAAGCCAATATAAGGGCAAATAACCCCAATGCGAAAATACAAGAGCAGTATGGCGGTTTAACCGAGGGCAGTCAATGGACAGGCCAGATACGGCTTTTGGAGAAAAACATGGACCTGCCGTCGAGAGTGCAGAAGCCTACCGTTTGGGCAATATGGAATGACCTGTTCCATGAAGATGTGCCGGACGCATATATCCTGAGGGCATTTAACCTGATGGGATATTGCCCGCAGCACACATTCATTCTTTTAACAAAGAGGCCCGAACGTATGAAAGAATTCATTGACAGGCTTTATTGTAACCACTACAACATCTGCGGACCGACAAGAATGGAATTCGAGCTAAAACCGACACCGTTTTTCACTAAATACCAACCGCTTAAAAATCTGTGGCTTGGCGTAACGGCCGAAAACCAGAAACAAGCCAACTTACGCATACCAATACTCCTGCAAACACCAGCGGCAATACGGTTCGCCAGCGTGGAACCGATGCTGGGTCAGGTGGATTTGAGGAATCTAAAGTATGACGGCGACATTTTAGACGCTCTGGCTGGTGAATACCTCTCGACCGATGGCAGTGAGGCTTATGTTCCGTGGAACAACCTCGACTGGGTAATCTGCGGCGGCGAGTCAGGCCCAGGAGCAAGGCCGATGCACCCGGATTGGGCAAGGAGCCTGCGCGATCAGTGTCAGGCTGCGGGAGTGCCATTTTTCTTCAAAGGTTGGGGAGAATGGCTGCCGGTTGCCGCCCCAAGGATAGGCATAAAGGAATACCTAATCATGGACGCAGATGGGAAATCGTATCGAGGTGGATGGTCAGATGCTATGTCAACCGAAGGCGATATCTGGGCGTTTGCCAGAGTAGGCAAACAGGTCGCCGGCAGATTACTGGATGACTACAAATGGGATCAATTCCCGAGAGTTGCTTAACAAAAAATAACGATACCCGCCTCTTAAAAAGACGAAAGATACTTCGGGCAGGGCGTTAAAGCCCTGCTTGCCCGGTGTGAGCTGCACCTCCCCGTGGTACCGGGTGGATGCCGTCAGGCAACCAAGACAGCAATAATAACAGTAAAATAACCTTTTAATTTTCCGAAAACAAAAAATAAACACTTTGACATGATTGAAGTGTTTCACAACAAAAACATTTCTGCCGGCATGATCGGCGGATGCTTATTACACCCCCTGATTATAGCCTTAAAAGGCTATTTTTTATAACAAGGCGAAAGCCCTGATATAAAACAAAAACCTATTTAATGAAGTCTTAAAAGACTTCTTTAAAATATGAGAAGTAATAAAAAACGGCCCTGGCAGGCAACCGTCCGTCTGGGCGGTTCTGTTGGGCATTGGAAGAGGTGATTATTATTAAAAAAGTGCTTATCGTTCAACCCCACCCGATGACCTACTACCCGTTGGTATCGAAAAAAATCAGCGCATACCACAAGGCCAATGGAGACAAGGTTGAAATGGTGCAGGGCAGAGTCTTTGGACGCTGGGATGTATGTTATATTACGACACTGCTCTCAGTCAACATCAGCCAGTACATTTCAACTATTGAATTCTACAAGCAGTTTGCTGACAGGGTTGAAGTAGGCGGTCCCGCCGCAACAGCGATGTGGCAGGAAATCCACAAAGAAACAGGCATAATGCCTCACCGCGGACTCGTACCTGAGTTTGAAGCTATCCAGATGGATCATAGCATTATCGGCCCCGAATACGGGTATTCACAAGCGTTCGCGTCGCGTGGATGTCCAAGATCATGCAAATGGTGCCTGGTCCCAATCCATGAGCCTAAGTTCATCGATAAGGTGGATAACCTGGCGGAGCAGATTGACCTGACCCGCAGGGATCTCATGCTCATGGACAACAATCTGCTGTTCTCCAGGAAACTGCCGGAGATAGTGGAGGAACTGGTTACTCTGGGGTTTGGTCAAAGCGGTAAAAGAAATGCCCGCAGGGTTGACGTCAACCAGGGTGCGGACGCCAGGCTGTTCTCGATGGATAACGCCCGGCTGCTTAGAAAACTAAATATACTGCCTTTAAGGTTCGCCTTGGACAGTATCGAAAACTGCGATGCGTTTAAAAAGGCGGTTGAAAACGCCATAAAGGTTGGCTTTAAAGAAATGAGCGCCTACATGCTTTACAACTTCTTCGATCCGGAGACAGGGCAGGGAGATAAGCCAAGCGATCTTTTTACGAGGTTAAATCTCGTAAAGGAACTGAACGCCAAATACAATATTCGCATTTACACCTTCCCGATGAAATTTCTCCCCCTCACAGCTCGTGACAGAAAGCACAGGAGTCCTTTATGGTCCAGTATTCAGTTAAGGGGATTCCAGTTGATGAAGAATGTTTGCCGTGGCGTTTTACCCACTGGGAAGGCATCCTTTGAAAAAGTCGTCGGTAAAAGCGTGGGAGAATTCTTATTGAACCTTCGCCGAACGGACGAACAGGTATATAAGAAAAAACCGGTATCTAGCAATCAAATGGCGCTGAACTTCTAAGGAGGTTGTTTAATGATAGGAAAACCAATAGCTGTGTTGGATTCACAAGATGATGTAATTTGTATTGGCTTAGTAGCAGGTGTTGTAGATTTCGATGAATTAAGAATAATGATTGTAGAGTCCACTGCGGATTATGAAGCTAATAAAACATACAACTTCAACAAGAATAATGTACGGTTTTCTTTTAATCCGTCAATTATCATGAAAAAGAAAAACCAATAAAACTAAAAAAACAAAAAACAAGGCCGCGGGCCTTATTTTTATTAAGGGAGAAAATATAATGAAAAGATTTAGAACTATTCTAATGGTGCTTGTATTGACGTTTTTATTTGCGGTACCGGCTTCTGCTGGTGAATGGAGCGTAATATCATCAAGAGTAATAGACTTTGACCCGACAGATAATCCTTATGCGCCTAATAACAATTTCAACGCTATCTATGCGGCCGAGTTTTCTAACGGAACAATATTAGCACCCGGTCAGAGATTTTCCTTTAACGAAATTGTTGGTGCCCGGACTACTGAAAGAGGTTTTGCTGTTGGGCAGAACTCTATCGGCGCCCCTGATATTGGAGGCGGTATTTGCAGAACAGCAACAGTTCTTTTCCAAACCGCCAGGGCCGCTGGCATGGACGTTATTGAAAGATGGGATCACTACCCAGCAGTCAAATATGCGAGACCTGGAGATGACGCGGCTGTCCAGTATGGGCTGTACGACATGCAGTTTTCTAACGTCTACCATGTTCCCGTTATGATTCATACCAGGGGTGATACGGACGAAAGCGGCCTGCACCTTTGGGCTGTGTTCCTCAAAGAGGAAAAACTGCCTTCTGTAAAGGTTTCCGTGACTGAAGAAGTATATATGGAAGGAAAGCTGTTCAACGGAAAAACATTTGTACCCGCTGACAGGGTTGCCCAAATTTACGGCAAGAAAATCAACAGCACCGAAAAACTGGGTTTCTACACCGTAAGCATCGGGAACATTGTTTTCTCTGAAGCAAACGGCGACATCTTGCGTAGCACGAACGGATTTTATGTTCCGCTTAGAAAACTGACCGAGAGCTACGGTGGTCTGATTAAGTGGGCTACAGGTAAATCCTATGAAGCCGCACTTACACTGCCGGCTACGCTCGCGGTAAGCAACCAAAAGATGCAGCGAGGTGAATAAGAGTGAAATATACTTTCAAACGCATAGACTCGGACAGGATTGAGCTGTCATGGGAGAACGGCCAGAAGCAAGTTATGACACTCGAAGAGTTTACTGAATTCCTTACATCTGACAGCAACACGCTCCAGAATATATCCTTCAGCTCTGATTGGGGGATGAAGTTTGGAGACAGCTTATTTGATTATGCCCGGATGTATATGCAAGATAAAGAAAACAGCAGGTCTCGAACCGGCGAGCGGGTGAATATCGTTCCTGTCAAGGAGACTGTTAAAACCGGCAAAAACGGCATAGATATCAAAGCCCGCTATAAAATAGTCGGGGAATCAGGAGAGGAGCACCTTGAGTACAAAGTGAGCATCACAGGACTTAAAGGCGGCATCGCTGACAGGCCTGAAGCAGAGAAATTAATTCCCTCTACCATAAGGTGCCTGCTGAAACTCTTCTTTTCAGGTTGCCATGCAATTGAAGAAGACGAAAAAGCCCTTGTTGAAGCACTGGAAAAACAAGATGTTGCTTAAAAGAAAATAACGGCTGCCGGCAGGCCAATGCACAAGGAGGTGATCCTGGGTGCTTGGCCCTGCCGGGGGCCTTGCATCCATATTTATGTCTGAAGACAAGGCAATAAACAAAGGGCTCCAGTTAAAACTGGAGGATAAGGTGTTAATCCGCAGGGAAAACCTAATCGGAAAAGTTGTGGACTTCTTTAAAACCAAAAAAGGGATTAAGGTTGTAGTCCAGTCAGACAGGGAAGACATCTATTTATTTAACATTAAAGAATACGGCAAAGAGTTCGTATTAGTCGAGATATTCGAAGAAGTACCTGAAATAAAAACAGCTTAAAGGAGGAGCCAAGTTGGGAAAGTTATATATTTTAATGGGGCCTGCTGGCTCCGGTAAAACAACTATCGGCAGGGAGTTAGGAAAAATATTCGGCATGAAGTTTTTCACTACAATCACGACGAGACCGATGCGGCCGGGCGAAGTGCAAAATGAAGACTATTACTTCATCAGCAAGGAAGAATTCCTGAAGCTCCGCGCGGAAGATAAACTGGCAGAGGATATTGAGTATGCCGGCAATATGTACGGCACCACGAAAGAGTCGCTGCTGAAAATACCGAAGTCTCCGACTGACTACTATGTAGCCCTGACCATAGACGCCTATAAGGATTATATGAAGTTTTTGACCGAAGAAAATATAGTGGTGATATTCATATGGGCTAACCGCGGCACGATCATCCAAAGGATGAAGGACAGGGGTGCCACTGACGAGGATATCCAAAAGAGGCTCAAGCACTACGGCAGCGATGTCGAGGCGTGCGCCCTGGCTGATTACGCTGTAACCAACGATATCGATATTGATTATGCGGTTAATAAAATCTCTAATTATATCAGAGTAAATATGAAGAAAGCATCATAAGAACAGGCGGGGTTAAAGCCCCGCCTATAAATTCAGTGTCAGGTAGACGTTATCCAAGTCATCCTGAGTAATACCTATATATGAGAGGGTATCGCCCGGAGAGGAGTGGTTTAAGAGTTTTTGGACAATGGTTATATCTTTACCCTGGCGGTAGGCGTGATAGCCGAATGTCTTCCTTAAAGTATGGGAGCCAATCCTGTCGGTTATGCCGACGGATTTTGCTGCATCTCTGATAATCCTGTAAGCCTGGACCCGTGTCATAGGAACCCCGCCCTTGCGGGATGGAAACAACGGATCTGCTGGTTTACAGTTCTTACGGGTGGCCAGATATTCACGGAGGGCTTTTATCGAGGTCTTCCCCAAGGGGAATTCTTTCAACTTCTGGGTCTTCTGCTCACGGAGGCTTATTTTCTCGATGGGCTTCATGTTGTCGTCAGCAACATCGCCGATATTCAGCTTTAATAAATCGCCGATACGAAGTGCTGAATTAATGCCAACGGTAAAGAGGCAGTAATCTCTCAGGTTGGAGCTTTTAAGTATCTTTTTAATAGCTTCTATCTGATTTATGTCTCTTATAGGCTGGACAACTTCCAAAATAATCATCTCCTGCGAATGTAATATAACTACTATTTATTTTACCATGAGTTACATTCAAAATTAAGACAATCCTTGCAGGAAAAAGAAAAAAACCCGAAACCCCTTACAGGGTAAGGGCTGGCGGTTAATTGCCGAATGTAACAGAAACAGCTTGTGTTACATTCGTTTGTGAAAACCAATTCTATGCAAGTGTTTATATGCCCGGCAGACAGCCGTACCTCCCCGTGGTCCGGGCGGATTATACTGAAGCGGCTATACAACCGTTAATTCTAAAATTTTAATAACACAAAATAAAACACTACGACATGATCATAGTGTTAAAAAAGAAAAAACCGGTAACTGTTTATTGAAACAGAAGCCCCATTACACCCAATTAACGAGACGCTTATAAAGGTCTCTTTTTATATTAAAAACTTCTAAAGGAGGCTTTAAAAACGATCTTAATCTTGAGAGCGAAAACAAAAAACAAAAGGAGTTGAAAAAATGTTACCCAAAAGAAGGATAGTGGTCCGGCTGAGATATGAGGGAGTTATCGCCTACGATTACCCTGCACAAATTCAGTCAACGATCTACAGGTCTTTCAGATTGACCAGTTTGGGCCGTAAAATCCACCAAGCCAGGTACAGCCTTTTTTCTTACACTTTATCACCGGAAAAGGGCGTGTATTTGCCGGAAGGTCTCAAATCACAAAATGGCAAGTGGGTACTTCGTTTCTCGTCGGCTTTGGAGGAGGCATTAGACCTTTTCATAGTCTCAATCAGAGAAAAATTTATGATTGGGGAAAGCTGCTGTGAAGTCCTGGGTGTCTATGAGGAACCGTTGGTTGACAAAGATATATTCTTTGCAGCTCCCATAGTCGTGTTCAGGAAGAACGAAGAAACCAACGTCTATATGGAGTGGTTTGATCCACAGTTCCCGGTTGGTGTGGAAGACGGCCTTTCAAAGAGGTATGAATATCTGACCGGCGAGAAAATGCCGGAAGCGAAATTCTGCTTCTTGAAAGAGCCGAACAAAAAGCTATTTCTCTACAAAGGGAGAAAACTCCTCGGCTACTCCGGGGAAATCGTGTTAACAGGTCCAGCGATAGTAAAACAGTTTGCTCAATGTGTGGGGCTTGGCCGGTGGCCTAGCGCCGGCATGGGCATGGTCGTTTAGGAGGTGCTGAGATGTTAGAACCGGCACAATTCCTCTACACTATTGCTAAGCCAGCGGATAAACTGGACTTTGTGGACGGTCACTGCCGTTTGTGCGGCGGTCAACTGTTTAAGTATCAGGAGTCAGAGCCGCAACTGTACGGCGACGTTATCGGCGACACCTGGAAGCAGGAGTTTTTGACAAGAAACAAACAATCATCTTATATCTGTCCAGCCTGCAGTTTTATTTTTGGCAATATCTCCAGTAGAGTCAGCAAGTATAAACCCGAGAATCAGGATCTGGGTAAACCATTGACAGGCTTATTTAAAACGGACCGGCGAGGAGAATTGAACGAAGAAGGAAAACCCAGAATGCTCGCGGCGGTAATCGCCTCAAGAGAGAGAGGATTCCAGGCGTTCAATATTCTCAAATGGGCAGAGTTCGGAGAGAACTTAATCAACCCTCCAAAGCCGCCGTTTCTTGTACTGGCGGCAACAGACATTAAGAAGGGCATCCAATACGGCCCCTGGCAGTCAATAATCGCTTTGTCGAGAGAGACCTACCCGGTCTTTTTTAATTACAACGTAAAAACTGCCGGCGCCGAAGTCCTTAATAGTACATTGGTCTGGATTAACCCGGCCACATTTAAAAAAGCAGTGGAGTTGGCAAAAAAGTGCCTGGAAAGAAAAATTAAAATCCCTAACACTCCCGATTGGAAGCTGGCGCAAATGTGCGCTCAAAAAAACAACAAGGAGGAAACCAAATGAAAACCATTAGATTTGAAGGAATTTACACCCTATTATCTCCCCTGTGCCATATGGCGCCGGAGGTCCAAGGAGAAGAAAAAAAAGATACTATTTCGCGCCTTCGCGTAATTCCTTTTAACATTCAAACCCGTATTATTGATGGCTACGGCGTAAGCGGCGCGGAAGTGCGCTCCCTTTTAAAAATGCTGGTAGTTAACTACACCCTTGAAAAACTGGGTTTAACCAGTAACGACCTGCCCAATGAGGTAGCAGTAATGCTTTATTCTGGAGGTACTGCCGATAAAGGCGCGACTATACCGGCATACGAAATCAAGAATAAAATCCAGAAAGAAGTCCCGCTTATCGGGTTATTCGGCGGAGTAATAAACGGTTGTTTTTTCTCGTCAACCTTACGCTGCGACTTTGCTCTTATGCTTTCCAAAGAAAGCAGTGAGTTATATAACAACCTTCTGGCTAAGCGAGATTTCCCTATTGATGACCTCATAAGTGCTGACTATTTCAAACCGGAAATGTACCGTTACGGCCATGCCCGTCATCGCAAGCCGGAAATTGCACATCTCGATGTTAAGAACATCAATAGCATACAGGTGCCTTATCATATCGAGGCAATCCCAACCGGGACAAAGTTACTGCATGGCTTCAGCCTTATCGATCCTTCAGAAGGAGACGAAGCCTGCTTCGAGGCAGGGTTAAAACTCCTTTTGGATTATGGTTTTCTTGGAGGCCGATCTGCCGCTGGTTACGGGCGCGTGAGTGCGGAATATTTCGAGTGCCCTCACTATGATCCATTCATCCCCAGTACCGAGAAATATGATAACTGGCTGATGAAAAACGGCGAAAACATGAAGGCGGTCTTGTTGGAATTAACCCAAACGATTAAGTCAAAAGCCGATGTGGAAGCCCCTAAAGCCTGCAAGTGGCTGGTGAAGAACAAGGCAGAGATAGAGCGCTTGGTTGATGGCACAGACTCTGAAGAAGACCGTAAAAAACTGTTTAAGTCCACTTATATTGGGGACTTGAAAAAGTTTGAAAAGGTCATAAAAGCACACCGCGACACGGTATTGAAAGCAGTAAACACCGACTGCAGCAGCGAAGAACTTTTTGAAACCCTGGATGATTCCCAGAGCAAAGAGTTGGCGCAGTTCCACAGCGAAATAATAGCGGCGGTTAAAAGTAAAAACGGCGCCAAGAAAAAGAAGCAAGGAGCGTAAAGATGGAGAATTTTGAGATTCATTTTTACATGGCCTCGCCGATTGCCTTTGGTTACAGAAAGCCATTCGCTCCCTTGATGCTTGATGGCTTATTAACTTGGATGCTGAAGGGCAACGCCATAAGGGAAGATGAATTGCCTGACGTACCACTTCCACTGGAGCAATCTGGCGATAAATACCCGTATTACCACGCCTCCGCGTGGGAGTTGGTCAACCCCAAGTTTGGTACGTTTTGCTTCGTTAAATCCAAGCCCGACGATTGGGCAAAGCGTTTTCTAAAAACCAAGCCGATGCTTGAGATTATAAACTATATCGCAACGCCTGAGGTAATCTTCCGGGCCAGGGGATCTCGTAGCGATGTTCATAAAATCGTCGCCAGCACAGGAGGGAGTATTTCCCTTGGCTCTAAGCGAGTCGCTGGTTGGGGCAGGGTGAATAATATCAGGATATCTGATCCTTTACCCGAAGATTACTCTGTATGGGATCAATATGGCAGGGCGGCAAGGCCGATACCTGTTACAGAAATCCCCCCGGAGAAAGTAAAGGGCGGTATTGTTTTAATGCCTTACAAGCCCCCTTACTGGACCGGTGAGAAGATCCCGTGCTTAGTTCCACCACTGGAAAGATGGTGGCCCGGGATCAGTGAGGAGAGCATCGCAGAGCTGGAAAACAAATTAAAAAGACTGGAGCAAGCTGAATAGGTTCGCGAAAATACACCTGGGAGCCCTTTATCTAAGGGGCTTTCAGGTGTGTGCCTAACAATGGGCATTACAAATGTTAAGTGGTTGTAAGCAGTCGTCCCATTCCAATTCCACGTCCTCTGGAACTAACAATGGGCATTACAAATGTTAAGTGGTTGTAAGGTAATAGAGCGACTTGAAGTCATCCCAGATCACCCTAACAATGGGCATTACAAATGTTAAGTGGTTGTAAGCCTACATCCCCCGCAACATTATTTGGGATGTGGCCAGCAACGGGTATTGCAAATGTTAAGTGGTTGTAAGAGGCTTACACTCTGTATCAATTGGTTTCATTGGTTCAGCAACGGGTATTGCAAATGTTAAGTGGTTGTAAGAGGGTCATACAGCATGCTGCTATACGGTACGCCCTCAGCAACGGGTATTGCAAATGTTAAGTGGTTGTAAGAGAGTAAATAAAAGCCGCAATTATCAATAGCTGCCCAGCAACGGGTATTGCCGATCAAGAGTGGTTGTAAGGTCAGTTTCGAACACGTCACCGTCAACCGTAACCCAGCAACGGGTATTGCAGATCGAGAGTGGTTATAAGGCAGAGCCTGGCGGAAGGCGGGCAGTTCAGCCACCAGCAACGGGTATTGCCGATCAAGAGTGGTTGTAAGGGTTGGCGAGTGCTCTTCTTCTGGTCCCAGGGCCCAGCAACGGGTATTGCTGATCAAGAGTGGTTGTAAGAGTAACCTGCTCACCGGTTATCGTATTTAAAGCCTACAATGGGCATTACAAATGTTAAGTGGTTGTAAGCCTACATCCCCCGCAACATTATTTGGGATGTGGCCAGCAACGGGTATTGCTAATGTTAAGTGGTTGTAAGCCTGTGGCTCGAATCTAAGCGTGTAACTCGCCCACCAGCAACGGGTACTGCCTTTTTAAAAGTGGTTGCAACTGATACGACAAACAACAACCGACATTACAGATTTACAGTGAAATTCTAAAGGCGGCTTTAAGCCGCCTTAAAACATTAAAAAGGAGGTCAATTGTGGAATACTTCTATGGGAAAATCACAAAACTACCGAGGAAGACTTACGATATAAAAGGGAAAAGACGCCTCGGTGAAATCCTTCTATTGGAAGGAGAGCGCAGCGGGGAAAGGTTAAAATTTGATGTCCTAAAACCGCCTCCGTCTGTGGCCGTTAAAAGAAACTCTATTGTGAGACTGCATGGCTTGCTGGAAGATGATATAATCATCATCCCCGATGTTACCGGGATAGCACCTCGCTTGTCTCCAACGGCAGTAATGACCCTGCTAAAGCACGATCTACCCGATATTGATCCCGAAGCATTAATTCGGGCTTGCGGGGCGGACAAACTAGAGGCCGTGTTCGATTTATTTAAAACAGACGAAGAAAGTTTTTATAAACTTGCTTCCACTGAATTAAAACCTGAACACCTTGAGGCAGTGGTTAATTTCTTTTTTAAGTGCAAGCGCGACCATGATTACCAAATGCTTTGCGACATCTTACCCAACGCCGAACCCGGTATAGACATGCACGATATTTTTAATATCTTCGATTTACTTGAACACCGGGCAAAGAGAAGGAAGATCACTGTTACCGAAATGGTGCGGAGAGAGCCATGGATTATTTCCCAGGCCGAAGGTATCTCCTTTAAACAGTCGGACGAAGTGGCTAAATACTTTGGCTACGAGGGCCTGCTGGCAGGTAAAATCGCAGGGGCAATAATGAACGTCCTTTGGAACGCTGCTTATGACGGCCATGCTTATATGCCGAAATATACAGCTATAAAATACGCTGTAGCAAAGTTGGTAGGTAAGAACGCAGATTATACTACCAGGGCGGCTGTTGAAGCAAGAGTCAAAGACATTCTTCAGGATAAGAACCTTCGGGACCATTTCCGTGGCATGTGGATTCAAGATATCCAGTTTGCCAGCAAAGAGATCGCTGCTGATATGGAAAAGGCCGGCGTAAAACACCCGGACAATAAAGGACGCGGGTTGTATTTATGCGTCCCGTTCAGAGGAGAAAGATACAGCGCCAAACGGCTTGTCGAAATCATCCAAGCAGCTCCTAAAATAGAAATAAATCCTGAACGGTTTTTAGAGAAAGCTCTGGAGAAATACCCCGACTTGGACGCGGCACAGAAAAAAGCCGTCTTATCGGTAGCCCAAAACCCTGTAACTCTACTGACAGGGTTAGCCGGTTCAGGTAAAACGGAGGTTATCGCCGCAGTTGTTTCAGCGATGCAGGATTATACGCTGGATATTCGCCTGATGGCTCCAACCGGAATAGCGGCACAGAGGCTAAGCGAACGCTCCGGCCTGCCTGCTTCAACAATCCATGTTGGAGTGAAAATATCCAAGGATGGCAAAGACCTTGCTGAAGAAGCCATAAGGAAGCAAAGCGATGATGAAATCCTGCCTGACTTCACAGTGATTGACGAAGTTGGTATGTGCGACATCGTGGCCTTCTATAAAGTCCTGCAGAAAGTGGCATTGGGAAGCCGCCTGTTATTAGTTGGAGATCCTGCCCAGTTAAAACCTCCCGGACCCGGCAACATTATTGGCGAGCTGAAAAGGCTTGCTAAAAGCCGCCACAAGCCGGAAGGTTTTAATTATATTAATCTGGTCAAGGACCACCGCGGCAGCACGATTACGAGAAACGCCACTAGGATCAGAAAAGGAGAGGTTCCTGTTTTCAGTAAGGGCTTTGAGTTAATCGTGTCTAACAACAACCAGTCAACTCTTCTTGATAAACTGCTGGACAGGTTAATCGCCGAAGGCGTCCTCTTCAGCGACATCCTTATTTTAAGCCCCCGCAAAGGGGAGAAGGGAGACATGAATCCCTGCGTGGAGGCCCTAAACTGCAGTTTGCAGAGCAAGTTTAACATCAAGGGAGAGAAGATTAAAAACTCCTCATTCCGTATCGGTGATCACGTCATCTGCATTGAGAATGACTATAAAGACAACGCCCATCCTGGCAGGGCAGAGGGCCGCAGGGACGTTTTCAACGGTGAGAAAGGCACTATATCAGCCGTTGAAGGCGATATTCTGTTCGTGGATTACAAAGACGGCAGGCAGCCATATACAATCACCGAGTCATCCCGCTGGCTCCAACTGGCCTACGCCATGACAATTCATAAGGCGCAAGGTGGCGAGTCACCTGTAGTTATTATAACCGATTGGGAGAACAACACATTTACCCGGTCTATGCTCTATACAGCAGTAACCCGGGCTAAATACGTCAAAGATAAGCCGTATTCTGAGAGAGTATATTTCATCGTCCCAGAGGGCTTTATCGAAGGCGTTGTCGCCAACGAGGACAAATTCCGGTACACCAAGCTGTATTACCGGATTTTAGACAACCTCGGCGTTGAAGTCACTAAAACGATAAGAGAAGTAATACCTTTCCTGGCTCCCCTGGAAACGCCGCCAATGGTAGCGATGGGGGGTTAAAAATTGGGGCAGATTATCTGCCCTTTATGCCTGGCTTTGACTGCACCTCCCCGTGGTGCTGGGCGGACGCTTTTGCGACTGAGCAGTCATACTGAAATAACCAACATTTAATTTTTATTTTTACAAACCCAAACACCGCAATCCCGACATGATTGGGAGAGCCTACACACAAAAACGAGTTTTTGTTTGATCAAAACTTAAACACCCTAATTAAAAAGGCTTGTGAATTTCGCAAGTCTTTTTTGTCGTCTTTCGGGACGACTATAAATGCTTCCGGTAAAGCAATAAAAACCAAGGAGGTGAAAGGATGCAATCCATTACCGGATGGGCTGTATCCGCGCAATATGTTTAAATCTAATACCCAAAACCCCTTCAAACAACCAAAGCGTGAAGCGATGTCAAGCATTACTATCCAAAGCAGCGAGGGAACACCTTTCATAGAAAAGATGCTCCAGGGACTGAGAATAGCGGCTCTCAGACATTTTGTCAGGAAGAACTACAAGCTCCATTTGAGAACGGGAAGTATAGAGATGGTGCGGACAATCAGCGAAGACGGCGATATCTTTAGCCTTTACTGGAGAAAAGATATCCACCCCGAGTTTGACAAAGAAATCAAGGAATTAGCCAACAGGGTTATATTCCGAAAAACACCCATACGAACCCATTAAGGGAAAAAGGAGGAGGAAAAATTGTATGAAGAGTTGAGGCAGAGCCTGAGCTGCGTTGGGTGGAGGCCGCTGGAAATCAGAGACCAACTTTGCGTCTACAAGGAATATTCCGTGGACAGCAAATTGGGCGACAGAGTTCTGGTGGTTGTCGATCTTGAAGGTGCGTCGATACCGGTTTCAAACACAATCAATAAATTTGGTTGTGCGCTGGATATCGATGAATACATCGACAGTATTGGCACCTGCGGTTATGTCCCCATTGCTAACAGGTCTCAGTCAGAACTTTTGATTGATGACTTTAAGGAGCAGGGGTTATCCGAAGAACAGTACCAAGAAATCCTCGTGGCGATGGAAATTATGAAAAGCATAATTCTTCAGTAAGAAAAACGGCTGTTATGGCCCCAAACCTAAGGAGGTGATCCTGGGTGATGGGGCCGGACGGCCCCTCACCCCACACTATGAAAAAATTCCATATTAAAAAGGGGGTGGCATAATGTCAAGGTTTTATGCAACCCCGGCAAACCAGGCAATCTATGTGAGGAGACTCCTGCAATTCACAAAAGGCAAAAGGGTCAACATGTTTGATCCCTGCTGTGGAAAGGGGAACACCCTTAGGATGATTGCAAGCGTAGCCAAAGGCGATGCTGTTACTTACGGCATTGAAGTGGATTATGAAAGGGCTATGGAGGCTCGCAGGAAACTCAATCATTTGCTTTATTCGTACTACGAGGACACGCGCGTGACTCCAGCTTCAATGTCCTTCATGTGGCTTTGTCCCCCGTTTGGGAATGTGTATCAGGCAGAGCGGACAGAAGTTACTTTCCTGAGAGATTTGACGGAAGGCGCCTCTGGCAAGCTCATGCCGGGAGGTCTGCTAGGTTACTGTATCCAGTATGAGGTACTGAAGAAAGCAGCCTCTTTGCTGTCAACAAGGTTCGAGAACATTCATGTATTCACTTTCGAAGGTCGCCCCGAAGATCAGATGCTGATCGTACTTGGCTACCGGGCTGCAAAGAAACCCGAAAACGCCACAGTCGAACGGGAAAGGCTATCGGAGATGGATTATGACAGCATCCCCTCAATCGCAAGTTGCAGGGATACTGCTTTTTATGTTCAGCCGGCTGACGAAGTTCACACATTCCAAGCAAATACACTGGAGACAGAGGAGGTTGCCAGCGCTATCGCCCAATCTCCACTGTGGGCAGTTGTTAAAAGAAACCTGCCCCAAAAGAGAGGCTTGCTGAAACAGCCGTTAACGCCTTTAAACCGTGCCCACACCGCAGTAACTATAGCTGCCGGTGCAGTGGGAGGGGTTCTCGGTTCCCATGTTCTTGTAGGGGCAACTGAGAGAGCCTCCCATACCGATGTCGTTCCGACTGAAGGCGGGGTAAAGCGCATAACGACTTTCCGAAGCCAATCAATTGTCCGTGTGTTTGATAAAAACGGAATCCACATTCTAAGTTAGGGGTGAGATGATGTTAAAACTTGTCTACGATTCGGATGGCAAACGATACGAGTGCGCTCTCCAATTTATGATTACAGACGATAGAAAAAATATATACGGAGCCAGTTTTGTGGGATTCCCCAGTGCCGCTTGGACAGTCAATTCAGCTATGCGGCTTCATAAACATGTCAAGCTATATTCGGACGAAACGACATGTTCGTATTACTATCCGTTTGCTGGCATGCACCAGGCTGAGAAGAAAGTGGGTAAATTGGTCCATGTTCTCTCCCTTCCTTATTCAGCCTTGCCGCCCAAAGCGGAGAAGTTGGAAAAGTACACGGGAGTGGCAGTGATTTTATCTTGGGACGGTGACTTAAAAAAGGCAATCGGCGAATACCTGGCTAAAACCTACAACCTCCCTTGGGAGTGGGTAATGGAATACCACAAGCTGTTTTATGTCCAAGAACTTCAAGTAGTCTCCGATCCCGAACTGGGCGAACTCAACCTGAAAGCCGCCAGGGTTCAGGAGAACAAGGAGATGTGGCAGCTCCGCGCTGACAAAGTAGACTTGATTGTTAGTGATGCCCTGCGTCACGGAAGATTAAAACTGCCCAAGTCTGAATTAAAAGGTACTTACGAGGAAGGGCAAACCTTGCAGGCATACCTGCAGGCGAACGCCTCTGTCTTCGCCACGCAAGTGTCCCAGGTAAAGCCCTTATACAACCCGGCTACTGCTGATAAGTTGGACCGGGGCATTATTATGGACAGAATACCTTTTCCACTTCAGGCTCACGCAATACAAGCTATTGTAGAGTCTTTCAAGAAGCGGTCAGTCGTTTTTTTAAACGGCGAAATGGGTTGCGGTAAGTCGTTGATTTCAGTCGGGGTATCAAATGTTCTCCACCGCAGGAAAAACAAGCCTATGAGCGTTTTAATTGTAACTCCGGGCATGGTGATTCCAAAATGGTGTAATCTCGAAATTGGCTCAACGCTGCCGGATGCAAAGATAACCCGAATCAGCTCAAGGGAGGACGTTGAGAGATACGAAAAAAAGAAAGGCCCGATTGAGTTTCTATCCGCAGAAACGTACCTTAACAAGGTTCAGAACGGATATAAGCCCGAAGGTCTTGAATTCGTACTTCTCGGCATTGATAGGGCTAAACTTGGCCCTTCTTCATGGTTTGGTTCGGTTCACTGGAAAAGGATAGCGGGGACGAAAACACAAAAAGGCTGGCACTGTCCGGACTGTGGTGTTTTACTGACCAAAGTCGAAGACAAAGAAACTGTTCCTTATAAATGGGATGATTTTATCACCAGCCCGCCCGTTGAAACGTTTTTCGATATCAACGGGTATCCCCGCAAGGGTGCAGCTATTAAGTGGAAGCAACGCCCTCCGATTAAGAAATGCCCCGAATGCGAAGCTGTTCTCCGGCGGCCGGCAATTAAGTATCGCGGTGAAACCAATATGAAAAACCGCTGGTATCCAGCGTTAATCTTAAAGAGGCTGAGAAAGCACTTTGACCTGCTTATAGTTGACGAAGCTCATTACTGCAGGGCAGATGACAGCGGCAGAGGGTTTGCCTTCTCCGAGCTTGTTAAAGCCTCAAAGAAGACACTCTGTCTGACAGGAACATTGCTCAACGGCATGTCAACTTCAGTAAAAGAACTTCTCTGGAGGACTACCCCTAGAGAACTTATTGATATGGGCTTTGACAGCCGTACAGGTTCAATTAGATGGGCAAATAAATATGGAGTGGTTGAAAGAACCGAATACCCCAAGGAAGGCGAAGACGAAGGTGTAGTAACTAAGAAAAAAAGTCACCAGGCTGCAAAGCCGATAGAAAGGCCGGGTATATCGCCCGAGTTGGTGGCGGATCACCTGCTTCACCAAACAGTCTTTCTTGACCTGACAGACATGAACCTTCCACTGGTTAAGATGAACGAAGAACCTCTAATTGTCGATCTTGATGAAGCTCACCTTGAAAGGTATAAGAGTTTTCACAAGAGGTATCTGCACGCCGTTAAGAAATCCTTCTGCAAGGGGCGTCGTGGTGCTTACAGTGGTTTAATATCAACCCTGCTGGCTGCTTTAGACCGGCCGGACATTGATACGAAAGTCACGGTTGACGAGGAGGAAATAGTTCTGAAGGGCTTCGGTCCTGACTACTACAGCTCTAAAGAGAAGGAACTTGTAAGACAGGTCAGGTCTAATATTGAGAATGACCGTGGAGTAGTAGTTTACTGCTTCTACACAGACCGGTACAAAGTTCACCACCGCATCAGAGATGTCCTCAAAGCCCACGGCGTAGAGGACGTTGCTGTAATGGAGAGCAGTGTCTCTCAGGAAAAACGGGTTGAATGGCTCCAACAGCAGGTTGAAAAAGGCATAAAGGTGATCATCTGTAATATGAAACTGGTCATGTGCGGCCTTGATTTGCTGGACTACCCGACGATAATCTTCTACCAGCTTGATTACAACATTGATAATGTTCGGCAATCAGGCAGGCGGAATTGGCGGATAGGGCAGATGCGGTACTGTGAAACTATTTACCTTGTAGCAAATGAAACCCAGCAGATGTCTCAGTTTAAAACCTGTCTGGAGAAAAGAGCCCATGCGCTTCTCGCAGAGGGGCGCCTTGATAAATCTGAACTGACAAAATATGTGCCAAGTAGGGGCAGGATGACCCTGGCTTATGACCTTGCCCACTGTATTGCTGATGAAGACATCGGTGAAAGGTGGACGGAGTTAGCAAAGAAAGACATGGAAGAAATCGAGATGTACGACGAGGAGGAATTCAAGGAAGTCCTCAAGGCGGCGCATGAACGCCTCGCCAACGAGACTCTCCGCTTATGCGGCATGGAAGAAGAAGAAATTGAAACGATTGATGTGCCGGCAGTTGTCAGGCCGTCTTTCGGTGACATTTCACTGCTCCCCCCAAAACGTACAGGCAGAAAGAAAAAACTGCCTGACGGCTTCGAACAGATGACCTTGGTTTTCGAGGAAGCTGTTTAAATTAAAAACTAAAAGGGCCGCTGGCCTGAACCTAAATAACCGAAAGGGGGAAAGGGGCAGGTTAAGCCTGCCCCCTATACTATGAAAATAATTGTAAATAAAAACGATTTTGTGGGAGCTTTAAAAAGCGTGTCAAGGGCCGTATCAACGAAACTGCCGCTGCCGATATTAACTGGGATTAAGATTTGTGCGGACAAAGACCTCGTTTTAACAGGCACAGACCTTGAATTAGGGATCGCCTGTTCAATCGAGGCTGATGTGAAAGAGACTGGCACTTTAATACTGCCGGCAAAAAGCCTCGTGGAATTCATCGATAAGATGCCTCCAGGTCCAGTGATATTGGAGTCAGACGGAAACAATGCCGTTATCAAATACTGCAAGTCGGAAGCCAGGATTAACGGCTACTCCCCGGAAGAATACCCCGAACCGCCTGATGTAAAAGCAAAAGCTAACTTTTGCACAACGGCTGATGTCCTGAGAGACACAATTGGGAGAGTTGTTTATGCTGCATCAATTGATTCTCCTAATCAGGCAATGAGGGGTGTCTTCTTTGAGGTTGACTTCGGAGAGTTGACGCTTGTTGCGACTGACGGCTACCGGCTGGCGGTTGCAAATGCTGAACTTGACAGTGCATCCGGTGACGCCAGTATCATAGTACCTAAAAGAGCGATGGAAGAAATAATGAAGCTCTTAAAGGGGAAAGAGAAAATCACCATAAACGCCGGAGAGCAGCTTATTGAAATCAACTTCGGAAACCTGACAATGACATCAACTTTGCTCACTGGTCCCTATCCCGACTACAAGAGAGTTATTCCCTCAGATACAGTTTCAAAAATATCCGTTGAAGCCCAGGCGATGAAGGAATCCGTTGACCGCGTGTCTTTGCTTTGTGCCGACGTTCAAAAGCCGGTAATAAATATAAAGGCGGCAGGCGAAGCCCTCGTCGTCTCAGGCAGAAGCGAAACTGGTGCTGTTCGGGAAGATGTGGACCTTGTCACTGTTGGCGACATGGAATTCAACGTCAATGCAAGGTTTTTAAACGACGCTGTTAAGTCCATGATGACAAAAGAGGTTGTGTTTGAATATATAGACACCCTCAAACCTGTACTTGTAAAGCCATCAGAAGGTAAAGGGCTTGCAATTGTTCTTCCTGTCAGGATGGCCGGTTAGGAGGTATATATAATGAAGAAAACCGAAAAACCCGATACCAAGAAAACTCCTTGCAAAGGCACCTGCTCATGCAAAGGAGATTGCGGTAAAGAGTGCGGTTGCATAAAGCAATAAAGCAAAAGGGGTGGTTAATAGCCACCCCTTAAAAATCTTCCGAAAGGAGACTAAAATTGAACGTTTGCTTAAAATGCAAAAAAAGCGGCAAGTGCAGCTCCCGAGAGGACTGCATTGTGAGAAACCCTGAGCCTGATCCCAAAGGCTTCAAAAATGAACACAAGGACACAAGATACATCGGCTCCACATATCCAAATCGGGGGTGGTTACTTAAGCCATGCAAATACTAAATGAAAACGGCCAAAGGGTATTTAATGCCCGCTATGCCCTATTGGACCAAAACGGGAAAGTAATAGAAACCTTCGAACAGGCGGTACGCAGGATTGCTAAAGCTGCCGCGAGTATTGAGTCCGACATGAAAGGTTGGGAAAGCACATTTGCCAGTTGTATCGGAGAAATGCTTTTCGTGCCTTCAACGCCAATATGGGCGAATATCGGTAAACCTGATCGCCCATGGCAGCCTGCAGCTTGTTTTGTTTTGGCGGTTGAAGATTCTCTAGAGTCGATGTACCAGACCTTAAGCCAAACGGCTTTTGTGTTCAAATCCGGCGGTGGCGTAGGGTATAACTTCTCCCCAATAAGGCCAAAGGGCGAGATAGTTATGACAACCAAAGGCAAGGCGTCTGGGGTAGTTGAGTTAATCAAACTCTACGACGCTTCTTCTAATATGGTGATGCAGGGAGGCGTCAGGCGGGGCGCTAGCATAGGTATTCTCAATATCGATCACCCGGAAATAGAGAGTTTCATAGAGGCTAAAATGAATGGCGGGCTGGAAAACTTCAACCTATCAGTTGGAATTACCGACGCTTTCATGGAAGCCCTTGAGAACGGCTCAAACTGGCAGTTAACCTTCAACGGGAAGGTCTTTAAGGAACTGCCGGCGCATGAAATCTGGGGAAAGATTATAAATGCTGCCCATGCCTGCGGAGATCCTGGTGTTGTGTTTATTGATACAATTCAAAAACACAACCCCGTACCAAGCAGGGTGATAAACGCCTGTAATCCTTGTGGCGAGATCCCCTTGAGCCCGGGCGAATCCTGCCTTCTGGCAAGTATGAACCTGGCTAAAATGATGGACGGTAGTGAGCTTAATAAGGGCTTTCTGGAAGAAGTAACGGCTGTTGCTGTTAGATTCTTAGATAACCTTATTGATATTGCCCAGTATCCCCTTGAATCAATAGCGGAGTCCACTAGGGCCACCCGTAAGATCGGTCTGAATTATACAGGTCTTCAGGATGCCCTGATTATGGCTGGGCTTCCCTATGACTCACCGAAAGGCAGAGAATTTGCGGCATTTATCACAAAAACCATGAGCGAAAAAGCCCATGCTGTTTCTGAGTCACTGGCTGAAGAAAAGGGCTGCTTCCCCGAATGGAAGAAAAGCACTTTCTATCCAGGGACAAAAAGACGCAACGCAACCTGCATAACCATGGCGCCAACCGGCTCCGTTACGACTTTGGCTGGCTGTGAAGGCTACGGCATCGAACCTCTTTTTGCGGTTAGCTATAAAAAGAAAACCAATGTAGCTGGAGAATTCGATGTGTTTTCACCGTTGTTTTTAGAGGCTTGCAGAAAAGCAGGTGTTTCAGACAGCGTGTTGTCAGAAGTTGCAAAGAAAGGCTCCTGCCAAAATATCGAGGGTATACCTGATTCCATAGCCAGGCTGTTCAAAGGGGCACAGGAAATCGATCCCCAAGACCACATAAAAATGCAGGCAGCGGTACAGGCTTATGTCGATAATTCCGTGAGTAAGACAATAAATCTACCGAACAGCGCCACACCGGCAGATATCGGCGTGTGCTACAGGACAGCCTATAACCTGGGCCTGAAGGGAATTACGATCTTTCGTGATGGTTCAAAAAAAGGAGCTGTGACTGTGGGCGAGCAAAAAGAAGAAGTAAAAGGAAAACTGCGTCGCGGCGACATCCTGCCGAGGCCGAGCAGCGCACAAGGAACCACACACAGGATTGATACTGGCTGCGGGAAGATATACCTGACAATTAACTACTCTGACAGCGGTGAAATACTCGAAACGTTCATCACCACTGGTTCAGATGGCGGGTGCCTGGTTTACACTGAAGCCGCGTCGAGGCTGATCAGCCTTGCAATTCGCGGAGGTATCTCGCTGGATAAGATAATCGAGCAGTTAGAGGGGACACACTCCTGCCCGTCATTTATGATGGCAAAAGGGAAGGGTAAAAAGCTCTCCCCCGGAAAGTCCTGCGCGTCTGCTATCGCCAAAAAACTTTCAGAAGTAAAAGCTCAGATAAACGGGAAAAACAAAAACCACACAGAGGAAGGCTTAAAATGCCCTGACTGCGGCGAAAACCTAATCAGAGCGGAAGGATGCCTTGTTTGCCATTGTGGTTATAGTAAATGTGGCTAGGGCGGGCTATTAAGCCCGCTTGCCCGGCAGAGGCCGCCACCTTCCCGTGGTGCCGGGTGAACACTTTATGTGGCCAAGGCGGCATGATTAAACTTATTCTAAAATTAATTTTTAAAAACCCAGTATCGGATTTGCTGACATGATTGGCAAAACCCCAAAATTAAAAAACTGCCTTTTGCATATCAATTATAAAAGGCAACTAATCCCAATTTCGAGACCATCTATGGTCTCTTTTAATTTTCTAAACCTAATGGTTTTACCCCATTCAATGAGGCTTTGGTCTCTTGAGATAAACTTTGGGCTATCTCATTCGAACCTCCAGAGAAAGGAGGTGATGCTGTGGACCTCGATAGGTGTCTGAGGTTTTTAAAGGAAATTTTGGTGATCCTGCTCCTTGCGGTGCGGTTTATCAGGACCTTTAAAAACCGAAGGACTACCAACCGTCGTTCCCCGCGCCGGATGTAGGTAGTCCCAAGCAAGCAGGGGGTTTATCCCCTTGCTTGCATTATAAAATGGCTTGATTTAACAGTCAAGCAGATTATCAAAACTATCTCTGAAAGGAGGAAAGGATTTGAGTAAGTTACTTTTAATCGACGGGAATTCTTATCTTCACAGGGCCTTTCACGCTTACCCCGAGATGACTTCTCCGAAGGGGGCTCCGACTAACGCAGTATACGGTACTCTAAAAATGATGGAAAACCTTGTTTCAAAAGTTAATCCAACACACTTTGCCGTGTGTCTGGACAGCTCGAAAAAGACTTTTAGAAACAGTATCTACTCAGAATACAAAGCAAACCGTAAACCTGCCCCGGAAGCCCTCGTAAGTCAGTTTGTTTTATTCCGCCAAGTCCTCTCTGCATTGGATATTACATTCTTTGAGGACGAGCAGTATGAGGCAGACGATCTACTGGGGACTGTTTCGCAAAGAGCTGAAGGCTTATTAACAATGATCGCAACAAGCGACAGGGATGCCATTCAACTTATTGACTGTCGAACCACTGTCCTGCTTTACAAAAACAAAGGCTATGTAGAACTCAGCGACGGCAACCTCATTATGGAATTCAGACCTGACCAGATGGTTGACATTAAAGCCCTGGCCGGCGACGCATCCGACAACATACCCGGAGTACCGGGTGTCGGAAAAAAGACGGCAATAGAACTGGTCAATAAGTACGGTTCTGCCTTCGGGGTTATTGAGAACTCAGGAGAAATAAAGGGTAAGCTGGGCGAAAAAATCAGGGCGAACATAGACTCGATTAAGATGTCCTACAAGTTGGCTGTCATAAAAAGAGACTGCCCCATAGATGTCAACTTTGACAATCTTAAACTCGGAGTTGATATTGAAATCGGAGACTTCGTTCTGGCAAGCCTGGGAATCCGCACCATAAACCTCAACAAGTTTTTGTTGGGTGAACAACAAGATGCCTCCGGGCAGGTAGCTTTGTTTTAAGGAGGCAGGGTATGGCAACAAATATCGATATTCAAAAACTACGGCGTAATCTTCGGGAGACAGAGTCTTACACTGGTCCATACGAGAATATTGAAAACCACAGCGAGATGCGGCGCATTTTGGTGATGGTCAACAATGACTGTATTGACTACACAGCGTTCACCGAAGGTACGCTGGAACAACTCTGTGATCTCTACCAGAGAGAGGAAACAGATGAAATCGAAGCGGGCCTCAGTGCAACAGCTTACATGATCAAGGTCCTGAGTGACCTGCCCCCTGGAGGTGTTCAAGATGTACGATTTTTTTAGCGACTCCTCATATTGGAAATCGTTTGTCCTTGATAACCTGCTTGTAACCAAACGGTTATTTGACAGGGGATTTAAGGTAAACAATCTGGATATTAGGCAGTCGATGTTTTCGGATATTCTTGAAATCCTTTTTGGCACAGAAAATGTAAAATGGGGTCCAAAAGAATTCGATTTACCCCCAAGGGCAATGGCAATCCGTGAAAGAGTTGAAGCCCAGACAGCTACTCCCGAGGAAGAAGAAGCAAACTGCTACATCGAGAGCTATGTCTCAAGAGACCACTATAAAATAACAGTCCAAGTCAGCGATCTTGCTGAGTTATACGGAAAGCTCCGTCCAAAACACTATCAAGAGCTGATGGATATATTTAATGAAGTCAGCTTCAAAAGAGAAGAAGACATCGACATAGACTACGAGGAATACTTTCCTTGGTGGGAACTTGTCGAGGAAATCGAGTGGATAAAAGACGGGAATAAAATAGTAGGTTTCTGGCTTCACCTGGTTGACGTTGAATCCGGCACAGAAGAACCGGTATCGGATCTCCAGTATAACAACGCGTTTATCGCGTTCTGGGACACGCTTCAAAAACTAAAAAAAGAGGTGGCAAACAATGTCGTCCTGCATAAATATCAAAATCCAAGACGACGGTTCAGTATTCTTGATACAAGAAGAAAATGGTGCCGTCAAGGAAAAGCAGATAGAGCCAAACATATTGCTTGAATTAGTAAAGAATTCACTGCATGAGAAGGTGACAGACGCATATGGTTCTCCGCCTCTACCAAAGAACTGCGTGTTTTACGGCGTGGTGGAGCGACACAGCCAGTCACCAACGGTGTTGGTAGCCATAGAGAGAGATAAGTGTATACGCCCATACAATCACTTCGGTGAAATCATCGAAGTTGGCTATCCAAAACTTGTTTTTCTCTATGCGATCAAGGGTAACAAAGTGTGCGGTTCCTATGTGGCGGCAGTGACAGATGAAATAATTAAGTCTGAATCCCCGGTTTACTTTTTCCCATACGGAAATGTCGGTCTTACACACAGCATCTGCATGGGGAACTATTTTCACCCGGAGGTTAAGGAACTCTCGGATGTCACATACTTCCCGGAGCCATTTTACCTGATTGAGCATACTCACCCGAACAACGCTAAAAACCAGGTAATAAAAGAACTTCTGGAGCAGACAAAAGGGAAGCCGTTTAACGACGAGCTTCTTATTTTTAACTGCACATTTAAAGACTTTATAAACAAAACTCACTAAAATCTGCCCGGCAAGGGGCATAAAAACTTGCGGTGCCTGAAAGGGGGCCGCAAGGCCCCGATTAGGCAGAAAGGAGTTTTATGAGTAACAAAGATCCATTCGAAGGGCTTGACCAGTTATTTCCCGCCGAAGACCTGGGTGAGACCCCGAAAGAAGTGACCGCTACCCCTGAAGAAGCTGTCGAAGACGATGAAATGACCGCAGTGTTAAAGGAAGCGGAAAAAGAAGTCGGTGACATGGAGAAAGCCGCCGGCGAGAAAGCCCAACCTGCCAGTGAAAGCAAATCTGAAGAATCAGGCCAGTTGAGCATCTTAAACGAGGCAGACAATAAACCTGAGAAGACAAGCGGTTGCGCTGCGCAAACCTGTGGCACTAACAAGAATAGCAAGAAAGCTAAGAAAACTGCTTCATCAACCTGCTCCACCCCGCCGAAGCCCAAGGAGCCAGAAAACGATCTTGATCGTCTGGTGGTTCTCACGAACTACAACGAGCAAAAGAGTTTTCCCAAAGAGATGACCTTGGAGCAAATCCGCGGGGAGCTGGAGAAAGAGTACCCGGCGTATTCCAAAGAGAATACAAACTGGTACTTTGAAAAACAGGCCGACAACAACCGCTACCTATGTATCCCGTCATATAAGTCCAATAAAGCGGGTTGAACGTTATGAAGATAAACGAGATATTAGCCGGCTACAAAAACTGGCATGGAGTAGTTGTTGGCTGCGGAGGCACGATATCAAATTTCGTGCCTCACCTGTCCCAGTTGCTTTACTCGCTGAATGACCTCATAACGATAACCCTGGTTGACGAGGACACTGTTGAGCCTGGTAATGTCGGGAGGCAGTTCTTTGCTCCCCCGGATGTAGGAAACAACAAGGCACGGACACTCCAGTTGCGTTACCAAAACGCATGGGGAGTCCGGCTCAGTTATCACCCTCATTACATTCGGGATGAAAAGATACTGGAAAAACTCCTGATACCACCTGTTGCTCATGCTGGTAAACCGACGATGCCTATTCTGATTGGAGGCGTGGACAACCACTACTCACGGAGGATAATGGATGCCGTTTTTAAGAAAGCGGAAAATCTTATCTACCTTGATTCCGGCAACGGTGAGTACACCGGTCAGGTAGTAGTGGCGATACGCTATGGAGGTAAAACCCTTTTGAAGCCCCCAAGTGAATATTTTCCTGAAATCCTAACAGAACAGGACGAAATATCTGTTGGGGGGACATGCGGGAGGAAGGCGGTTAAAGAACCGCAAACCCTTGTGGCTAACGTGTGGGCAGCGACTACGTTGCTGGCCATGGTAAACTCTATCGTTAACCTCAAGAAAATTTCAGTCAGCATGACATCATTCAGCGCACTTAACTGCGTGTCAAAACCAGTATTCAGAATGGAGGCGGTCCAGTGATTTACAACATCAGGCAAGATCACCCTGAACTCTATAAAGACCTGGTGAATGCGCCGGCCTTCTGTTAGATGCAGACTTAAAAGAAATTGCATCGATAAGGGAAGTGCTGTGTGATTACCTGAGTTAAATAGGAGAACCAACTTGAATTTGCGCTTTAGAAACCCTGCCACGGGGGAAATAACAACTCCCCCGCGTGGCCGGGGGAGTATAAGAAGGGCGAAATAAATGAAAAAAACATTATCACAACATGTAAGAGAACAGCTCTTGGAATACGGCGTAAATCGCTCCGAACTGCCTGGTTTAATCTCCACTATTGTCGGTAACTTGCCGGACGAAACACTAAATCAACTGATGTGCAAAAATATCCGTGAGTTATCAGGATTAACAGTTGAGGAACTGAAAGGGTTTCCTGGTATGGGCAAGAATAAAGCATCTCGCCTAGTGGCAGCCTTTGAACTCAGCCGGAGACTCGCCCGGTTTATATCGGCAGAAAAAACAATAATTCGCGATCCAAGGGATGCAGCCAGTTTAGTGATGGAAGAAATGCGATGTTTTAATCGGGAGCATTTTTGTTCTATTATGTTGGACACAAAAAACCAGGTCATAGATGTAGATAAAGTATCTATAGGCACTTTAAGTTCATCTCAGGTTCATCCCAGAGAACTATTCCGCAACGCTATAAAGAAAAGCGCGTCGAGAATGATATTGGTGCATAACCATCCCAGTGGAGACCCCGAACCAAGCAGGGAAGATATCGAAATAACTAAAAAGGTCAGCGATGCCGGATGTCTCATTGGCATTGAAGTCCTTGATCACATTGTTATTGGCGATGGTAAATACGTATCGTTCAAAGAAAAGGGATTGATATAAGGAAAGACAGATGGAAGTTTCGAGCAGAGCCGGAATTCACGGCAAACTAAATTCTTTAAAAACCCTGCCATGGGGGACTAAAATCTAGCTCCCCCTCATGGCAGGGGGAGTAAAAGGAGGCGTGTTTGCGTGATTGCAACACAGGAACAAGGTTTAGCAAAAGGAGGTATACAGGTGGTAGCTTTGGATATCTGCAACACTCTCGCTAATATAGCTAAAAAGCTGATAAACGAGGGTTTAGTTAAAACCGATGTGTACCCCTCTCCGCTGCCGGAAGACTTCTTTATCTCAGAAGACGGTCTTCAAATATTCCTGAACGCTGAACCAATCAGGGGCGCCCTTCAAATGGTCCGCCACCTGGAAGCTCTCTATGGGAGCGTCATCTATGTAACCACCAGGCCGAAAGAAGCAGAGTTTGTAACCTGCAGGTGGTTAGCAAAGCACGGGTTTCCTATCAGCGACATTCATTTCTGTAGCTGGCAGGACAAGCCCGCCGTTTACGAGAGCCTGAATCCCCGTGTAATAGCGGAGGATGACCCCCGTGTACTTGAGATGGTTAAATCCATGGACACGGCTATACTGGCTCTCCAGTGGCCTTACAACAGCCATGTAAGCGGTGGCAGCATAGTACAGGTGGATGATTGGGAGGTGGATAAATGGCCGCAAGCGTTAATTATGTCGAATTTGACATAATTGAAATCGCTCGCCGCGTAAATATAACACTTCTAAAACAAATGAATGACGGTCAGTGGTTGGCTAGATGCCCGTTTTGTGGGGACTCAAGTAAGAACACAAAACACGGGCATTTATATTTAAAGCCATCAACAGGCGAATATGCCTGTCATCGGTGTGGGCAAATGGGGAAGACAATAGGCATGTATGCGCATCTCAGAGGTATAGATACGAAGGCTGCCTATAAGGAGTTAGTTAATGCCGATGCACTGCCGGAGATAAAGTTAAAACACAGTAACGCGCCAGTTGTTGAAGTTGAACCGGCGCCAACACAGAGAAGGCATGAAGTATACTCGGCGATGTTGGACATTCTTCAGTTACAGACAGCGCACAGGGCTGACCTTATAAAGCGAGGCTTAAGCAGCGAGTATATATCCCAGAATAACTACAAATCGTACCCCAGAACCAAAAAGGAAAGGGTTGCCCTTTGCGAGAAGTTATCCCAGAGGTTTAATCTATCTCGGGTGCCGGGGTTTTTCGTAAACCAGGACGGCGCATGGGAGTTGGCCTCGTGTCCTAACGGGTATTTTCTTCCCGTCAGGAATGCCCAAAAACAGATTCAGGGTTTACAGCTCAGGGTTTTACCTTACAATCCGAAAAAGGGCAGTAAATATCTGTGGTTATCCTCAAACGGTAAGCCTGGAGGTGCAAGTGCGGGGCAGTGCTTCCACATAGCGATTCCCCCGGGCGTAAAAACCGTAAACAGGTTATGGTTGACAGAGGGTAGTCTGAAAGCAGATGTTGCTTCCTTTTTCACCAACGTCCCGTTTTTGGCTATGGCCGGGGTGAATGCCCAAAAAGGCATAACAGATGTTTTGCAAAGAATGAATGTCAAAGAAGTCGTAATGGCTTATGACATGGACAGGGAAATCAATCCCAATGTCAAGAAGGCGCTTGACCTGCTGGAGAGTAAATTGGCGTCTTCTAAAATTCTGATACACAAAGCAGCCTGGCCCGTATCATTAAAAGACGGTGAGCCGTACCCTAAAGGCATAGACGATGCCTGCCTCGAAAGGAATAAACAATCCCTTGAAGTGACGGAAGAAGTCTTCGTGACATTCACAAAAACAGTGATCAGGAAAGTTGGATCAGGAGAATCAAGGGTCACTGTCAAAGAAACCGTTCAATACGAGGTAAGCGGTCCTTCTTCAGCAGGTTTTTTTGAAAGAGCCCGAGGGTTGTTTAAAAAATTCATATAAATAAAAACAAGCGGCCGGGGCAACCAATCCCGGCCGCAAGAGGAAGTGAACTGATTGCTTGATATAGGTGTTGTCCTCAACAGGCTACGATCTGAAATTAGGCGTCACGACTATAATTACTACGTCCTCGGCAAACCCATAATATCGGATGCCGATTATGACGAAAAATTCAAGGAGCTATCCGATCTTGAAAAGTGTTACCCAGAACATTTCTCAGACACATCCCCCACTCAAAAAGTGGGCGGCATGGTTGCAAAGGATCTGCCCTACGAAAAACATAAAATACCGATGCTGTCACTGGCTAAGGCTACAAGTAGTGAAGCCCTGCGTGACTTTGTCTTAAATAACAAGTTCACCGGGCATGATATGATCTGCTCGCCTAAACTTGACGGCTTTTCACTCGGTATCCATTACAAAGGCGGGAAGTTTGAAAAAGCGGTATCTCGCGGTGATGGAGAAAACGGGCAGGTGCTTTCACATTCAGTCAGGACATCAAAGACACTTCCTCTTGAGATAAGTTTCAAGGGGGATCTTGAGGTGCGGGCAGAATGTCTGATATCAAAGATTAACTTTGACAGGCTGAATAAAGACGGCAAGTACACCAGCGCCAGGAACCTGGCTGTCGGGTCTGCAAAGCTCCTTGACAGCTCGGAGGCAGCCAAGAGGTGTTTGGATGTGATTGTATTCGGCGGGTTTGTTGACGGAGTCGAATTCGACAACGAAAGCGAAACCCTCGAATTCCTTCGTGACCAGGGCTTTAGGGTGGTTGAATACGAGGTCTTCTCTGATATGAATGACCTTGTGAACTACTGCACGGGTTACGACAGAGACCAGTATCCATTTTATATTGACGGTATGACAGTAAAGGCCCAGTCATTGAGCCTGAGGGCTGAACTGGGAGAGAACAGCCGTGAGCCACGCTGGGCGGTTGCTTATAAATTCCCCGCCCAGAGCGCCAGCACTATTCTTCGTGAAGTACGTTGGCAGGTTAGCCGAAATGGTCAACTTACGCCAGTTGCGATGTTTGACTCTGTCTTTTTGGACGATGCCAAAATTGAAAACGCAACACTTCACCATAGCGATTTTGCAAGTCAGTTCAGGCTTGGTTCGAAGATTGAGATTATCCGCTCCGGACAGGTAATTCCGAAAGTAATCGGAACCCTGGTAGAAGGCAGCGGAGACAACGTCAAACACCCGCCCAACTGCCCTGAGTGCGGCGCCTCCGTCGAATACCGTCAACCGTTTGCGTACTGCACAGGCGGCAATTGCCTGAGTCAGGTTATAGAAAAGGTTGTACACTTCGCATCAAAAGATGCCCTTGACATACAGGGCCTCGGCGATTCAATAATTGAAGGTTTGGTGAGGGCGGGTAAAGTAAGAAAGCCCGCTGACCTTTATAGCCTGGTTAAGGATGACCTTCTTACATTGGAAGGTTTTGCAGACAAGAAGGCTGAGAATGTACTGAAAGCCATTGGGGACAGCAAAAGACCTTCGCTGGCAAAATTCATTTACTCACTGGGCATCCCTTATACAGGGGTGAATACTTCGAAAACTTTAGCCAGAAGGTATCAAAACATCGCCAGTGTAATGGAAGCTCCCTATGAGGATCTCGTGGGAGCAGATGATATTGGTGATATAACCGCCGCGGCTATCGAAGAATTTTTCAGGCTTGAAGATTCAACGGTAAATGAACTTCTCAATGCCGGCGTAATCCCGCAGGAAGAAAACTTCACTGCAGGAACGAGCCTGGCTGGTAAAACATTTGTTATCACCGGCAAGCTGTCAATGCCGAGGGACGATATGAAAGTCCTGATAGAAGCAAACGGAGGAAAGGTGGCGGGAAGCGTCTCAACGAAGACGAATTACCTAGTCGCCGGCTCCGATGTTGGGGCAGCGAAAACCCAAAAAGCTGCGGCTCTCGGCGTAGTTGTGATTGGGGAAGCCGAATTAATGGCTATGATGTAAGACGAAGAGGGATTAGCACCCTAACTCAAAAAAGAAAGATTGCGGAAGTAGCGGTAAAAGCAGAGTTGTCGAAGTAAGACGCTGAGAGCAGTGAACGGACTGCTGGAAGGCATCAAGGACGCTCTTGCCAAAGGCGATCAGGTTCAACTGGTTGGCTTCGGGGCTTTTAAAGTCAAAAACCGTGAAGCACGGCAGACCCGCAATTCCCGGACAGGTGAAATAATCTCCCTGCCGGCGACAAAAGTACCGGTCTTTAAGGTTGGAAAAATCTTAAAAGACAGCATATAAGAAAGAAGCCCGACTCCTAAAAGAGCCGGGCTTTATACATAACTACCCAGCTTACCGCTGGGAATTTTATTTTAAGGAGATACTTATGAGGACCAGCGAGGCAATACTCTATGCTATCCATTCTAGCGGCGGTAAGATAAAACAAACGCAGTTTCAAGAGTGGCTGGCAACACTTATAGAAAAGGAATACCTCCAGATGGAAGTGGAGGGCGAGGAAGATTCGGTGGAGTTCTTTATACAGCTCACCGACAAAGGAAAACAGGCCCTGGCTAACAAAGGGCTTTTGAAAAAATAGTATCACAAAGAAGGGGCGCTGCTGAAAAAGTGGCGCCTTTTTTTGTGTCTGTTTTTACACCTATTTATAGAGGGGAGCTGAAATAACCGCAGGTTTTAATACCAAAACAAGGAGGAGAAAAAATGTCTAACATCAATGAGATGCCTGAGATTATGACAATTGAAGAAGTTGCTAAAGTCCTTCGGTTAAAGCGGTCAACAGCATATGAGTACGTGAAACAGGGTTATATCCCGCACATAAAACTCGGCAAGCAGATAAGGGTATTAAAAAGCAAGTTGTTAGTCGCTATGAGTGGTGAGTAAAAAGGAAAATTAACCAGGCGGGGCGAAATATATAATTGTCCCGTCCGGCCAAAAATGGAGGGACAAAATGAACGGTTATGTTAAAAAACGCGGGAAAAGCGATGATAAATGGACGGTGGTGGTGGACTTTGGTCGTGATCCTGTGACGAGAAAGAGAAAACAGAAATGGACTACTGTCACGGGTTCAAAAGAGGACGCAGATAAAGAGTTAATTAAACAACTTCACGAGATTAACACCGGTAACTACATCGAGCCATCCAAGATGTCATTAAAAGAATTCTTGAAGTATTGGCTGAAGATGTACGCCAAAACTCACTGCAGGAAAAACACATACGACAGCTACGAAATATTCATTGAGAAACACATTATCCCAGAGTTAGGCCATATCGCCTTGGCAAAACTAACTCCCTCTCAGGTTGAGGAGTTACTGGTGAATAAAGCCAACTCGGGCAGGGCCGACGGCAAGGAGGGTGGCCTCTCACAGCGCTCGGTGAAATATATCTATTCTATTTTGCATATGGCCTTAGCCTATGCAGTAAGAAAAGATATGATTTTAAAAAACCCAGTTGAAAAAGTAGAAACGCCAGAACTGACAAAAAAGGCTGTTCATGCGTGGACACTGGAAGAGGCAAAGAAGTTCTTGTTGGTGGCCGAAGGCTCTCGTTTTTACACCCTGTTCACTTTAGCATTATCCACAGGTATGAGGCGCGGAGAACTATTGGGCTTGAGATGGCAGGATATAGATATGAGAGACAACTTGGGGATAATAAATATCAGAAATGGGCTGTCGAAGCAAAGAACACTGGAAGTAACTAAGACCGAGAATTCTCAGAGAGCTGTTGTAATCTCATGCCTTATGGTTGAACTCCTGAAGGAGCACGGCCTTAAACAACTAGAGGAACAACTGAAAATGGGAGACGAGTACCAACATAATGGCCTGGTATTCTGTAGTACGATTGGAACACCGTTGAACGCCGAGAATGTGGTTAAACGCCATTTTTATCCGCTGGTCAAAAAAGCGGAGATTAAGTGGATAACATTTCACGGCTTGAGACACTGCTATGCAACATTAGCTCTTGCGGCTGATGCGAGCCTTAAGGTTGTGCAGCAGCGATTGGGACACGCTTCAATCAAAACGACAGGCGATATTTACAGTCACCCCGAAATCTATGCCCAGACGAGGGTAGTTAATGTAGTAGACGAACAACTTCTTGGCAAAAAAATACCGGGACTAGAAGCCCGGTAGCTAGGTAAGTCTCCCTGATTTAGACTAACTGGACTACATAGACACTTGTAGCCTGGTTAGCAAATTGGTTAGCAAATCGCAACTTTGCTAACGTGTTAAACCCGGGAGCGCTTGATTTTACTGGTGGGGATGACTGGTTTCGAACCAGTGGCCTCTTGAATGTGAGTCAAGCGCTCTCCCGCTGAGCTACACCCCCGACACTATTTAGTAGAAGTACTAAAAATTCTACCATACGGGAGTCAAAAAAACAAGAGGTAAAGAATTACCTGGCTCTGTGCTTAAAAGGACCATATCAAAATTTTGTGATTAATACGTATTTTATTATTGTGTTGATGTTATAGTCCAACCGCGTTTTTTTCAATATAGTCGATTCCCACGACAGTTATTTTACATCGGTGTGAACTTGACTGCCCCGCGCCTGATATCGCGGTAGCTTCGATAAGGCATTTATCGGCAAGGTACCTGTATGCCAGGTATATCTCTTTTTCTTTCAGGTCTTCCTTTGAGATCAATTTTGGCTCGCCAACGGCTTTAAAGTGGTGGTTGTAGAGCTCATCCAACAGCGACATTCTCAGGTTTATTCTTTCTTCAATATTAATTTTTGCCACCTCCCGGAACCTTAGAAAAAACTAAATGGTTAACCTCTAAGTATCATATCGGCATTTTCTGGTATATGAATAATAGCCGGGAAGGTTTCTTTTTTAAAAAAATCTGTTTCAATATATTATTAGGTGCATCTATTCCCATAATAAGGACAGATAGGCACAAAAGTAGCGGGTGAGGCAGGAATATTGTAAGATATTGTAGAAATAGTAACTGTACCATTTTCAATGTATATTGGGATATGTTAGGAGTCTTATATGTCGAAGAATAATTCAAAGGAAAAAAATAAAACCGCAGTTGCCAAAAAAGAGATCAAAGGTAAAAGATCGCGGGAAGATATCAAAGCGCCAAAAATAAATGTATTAGAAAATGACACCCAGTGGGATTTATTTCACACCATAGCATTCTGGGGGCTGGCTGTCCTGTTGTTTTTGCCGCCTTATTTCAGGGGCCTGTTCTTTGCCCCCGAGCAGGAACGGGCTTTAATATTTACGGCGGTAGTTTTCTGGTTTGCCTGGCTGTGGAAATGGTGTAAGCGGGATTATAATTTCCTTTCTCACCCCATGGATTATTTTGTTCTAGCCTTCCCGGTGGTTTACCTCATCTCAGCGTTTCAGGCCGCCAACTACGGTCTGGCAGTGGACGAGGTCGTCAAGACAACACTTTACTTCATGGTTTACTGGCTGGCCTCAAGGCTTGTCAGGAATGAGAATGATATTACAAATCTTCTGCATGTAATATATATAAGCGCCATAGGTGTAGCATTGGCCGGCTTTGCTACTGCCACCGGGGTAATAAATATCGATGACGGATTTTTGAATGGGCGTATTTACTCAACCTTCCAATATCCCAACGCTTTGGCTAGTTTTCTAGCGGCTGTGATTTTTTTAGGAATATACTTATGGAGAAGAACTGCGTCACTTGAGCTGGAAGAATTAACTGTTGGGAAAAAATCTATAGATTTTTTAGCCTGGTTAAATCTTAATGTTTTTAACAGGTATCTTTACGCTATAGGCAACTTCTTGTTGTTAACGGGTCTCCTCGGCACCAAGTCCCAGGGCGGCATTTTGGTTTTCTTACTAGTATATATTCTTTTTATCATCGGTCTGCCCAGAGGCAACAGGATTCCTGTGTTTATTCATTTTGTTTTTATCAGCATACCTTCCTTAATTGCCATCTCGCAGTTTTTATCCGCAGTTGCTTTAAGCAAAATGGGTTTGGCCTGGTTATGGGTTTTTGCAGGTCTGATCCTGGCAGTCGCCGGACAGGCTTTATACAGCTTTATTGAAAAAAAAGAGCTTTTAAAGTGGGTAGCCGGACACAAAAACCTTGTTTTAGGAGCAGTGCTCCTTGTGGTAATATGCGGCGCTATTGGTGCAGGTGTGTATATTAGCGGTAATAGCGATATCATTAAAAGCATGGCTGAAGAAATTCGCCTTCGCAACGCGACTGAACGGGTGTATTTCTTCCAGGACGCCATGAAGATGTTCAAAGAGCGGCCAATTATAGGATGGGGCGGAGGCGGCTGGCAGGAGGCCTACCACGCATACCAGAGTTATTTTTATAATTCCAACCAGGTACACGGCCATTATTTTCAAATCATGGTTGAGACAGGGATTATAGGCATCCTGCTCATGCTCGGTATCTGGGCGAGTTTCCTTTACGCCTGCCACCGGCTTTACCATGGCGCTAAAGATAATCGTTTGTTGGTGTTGGCGATAACCATGGCGGCTGTATTAATAGGTCTCCACGCGGTTATTGACTTTGACCTCTCCCTGTCAGCGCTTGCACTGGTTCTATGGACTATGTTTGGGCTTGCCAGGGGTGTCATGATTTACTCCAGACCCATTGTAGAGGAAAAGAAAAGCAAGACGTACATTCCACCAAATTATTCTGTTCTAGCTATTGTGTCAGCAGCTTCTTTTATAATTATCCTTTTTGCCGGGGCGCTGGTCTCAGCGGGCAACCTATCCAAACAGGCGGTTGTATATTTGCAGAAACAGAATCCCGTCCAGGTAATTAACTCTTTACAAAAAGCTTCGTCATATAACCCTTTTACCGCCGAACACCACATCAATCTTGCCCGCATATACCAGCAGCAGGGTAAATTTGACGAGGGGATATCTGAGGTACAGACAGCATTGAACCTTAGAAAATACAACTCCCAATGCTACGCGGACCTTACAGGCCTAATGATTTCAGGCAAGAAAAGCAGCGGCGATGCTGTTAATGCCGCAGAGAAGGCATTATCCCTGGCTCCGTTTCAAATACAGTGTTACGAATTGTTAGCTAGAACCTATTTCATTGTGGGTTATAACGAACTGACTGGCGGCAACATGGATATGGCAAAAGATTATTTTGAAAAAGCAGTCCAAGTACCTGAGAGAATACAAAGTAAAACAGACAGCCTAGGCGAAACAGAAAGGCGGCTTTGGAAAGATGCTCCGCTCCTGTCTTTAACACCGGAGATTAACTTAAGGGTGGGTCAAGCTCATTATATCATGGGGATGTGGCCTGAAGCCGAAGCAAATTTAAATGCGGCGCTTCAGGACGAAAACAGCAAAGGGGAGGCAGCCCTCTGGCTGAGTATTTTAAAGGATAAGCAAGGAAGCACCAAGGAGGCAAAAGATCTATTGGAGCAAGCTAAACAATTAGTACCCCAAATAGCAAAGAATTATGAGGGATTCAGAAATCTATCTGTGTTTAAATGATATTTAAAATTTTTGCAGGCTTAAATCTTAAATTGGAGGAATTTAGATGACTGAATCTTTATCATTTAACACAGAAGAACATTTTGTTTTGGAACAACTTAAAAAGAAGATAAAAAGTAAAGAGGCTAAGGTAGCAGTAATAGGTCTGGGTTACGTTGGCCTGCCTCTTGCGGTGGAAAAGGCCAAAGTGGGTTTTAATGTGCTAGGTATAGATCAAAACCCTAATAGGGTTGATATGGTAAACCAGAGCCAAAATTATATAAGTGATGTAAAAGATGATGAACTAAGAGAATTGGTGTCATCAGGAAAAATAACAGCCTATTGTGATTTTGAAATTCTTCGCGAAGCAGATGTAATAGTAATTTGTGTGCCTACACCCTTAACAAGAAACATGGAACCGGATATTTCATACATTATTAATGTTACCAACATGACAGCAGAGTATTTGCGCAAAGGACAACTGGTGACTTTGGAAAGCACCACTTATCCCGGCACTACACAGGAAATTATGCTGCCGATCCTTAGAAAATCAGGCCTTGAAGTGGGAAATGAATTTTTCTTGTCGTTTTCTCCGGAGCGGGTTGACCCCGGCAACAAACGTTTCACCACGAAAAACACCTCAAAAGTGGTTGGGGGAACTACGAAAGCCTGTCTGGAGGCGGCAATTACTTTTTATGGGCAAACGATTATAAATGTTGTCCCGGTTTCTTCTCCGGCAGTTGCAGAAATGACAAAAGTATTTGAAAACACGTACAGGGCTGTCAATATCGCCCTTGTAAACGAGCTTGCGCTGCTTTGTGACAGAATGGACCTCGATATATGGGAAGTTCTTAACGCGGCGGCAACCAAGCCGTTTGGAATACAAATTTTTTATCCGGGTCCCGGTGTCGGGGGCCATTGTATACCTATAGATCCGCATTATCTAACATGGAAAGCAAGAGAGTACGATTTTCATACCAGGTTCATCGAGCTTGCGGCAGAGATAAATATGAGTATGCCTTACCATGTGCTTAACAAGGTTATCAAGGCACTCAATTATTCTGGCAAGAGTTTAAAAGGTTCAAAAATATTGGTCTTTGGAGTTGCTTATAAGAAAGACATTGACGACGCAAGAGAATCACCTGCGATTAAAATTCTATCCCTATTACTTAAAGAAGGCGCTAAGGTTACATATCACGATATTTATATACCTGAATTTAAAATCAGCGTGCGAGAAGAAGATTTTGTTCTTAAGTCAGCACCGTTGACTGACGAACTAGTTGTCTTTTCAGATTGTATTGTAATACTAACAGATCATAGTAACATTGATTATGAAGCTGTGGTAGAAAAGGCTAAAATTGTTGTTGACACAAGGAATGCAACAAAAACAGTAAAAACAAACAGGGACAAAATAATTAAGATTTAGAGGGAATCTTAAGATGGTTAAATTTGGGATAATTGGCTGCGGCCATATCGCGTCAAGGCATGCGGAAGCTATAATCAACTCAGAACTAATGGAATTGACGGCTGTATGTGATGTAAACCCTAATGCAGCCGAAAGTTTTGGTGAAAAATACGGAGTTAAGTGGTATACCGATATTGACGATATGCTGGGTAACCACGCGGTAGACCTCGTAAATATTTGTACACCCAGCGGCCTCCGGGTTGAGATAGGCCTGCGGGTTGCTGAAGCGGGAAAACACCTTGTGGTGGAAAAGCCGATGGCGCTTTCGCTTAAAGAGGCGGACAGGCTTATTATAATGCTCCCCTTGTAAAGAACACGGATTTAAAAATTTAAGTTTTCTCCTTCCCGTGTTAGTTTGTTGGTAAATATCAAGCAGCTTCATTGAGCTTGCTTTTGAGGTAGTAGTCAACTGGGCAGG
>NZ_JBMGJC010000003.1:0-273110 GCF_048984525.1 Pelotomaculum propionicicum
TGCCATGCTGGGCTGCGATCTCATTGATGGTTGCTTCTTCCCGGAGGACCTCCAGAACCACCTGGGTTTTAAAGCCGGCTGAATAATGATTACGTTTGTTCATGCTCCCATTGTAACTTATTTTTCTCGTCCTGTGTCTCACTCCTTGGGAGCATTATAGAGAACCCACAATTCAGTTGTAATTCCGATTTCAGTAACGATTATGCTTAACGACAATGTAAAAAACCCTAAAGGCATAAAACGCTTTAAGTCTTCTTTCTTCATAAAGAAAAGCGTCAACCAGGGCAAGATGAACATAGACCATAATATAAGTTGGTTACTCATATTGGACCTCCAGCAGTATATGCCTTAAGTTATTTTTTCCTGCAATATGTACTCTATTCATTAGAAAGTTCAAAGCGATCTACTCCATATAAAAAAGCAAAAGCCGAACGTCCCGGTTAATACACGTTCGGCTCATACGCGCTAATTGCCGATAAGGTTTATTCCTGCCCTGCCGCCGCATCGGATTTCACTTCTAAAGCTGTTTGAAGACAATTTTTTAAACGTTCAATATCGACTTCACCGCAGATTATCACAACAATACTATTCTCAATTTCTATACAACAATTGCATTCCCTTTCCTTTTTATTATTTTCAGGTTGATTTGGCCATCCCATTTGATTTCCTCCTTTCGCAATGAATTGCGTGTCTTGCCTGATCCTGGAATATAATATGCCGCATGGATAAATTTGTTTACTATTCCAATGATAGGCTTAATGTATGTTAAACTGCTTAAATATACCCTCAGCCATTACGTCAGCCATTCCTAAAATGTGTATCTCATTTTCTAAATATAATATGACTGTTCTGACATCCAGGAGATTGTCCGGTCATGATATACTACAGTTATTTCCAGATATCTTAAACTCATTTTGACACGTGTTTCAGCCACATTCCAGGAGGTAAAGCCTTATTTAATGATTTGCAAAGATATTCCCGGGTCTTTTTTTATAATTAATGGCACAATATGATTGAATATAGCGGGATAAAAAAAGCAAATTAAATCATCTTCCTATAGAAATATTAGTTCTTCTAAAATATAATCAAGAATATACCTACCAAGCCTGTCAAATAATGTTGACTAGCATCTAAAATCTAACTGGCGTGGGTTAATATGGAGGTCTTTGAATGGCTGATTTTATTGCAACCTTAAAAAACCAAGTCCTGCTCGGGGACGGTGCAATGGGTACCATGCTTGTAAAACAGGGTCTCCCGCCGGGAGAAAACCCGGAGCTCTGGATGCTCTCTCATCCCCTTGAGGTACAGCAGGTGCATTTGGCTTACTTGAATGCAGGATCTCAGGTTATCCAGACAAATACCTTTGGTGGCACAGCGCTGAAACTGGGGGAATACGGTGCGGCCCACCTCGTAGAGGAAGTAAATAAAACGGCGGCCAAACTGGTGCGAGAGGTTGTTCAGGACAAGGCGTTTGTTGCTGGTATTATCGGACCCACCGGACACTTTCCCGCCCCTCTGGGTGACATCTCCTGGACGGAGCTGGCAGAAGTCTTTGGCCGGCAAGCCCGGGCCCTCGAGGCAGGGGGAGTGGATTTTATCTTACTGGAAACCTTCACTGATTTAGGCGAAATCCGGGCCGCCCTCTTCGCGGCCAAGAAATATACTAAGCTTCCGGTAGCATGCTCTCTTACTTATACCAAAGGCAGGACCCTCACAGGCGCCAGCCCCCAAACGGCCGCCATAGTACTGGAAGCGATGGGAGCTGATTGTATCGGCGCCAACTGCTCTACCGGTCCTGCGGAACTTCTGGAAATCATGAAAGAATACCGTCAGTTCACCCGGCTGCCGCTTCTGGTGGAGCCCAACGCCGGTATGCCGGTCCTTATCAACGGAGAAACAGTCTTCAAGGAAACACCTCAGGAATTGGCTCGTTTTGCCGAGCCTTTCCGGAGCCTGGGCGTTAATCTGATCGGAGCATGCTGCGGCAGCACTCCCGCTCATATCAAGGCCATGGGGGAGGCTTTATCATCACGGGAACCTACACCCCTGCCGCCGCAGGAAGGACCGTTCTCCACACGTCTGGCCAGCCGCAGCCGGGCTTTGGCTATAGGTGCCAAAGAGCTTCCCGTCCTTATAGGCGAGAGAATAAACCCCTCCGCCCGCAAGGCGGTTGCGGAAGCCCTGCGGCGGCAAAACTGGGATTTCATTACTAATGAAGGGGCGCTCCAGTTGGATTCAGGCGCACTGCTTCTTGACCTTAACACAGGACTGGCTGGAGGAGATGAAACCCGGCTGTTGCCGGAAGGTGTGCGGCAATTGCAGATGAGCCTGGACTGCCCGCTGGTGCTGGACTGTACTAATCCAGCCGCCCTGGAAAAAGGGCTTCAGGAATTCCAGGGCAAGGCTTTAATTAATTCTGTCAACGGCGAAAGAAAAAGCCTCGACTCTATCTTACCCCTGGCTAAAAAGTATGGCGCCGCGGTATTGGGTTTAACTCTTAATGAAAGCGGTATTCCCGCAAAGGCAGAAGAACGTTTGGATATAGCTAAACAGATCGTAGACGCGGCAGAGTACTATGGTTTGCCAAGAGAAGACATTATGATCGACTGTCTAGTCCTTACGGCGGCAACTTCTCCTGAGTTGGCTTCAGAAACCGTGCGGGCTATAACTTTGGTCAAAAAGCATCTGGGTGTTAATACAGTCCTGGGGCTGAGCAATGTCTCACACGGTTTGCCCCAGCGTTCCTGGCTTAATGCGGCTTTCTTGTCCTTAGCCCTTGGCGCCGGACTGGACGCTGCCATCGCCAACCCGCTTGACAACAGGATCAGAGAGACAATGATCTCAGGCGCCCTTCTTACGGGGCGTGATTTCGGCGCGCGCAACTACCTGGAGCAAGCCGGCAAACTGGTTTCCCCGGCCAAGCCTTCTATAAATAAGGACACTGACCAGGAAGACCCCGTCCAGGCCCTGCAAAAAGCTATCTTTCACGGGCACCAGGAAGCTGTCGTCCCACTGGTTAAGAAACTGCTTGAAAAAGGCGATGTCCTGTCTGTTATTAACGAAGGGATTATCCCCGCCCTGGAAATAATGGGCCAGCATTTTGCCCGGGGAGAAGCTTACCTTCCCCAGCTTATACTGGCAGGGGACACGGCGAAAAAGGCTTTTGCCTACTTAAAAGAAAATTTCTCAGCGCAGAAGGTGGAACAGCAGGGGACCGTAGTGATTGGAACAGTAAAGGGCGATATCCACGACATCGGCAAGAATATCGTTTCAGCCCTGCTTGAAAATCATGGTTATCGCGTTGTAGACCTGGGCAAAAGTGTATCAGCGCAAGCTTTTCTGGAAGCGGCCCGCCGTGAAAAGGCAGATGTGGTAGCTCTGAGCGCGTTAATGACTACAACTATGGTTGAGATGCCGCAGGTCATCGAACTGCTTAAGCAGGAGCTGCCGGATGTTAAAGTGATTGTTGGCGGGGCGGTGGTCACAGCTGAGTATGCGCGGGAAATCGGAGCGGACTCCTATGGCGCAGACGCGGTGGAGGCAGTGAAAGTAGTTCGGGGATTTTCACTGGCGCCTAAAGCATGAAAATAAAAATTCTCAACCTGCCCCTCCTGCTGTCTAAAGAAGAAATCTATCCCTTTCTTCATCTTGGGCCGTCGCCAGGTCCGCTCTCTGTAAATATTGATAAATTAATTGACACCCACCTGCGGAGCATTACTCAACTGGCTAAACCGCAAGGGGCTATCCGGGTGTGCTCTGTCAGCCGGATAACCCCGGACCAGGTTGTGTTGGATGGCGCCAGCCTGGTCATCGCGGGTTCCCGCGCGGCTGCTCATTTTATCACCTGTGAAAAAGTAACCCTGTTGGCTGCCACACTGGGGATCAGGATAGACGAACACCTGGCTGAGCTGCAGCAAACAGCCAGTGCTAGTGATGCGTTTATCTTCAATGGTATTGCCTCGGCAGCTGTTGAACATACCACTGATATTCTTGACAATATAGCGGTCCGGGATATCAGGCGCAGCTCTTATTACCCGACCGCGCGTTTCAGTCCGGGTTACGGTGACTGGTCCCTGGAACACCAGCAGCAATTTATAGACAGCATAAGTGGTGAAAAGATCGGACTTGCCGTGACGTCTCATCACCTGCTTCGGCCGGTAAAATCAGTAACAGCGGTCATAGGTTGGAGCAAAGTGCCACAAGAACGCAGCTATGAGCGGCCAGGCGAAAAAACCTGCCAGGGTACTCTTACTTGCAGTGATTGTCCTCTAAAAGAAAACTGCATTTCCAAAACTCAGCGATAATCAAATAAATTGATTTGAGATAATTATTATCTGATTCATATGGGAATTATAGAAAAAGATAGTCACTTCACTTGTTGAGGTGACTTTTATATTTAAGACAGGGTCTGGGTAACCGGATATTTTTTTGTGGAGATTTTTCTGGTGTTTAGCGCCGGAATTCTATTGATTAGCATTAATTATAAATGCAATCGCAAACATATATTTTAAATTCTTAATTTAACAATGTAAGATGAGATTAGAGAAAGAATAGCTATCTTGTATAGGATAATCCTAAATAAATATTTTGATATGCTGGGATATTTAAATAAAACAACCTGCATGGTGGTTTTATAAGCAAGTTTACGAAAAGCCGGGGTAATAAATACACTTGCTTTTTTTATTAATAAATAGTAACAAATCGGAGGTGGTTAACATGCAAAGTCTCGACATCTATTGGAATCCAATTTTGGAAACCATGCCGGTGGAAAAATTGAGGGAACTGCAGCTGGTAAAGTTTAAAAGGATATTGAAATGGGCGTACGACAGGTCCAAGCTTTACCGGAATCTTTATGACGCGGCCGGTTTAACCCCCGAAGATGTTAAAACGTGGGACGACATCAGGAAAGTGCCAATGATTGATAAAGAGAATTACCGGAAGGCCCAGTATAAGGAGCCGTGGCCTTACGGAGATTCTCTTTGCGTGCCTTTAGAAGAGGTCACAGTTTACCACCAGACCAGCGGCACCACCGGGCAACCGGTATTTCAGCCTGATACATGGCAGGACTGGGAGTGGTGGGCCGAAACATGGTCTTATATCTTGTGGGCGATGGGTTTCAGGAATACAGACAGGGTTTTTCTACCATTCGGTTACAATGTATTTATTGCCTACTGGGCCGGCCACTATGCTGCCGAAAAAATCAATTGTGAGGTTGTTTCGGGGGCTTTGCTAAACACCGAAGAAAGAGTATTGAAGATGAAGGACCTCAGGGCCACCGCTTTTATGGCTACCCCTACTTATGTTCTTGGGATGGCGGATGCTTGCCGGAAACTGGGCATGGATCCGAGGGATTTGGGGATCAAGAAAATCCTGTGCGCGGGTGAACCGGGTGCAAGCGTTCCCACCACCAAGAAAAGGATGGAAGAAGCCTGGGGCTGTAATGTATACGACCATATCGGCGCAACTGAAATGGGTGGATGGGGATACGAGTGTACGTATAAGCCGGGTGGTTTGCATGTTAACGAGGGATTTTTCCTGGTGGAACTCCTGGATATGGAAACCGGGGAACCTATTGAAGAACCTAATAAACTTGGGAAGGTCGTCATTACCGCTTTTGACCGGATGGCCCAGCCATGTGTCCGCTGCGACAGTAAAGACGTGGCTATGTGGAGTGAGAACTACTGTGCTTGCGGCCGCACACACCGCGTGTTAAAGGGCGGGATTCAGGGCCGTATTGACCACATTACAAAAGTTAAAGGTGTGCTGTTTAGTCCTGTATCGGTGGAAGAGGCTGTGCGCAGTATGAATCAACTAGGTAACGAATATGAATTGATTGTTAAAAAAGATGGGGAAATAGACAAGATCATCCTAAAATATGAATTGGCGCCCGGCTTTGAAGGCCAGGAAAAAGAAGTAGAGGCCGATTTGGCCAAAATTCTGAGAATAAAGACCAACCTTAACTTTGCTTATGAAAGTCACCCTTATGGTTCCCTGCCCAGGTATCAAGTAAAAGCCAAGCGTTTTCGGGACCTCAGGAAGTAATTATAAAAAGGTGGCGATACATCTTGATAGAGAAAACCAAAATTCGTGAAATGGCTGACCTTATTGCCAGTATTAAACTGGAAGCGGAAAATTTAAAAGAATTGGGCTGCAAATGCGGCATTAAATGTGTCGAAATGAACGTTGTCAGAATGTCCGCTATGATAAAAATGCTGGAACTTGACATTACTGATGCCGCCGATATATTGGAGGCCCGGCCTGAGCCGGCAATGACTTATTAATACAAACAATTTTATATTATTTTATTTGGCGGATCCCTGGCGATATACTCAATATCAGGGATCCGTCAAATGTTTATCAGTCCTGAGATAATGATTATTCCCCAAGTTTGCCTTTAAACTCTTCTAACCCAATCCGCTCGATGAACTTACCAAGCCGCTCATGCTTTTTGGCTCCCCCGGCATAGACCTTTATAATCTTATCGATTTTTTCCATGACTTGTTCTTCATCGAGCCCTTCATAAATAGTCTTGGCAATGCGTGGAGTAACGCCGCCGTTTCCGCCTGCCATCAATTTGAACCCTTTAGGCATACCCATTACGCCTACATCACGGAAATGATTTTCCCCGCAAGAATTTGCACAACCGCTTACACCCATTTTAAATTTACTGGGCAGTTCAAGGCCGTGATAACGTTCATCCAGTTTTAATCCCAAGCTTACTGAATCCTGTTGTCCCCGTTTGCAAAAGGTAGTTCCAGGACAAAATTTGATGCTGCGCACACATAGCCCAATGGCATGGCTGGGCTTCATGCCCAGATCGCGCCAGACATTCTCCAGATCTTCTTCCTTTAAACCCACAATCGCCAGGCGTTGGGCAGAGGTAAGCTTTAGTGCCTGGGCATTATATTTTTCTGCGACATCTGCTATTTTTCTCAACTTATCCGGAGTCACCAGCCCGCCGGGCATGTGAGGGACCACAGCATATGTTTCTTTATCCCGCTGAAGCACCGCACCCTTGTCTAATAAATCCGTTGCAGCCATAATTTATCATCCTCCTAAGTTATATGTATGATATATGCTATTCTTTGGCTTTATTGTACATTTTTTATTAGATACCAGCAACAGGCTTAAGTAAACGGCAATAACTCATACTTGCTGTAAATCTGAATTATAAATAAAGCTATTCATTAACACCCTTCTTTGAAATATTCATTAATGTAGTTTTTTCTAAGATGAATAAATTATACCCTGGTTTATCATAAATAGGTCGATATAACATGCCTGCTCTGAACTTTAGGGCATGCCAGAATTTTTGTCGGCGACTAACGAAATAAAAAGTAGTTTTTCGGACACATTCCAATGGAAAAAGCCGAATGTTTGGTAATCCACGTTCGGCTTAACTCTTGTAAATACTAACTTATTTGATTTCGGAGAGCTTGTCGCGCTTGACGGGTGCTTACTTTAAATACATGTAGGCCACGGTCCCGAAGTGGGGAATGGGATTGTTTTCTCCGGTCAGGACCCATAGCACGGGGTAGTTTGGCGGGTCCTTGGGTAAGTCTGCGTCTCCGTCGGTCAGTAAGACCATCAACGACGGGCTGATGCCGCGTTTTTCGATTTCCAGAAACAAGGGACGGAAGTTTGTCCCGCCGCCGCCTTTAAACTGCATCGGGAGGTTGTCCGCGTCAAGTTCCTGGAAGAGTTGGACCGCAGCGTCACAGTGGGCGATATAGCCCTTGAACTCCGGATAGGAGTAGACAATACTGACCATTTCCGAGATGAACTCCTTGTAGAAACGCCAGACCGAACCGGAAGTATCAATGGCCACAACCACCTCTTCCAGCCCTTCACTGCCGAACTCCGGCAGGAAGACGTAGTCGAAACGCCGGTCGGGCGGGATGAAGGTGTAGTCCGACCGGGTGGGCTGGACAAAGGCAGCCAGAGCCTGCTTCCAGTCCAGCTTGGGGTACAGGACATTTTCAATTACCTGCAACATACCAACGGGCAGGAGGCCTCTTTGCCGGGCGTCCTGGGCCGCCTGGGCGGCGCGCATTTTCCAGGTCGAAGCTTCCGCGTTGGAGTCAGTTGACTCGTCCTGTCCGCTCTTGTTCTTACCCCACCTGGAATGGTCGTCCAGGAGCCTGCCGTCAGGCTTTTTTCCCTGCTGGGATTTATCCGGACCGCTTTGCCCCGAGTCCTTGCCTGCCTCGTCCTGGGATTTAGGCGGCAGTTCCTGGCGCAGTATATTGTACACGGCGTCAGCTGTCATGCCCCTGAAACGGTCGGCTATGAAGACGCCGGACGGAAGCTTGAGCCCCTGTTCTTTGACGATTTGATTAACGACATAATCGCAGGCCATGTCCCAGAGCTCCTGCTCCCGGGTACCCCGGCGCCAGATGTGCTGGAGGGCCGCGTGCATTACTTCGTGGACCAGGGCGCTCATCAGCAGGCTGATGCCGCCGGTATTGACCAGGCCCTGTACAAAATCATCGTGGTAAATGAGGTCAAAACCCTCTGTCCGCATGGACGGAGTGGACTGGTCTTCCCTGGGCTGCAGGAAGAGGGCCAGGGAACCGAAGAAGGGATACTTCATGAGCATCTTGGCCCTGGCCTTGCTGATCAAATAATGAGAATCCGGCACTGGCGCCCCTCCCAATTACTAATCTGTTCCCACCAGGACATCCGCATTCCTGGTCAGCCAGTCGCGGAATTCAGGCAGCATAACCAGTTCAGTCCGGAGGTCGGCTTTTACGGCGTCATTGATGGCCAGCACCTGGTACTCGGCCATCAACATGGAGATAAAGGCAAAGAAGTTACTCAAACGGGCCGTGGTCTTATTATTGGAAAGGCTGCTGACCAGAGCACCGATGCAGGCGTAAATCATATCGGGTGAATCCGGGACTGTTGTTATCCTGCCGTCCAGGATCTCGTCCGCGTCGGGTATCTGCTCCAACATCCGGCAGAAGGCTGTAAATTCGGTGGCGGGTCCTTCGCCCACCGCCCCGCATATAGCAGGGAAAGCCCTGCTCACCTGACCGTAGGAGGGGAGGATCTTGTGGACGAACTCCCAGCTGCGCGGGCTGGGGAAAGCTTTGATTTCAGCGGCCTGGTTGGGAAACCGGTAAAGCAGTTCAGGCCTGAAATTCAAAAAGCTGATCACTCTATGGTCAATCCTGTTGGGTATCGCCCAGCGCTTCCAATCCTCAAGCGAGCAGGTAATTTCAAAGTGGATCATCCTGTTGGCCAGCGCCGCGGGCATCTGGTTGCTGACACCTTTATCCTGGGCCCGGTTGCCCGCTGCCACCTGTCGCCACCCTTCCGGCAGGAGGTATTCGCCGACACGCCGGTCCAGGATCAACTGGTAGGCGGCAGCCTGCACAGCCCGTGGGGCGGAGGTGATCTCGTCATAAAGTATGATACCTTCCGCGCCGTCGCGCCCGACATCAGGCAGGAAGGAAGGGGCAAGCCAGTCCGCCTGCCGGGTTTCCCTGTTGGGATAGGGGATGCCGCGCAGGTCAATGGGGTTCAAGAGCAAAAGCCGCAGATCCAGGAAACCCCAGCCGCTTTCAGCGGCTATCTGCCGGACAATGCTAGACTTCCCGACTCCGGGAGGGCCCCACAACATCACGGTGGGAACTTCAGGATCAGTTAAAAGGATTTTAAGGTGCCCTTTCGCTTCAGTTGCAAACATATGTACAGCCACTCCTAATACAAATTGCTTTAGTTAAATCAACAGCCTGTCAGCATGGTCAGCGCGTCATGCAAATTGGCGATCTTTTTCTTACTGGCGTCATCAGGGGCGTCCCGGCCTTCTTTAATGACCGCATAACCACCATTAAACAGAATTAACAGTTCGCAGAATTCCAGGTTATCGAATACAGACACCGGGAAATACTTCGGTACGGCGCGGAGGTCGGTCGTCGTCAATCCCCAGAGAATCATAACTTCTTCTTCTTCCCACTTATCAATAGCCCATGGGTTATCAAGGTCCGGGTTATCATAATACAAGCCGCGCACTTTATTTCTAAAAGTACCGTAAGACAGCGCAAAACGCGGTGAACCGTTATCCCCGGTCTCGTAAAAAGCCAGGTCAATCCGGGGTTCGCCGTCCACAACATCCTGTTTTATTACCAGGTTATAAATACTGTCGTTCCGGCACCTATTGGTAATTGATCCTTCACTGTCGTATGCGTGGCAGGAAATCCTGTGGGACAAGTGAAGAGATGTCTTCAAATTAGCCAGGTTACCGATATGGACCATTGAATAATTGTACGTCGGCATTGTTAAACCACCTGATACTGATTTTTCTTTGGATAATATTACCTCATTAAGTCCTTTATATATTACATTATATTAAAAAAACCTTCACGTCCATGAAAAAAAAGTCTGCCCGACCGATGAGAATTAAATCGAACAGAGAACTGGCCAGGCTATTTAAAACCTTAAATCAATGAGGCTTTTTAATTTGCCCGTACGATGGTTGAACTCCAGGTCTTCCATCCGGCAAAATGTAATTTCTACAGGAGAGATAATACCCTTGTCAAGTGAATCCAAAAACAGGGGACGTTCTTTAAACAGGGCCTCTAAAATGTCTTCCTTATTTTTACCGTTCAGCTCACGTGGCGATATTTTAATTGTAAGCTGGTCCAGTTTGTTAGTGTGAGAAACAATGAGCTGGTATCCATTTACAGTGATGCCCAGATCATTAAGTATCCGGCCGACATCAGTCACGTACATGGATACCACGCCTATTCTTGCGGCTTCCTCACTTCTGCCCAGGAGCTTGAACTTTCTGTCCGGCATGCCTTGGGGCTCGGTGTACATCCCCATATCTCCGATGGGATAGCGGATTAACGGCATTAACAGCTTGTACAGGCTGGTGATATATATTTTCCCAATCCTGTTTTCCTCTGTGATGACTTCATTTGTGTCGGGGTCTATCAGCTCAAAAATGCAGGCGGTATCACACACCCTGTGTTCGTTAAAGCCGCAGTCGGAGCTGAAATAACCGACCAGGCCATAATCATTTCCGGCCAGGGAAACAGAACGAAAGTCAACCTTTCTGCCCAAGATTGAGCATATAGCCTCTCTCTGGTCAGGATAAAGCGTTTCTCCGGCAAAATAAATTACATCCACGTTAAAGTTTTCCACACTATTCTTCTCCACATATTCAATTATCTTGAGAATTATAGACGGAATACCTGCCAGTACATTAATTTCCATGTTTACAATGGCGCTGACCATATCTTCTAACGGGGACTGCCCCCCGATATTGAACAGCAAAGTCCTGCTCAGCGCTTCTCTCAGCAGTGAGTAAACATAAATGAAGCTTCCATACATCCCTCCGCCATAGAAAAGATTGGCAATCCTGTCACCGTTTTTCAGGCCGCTCTTGGACAGGTAAAAGCCATTTATCCGGCACATAGTATCCCACTCCTCGGAGGTATATGGAGCGTATTTGGGAGCCCCGGTGGTGCCTCCGCTCTTCAGCACCTGCCCGTCCACCTGCCTGGCAGTCAGGACGCTGCCGCCTTTTATGGAAGCATTTGCCCAAAAATGGTTTTGATCAATGAGGGGTAAATCCGCCAGGGCCGGGTTTTTACTCACTTTTTTGTACAACCCGGCGTAATATGGCGAGTGCTTTCTGGCATAGTCAATGATGTACTCTGGTGAGTATATTTTCATACCGCACATCCTTTCCCGCTGACACTTCTTATGTATTTAAACACATCGGCGTAGTCAAAATCGGCTACAATGGCATCAAAATTGACCGGGTAGTCAAGTAAATGCTGCATGATCAGGTAATCCCCCTTGCTGCTTCCCGGCATAATCCCTGTAAAGATGAAACCCTTTTCTTTAGCCTTTTCATAGCCGAAAACGCAACCGGGCTCACTCATATTGAGGTACATTTCCACCATTTCGATTTTGTTTTTTGCACAGTAATTAAGAACATTATCAAGCGAGCTGGCAATTTCTTCACCCACATTATTTACTATCACCTTACAAATTCGCATTGGTGTATTTACGCTCCACTGTAAAAGACCGTAGGCTGATGGAATAATGCCCGTTCCCACCTCATATGCGCAGCCAAGCTTTTCATACAGCCCGGCAATAAAGTCACAGTGCTCCGGCGGTGGGTAAATTGTCCTGCATGCCAGGTTGAAAAGCTTTACGCAGATGGCCAGGTCCAGCCGTCGTTCACCTTTGTTGTAAATTCCCCTGGATTCCTCGTTAACATAATGAAATAGAAAGCCGGTGGCGGTAAAGCCGTTACTGTGGCAAATCCTTTGCGATATATTGTGAAAAGCGGTTGGCTGGCCCATAACACCATTTACATCAAGCCCCCCGGCTATCTCAAAGCCATATTCAAAAAGCATGCGCCCGAGGCCGTACTTGCGAAAGCTGCTTTTCACCGCAAGGGTGGCCAGCTCCGGCAAAGACGGAAAATCTTCGTGGCAGGCCAGTGCCAGGTGCCCTCCTATTTCGTTATGATCGTTTAACGCTAAAATGGAATGAAATGTCCCGGCCTCAACAAGCTCCCTGAATTTTTCGGGGTAATAAAGTGCCTCATAGGCGTATGAATAGCCATAAGCATTGTAAATGCATGTTATAGCCGCAATAATATCTGTAATATCAGTACCGACCTTCTGGCAGCGAAAATTGTTATCCAGAGGGGATGCCTCGACTTCCTCTTCTTTTTTAAGCTCGATTTTCTGGGGCAGAAACATTTGCACATAGGTACGCTGGCCGCTCTTGCCCAGCTTTTCCAGGCCATAGCGGTCCACCGACCGTGCAGCCAGGAAGAACTCCAGGCCCTTGGTATTTGACTCTATATTCCGGGGGTCAAAGGCTGACTCGTTAGTCCAATAAGGAATGCCCATATCTTTTATGGACACCTCCAGGATATCCTTTTGCAAAAGGACCTCAACAACAATTTTGCCAGTGTTGGCATAAGCGTTTTGCAGCCTGTCCGCCAGTATTTCCTCGCAGGACAGCCGCAGCCTGGCTGCCTTGCCTTTTTCAAAGCCAAGCTCCCGGGCCAGGCTTTCTATAAAGGTCAAAGTGCCGTCAAGCAGTCTCGTATCGTTTACTATTTCAATGGTTGCTATATTGCTCATGACATACCTCACAGATACTTTATATACAGACAGCAGGAGCCTTCCACCAGGGCGAATGGATTCCTGCCTTCTGTTTTTATCCGGCTGTAAATTATTTCATTTATTTTTTTAAACTCATGTTTTTCCAACAAACATGCCGAACGAAAATTTGTAGCGTCAGCTATGCCTATTTTATATCCTTTTTTCCTAATCATTTCTTCGGCATAACTGAGCAGTTTACTGGCAATCCCGAATCTCAGAAACCCATCTTCCACAGATATAAACATCATCCTGACACATTGACCGGCCTTAAAGAATTCATTAACCAGCAAGGGTTTTTCCAGTTCCTCAAATATGCGGTTGGTGTTTACAACCCCCTGCATTTCCACCTTTGTCAATTCCGGAAGCCTGCTTTCATCAATAAAGGCGTCGAACAAGATCAACGTTCCCGCAATTTTACCCGCAGCCATGTCAATGGCGTTAAAAGACAGCCCGTCCTCTATGCTCAGGGGGAGCGTTTTCAAGAGGTACCGGTAATACTCTTCATGTGTAAACCCCAGGGCCATGGTCATGGGCTCGCGCTCGTTAAAAGCACGGGTCTGGCACCTGGCCATCTGCTCAAGCTCCTGCATGGCGGCTGTCCTGATTTGAATATCCAAATATTGTCCTCCCAACAGCATTGTTATTTTTAATTTCTTAAATCTACCACGCTGCGTATTTTCCCGCCCAGCTCACTGGTTATAAAGTCACTTTTGCCGCAGTATTTAACTGTAATGCTGCCTGTTTTATCACTTATACATTCCTCAATCTCGGCATACTGCTGCCTCAAAACAGGGATGACTTTATCTTGATCAATACTTGTCTCAACACATATAGTCATCCTGCTAATGCCGTCATACTCCAGAATTAGCTGCAGGCCGTCCGTGTATGAGAAATTTTCATTTAAGATGGTTTTTATCTTTATATAACTCAGATAATTTGTGGCAAACTTAAACGTGTCACCAAACCGCCCCAGCAGTTCGAATTTGGGATCGGTTCTCCCGCAAGGGCACGGCTCAACAATAAAGCGGCCCAAATCACCTATTTCATAGCGATATATCTCCAGGTTCCGGTCAGAGGAGCTAATGACCAGGCGGCCTATTTCACCTTTTTCCACGGGCTCGTCACTATCGAGCTTTAATATTTCCAGGTACTTGGTCTCCGAAATAAGATGATGTTCACTGCCCCGGCAATGCTCGCAGGAATAGCCTATGGAGCCTATTTCATTGCAGCCGTAGGCCATGGATTTTATCAGCCTTACCCCGAACCTTTCCTGCAGGCGGGTTATCTGGGCATTGTCAAAATGTTCGCCGCCGTAAAAAATCTTGGCGATCCCGCCGTACGCGGCCAGCTTTTCCTCCTGCTCGTTAAACAGGCGCAGGAGATAGGTGGGCATGCCCAAAACCACATTTACCCGGTTTGCTATTATTTCATTGACCACCAGCTCAAAGTCCATGGCTGCCGCCATGGGCAGCTGAACGGCGTCAATATGCTTTAAAGCTTCATAAATACTGATAAATCCACCATATAACTGACCGCTGTAAAAAAGATTCATGCAAATATCGGTTTGGGGATTGAGCCCTGCAATAAAGATGGCATTCCCCCCGGTGACATAAGTCGTCTGCGCATCGCCGTAGCTATGCGGTGCATAAACAGCTTTGCCGCTGCTGCCGCCGCTTTTCAACAGCAAATAGCCTTCGCCCTTTTGCGGCCTTTCCTGTGGAAAATCAGCCTTATGCAGGATGGGAGTATTGGCAGGGTAGGGCGGCGCTGTTTGTTCCTCAATTTCCGCAAAGCTCGTCATCCGGTCCGGCAGGGCTTTAGACTGAAGGCTGACCCGTCTTACATACCTGCTGAGGGCGTAAATTCCGTCATGGGGCTCACCCTCATATCCGCTCATCATTTTTCCTAAATCAACAATACGAGTTGCCCCCGCCTTATAAAACAAACGTGTCAAAGGGCTTATCTCCTTTGTTGAGCAAGACAGACCCACGGACTGTAAATAACTTCTGAACGGGCGGAGGGTGGGTAATATGTCCTTTTGCAAAAGAGGCTTGACGATGATGGTTCTGAAAAGAGGTGAAGAGGTTAAATTGCTTTCATATTCCACAAGCACGCGAAAACTTTTGTCTTTAGCCTCAAGAACGGTACTATCCCCCATAATCTCCGCCATTTTGCCGAGCTCGACAACAGTGGTAATTTCCGCGCAGGAGGCCGGCGGAACTTCGTGCATGGGATACCCGGGAGATACCTTTGCCAAAGCGTTATAAACCTGTTGGGCAAAAGACCGGAGTTCTTGTTGATCATCGGTATCATAAAAAACAACCTGCGGCGCGGAGCAGGCTTGCTGCTCATTCACACAGACATCCGCTCCCAGTCCCTCTAAGGCAGTCCGGGTCACTCCCTCTCTGGTGAAGTAGGCGAAGCTGATGCGGTGCCCCCAGCTGATCACGGGGATTCCGGCAGGGGCTATGGACCGGATGCTCTTTACGGCATTTTCCCCGCCCCAGACCGCAATACCGTCACAGCAGGAAAAGATGACTGAAAGCTCCTTCTTTTGTTTTGAGGAAATAGGGAATATGTAAAAGTATTCTCCCAGGGCCGGCTCAATTTCACAAAGCAGCAACACCAGCTTCATTACCACAGCCTCGGCCCCGCTGGCAGGCTTAATTACGTTGATATTGCCGGCTAGCAGGCCCTCAACGGCGCTAAAAAAGGGAAGCATGGCATCATTTGAGCTGGTAACGTGTCCCAAAACGCCAAGAGGCTGCCAGGCTTCGAAAATATCCTGCCTTACACTGAGTCTGGTAATCTCTCCGGGCAGCCTGCCAAGTTCACGGTGTACTTTTAAATACAGGGCATCTTTGTTCAAAATTGTCTGGGCCTCTCTTATTGTGGCAATGGCTTCTTCTTTGCCGAGCCCGAATTGAGTAAGCTCCGGCAGAAGCAGGCTTTCATTCTCCAACAAGGTTTTTCCGAGAGTATCCAGCGCGTTGATAACCCTTTTCACAGACAGGCCCTCTTTTTCCAAACCCTTTACAAGACTGTTTTCCAGCCTGCCCAATACCTCGGATAAATCAGTATTTCCGATAAATTTCCCTCTGAAAATCGAGTCCATTAAAATGTACCTTCCTTTTTTCTCAGTAATTCACTGGCAGTAATGGCACAGCTTTTGGCCGCACTGGTCCCCGCGCGGCCTAAGATCTCCATAAAAGGTGTCTCAATGCCGCAGCCGCATTCCTCTGCCTGGTGGAGAACAGCCAAATCTCCCATTAATACTGAAATCGCCGGAACGCTTAATAAGTGGGGAGTAATAAAATTGGCAAACCCCTTTTCTCCTACAGGTTGGGGCGCAAGGGTCCTGACATTGCGGATCAAGACACGGCTGTATATGGGAATATGAAAATTGTGATTCCTGCACTCAAAATAAGGCACCGAATGTTCGGTTGAGCCATAGCCATCGCGACAATTGCCGGCCGGGATACCCAGCATTTTTTCCACCAGCGCGTATAATTCCAGCTTGTCTACCTGCTTGTCGGCATGGCCTTTCCAACCTCCGCCCAGCATTGTCATTGAGCTTTTATTCAGCTTAAGGGGAGGCATATGCAAACTTTCCATTTGCCTTAAGGTAAAATGTAAAAAAGAAGGAAAGCCAAAGATACGCACAGGCAGTCCTTCCTTTTCATATTCAAGCAGCTTGTTGATGGTGCCATAAACGTCAAAATCGTGCCCCGCACCGTTAAAGCGCAAAGCGAAAAACTTCTTATTTACAGGCGCGTACTGCAATAGCCCCTCATCTGTTTTAGCGGTGCCGAGCTTGCTTTCCTGGGTAGGTTCATAGGTGTATAGTATATAGTTAGCCGGTTGATCTGACTGGAAGCCGAAATAGTGGAACAGGCTCTTAATCATGTCCAGCCCGAAATCCCAACTTGCTTGATCAAAAAACATCTGGCTTTTTTGCCCCGAGGTACCGCTGCTGGTTACGTGCTCTACTATTTTCTCTCTTGGAATGGACAGGCACTCATAATACTTAAAAAAGTTTGCCGGGATGGGAGGGATTTTCTCCAAATCCTCCTCGCTTTTTAGGTCTGAAGGATTTAACCGGTTCTTCTCCAATAACGCTGCAAAGAACGGATTGCACAACTGGTGATGCTGTAAGACCTCAACCATTGCCTGGATAAAAAGTTGTGAGGTTCCTTTATGGTCATAGGGGTCTTGATGGAATTGCAACTTTTCTCGGGCGTTCACTCGTATCACTCACTTTTTTCGGTATTTTACATTTTTCCTCATATACAAACATAATCGGACTAAATAACTTTTTTGTTAGTTTTTTCGACAATAATTTTAACAGTAAAAAAATTAAAATGAGAATAAAATTCGGGTGATGTATTGGATTAAGGCCGGCTCAGGCAGGAAAATAATTTACCCGCGGGAAAATTCAAATTTAAGTTGCGAATAGGAAAACTCTGCTATAATTAAGAAGTACAAAAAAACAGAAATTTTGACATTGGTTTTTACGATTTACATGTCAGTTGAGCAGCTATTTGACGACAAGGGGGTCCATGATGGGAGATAGAATGCCGGCCCGTGTTTTGCTCAAAACTTATCTTGATCTCAGGTTTTTGCGACTGGTGACCTCATTTGCCGAGGATGCGGCCCTGGCCTTTGGTTTGGCCGCGCCAGAAGCCCGCAAACTGACCCTTGCCTGCGAAGAGATTTTCGCCTATCTGTGCGGGGCTGGTCATGCTGACGAGGAAATAACGGTGGAGGCTGAAAACGGCGGGTATTATGTCCGGCTCAAGTTTTTATTTAAAGCCCATCAATTTGATCTCAGGGCTTTAAACCTGACCTCTACGGTATCACCGGGGGACGCGGCCAGCCTGGAAGAGATGGGCCTTTTGATTGCCGCGAAGTTTGTTGATGATTTTCATTTTGCCGAGGACCTGCAGCATGGCTCCGGCTTGGTGTTGATTAAAGAAAAGGCTTATCCCGCGCCGGCCGGCACGGAGCTTCCGGTAATCGGGCCGGTCAAGGACTTTCACATTGCATCTCCGGACCCGGAAGACCTCAAGCTCTTTGTCCGCCTCGTGACGGCCCACTATCCGGACCACCAGTACATAGAATCTTTTCGCCTGCCGGGCAAGGTTGTCGATATGGTGGCCAGCGGTGAGTACGACGTGAAGCTGGCCGTGGGGGAACAGGGCCAAATTGCCGGCGGTATTGTCTGGCGGCGCCTCGGCGCCGGGACTATTGAGTCTTTCGGCCCTTACCTGTTCAATCAGCGGGCTGATCTGGGACTGTCTGAGGAATTAACTGCTTCCTGCATCGGGCAAATTGCCAGGACTGACGCTATCGGCCTGATCTGCCGCTATGCCACCCCCGAGCTGCCGGGGGGGTATTTTGAATCCCTGGGGACAATTAATCTTGTCGGGCAGGCCGGGGCGCCGGCGCCGCAGACCGTCTATTACCGCGAACTGCGCGAGGATCCGGGCTGCCGGGTGTGGGCGCACCCCGACCTGGCGGGTTTCCTGCGCGCTGAGTACAGCCGGCTCTTTTTCACACGTGATATTCAACTAGCCGTACATGAGGGTGAGCAGCGTTCGCCCCACTCGATCTTTGCCCCGCAGTTTGACCGGGCCAACCGCCGGATCACTTTGCGGCCCATATGGGATGGGGCCGATGCAACCGCTAATCTGGCTCAGCATGTAAAGATTTTAAGCGCTGAAGGCCTGCTGAACATTTTTTTTGAGATCGACCTGGCCTGCGCCTGGCAGGCCGCCCTGACCCCGGTCCTGCTCAATAACGGCTTTTCGCCCCGGTTGGTGCTGCCTTACGGCGGCAGGGCCGATGTGGTCGTTTTCCAGCACGAGGGAGGCGAGTAGGGTTATGCCGGTCTTGTCCCTGGACAAATTGGTCCCGGATTACGTTAAGAGGTTTGAACCTTACATACCGAGCAAACCAGATCAGGAGTTAATGAAGCTTTACGGCTGCAAGCGCCTTTATCGTCTCAACAATAATGAAAACCCGCTGGGACCGCCGGCCGCGGCCCTTGAGGCGCTGGGCCTTTTCCAGCCAACGGGCGCCGCTGTCTACCCCAGTGGCGACTCCTACTACCTGCGGCAAAAACTGGCGGCGCTGCATGGTCTGGACCCGGATCAGTTCCTGGTCGGCAACGGCGCCAACGAGGTGATCACTTTTGTGATCAAAGCTTTTTGCCAGGAAGGCGACAACATTATCACCGCAGACAAAACCTTTGCCGTCTACGAATGGGTGGCGGAGTTTTCCGGCATCGAGGCGCGCCTGGTTCCTTTAAAAGAATTTACCTTCGATGACCAGGGCATGCTCGCCCGCGCCGGCGAACGGACCAAGGTTTTTTTTATCTGCAATCCCAACAACCCCACCGGTACATACTGGGATGAAACCAGGCTGCGGCGTTTTTTAGACGCCGTGGCAGGCCGGCAGATTGTAGTCATGGACGAGGCCTATTGCGAGTTTGTTGAAAATGATGACTTCCCGGACGGGATCAAACTGCTTGAAGAATACCCAAACCTGATTGTATTCCGGACCTTTTCCAAGATGTACGGCCTGGCCGGCCTGCGAATCGGCTACCTGGCCGGAGATTTGAAAGTGGTGGACATTGTCCGGCGTACTTGTGTCGTTTACTCGGTTAATACCCTGGCCCAGGGCGCAGCCGCCGCAGCTCTTGACGACGAAGGCCACATCAGTCGCACCCGCCGGCTAATCAGGGCGGGAAAGATTTACCTCAGGCAGGAATTCGACCGGCTGGGACTGGAAAGCCGGAGCGGCGAGGGGTGCTACATGATGGTCAAACTGCCGATGAGCGACACTCTGGCCTACCGGAAGCTTATGACCCACGGCGTCATGGTCCGCAGCATGACCGGGTTCCGGTATCCTAACTGGATCAGGGTCAGCATCGGCTCGCACGAGGCGATGGAAGCCTTTGCCGGCGCCCTGAAAAAAATCCTCCGCTGAGAGGGATGACGGGAATGTCACAGCCCGACATATAATGAAGGAGGCCTCTCTTCATGGACGAAAAAACTGATGAAAAAGCTGTTGGCCGGAAAGAAAATGAGTATTATGTCGAGCCGGGTCAGAGCTTTGAGGTGGACATTTTCCGTCCCGCAGACGCCGTCGGGGTTACCCGCCTCTTCCAGGCGGTCTACGGCGACGGCTATCCCATCAAAACATTTCTCATACCGGAACGCCTTATTGAAGAAAACGCCGCCGGCCGGATCATTTCCAGCGTGGCCCGCACCCCCAAAGGGGACATCGTCGGCCATAACGCTCTATACAACAGCGCGCCCTATAACGGGATATACGAAATTGGCGCCGGCCTGGTGCTGCCGGAATATCGCCGCCGGGACGGCATGTTTGTGAAATTGAGCGCACACGGGATGGATGTGGCGGCAAAGAAATTCACTGTAGAACTTATATACGGAGAGCCTGTCTGCAACCACTGCATTACCCAAAAGGCGGCAGTCTCTTTCGGCTACGTAACCCATGCTGTAGAGGTCGATTTGATGCCCGCCCAGGCTTACCAAAAGGCGCAAAGCGCCTCAGGCCGGGTGGCCACCATACTGGACTTTAAAACGTTGCAGCCCAAACCGCACACAGTCTATCTGCCGGCGGTCTACGGGGAGACGATGCGTTTCATCTACAGCGGCCTGGACGACTCGCGCGATATCGCCCTTTCCGTCAAAAACCTGCCCGATGAGCAAACAACTGAGCTAAATGTGCAAATTTTTGATTTTGCCCGGGTAGCCCGGATAACCGTCACAGAGGCCGGGGCTGACTTTGGGAGGGCATTTGACAAGCATGAGCAAGTAGTTCTGGAAAAAGGGATGGCTGTTGTCCAGGTTTGGCTTAAGCTTTCCTGGCCCTGGAGCGGCAGGGTGGCGGACGCCCTGCGTAAACGCGGCTATTTCCTGGGTGGAGTATTGCCCCGCTGGTTCGATACGGACGGCATGTTGATGCAAAAAATTGTCGGGCAGCCCAACTGGGCAGAAATCAAGCTTCATACGGCAAGGGCAAAAAAGCTCCTGGAACTGGTGCGGGCTGACTGGGAAAATGTTAGAAATAAATAATGAAAGAACTTGAATTTGCCGGGGGAAGGTGCGAAAGATAAACAGCATTATTGCTTTATGTATAGATCTAATTAAAAATATGTCGGTAATTATGGTATTGGCTTATGTCTTAACCAGGACCAGGGCTTACACAGCCATCATGGCCAGGAAGGAAGTCACGCCCGGCCAGCAAATCGGCATGGCTTTGATATTTGGGATATTTTCTATTTACGGCACCTTGAGCGGCATTGATTTCATGGGCGCCATTGCCAACATCCGGGATCTGGGACCGGCTATCGCCGGATTAATCGGCGGACCCTGGGTTGGCATTGGAGCGGGTTTAATCGGCGGGCTGCACCGTTATACCCTGGGGGGGATTACATATATACCATGCTCCATTTCCACCGTATTGGCCGGTTTGGCCGGCGGCCTCATCTATAGTTGCCGGAAAGGTGAGTTTGTCAGCATTACCGGCGCGGTTGTGTTTATGGCGCTGATGGAAGCCTTTCACCTGGGTTTGAACCTGGTTATTGTAAAGCCTTTCAGCCAGATCCTGCCTATTATTCAGAATATAAGCCTGCCCATGATTTTGACCAATACGGCCGGGATGGGCATATTTGCCTTTATCATCCATAATTTGATCAGGGAGCGGGAAACACAGCGCACCAAGGAATTGATCGAAAGTGAACTAAGCGTCGCCCGCGATATCCAGATGAGTATTGTTCCCAAAATCTTTCCGCCTTTTCCGGAACGACCGGAATTGGATCTCTTTGCCGTTCTAGAACCGGCCAAAGAGGTGGGGGGGGATCTCTACGATTTTTTCCTGTTGGACGAAGATCATCTCTGTTTCACGGTGGGAGACGTATCCGGCAAAGGGGTGCCTGCTTCCCTTTACATGGCTGTTACCAAAACCCTGATTAAAGCCAAAGCGGACATCAACCTGACGCCGGATGAAATATTATATCAGGTAAATAACGAACTCTGCGCGGATAATGACTCCGGTATGTTCGTCACCGAATTTCTCGGTATATTAACCATTTCCAGCGGAGAGCTGGTTTTTAGTAATGGAGGCCATAATAACCCCTATCTGTGCAGGCAAAACGGAGAAGTGGCAGCCCTGCCGAAAGTACCGGGGCTGGCCCTGGGAGTCATGGAAGATTTTGCGTATGCTTGCGCGGGCGTTAAGCTGGGTGCGGGAGACAGTTTGGTACTGTATACGGACGGGGTCACAGAAGCCATGAGTCCGACCGGGGAACTTTTGAAAGATCAGCGCCTGGAAAATATTTTGCGGGAATGCGCAGGTGAAACAGCCCGGGCAGAGGTGGGGCATATACTGAGCAGCACACGGAAATTCATGAACGGCGCTAGCCAATCTGATGACATCACCATCCTGGTAATAAAATACCTCGGCCCAAAGCAGTTGGCCTGCCGTTTAAAAAATAAGCTGGAGGAAATAGAAGACCTGGCCCGGGCTGTGGAAAATTTTGCCGCAGCGAATAATCTGCCGGAGCAGGCGGTTTTTCAAGTTAATCTATGTTTGGATGAGCTGCTGACTAATACTATCAGCTATGGTTTTCCGGGAGGCGGGGAACATGAGATTGCGGTTGGAATTACTCTGCAGGGAGGGACGCTGGTTATTACCACCCGTGACGATGGACTTGCCTTTAATCCCCTGGAACAAGCGGAAGCAGATATAAGTCAGAGTATTGAAGAACGGCCGGTCGGGGGCCTGGGCATCCACCTGGTACGCAATATGATGGACGAAATAGAATACCGGCGGGAATCAGGACAAAACGTTTTAATCATGAAAAAACTAATTAAGTAAATTAAATAACTGTTAACTAATAATAACTAATTAAAAACTTTTAAAAGGGGGCTTTTTACGTGAAGATCAAAGAGGATAAAAAAGGTCAGGCGATGGTGCTGACAATTGAGGGGAGACTGGACTCAATTACCTCGGGGACACTGGAAAGTAAATTTTTAACGATAATAGAAGCCGGGGAAAAAAATTTCGTGCTTGATTTTACCGATATGGACTACATCAGCAGCGCCGGTCTCAGGGTTTTGCTGATGGCCGCCAAAAAGACCGCCAAACTGGGGGGTAAGGTGGTTTTGGCGGCGCTATGTGACAATGTCCAGGAAGTCTTTGATATAGCCGGCTTTACCAGCATTTTTACCATTACCGGTTCGCAGGATGAAGCCATGCGGGTGCTTTAACGAAGGAATAAAAGGAGCGGTTTAATAATTGTCTCCAACAGCACAGGTAAAACCAATCAACATAATTTACGGAGTAGACGAAAAGCCACCATTCGTAACGACATTAATGTTGGCCATCCAACATATTTTGCTCTTGTCAGGCAGTTTAATATTCCCAGTTTTAATAGTCCAATCTATTAATGGCCCGAGCGAGATTATTCAAGGCATGGTCAGTATGTCGATGATTGCCGGAGGGGCTGGTACTATTTTTCAGGCCTTGAAAGGAAGGCCTATTGGCTCCGGTTATCTTGCTCCGGAAGGAGGGAGCGAACCTTATCTCCCAGGTGCTTTTTTGGCAGTGCAAACCGGTGGCTATCCTTTACTGTTTGGCATGACTATTATTGCGGGCGTATTCCAAGGACTCATCGCCCGCATTATTAAACGCATACGTTTTCTCTTTCCTCCGGAAGTCACCGGAGTCGTTGTTTTTATGGTCGGCGCCAGCATTATCCCCGTCTCCGTGAGACTCTTTCTTGGTATAGATGGTATTGCCGCTTCAGAAATAGCGCTCCCCAGTTTTATTGTCGGTGTTATTACGTTTGCTGCTATTGTTGGAACGAACATCTGGGGAAAAGGGAATCTGAGACAATACTGTATGATTATCGGTATTATTATCGGCTATATCTTAGCTTATTTCTTCGGCCTCTTCACGCCGGCTAATTTTAAACAGCTTAGCGAATCTTCCTTTTTGGCCTTACCCTATGTGGGCTATATTGGCTGGTCTTTTGATATTGCTGTTCTTGCCCCTTTTTTAATAGCTGCCATTTGTGCTTCTCTAAAATGTATCGGTGACCTAACTACCTGTCAGAAAATTAACGATGCAAATTGGAAACGCCCGGATATGGATAACATCAGTAAAGGGATCCTGGCGGAATCAGCCAAAACTATGTTTGGGGCTCTAATCGGTGGTCTGGCTCATACCACGTGTTCCGCCAATATTGGTCTTTCCCTGGCTACCGGAGCTACCAGCCGCATCATTGCTTATGTTGCCGGCGGTATTTTTATTCTTATGGCCTTCTTCCCAAAAGTAGCCGCCTTTTTTGCCATAATGCCTCAGCCGGTGATGGGTGCGACCCTGATCTTTTGTGTTGCTTTTATGCTCTTATCCGGCATTCAGATCATTATGTCCCGCATGATTGATATTCGTAAGACCATTGTTATCGGGACATCTATTATTTTTGGTGTCAGCGTTGATATGACACCGGGATTGTACTCCAATGTATCTGCCGCCCTGCAGCCGCTTTGCAGCTCTTCTCTGACCTTAGCTACTATAACTGTCCTTCTATTAAATCTGATTTTCCGTATTGGCATTGCTCAGAAGAAAACAATCGAACTGGTTCACGATGAAGAAAATAATAAAAAAATTTTTGATTTTATGGAAAAACAGGGTGGCGCCTGGGCGGCCCAGCGCGAAGTTGTGTTCCGGGCGGCTGCGGCTATGAACGAATTCATAGAATCGGCTGCCTCCCTGGAATTGACTGTCGAGCCCATTATCATGGAAGTCGTCTTTGATGAGTTTAATCTGGATGTTAACATCTCTTACTATGGAACACTGATGGAATTTCCCAGTGAACGGCCGAGTGAGAGGGATTTACTGGAAGATGAAAACGCCTTTGTGAAGCTTTCCGGATACTTAATGCGACATTACGCCGACCGGATTAAGACAGATTACAAAGATGGCAGGTGTTTCATTCAGTTCCATTTTGACCATTAAGGTCAAGTCCTGGTCATTATTCAGTACTTCAATTATTTCTCAATTTAATTGACCTATTAGATAAACTGGATTATAATATAATTAACCTAATAAGTCAATAATGGGTAAACAATTGAGAAGGAGATAGCATGCTTCCAAAAATAGTTAATCTTGAAGACAAAAGACGGGATGCCATTTTAAACGCGGCATTAAAGGAGTTCGCCACAAAGGGATTTGATGAAGCGTCTACAAATGCAATTGCTAAAGGATCCGGGCTTTCAAAGGGGCTAATGTTCCATTATGTAAATAGCAAAAAGGACCTTTTTCTATTCCTTTACGATTACTGCACGGAGATGGTTGATAAAGAATATTTCAAATTGATGAATTTTAATGAACGGGATATTTTTGAAAGGCTGCGGCAGTCGTATCTTCTACAGCTTGAGCTGCTGCAGAAGTATCCTTGGATTTTTGAATTCAATAAGATCAGCGCCGATACCAAGTCAGATGAAATCAATAAGGAAATGGAAGAAAGGAAGAAAGGGAAACAGTCGTTATGCTATGAGACAATGTTCGATTCAATTGATGAATCCAAATTCAGAGAAGGTCTTGACGTAGAAAGATGTAAGCAGCTGATTTTTTGGGCAAATATCGGCTTTACAAATCAGATATTGGAGGATATCCGGAACTCAGAAAAAAATGAATTGGATTATGATAAGATCATTGCCCAACTAGACGGTTATTTAAATGAACTCAGAAAGATCTTTTATATTATAAGAGAATGAACATTCAAAAACATTTAGCCGCGGGTTTGGTGCTCATTATATTTGTGATCATTTTACTTTCCGATTCGGCGGATAATGTTTTACATTCAAAAACGGGGAGTGATGAAGTGAAAGGATTCAATGATCCTGTAATCATTGAATTTCCATTAAGAGGAGAGTGGCTGGCGCCCACCACTCCGGCGAAAAAAATTCCGAGTCATGGAACAGATCAATTGGGAGAGCGCTATGCTTTTGACTTTTTACAGGTTGATTGGGAAAGAAACGGCAAGCCTTTTTATCGGACCAGTCTGCCGGAGTATCTCTTATTTGGAGTTCCCTTAAACAAGTGTTATTGCTGGGGTCAGAAAGTATATGCGCCTTGTGACGGGAAAATTATCAAAGCCGAAGACGGTTATAAAGAAAGGTCGAGAGTTCATTTGGCTTCTGATTTGTTTGTCGCTCTAAAGAATGCTAATGCGTTTAACTCTGAAAAAGATGACATTAGGTCAGTTGCCGGCAACTACGTTATTATGAAATGCTCTGATCATGTTTACGCCGCATTCGCACATTTGCAAAAAGGGTCCGTTACGGTATCAGCAGGTCAGGCTGTGAAAAGAGGGGAAGTATTGGGGAAAGTAGGGCATTCAGGAAATTCAACAGCTCCGCATCTGCACTTCCAGCTTATGGACAGCAGCAATTTGCTTTCAGCAAAGGGTATCCCTTGTGCTTTTGAGCAGTATGAATCATTTCAAGATGGTGCATGGAAAACAGTATATAACGGAGTTCCGTCTAATAAGGATAGAATAAGATATAATTGATGAAGTAGCTATGTTTAAAGCTCTATAACCCTTGGATATCTCCAAGGGGATATCAGCTTCAAACGACATCATTTTTGTATCCTCAAGGCACGTCGAGACAGTCGTGTTGATGTCGAGGGTAAAAATTGGTCTTAGGTAAATTATAGGAGGTTATAAATGAACAAAATGATTAAGATTAGGAACGAAGAAGAAACAGATTATGAGAGAGTAGAAGAAATCACAAGGAAATCTTTTTGGAATTTATATATTCCGGGGTGCATTGAACACTATTTAGTTCATGTTATGCGATCCCACAAAGACTTTCTGCCGGAGCTGGATCTGGTGATTGAAGTTGATAATCAGATCATCGGGAATATCATGTATACGAAAACAAAACTAGTTGATGAGTCTGGGGAAGAAAAGGACATCCTTACTTTCGGTCCAGTTTGCATTTTACCAGAATATCAGAGAAAGGGGTATGGAAAAAAACTAATGGAGTATTCCTTTGAACAGGCGGCCGCACTTGATTATGATGTGATAGTAATATTTGGAAATCCGAATAATTATGTAAGCCGCGGTTTTAAGAGTTGCAAAAAATACAATGTCTGTCTTGAAAATGGGACATATCCGGCTGCAATGATGGTAAAAGAACTCAAACCAGATGTCTTGGACGGAAGAAAATGGGTTTACTATCATAGTCCTGTATTTGAGATAGATGTACAAGAAGCTGGGCGCTTTGACGAGGGTTTGGAAAGCCTGGAGAAAAAATACCAGCCAAGTCAGGAAGAATTTTTTATTCACAGCCATTCTATTATACAGTAAGTTACCTTTAGTGGTATAAGGATAAGCTACAACTTCCAATTTAACGATGACAAAACAAGGCAGCATACGCTGTAACCAAATCAGCGTAGGAGTCTTGTTAGTTTTTTGGCTTATTGCTTATTGAAAGAATGGGCGTTTTTATATTATCAAAGCAGTAAATTTGATTTAAAAAGGTTTGGCAACACAAGGTAAACCCTTATTTTATTACGAGGCGTAAGCTGATGAAGCACACGAGAATCAGGTTTCTTACCCATACTTACACGGGTAGTGAATCATATTTATGGGACAACTTGCCCCGGGTTTTGTGTCCGGGGTATTTCTTTTAGGAACATCACAGTTAGTCCAGAGTTCAGTAAATAAAAAGTAGCTTTTACTTTCTTATACCTTAAATTATTTTATACATATTCCTTTTTGATGGGTGAAATAATAAGAAAAAATGTTAATACAAAAAAGGGAGGTTAGTTATGAGAAAACTGGCAGAAAGTGAGATTATGTCATTAACAAATCTGTTAAAAATGGAAAACGAAGGATTAGCTGTAGCTAGGGGTATGCAAACTCTGATTAGCGATAACGAATTAAAAAAACAAGCCGAAGCCAGTATCCTTGTTAGTGAAGGAAGAATAAAAGGTATTCAGCAATTCATAAATGAGAATAAAATAACTAATGTAGAAGGGGGGCAATAAGATGCCTGGGATTTTTGCTAATATGGCTAAGAAAAATACCGATATAAATGATGAGGTTATTGTTGGTAACATGATTTCCAGTGCAAGTGCGATGGCTAATGCATATCTTAATGCTACCATAACAGCAACAACCCCGGAGTTAAGAGCAATGTATGGGTCGGGTCTTAACCAAATTATCGAGGGGCAATCTGCTATTACAGCATTAGCAATAAAAAAGGAATGGGTAAATCCTTACAATCCACCGGCCCAACAACTAGCTGATACCTATCAAAGGTCTAAAGACACTGTCGAAGTATAAATTTGAATTGGTGAAATCCTGGTTTGGCGAAAGTTAAAAAGGTGCGCCTGATGCTTAAAAGCGACAACTATGACAGTGAGAGCGATGACGGAGAAACTGGCAGAGTCGAACGAATATGAGAAGGAAAATATTGTGAGGAGCATAGATGTGCTGAAAGAAATTATCCGAACAAAGGCCCTTTAGTTTAGGAGGACTTATCCGTTTTACAGGGATAAATCTTTTTATATTTTTTTTGTTAAAGTATATTGCTTTTTACCATATGCCGTGTTAGCATAACCATAAGCACCATCCCTACAGAGACATTGGTTTAGTTACTTGGTAAGTCTGAAGGAATTTCGGGTTTATTACAAGGTATTGACCAGTCCATGGATAGTGTTTTTTGTTTCAGGTTAGACCTAGGAATCCAGTGATTTAAAGTGGTTCTCCGGAAAAACTCATCATGAGGACGAATTGGTGTAATTTGGTAATCTATCTCGGTGTTCCGGTTAGTAAAGTCGATTTGAGTCGGTTAGTATTCAGATTAACTCTAGGTAGGAACAGGTAAGCTGTAGGGATGGTTGCTATTAGAGAGAAGGCTCAGGCCTTCTCTCTTTATATGACACAAAAGATGGGAATAATATTTATGAGATAACCGGTCCCGGGTTTTGTTTGTGGAGGCATCCATCTGTTATAATATCAAAATACAAACATATGTTCGCAGGTGATATATACTTTGCAACTATTAGGAGGAATCAGAGTGCCTCTGTTTAAGCCCTAATACAGATTAATGCCAAGTTATTTATTATAGTCCTCATCGTCCTCATTTTTAAAGAGGGGTTTTGTTGCCGCTGGTTGTGGTTTCGTCGAATAGAGTGTTTTTATAGCGGGAACTAGTGCGTCTTCCTGCCACATCTGATAGCCGTATATTAAAATTCCATGGATACTGGCAACTATTGTAGTTTGTAAAGGGCTAATGCCGGTCAATTGTTCAATACCTCTATAACTTAAGTACCTAATAAGCAAATAGGTGAAGCCAAAGTTTTGTATTACATTTAATACTAGATACCACCAGAATCGACCGTAGGTTGCATATAGCATCCAAATAATTAATACAGGGCTGAGTCCTAAATGGTAAGGAAGGCCCCGTAAGGGATATGCTGTTTCTTGAACTACCCAAAAGTTCAATGTTATACCCACATCTACTACTACCATACTAGTCAGTGAAGTGAAGAGGGCGGCAGGCATAAAACGTTTTATATCTTCTTTATTCATAAATATAAGCGTCAGCCAAGGTACGATAACCAGAGACCATAATAAAAATTGATTACTCATAATAACCTCCCAACATTAGATACCTAAATTAATTTTTTCCCTGCCATATAAACTCTATGCATTAGAACAATCCGAACGTAGCAGATGCACATGATAAAAACATAAGCCGGATTAGAACACCATGATAGTCGTTTATTAGACGGTTTGGCCTTATTGCTTTTTCTTAGAATATTTTCCCGATCTCAGGAGGATATAGAGGAAAGATGCGGAAAGTACAAGGTGAAAATGTGGCACAAGGTGACACATGGAGGTCTATAATTGAAAACTAAAGCAGTGTTTGCTAATAAGGGGAGATTATGGATGGACAAATACTATCGTACACAAAGGAAGGCTCAATTGGCAAATCCCATAGAAACCTTGAATCAGCCGGCAACATCACTTATTGGGGTCACTCCAGGTGCAGCAGAAGTATTAAAGCACTTTGGAATTATCACCGTTCAGGATCTTGCCGGATCCAACCTGTTCAATGTTGCTTCGCAAATCTACGAGGCCGGCCAGCCCTTGCGAAAACAGGGCCGGAAGCGGGAACTTTCAGTCTTGCCGTCGGATTTTTTCGACAGGGAAAAAATAAATACGCCTATTGAGTTGATTGCCTCCAGTCCGCTCAGTATCATAAAGTGGATCGGCAAAGAGTGGGCGGCTAACCTGGAAGCCAAGTTGGGAGTACGCACCGTGGGAGATCTTGCAGAGTGGCCGCCTTATCTTGCGGCAAAAGATATTCTTGCGGCAAAAAACGGCGAGGATCCGGAGGCAGTCGAGGATCCGGAGGCACCTTCCGATTTGATTCCCGCAACAGGAAGGTTTCCGACTGAGAGGGTCCAGTACGAAGTAGTGCTGCTTGACAAGGTCATCAGCGGGAGCCAGCAATCACAGGGCAATCGTGCATCGAAACCGCTGGAAGCAGGTTTCACCCCGATAGATTTCAGCCAGCAATCCGATACAGGGTTCAGCCGTCCCGCTTTAGGTGCAGTGCTCACTTATACTCAATCCTGGTATACGCTGGGATTATCCCTTGGACATTTGCTTCACACCGTAGCGCTAGCCCCAGGTGAGACTACCAGAATAGCTGTTATAGATTGGAACCGCCAACAGAAAATATCGGTTAGCGAGGATACCACTGAGACCGATTCACTTAGCGCTCAATTGGAGCATACAAGGGCTATCAGCGAGATTACAAAAGCAGTGGCTACAGAGGCCCAGACCGGATTTTCACAGAATAAATCAGAAGCGGAAACACATTCTTTCGGGTCAGGCACCGGAGTAGCAGGCAATATCAACCAATTTTTCGGAACGGCAGGAGCGTCAACAGGTATCACCTCCGGAAAAACACAAAGTACTTCCTTCGCTGCATCTTCGGGCCGGCGTGAGGTGAATGCCGATATGTCCCAGAACATATGCGACCGGACCCAGCAGGCCGCCAACTCCATCCGTAATCGCCGCGCTACCGCAGTCAGGGAAGTATCTCAAAGCGAAAGCGAAAAAATCAGCACCCGAGCGATTACAAACTTTAACCATATGCATGCCATGTCAGTCCAGTATTACGAAATAGTCCAGCTTTACCGGACTTTGGTGGAACTGAGCAGGGTGACCCGGTGCCTTTTCCTGCCGATGAAGGTATTGGACTTCACAAAGCAGGAATTGATCAGCCGTTATGATCTGGCGCTGGCTTCAGCAGCCCTGGCGCCGGAAATCCGAAACGGCATATTGGCATCGATGGGCATCAAGACCGGCCAGAGCGATACTCAACAATCTACTTCCACGACACCCGCATCAGGGTCAAGGATCATTATCAACGGTCTCCATTTCGAAGGCTATCCGGACAATGATGCGCTGGATGAAGCAAAGCAGATACTGGGAACCATATTAAAAGACAGTACGCCGGAGTTTTGGAATCTGCCTGGTGATACCCAGATTACTGAGTGGAGAATTAGACCCAGGTATCAGGATTTACACGAACATGTTACCAGGATTACCGTGCAAAAGTCTGACGGAACAGAAGATACGGGAGACATCCCAAGTTGCGGAACCGAAGTAATCAAACTCTGCGATGGTTGGTGTTGTAACTATGAAGGTTGCTGGTTTGAGACGGGTGGAGTACCGTTGTCCACTTATCGCAAATTCAGCCTTACCTTTGATATAAATAATATTACTGATATCAAGGTTCCAATTGAAATAACTTTTAAACTGACAACCGGCGGAAAACCCTTCGTATTCAAACATACACTATTGCCTAAAGGAGATGGCAGTAATGTCACTGCTGTTGAAATCAGAACAGTTACCGATACATCACAAACAATTCCACCGCAAATAACCACGCCACAGGTAGAGCCTGCGGACTTAACTTCAATCCAGAATCATCTCAGGAATAATGCTCTATATTATAGCCAAGCAATCTGGCGAAGTCTGACAGGCCCTCAGCTTTTCTCAAGTCTTGAGGGGGTGACCTACCAGGGTGAATTGCTTGTCGATATCGTCGACCCGACTCCATTTGCCATAATCGGTAATTATGTGGCTTTCAGATTTTATAAAGAGGACGACGAACAGTGGACAAGATTCCTCCAAAAACATCCGGATTTGAAGGCAGGTCCCTGCCGGGAGGATATCGTCCCGATTCCGAGCGGAGGTGTGTTTGCAGAGGCCGTGCTTGGACGTTTCAACTCTGCTGAGAAGCTGGATATCACCCGCTTCTGGAATTGGCAGGATTCACCCATTCCCATCACAGCGCCTGAGATCGCACCTATCCAGGCCGGCAGCCGCGCTCAGCAGGACAACACCCAGACAGGCCAATTAGGTCAGCCGATCATCAATTTGATGAATGCTCCCGCATTGCCCGACCCTACCGGTTTAACCGCTGCACTTAATGCCGTCAGTAATGGGGCAATGTTCCGCGATATGAGCCATGCCGCCGACACTATCGCCGCAGCCAGCGGTGCTCTAGCAGCCGGATATGCTGCCGGCAACAAGTCCCAGGATGTGGCTGCCAACTATGCACAAATGGCAGCAGATCTGGCTGCAAAAAATATGGCGCTTGGCAAATCTGCCGGTTCAACAGACAGCAGCAGGCGCCAGACTTCTCCCGGGACAATATCCAATGCCGGTGCATTGATCAACCAAGGCTCGAAGATGGATGAACGAGGCATCGGTAACGGAAAGGGAGCAAACGGAAGCACAAGCAGCAGCCAGTCGGAACAAGAAGTAAGCACTGCTGCCCCAAAATCCCAGGGCACCTCCTATGAGGCTGCCGCCTTCAGTACGGAGCTCGGTTATCCGGCCAAGCCGCTGGAATATCAAAGCATGCCCGTCGATGAGGTTCAGGATGTTCCGGATGAACAGGCAGGAGAGGTTACCCAGGATATGACCGCCAAAGCTGCCAGAGAAGAATCGGAATGGGCAAAGAGCCATCCCGAGGGATATGTGGAATATCTGAAAAAAGCGAATTCCAGGAATTTATGTACCGATGTCCTTGTCCTTTGGAACTTCGATGTTGGCGGGGCTGACGTGAGCAAGTTTTCAAACGGCCTGTTAAAGCACATTGGATCGTTGAAGTATTGGGGAGATCTTGGAGACGACTTTTTGGTAACAGGTTATACTAGTACCACAGGGAACGAGTCCAGCAACTACAATCTTTCTTTGCGTAGAGCCCAGGAGGTCAGGGATTGGCTGGTCAACAGCGCTGATATATCAACCGATTTGATCAAGGTGATCCCAGGAGGAGAATCCGCATATGGTGATATCGACCACCCCTATCGCCTATGGGATCCGGCATCGTATGCCTTTAACCGCCGCGTGGAAATTCGCCGCATAAAAAGGCTGTGGACAGATTCTGAGGAGGATAATTACCTGCGTGCTTTGGAAATTGTAAAGGAGGTGCCGGAGGCGAGTATAAGGATACGCCTTCAGAGTATGCTCCAACTCCTGATGCAGGAATCCGCGGACGACAGATACATTATCGGCTCCCAGCTTTTATCTGCATATGGTTATGTAGGCGTTGAGGGCTTCGAATGGCTTCTGAGGCAAGACGAGTGGGAAAGAGAAGGCAACTATCCTAAGTTCATCTTCCATATTCGCGACGAGATAAACCTCTTCCATCCAGGGTTATCAGACGCTCAAATCAGAAATCTTCTTGTAGCAATCCACAATAGGACAATTGAAGCTATCAATTGGATCAACAAAGAAGAAGAAACAAACCAGGAAGGAAGCTTCCATGTATTTCTCCGATTGGTGAAGGCCTGGATAAACGAAAGACGGGCGGATCCGAACAGCATCTATTCCTGTTTCAACGACGTATAAAACGAAAACAAAGCTTGATTCGCTTTGCCGGCTGTTAAGCTGAGACAGTGGCGAGCTTGCCTTCCATCAATAGGCGGCTGTGAGGTATCTGCGCCAGGTGCTGATCAATGCCAAGCGGTATGAACGGATGAGAGCGGAAGATATGCGCGACATGTTAACGAGTGCAATTAGATATCTACTTGAAATATATGACGATTTTGAAAAATTCCTATCTGCTCTACCGAAGACGCAGGATATTCTATTGCCGGGCAAGACTCTGGACAGTCCATGTGAAATTGGGTTTATGGATCTTACTATATACCCCGGTGACTACAAAAGTTTCTATCCCTTGGCCAACCATCAAAACAAAACCGCCATTTCTGGCGGTTTCACTATTTTCCTGGTGTCGGAGGCGGGACTTGAACCCGCACGGTCACCCACACGCCCCTCAAACGTGCGCGTCTGCCTATTCCGCCACTCCGACATGTCTATTTGTTTATACGGGCGCCAGAGGGTAACATTCCTGCATTCCCGCAAAAGTTATTATAACAGAGAGCTATTTTTAAAGCAAGTATAAGTGTTGGGCGGTCAGCCTGCTTATAAGTAAAAATATAATCTTTCGTGTGCGGGAGGAGGGCAGGCTCTAAATGGTGTCGAATTATGTAAACAATATTCACATGCTGGTGGTAATTGTATTATTATAGTAATATCTTTTTTATGGAACGTTCTTCCTGGAGGGGAAAAATTGTACCCGCAAACACACGTTTATTTTACCGAGACACTGATTGGCAGGCAGTCGGACCAGATATCCCTGGGCAGTATCCTTCCGGACATGCTTGTGGGCGATTGTTTTAACCACAGTGAAGCCCACAGCGCAGGCGCCGAGATCTTTAGATTCCTCGTTAAAAACCGTTCGCTGCCGGATTTCAGGCAGGCGGTCCTCACCCACGGTTTTGTCCCCAAGGGGCTTGATTACTACGGTGACGAAAAATATCTGGACTATGAGAAAGGGTACAGCTTTGAAAAAGCCAGGCCTTTTATTCAAAAGACAGTAGAAGCATGCAATATACCGCCGGAGATGGGCTGGTGGAAGGCGCACAATATTATTGAGATGGGAGTTGAGCTGCTGGTCGGTTCTTCCGGTGATTACAGTGAAAGGCTGAAGAGTGCTTTTACGAACCGCAGCCTCGTCTCTGAAGTGAACGAAATGTTTTACAGCCTTTGGCGGGACAAGAATTTAAGATTTATAAACAGGGCCGAAAGATTTATTAGTTTCATTGAGCTTGAGAGGCCCAGCGTGGAGTCTCTGGCCCAGAAATACAGAGTGCAGATGTTATTTAAGCACAAGGTGGATATCGATACAAAAAAAACCGCTCACTTGATTTACCAGGCTGCCGAGAGCGTTACCGGCGATCTCTTTCAGTTTTTTGAAAACACTGCCCGCAGCGTGATAAAAAATATTGATGAAATGACAAATGGAACATCAGGCAGGTGATTACGGGGGAAGGCCTGCTATGAGACATATAGCCCTATAGTAAGGAATGCGGGATAAATATCTAACCGGGTTATATTTTAGGAATGCGGATGGTGCTGATCATGGACAGCGCGATGATGACGCTGGATGCCAGCGTCACAGCAGGGTTGTGAATGAGAAAAACCAGGACGGCTAATATAGCCCCGCCGATGGTTATGGGCAGGCCCTGGAAGTAAGTAGTGCCGCCGGATATATTATACCTGGCCAGGCGAAAAGCGCCGCACAACGTAAAAAAGGCGAAACAGGCCAGGCCGGCGTAGAACCATTTTTCAGTCATGTTACCGTATAGCATGGCGGAAGGCGCCACACCAAACGATACCAGGTCAGCCAGGGAATCCAGTTCCCTGCCGAAAGCCGAAACAGTGTTATAATGGCGGGCCAGAAGGCCGTCGAACCTGTCCAAAACCGCGGCCAGGATTATGAACACGACGCTCATCTCAAAATTATGATTAAATACAGCTGCGATAGCCAAAACGCCAAACAGCAAATTAGCGCCTGTACACAAGTTCGGTAATATCTCTAACTTGCTCACACCTACACTCCATTTCCTTTATCAGCAGGCAGAGTACCTATAATCGTTTCTCCTGCTCTGACCTTATCGCCCTTTTTTACCATAAGCTTAGATCCCACGGGAATAAATAGTTCAGTGCCCGAACCAAACTTTATAATTCCGATAATTTCGCCGCCGGCCAGCCTTTTACCTTCATCGGCCCAACATTTTATCCTGCGGGCGATAAAGCCTGTAATCTGGCACACCATTAATTTAAAAGTCTGGTTTTCAATTCCGATAAAATTCTTTTCATTAATCTCAGAGGCGTGGCTTTTAAATGCCGGGATGAACTTTCCGGGACGATAATACCTGTACTTTACTTCACCCTGCAGTGGGGAGCGGTTAATGTGAACGTTATAGATTGATAGAAATATATTGATTCTTATAGCCCTGTCTTTAATAAATTTATCCTCATACACCTCGTCTATCCCGAGGATGACGCCGTCAGCCGGAGAGAGGATCAAGTTCTCTTCGGCAGGGATAACTCTTTTGGGATTGCGGAAAAAGTAAATGGTAAAAATAATCAAGAGCGCCGGCAGAAGCATGAGGATCGGTACGGTGTAATAGAAAAGGACAAACAGTCCGGCAAGGATCAGAAGATAATGCCAGGTAAGTTTCAGAGTAAGGCCGAACCTGTCTATTAAATTGTTGTCTTTATGGTTTGCTGCCAATCTGAAATATCCTCCCAGGCATAGAGATGCGCTTACAAAATACCTAGTATATCATACCTTGTAAGACAGTTCATTGCAAGAAAAAAGCTAGATTAAAAGATATTATGTTAGAAGAGATTTATTTATTAAAATTGTTGGAATTGTGCGTATTTCCGGCAATTACTTTATGGTAAAATTGCTAATAATATCTTCCAAAAAGGAGCAATTTTTTTGAAACCAGGATATTATAACAGGTATTCCGAGCACCTGGTTAAAAAGTTCGGTGAAAAAGTATACAAACTGCCGGTCAATCTGCCGGGCACATGCCCCAACCGGGATGGCAGGCTGGGTCTGGGCGGGTGTATTTTTTGCGACAACCAGGGTTCCGGCTTCGATTGTCTGCCCAACACGGTATCTGTAAGGGAGCAGCTGGAGGAAAACAAGGTGTTCTTTCGAAAGCGTTTTAATGCCAAAAAGTTCATAATATACTTCCAGGCTTACACCAATACATATCTTGAGCTTGACCGTTTTAAAGAGAATATCCGGCAGGCGGTTTTGGTGGACGACCTTGTGGGTTTGTCGATCTCAACCCGGCCGGATTGTATAAATGACCGTTACCTTGACTTTCTCAGCGAGGTAAAGGAAAGCCGGGATTTAGACATAAATATTGAACTTGGGCTGCAGACGGTAAATTACCATACCCTGGCCAGGATTAACCGCGGCCATACCCTGGCGGAGTTCGTCGACGCTGTTTTGAGGATAAAAAAACGTGGTTTTGAAACCTGCGCCCACCTGATCCTAAACCTGCCGTGGGACGATATTACTGATGTGATTGAAAACGCGAAACTGCTCTCGGCCCTGGGGATCGAGTATGTAAAGCTGCATTCCCTGTATGTCGTGCGGGGCACGGTTTTGGGCGGCATGTACGAGAAGGGGGAGATTGAGATTATTCCCCTGGACGACTATGTGGTGAGAGTAGCGGAGTTCCTGGAAAACCTGGATCCGGATATGGTTATCCAGAGGCTGGTAGGTAAGGGGCCCAGGGCCGACCTGCTTTTCAGTAACTGGGGGCTCAGCTGGTGGCTGGTAAAGCAGCGTATTGAGGACTACCTTGTGAATAATGGCATTTACCAGGGCAGAAAGTTTGACTACCTGAACGGTAAGGCAGTCAGGTTTATGGTGGATAGAGATTAAAATTTTCGCCAAAAACTAACTAATTATTGTAAAAAAGATAAAAATATGATAAATATTATATTAATATACCAATAAGGGTGGATTTTAACATTCCATAGGTATTTTAGTATGATAAGGAGGAGTGTGGTGTGACGTTAGATAAATTATTAGCTCTGCCGTTTAAAAATAACGGTATTGTTAAACTGCTGATTGGCGGGGTGCTGCAGCTCATACCAATTGTAAGCCTGTTTTCACTGGGTTACATTTTGGAGTGTTGTGAAAATGGGGCTTTAAGACATGAAGAGATGCCGGAGTGGACCGACTGGGGGAATAAGTTCGTCAGCGGATTTTTAGTGGCGGTTATTTCCTTTATTTATACTATCATACCCACGCTGCTATTTGGAGCGAGCCTTATCCGCATGTTTTCAAACCACGGTTACCATATGGGCGGCAGTTCAATGTTTCTGGCTGCAATCATTTTTATATTATTTACTTTCCCCCTGCCGATGGCTCTTGCCAACTTTGCTGTTGAAAAGAATTTTGGCGCCGCGTTTGAATTCGGCTATATATTTCAGTTAATCAGTACATCACTTGGCAGTTATATTGGCGCCTTTCTCCTTTACATAGTTATACTCATTGCCGTGGGCATTATCGGGGCTTTAATCTCGTTAATACCTGTTATTGGCTGGATTTGTATGATTTTTGTAGGTTTTTATATAGGTTGTGTGTGTAGTTTCCTTTTTGGCTCGGTTTACGGGGAAGCCAGAAGGTCGATATGAAAAGCGGCGGGAGCAGGCTTTAGTCCTGGGTTATAAGCACGAGGGTAAAACTTACCTTTGACTTCAGCTGATTGTTTGGCTATACTCTTGTTCATTGCCCCCGGGAAATTACCAGTATTGGGGTGATAACATGAGAAAATGGCACGAAATGCTAAGAAATAAGAAGGTAATCTGTTTAACAGTGGGTTTGCTGCCGCTGCTTATGGTCCTGTTAATCGGCACGGCGGTAACGGCAAAGAAAATAACAGCGTCCAAGAAACAACAAATTGTTTCAAGTACAGAAGAGGCACAAATAACTGTCGCGGCTGGCGGGGAAAGCGATGTGCAGGTTTCCAGGAGCACCGACGCCGACAGGTACAGTGTTTACATCCTGGCGCAGGTGATTGAGGGAGAGGCCGCTGATGAGCCTTATGAAGGCAAGGTGGCGGTGGGTGCTGTTATCCTGAATCGGAGTGAAAGCTCGCAATTTCCAAATTCAATCCCGGGGGTTATCAACCAGATGGGAGCTTTTGAATCGGTCAGCAACGGCCAGTACCAAAGGCCCTTAAGCGAGGAGTCCATGCAAGCCGCGGTGGATGCGCTGAATGGGCAAGACCCCAGCGACGGGGCGCTTTACTTCTGGAACCCGGCTAAATCCACCAGTACGTGGGTTTGGTCTCGTCCCGTGGTAAGAACAATCGGCAACCACGTGTTTGCCAGGTAGTAAAAATTACGGGGAGGCGGTTATCCGCCTCCCTGGCTGTATAAACGGGTGTAAATTTTTTGGTACATAAGGACCTTTTGGATATAGTGCCTGGTTTCCGGAAAAGGGATCTGGTCAATATCTTTAATACCGCCGGATTTATCCGCCGCGATCCATTCCGTGACATTGCCGCGCCCCCCGTTGTATGCCGCCAGCATTAAGATAACATTGCCGTTGAACTCGTAATCGAGGTCGGCCAGGTACCAAGCGCCGATATTTATATTGATATCCGGTATGAAGAGCTGGTCCGGGCTGAAATTACGGTAGCCTAACTCACTGGCAACAGATTGCCCGGTTTCAGGCATAATCTGCATCAGGCCCCTGGCGCCTTTTTCTGAAACGGCTTTGGGATTAAAGCTGCTTTCAGCCTTCATCATGGCGGACAGCAGGTAGGGGTCCTGGTTGTAAGCCCGGGCATATTTTAAAGTTAATTCATGGTAGGGAAGGGGGTAAAAAAAACGCCAGATACTGTCTGCGTTAAAAATCGCCACCAGCAAAATTAGTACGATAACCAACAGGGCTCTTCGCCTGTTGTATTTTTTATTTTTTTTTCTTCTGTAGTAAACTGCGCTCAATTATATCACTCCGCCGATTTCTGCCCGCTCAATTAAGTTATATTCCGGCTGTTTCACTTAAATGCTCTTTCATCATTTGTTCCCAGTGGCGGTCGACCTGCTTTATGGTTTCGTCTTTACTCCCGCTGTTGTCTATCACCCTGGCGGCATGCTTTATTTTATCTTCCTGGGGCAGCTGCGCGGCGATACGCCGGAGAGCTTCCTTTGAGGTCATGCCGTCCCTTTTGGCCAGGCGTTCGATTTGTTCTTCCTGGTTTACTTTTACCACCCAGATCTCATCCACGTTGTGCTCCAGCCCCACTTCGATTAAAAGAGGCGCGTCAATAACCAGCACCCTGTTCTTAGGACTCGTTTTGTTTCCTTTATTGAATAGATCAATTTCCCGTTCAATTTCCTGCTTGATTTTCGGGTGGGTGATCTTGTTCAGTCTTTCCCTCGCCTGCGGGTTGGCAAATACCAGGGAGCCCATTTTTTTACGGTCCAGTTTCCCGGCGCTGTCTAAAACGCCGGGACCAAAAACATTAACGATCTCCTGCAAGCCGGGTGAGCCTGGCGTCACTACCTGCCGCGCCACCTGGTCGGCGTCGATGATTTTTGCCCCCAGGTTTTTAAGTTGGCGGGCCACGGTGCTTTTCCCGCTTCCAATGTTTCCGGTCAGTCCGATTACGATCATAGTGCTCCCTCGAATCAACATAATCTTGTTATTTTCGCGGTTAATCTTATACTTCCTCTAATAAAATTTTATATCAGATTTTGAACAAAAAAACCGCAGGCTTATGATCGTGTCATGGGGACAGTTCTGTTGACACGCTTTTGTCTCAAGGTTTAACAATAGTAATCGTGTCAACAAAACCGTCCCCAAGACACGCTCCGGGGACGGTTCTTTCTAAGAGGCTTTTTCTCTCGATCGTGTCATGAGGACAGTTCTGAAACTATTAGTTATTAACCAGCGGTCAGTAATGTTAACAAATTTTAAACAGCCCCAAAGTGATCAGTATGCATCCCGGCAGTACTGTCAGATAGCGGCCCAATCGGAATTTTGTGATCGACCGGCCGGCCTGTATGCCAAGGTAAGTCAGGAAAAAATGGCCGAGACCGACTACCACCGCTGTTATACCGATGGAAAAGCCCAGCATGGAGACTGCGAACCCGGCCGCGAAGGCGTCCACGGCCAGGGCGATGCCCAGTATGAAAGCTTCACCCGGAGATATCACGCCTGAACTGTCCAGGTCAGCCCGCGCCGGCTCCTTTAAAATTTGAATAACCAGGCCCAGGGGCCGGATATGAATTTTTATCGTCCTGCCGGCGCTGTTTTCTTCCTGGCCGGCTTTTTCTGTTTCCCGGCGCTCGCTCCGGCGGGTCTGGTATAATACCCAGAACCCTATAGCCATTAAAAGTACTCCGCCAAATTGGCGGCCAAGCGATACCGGCAAGGTGGACCGGAGGATTTGTCCTCCCAGCATCGAGACGCTGATGGCAGCCACGGAAATCAGGCTGATAATGCAAAGCGATAATACAGGCACTTTTATCTGCCGCGCGCCGTAGGCCACGCCCGCTCCGAAAGAGTCCAGGTTCAGCGCCAGAGCGAAAAAAAAGTATGAAAGCAGTTCCAATATCATTCCTCCCGTTGCATTTATCCTGCCGCATTTTAATTTATGGAGGTAATGGATAGTTGGTTACTGCCAAACTCTTTTCACAATATATACCTTAAATAAATAAACCCCGCGGTTTAAAAAACCGGGGGCTTGCACTATTTCTGGCAGGACGGGCAGTAATAAGAGCTGCGCCCGCCCACTTTTTTCCTTTTTATGGCCTGGCCGCAGCGCGGGCACGGCTTGCCCTCCCGGTTATAAACGCGCAGGCGTTCCTGGTAGCCGCCGGCCCTGCCGTCTCCGTCTAAAAAATCACGAAAGGTAGTACCCCTGTGTTCGATGCCTTCCATTAAGACATCTTTGACAGCGTGGTGGAGTTTGGTTGTTTCACGGGATGTCAGGGTTGTGGCCAGACGCTCCGGGTCTACCCCGGCCCGGTGCAGCGCCTCGTCCGTGTAAATATTCCCGAGACCCGCTATGAATGTTTGGTCCAGGAGAAGAGGTTTGATCCTGGCACGACGGCGGCGGAGTTCCTTTTTAAGAAAATCCCTGGTGAATTGTTCACCTAACGGCTCAATGCCGAGATCTTTAAAACCGGACAGGTCTTTTAGGGCCGACGTGGGCACCAGCCACAACCCGCCAAACTGCCTCATATCCGCAAAAGTAAGCCTGTGGCCGTTGTCCAGGTGGAAAACAACATGGGTATGTTTGGTTGGCGGCAAGTTATCCGGACTGTAAACCAGCCTGCCGGTCATCCGGAGATGGACCGCCAGGGTATAGCCGCCGCTAAGGCTGATCAAAAGGTATTTACCCCGCCTGCTCACATCCAGTATTTTTTTATTTCTGATTATCTTTATAAATTCCCCGGGTTCGGGTGTCCGCACAATTTTGGGAAGCAGCACCTGCACATCGGTAAACTTCAGCCCGGTCAGCTTCGGCTGCAGCGTGCGGTTTACAGTCTCGACCTCCGGCAGCTCAGGCATGGTTTCACCTCTTAAGCCTTTTTAACGTCATACCAATTCTGTCCTATCTTAATATCGACTACAAGGGGGACATCCAAAAGCAGGGCGTTCTCCATACAGTGTTTTACCAGTTCTTTAAGACGGTCAATCTCGTCGGGCGGAGATTCAAATATCAGCTCGTCGTGGACCTGCAGGATCATTTTTGACTTAAAGCCGTGTTCGGCCAGTTCGCGGTTTATGTTAACCATGGCCAGCTTGATAATATCTGCGGCGCTTCCCTGGATAGGGGTGTTCATGGCCGTGCGCTCACCGAAATTCCGCAGGGTGCGGTTCGGGCTGAAAAGGTCAGGCAGGTAGCGGCGCCTGTTTAAAAGCGTGGTTACATATCCTTTTTCCCTGGCTTCCCTGACTACTCCTTCAATATATGCTTTAACCCCGGCATACCGCGCGAAGTAATTCTCGATATAGCGCCTGGCCTCCTGCCGCCCGACCTTGATACTCCTGTCCAGGCCAAAATCGCTGAGGCCGTATATAATGCCGAAATTAACAGCTTTGGCCCTGCCGCGCATCTCCGGGGTTACTCCCTCCGGGTCAACTCCAAAGACCTCCGCCGCCGTCCGGGTATGAATATCTTCTCCTTTCTTAAAGGCGTTTATGAGCGACGGGTCTCTGCTGATGTGGGCCAGCACGCGCAGTTCGATCTGGGAGTAGTCAGCCGCCAGGAGCAGGTTTCCCTGGCGGGAAGGGACAAAGACCTTTCTGATCAGGCGTCCTGCTTCCAGCCTGATCGGTATGTTCTGCAAGTTGGGTTCTGAGCTTGACAGCCTGCCCGTGGCGGTTACGGTCTGGTGAAAAGTAGTGTGCAGGCGGCCTGTTTCCGGATTGACCAGGGCGGCCAGGCCGTCGGTATAAGTTGACTTCAGTTTCATCAACTGGCGGTATTCCAGTACTTTGGCCACGATATCGTGGGACATAGCCAGCTCGTCCAGCACTTCCGCGTCGGTGGAATAACCAGTCTTCGTCTTTTTTTTGACAGGAAGCTTTAACTCTTCAAATAATATTTTTCCGAGTTGTTTTGGGGAATTAATGTTAAATACCACACCGGCCAGGTCATAAATTTGTTTTTCCAGCTCTTTAATCTGCCGGCCTAATTCTTTGGACATCGCGTTTAACTGCTCTTTATCCACCGCGACGCCCTCGATTTCCATCGCAGCAAGGACTTCCACCAGGGGCAGTTCCACGTCATAGAACAGCCTGTCCTGTTCATACAGGTTCATGCTTTTATCCAGGAGAAGTACAAGCTGAAAAATGCAGTGAGCCCTTGCCGGCAGCTCTTCTTCACCGCCGGGCAGCACGGCGTTCAAATGCTCCAGGGCGATATCCTCAAGATCCCGGTTGGGAGAGGCGGGGTTCAGCAGGTAAGAAGCGATCATGGTATCAAAGGCCAGGTGTTTTAATTTTATTTTGTATTTATGCAGGGTCCAGATCAGTTCTTTGGCGTTGTGGCAGTATTTTTTTATGGTCGGGTCCTCACAGACAACCTTTAATATGTCCAGGTTTTTATCCTGCCCGCTCCCGGCGTTTTCAGCACCCGGCTCCATGTCTGAAAATAAATTTGCCTGTTCGCCCGCGGCTGTTTCCTGCAGTGCGCCCGGCGACTTCAGGTCGAGGTAGTATGCCCTATCTTCATTCAAAACAAATCCCGCCCCCGCAAGCCTGCCGTTGCTGCTTTTCAGGGTGATGTACACGCGGCCTGACTTCTGGGCAGCCTTGATAAAGTTCTTCAGCCGGGCGGGTGTATCCAGGCGGGTGTAAGTAACGGGGTACGTCTCCAGGTCTGGTTCAGGCAGGACGTGTTTCGCTTTTTTTGGCTCCCGGCCTTTCGCTTCTTCAGCGTCCTTTGCGCTGTCATGGTAGATAGACTTTATAAGCGATTTAAATTCTAGTTTCTTTAAAATTTCCAGGAGGTCATTATAGTCCGGTTTCTGCAGGCGGCACTGTTCCAGATCAATTTCTACCGGTACTTCACGGTGTATGGTGACAAGCTTTTTTGAAAGCTCAGCCTGTTCTTTGGAGGAACTTACCAGACCTGCGGTGCGTCCGGTCAGCTCGCCTGCATGGGCCAGGACCTCTTCCAGGGTGCCGTATTCTTTGAGCAGGCGCGAAGCGGTTTTTTCCCCTATGCCCGGGATACCGGGCACATTGTCCGAGGTATCGCCGGTCAATCCCTTGAAGTCAGTATACTGGCGCGGTGTTATGCCGTAGCGGTCCCAGACTTTTCCCTCATCATACTCGTCCATCTCGCTGATACCTTTTTTTGTGAGCCTGACTTTGGTCAGCGGTGAAACAAGCTGTAGAGCGTCCCGGTCCCCGGTTATAATAGTGCTTTTAAGACCGCTTCGCTCTGCTTTTTCCGCTATTGATCCGATTAAATCATCCGCCTCGTAGCCTTCGATCTCATACATTTTTATGCGCATGGCATTCAGCAGTTCTTTTAATATCGGGAATTGAGGCCTTAAATCGTCAGGCGTGGCAGGCCGGTTGGCCTTGTAATCCACAAAATCAGCGTGGCGGAAGGTAACCTTTCCTTTATCAAAGGCCACTACTATTCTGACTGGGGACTCATCATTTATGATCTTCATCAGCATGTTGGTAAAGCCATAGACTGCGTTGGTTACCAGCCCCTGGCTGGTGGACAGCGGCGGAATGGCGTGAAAAGCCCGGTGGACCAGGCTGTTGCCGTCTATAATGATGAGGTCGGTCGGCATTTTGTTTGCACCTGCCTTACCAGGTTGCCTGGGCGGCAAATCCTGTTTGGTAAAATAATTTCTAGTATTTCACCAAGTATAATCTAAATACCTGCTCGTTTATTATTGAAATCACGATTCTGGAAAAAAATGCAGGAGTTTACACCTCGGGAGCGAAGTTTATTTACTTATAAATTGGGGGTGGTGCAACTTGCGGAAAAACCTTTTCCTGCTTACCCTGTTAATTGCTCTAGTCTTAACTTTTAGCGGGGCGGCTCAAGCTCCTGCAGCCGATAATAAGGTCCAGGGGCTGGACATAGACAGCGTGGATGAAATTATCATGTACGTTGAGCTCATGCATATCAGCGAACCGGACAGCCAGGTGCTGATCCAGGGTGCTATTGAAGGGCTCCTGAAAACTTTAAACGATCCGTACACAGTTTATATGACGCCGGAAGAACTAAAAGAATTTGTAGACTCCATAGAAGGTAATTACGTGGGCATAGGCATTCAGATGCAGCCTGGTGAAACATACCCGGAGGTCCTCAACACATTCGAGAATACTCCCGCCAGTAAAGCCGGCATTATGCCGGGAGACATGATTATAAAAATAGACGGCGCCGACATAGCTGGAGAGCCCCTGGGAAAAATTGTGGAGAGAGTCCGCGGCCAGGCAGGGACAAAATTGAAACTTACCATACGGAGAGAAGGAATGGCTGATTTCGAGGTCGAACTGACACGCGACAATATCAGCACCCCCACTGTAACAGGCAGGATCCTTGAAGGCGATATCGCATACATACGTATTAACACGTTTGGTGACTTCACCGGAGATGAATTTAAAAAAATACTTGATGACCTGACTGAACAGGGGGCTTCCAAGCTAATCCTTGATCTGCGGGATAATCCCGGTGGTACAATCCACTCTGCTGTCAACATCAGCAGTAACTTTGTCGGGCAGGACAAGGTTGTGGCAAGCACTTTTACCCGCAACGGCGAAAGGAAAGAATTCCTTGCGGAGTGGAACAACGATGTAATTGAGGATATGCCCATGGTTATTCTGGTCAACCAATATACAGCCAGCGCGTCTGAATTAATGGCGGGAGCCATGCAGGACTACGGCCTGGCCACTCTAATCGGCGGGCAAACATTCGGCAAGGGTACTGTCCAGGTTATAGTCCCGCTGGAAACAGGAGGGGCTTTAAAAATTACCGTGGCCAGGTATCACACCCCTTTGGACAGGGAAATTGACGGCACGGGTTTAAGCCCGGACATCCAGGTACTGACTCCCGGCTTATCTTTGGCCGTGGCCCAGGGCTACCTGAATGGGTCGTCCGGCAGCACCATAGTCTTTGACCTGGACAAAGGTGTGGTTATGGTAAACGGGGTCCCGGATATAAGCGGCCGGGTGATCCGGCAGCAGGGGGAAACCTACCTGCCCCTGAGGCTGTTGTTTGAATCCATGGGATACCGGGTCGACTGGCAGCCGGGTATAGGTGCTATAGAGGTAACAAAACTGCAATCAAAAGCTGTTTTTTATCCGGGAGACGGCCACTACGTCGTTGACGGCCGGACATATCCGGGAGAGGAGTCCCTGTTGTCACTGGAAGGAAGCTTATATATTCATGAATCCGTGTTAAATCTTTTTAACGCCCGCATAAGATATGAGGGCAGCACTGTCATTATTGAGAAATAATAATAGTTATGATATAAATAGGGATGTGTTATATAAAAAATAATATTGACAGCATTACTGATACGGAGGTTAAAAATGCCCGTTAATAAAGATGGCTGTCCATGCGGCAGCGGAAAGCCATACGAAAAATGCTGTGGATACCGCAAGGTTTTTTATTCCCTTGAACAGGCCAGGTGGCGGCGCGCCGGACAAGATCTGCGCCGCAATCTGGGCTTGTTTGCAGATCAGCCTATTTTTTCCTGGGATGCCGCCCGCGCCCAGGACCTCTACCTGGGCTGTATCGACAAGAAGCTTATAGACAGCGATGACGACTTTATCATGGAACGGTGTTTTGAATGGTTTATCTTTGATTACAGGCTTTACAGCGGCCAGACCATTATAGAAACGTACCTGGATGAACACCGCCTGTCGGTGAGTGAGCACGAGGCCGCCCTGCTGCAAAAATGGGCTGTTTCCTGCAACTCCCTCTATGAAGTGACCGGAATTCTGCCGGAAGAAGGCCTCATCATCAAGGATATAATCAATCGCAGGGAAATCAAAGTCAGCGATGTAAACGCGTCCCTGGAAATAGAGCAGGGAAGCCTGCTGCTGATGAGGGTCCTGGCAGTGGGTGAGGAATACGAGTTTTCAACAAGCGGCCTGGCGCTGCCCGGCAGGTTGAAAGAACCGCTTTTAAAGAAACTGCAGCGGGACCGGCTGAAATTTTACAGGGAACAAAAAAGCAGGGTGCAGGAGTGGAATGACTACCTGAAAGAAAGGGCGCATATAATTAATGCCTGGGTCATGGACCTTGGCATTCCCAACCCGGGGTCCGGCAGGGATATGCTGGAAAAAGAAACAACGGAGAGAATGGCTATTATGCCGATCACAAGCTGGGAGGAAGTGCTTGCTTCCATTACAAGCCCCGGCAATTTCAGGCTGATCGGGGTAACAAAAGATGCTTCAGGCGCTTTCCGGCAGGCGACGGCGGCAATACTCGGAGAAAGTTACCGCTCCAGAGCACGGGAGGAAGATGAAACCAAACCTGAGGCGGGAGGCACGGAGTCTTGCTGTAAGAAAACCGACCTGCGCCCTGTTATCGGACACCTTGTTTTAACAACCCGGTTTATGATTGTAACCGCCGGTACGGTGGAACTGTTGGCAGACTGTAAAAGCCTTTTGACGGAGCTGTTTGGTAAATTTATTGTAAACAATATAGATAACTGGCAGAGGAGCAGGCACTCTTCCCCCCCGGCTGACGAAGGCGATATATACACATGGCCCGAACTTGGTTACGCAGTGGTGGCTGTCAGCATCCGGGAGGGATTACAGACGCTGGGTTACAGCCTGAAGCAGCAGAAAGGGGCGATCAGGCTCTGGTTCGATTACTGTTCCAAGGAGCGCCCTGCCATTCGAAAGACCGCGGTATGGTCTGCGACAGTGATATATGCGTTTGCCTGGCTTGAAAGAGAGGAACGCCTGAAACAGCAGGACCTGGCCGGAAGGTTTAGTGTTTCTCCGGCTACTATTTCATCACGGTTCAGGCTAATCCGGAAATCATTAAATTTAGTGGCCGGCGACAAGCGTTACGCCACCAGGACAGAGTAAAAACAATTGTTAAGCAGCGGAGCTGTTCATAACCTCACTCTAAAACGTTTTTTACGAGGGGATTTATTTGACCGAGCTGATAGAGGCTGTAGTCAAGTTCATAACCAGCTATATTGCGGCGCTGGGATACTGGGGAGTAGGGATCGGCATGGCAATAGAAAGCGCTAATATTCCGCTGCCCAGTGAAGTTATTTTGCCGTTTGGAGGGTACCTGGTTTCAACCGGCAAGCTTGATTTTTACGGGGTTGTGATGGCCGGGACAGTTGGCGGCACTGTCGGTTCAGCGCTGTCTTACTACCTCGGCCTGTGGGGAGGCCGTCCCTTCCTGGTTAAATACGGACGTTATTTCGGCTTTTCAATGAAGCACCTGGAAATGGCTGACTACTGGTTTAACCGTTACGGTGAGGCCACGGTTTTTTTTACCCGCCTGATGCCCATAATCAGGACTTTTATATCACTGCCCGCCGGTATCTCCGGCATGAATTTTAAAAGGTTCCTGCTCTATACTTTCCTGGGCTCGCTGCCCTGGAGCCTTCTTCTCGTATACATTGGGATGAAGCTAGGCCAAAATTGGCATGCCATTGAACCCTGGTTCCACAGGCTGGACGTTGTCATAGTTATCGGCATAGCCGCCCTGGTTTTCTACTTCTGGCGCCAGCGAAAAAAATCTCAATAAACACATGTTTGCAGCCCGCCTCCGGCGGGTTTATTGTTTTTGCGGGGAATAACTCCATTGTGTTTTGAGATAATAGCCTATAGTAAGCAAAGGAGGCTGCAATAATATGAGGATAAACAGGGCCGTGGCTCTAACAGTGATAATAATTGTGGGGATAATGCTGTCTGCCGGATGCGGTGCTTTTAGAAAGCCCGCCCCGCAGCAAAAGCCCAATATACAGGTTCCGCAGGAGCCAATGCCCACCGGTCAGGAGGAGGTTAACGCGATTACATCGCGCCTGTCCGGCGCGGCAGACAGTGTGCCCGGAGTCAACAGTGCTGCTGTTGTGGTAGCCGGCACTACCGCCTATGTGGGAATCGACGAGAAGGCCGGCCTGGAGAAGGGCGAAACAGACAGAGTCAAGCGAGATGTGGCCGGCGAGGTGAAAAAGGCCGAGCCGCGCCTGACAGCGGTATATGTCAGCAGCGACCCGGATACCATTACGCGCCTGAGGCGGATAGCAGACGGCATTGCTGCCGGCCAGCCGGTTTCCTCTTTTGCCGGTGAGCTGACTGAAATAGCCCGCAGGCTCTCCCCCATGCCATAGGGACCGCACTCTAAATACGGTTTTTTTATATCTTAATTCCCTGGCTGCAAATTTACGATAAGAGGTGGATAAGCCCTGTGGCTGTTAAACTCAGGTTGATTCTTTTGTTGGTGTTCCTTATTTCCGCGGTTTTTCCGGAAGCAGCAGCCGCAACCGCCCCGCGGGTTACCGCGGACGCGGCCGTACTTATTGACGTGGAAACAGGGCAGATTTATTTTGCCAAAAACCATACCAGGAGAGCGGCGCCGGCCAGCCTGACCAAGATTATGACAGCTGTCGTCGCCGTAGAAAACGGCAGTCTGGATGACGTGGTAACGGTAGACTCAAGGTCGGCGTCAGTGTCCATGGGATCAATAATCAATTTGCGGAAGGGTGAAAAAATCACTCTCGGAGAGCTGCTTACGGCCGCGCTGGTCACTTCAGCCAATGATTCGACCGTGGCTATCGCGTGTCATGTCGGGGGAAGCCACGCCCGTTTTATAACCATGATGAACGCCAAGGCAGCCGCTCTGGGCCTTTCCAGCACCCGCTTTGCCAATACCAACGGCTATCATGACCCCAACCACTATACCACGGCGTATGACCTGGCAAGGCTCAGCAGGTATGCGCTCGGGCACCCAAAAATCAATGATCTTGTCCAGACCAGGGAGGCAACAATCCACTGGATTGAGCCGCCGGAGCGGGAAGAAAAGATTAAAAACAGCAACCGCCTGCTTTTTAGGGATTATGAAGGGATTGACGGTGTAAAAACAGGGACCACCCCTCTGGCCGGCAACTGCCTGGTTGCGTCGGCCACCAGGGAGGGGAGGAGGCTGATCGCGGTGTCGCTGCACAGCAATGACCGGTACCGTGACTGCATCAATATGTTTGATTATGGTTTTAAGGTAGTCAAGCCTGTCACTGTGGCAGAGAAGGGTGATATAATTACAAGCGTCCCAGTTACCGGAGGAATAAAAGACAGGGTAGATATAATAGCTGAAAACGCCCTCGAAATAAGGATTGACCCCGATGACCTTCCAAGTCTGGAAAGAAAGGTTGAGGTGAAAGATCCGGCTGCCGCCCCTATAAAAAAAGGGCAGTATCTTGGTGAGTGCGTTTATATGGAGAAGGGGCAGGAACTTGGACGGGTCAGGCTGCTGGCGGGTGAGGAACTGCCCAGGACAGGATGGTACAGGCAGCTATGGGATAAGGTTTTTAATTAAATACTATCAGCGCTGTGAAAAACGGGAAAACGGGTCAGGCCATGACCGGGGACCTTTTTCAAAGGGTGTCAGGAAAGCTTGACTTTTGCCGGGCCATCGACGATAATATATATTACTGGGCGGGTAGTTCAGTGGGAGAACGTCTGCTTGACACGCAGAAGGTCGTTGGTTCGATACCAATCCCGCCCACCAGTTAGATTAAGCCCTCCGGGACTAATTATAAGCCTCCTGAGGGTTTTTGATTTATAGATTTTTAATAAAATCGGAGGTTAAAAATGGATCAGACAGAACTTGAACAAATCAATAAAACCATACCATACGTGGAAGGGAAAATTTATTGGAAAGACAACCATGATTGGACATCAGATTTATGGGAACGTATGTCTGAAATGGGATGGGTGGCAGTCCAGTCAGAAGAAAATCCGGATATAATTATTGTTAAGGATGGAAGCGGCAATATTGCATTTAAGGCTACTGACAGAATAACCATGTTAAGGCAATTGGTTAATAACGTTTTGGTAGGCTTTTAGTTTATTACAGGAGGCTTTAAAATGGATCAGGCTAAAATTGATGAAATCAACAAAACCATACCCTACATGGATGGTAAGATTTATTGGAATGACAATGAATGGACATCCAGGCTGTGGGAAGAGATGAAAAGCAGCGGCTGGAAAGAAGTAAAACCGGAAGAAGATTCGGAAATGGTTGTTGTTCAGGATGAAAAGGGCAGAAATATTTATGCGGCCGAAGGCAGGATAAATATGCTGAGACAACTGGTTAATATTTTGATATAACAAGACCCGAAAATGCTGAGAATCAATTAAAATGTCGTTGGGTTAAGATCGTGCCTCAGAATTAAACCCTCCGGGAATCCGGAGGGTTATTTTCGTTCAAGGGCCTTTTCAACTGCCTCGAGCAGGCGCTCTCTGGAAAAGGGCTTGGTTACAAAATCCAGGGCGCCGGCCTGCAATGATTTTTTTATGGAATCATTGTTATTCATAAAGCTGACAATAATTACCCTGGCGTCCTTATCAATGGTTAATATCCGCTCCAGGGCATCAATGCCGCTCATTTCGTGCATTATGATGTCCATCGTTACCAGGTCCGGTTTTAAACGCGTGTATTCATCAACGGACGCGCCCCCGCTTTCGAATTCGCCAATAACTTCGTAACCTTCGCTGACGAGGATGTCTTTTATCATTTTTCTCGCAAAACTGCTGTCGTCCACGATCATAATTTTTTTGCTCATTAATAACGACCCTCATCAACCATAATAAAAAACCCAGGTGAAAAAGCCCGGGTTGGAAATCGCAAAGACATATTTACTTCCTGGTAACCCGGCTGTCTACGTTTATGCATTGTCCGCTGCTTTTATGTCCCCAGTTTTACTATGTTTGCAACTATCAGTATATTATAATCTGAAATATATATGAATCACTTTAAATAGTAAAGGGCTGTTTGTACTATTTTGACCCGTGACGATAGTCCCGATTGTTTTTTAGGACCGCGCTTTAAAGACAACTTTTTATGATATTCAGCCTGTAATAATAATAGTTATAAAGGACAGGATAAAAAGGACAAGTAATTGGAATAGGGTTTTTAAACCTATTTTCATAAATTGCGGCCTCCCTGGGCGCCGGTTTTGGATATATTCCCAATAGAGTCCGTTTTGTCAAAACCCGGCTGACATTTTATTATAATATGTTGCACAATGGTTTTTGTGCCATAAAAAAAGCCCTAAAAAAGGGCTTTTATCAGCAGGACATCGTATAATCATAATTGCCTTCCCATTTTACAGTTCCCAGGTTATTTACCAGACCACGCTCCTTCATTTTTGTCCAGAACGGAAGGGCCCCTTCATTGATTTCGTTGACGGATATGATCTTAAATAACGGGCGGACGAGTTTTAAGGCGCTTTCACCCAAACCGATTCTCTTGGTATTAAAACCAATGGTCAACACTCGTAAATCAAAATAGTCTTCCTGTTTGAAGCCGATAATCCTAACCCCGTTATCAAATCTGTATACTGTAGCGACCCTTTTTCCATAAATATATTTATTTTCATTCATATCACCCAGGCGTTCCATATGGGCAACCCCTTAATTTTAAATTGCAAAATCAAAGAGAAATGACATAAAATTTAAGGAACATACAAGGGCTGAATATTATTTTGAATTGGTAAAAAAGGTAACAATTTATAATTTACTGGTTAATAAAATTATATCATAAAGTTTAAATATTCTGATAAAATTATACATTAATTTCTGAAAATTTTTTATATTAAACCAATTTATCTTTCTTATGAGGTAAGGAAAATGTATGATCTGATCGTAATTGGCGGTGGTCCCGCCGGCATGCTGGGCGCGGCCACGGCGGGAAGAAACGGCCTTAAAGTTGTTCTCCTCGAAAAAAATGACGTGCTGGGCAAAAAACTTCGTATTACCGGCAACGGCCGGTGCAATATCACTAACAGCGGCGCTGTCGATGATTTTCAAAAGAGCATCGTGAATAACGGCAAATTCATGTATAGCTCCTTTAGTTCTTTTGATAATATGCTCATGATTGCTCTTATGAGGTCGCTGGGTGTAAGACTTAAAGTGGAAAAAGACAACCGTGTCTTTCCGGCCAGCGACCGGTCAGTTGACGTGGTGGACGCGCTCCGGCGGCACCTGCGGGAAAACGGTGTGGAAATCAGGCTTAATGCTGAAGCTGAGGAAATATTAGTTAAAGACGGTTGGGTAAGCGGGGTGCTTTTAAAAAACGGCGTCAGGATAAAATGCGCAAAAGTTTTGCTGGCTACAGGCGGGGTGTCTTACAGGCAGACCGGATCGACCGGCGACGGGTACAGAATGGCAAGAAATCTCGGGCACAGCATTGTAGAGCCTCGGCCCGCGCTGGTCCCTTTAGTGTCAGGTGAGGACTGGGTAAAGGATTTACGGGGCGTAACACTTGATAATGTCAGGGTGCGGGCGTCAGCCGGCAGCCGTGCAGCAGAGCAGGATGGGGAGCTGCTGTTCACGCACTTTGGATTATCAGGGCCGGCGATTATTAATCTTAGCAGTTATCTCAGCAGAAAAACATTGTTTCCGGCAGAGATCGAAATTGACCTGTTTCCCTGTTTTTCTAAAGAACAGCTGGAAGACCGCCTGCGTGACTGTTTGAAGCAGAACAGCGGCAGGTATCTTAAAAATGCCATGGGCGTGCTGCTGCCGCAAAAAATGGTCCCTGTTATTTTCGAAAAAGCCGGATTGGACCCCCAAAAACAGGTTGATGTGGCTACCAGGGAAGATATTGCCCTCCTGGCCCGGCAAATGAAAAAACTTACCGTCGATGTAAGCGGACTTCGCCCTCTGAACGAGGCTATCATTACCAGCGGGGGAATTGACACCAAAGAGATCAATCCATCCACCCTGGAGTCAAAAATTATTAAAGGGCTTTATTTTGCCGGTGAGATAATTGACGTCGACGCGCTGACCGGAGGATACAACCTGCAGATTGCTTTTTCAACCGGGTATTTGAGCGGAGCAAGCGCAGCCTTATAAAAGGGGAAATATTTATAATATTTTGTATGGCATAGCGCCAATATTTTTTGTCTATACTGAAGAAGAAGTTATTCAATATTAAGGAGGGACGGCCGTGGCCCAGACTATCTCCATTGGCTCAACGCAGCTCATTGATTTGCTCAAGGCCAAACTGGGCCGTGAACTAAAGCTTTTCAACGAAGACGGTTTCAAGGTGGACCTGGAGGAAAGTCCCGCCGGAAAATTTACATTTCTGGCTTTTCGTGTTTCTGACAGCGGTACGTCGGGCAGCACACTCGAGGAAGCCCAGAATATATTCAAGCATTACCTGGCCGATACCATTTCAGATATTATCTTGAACCACTGGGAAGATATTTTACTTAAAGATATCATTAAAGAAAACTATTACTACTTCGGTGAGGACGAAAAGGATTTAATATATCAATACGCCCTGCAGCATATCAACAGGGACGGGCAAAATTCCAGGGACACGCTGTACTGGCTCAGCCGCAAAAGCAGAATACTGCAGAAGCTGCTTGATTTTTTACGGTATAATAACCGCATCATTATTGAAGGTTTTATCAGGTTCAGGCTAAAAGAATATATCGGTGAGCTCAGGGAAGCGGCGGACAGGGCGGTTGATGATTTTTTAATAGACAGGGAATACAAGGAATTTGTCCAGCTCTTAAAATATTTTGTTGATATCCAGGAATCAAAGATTGAGGCTGTCCATGTGCTGATCAGGGGCGGCGGGGTTTTCAAGCTTTTTGACGGCAGTATGCAGCCGGTCAGGAGCGATTATTTGGAGGGTTATATTATCGACCTTGCTGATAACGAAATAAACTATGAAGACCTGTTAATCAGCGCCCTGATTACAATTGCTCCAAAAGAAATCACCCTCCACTATAAGAACAAAAACAGCATGAGCGCGACGCTGGATACGATAAAAAATGTGTTTGCGGGACGGATTAAAGAATGCCAGGGCTGCAGGCTGTGTGCTTCGGCCCGCAAAAATTAGAATAAGTCAATAAGGATGTTTGTTGACAAAAGGGTGTTGTGTTAATATAATTACACCTGACAGTATATTACAACAGGCGATGATAAGGACGAGTAAGTACCAATCCAGCCTAAAGAGAGAAGGCGTCCTGGCTGAAAACGCCTTCAGGTGATGAGGGTTCTGAAAACCGCCTTGGAGCCGCGCGGCTGAAATTATTGTGTAGGCCGCGCCGGAGGCAGACGTTAACTGCCGTGAGCGGGAAAGGATTTCTTTCTAAACAGGGTGGAACCGCGGGATTACCGTCCCTGACTATTACTAGTCAGGGACTTTTGATTTTTAAAGAGCAAAAAAAATTAATATTATCACAGGATTAACAAGATTTTTAAGATTAACAGGATTAATTTATTTTTACAGTCTTTTAAAATACTCATGTTTTTACTTAAAGATTAGATCTACAATAATATCTTGAAATTTTTAATCTTTATCTTGTTAATCTTTTTAATCCTGTAAATCTTGTGAAAATTTTTTTGAATAAACCATAAAGGGGTGTTTGTAATGGGTGAAATCAGTGCAATTAAGGTGACTCTGCCGGACGGTAACGCCAGGGAGTACCAGGCGGGTACAACCCTGATGGATATAGCTAAAGATATCAGCCCCCGTTTGGCCAGGGAGGCACTGGCGGCAAAAGTCGACGGCCGGTTAACGGATATCGGGCGATCCCTGGAGCGGGACGCGGCTGTTGAATTTTTGACTTTTGATGATGAAGAGGGCAGGCAGGTATACCGCCACAGCACGGCCCACGTCATGGCCCAGGCCGTGCAAAAGCTGTTTCCGGGCGTGAGGTTTGCCATTGGCCCGGCCATAGCCGACGGGTATTATTATGACTTTGACACCCGCGAGCCGTTTGTGCCGGAGGACCTTGCTAAAATAGAAAAAGAAATGGAAGCCATCATCAAGGCCGACCTGCCGTTTGAAAGGTCTGTAATTTCCAGGCCGGAAGCGCTTGGTATGTTTAAAAAATCAGACCAGGGTTACAAGGTTGAATTAATTGAAGACCTGCCGGAAGACGCCCCCCTTTCTATTTACAGACAGGGTGACTTTACCGACCTGTGCATGGGACCGCATGTGCCTTCCACCGGCCGCCTGAAATCGGTAAAGCTGATGAGCGTGGCGGGAGCGTACTGGCGCGGCAGCGAGAAAAACAAGATGCTGCAGCGAATTTACGGCACCTCCTTCCCCAAAAAATCAATGCTGGACGAGCACCTTTCCCGGATCGAGGAGGCCAAGCGCAGGGACCACAGGAAACTCGGGGCTGAACTTGACCTTTACAGCATCCAGGACGAGGGTCCGGGCTTCCCGTTTTTCCATGCCAAGGGGATGGTCCTGCGCAACGAGCTGGAGAAATACTGGCGGGAAGAGCATAAAAAGCGGGGATACCAGGAGGTCCGCACACCGGTTATTTTAAGCCGCGCGATGTGGGAGCAGTCCGGCCACTGGGACCATTACCGGGAAAACATGTATTTCACCAAAATTGACGAGGTCGATTACGCTGTAAAACCGATGAACTGCCCGGGCGGTATCATTATTTATAAAAGCAAACTGCACAGCTACCGGGAGCTGCCGATCAGGATGGCGGAGCTGGGGCTGGTCCACCGTCACGAGCTGTCCGGCGTCCTGCACGGCTTGATGCGGGTACGCTGTTTTACCCAGGACGACGCCCATATCTTTATGCTCCCCTCGCAGGTTAAGGACGAGATCATGGGGGTAATAGACTTAGAGGACGATTTCTACAAGAAGTTCGGCTTTGACTACAACCTGGAGCTCTCCACCAGGCCGGAGAAATCCATAGGTTCCGACGAGATCTGGGAGATGGCTACCAATGCCCTGAGGGACGCGCTGGAGTCAAAAGGGCTTCCATACAAGGTAAACGAGGGTGACGGCGCTTTTTACGGGCCTAAAATCGATTTCCACCTGAAAGACTCCATCGGGCGCACCTGGCAGTGCGGCACCATCCAGCTGGATTTCACGATGCCGGAGAAATTTGACCTTGTCTACGTGGGTGAGGACGGCCAGAAGCACCAGCCGGTGATGATCCACCGGGTTGTTTTCGGCAGCATTGAGAGGTTTATCGGTATTCTCACCGAACACTTCGCCGGTGCTTTCCCGGCCTGGCTGGCGCCGGTGCAGGCCCGCGTGATCCCCATTACCGACCGCCATGCCGAGTACGCCCGGAAGATAGAAAAAAGCCTTGACGAAAAGGACATCAGGGTTGAGGTCGACGCCCGGAACGAAAAGATAAACTATAAGATCCGCGAGGCGCAGGCCCAGAAGATACCCTATATGCTCGTTGTGGGCGACAAAGAAGCGGAGCAGGGGACTGTGGCTGTCCGCCACAGGTCCAGGGGCGACCTGGGCGCCATGCCGCTGGCAGAGTTTGAAAATAAGCTGCTGGAGGAAATAAGGACCAGGGCGCATTAGCAGCTATTTTTAACGACGCCCGCCGTGGTAAAACTTTATCCTGTCATTATAAGATGTTATAGCGTAATGCCTTGACTTGCCGCACCAGGTATGCTATAATTCCATTCGTCAAATAACAAATACTGTCAAGTAGAAGCCATCCGCTTCTCACCCTGCGACGCGCTTAAATCCGCTGTCTGCTGGGTATCTTCAAGTAAACTGTGAGGTTGACTTTATTACAGCGGGTGGTTGCCCGCTTTTTGTTTTTTCAATTTATTGGGGAGGTGAACCTGTTATTACAAAAGATTTCCGTATTAACGAGGAGATCAGGGCCAGGGAAGTAAGACTAATTGATAGTGAAGGCGCACAACTCGGCATCTTTACTTCAAGAGATGCCCTGCGTATTGCTGAGGAAAAACAGCTTGACCTGGTGGAAATTTCACCGGCTGCCAAACCGCCTGTCTGCAAGATAATGGATTATGGCAAATACAAGTATGAACAAAGCAAGCGCGAAAAGGAAGCCAAAAAGAAGCAAAAGATTATCAGCGTTAAGGAAGTTAAGCTGCGGCCCAGTATTGAGGACCACGATTTTGAAGTCAAAGCCAAAAATGCTGCCAGGTTTTTAAAGGACGGCGATAAAGTCAAGGCTACGATAATTTTCCGCGGGCGGGAAATTGTCCACACGCAGCTCGGCCAGAAACTGCTCAAGCGCCTGGCGGAACAAGTGAAGGATTTCTCCCTGGTGGAGAGGCAGCCCAAGCTGGAAGGTAAAAATATGATTATGATCCTATCACCGAAGCAGGACAACTAGGAAGGAGTTGCTTTAAAGTTGCCAAAGATTAAGACCCACCGCGGGGCCGCCAAGCGTTTCAAAAAAACGGCCAGCGGCGAATTTAAGGGTTCTCACGCATTTCACAGCCATATTCTCGGGAAGAAGAACGCCAAGAGGAAAAGGGGTCTCCGCAAGGCCACCATTGCCAGCGCGGCTGACGCTAATCGCCTGAAGAGGCTGTTGCCCTAGATAAACCTGTCACATAAAGGAGGAATAACTATGCCACGGGCGAAAAGCAGTGTGGTTTCCAGAAATAGACACAAAAAAATCCTGAAACTTGCAAAAGGTTACCGGGGATCCAAGAGTAAGTTGTACCGTGTGGCCAACCAGCAGGTAATGAAGTCGCTGGTTTACGCTTACCGCGACCGCAGGGTCAAAAAACGTGATTTTAGAAAGCTGTGGATTACCAGGATTAACGCGGCAGCCAGAATGAACGGGATTTCCTACAGCAGGCTGATGAATGGATTAAAGCTGGCCGGCGTGGATATCAACCGCAAACTGTTGGCCGACATGGCCGTTAACGATTTTCAGGCATTTGGCCGCTTGGTCCAGGTGGCCAAAGATAAGCTTTAAAGGTCAGGGGTCATTTCTTTAACTTATAAATAGTGAAATTTCCCTTATAGTATAAGTTGATAAGTTAAGGGCCTGACCCCTTGAGGCATGGTGTGCAACCATGCTTTTTAATTATTTGAGGGGCGGGAGTTACCTTGGTCAGCATACACAATCCCCGGATCAAATATGTTCGCCGCCTGGCAAACCACCGTTTCAGAGACAAAGAAAAAAAGTTCCTGGTCGAAGGCATACGCTTTGTGGAAGAAATTCTTGATTCCGAGTGGCCGGTGGAAATGGTGGTATACAATAAAAAGATCATGGAGAATTCGCGGGCAAAGAATATTATTGCGACAGCGTCCGCCAGGAAAGCATATTTGTACGAGGTGGAGGACGGCGTATTCGGAGAGCTGGCGGAAACCAGCACGCCGCAGGGAATAATAGCAGTGGCGCCCCAGCGCTGGAACTCTCCGGAAGATTTAAAGATAGATGAGCCGGCCCTGCTGGTGCTGGTTGACGGTGTGCAGGACCCGGGCAACCTAGGCGCCATAGTGCGGTCCGCGGACGCGGCCGGCGCGGGGGGAGTCGTCCTCTTAAAAGGGACGGCCGATATCTATAATCCCAAAGCCCTGCGGGCGACCATGGGTTCAATTTTTCACCTGCCGGTAATACAAGGCCCCGCTGCGGATGAAGTTATTCCATACCTCTCACGCCGGGGCATAAAAATTGTAGCCGGCGATCCCCGGGCGAGCAAGGCTTTATTTGAAATTGACTTTAAAGTTTCCTGCGCCATCGCCGTCGGCGGCGAGGCCGGAGGAATCGGCGGCTTGATTAAAGAAAGTGTGGACGAACTGGCGCGCATACCGATGCCCGGCCAGGCTGAATCTTTAAATGTGGCAATTTCTGCCGGCATAATGCTTTACGAAGCTCTGAGACAGCGCGGCGCGGGTTGATTGTCAGCACTTTAACCATTTTAACACGCAAAGGGCTCGTTACTATTTTTCTGTAAACTTCCTTGTCATCAAAATTTGCTTGTGATATAATCAAAACCGAAAAGGCTCCCAAAAAATTGAGGAAAGGCTGTGGTTAAATGGCATTAACCGCCGAATTTTTTTGGAGGCTGTTTGAGGCGACGGGATCGGTAAGAGCCTATATATTATATAGGAGGCTGGCGGTGCACTAGGTCTGATTGTTTTTTGCGTAAAGTTTCTAGTTTAAGTATTGAAGAGATCAAAATTTAATAGATAATACTTAATAGCGATGAAGGGGAAGAGTAGACGGCCGGCGTTTCTCAGGGAAGGAGGACCGTTTGACTGAAAGCCCTCCTGGAATCAGGACCTTCGAAGTTCACCCCGGAGCTGCAGCTGAACGTGATAACCAGTAGGTGTCGCCGGATCTTCTCCCGTTATCAGGAAGGTGGTTTGTGGGTTTTGTTGGGCCCGTATTATGTAGTGGTTTATGCTTAAGTAAGTATAAACTAGAGGGTGGTACCGCGGAAGTATATTAATCCGTCCCTGTAGAGGGGACGGTTTTTTATTGTTTTTTCATTCTTAATTACATACCGGGAGGTTACTAGATGAAAGACAGGCTGCAAAAATTGGGTGAACAGGCGCGCAGGGAGATGGCCGGGGCCAAAAGCCTTGATGAGCTGAACGAAATCAGGGTCAGGTTCCTGGGCAAGAAGGGAGAACTTACCCAGATATTAAGGGGCATGGGCGGCCTGAGCGCTGAGGAGAGGCCGCAAGTCGGCCAGGTGGCGAACGAGGTAAGGGCTGCCATAGAAGAGGAACTGTCTGCCAGGACGGCATCTCTGAAGGAACTGGTCAAAGAACAGAAATTACGCAGTGAAGGAATAGATGTAACACTGCCCGGCACACCGAGGCAGCTGGGCGGCATCCACCCCTTGAGCGCTGTGCTGGAAGAGATCCAGGACATTTTCCTCGGCCTCGGATACAGCATTGCCGAGGGGCCTGAAATCGAAACTGATTACTACAACTTTGAAGCGCTTAACCTGCCTAAAGACCACCCGGCACGGGATATGCAGGACACTTTTTTCATCAGCGGCGAAATCCTGCTGAGGACGCAGACCTCTCCGGTCCAGGTGCGCACCATGGAAAAAACCGCTCCGGAGCTGCCGGTCAAGATCATCGCTCCGGGTAAAGTATACAGGCGTGACGACGACGCCACCCACTCGCCGATGTTCAACCAGGTGGAGGGGCTGGCCGTCGACCGCCGGATTACTTTCAGCGACTTGAAAGGCACCCTGGCCCTATTTGCCAGGGAGATGTTCGGGGAGAAAACCAAAACCCGCTTCCGCCCCAGCTATTTCCCGTTTACGGAGCCCAGCGCGGAGGTGGACGTTTCCTGTGTGATGTGCGGCGGCAGGGGATGCAGGGTGTGCTCGCATACCGGCTGGCTGGAAATTCTCGGTTCCGGCATGGTGCACCCGCGGGTGCTCGAGGTCTCGGGTTACAACTCCGAGGAGGTAACGGGCTTTGCTTTCGGCATGGGGATCGAGCGGATCGCCATGTTGAAGTACGGCATCGACGACATGCGCCTGTTGTTTGAAAACGACCTGCGCTTCTTGCGGCAGTTTTAAAACAAAGATTAAAACTTGTTAATCCTGTGAAAATAAATCTTTTAATTCTGTGAAATTTCATTCTATCAATCGGGAGGTTTCATAAAGTGAAGGTTTCTTATAAATGGCTGCAGGAGTTTGTTGATATAAACATATCACCCCGGGAACTGGCCGACCGGCTTACACTTGCCGGTATCACCGTGGAGGGAGTCACGGAGACAGGCGAAGGTGTGGAAAAAGTTATCACCGGCCGGATCGAGTCTATTGCCCGGCACCCCAACGCTGACAAGCTGGTGGTTACATCTGTAAATGTGGGGACGGAAAAGCTGCAGATCATTACCGCGGCTACCAATGTCAGTGAAGGAGACGTTATTCCGGTGGCCGTGGAGGGGGCGAAGCTGGCCAGTGGCCTGGTAATCAAGCGGGCCAAGCTCAGGGGAGTGGAATCACGCGGTATGATGTGTTCCGGCAAGGAGCTCGGGATCGACCCCAAAACCATGTCCCCGGAACAGGCGAACGGTATTATGATCCTCCCGCCCGGCACTCAGATCGGAAAAGACGCCAAAGAAATACTGGGGCTGGACGACTATATTTTAGAGCTTGACCTCACCCCAAACCGGGGCGACTGCCTGTCTGTAATCGGCGTGGCGCGGGAGACAGCCGCCCTGCTGGGAAAACCGTTCCGGCCGCCGCAGCCGGCTGTAAAGGAGTTGGATGAAAAAATTGAGGGGCAGGTCGGGGTGGATATCCTGGACACGGACCTTTGCCGCCGCTTCGTGGGCAGGCTGATTAAGAACGTCAGGGTCGGCAGTTCACCTATGTGGATGCAGCAGCGGCTGCGGGCCGCGGGGATGAGGCCGGTCAACAATATCGTGGACGTGACAAACTACGTCATGCTGGAGCTGGGGCAGCCCATGCATGCATTTGACTATAACCTATTAAAAGACGGCCATATTATCGTGCGCAGGATCAGGGAAGGAGAAAAGATTATTACCCTGGACGGCGCGGAGCGCGCTCTGAACCCGGGCATGCTTGCCATCACCGATCCGTCAGGACCTGTGGCCGTAGCCGGCGTCATGGGCGGGCTGGCCACGGAAGTAACGGAAAATACAGTGTCTATCCTGCTTGAGTCGGCATTTTTCAACCCGGTCAGCATACGCCGGACATCGAAGGCACTGGGGCTGCGCTCGGAGGCTTCCCTGCGATTTGAAAAGGGCATTGACATCGGGGGTTGCGCCAGGGCGGCTGACCGGGCGGCACAGCTGATAGCGGAGATGGGATGCGGTGATGCTGTAGCCGGGAGGATTGACAGGCTGCCGGAATCTATAACCGACCGGGCGATCCGGTTCAGGCCATCCCGCGCCTCGTACGTGCTCGGGGTGGACATATCTACAGAAACGGCCCGCGATATACTAACCAGCCTTCAGTTCTCGGTCCAGGATGCTGACGGGGACCTGCTGGTAACCGTGCCTACCCACCGGGTTGACGTAAGCCTGGAGGTCGACCTGATTGAGGAAGTCGCAAGGATGTATGGCTACAACAAGGCGCCGGACACGCTTCCTTTCGGCAAGTCAACCAGAGGGATAAAAACTAAAGAGCAGGCTGTAGCCGCCCGTGTCCGCAGGCTGATGGCCGGGGCCGGGCTGTACGAGGTGATGACATACAGTTTTGTCCACCCGAGGGTTTTCGATTTAATGAACCTGCCGGCTGACAGTCCTTTCAGAAACACGTTGAACATACAGAATCCCCTGAGCGAGGAACATTCGGTCATGCGGACAATGCTCCTTCCGTGCCTGATGGAGGTGCTGGTCAGGAACTACAACCGCCGGGTGCAAAACGGAGCCGTCTTCGAAATCGGCCGCGTATTTACGTCCAGGGGCCTGGACACCCAGCCCGAGGAGAGGACCGTCCTTTCCGCGGCGGCCATGGGCAGCGCTCCCGGCGGCTGGAACCTGGCGCCCGTGGAACTCGGCTATTACTACCTGAAAGGTGTGCTGGAAGAGCTTTTCAGCGCCCTGAGGACATCACCGGTCACGTTCCGGCCGGAGACCGCCGATCCCAGCTACCACCCCGGCAGGGCCGCGGTTTTGGAGTCGGACGGGGTCAGGCTGGGGATCCTTGGTGAACTCCACCCGGATGTGCTGGATAACTATGAGCTGCCGGTAAAGGTAACGGCTTTTGAACTGGACCTCGACGCTGTTCTGGCCCTGTCCGGCAGGCCGGCCGCTTTTAAATCCCTGCCAAAATACCCCGGCATTGAAAGAGACATGGCTGTCCTGGTTAAGAAAGATATCCTAGCCGCCAGTATTTTTGCAGCGATCAGGGAGGCGGGGGGCAATCTGCTCAGCGAGGTTTCACTGTTTGATATTTACTTTGGGGAACAGGTCCCCGCCGGTATGCAGAGCATGGCTTTTTCTTTGAAATTCCAGGCCGCTGACCGCACCCTGACAGACGCGGAGGTGGGGGAAAGGACCGACGCCATCGCCAGGGTTCTGGCCGGGAGGTTCGGGGCGGAACTGCGGGGCTGATAGGATTAGCTGCCATTAAATATGATTAATAAAGGCTCCACCCCGTACTGCCGTGTTGTTAGCCAGTCCGGGGCCGGAGCCTTCTGTATTGTAACTGTGTAATGATTTACTTTTCTTTGTCCTGGTTGGCCTGGTTTTGTGTTATTTCAAGCGTTTTGGCCTTGAAAAACTCCATTATTTCCATGGGCATCGGGAAAATGATGGTGCTGTTTTTTTCCACCGATATTTCGGTTAATGTCTGCAGCATGCGCAGCATCAGCCCTGAAGAGTTCTGGCTGATCACTGAGGCGGCTTCCAGGATTTTCTGCGAAGCCTGGTATTCCCCTTCCGCGGAAATAACTTTGGCCCGCCGTTCGCGCTCCGCCTCGGCCTGTTTGGCCATGGCCCGTTTCATCCCTTCCGGCAGGTCAACCGACTTGATTTCAACCGATACCACCCTGACCCCCCACGATTCTGTTGATTTGTCCAATTCGTCCTTGAGTACTTTGCTTAATTTTTCTCTTTCGGACAGCATGTCGTCCAGTTCATGTGAGCCCAGCACAGACCTCAGGAGGGTCTGCGCCAGGAGTGTGGTCGCCTGGCGGAAGTTCTCGACGTTCAAAACAGCCAGCTCGGGATTGCTGACCTGAAAATAAACCACAGCGTTGATGGAGACGGGCACGTTGTCCTTTGTTATGATATCCTGGCCTGAAACATCGATGGTGGCCACCCTCAGGTCGACGTACATGGTGCGGTCAATGCCGTAAGGCCAGATAAATCTTAAACCCGGCTCAAGCACAGTGACGAAACGCCCGAAACGCAGCAGTACGGCCCGCTGGTACTGGTTAACGATCCTGACCGACGTGGGCAGCGCGGATACTATAATAATCAGCACAATTAATGTTAATCCCAGAGAGTTAAATAAATCAAACAAAATGATCACCTCTCTTTGATTTGTTGGGTTTCATTTCTGTGGAGCGGACTTAATATCCTGCAAAAAAAATGCAGTATATTGAAATGACAGAAATTTTTGCATGCCGGCGCAGGAAAAAAGAAGAAAGATGACGAAATAAAATAAAATTTTTAAAACCTGGAGGTTTCTTATGAATGAAGAAGTAACCCGGGTGGACGTGGAAATTTACGGTGAATATTACACTTTAAAGGGCAGCAGCACCCCGGAGGAGATGATTGCCCTCGCCCAGTACGTCAACCGTAAAATGCAACAGCTGTCGGGCCGGAACACCAGGCTGACAAAAGCCCAGACGGCTGTTCTGGCTGCACTGAATATAGCGGATGAGTTAAAGAAGCTTCAGGAAGAACATGATAACATGGTAAGGATGTTGGAGCCTGAAAGCAAGAATGATGCTGAGAACTCATGAATAAGAATTCATGAGTTTTTTTATGAACTATTCCTTGTTTTTTGGGGAATATTATTACTGGGAATGGGGCTGTCAACGTGTATGAGAAATGAGGAAGTGGCCTGGATTTTCTATGAGCTGGCCGACTTGCTGGAGTTTAAAGGCGAAGATTTTTTTAAGATCCGCGCTTATAGAAATGCAGCCAGGATCTTGGCCGGGCTGGAAGAGCCTCTCGAAGAGATCAGGTCAAGAAGGGGACTTTCCAAGATTCCCGGGATTGGGAAAAACATAGCGGCAAAAATAGATGAGGTGCTTGCTACCGGACGCCTGCAGAAGCTGGAAGGATTACTGAAGGAAATCCCCCCCGGTATCCTGGAGGTAATGTCCCTGCCCGGCATCGGTCCGAAACGGGCTGCCATGTTTAAGGAAAGGCTCGGCATCACCAGCCTGGGAGAGCTGGCCGGGGCCGCCAGGGAAGGCCGGGTACGGGGCTTGCCGGGGATAGGGGGCAAAAGCGAAAAGGATATTATAAGGTATATAGAAATGCTCCAAGACCGCGGCAGCCGTGTACTGCTGGCTACCGCCAATGTCCTGGCGGGGGAGCTGAAAAGCTACCTGCTGACGCTGTCCGGTGTGGTTAATGTCGAAGCTGGCGGCAGCGTGCGGCGCTGGCGTGAGACTGTTGGTGACCTCGACCTTGTCGCGGCGGCGGCTGATCCCGGGCAGGTAATCGACGCGGTGGTAAAACACCCGCGGGTCAGCGAAGTTTTGGAAAGGGACGGCAACCGTTTAAGCCTGCTCACTAAATGGGGTATCAAGGTGGACCTGGAGGTGGTTCCGGAGGAACAATTCGCACTGACCTTGTTCTACAGCACGGGAAGCCGGGCGCATCTCAGCAGGCTGGAGGCTTTTCTCGCCAGCCGGGGCATCACAATCAAAACCGCGGACATCAGCGGTTTTCATGATGAACATGAGATATATAGCGCGCTAGGCCTGCCTTATATTCCGGCCGAACTGAGGGAGGACCGGGGTGAGGTTGAGGCGGCCTTGCAGAACAGGCTGCCCCGCCTGGCAGAGCTTGAGGATATCAGGGGGGACCTGCACGTCCACACGGTCTGGAGCGACGGCCTGTGCACTATTGAGCAGGCGGTAAAAAGGGCCAGGGAGAAGGGCTACGGTTACATCGCGGTAACAGATCACTCCCAGTCCCTGAAAATCGCCAGGGGCCTCTCCCTGGACAAACTTAAAGAACAGCACAGGGAAATACGGTCCCTGAACGAGAAGACCGGCGACTTCACAGTATTAACCGGAATTGAGGCCGATATTCTGCCAAAGGGCGGCGTTGACTGCCCGGATGAAATTTTAAAAGATGTCGACCTGGTGATCGCCTCGGTCCACAGCGCTTTTAAACAGGACCGGGAAACGATGACAGCGCGGATCATATCGGCTGTTGAAAACAAAAACGTGGACATCATCGGCCACCTGACCGGGCGCCTGCTAAGCGGCAGGGAGGGATACGCCCTGGATCTGGAGAGGGTGTTGGAGGCGTCTGCCAGTTGTGGTACTATATTAGAGATAAACTCATCGCCGGACCGCCTCGACTTAAGCGACCTGAACGCCCGCAGGGCAAAGGAAAAAGGGATCAAAATGGCAATCAACACCGACGCCCACGACCTCAAGAGGATGGATGAAATGTGCTACGGCGTGGCGGTTGCGCGGCGGGCCTGGCTGGAGCCCGGTGACATAGTCAATACCATGCCGGCGGGAAAACTGGTTAAATTCCTGCGCAAAAGATAAAGAAGTGGTTTGAAATATGACGGAGAAAATTTATTCAGTGAAGAAACTCGCCCGCGGGGAGAAGGTCCTTCCCCGTTCTTTTTACGCCAGGGATACCGTCACTGTGGCCCGGGAGCTGCTGGGGAATATTATTGTAAATTATACGCCAGAAGGAATCATCGCCGGCAGGATTGTGGAAACAGAAGCTTACATACAAGGGGATCCGGCCTGTCACGCCTCGCGCGGCATGACCCCGCGCAACAGGATTATGTTTGGCCCTCCGGGCCATGCTTATGTCTATTTTATATACGGCATGTATTACTGTTTTAACGCTGTCACCGCCCCGGAAGGAGTTGGCGAAGCGGTCCTGATCAGGGCGCTTGAGCCGTTGGAGGGGCTGCATATGATGCGTGCCAACCGGAGGCGGGAAAGGCTGGCTGATCTATGCAGTGGGCCCGCCAAGCTGGTGCAGGCCATGGGCATAACCCGCGGCCATAACGGGGCGGATTTAACTCTTAAGCCTCTGGTGATCCTCAGGGGTGCGGACCCCAAGGAGAGTATTGTAATTACAACGAGGATTGGCATCAACGAGGTGGAAAAACTGCCGCTGCGTTTTTACCTGGAAGGCAATATGTACGTTTCTAGAACAAACGTGTCAAGGGGACGGTTCTCTTGACACGGTTTTATAACCGTTCACAGAGAGGAGAGATCTGTATGAAAATAGGTGAAATTTACAGGCTTGCCATTGAAAAAGGGATGGGCAAGGACCCCCGCACTAAGGCCGCGGTAGAAAAGCTTTTGGAGAAAGAAAACAAGCAGTATGCAGAAATGAAAGACGATGAAAAAAAGGAATACGACCGGGATAAGCTGTTCAACCCTTACGGTGACTCCAGGCTGCTTTATGGCGACCCCGAGCGCGAAGTTGCAAGAGTGCTGGCTGGGGTTGACATGGAGACCGGAGAAGTTTTGCTGGCCGACCGAATTTCCGGGCGGGGCCAAAAAATAGACCTGATTATCGCCCACCACCCTGAGGGCAAGGCCATGTCAGCTCTTTACCAGGTGATGCGGCTGCAGGAGGACGTGCTGTCCAAATTCGGTGTGCCGATCAACGTCGCGGAGGGTATCATGGCCTCCCGGATCAATGAGGTCAAGTTGGGGCTGATGCCGCTGAACCACAACCGCGCGGTCGACGCTGCCAGGCTGCTGGACATACCTATTATGTGCGTGCACACTCCTGCCGACAACCTGGTCAACGACTATGTCCAGAGTATGATGGACGAAAAACAACCGGAGACTTTAAACGACGTGGTGAAGCTGTTAAAAGGAATTCCCGAATACGCTGAAGCTGTAAACTATAACGCCGGCCCAGCCATTGTTATCGGGAACAAGGAAAAGCGGGCCGGCAGGGTTATGGTCGATATGACCGGAGGGACCAGCGGTTCTGAGGACGCCTACGCCAAATTGTCGGCGGCCGGTGTGGGCACGCTGATAGTGATGCATATCGGGGAGAAGCACCGCAAGGAAGCGGAAAAAAACCATGTCAATGTAATCATCGCCGGGCATATGGCCAGCGACTCGCTGGGTTTAAACCTGTTCCTCGATGAGATAGTACGCCGGGGGGTCGAGGTCATTCCCTGCGCCGGCCTTTTGAGGTATGAGCGGAAGGAGTAGCTTTTAATGTCCCGCAAACCGGAATTGCTGGCGCCGGCCGGCAGCTGGGAGTCACTGGTGGCGGCTGTTGAAAACGGGGCGGACGCCGTTTACCTGGGCGGTAAAAGTTTTAACGCCAGGCAGTCAGCCGGGAACTTTGACGACCGTGAAATCGAACGGGCGGTTGAGTATGCTCACGTCAGAGGGGCCAAGATCTATACAACCGTCAATATTCTAATGGACGACCGGGAACTGCCGGAGGCGCTGAAATTTCTTCATTTTCTGCAGCGCAGCGGCGCAGACGGAGCAATTATCCAGGACCTGGGCCTATTAAGGCTGGCCGGGAAAGCAATCCCAGAGCTGCCTCTGCACGCCAGCACCCAGATGACCGTGCACAACCTGCCCTCAACCCTCGTGCTGAAAGAAGCGGGAGTGAAGAGAGTTGTGCTGGCCAGGGAACTCTCACTGGAGGCGGCACAGGAGATCGTCAGGGAGTCGGGAGTTGAAATAGAAGTATTTATTCACGGCGCCCTTTGTGTTTGTTATTCAGGCCAGTGCCTCATGTCGAGCATGATCGGCGGGAGGAGCGGGAACAGAGGCCGCTGTGCCCAGCCCTGCCGCCTGCCGTACGTTATGGTGGACCGGCATGGCCGGGCCCTGGCTGATCCGGCGGCTGCCGGCAGTTACCTTTTAAGCCCGCGAGACCTGAACATGAGCAAACACCTGCCTGACCTGGTCCGCTCAGGCATAACGTCTTTAAAAATTGAAGGGCGGATGAAAAGGCCGGAATATGTGGCCACAGTGGTAAGGATTTACCGCGGCCTGCTGGACAGGGCCGCCGCGGGCGGTGACTTTAACGTAACGCCGGAAGAGGCGAGGGACCTCGCCCAGATATTTAACCGGGATTTTACAACCGGTTACTTTTACGGGAGGCCCGGTCCGGACCTGATGAGCTATAAGCGCCCCAACAACCGGGGCCTTTTCCTGGGCCGGGTCAAAGGTTTTAACAAAACACTGCGCCTGGCGGAAATATCTCTGGAAGAACCGCTGCGGGCGGGAGACGGCATTGAGGTCTGGGTTACCGAGGGCGGCCGGACGGCCGGGGAAGTAAACCGTATTTTCGTGGGCGGACGGCCTGTAGACCGCGCGCCTGCCGGAGCTGTCGTGCAGCTTGATATTCCAGGGCGGGTTTTCAAGGGGGACCGGGTCTTTAAAACACACGACGCCGACCTTGTGGAAAAGTCCAGGGCCAGCTTTGCCTCTCCCAGGGAGCAAAAGAAGATACCTCTTGTCATCAAAGTATCCGCCAGGCTGGAAGAGCCTCTTAAGATAGAAGTTGAGGACAGCCTCGGCAATACCGGGGAAGCAGTTACGGCCAGCCCCGCAGTGGCGGCGCTGAACCGGCCGCTGACATATGAATACCTTTGGAAACAGCTTTCCCGCCTGGGAAACACGCCTTTTGAAATGTCAGAGCTGAAGCTGGATCTGACAGGTGAATTAATGGTGCCGGTCAGCGATATTAACGAGGCCAGAAGGACAGCCCTGTCCCGTGTTGAGAAAAAAAGGGCGGCCGCGATCGGGCACAAACCCGTAACGGAAGAGGTTTTCCGCCGCCGCCTGGCGGCAGCTGCCGGGACTGCCGCGGCGACCGGTGTTAAGAGAAGACCGCTGCTGTCCGTGACTGTCAATGACCTGGCTTCCCTTAAGGCTGCTGTTGATGCGGGCGCCGGGATGGTGTACTTTGGCGGAGAGCAGTTTCATTCCAGGGGCAAGTTCTCACCGGACCATATTGTAGAAGGAGGAGAAATCTGCGCTGAAGCCGGTGTAATCTTTGTCCTTTCTTCCCCCCGCATTTTACAGGACAAAGATATTGATCAATTCTTAAGCATTTTGCATAAAATGGCAGATAAACACCTGGACGGGGTCCAGGCCGGAAACCTGGGCCTGATCAGGAAGGTGCGGGATATTACGGATAAACCGCTTTATGCTGATTTTTCACTTAATGTTTTCAACCACGAAAGCGCAAAATTCTTGCAGGAGGCTGGGGTCAGCCAGGTTACCCTGTCGCCGGAGCTGACCATGGAGCAGCTCAGGGACATCGTCCCTTACCTGCCGCTGCCGGCTGAGGCAATAGTGCACGGCGCGCTGCCCCTGATGGTCTCTGAGTACTGCGCCGCGGGCAGCCTGCTGGGAGGAGGCAAGCCGGGGCGCTGCCCCGGGCCGTGCCGGGGCGCCCAATGCGGTTTAAAAGACCGGAAAGGCGTGGTATTTCCTGTTGAGCTGGACCAGTACTGCCGCATGCATGTATTTAATTCACGCGACCTTTGTCTTATTGAAGATGCCGGGACGATAGCCGTAACAGGTATTGCGGCGCTGCGCATTGAAGCCAGGCGCGAGGGACAGGGTTATGTCAGGGATGTCGTAAAGGCTTACCGCACAGTCCTGGATTTGCCCGGCTATGCCGGCAATATTATTTCTGAACTGAAAGAAGTCCTGGCGGGACACAGCCCCCAGGGATTTACCAAGGGGCATTACTACCGGGGCGTGATATGACAATAATAAATAAATAACTTAATTTTTCTGAAACTACGTGGAAGGTTTTTCTAATGGAAGAAAAGACTTTGAAAAGACTGGAATATAATAAAGTCCTGGAGCAGCTGGCCTCTTTCGCCGGGTCGCCTCTCGGCAAAGAGCGGGCTCTGGATCTCAGGCCCGTAGATGACCCCGCCGTTATTAACAGGTGGCAGGACGAGGTCAGCGAAGGCAGGATGCTCTTAAGGATGGAGCCTACCGCTGAAATGGGCGGCTGGAAAGACATCCGGAACCAGCTCCAGCGGGCAGGACGGGGAGCTGTCCTGGAGCCGGAAGAACTGATCGCGGTTGCGGATACGCTTACCGCTGGAAGGATCATGAAAAACTTTCTGGCTGAAAGACAGGAAACCTATCCTTTACTTAACGATCATGCATTTTTTATAACTCCTCTGCCGGACCTGGAAAAAAGAATTAAAAAGGCAATTTTGCCGGGCGGCGAAATCGCCGACAACGCTTCGCCGGAACTGGCCCAAACGCGCAGAAAGCTGGCAGCCGCCCAGCTCAATATAAAAAATTATATCGAAAACCTGATCCGTTCCCCAAATTACCAGAAATATTTACAAGATCCCATCGTTACGATCAGGGAAGGCCGCTATGTAGTGCCGGTTAAGATCGAGTACCGCGCCCAGGTTCCCGGCATAATCCACGACCAGTCCGCCAGCGGCGCCACAATCTTTGTCGAGCCGATGGCCGTGGTGGATAAAAATAATGAGATTAGGCGCCTGGCTGTAGCGGAAAAACAGGAGATCCAGAGGATCCTGGCCGGGCTGTCGGAAGGTGTGGCTCAGGACCTCGAGAGTATTGAAACCAGCCTGCAAACGCTCGGTGAGCTTGATTTTATCATGGCCAGGGCCAGGTACAGCCAGCACCTCGACGCCTGGGCGCCGGTCCTGGCGGACGAGGCGGTCCTGGATATCAGGCAGGGCAGGCACCCGCTGCTGAAAGGGGACGTGGTTCCGGTAAATATCCGTCTGGGCGAGGATTTTGACACGCTGGTCATAACCGGCCCTAACACCGGCGGAAAGACGGTCACCCTGAAAACTGCCGGCCTGCATGTTTTAATGGCCCAGTCCGGCCTTCATATACCTGCCGGTGAAAATTCCAGGCTGGGGATATTTCAGCGGGTTTTCACGGATATAGGCGATGAGCAGAGCATTGAACAGTCACTGAGCACTTTTTCCTCTCATATGACCAACATTGTCGAAATTGTCAGCCAGGCCGGCAGAGACAGCCTGGTGCTGCTAGACGAACTGGGGGCCGGCACCGATCCCGTTGAAGGGGCCGCCCTGGCCCAGTCAATCCTGGAAAAGCTGCACTCGGCCGGCGCCAGGACCATTGCCACCACCCATTACAGCGAGTTGAAAAATTTTGCCTATGCCCGCGAAAGGGTTGAGAACGCCAGCGTAGAGTTTGACACAGCGACCTTAAGGCCCACCTACCGCCTGTTAATTGGCAAGCCGGGCCGCAGCAACGCCTTCGAGATCGCCCTGAAGCTGGGGCTCCCGGCCGGGCTGATAAAGAGAGCCAGAAAATTTTTATCTGTGGAGCAGATCCAGTTTGAAGAGCTGATGCGCAACCTGGAAAAAGCCCAGCAGGAGGCTGAAGCCGACCGGGAGGCAGCCGCAAAACTCGCTGATGAGGCCAGGGCGATCAAGGATAAACATGAAAAACTGGCGGAGGATCTCGCCCAAAGACGTGAGGCGATCCTGTCCAAAGCAGGGGAAGAGGCGCGGTCGCTGGTGAAATCGGCAAGGATGGAGGCAGAGTTTGCTGTAAGGGAACTCAGGGAGAAAATTGCCGAAGAGTCAACGCGGGCCAGGGAGAGCGCTATCCAGGAGGCCAGGGATAAGCTGGGCCGGCTGCATCATAAAGTAAGCCGCGCCGTTCCTGAAAAGGTCTTTTCAGGGCAGGTGCCAACTGGACTGCGCGCCGGGCAGGAAGTGCTGCTGCCCAGGTTCAACCAGCGGGGTTACGTTATCGAGCCGCCGGGACCGGGGGAAGATGTGCAGGTGCAGGTCGGCATTTTAAAGATGAACGTGCCCTTAAAAGACCTGCGCACGGTTGAAAAGCCAAAAACCGGCGGTGGGCAAAGCGAAGTGGCAGGCATGATCCTCGATAAGGCGCGCGATATATCTGTGGAGCTGGACTTAAGAGGACAGTACGCCGAGGAAGCCGTGCTGCTGGTGGAAAAATATCTGGACGACGCTGATCTGGCCGGCCTGCCCCGGGTCAGCCTGATCCACGGCAAAGGCACCGGCTCGCTGAGGACGGCAGTCCACAAGCTGTTGAAAGGGCACCGCCGGGTAAAATCTTTCCGCCTGGGTGAACACGGCGAAGGAGGATACGGAGTTACCATAGTAGAGCTGGCAAAATAGTCTATAAACATAAAACCGGGCCTAAAGCCCGGTTTTTGTCAGACGTTCTTATAGGTCCAGTTATGCCCGTTATTATTATCCCAGTTGCCGGCTGAGTCGCGGAAGCAGAAGGTAAGCTGGCCGTCCTCCATGTTGAGAGTTTTCTTCCAGCCCTCGGGTGTCCGCTGCATGCGGTAATCCTCAACGATATTCCAATGCATGGGGTTCCCAAAACCGGTGTGGAGAAAAACCTGGGTAGCTCCGGAATTTTTCAAGAGGCCGCTGTAATTAATGGAAATGTCGCTGCCGTCGGGAGTCAGTGATTTCACCTGGACCCCGCGCTGGTAATCAGACCAACCATGGTGATACAAACGATACACCTCCTTGATATTAATTTGGTTCATAAATAATATTTTTAACAAAAAAATAATTACTATGAGTTTTGATAAATTAAATATTTTCCATGAAAAAAAGGCGGCTTGCACACCCCAGATGCGGGGTTCTCAGCCGCCTTTATCCTTTATCGTTGTTATTCCCGCTGGCCGGGTTTTGGAATAATGCCTGGTTTGTCAGTTGGTTTCTGTGATCCGGGTGTGTCTTCTCCAGTTTTTCCGGGCGTGCCGGGCGCAGTCTTGCCGGGGCCGTGCATAGTGCACGATTCCGTAGGAGTGCGGAGCTTGTAGTCTTCAACTATAGAAGAAACGTTATATGGAAGTCTGATTAATGGTTTAATCACCCGGTCGGGACAGTAAGATGTCGGCAGTTGGCCGCTTGCGGCGCAAACCTCAACGTAACCGTGCACGTTATCTGTTGCAGTGGGGACCGTCCCCTCGGCAAACAAATCAGTGACAAGGCTGTCACCGGGGGTAAGCGGGCCCGGCAGCAGTCCGGACTTGCCGTCGACCGTTGATGTCACTATCCCTGAGGGCATGCTGAAATTCCTGACGGGAACATCGCTGAGAGCCCTGCTCATAATCTCCTGCCACACCCTGGTCGGATAAGTGCCTCCGAATGCCTGAGGCATCGCCGTAGGCTGGTCGTAACCTATCCATACCGCCGTTACAAGTTCGGGTGTATACCCGACGAACCAGAGGTCCTTCCCTTCGTCGGTGGTACCGGTTTTCCCGGCCACCGGCCGGCCGATCTGGGCACCGGTCCCCGTTCCGCTTTCCACTGCGGATTTCAGCATGTCTGTGACCAGGTATGCAGTGGTGGCTTTCATTACCTGCCGTTGTTTGGGTATCGTCTGCTCCAGGACAACGCCGTCAGTCTTTTCGACCTTCAGGATCGCTGTGGGTTCGATATAAGTCCCCATGTTGGCAAAAGCGCCGTAAGCGCTTGCCATCTGGAGTGGCGTAACCCCTTTGTCAAGGCCTCCCAGCGCCATGCTTGCCCCGTGGGTTGACGCATCTAAATTAATCCCAAGGTTTGAGGCAAATTTAATGGCATTTTCCATACCGACATAATCGACCATTATTTTTACCGCGGCCACATTGATAGAGTTGGTTATGGCAGTCCGTAAAGTGATCAGGCCGCGGTACCTTCCGTCATAATTGCGCGGCTCGTATGAACCATAGCTAACAGGGATATCATCAACTACCGAAGCCGGCCCCATCCCCTGGTATTCAATCGCAGGCCCGTAGGCAATAATAGGTTTAAAGGCGGAGCCGGGCTGGCGGGCAGTCTGGACGGCCCTGTTCCACTGTCTCTTCTGGGTATGCTCGCGCCCGCCGACCAGCGCCTGGATATATCCTGTGGCGGGGTCAAGCACGACGGCGGCTCCCTCAGGCTGCAACATGCCGTTTTCATCAGGCTTGGAAGCAGGGAAATTGGCGGTCCTGGCCATTGCTGTTTCAGCAATTAACTGGACTTCCGTGTCCATGGTAGTATAAACCTTTAATCCACCTTTAAAAACCTCGGATTCCCCGTATTCTTCAACTAATTGATCTGTGATGTAGTCAAGAAAATAGGGATAAGGGTATTGACGCGAGGCTACTTCTTTAGTCTCAAGTACCAATTCTTTGCCTTTGGCCTCTTCAGCCTCTTTGGCGGTGATGCATTTGTTTTTCACCATGCTGTCCAGCACGTCGTTACGCCTGGACTTTGCCGCCTGGGGATCCCGGAACGGTGAGTATGCGCTGGGCGCCTGGGGCAGTCCGCCGAGCAGCGCGGCTTCCTCCAGGTTCAGCTTGTCGACTGTCTTCGCGAAATAGGTCTGCGACGCGGCCTGGATCCCGTATGCTCCTTCACCAAGGTAAGTGTTGTTTAAATACATTTCCAAAATTTCATCCTTGGTATATCGTCTTTCGACCTGTATGGCCAGGACAGCTTCCTGGATCTTTCTCTTCCAAGTCTTTTCCGGAGTCAGCATTGATATTCTTACCAGCTGCTGGGTAATGGTGCTGCCGCCTTCACCCCTGGACCTGGAAATGATGTCTTTTACAGCCGCCCTGGCGATCCCCCGTATGCTGATCCCGTGGTGTTTGCGAAAACTGGGGTCCTCTATAGAAAGGAAGGCGTTCTTAACATGTTCAGGCACGTCCTTGATATCAACAGGTACACTGTTACTGATGCCGATTTGGGTTACCAGTTTGCCATCTTTATCGTAAACCATGGTTGATGCCCCTGATTCCAGCATTTCAGGACTGAGAGCAGGCATGTCTTTAACACTGGCGAAAACAAGGCCGATAGATATACCGCCTCCGATCAGCACCACCAGGAGCAAAAGAAGGATGGCCAAACGGAAAATATTTAACTTTCTTTTTACCCTTCTTTTTTTAGACAATATATTATCCCTCCCCAAAGTTAAAAGAATTATAACATATCACACAGTCAATTCCCAAATAATTTATATTGTCGCCCCATGCAGGATAATTTTGATAAATGATGAAAACAATAGATTAAAGCAGTTATTTTATACTCTAAGAAAGGGTGGAGAAGTTGCGTGTAAGTGGTAATGTGGCTGATTTTATCCTGGCCCAGCTGGCTGAATGGGGTGTGAAAAGGATATACGGAGTCCTCGGAGACGCCATATTCCCTTTAATGGACGCCATGGCCCGCCAGAATAAAATAGAATTTATTGCGGCCACTAGTGAAACAGCCGCCGCTTTTATGGCCTCATACGAGGCCAGGCTTACCGGCAGGCTTGCCGTCTGTACCGCTTCCGCCGGACCCGGCGCGGTCAGCCTGCTAAACGGGCTGGCTGACGCATACCTGGATGGAAGCCCTGTTTTAGCCATTACGGGCCAGGTCGAGACAAAAAAGATCGGCACTAAGGCAAAACAATATTTTGACCAGCAGCTGCTGTACAAAAATTTTTCTAATTTTTCATCTATACTGATAAACCCTGCCTCCACGGGGGAAATCCTTGCTATTGCCGCGAGGAAGGCGTATCTTGATTTCTCCGCGGCGCATATCACAGTCCCCAAAGATGTGTTCGCCATGCCTGTATCTGCTGACACGCTGCCGGCAGATATTGTTGAGATCAGAAGGCCCCCGGTCTTTTCCGGCAGCAATGAAAAAATTTTGGAAGCCATCAGAAATTCACGCCAACCCCTGATCGTGATCGGGCGGGCGGCGGAAGAAGCGGTCTACCAGGTTTTAGCCCTGGCCCACCATATAGGGTCCGGCCTGGTCGTGGCCCAGGAGGCCAAAAGTATGATCAGGGGGTCCTTCAAAAGAAATTTAGGTGGGATAGGGGAGGCCTACCTGCCCCCGATTATTAAAGAAGCAGACTGCATCATCCTGGTCGGAAACGCCTCTTACGATCAGAAGTTTTTCCCTGAGCAAGCTAAATTAATTCACCTGGCCGAGCGACCCGAAAGAATTAACGTGAACGCGCACGCTGCGGCAAGCGGGGACCTTGGCCTCCTTATTGAAGTTATTATGCATGACCTTGAAAATTATGACGTAAACCGGGAATGGGTGGCCAGGATTAAAGGGGAAGCGCTGCGCGTAAAACAGGTAATAGCCCAGGCCAGGGAGGACAACAGCAGGCCGGTGCTGCCGTTAAGGCTGATGTCCAGCCTTAACACGGTTGTACCTCCAAAGTCGGTTATCGCCCTGGATATCGGCGAGTTCTCGCACTGGTTTGACCTGGGCTTTATGATGGAGAACCAGGAGGTCCTCCTTTCAAGCATGTGGCGAAGCATCGGGTGCGGCCTTCCGGCAGCCATTGGCGCCAAGCTGGCCGACAGGGAAAGAAATGTTATCGCTATAGTAGGTGACGGCGGGATGATCACTTCAATGAGCGAGCTGCTTACCTGTGTCCGCTATAACCTGGCAATAACTGTGATAGTAGTTAAGAACCGGGTTTACAGCATTGAAAAAAACAAGATGGCTGCGGAAGGGCTGAAGCCGTTTGGGCATGAACTGACCACGCCGGACTTTGTCCAGTTTGCGAAGTCCTGCGGCGTGGAAGGATTTCGCATAGAAGACCCGGCTGAAATCGAGGACAGGATCAGGCAGGCTGTCGAGTCTGACATGCCGGTGCTGCTGGAGGTCGTCTGCGCTGCTGTGGACCTTCCATATTAATAAGGCAGCCCCGAACACCGCAGAGAATTTATCAGCAAACAGGACAACCCCGCCAGCAATGACGGGGTTGTAAAGGTTATATAGAATAAATATCTCCGGTGTTTAAAACCTGGATCTTTTTCTCCTGAAAAACAACAGGTAAATTATTTCAAGTATACCGGCTGTGTTGATTATAATCAGCACGATATACCAGGCCAGTTGGCTATTGCGCGCCGCGTGCCAGAGGGCTAAAGCCTTCCATATGATACTCCAGGCCACTAAGGCAGTAAACATCCAGGGGTTGCTCTGAAAATACTGCACCACTGCATCTGTATTCATAAACTGGTCCTCCCCGGCGACTATAATAAAGTCTTAACATTATGTAATTCTTATAATCTTTTACAATACATTTCCCCGCAGGTTTAATTTTATTCTTAAATGACGATAATAGCCTTGAGGTGATCGTAATGAAGGAAAACACCATTAAAAGGGAGCACCCCAGACCGCTGCCGGGTTTTGAAATCGGGTTTTACCCACCCGAATGGCTGTATTGGGATGCTGAGGAGCATCACTCCGCTGCAGCCATAAGCGAGGATACTGAAGTTTAGATATGTAAGAACCAAAGCCTTTGCCGCCGGGCAAAGGCTCTTCTTTATTTTTTTATGTTGTGGGACAGGAGCCGAATTGCCACCATAGAAACCGGCCAATCCTGGCCGCGAGGCGTAAATCCGGATAATATATTTTTCCGCTGTCGTCTTTCACGAAAATTGTATCGTACCGGGGCAGACCCTTCATCTGGTGAATTTCGAAGTACGCGCTGGCCTCTTCCGATGGTTCCAAAACCATGCCCAAAAGCTCCAGTGTTTCAAATTCCACCTGGTTTCTCCGGGGGTACCTGATTCCCATTTCTACAACTTTGACGGGCAATCTTCCCGTGTTGGTCGCTGTGACACGGAGCCTGGTTTTGCTGGTGGTCTCCTGATCCATACAGGACGGCGCTTTGGTCCAGGTAACTTTTACGGCCAAAGGTATCCCCCTTTAGGACTCATTATCTAAACCTGTATTTTCACGTGGACGATCTGGTTTTCGGGATCTATGAAAATTATTACCGCGTTGTCATCACCCACGCTGTCTATATATCTGTCGTCGACCGGGATCGGTATCATTTCGTTTAATATAAGCAGGTCTTTTTTTATCATTGCGGCAGCTTTGCTGAAGGGACGCTGCCCGGTTTCCACCCCGTCTTCGATATAAATGCATACATTAATTTCATCTTTCCCCTCCAGCAATTTAATCAGCGCGTCTTTTTTCGCTCCCATTAACAGGGCTCCTTTCCAGTTAAGTTAAAAAAGGCCGCTGGGCCTTAATTAAATAATTGGCGGGAAGCAGGTTCTATACTACCATTTATAAGGAACTGAAACCCCTTTATATTTATTATCCGGATCTATGGTAATATCAGACGGGTTGTCATCGATAACACCAGTTGCCAGGGCATCGTCCTGTTCGGCATGCATCCGCGCTCTTTTTTTTAGTTCGTGGTTGTAATGGCTCATAAGGCTGAATGGCTCCATGTTTTCAACTATGTACGGCGGGTAGCCCCACCTGAGTAACCGTTCCTGAATCCTTTCCTTCTGCCGTGGCAGCAATACTAACACTTCCCTTCCTGCAGTTGATTATTCTATGTATGTCGGGCAAGACCTTTTTTTAAAGTATTATTTAAGCAATATAAAAGATAAATATCTAGAATTAAAAACAGCAGAAATTATTCAAAAAAGAAAATCGGCAACTAGTAGACGCTATATAAAGCGGTCGACATGGTTGCCCACATGGAGAGGTATTGATGGGGTTGGTTTAGTTAGAGTATTCAATAATTGCTGAGCCTGCGCTGTGTTTTGATCCATAACCTTGCGCAGAATACTTGTCTGGATAGCACCCTGTAGATTTTCCTGCTTCATATTGATATAAGAAACTGCAATTGCGTTTATATCAGTGTCCAATTATTTCACCTGTAAGCATTGTTACTATAATATTCGAATTTATTTTTTTATACTTTAGTCTGTAACAGTATATGCAGGTATATTTTGATAAAAGAGAGAGGCCAACCTGCCCCGCAAAAAGATATTGGTGAAAAAACGATATCGCCCGGGGTGAAGTGGCCTCTTTGTTATTATTTTATAATTGTTTGAAAGCGGTTAAAACGACACTATCAAGCCGCCGTTGCCGGCATAAGTGCCCATGGTGCTGCCGACTTTTCCTATGATCACATTTTTGGGGTGGTAATTTTCTTCAATGTTTACCTTTAAATTCAGTGCTTCCTGAAGGCAGTTGACGTGGCTGATACCCACCATCTTCTCATGCAGGTTGCTGCCCATTTCTCCCACCAGCTGCACTATCCGCTGAAGCGACCTGGCCCGCCCCCGTACTTTTTCCAGCACGTCTATCTGACCCACGTCTCCGGCTTTGCCGATCGGCCTGATGTTCAGCATGGTGCCGATAAAACCCGGCAGCCTGCCCACACGCCCGCCTTTGATCAGGTTCTCCAGGGAGTCCATGGTAAAAAGGGTGTTCATGCCGTTCCTGTAATCAATAATTTTATTTACAACAGCCCTCGCGCTGACTCCAGATTGAATAAATTCGTGGGCTTTGACGGTAAGGATGCCGAGACCGAGGGAACCGGTGAGGGAGTCGATTAGGTGAATGTCTCCCGGCACCGACTTTGCTGCCAGCTGGGCGCTTTCAAATGTGCCGCTAAGAGATGACGATAAGCCCAGGTATATAACGGAAGCGTAATTGGCCAGGGCCTCCCTGAACGCTCCGGCAAAGGCTTCCGGGGACGGCCTGGATGTTTTGGGGAGTTCCTTTGACCCGGCCATACGCTCCCAGAACTGCTCCGGGTTTATGGTTACCCTTTCGGTAAATGTTTCATTGTTATCAAAAGTGACATGCAGTGAAACAACGCCGATATCGTACCTGTCAACAAGGTCCTGGGGAAGGTCGCACGAGCTGTCGGTGATAATTTTTATGTCCATACATACAACCCTTTCCTGATCTTTACGGGGAAATTTTACAGCACAAGTAAGAAAAGTGTCAATAAAAATAATCAGGCTGCTCCGAGACTTCATTCGTCGCGGATCTATCTAACTGACGGATTCTTGACAATACAAACCCGAAATGCTAGAATTACTTTGCGCTAAATTGAACTTATTGCCCGAGTGGCGGAACTGGCAGACGCACAGGACTTAAAATCCTGCGGGGTTAACTCCCCGTACCGGTTCGATTCCGGTCTCGGGCACCAAAGTATTTAAAAGGGTTACAGGGCTGGACGCAACTTCCAGTCCTATTTTTTTTTAGCTGGTCATGCGTGTTTGTAGAGAAGAGAAGGCCGCTCACATATTATTTGTATATAATTTGTCCATGATTAACACAGAAAGGTACATCCAAAAAAATGTGATGGTAGATACAGGAAGAAACCAGCCTTCTTTAATCAATATCAAATTTGCTTTGAACGCAATGTAATAAGCAATGTATAACATGAGTATCACTAAGGCTTTCCAAGTCCATTTAGGCCTTAAAAAGTATATTAGCATCATTGGAATAGATATCAGAGAATGATGTATAAGAACTAAGAAGTGGCGGCTCATAATTGGGTCAGGAAGCACAGTAAAGCTGAATTCTTGAAGCCTTAGCAACATAAACCCCCATGTTACAATAACTATGTTAAGAGGAAATAGAGCCAAAAGGATATATCCGTAATAAAATAGTGGTTTAATAGTTTTTAAGTTTTTCGCATACAGAATTTTGGCTATTTGAAAGAGTAAGGGCAATAAAGCAACAGTCATCCATGTTTTATACCAGCCTTGGCTATAGATACCAAGAGCCAAAAATGATTCTTCAATAATCGCATAAAGCCCGGCCAAAACTATATACCAATAATATTTTAAATTGAGAACCGCAACCATAAGTGCTGTTGCAGCTACAGAAGTCTGGGAAAAAATATTGCCTGCAAGGACATCATCAAATGGGAGAGGGGGATTTTGAAGGATTTTTGGATAGTAGGAATATCCTTTCAGGAAAATAAGAATTATCGATTCGAAATCAAGGACTATACCCATTAAAGTCAGATAGAGGGCAAGCACCCGATGGTTCTTTGCCTTAACCACCACAAAAATCAATTCAATTAATGTCAAAATCCCCAATAATACATACCATATTGTGTTAGTCCAAAAGTAGTCCATATGTTAGACGATGCCTCAATAGTAAATATTATCAACCTCTTAATGAATAGTATATATCTGGGTATATCCTTTCCAAATGAGTATAGCTTTATTATTAATATAAGCCTGGGGTTAAATCAGCAGGGGTATTTTTATGATTTTAGGGGCAAATAAAATGTCACAAATGTCAATATTCGACAGCATTCCCGAAGGATAATTGTTTGCTTCTGTCAAACATTAACATCAGTATCATATTTTTACTTGGAGGATCTATGTTTGAATTATTTTGACATGACTAAAGATCAGCTTATAAATGAGTTGCTTGAAAAAGATAAGCAAATAGAGAGAGATTTATTCGAGCGCAAAAAAGCTGAAGAGACACTTATCAGGCTGGCAGACGAGCGTTTCTGCAAAGCGTTCAATTTCAACCCGGCGGCAATGACCATCTCCACTATAAATATTGATGAAATTATTTATGTAAACAAGTGTTTTCTGGACAGGCACGGTTATACCAGGGACGAGGTGATCGGCCGTTCAGCGGTGGACCTGGGTTTTTGGTTTGATTTGTCGGAGCGCGATAAATTTATTGGTGAAATTAAGAAAAAAGGTTATGCCAAAAACCATGAAGTGAAGTTCTATAATAAGTCGAGTGACGTCATTACCGCGCTTGCTTCGGGGGTAGTAATTGATAAAGACTGTGTTTTAATCGCTTCAAACGATATAACCGAGCTGAGGCATTACCAAAAAGAAATGGCCCGCCTGGACCGCCTCAACCTCATCGGAGAGATAGCGGCCGGTATCGGCCATGAAATAAGAAACCCGATGACCACGGTCAGAGGTTTACTGCAGCTCTTTATCAACAAGGATAAGTTTTCGTCCGAGAAAAAGTGTTTTGAGCTGATGATATCTGAGCTTGACCGCGCTAATGAGATTATAACGGAGTTCCTGTCGCTGTCTAAAAACAAGGCGGTTGAGCAAAGAGTCCAGAACCTGAACAGTATTATCCGGGCCATATCCCCGTTATTAACAGCAGACAGTGCGGTGGCCGACAAACATATTGTTCTGGAACTATTTGATATACCGGATATCCCCCTTGACGAAAAAGAAATACGCCAGCTGGTTTTCAACATGGTCAGGAACGGCCTGGAAGCAATGGAACCTGGCGGCACACTGACAATTAAGACCTGTACGGAAGGCAGTGAACTGGTTTTGTCGGTGCGGGACCAGGGCAGAGGGATTAAAAAAGCGGTGCTTGACAAGATAGGCACTCCCTTTTTGACGACCAAGGAAAACGGAACAGGCCTTGGTCTGGCGATATGTTTCAGCATCGCTGACAGGCATAACGCCAAAATAAATGTGGAGACCGGACCGGCGGGCACAACTTTCTATGTCAGGTTTAAGATTTAATTGGTAACTGTTAGCTTGCCTTTTCCTAAAATGTGTTAAACTCTGCCTGGCCGGGCAATTCAATAAATTCGGCCAGGTTTTTTACGTCCCCGTTTCCCCCGGATTCATTTTTGTTCAGCAAAACCAGCCGTGATTTCCTGTCATAAGAAGTTGTAAAGTATCGGGCAGGCAGGATTGAGGGTTTTTAACGTAGTATATTTATCTTGAAAAGGGAATTAGCGGAGGACAATATCTATGGAAAATATGAAAAAATACACAGTGCCGATAGAAAAATTAAGAAAAGTATGCTGCGGGGAGGAGCTTGATTTCTGCAGGACTACGGAGGATATGAGGCCGCCTGAAGATTTCATCGGGCAGGAGAGAGCGGTCCGGGCCATGCAGTTCGGCCTGTCCATGAATGCGCCCGGTTACAATATTTTCGTTGTCGGCCCTCCCGGGACCGGCAAAAGCACATATGTCCAGGCTGTTGTGTCTCAAGCGGCGGCTGGCGGCCCAGTGCCTGACGATTGGTGTTATATCTACAACTTCAGCGACAAGGACCGCCCCCTGGCAGTGTCCCTGCCGGCGGGTGAGGGGCGAGGTTTTAAAAAAGATGTGGAAGAGCTCCTGGCGGACCTGAGGGTAAATATTCCCAAAGCCTTTGAAAGCGGTGACTATGAAAACCAAAAAGATGTGATAATACAGGGCGTCCAACAAAAAATGACAGGCTATTTCCAGGACCTTGAGACAGCCGCCTTAGAAGACGGGTTTGATATGAAGCGCACCCCGAACGGTATAGTTTTTATACCGCTGAAAGAAGGCAAGCCTTTCTCGGCTGAAGATTTTGAAAACCTGCCGCTACAGGAACGCCGTGAAATGGAGGAAAAGGGACGCAAGCTGCACAAAAGGCTGGAAGAAACGTTTCATACCGGGCGGATGCTGGAAAAACAGGCAAACGAACAGATTGCCGGGCTGGAAAAAGAGATCGCCCTTTTCGCCATCGGGCCCCTGGTGGACAGGCTGCTTGAGAAATATGATAAATTTCCGCCGATTATCGATTATTTAAAAATGTATTTAAAAGATGTCACTGAAAACCTTGAAATTTTTAAAGGTTCCGCTGCCGCTCCTGAACAACCGCACGGATCTCAGGAAGAAACGGATCCTTTTATCCGCTACAGGGTGAATCTCTTTGTGCACAACGTAAAAAACGGGGGTTCCCCGGTAGTAATTGAACCCAGTTCCCTCTATTACAACCTGTTTGGGAAGATTGAGTACAGGAGCCAGGTGCTTTCCCTGAACACGGACCACATGATGATAAAACCCGGCTCAATCCACAGGGCCAACGGAGGATACCTGGTCCTGCAGGTCAAGGATGTGCTGAGCGATCCTTTTGCCTGGGACACGTTGAAGAAAGCGCTCAAATACCGCCAGGCCGCTGTGGAAAACATCGGCGAGCAGTACCGCCTGGTGCCTACGGTAACCTTAAGGCCGGAACCCATACCCCTCAATGTGAAAGTGATTTTAATCGGTACCCCGCAGCTTTACCACCTGCTTTACAGCCAGGACGAAGACTTTCAAAAGCTTTTCAAGGTCAAGGTGGATTTTGACACTGAAATGCCGCGCAATCCGGATAACCTGCGCCAGTACGCATCATTTGTAAATGCAGTCTGCCAGAGGGAGAAACTAAGGCATTTCAGCAGGGACGGCCTGGCCAGGATAATTGAGTACGGATCACGGCTGGCTGGCCACCAGGAAAAACTCTCCACCAGGTTTAACGAGGTAATCGAAATCGTGTACGAAGCGGCAGCGTGGGCGCTGGCTGAGGACAGCAGGTACGTGGAAGCGGTCCATGTGGATAAAGCGCTGAGGGAAAAGGTCTACCGCTCTAACGGGCTGGAAGAAAAGCTGCAGGAAATGTTCACCCGGGAAAAAATTCTTATTGACACCAGCGGCCGCATGGTCGGCCAGGTTAACGGTCTTTACGTGATCGGCTCGGGGGGATACGCTTTCGGCCGGCCGGCCAGGATTACCGCCAGGACCTATATGGGGCGCGGTGGTGTGGTTAATATTGAAAGAGAAACTAAAATGAGCGGCAGTATACATTCCAAGGGAGTATTAACCCTGGCCGGCTACCTCGGGGGGAAGTTTGCCCAGGGAAAACCCCTTGGACTTACTGCTCAGATCACTTTTGAGCAGCTTTACGACGGGATTGAGGGTGACAGCGCGTCCAGCGCGGAACTTTACGCCATCCTCTCGAGCCTGGCGGAGCTGCCTGTGGACCAAAGCCTGGCGGTTACCGGTTCAGTCAACCAGTTCGGCGAGATCCAGCCGATAGGGGGAGCGACTGAAAAAATAGAGGGGTTTTTTGATGTCTGTGCCGCAAAAGGACTTACCGGCTCTCAGGGCGTAGTGATCCCGGCTCAAAACGTCGACAACCTGATGCTGAAAGAGGAAGTGCTGGAAGCGGTTAAAAAAGGTCTGTTCCATATTTACGCGGTAAGAAATATTGAGGAAGGAATCGATCTGCTCTGCGGGGTTCCGGCGGGAACAATCAAGGAGGACGGCTGTTACCCGGAAGAGAGCGTTTTCGGGAGAACCGACAGGAAGCTGCGGGAATTTAACGAAGGGCTCAGCAGGTCCGGCAGCGGGAATGCAGATAAAAAGGAATCATCCTGTAAATAAAAAACCCGCTCTTTATGCGGGCGCAATAAAATGACTAACGGTTTTAACCAAGCCCTTTCTTCTCAAGCTTACTGAGCAGGGCCAGGGCGGCAGCGTCTTCAGGGCTGCCGGCGCAGGTTTCAATTTCATCATCTTTATAAAACCACTGGTCTGTAGCCTTTTCATAGTTTAAGGTATAACCTTTTGCGGACCTTATTTTAAGCTCGTAAAGCAGCATGGAAAGCCTGGGGAGCCAGACCAAATCACCAACTTCGCGGAGGGAAAGCACAATTTTTTTCTCCTTGAGATGCCTTAGGATAATGGGCTCAATGATTTCCTCTCCCAGTTCGCCATAAACCATTGTCAGGTCGCCAACCTTGGGCTCCCATGGCAGATATTTGGCCAGTTCTTTTGCCAGATCAACGCGGATCACAGGTGCAGCCTCCTTTATCCAGCCAGTTGAATGACGGAAGACATTAAAGTAATTATATCTTTTTTTTGACCAAAAAGATATAAAGACAAAATTCTCAAAAATGGCTTATAGTAGATAGTATTCTGTTGCGGTTTTAAAAGTTTCCTGCTATGCTAATTCAAAATTATAGGATTTGGCTTTTTCGCATAAACTGGAAGCAGGTAAAGAAAGGGGTAATAACATGTCTGTCAATATCAGGCGGGTTGCTTTACTTGTAGTGTTACTGGCTGTTATAGCCGGGCTTGCGTTATGCGGGGGATGTTCCAGTGACAACAAACCTGACGCGAAGCAGAATACAGGCTCTTCCCAGGTGGATCTCCTGCCCGGAGTGGGACCTGAGACAGTTGCTGATGTTGTTTCCCAGGCCAGCCCCGCAGTAGTAAAGATATCTACCAGGGTAACGGCGCGGGGTTCGGGCAATCCCTTTTTCGACGACCCGTTTTTCCGCCAGTTTTTTGGTGAGCCTTCCAGGCAGCAGCAGCAGGAGGGGTTGGGATCAGGTTTTATAATTTCAAAGGACGGCTATATTTTGACAAATGAGCATGTTATTGAAGGGGCCAATGAAATCTCTGTTACTGTAACCGGTTTTGATAAGGGATTGGGTGCCAAAATCGTGGGCGCGGACACCAACCTTGACCTGGCGTTATTAAAAATTGAGGCCGGCGCCGACCTGCCTTTTCTCGCCCTGGGTAATTCCGATCAGATCAGGGTAGGCAACTGGGTCATTGCCATAGGCAATCCTTACGGTCTTGATCACACGGTAACCACCGGGGTGATCAGCGCCAAAGGCCGCCCCATCAGCGTTGAGGACCGTCAGTACGAAAACCTTCTCCAGACCGACGCCTCCATCAACCCGGGCAACAGCGGAGGGCCACTCCTGAACCTTAAGGGCGAGGTGGTGGGAATCAACACTGCGATCAGTTCAGAGGCGCAGGGCATTGGCTTTGCCATACCCACCAGCACTGTCGTGCAAGTGTTGGAGGATTTAAAAAACAACGTAAGCAGGGGCAGGCCCTGGGTGGGAGTACAGGTCCGCACCCTGGACAGTGAATTGGCCAATTACCTCGGGTTGGACAAGGCTGAGGGAGCGGTAGTGGCCGGCGTAGTGGCGGGCAGCCCCGCTGAACAGGCAGGCCTGAGAGAATGGGACGTAATTGTGGAGTTCAACGGTAAAAAAGTGAGCAATGCCGATGAACTGGTAGCCGCGATCAAAACTGCGCAGATTGGACAGGAAGCAAAGGTTATTGTGGTGCGCCAGCGCCAGCAGCAGTCATTCACGGTTACTGTTGCAGAGAGACCGGGTAATGTTGGATAGCGGTACAGCAGGGGTATTGATAAAACCGGGAGATGATAAAACTGGTTGACTGGAAACGGGTTTACAAGCTGCTGAATGATGTGACTCCCCTGTCCGTGGACTGCGGCAAGCTGTGCGGCGAAGTCTGCTGCGCGGAATGGGAGAGCGGAGTGGGGATGTATCTGCTGCCGGGTGAAGAGGTTATGTTTGACAGGACCGAGGACTGGCTGATCTGGCAGGAACACAGCACGGAGGAATACGAGTTCTGCCCGAGCTGGCGCGGACCTGTATATTTTGTATGCTGCCGCGGTGTCTGCCCGAGAGACCGGAGGCCCTTTGCCTGCAGGACGTTTCCCGTCACGCCGTACCTCTCGCCGGTCGGAACTCTTGAACTGCGCCTGGAGGACGCCGCCATACCGGTTTGCCCGCTGGTGCGCGCCGGCGATATCCGGCTTTTGGACAGGCGCTTTTTAGCCAGGGCCAGGCTGGCCTGGGAGGAACTGATCAAGGACCCGCTGATCCGGGACCATGTGGAGTGGGAGTCACGCGCTCTGGACAGGCAGGCGGGCGAGCCGTGGCGCAAGCTGCTTTAAAAGGTATACAGTATATGTGGTGTTCCAGACACAAAACTGTTGACAGTTTGCATTACATGAATATTGCTGCAAATGGGCAGCAGTTCAACATCCGTGGATCGCTGCTGCTAAGGATCGTTTTTGAGATCTTCTCATAAAAATAAAGGAGATTTCCTTTATGTTAATGCCGTCGTCCAGGTGGTACAGCGCCATTATGACCCGCAGGTCGCGGAGGCAGTTTGCTCCCAAACCTGTAGATGTGAATATTTTGGCGCATATAAAAAGATTCTGTGACGAATTCAGGCCGTTTCAAACAGCCCGCGCGGTGCTGGTAACCGAAACGCCGGACAAAGTTTTCAAGGGAGCAATAGGCCACTATGGAAAGATAAAGGGCGCCCCGGCTTTTATTGCTTTTATCGGGAATATGGATGATCCAAACATCCAGGAAAAGGTTGGTTATCTGGGGGAAGGCTTAATCCTGGAGGCCACAGCCTCAGGCCTTGCCACCTGCTGGGTAGGCGGCTTTTTCAGGCCGGAAATAGCATCCTTGCTTGCCGGAGCCGGTCAAAATGAAAAAGTCCTGGCGGTAACTCCGGTAGGCTATGCCGGAGAAGATATGTCACTGGAAGACAAAATAATGGCGGGATTTGGGCGGAACCACCGGCGCAAGCCTCTGTCTGAACTGGTTACGGGGTTGGAAGAAATAAAATGGCCCGCGTGGATGCGGGAAGCCCTGGATGCGGCCAGGTTGGCTCCATCCGCTGTGAACCGACAACCCTGGCGCTTTCACGTGGAACAGGACAAGATCATAGTTTTGGTGGATAATCTAAAAGATACTTTTAATATTTCTAAACGCCTCGACTGCGGTATTGCCATGCTGCACATTGAAGTAGCCGCGCTGCACAGGGATATAAAAGGGGAGTGGGAGTTCCTAAAATCTCCGGAGGTGGCAAGGTTTCGTTTTAAGAATTAGGCCTTAAAAGAAATCCCCAGGCTTTGGGCCAGTATTTCTACCGGGTGCTCCACCGATATATTCAGCCCGTTTTTCAGCAGCCCGTGCCGGATCTGCATGGTGCAGGAGGGGCAGCAGGTTGCCACAACCTCTGCTCCTGTTTCTTTTATGGAAGATATTTTTTTGTCAAGTATGTCCATGCTGGTGTCGTAGTGGTATAGAGAAAAGGTTCCGCCGCTCCCGCAGCAGTTATTCGCCCCGGGCATTTCTATGAATGCGGCGCAGGTGCGGTCTAAAAGCTGGCGCGGTGCTGCCGTAATTCCCTGTGCTTTGGCCAGGTGGCAGGGGTCGTGGTAGGTGGTTGTCCCGCTGCTTTTTTTTATTTCGCGGCCGGCGAGCAGGTCGTTGAGCAGGCTTGATAAATCCATAATCTCCATGCCTTTAAAAGCGATGCTTTCCTTCAGGGCGGCAAAGCACGAAGCGCAGTCGGTGACGACCGCGTCAACACCCTGGCGCTGAAATGCCGCAAAATTGAATTTCTCCAGTGTTTCAGCCGCATCGATCTGGCCGTTTTCTTCCTGAGGCAGGCCGCAGCACTTTAAATCCCGGGGCGTGACAACTTCGCAGCCAAGCCGGGATAATACCGCCACCGTGCTTCTGGCCACGTTAGGAAACAAAAGGTTGGTGGTGCAGCCCAGGAAATACCCCACCCTCATTTTTGGTGCGCCCTCGGCCTTGGTGATCTCCCTGATATAGCAGCGTGCAGGCCGGCGGGGCAGTCTGCCTGCCAGGTCAAGGGCAGGTGGCAGCAGTCCCAGGGATCTGCCCAGGCCGGTCAGGCCAAGGTCCTGGCACCCCCTGAACAGCCTTGTTGAAATGTTAAGCAGGGAGGGACGTGCCCATATCTCCCTGAAGACAAGCTTCTGCAGCGGGTTTGAGATTTCCCGGGCCAGCCGGCAGCGCGCGGCCGTGATAATTTTATGCACCGGCACCGCGGACGGGCACTCTTTGGTGCAGGCCTGGCAGAGAAGACAGAGTGAAAGCTTGCGGGCAACCTCGGCGTCTGCCTTGAGTTCGCCGCCAGCCAGCATATGGGCCAGGAATACTTTTCCCCGCGGGGTGGCAGTCTCGTTGCCGATTTCCTCAAAAACCGGGCAGACCGAGCGGCACTGCCCGCAGCGCACGCAGCGCAGGTAGTGTTCTTTTAAGCTGGTCAGTTCCGTAGTCACTGTTTACTCCCCCCGGGGGGCAGAAGTTTTCCCGGATTCATGATGTTGCCCGGGTCAAGGGCTTGTTTTAGCCGCTTCATTACATTCGCCGCTTCGCCGTGCTCGGCCAGGGCATACTGGTTTCTCACGGCGCCGACCCCGTGCTCGCCTGTTGTTGAACCGTTCAGCTCTATAGCAAGCCGGTGGATGGCGTCTACCAGGCCGTTGGCCCGTTCCACTTCCTCGCTGCTGTCCAGGTTGATCACCGGCGCCGTGTGCACATTGCCGTCGCCGATGTGGCCGTAGTTGACTACCGTGACGCCAAACTTCCTGCCCAGTTCTTTTATCCTGCGCAGGGCCTCGGTTACCCTGTTCAGGGGAACGCTGATATCTTCACCGGCGAAAATCCTGCTGCCGTCCGGCCGCAGCCTGGCCGCGGCCATGGCCACAACTCCCCGTCCTCTCCATAGGTCGGCCATCCGCTGTTTATCTGTGGCCCATTCAACCGATACAGCCCTTTTGCCAACGATCTCGGCAATCTTTTGCCCTTCCCACTCAACCCCGGCCGGGTTGCCGTCCACTTCAAAGATCAGGATGGCTTCAGCGGAGGGGAGGTTAATTTCCGGCTTGTACATGTTTACGGCCTGGATGGCCGATGAGTCAAGGATCTCTATACCTGAAGGAAGAATGCCTGACTGGTACACGTCCAGGACCGCCGCCGGCGCCTCGTCCAGGCTGTCGAAAACAGCCATGGCGATGCCCCGCGCCATGGGGCGCGGCCAGACCCTGAGCCTTATTTTGGTGATTACCCCGAGGATCCCCTCGGAGCCTACAAACAGTTTCGTAAGGTTTAAGCCGGAAACGTTTTTCAGCGCCCTGCTGTTTGCTCCGCCGGTGGTGATCACACTGCCGTCGGGCAGCACGACCTCAAGGCCGAGTACATACTGCTCTGTTGTTCCGTATTTAACCGCCCTCAGGCCGCTGGAGTTGTTCGCCACCATCCCGCCGATAGTGCACATGCGCGTGCTGCCGGGGTCTGGAGGAAAAAACAAGCCGAAATCCGCCAGGTGTTCGTTTAGTTTGTAATGGACGACTCCGGGACGGACGAATACCTGCATGTTGGCCGCGTCGACTTCCTCGATCACATCCCAGCCCGAAAGGTCCAGCACAATGCCGCCGCGTACGGCCAGGCAGCCGCAGGTTTCCCCGCTGCCGGCGCCCCTGGGCACGATGGGGATATTGTTGCCGGCTGCAAAGCGCACTATCTCCGACACTTCGGCGGTGGAGCGGGGCAGTACGACCGCGTCGGGAATAAAGCTGTTGAAGCGGGCATGGAAGGAGCTGTCGTAGCTGTACATTTTCCGGTCCAGGCTGCCTGTGAGCACCCGCCCGGCGGGCAGTATTTTTTTAAGCTCATTTCCCAGACGCTGGCTGTCCATATCGTCACCTCGTCAGTTAATAATAGACCGTGTCAAGGGGACGGTTCTCTTGACACGATCGTGTCAGAAGAACCGTCCCCTTGACACGATCGTGTCAGAAGAACCGTCCCCTTGACACGCTTTGGCGGGCAGCCTTTTCATAAGGTCCTGCCGGGTCATAATCACATATTTGGGGATGAGTTTTTCCCGGTATGACTTTTGTTTTTTAAAGCCTCCCGGATGGAAGACACCAAGCAGCCACCGCTCGTAACAGCCGGTAAATGTTTTAAACAGGCCCGGTTTCATATCAGCCACCGTGAAGCCGATTCGCCCGAGGCCGCGGTGCAGGATGGTAATCCCCATTACAACATTAACATTTTCAAGTCTTTTATCACTTTTCAAAAACTCAGCCAACTTCGGCAGCCCGTTTAAAACTTCCCTCATGGCGATGATGGAGGCCCGCTCGACAGACATATTCTCGTCGATCAGAGCCATGTATCGGTCATTGTTTACATGGAGCTCCAGGTAATGTTCACCTGGCTTCAGAACGCTGCCGTCGTGCATGGCCCATTCACTGCCGCGGTAACGGCGCAGGGCTATTCTCCAGATCTTGCTGCCCGGCATGTCTGTTATGCCGGACAACCGGCGCACGATCATGTCTGCCAAACTCCAGATCCGCCGAAAAAGCCTTCTCAAGGTAATCTTTTGTTTAAGATTCATTATCTCTTCCAGCGAAGCCACCCGCAGGCCTTTTTCCTCGATCCCGTCCAGGATGCGGGGCAGCGCTTCAACAACTTGAGCGGGGCTGCCTTTGGCGGCTCCGGGGGCGGAATCACTGTCATGTAGAATTATGATAGCCCCGTCTTTGACCCTGCCCAGCACCTTCCGGCAGATACTCTCCGGCGTGGCTTTTTTTGTCCAGTCCCAGCTCATATAAGTCCAGAGAATAACCTTCTGGCCTTTCAGCCAGCAGTACCAGACTGAAAAAAGGTTGAACAGGCCCCAGGCCGGGCGGCAGTATATTGTTTTCTGGCCGGTCAGCTCCTCTATGGCCAGGTTGGTTTCTGTAATTTCTCTCCTGGTCGCGAGCGGGCTGAGCAGCCATATGGCTTTATGCCGGAAACCGTGGTTGCCGATGGCGTGCCCCGCCAGCAGGATCTGCCTGGTCAGCTCCGGGTACGCCCGTACTTTTGAACCCACCACAAAGAAACAGGCCTTGACCTGATACCGGTTTAATATATCCAGTATTTGTGGAGTATAATTTGGGTCCGGCCCGTCGTCAAAGGTCAGCGCGACCCGGCCGTAACCCCTGGCCGCCCGTGCCACGGCGCCCACCCGGCCAAGCCGGACTAAGAGCGTAGGCGCCAGGGAATAGAAAAATACACATAGAAATATGATTTTTAAAAATAAGGAAGTTTCCATGGAGAAACCTCTGTTTTCATTTTTATCCCGCTTCGATAAGGACTTTTTCTACAGGGTAGAGAAAGTAGAAGCAGGACATTATTGCCAGCAGTATAGTACTCAATATAAGAGCAGATGAAATACCGTAGGTATTGGCCAGTAATCCTCCGAGAGCCGGCCCGACGGCAATTCCCATACCTTCGATAGTTGAAAAAACACCCCAGCCTGTGGCCTGTCTGTCAGGCGGGATCACCTTTGCCAGGAGGTTGTTCCACGCCGGCAGGACAACCGCGTATGAGAGCCCTACCAGCGCGGCTAATAAGTAGGCCCCGGTCGGGTCACGGGCGATTGAGAAAAGGGCCAGGGATATTGCGCTCATGGCAAATCCGCAGCCCAGCAGTGTTTTGAGCCTTAAAATATCGGCCAGACGTCCCATAGGCAGGAAAGAAACAGCCGCGGCAGCGCCTCCGGCGAGTAGGAGCAGGGCATACTGGTTCGGATTGAGCCCGAGCCTGTTCTGGGCATACAGGGGGAGCAGCGGGAGTAAGATCCCGCCGGTCATGGTTTGAAGAAACATGCCGGGGAAAAGTATTTTTTTGACTGCCTGGTTTTGCGCCATCAGGGAGACTTCTTTCCAGAATGAAAAGCCCGCGCTCTCACTGGTTTTACGCTCCTTTACCGGGATCATTAATAAAGCCACAGACAGGGCGCACACCCAGAGAAAAATCAGCAGCCAGAAAGCCAGGTCGTAATCATGTGAAATAAAAAAGTTGATAACCACCGGGCCGCCTCCGCCGCCCAGCAGCCACACGGCGAAAATCAGCCCCATGCGGGTGGCCCGCTCTTTCAGCTGTACCGGCGCCACGCCGCTGATAACAGCCAGCCAGACCGGAGAAACTGCCAGGCCGAAGGAGGCTGAACCGAGTGCTAAAACAACGGGGGAGTCGGAGGACTTCATAATTAACAATGCAGCCAGCCCGATCAGGAGTCCCAGTAGTAATACCGGATAGCCCTTGCGGTCCAGCTGCCAGCCGGCTGCTCCTTTGAACAGGGTTTCCGCCAGGTAGTGGACTGATACCGCGAGCCCGGCCGCCGCGACCGAAATGCCTAAATAATTAACGGCGTAAAGCGGCAGGAAAGTAAGAAAAAAAGCTCCCCTTGTGAATTCCATTAACAAAAGGACCAGTATCAGGCCGAGTTCTTTTTTTGAGGTGAGGATTTTTTTCAGCTCATGCAATAACCTTAAAGCAACTCCTTATTTTAGAAGGATTGGTTTGTACCATACATATTATACACTATGGCGCGGCCAGGAAAACATTTTTTGGGCATATCGCTAATTAATGAGCTTCGAAAACCATTTTGACTCTTTATGTATATAGTTCATAAAAGTAACAGAATTGGCAGCAGTGGATATCTACCAAGGTTGTCAGAATACTGTTATCATTAGATAAGATTAATTTACATAAGGAGAAGACAAATGGAAAATTTGAAGCGTTTCTGCCTCGTTGTCGTGTTTTTCATAACGGTATTTTTTTTATCTCCGGTCTGTTTCGGAGAAAGAGCAGACGCAAACACAGGCGTGAAAAATAAAAAACTGGTTTTGGGGTATTATACCGAGGATTACCCGGGGGACAAGCTTTCATACAATTCTCTTTTAAAAAACAATTCCCAGCTCGGCACTGTCGCCTTTTTTAATTACCTTGTAGACCAAAAAGGTAATTTAACAACTGGTCAGCCGGTCAGCCAGGGTTTAAAACTTGCCGACAGCTGCAATATCAGGACCCTAGCGCTGGTCCACAACATGGGCAGATATAACATGGCCCAGACTGCTCACCAGGTGCTGTCTGTTGAAAAAAACAGAAAAAACCTGGAAAAGAACATATTGTCGCTGGTACGGGGGAACGGTTTTGACGGGGTTAACATAGACCTGGAAGGAGTGCCGCCGGGTGACAGGGCTTTTTACAATAAATTTCTGGTTGAATTAAAGCAGATGTTTAAACCTTACGGTTATCTTCTGACCGTTTCTATTCCCGCCAAGACCGCGGACAATAAGTTTAATGCGTGGAACGGCGCCTATGATTACCGCGCTATAGGGCAAACAGCGGACCTGGTGGCATTAATGACTTACGACGAGCACTGGAAGGGCGGCGCCCCAGGTCCTGTCGCCTCACTGCCCTGGGTCCAAAAAGTGCTTGACTACTCAATAAAGAACATTCCGCGGGATAAAATTTTAATGGGTATCCCGGCTTATGGGTACAACTGGTCTGCCGCCGGCAACAGCTCGGTCCGCTGGAACGAAACAGCCGCGCTTACCGCGAAGTACCCGTGGGCCAGGTGGAATGACTATTATTCAACGCCATACCTTATTTACTACGAAAAAGGGGCAAAGCACGAGTTGTGGTTCGAAAACAAATACAGCCTGGGGATTAAACTGGATTTAGCCAACAACTACGGTGTCGCCGGCATAGCCATCTGGCGGCTCGGCTTTGAAGACGCCTCCTTTTGGGAAACTCTGAGGGCCAAGTTTTCCTAAAAACAAGAACTTTTTTCACAGGATTAACAGGATTTAAATGATTGACAAGATTTTGATAAACTAAAGGCAATTAAACTTTGTATAATGGGGGGCGTGAAGCCCCCGCTTTTTATCTCGATACGGCCAAAAGGTATATTTCCCGTTTATTATTTCCCGCCTGGTTAATTTTTTGCTGCGCCTGGCGCAGTTCAGCGAGCTGTTCTTCAGTTAGTTCCGCTGCTTTCATCCCCTTGGTATCGATATTTGACATTTTTCACCCTCCTGTTTTTGTTTATCATATTTTGTCTCTTTTCGGCCAAAATTATAGTTGATATTTTTTTAATCCTTCCATATAATAAAAATGAGAATGAGAACGGTTATCTTTATCATTTAGAATTTGTGGAGGGTAAGCGGTGAATCTGGATCAGGCAAGAAAAGGGCAGGTAATTAAAATTACCAGTATTCCCAATGAACTAACACGGGTTCAGGCTCTCCGGCTCGGTATATCCGAGGGGGCTGTCATCACCTGCCGTGAGGTTGTGCCGGCGGGACCGGTTGTGGTTGCCAGGAACAAACAGGAAATAGCCATCGGCAGGAACCTGGCCAGGACTATTAAGGTTGAACCCTTCTAAAAACTAGTTTGCCCCGCACAGGATTTTATCCAGTTTCTTTACTTAAAACACGGACGAATTAACGCACTGCAGCAATATATCTGGTGGTGAAATATTTTTTGGATAAACTAAGCAACGAAATCATCCCGGCCGGTGGCGATAAGATTGTTCTGGCCGGGAATCCTAATGTCGGCAAATCAGTTATATTCAACGCCCTTACGGGCCTTTACACGGATGTTTCAAACTACCCCGGGACCACTCTGAACATGGCCTGCGGCCGTTACGGCAGCGATGTTTTGATTGACACCCCCGGGGTTTATGGCGTCTCATCGTTAAGCGAAGAGGAGACGGTCACCAGGGATATAATTTTATCCGCGGATACTGTCGTAGATGTTGTTAATGCCGTCCACCTGGAACAGGATTTATTTTTAACGCTGCAGATTATCGACATGGGCATACCTTTAATAGTAGTGCTGAATATGATCGATGACGCCAGGCGTGAGGGTATCAAGATTAATATTCCGCTGCTGGAGAAAATGCTTGGAGTACCGGTTGTTTCCATGGCGGCGGAAAGCGGAATTGGCCTGGCCGACTTGAAAAGAAAACTAAAATCAGCCCGGACCGGTAACGCTGCCCCTTCTTTGCAGGAGAAAATTAATAAGATACACCCGCCCGCCGGCAGGGGAGAAGCCCTTTTAATTCTGGAAGGAGACCAGTCCATCAGCGCGAGATACAGCATGGACCCGGGGACCGAAAGGGAGGCTTTGTATCTCGAACGCCGGGAAAGGGTAAATCATATCGTCTCTAATGTTATCAGGGAAACCGGCGGTGAAGCGAGTTTTTCTTCTAGGCTGGGGCGATGGATGCTCAGGCCGGCTACCGGTTTTCCTCTTTTGGCTTTAACCCTCTTGGTTGTATATGAACTGATCGGCGTTTTCCTGGCCGGTTTTATAGTTGACAGTACCGGAGAGCTCATGAGCAATTACTATGAGCCCGCAATCCGCTCCCTGCTGGCTGTATTTACACCGTCAGGCTCAGTTATTAACACGCTCCTGGTTGGCCAGTACGGCGTCCTGACCCTGACAGTAACTTATTTAATTGGACTTTTACTGCCCCTGGTGCTGGGAATTTTTTTGGTTCTTTCCGTTCTTGAAGATACGGGTTACCTGCCCAGGATCGCCACGTTGGTTGACCGGACATTGGCCGGCGTCGGCCTGAACGGGCAGGCCGTCATCCCGCTTATCCTCGGTTTCGGCTGTGTTACCATGGCCTTCATCAGCACCCGGATGCTCTCATCCGACCGGGAGCGCCGCATAGCCATATTCCTCCTGGCGCTTTGTGTGCCGTGCTCGGCCCAGCTGGCGGTTATTATTGCCATACTGGCCGGCCAGGGCGCCGCTTACATGGTTTTGTACGGTGTCATAATATTTTGCCTCCTGGTCTGCACCGGGACCCTGCTCAGCCGCTTTTTGCCCGGCGGCATATCTCCGCTGCTGATTGAGCTGCCGCCGCTGCGCCTGCCTAAAATCAGAAATATTATGGTCAAGACATGGAACAGGTCATACCATTTTATCATAGAGGCTCTGCCGATCTTTGCCGGAGGCACGCTTTTCCTGGGGATCCTGGATGTCACGGGGCTATTGGACCGTTTAAGAGAACTCCTGGCTCCTGTCACAGTGAACTGGCTGCACCTGTCTCCGGAAGTGGCCGATATTTTAATCATGGGCTTTATCAGGAAGGAGTTCGGCGCTGCCGCAATTATCAACCTGCACATGCTGCCGCTGCAAAATTTTGTCATACTGCTGACCCTGTCCCTCACAGTGCCCTGCATTGCCTCGACCATGGTGATATTTAAAGAACGCGGCTGGCGTGAGGGTATAATTATATGGCTTTCTGTTTTTTGCCTGGCTTTCTTAATTGGCGGGGTCGCCACCCGCGTCCTGGAGTACTTCAACAGGTTCGGCTACCTGCAGGTCCCGGTGCTGGCAGGCCTGATTATTATGGCTACGGCGTTGCTGCTGGCCTTTTTGCGGCTGCCGCCGCTCCGGAAGTCAAGCAATAGCCTAAACTAAGGGCCTATCTAGGCGATGGGCAGCCCTTTATGATATAATTCCTTTTAAATGAAAATATTCTTCTAAATATAATCCTTAAGAATCAAGGTGAATTATGCGGTTCAAGACAGGCCTGTGGGTAACCCTGACAATCTTATCACTCCTTATGGCCATATTCCCCGTGCCCGCTTCCGCTGCCGCGCCGGCAGTTACTGGAGAGGCGGCAGTGCTTATGGACTTCACAAACGGGCAGGTGCTTTTTGAAAAGAACCCGGAACAGAGGATGTATCCGGCCAGCACCACCAAAATAATCACGGCCATTATTGCTTTGGAGAGCGGTAAAATTAATGATATGGTCACCATCCCCCTGGAAGCCAGCATTGTTGAAGGCTCGGCCATCGGGCTGCAGGAAGGCGAGCAGATTTCTCTGGGCGACCTTATTTACGCGCTGATGCTTAATTCTGGAAATGATTCCGCCATTGCCATAGCCTGCCATCTTGGGGGTTCTGTCGAAGGTTTTGTCAAAATGATGAACAAAAAGGCCGCCGAGATCGGTGCTGTAAACACTCATTTCAACAATTCCAACGGCCTGCCTGATCCCGACCATTACAGTACCGCCCGCGATATGGCTCTTATCGCCCGCTATGCCATGAGAAACGCACAATTCAGAGATATCGTCGCCACCAAGATTCAGGTCATCAAGAGGAACGACCCGGAAGCCCAGACATTTCTGGGCAACCATAATAAAATGCTGTGGAATTATGACGGGGCCATCGGAGTTAAGACCGGTTACACTGATGATGCCGGGCAGTGCCTGGTTACAGCTGCCGTAAGGGACGGCAGGGAATTAATCTCTGTGGTGATGAAGAGTGAAGGGACCAATATCTGGTCCGACTCCTCGGCGCTTTTGGATTACGGTTTTACAGATTTTAAAACTGTTACCCTGGCTGAGGCTGGTAAACACATTACCGACATACCCTTGAAATTTGGAGTTTTGGAAAATACGCCTGTTGTAACGGCAGGCGCCATGAAGTACAATGTTCCCCTTACCGGCCAGACCGAAATCACCAGTAAGGCTGTGCTCAATGAAAATCTCAAAGCCCCGGCAAAGGCCGGCATCAAAGCGGGTGAACTGGCTTTTTACGCCGACGGCAGGGAACTGGGCAGGGTTGATCTGGTCCTGCGGGACGATGCGGTAAGGAAGACGACGGCGCAGTGGTGGTTCTGGCTGTTGATATTTGCAGCAGTTGCTTTAGCGGTATTCCTGTTACTTTGTTATAATGATATCAGGCGAAGGCGGCTGATTATTCAAAACCGGAGAAAATACTACTATTATTAAAAGTAATTGGAAATATTTCTATTGGCAAATAGCATGGAATACAATTAAGCAATACATAGCTTGTACGGCAGCTAAGGTTTGTTGACAGATCAAGGGGCATTAAATATACTAACAAAAAGGCCCGAATGGTGGTGTCAATATGAAAAAAGTTATTTCCGACATCGGTGAAAAACTCAGGGCAAAAGAATCCAAGCTAACTGCACGCCGTGAGCTGACATTAAAAGTGCTCCTGGAAAACAAGGGTAAACATTTAAGCGCTGAGGAGGTATATAACCTGGTCAAGCGCGAGGCGGCAGATGTCGGCCTGGCGACCGTATACAGGGCCCTGGAACTTTTTCAGGAGTTTGGTCTCATACACGCCATTGATTTTGGCGACGGACGCAAGCGTTACGAGTTCGGCATGGAAGAAGGCAAAGACCATCACCACCACCACCACCTGATTTGCACCAAATGCGGCAGCATCATAGAAGTAAATGAAGACCTCCTGGAAGAATTGGAAAACCGGGTAAACAAGAAGCACAATTTTACTATTACCGACCACCAGCTTAAGATCTTCGGAGTTTGCAGCCAGTGCTCTAAAAGTTAAATAAAGTTACGGTTTGATTATTTTTCCATGCTATAATTGTAGCATGGGTTTATTTTTTTTCAGGGGGATGGTATTGTGACACAAGGATATTTCGCGCTTGTCCTGCACGCTCACCTGCCATACATACGGCACCCGGAGGACCCGGGGATAATGGAGGAACGGTGGCTTTTTGAGGCCATAACCGAATGCTATTTACCCTTGATCAGGTCCTTTGAAAGAATGGTTAAAGACGGTGTGAAGTTTAGAATAACGCTTTCTCTGTCACCCCCTCTGATAAGCATGCTCAATGACAGGTTATTACAGGAAAGGTACCTGCGGCATATCAGCAGGCTGATCAAGCTGGCGGAAGCCGAGATGGAAAGGAATAAATACGACCAGGATTTCAGGAATGTCGCGTTTATGTACTTTAGCCGCCTGAACGAGCTGCGCAGCTTATTTGAAAACGACTACGGAGGCAACCTGATCCTGCCGATCCAGAGCCTCCAGGCGCTGGGCGTCCTTGAAGTCATAACCACCTGCGCCACTCACGGCTACCTGCCGTTAATAATGAGACGGGAAGCCAGGCGGGTGCAGGTGCAGATTGCCGTGGAGCAGTATGTGAAGTTTTTCGGCCGGCCGCCGGCGGGGATCTGGCTGCCGGAATGCGCTTATGTCCCCGGGGTGGACGAAATATTGAAAGAATTCGGGCTCCGTTATTTTTTTGTCGAAACACATGGCATTAACCTTTCTTTTCCGGTTCCCCGCCATGGCGTCTACGCGCCGGTTTACAGCCGCTCCGGTGTGGCCGCTTTCGGCCGTGACCCGGAGAGTTCGCGCCAGGTATGGGACAGGCATACAGGTTATCCCGGGAACCAGTATTATCGGGAGTTTTACAGGGATATCGGCTTTGATTTGGATTTGGATTACCTCGCACCCTGCCTGCCGGGCGGCAATATCCGCTGTGATACCGGGTTGAAGTATTACCGCATTACCGGTCCGGGAGATTATAAGGAACCTTACCGGCCGGATCTGGCTGAGCAAACAGCCGCCGCGGACGCAAGGGACTTTGCGCTTAAGAGAGAGCTGCAGATAAAGGCTTTGTCCGGCTGGATGGACCGCAGGCCAATCGTAGTCGCCCCCTATGACGCGGAGCTTTTCGGCCACTGGTGGTACGAGGGCCCGTTGTGGCTGGAACATTTTTGCCGCACCATAGACTCCGGAAACTACGGGGTGGAGATGTCTACTCCCGCCGCTTATCTTGGTAACTATACCGACAACCAGGTTGTCGACCTGGCAGCGTCCAGCTGGGGAGAAGGGGGATACAACGAGGTATGGCTGAATCCGAGCAATGATTGGATATACAGGCACCTGCACCGGGCGGAGACAACAATGGTTGACCTGGCTGATCTATATCCCAATGCCGGGGGGGTTGTCCGCCGCTCCCTGAACCAGGCGGCCAGGGAACTGCTGCTGGCCCAGAGCAGCGACTGGGCTTTCATCATTAAGACCGGCACCGCGGTACAGTACGCCGTCCAGCGCACGAGCGGGCATATCAACCGCTTTAACAGCCTGACTTCCGGGCTGGCGGAGGGGCGGCTGGACGAAGCAGAACTGGCTGATTTCGAAAGGGAAGATAATATTTTCCCGGACATTGACTATTCCGTATACAGCCGGCATTACCGTCTAAGCCGTGCAGGCCGGCCGGGGGGCGGTGCGGGCCGGGATAACTTAAAGGTATTAATGCTGTCCTGGGAGTTTCCCCCCAAAACGGTGGGAGGCCTGGCCCGGCATGTAAACGACCTCTCCAGGGCACTGGCGCGCCTGGGTGTAAACGTACACGTGATAACCTGCCCGGTGGAGGGCGCGGATGACTACCAGCTTGTCGGAGGTGTGCATGTCCACCGGGTCAGTTCGCTCGATCTCACCGCGACAGAATTTATGGCCTGGGTTGAGCAGCTGAATGCAGCCATGGTGAAAATGGCGGACAGCCTTTTAAGCGCTGAAAAATTTGACATATTGCACGGGCATGACTGGCTGGTACAGGACGCCGCAATGCATCTCAGCGCCAACAAAAAGCTTCCGCTGGCCGCGACAATCCATGCCACGGAATATGGCCGGAACCGTGGTATCCATAATGATATCCAGCGGCGCATCCACAACCTGGAGGAAAAGCTGGTCAGGTCGGCCGACGCGGTTATTTGCTGCAGTAATTACATGGTGGAAGAGGTGATCAGGTTGTTTGGCATTACCAGGAAAAAGGTATTTTCCATTCCCAACGGTGTGGATCCGGCCAACCTGGGCATACCCAGACAGCTTGTTCCCGGCAAAAAGGAGTTTTACCCCGGTGAGAAGGCCATAATGTTTATCGGCAGGCTGGTGCCTGAAAAAGGAGTCCAGGTGCTGCTGGAAGCCTTTTCTATCCTACTGCCGCAGCTGCCGGACCTGAAACTCCTGGTGGGCGGCACGGGCCCGTATTCTAATTACCTTAAAACCATGGCAGCGCAAATGGGCCTGAGTGAGAAAACGGTATTTTTGGGTTTTCTGAATGAGGAACAAAGGAATTATCATTTAAAACAGGCGGATGTTGCTGTGTTTCCAAGCCTTTATGAGCCCTTTGGCATCGTCGCCCTTGAGGCCATGGCCGCCCAGATCCCCGTAATTGTGTCGGACACCGGCGGCCTGAGCGAAGTGGTAGCGCACGGCATTGACGGCTATAAAGCTCCCCCCGGCAGGCCGGACATACTTGCTTACTATATCAGGGAGGTCCTGGTCAACCCCGGGTTATCCAGGGACCTTACCAGGCGCGCCTGGAATAAAGTGCTGACGGTATACGACTGGCAGAACATCGCCGTGGAAACAATTGACGTTTACCGTGAGGCGGGTGCAGGCTACCGTGGAAAATAATTATTATTTTGACATTCTGAGATCATTTACTATAATTCTAGGTATATAGCCCACAGAAATGACATGATTGGCATGGTTTAATAAGACTATTTTAATCGGGGAGTCAACTTTTTGAAGCATGTGGTAAGTGTAAGCCTGGGAGCGCCCCGGCGTGATTATGAAACTGAAATCACGACTCCCCTCTGCCGCGTGTCCGTCAGGCGGGTCGGCGCCGGTGGAGACCTGGACCGGGCGGCATCATTATTAAAAAAGCTTGACGGAAGGGTGGACGCCCTGGGCATGGGCGGGATCAACCTTAACCTGCGGGCGGGAGCAAGGCGATACACGATGCCGCAGGGGGCAAGACTGGCCGCGCAGGTTAAAAACACACCTCTTGTTGACGGCGGGGGCATCAAGGACACTGTTGAGGGAGATATGGTCTCATTTATCAGGGATAAGGCGGGCTGGCCGCGGCGGGGCCAGGTTGTTTTAATAGTATCCGCCCTGGACCGTTACGCCCTGGCCTCCTCCCTGGAACGGGCCGGCTGCCGCCTGATTATCGGGGACGCCATGTTCGCCCTGGGGCTGCCGCTTCCCTTTTATTCACTGGCGGCTTTCAGGTCGGCAGCGTTTGCCGGGATGCCGCTGCTGAGAAGGCTGCCCGTAAGTTTTCTCTACCCGCTGGGGGATAAGCAGGAAAAGATTAAACCCCGCTATGAACGATACTACAGCCAGGCCGATATTATTGCCGGGGACTTTCATTTTTTGCGGCGCCACATGCCGGCGGACCTGGGCGGCAAGGATATAATCACCAGTACGGTGTCTGTGGAGGACGTCCGGGTTTTAAAGGAAAGGGGAGTAAGGTGGCTGGCCACGGCAAGCCCGTCTTTTCATGGACGCTCACTGGGCGCGAATGTTTTAGAGGCTCTATGCGCCGCTCTCCTGGATAAAGGAGAGCCTTCCCCCGCTCTATATCCCGGTTTGTTCGCACAGCTCGGCTGGGAACCCCGCCTGGAAAGGCTCAATTGAGACGTGGGATGTGGGACGAGACAAAAATATATTTCACATGATTTACAAGATTATCAGGATTTACAAGATTTAAGGATTTTTATAAGTTAATATAATATATTTTCTTTGCTCTTAAAATTCTGTTAATCAATTTAATCATGTCAATCCGGTGAAATTGTTTATTTTGTACTATTAAAGCAACTGCGTATGCGTGAGGGGTGCTGACAAGACTTTGATACCTGTAGACAACCACCTGCACACCAGGCTTTGCGGACATGCGACGGGAGATGCCGGTGAGTACCTGGACTCGGCTGCAAATCTCGGGATAAGAGAAGCAGGCTTTTGTGACCATTTACCCCTGTATTTTTTGTCCCCGGACAAAATGATACCAAATTACGCCATGGATGAAAGCGATCTTCCCGGTTATGTAAGTATGGTTAAAAATCTGGCCTTGCATACTCCGGTAGAGGTAAAACTGGGAATTGAGGCTGACTTTGTGCCCGGGCATGAAAAAAAGCTGGAAGCCCTCCTTGCTTCTTACAGGTTTGATTTCATCACGGGCTCTGTCCATTTTATAGACGGCTGGGGATTTGACAACCCGGCCGAGCTGGCTGAGTACGGCCGGAGAGACATCAACACGGTCTACGAGCAGTATTTCGGCCTGGTACAGCAGGCGGCGTTGACCGGACTATTCGACGTTATGGCCCACCCCGACCTGGTAAAGAAATTTAATTTTCGCCCCACCCGGGACCTCAGGCCGCTCTATGAGGAAACCGCGCGTGTTTTTAAAAGCACGGGGGTATGCGTGGAAGTGAATTCAGCCGGGTTAAGGTACCCGGCGAAAGAAATATATCCGGGGCCTGGACTGTTGGAAATTTTTTTAAAAAACGGGATCCCTGTAACAGTGGGGTCCGATGCGCACCGCCCGGAAGATGTCGGCTCGGGTTTGCCGGAAGCCATAGCGCTTATTAAAAACATTGGTTACAGGGAAGTTGCCACGTTCAGAGGCAGGCAAATAAAATTTGTGGATATTTAGCAAGCATCCCGGCAGGAAAAATTTAACAATTAGCAGAAATACTATGTATCATAGATTACTGCGGGGGCTGCCTTGTGGAAATGATGGCCGTAGGTCTCTTTTTATTTGCTTTTGTCATGCTGTTATTGTGCCTGTACTTGTCGGTCTGGGCAGTTCCGGCGGCGCCGGGAAAGCATGTATTCAACGCTGCTGACAGCAGTGTGAAGGAAGAGCAAAAGTTTATTGTTGTAAAATTACCGGAGTCATGCAAGGTCCCCGAAGATTACACCCTGGATTTAAAAATAACTTTACACAAGGGCAAGGATGCAGGAGGCGGCGCAAAATCAGATTTATACGGGCGCTGGTATAAAAACAGGCATCATAAGCTAGATGAATACATGTAAAAGGTGACTGCTTTCGCCGTTGTTAGTGTTTTATATTGTTTTTCTGATGCGGCATGAAAAAATATTGTAGTATGAAAGGAAATTCAATAAAGTGTTTAAATATCAGGGAGACCTTTCTCTCTTTTTTTTATTATTTTTAAAAATTTCATATTAAATATTTATTCAATATATCCGAATAATTATCGATACAAATACCATATATAGTAGTATTGAATAAATGAGCAAAGTTTTCCTAAATCAATTTCCAATTGAGGGGAAATTTTTTTATTTTTTTATTCCCAGACAGGGATTTTTATTATATTATAGTATAAGTGGTGGAAAGTGGTACTAAGTGGAGGATTATCCATTACGGAGCTGCCTGAATATGTTCATGAGCGAATACCAGCACAATATAGACGCCAAAGGCAGGCTTTTTATACCCGCCCGCTTCCGAGAAGGCCTGGGGGACTCTTTTATTATAACAAAGGGTCTTGACGGCTGTCTTTTTGTTTACACGCGCGACGAATGGGACGCGCTGGAACAGAAGCTGAAGTCCTTGCCCTTTACCAGGGGCGATGCCCGGGCCTTCGTTCGGTTTTTTTTCTCAGGCGCGGCCATATGTGAAGTAGATAAACAGGGAAGAATACTGATCCCCGGCAACCTGCGTGAATACGCCGGGCTGGAGAAGGATGTCGTCGTTATCGGCGTCTCCACCAGGGTGGAAATCTGGGCGAAGGAACAGTGGGAACAGTATAGTGCGCGGGCGGCGGCATCATACGAGGAAATAGCTGAAAAATTAATAGACTCTAATATTAGTTTATAACCGCCGGCAAACAGGAAGAATAATAGGACCGGTGTAAAATTAAAAGTGCGGCGAGGTCGGTTTAAAATAAAATATTTTCACCAACCAGTAATGCTGGAGGAAGTTATAGAAGGTCTTAATGTGAGGCCGGGAGGCGTCTATGTGGACTGCACCCTTGGCGGCGCCGGCCACAGCGAAGCGATATTAAAGATTATTAACGAAAGCGTCACCGGCGGGCAACTGGTGGCATTGGACCAGGACCCGGCGGCGATCAGCGCGGCTGAAAAAAGACTGGCTCCTTATAAGGACCGGGTTCTTCTGGTAAAGGCAAATTTTGCGACAGTGGCTGATGTTTTGAATGAGCTGGGGATCGAAGAAGTTGACGGGTTCCTATTTGACCTGGGCACCTCTTCGCACCAGCTGGACAACCCCGCCAGAGGGTTCAGTTACCAGCATGACGCTCCCCTTGATATGAGGATGGACCCCGGGCAGCCATTAACCGCCGGAGATCTCGTCAACAGCCTGTCAGAGGAAGAACTGGCTGATATCATAAAAGATTACGGGGAAGAACGGTGGGCTTCCAGGATAGCTTCTTTTATCCGTGCGGAGAGAAAGGTGCAACCTATTGAAACGACCGGGCAACTGGTAGAAATTATTAAAAAGGCTATTCCCGCCAGTGCCAGGCGCCAGGGGCCTCACCCGGCCAAAAGGACCTTTCAGGCCCTTAGGATAGCGGTTAACAGGGAACTGGAGATACTGGAGTCCGCGGTTAGTTCCGCGGTGCAGGCTCTCCGCCCGGGCGGCAGGATCTGTGTCATCACTTTTCATTCTTTAGAAGACCGGATTATTAAAGATCTATACCGCCGCCTGGCATCACCATGCAAATGTCCCAGGGAATTTCCCGTGTGTGTTTGCGGCGGCAGGAAGACTCTGCGGATTATCACATCCAGGCCTGTTGTCCCGTCAAAAGAGGAATTGGAAAGCAACCCAAGAGCAAGAAGCGCCAAACTGAGGGTAGCGGAAAAGGTTTAAGCCACGTTTTGATACACAAGCGTATGGAGTAACAAGATGGCATATCCTTCCTTGAGAGGGAGTTCTATTCCATTTAGGGGTTGAATAATATTGATAGTAGCTCAGGAGAAGACAGGCTACTTCAGGTTGTCCGAAGACGCGCCGCGGCCAAAAAAATTTTCATGGGGGAAAAAATCATTTCCCAAAAACCACAGGCTGGTGCTGATAGGTCTAGTCCTGGCAGGTTTTTTGGTGGGCGTGTCGATTACTGTATACTGTTCCCAGATTATTACGCTGGGTTACCAGATTACCAGCCTGGAAAAAGAACTTGCTCTTTTGCGTATCGAAAACCACAGCCTGGATGAAGAAATACACCAGATGACTTCGCTGGAACGGGTGGAGTTCCTGGCTGTAAACAAACTGGGCATGGTCAGGCCGGATGAAAACAATATACTTGTCGTGACTGTGGCCGGTAAAAACCAGCCGGCAGGGACACCTGGCCCCGCTGTGGATGAGGGACAGGATGACGGGATTGCACTTGCCGGAAAAGAAAAGAGCCGTCTGATCAGAGCTTTTGACGAACTGGTTAACAAGTTGGGAAATACAATACGGCCTGAGCAAAGAATGGGATTTGAACCTGCGGAGGGGAAAGATGCAGACAACACCAATCCTGGTTCGCAAAAGAATAACCTGGGTTTTGATAATAGCTGTGGTGGTGTTTTCAGGCCTGATCCTGCGCCTGGGCTGGCTTCAGCTTGTTGAAGGGGACAGGCTGAGAGACGAAGCCCTGGAAGTCAGGATGAGAGATGTACCAGTCGAGGCGAAGCGGGGTACTATTTATGACCGCAACGGCAACGAGCTGGTAACCAGCGTAAGTGTCGATTCAGCTTACGCTTTTCCGCCTCAAATCGAGGATAAGCGCGGTGCGGCCGACAAGATAGCCCTGGCCCTGGGGATGGATAATGAGGAAGTATACAAGAAGCTGACAGATAACGTCGGCTTTGTCTGGCTTAAAAGGCGGATTGACTTTGATTCTGCCCAGAGACTGAAATCTCTGGAGATAAACGGAGTTGAACTGGTAGAAGAAAGCAGGCGTTTTTATCACCAGGAAAGCCTTGCCGCGCATGTGCTTGGTTTCTCTGGTGACGACAACCAGGGCCTGACCGGTGTTGAAAGCGTCTATGACAAGGAATTAAGGGGTGTCCCGGGGCGTATTGTAATTGAAAAAGACGCCGTGGGTAGAAACATACCCGAAGCCCTCCATAAATTAATCCCTCCTGAACCAGGTCATAATCTCGTCCTTACCATCGACCAGACCATACAGTTTTTTGTAGAAAGAGAATTGGATAAGATTGTAGAGGCCCACAAACCCAAGCTTGCCGTGATTATTGTTATGGATCCAAAGACCGGTGAGGTCCTGGCTATGGGCAACCGTCCCACATATAACCCGGGTGACTGGAGAAAATCCCCCCAATCGGTATGGGACCACAACCCGAGTATCTGGTATAATTATGAGCCGGGATCCACCTATAAGATAATAACAGCCGCGGCCGCCCTGGAAGAGGGGGCGGTCAGGACCGGCGATGCTTTCTACGACCCCGGTTATATAAAGGTTGCTGACCGGACCATCAGGTGCTGGTATGACGGGGGGCATGGCTCACAAACATTTGAGGAGGTTGCCCAGAACTCCTGCAACCCCGGTTTTATAACTGTCGGCCTGAGGTTGGGCAAGGACAGGTTTTACAAATATATAAACGCTTTCGGTTTCGGACAAAAGACCGGGATAAACCTGCCGGGTGAAGAGGTCGGCATCCAAATACCCCAAAATGATGCCACTGAGCTGAATATTGCAACCATGTCCATCGGCCAGTCTATCGCGGTCACACCGCTGCAGCTGATCACCGCCGCCTCGGCGGTAGCGAACGGGGGGGTTTTGTTAAAACCCACGCTGGTCAAGGCGGTAACCGACGCCAACGGGCAGGTGGTCAGGGAGTATAAACCAGAGGCGGTACGCCAGGTTATATCCAAGAACACGTCTCAAACCCTGATGAGGTTGCTGACCAATGTAGTGTCCAAGGGGACCGGGAGAAATGCTTTTGTGGATGGTTACGGGGCGGCCGGCAAGACCGGGACGGCCCAGGTGGTTGAGTCGGGAGGTTATGCCGACGGTAAATATGTCGCGTCTTTTGCCGGTTTTGCCCCGGCCGAAGACCCGCAGATCGCTGTGCTGGTAATGGTGGCGGAGCCAACCGGAGCGATGTATTTCGGCAGCCAGGTGGCGGCGCCCGCTTTTAAAGCTATAGCCATGGACACTCTTCGCTATATGAGGGTGCCGGAAAGGCCGGGCGTGGAAAAACCTAAACTGCCTTATGTTTTTGAAGAACCGATTGAAAAGCTGAATATGCCGAACGTTGTCAATTACCCGGTGGAAGAGGCCAAGAAGCATCTTACCAATGCCGGTTTTGTGGTGCAGACCAGGGGCGAGGGGGAAATCGTATACAAACAGACGCCGCAGGGCGGTGTGGAAGTCTCAGGCGGCGCCACGGTTATTCTGGAGCTGCAGCCGTACGACATAGGCTCCGTGGAAGAAATTACCGTCCCTGACCTGACCGGTCTGTCCATAAAGGAGGCGGGGGGTATCCTGGAAAAACTCGGCCTTTACCTCAACCCGGCAGGCACGGGTTTCGCTGTGGGCCAGCAGGAAAAGCCGGGCACAAAGGTAAGAAGAGGGACTACTATTAATGTCGAGTTTCAGCCCCCGTCAATAAAAGTGCTGCTTGATTGACTGTTATAAATAGCTGTTGCTGGAAATACTATGAAAAGTTAATATAAAAAAGACCGCAAATCAGGAGGAAAAAATATTGTATTTACGGGAAGTGCTTGAAGCGGTTAAAGTCCGTGCCGCAGCCGGCGATCCCGCTATGCTGATTAAGGGTATAGCATACGATTCGCGCCAGGTGGAGCCGGGTTTTTTGTTTGTAGCCATAGAGGGATTTAAGACAGACGGTCACGAATATATTAACGAGGCAATAAAGCGCGGCGCGGCGGCAGTAGTAATGCAGCGTGAGGTCAGCGTCCCGGCTGATACGGCGTGGGTGCTGACGGATAACACCAGGCAGGCGCTGGCGTTTATTTCCGCCCGCTTTTACGGCAGTCCGTCAGAAAAAATGAATATGATCGGGATCACAGGCACGAACGGCAAAACAACCACTTCCAACCTGGTGGCGGCTGTATTAAGCGCTTTCGGCCTGAAATGCGGCTTGATAGGAACCATCCACAACCGGATCGGTGACAGGATACTGCCGGTAAAACATACAACACCCGAATCACTGGACCTGCAACGACTCCTGGCCGGGATGCTCACCGAAGGTGTAAACGCGTGTGTTATGGAAGTTTCTTCGCATGCCCTGGCTCTGCACCGGGTCGATGGATGTGCGTTTGACGCCGCGGTATTCACCAACTTTACCCAGGATCACCTTGACTTTCATGAGAATATGGAGGATTACCTGGCAGCCAAGCTGCAGCTGTTCGGCAGTCCCGAAGCCAGCGCAAATAAAGGGGTAAGGTACGCTGTGGTAAACGCGGATGATAATCACGCGGCGGACTTTATAAAAGCTTCCAGCGGCAGGGTATATACTTACGGGGTGAACTCTCCCGCGGACGCGCGGGCGGAAAACATCGAAGTCAAAGCCGGAGGAGTCAGTTTCACCGTAGGGGGGAGATGGGGCCGCTGCCCTTTAAACCTTAAGATCACAGGCATGTTTAATGTTTATAACGCGCTCGCTGCCTTTACCACTACAGCAGCCATGGGGGTGCCTGTTGAAGTCATAAAAAACGTTCTGGAAGATATTAAAGGCGTGCCGGGGCGGTTTGAACTGGTTGACGCCGGCCAGGATTTCACGGTGATTGTAGATTACGCGCATACACCCGACGGGCTTGAAAATATTTTAAAAACAGCCCGCCAGTTGACAGGGGCGCGTTTGATTACGATATTCGGCTGCGGCGGGGACCGTGACCGTAAAAAAAGGCCGCTGATGGGCGGGATTGCGGCCGGTTACAGCGATTATACGGTAATTACTTCAGACAACCCCCGTACCGAGGACCCTTTAAAAATAATTAATGAGGTTGAAGACGGGGTGAAACAGGAAGCCGGGAAAGACAGATATGCGGTCGTGCCTGACAGGCGGAAGGCCATCCGGGCGGCGGTTGGTATGGCGGGTCCCGGCGACGTGGTGGTTATAGCCGGTAAAGGGCATGAAGACTACCAGATTATCGGTACGGAGAAATTCCCATTCGATGACCGCCTGGAGGCCGCGGCGGCACTGGAAGAATTGAAACTGAAATAACTCCTATATCAGCAGGCTTGCGTCTTGAAAAACATACAATGACAGCGGAATGGGGACACACCAAATGAGACGTGAGTTTTGAGACGTGAGACGTGAGAGTGCATGACAGACCTTTAGGGTTAAGACTCGAAAGGAATACATGAATCCCACGACTCACGACCCACGACCCACGACTCAATTTATATCCCCGATCGGAATGGCGTACATATATTGCGAAACTGATTGTTAAAGTTGAGACTCTGACAGAGGATGAGGCTTTATGATACCTGTAACATTGGGTGATATCGCGCAGGCGACCGGCGGTGAAATAATCCAGGGCGATCCCGGGTCCATATTCAGTTCGGTTTCAACCGACACCCGCACAACTGCGGAGGGGGACCTGTTCTTTGCCCTGCGCGGTGAACGTTATGACGCCCACGACTTTTTAGGCCGGGCTGTCAGCGCCGGCGCCCGTGGTTTAGTGGTGAGCAGCACGGCAGACCTGCCGCAGGACATACCTGTTTTACTGGCAGGTGACACCCTGGCCGCGCTCCAGTCGCTGGCGTCTTTAAACAGGATACGCAGCGGGGCGTATATGGTCGGGGTAACCGGCAGCACAGGAAAAACCACCACGAAGGATATTATTGCCTCGGTGCTGGGGACACGATTCAGGACACTTAAGACCACGGGGAATTTTAATAACGAGATCGGCCTGCCGCTGACGCTGCTGGAATTAGACCAGGGCTGTGAGGCCGCTGTGGTGGAGATGGCCATGCGGGGGGCCGGAGAAATTGATTCTCTCTGCCGTATTGCCGGGCCGGACTGCGCCGTAATTACCACTGTCAATGAAACCCACCTGGAGCTGCTGGGAGATGTAAGCAGCATAGCCGCCGCCAAGGGTGAAATACTGGATCATATACCCCCGGGAGGGTTTGCCCTGCTGAATGCGGAGAGCCCTTTTATCAGGCGGGAAGCAGGCCGCTGCAGGGGCAGGGTTGTTTTTTTCGGCCTGGAGCCTGGTGCGGACATCAGGGCTGAAAACATCAGGCCCGGAGGAGAGGGAAGCGTTTTTGACGCGGTTATGGGAGACGAGCGGCACACTTATATGCTTCCGGTCCCTGGCCGGCACAACGTGATAAACGCCCTGGCGGCTGTCGGCGTCGGTAAGGAAATGGGGCTGACTGACGAGGAAATTGCCCGGGGGCTGGCCGGGGTTGTTTTAACCGGTATGCGCCTGGAAGTTATAGAATCCGGCGGCATAAAAATAATAAACGACACTTACAACGCGAGCCCGGCGTCAACCATGGCGGCTCTGCAGACTCTTGCTGATCTCGCCGGCGCCGGACGCAAAATAGCGGTGCTGGGAAATATGCTGGAGCTGGGGCCGCGGGCCCTGGCAGGCCACCGGGAGGTTGGAGAAGCCGCGGCGGGGTTGAAACTGGACTGCCTCGTCACCGTGGGCGACCTGGCAGCCTCGATACACGCCGGCGCTGCCGGCGCCGGCATGGAAAAAGCCGTCCACTGCGGCGATAACGACAGTGCGATAAGGGTCCTGGATAAACTGCTGGCCCCGGGTGACTCGGTCCTGGTCAAGGGGTCCAGGGGCATGAAAATGGAGCAGATCGTCCAGCGCCTGGTTAAGCCCCGGAATAATTCTGAAGAATAGTCAAAATCAATAGAAAGCGCGGCAGGAACTCTCGATGAATAATCTTTGGCAGGCTTTTTTCATCTCGCTTATAATAACGGCACTGCTCGGCCCGCTGCTGATACCGCTGCTGAAAAGACTTAAGTTCGGGCAAAATATACGCTCAGACGGGCCGTCAAGACACCTGCAGAAGGCCGGCACACCCACAATGGGAGGGGTAATGTTTTTAGCCGGAACGGCAGTGAGCGGTTTAATACTGTCCCGAGGCTTGTCTGACGGGATAATAGTGCTGATAGTGATTGTCGGTTTTGGTCTAATCGGTTTTATAGACGACTACCTGAAAGTGGTTTTAAAAAGATCTCTGGGGCTCAGGGCGCGGGAAAAATTATTATGGCAGATCCTGCTCGCCGCTGGCCTGGCTTACTGGGTGGTTTACGGCATGGGGCGGGGAACTGAAATTGTACTGCCCTTTTCAGGTTTTTTTACTTCCGGCGGCATACAGTTAGACCTGGGCTGGTGGCCGTTCATGGCGTTTACACTGGTAGTCGTGGTCGGCGCGGCTAACGCCGTTAACCTTACTGACGGCCTGGACGGCCTTGCCGCAGGTGTCAGCATGATAACAGCCCTGGCCCTGATGATGATCGCCCTGCTTGTCCACAAAGAAGGAGTGGCTGTAAGTATGGCAGCCCTGTCCGGCGGGTGTCTCGGCTTTCTATTCTTTAACCGCCACCCGGCCAGTGTCTTCATGGGCGACACCGGTTCTCTGGCCATTGGGGGAGGGCTTGGCGCGGCCGCGGTAATAACGCGGAGCGAGCTGTTTTTCGTGATCATCGGCGGCGTTTTCGTGCTGGAAACACTTTCGGTCATTATCCAGGTTATCTCTTTTCAGACCACCGGGCGCAGGCTTTTCCGGATGAGCCCGCTGCACCATCATTTTGAGCTGGGCGGGTGGAGTGAAAACAGGGTTGTGCTGACCTTCTGGGCGTCCACCCTGATTTTAGCCGTGATCGGCCTGGCTGGTTATTACGGCGTTTATTAAGCTTTGAGTATCTTCTTGGAAAGGCAGATGTTAATGGAACTGAAGGGAAAAAGGATCCTGGTGGTAGGGGCGGGCAAAAGCGGCCTGGCCGTCGCACGCTTTTTGGCCGGGAAGGGGGCTTTTGCGGTCCTGACCGACGCCAAGGTACCTGTCTATCCGGGTGGAGAGCTGGCCAGGCTGGAAAAAGAGGGGGTCGTCCTGGCTTTGGGCGGCTACCCGGAGGTGGGGCGGGAGACATTTGACATGGTTGTAATGAGCCCCGGGGTGCCCCTGACAGAGGGACCGGCCGTGGCCGCCCGTTCCAGCGGAATTCCTCTGGCCGGTGAGCTGGAGCTGGCCTATTCTTTTGCCAGGACGCCTTTTGTGGCCATTACCGGAACCAATGGCAAAACGACTACCACCACACTGATCGGTGAGATATGCAAGAAGTCCGGCCGGGATACACTGGTGGGGGGCAATATCGGGTTTCCCCTGGTGACTGAAGTGGAAAGATACGGGGACGCCGGTATTATTATCGCGGAGGTTTCAAGCTTTCAGCTGGAAACAATCGCTTTGTTTAAACCCATGGTCGCGGTCATACTGAATATCACCCCCGATCACCTGGACCGGCACGGCGATATGGACGGGTACATAGAAGCCAAGGCCAGGATATTTGCCAACCAGGATTCCGGCGACTTTACAGTCCTTAATTATGATGACCCCCTGACTGCCGGACTGGCAGAGAGAACCGGCGGCCGCACAGTCTTTTTCAGCCGTCTCCGCGAGCTGGGGGCCGGTGTTTTCGTAAAATCGGATCAGATAGTGGCAAAAATTGACGGCCGGGAGGATGTCATATGCGGCATAAAAGAAATCGGCATCCCCGGGACGCATAACCTCGAAAACGCCCTGGCCGCGGTGGCCGCCACAAAAGCGTCAGGTATCGGGAACGATATCATAGCCGGCGTCCTGAAAGAATTTAAAGGTGTTTCCCACCGCCTCGAATTCGTGGCTGAAATAAACGGTGTGAAATACATAAACGACTCCAAGGGGACCAACCCCGACGCTTCAATAAAGGCATTGGAGGCTTATGATGAACCTGTTGTGTTAATCGCGGGCGGCAAAAACAAGGGCAGCGACTTTGGTGAATTTGCCGGCGTAATTAAAGAAAGGGCCAGGGCGCTGGTGGTCCTCGGCCAGAGCGCCGACCTTATAGCGCAAGCAGCCAGGGCCAGGGGCTGTGAAAACATACAAAAAGCGGCGGATTTTAAAGAGGCGGTTATTCTGGCCCACCGCGCGGCCCGGCCGGGAGAAGTCGTCCTCCTGTCCCCGGCTTGCGCGAGTTGGGATATGTTTAAAAGCTTCGAGGAACGAGGGAACCTGTTCAAGGAGATCGTTTTAGATTTTAAAAGGTCTTCTTGCGAATAAAACGATATCACGGTGCTGGACCAAAAAAATAGGATGTTAATTTTGGGAGGGTATAGAGATGTCTTTAAAAAGAAAATCTCCTGACTTTGTCCTCTTCATAACTGTCATGTGCCTTTTGAGCATAGGCGTGATCATGGTCCTCAGCGCCAGCGAATATAAAACCCTGATCTACTACAACGACAGCTTCTATTATTTTAAAAGGCAGCTGTTGTGGTCGCTGCTGGGCCTGACCGCCATGTTCATTATGATTAATTTTGATTACAGGCGGCTGCAGCAGTATATAATGCCTTTTTTGGCCGTATCCTTCATATCGCTCATGCTGGTCCTGGTTCCCGGTGTCGGGCGGGAGGTCGGCGGCGCTACAAGGTGGATAGGAATAGGCCCGATTCCTTTCGCGCCGGCCGAATTAGTTAAACTGAGTATTATCATTTTCACCGCGTACGGGCTTTCCAGAGGAAGAGAAAGAGTAAAGGATATCCGGGGCATCGCACCGTATCTGATTGTCTTAATCCTTGCCGGCGGCTTGATCATGAAGCAGCCGGACCTGGGCACGACATTATCGCTGGCCGGCATTGTAATTGTAATGATTTTTGCCGCCGGCGCCAGCTTAAAACACCTGGGAAGCATTGCCCTGGCCGGAGTCCTGGCCGTGATTTCCGCCATTATTTTAGAACCTTACCGCCTGAAAAGGTTTATGGCTTTCCGGGACCCCTGGGCTGATCCGCAGGGCGCGGGGTTTCATATCATCCAGGGCTTGTACGCTATTGGTTCGGGCGGCCTGTTCGGGCTGGGCTTAGGCCAGAGCAAACAAAAATTTTTGTACCTGCCGGAAAATCACACAGATTTTATTTTTGCCATAATAGGTGAAGAACTTGGCTTTATCGGGGCCACCCTGGTAATTATGCTCTTCATACTGTTTATCTGGCGGGGCCTTAAAATTGCTGTCACCTCCCAGGACCCCTTTGCCAGCCTGCTGGCCACGGGTATTACCGCCTGGGTCGGGGTGCAGGCTTTTATGAACATCGGCGTTGTCACCGGCTCGCTGCCGGTTACGGGGATACCCCTGCCTTTTATCAGCTTTGGCGGGACATCCCTCTTATTTACCATGGCCGCGGTGGGGATACTGCTAAATATCTCAAGATTTACCACTACCCGGTAAGAAGGTAATTGTGCCGGCCTGGTGGAATCCGTTATAATCGGGATGTAAAACTTAATTTAGAGCAGGCTTTACCGGCACAGTTTTCAGTACCGGTATCTTTTGTGAACCGGGGGTTTTTAACCGGACGAGGAGTTGGACTTTTTGCGTTTTATTGTAGCGGGCGGCGGGACAGGCGGGCATATTTATCCCGCCCTGGCCATTGCCAGGGGGCTGAAAGACAGGTACCCCGGGGCTGAAATTCTTTATATGGGGACATCCGGAGGCATGGAAGCGGACATCGTTCCCAAAGAGGGATTTCCCTTCAGGGGTATTGAAGCCGCAGGTCTGGAAAGAAAGCTTTCGCCGCGCAACCTGCTGGTAATATGGAAGGCCTGGCGGGGGCTGCGCCAGGCCGGAAGGATTATTCGATCCTGGAACCCAGATGTGGTAATCGGCACGGGAGGCTATGTCTGCGGGCCGGTTATACTGGCGGCGGCCTGCAAACGAATTCCTACTTTAATCCATGAGCAAAATGCCCTGCCAGGCCTGACCAACAGGATCCTATCACGTTTTGCAGGCAGGATCGCGGTTACTTTTGCCGCTTCAGCCGGCTATTTCCCAAGCCAGGAAAAGGTAAGGCTGACAGGGCTGCCGGTCCGGCCTGAGATTTTACAGACAGATAAATCCGCGGGATTGAAAAAACTGGGCTTTACTGAAGACCGTTTCTTCTTGTTTTCCTTCGGCGGGAGCCGCGGCGCCCGTACTATCAACAAAGCCATGGCGGAAGTCATAAAAACTTACGCGGACGACCCGCGCCTGTATCTCCTTCATGCGACCGGCACCGCCGGGTACCGGGAATTTATTGAAGATTGCGCCGCTATTGGAATAGATCCGGACCGGGTCAGGAACCTTAAGGTTGTTCCATATATCTATAACATGCAGGACGCGTTGGCCGCGGACCTTGTAATAAGCAGGGCAGGCGCCGCCACCCTGGCCGAGCTGACTGCTTGCGGGGTCCCCTCGATATTAATACCCTATCCTTATGCTGCTGAAAACCACCAGGAGTTTAACGCCCGCGCAATGGAAAAAGAGGGGGCCGCGATAGTGGTGTTGGACAGGCAGGCAAACGGGGCCCTGCTGTGCGCTAAAATAGAAGAACTGCTTGGTGACCGGGAAAAGTTGTCAGACATGTCCGCCGCCAGTAAGAAAGTTGGCAGGAGAAGCGCCCTGGAAGATATTATGGGGTGTGTTGACGAGCTGGTAAGAAGACGCTGAAAAACAGCGGGACAAGTCTATACTGGGCGGATGTAACACCATTCTTAAGGATCGCATAGTATATTCTATAAATTTAAGCGATAAAGCTTCCTAATTATTCCCTATGCCGTTAAAACAGGGAAAACATTAAGTAACTTACAGCGTACCACTTATATATTCACGGGGAGGAGATGTGATTTGTGCAAAAAACGCGGCATGTTCATTTTATAGGAATTGGCGGCTCTGGAATGAACGGCATAGCTATAATCCTGCTGGGTTTAGGGTATAAGGTATCCGGCTCAGACCTTAAACCTTCAGCTGTAACCGAAAGGCTGGAAGCGCTTGGGGCAGACTGTCATACCGGCCATGCCAGGCAAAACCTGGGAGACGCGGACCTTGTTGTAGCATCGACGGCAATTCCCCCTGAAAATCCAGAACTTGTTGAAGCTAAGGAAAGAGGATTGCCGGTGGTCCACAGGAGCGAAATGCTAGCCTGGCTGATGAACAGGCAGAAAGGGATCGCGATCGCCGGGGCTCACGGCAAGACCACTACGACTTCAATGCTCGCCCTGGTGCTTGAAAAGAATGATCTCCAGCCCACCATAGTTATCGGAGGTGAATTGACAGAAATAGGCGGAAACGCCAAATTGGGCCGGGGAGAGTACCTGGTAGCGGAAGCGGATGAGAGTGACGGTTCTTTTTTAAAACTTGATCCTTTTATAGAAGTGATAACAAATATTGAGGACGATCACCTCGATTATTACAAAAACATGGAAAGAATTTTGGACGCTTTTCGTGAGTTTCTGGCCAAGGTGCCTGAAAACGGGCTGGCAGTAGTCTGCCTCGACGATCCGAGACTGAGGGAATTAGTAGAAGATTATCACCGGCCGTTCCAAACTTATGCGCTGGATAACCCCGGTGCTGATTACACCCTTCAAAACACCAGGTTCAACAGAGATGTTACTTCAGGGGATGTTTATTACCGGGGTTTGTACATAGGGACTTTGAAATTAAAGGTCCACGGCCGGCATAACCTTTCTAACGCGCTGGCTGTTGTCGCTGTCGGCAGATTTATAGGGCTTGCCTTTGATGCTATAGCCTCCGCGCTGGAGAATTTTACAGGCGCGGGGAGGAGGTTCCAGCTGACAGGTGAAGTAAAAGGGATCATGGTTATTGACGACTATGCCCACCATCCGACTGAGATAAAAGCGACACTGAAAGCCGCGGTCCAGGTAAAAACCGGCCGGGTGATAAGTGTTTTTCAACCGCACCGGTATACCAGGACTGCCATTCTGGGGGAGCGTTTCGGGGAAGCTTTTAAAGACGCGGACGTGATTATCGTGAGCGATTTGTATAGTGCCGGTGAAAGCCCCATTGAAGGGGTTTCTGCCAAAACTATCATAGAAGCTATTGAAAAGCACGACGGCCGTGAGGTTATTTACCTGCCGACACAGACGGAGATTGTAAATTTCCTTGTCCGGACAGTCCGTCCCGGTGATATGGTCTTAACTATGGGGGCAGGTGACATCTGGAACGCTGGAGTAGAACTGGTTGCCCGGCTAAAGGAGCGTCAGGATATTGGCTGATTCAACCATTTACCTTGAGATGCTGAAAATCCTGCCAGGACGGGTGCGGGCCGGCGAGCCCATGAAAAAGCATACGAGCTGGCGCATCGGGGGACTGGCGGACGTTTTTGTGGAACCTTCCGACCGTGAAGAACTGCGGCTTGCTGTATCGTACGCAAATGAGCGATCGGTCCCGCTTACTGTTATCGGCGCGGGTACGAATATCCTGGTGTCCGACGGGGGCATCAGGGGTGTTGTGATCAAGGTCGGCGGTGGGCTGGACCGGATCTGTTTGGACGAAAATGTCATATTCGCTGAAGCCGGGGCAAAACTGTCAAGGGTGGCCGCTGTGGCCAGGGACGCCGGGCTGGGCGGGTTCGAGTTCTCCGCCGGTATACCCGGGGCGATTGGAGGCGCGGTAGTAATGAACGCGGGCGCTAATGGAGCTTCCGTCGGCGCGCTGGTAAAAGAGGTCCTGTTATTAAACATGGAAGGGTGCTTTTATAAAAAAATAAAAGAAGAAATGAATTTTGCATACCGTTCGAGCGCCCTCCAGAGCGAGAATTCAGTAGTTGTTGAAGCTGTCTTTTCCTGTTATCGAAGGGATAAAGAAGCAATTAAAGAAGAAATGGAGGTTTTTATAAAGAAAAGAAAAGAAACCCAGCCTTTACATTACCCCAGCGCGGGGAGTATTTTTAAAAACCCTCCCGGAGATTCTGCCGGACGCCTGATAGAAGCGGCCGGCTTAAAAGGCGAGAGGGTAGGTGACGCTCAAATTTCAACACTTCACGCGAACTTTATAATCAATCTTGGCGAGGCCACAGCCCGGGATGTTCTGGCGCTGGTCGACAAGGCCAGGAAATCGGTGTTTGAACTTTTCGGGGTCGAGCTGAAACCCGAGGTAAAGGTGGTGGGTTATTAATAGGCGGAGGTGACAGTGTGCAAAAGTTTTTGATTGTAGGTGGCAACCGCCTAAAAGGAACTATACGCGCCAGCGGCTCAAAAAACGCTGCTCTGCCGGTTTTGGCGGCATGCATATTGAACGCGTCGAAAAACACGATCCATGAAGTGCCAAGGCTGAAAGACGTTGCAGTGATGAAAGACGTCCTGACTTACCTCGGGGCCAAGGTGGTTTGCGAAGGCAGCACATTTATTGTTGACAGTTCAAATATCCAGTCAGTTGAAATATCCGAGGACTTGATGCGGCGGATGCGTGCGTCAAACCTTGTACTGGGTTCCATGCTCGGCAGGTTCGGCAGGGTAAAAATATCCTACCCGGGCGGCTGCCAGATCGGAAGCCGCCCGATGAACCTCCACTTTAAAGGGATGCAGGCTATGGGAGCTGTGATTAAAGAAAAGTACGGTTATATATCCGCCCAGGCGGAAAAGTTGACCGGAGCAGATATCCACCTGGATTTGCCCAGCGTGGGGGCTACCGAAAACCTGATGATGGCGGCTGTGTTGGCCTGTGGAATTACTACCATCAGAAACGCGGCAAAAGAACCGGAAATGGTGGACCTGCAAAATTTTCTCAATAAAATGGGCGCTAGAGTAAAAGGCGCCGGGACGGACACTATAAAAATTGAAGGCGTACGGCGCAGTGATTTGAAGCCGGCGGTCCATACCATTATTCCCGACCGGATCGAGGCAGGCACGCACCTGGTTGCCGCGGCCATAACCGGCGGAGAGGTAACGGTAACGAACGTAATCCCGGAACATATGGAGCCCCTGCTGGCCAAAATGCGTGAAGCTGGAATCAGAATTTTGGCGGGAGACGACTTTGTCAGGGTTCAGGGCTCAGACCGGATCAGGGCGGTAGATATTAAAACGATGCCCTACCCGGGTTTCCCAACCGACATGCAGCCCCAGATGATGGCCCTTTTAAGCCTGGCTGAAGGGACCAGTATAATTACTGAAACCGTTTTTGAAAACCGTTTTAAACACGTCGGAGAACTCAGGCGGATGGGCGCCGATATAAAAGTGGAAGGCCAGTCAGCCATTGTCAAAGGCGTCAAAAAACTGAGCGGGGCTTATCTGGAAGCCACTGACCTGCGAGCTGGAGCGGCCCTGGTGCTGGCCTCACTGGCAGCCGAAAACGGGACCATCCTGGAGGACGTGGCGCACATAGACCGGGGTTATGAACGGTTGGAGACTAAATATAACGCCCTGGGGGCGAGAATAGTGAGAGTTCACGACTAGTGACTCTTTTTTTAGCGCTATTTTGGACAAGTTGCAAACCTTTTGCCGCCGTAAAAAACAGAAAACCGCCGGTGCGGTCTCCTGTTGCATTAATTATAGAATTTACTATTATTGAACGCTTAAATAAAGAAGAACCCAATACCAAGAACCAGCAGGATCAGGATCAGGAAGAGGATAAACGCCCAGTTCCCAACTCCGGTACCACAGCCTCCGGTTCCGACTCCACCGGCCCCTCCGACTCCTCCAACTCCTCCAGCAGCGCCAAACGCCATTTTATTGCCCTCCTTATAACAAATTCTTTTGACTTCGTTATACTATGCTTACAGGAAGTAAATGGTTACACCACACGCGAAAATGTCTGCCGCCTTGCATTTTTCTTTTTAGTTTATATATGGACAACATAGTAGTGGTTGGTATAATTACTTATGGGGCAAACTATTTAAGATTGTGAGTGAATGTTTTGGCCGTTCCCTTAAAAGGCCGCAGGCGACAAAAGAAATGGAATGTAACTGAAAGTATTATTTTTGTTATACTTGTCCTCGTGACAGGATTTGTTTTGCTGAGTTCACCTGTTTTTGAGGTGCGCAGGGTTCTGGTGCGGGGCAATTATTATTTAAGTGAAGAAATGATACTTTCCGTGGCTGATGTCGGTCTGGGTGTTAATATATTTAAACTGAAAATGGCTGATGTATCGTCTAATTTAAAACAGGTCCCGATGATTAAGGAAGCGCAGGTTGCCAGGTCGCTGCCTTCATCTGTCGTAATATCTGTGGTGGAGCGTGTGCCCCTGGGACTTTTACCTTCAAAAGAAGGATTTATTGAAGTGGATGAAGAGGGTGTATATCTGGCCAGGGCAGGCGCCGGGACCCCGGGCCTGCCGGTAATAACCGGTGTGCAGGTAGACATAACCGGCCCCGGACAGGTCATTGGGTCGGAGAAACTAAAATCTGCACTTGATGTGATCAAGGGGCTGCCCGCCGGCTCCGCGGCCAATCTATCCGAGGTCCATGTCGATGAGGACGGCCAGATAAAAATTTATACTACCGAGGGATACCAGTGCCGGTTTGGCCTGCCCCAGGAGATCCAGGAAAAAGGAGAAATATTTCAGCAGGTCCTTTTGGAGCTGCGCAAACAGGGAGCGAAAATTAATTATATAGATCTTTCATATGCCGGGCAGCCGGTGGTATATTATAAAAGTTTAACGAAGGCCGGTGATTAAATGAAAGGTTTTCAATGGGCTCTAGCCGCTGTAGGCCTGGTTTTAGGGATTATGCTCGCTTTTCAGTTCAGGGTTACCAGTGAAATAAATAAAACAGAACCGGTGCAGAGGACTCAGCTTTTGGCCTCCCAGGTAAATCAGCTTAAAGTAGACCGTGATTTCCTCCAGGAACAGGTTAATTCTCTGCGCTCGGATTTTGATCAGATTTCAGGCGGGCCCCGGGATTCCGAATTAAAGGAAAACCTGGAAAATGCCAGGATCCTGGCTGGAGTTACCGAACTCAGCGGGCCAGGCGTGGAAGCGACGCTCAACGACAGCAATATCAGCCTGAAACCCGGTGAAAACCCGAACCTTTATGTCCTGCATGATGAAGACGTTTTGCGTGTTTTAAACGAGTTGAGAGCGGCAGGGGCGGAAGCCATATCGATTAACGGGCAGAGGATCCTGGCCAGTACGGAGGTGCGCTGTACGGGACCGACAATTGTTTTAAACAGGGATAAACGTTTGGCTCCGCCCTATGTCATATCGGCCATAGGCGACCCGGATACACTTGAGAGTTCAATCAAAATGAAGGGCGGAGTAGCGGAAACCCTTCAGTTCTGGGGAATTCAGGTGGGGGTTAAAAAGATGTCACAGGTTACAGTGCCGGCATACAGCGGCGGTACCAAGTTTGAATTCGCTAAAGCTGCCAGTTAGGGAGAGAGAACGGATTGAAAAAGTCTATTTATATTTCTATAGCCATAGTTTCCCTGATCCTCGGGTTGCTGATCTCATTCCAGGTTCGCACAAACAGCAGTATCGCCGGCGGCATACCCACGGAAAGGTACCAGGAGCTTACAATAGAGAAAAAACAGGTGGAAACGGATATTAACCACCTTGAGGAAGAGATCGGTGACCTTACCGCGAAGATCGAGGAAGCTCGGAAAGGCCGCACAGAGGCTGCTGACGTACTTGAAAGCGAGCTGGACAAAATTAAGCTCTATGCCGGGCTGACCCCTGTGGCGGGTCCTGGTGTGGAGATTGTCATGGATAATACTCCGGCGCCTGCCGGCGCGGGATTCTATAACATCCGGGATGACGACCTCTTAAAAGTGATTAACGACCTGCGCGGCGCCGGGGCTGAAGCCATTTCGATCAACGGCCAGCGTATTCTTGCCACGAGCGAAGTGCGCCAGGCAGGCAATCATATAAACGTAAACCTGACGAGGCTGTCGCCTCCTTACAGGATTACAGCCATTGGAAATCCAGGCACGCTGAAAAGCAGCCTTGAAATAAAAGGAGGGCTGGTTGAGTATCTGGCTGCCAACGGGACAAAAGTTCAGGTGCAGCAGTCTGACAATGTACAGGTGCCCGCTTACAGCGGTCCCCTGCGTTTTGATTATGCCAAACATGTGCAAAGAGGGTGATCTAAAAATGTGGTTGGGGTTGTGGTTAGGTATATTCGGCCTGGCGGTAGGGGTTGTTATTGGGTTGAATTTGCCCCTGATGCTGCCTCAGGCTTATGCCAAGTTTCTTTCAGTCGCGGCACTGGCGGCTTTAGACTCTGTTTTCGGCGGTATCCGTGCCGCCATGGAGGACCATTTTGACAATTCGATATTTATATCAGGTTTCTTCAGTAATGCTCTTTTAGCGGCAGGTTTGGCATATACCGGTGAGAGATTGGGTATAGATCTTTATCTTGCCGCAGTAGTTGCGTTTGGAGTAAGGTTGTTCCAGAACCTGGCAATAATTCGCCGTCATCTTTTAAAAAAATCATATCATAAAAAGGGAAATAGTCTTTAATGTGGAATCTTAACAAAACAAGAAAAGTTTAGTACGGTACGCCTGTATCGGCGGGAGATTTCCTGTTGCGGCGCCAAATAGCGCGTACTGCATATTCAGTCTTAATAAACGGTTCTTGACTTTACAGTTCCCGGCCGGCATATAACCGGTTGACCAATAAAAAAGAATTTAAAATAGTTACATAACACGGTTCGAAACAAGAAATAATTTCAAATTTTTTTCAGAAATAACGGAGGGGGACAAAGATATGCTTGATTTTGATCTCGACCTTGACCAGTTTGCCAACATTAAGGTCATCGGGGTCGGGGGAGGTGGCAACAACGCGGTAAACCGGATGATCAACGCCGGTCTCAAAGGGGTGGAGTTTATCGCGGTTAACACCGATGCCCAGGCGCTTTATCTGGCGCAAGCCAATCACAAGATCCAGCTTGGCACCAAGCTTACAAAAGGACTCGGTTCGGGCGGTAATCCCGAAATTGGCCAGAAGGCCGCGGAAGAAAACCGCGATGAGGTGCTGCAGGCTTTAAAAGGCTCCGATATGGTCTTTGTCACCGCCGGCATGGGCGGCGGCACCGGGACCGGGGCGGCTCCCGTCGTGGCGGAAGTGGCCAAGGAACTGGGCGCGCTCACGGTGGGAGTTGTAACCAGGCCTTTTACTTTTGAAGGGCGCAAGAGGGCCAACCAGGCTGAGGCTGGGATCGAAAACCTCAAGTCGAGAGTTGATACACTGATTACTATTCCAAATGACCGGCTTTTACAGGTCATTGAAAAACAAACATCGATAGTTGAAGCCTTTCGTATTGCCGACGACGTCCTGCGCCAGGGTGTCCAGGGCATCTCAGACCTTATCGCCGTACCCGGTTTAATAAATCTCGACTTTGCTGATGTTAAAACGATTATGAAAGACACCGGATCGGCTTTGATGGGCATCGGCATCGCCAAGGGAGATAACAGGGCTACCGAGGCAGCCAGGAGCGCTATATCCAGCCCGTTATTGGAGACCTCCATCGAAGGCGCCAGGGGAGTCCTGTTAAATATCACCGGCGGGACATCCCTGGGATTATTTGAAGTAAATGAAGCGGCTGATATTATCTTCCAGGCCGCCGACCCGGAAGCCAACATTATTTTCGGAGCGGTTATAGACGAACAAATGGAAGATGAGGTCAGGGTAACAGTAATCGCAACCGGATTTGAAAACAGGACATACAAGAAAGAACGCCAAAAAACCGAGTTGGAAATCAAGCCGTTTTCCAACCTGGATAATCTGGATATCCCCGCTTTTTTGAGAAGGCGATAAAAGACAGCCCCCTTTTTAAACTGGATCCCGGAGTATAGACAGTGAATAAGAACCCCCTATGGTGGAATTGGGACACTCATAGGGGTGTTTTTTATGCTATGACACGGCACACGTCCTGTTCTCTATTAAATAAATTCATTAATACTCAACTATTTATAAAACTTGTTAATAATCTCTCCTTTCTGCTTGACGGTTAATTTGACGTGGTGTATAAATTGTGTATATTATCAAGCAGCCTCCGTATAAAATAAATGCCCTCCACCAAAGATAAGATAAAAATTCAAGGAGGGTGCCAGATGCCCGGCTTCAAAACGACCTCAGAAAAGGCAAAGATTTTGGGAAACCGCAAGAAAGACCTGAATCCCGTACGGGGGAAGCAGAAGATTATTGACCCTGAAAGGGGACCTCAAAACAAGTAAGCAGTAGATATGTGGAAGGAAGGATAAAATGCAGCTGGGAAAAAACTGCCATCTCACAGATGGTGCCGGATGTAATCTGACCGAGATGGCAAGTGCAGCCGGTTGAGCGGCAAAAATCGGTCCCAAGGACCTGGCACAGGTACTGTGCCAATTAAGTATTAAAGAGGATCCCAACCTGCTGGTCGGTTCCTCCACCTCTGATGACGCGGCGGTTTACCGCCTGAATGAAGAAATAGCAATTGTACAGACAGTGGACTATTTTACACCGGTTGTCGATGATCCTTATACATTTGGCCAGATCACCGCGGCGAATGCCCTCAGTGATATTTACGCCATGGGAGCAAAACCGCTCCTGGTCCTGAACATTATTGGATTCCCGGTCAAATTGCTGCCAATGGATGTATTGGTTGAGATCCTGAAAGGCGGAGCGGACAAAGTTAAGGAAGCGGGAGCGATCGTGGCCGGCGGCCACACCATCGAGGACAATGAGCCCAAGTACGGCCTCGCGGTTACCGGCATAGTCCATCCCGAACGCGTGGTTACCAACGCGGGGGCGCGTCCCGGCGACGCCCTTATTTTAACAAAACCGCTGGGAACAGGAATTATCAACACGGCGGTGAAAGGCAAAATTGCGGAAAAATCGGCAAGCCGGGCCGCAATAAATCTGATGACGGCCTTGAATGACCGGGCGGCACAGGTTATGTCCCTATTTGGGGCGAGGGCCTGTACTGATATCACCGGGTTCGGGCTGCTTGGCCACCTTTACGAGATGCTTGCGGCCAGCAAGGCCGGCGGCCGTTTATACCTGAAGGAAGTACCCGTCCTTGAGCAGGTCCGCTCCCTGGCATCGATGGGAATTGTACCTGAAGGCGCGTACCGCAACCTGGAATACCTTAAAGAATGGCTGCGCTGGGACGGGAGTATTGATGAGGTTGATAAATTGATCCTGGCAGACCCGCAGACATCCGGCGGGCTTCTAATGGCAGTTTCCTGCGACATGGCGGAAGAAGTAGTGGGAGCCCTGCGGGAAGAAGGAGTCACCGGTGTGAAGATCGGGGAAATCATTGAGTCCGAAATCCCGTTGTTACATGTGGAAAAATAAAAAGTAGCGGAATACAGAATAATACAGGGACTGGCTTTTTGCCAGTCCCTGGCTTCTAAATCCTCCCCAATACCGCTTTGAGCACATCGTCAAAGGGCATGGCCCCAATTGTATCCAGACAGTTGTCCAGCGGTGTTTTTCTTTTCAAAGAACCTTCCAACAGTATATCAACCAACTGATCCCGGTCTATTAAAATAGACTTAACCTCCAATACACCTCCAAGCAGCCCCAGGATCACCAGCACCTTCTGTGGAGAAAAATGCGGTATTGTATTCTGGTTGCCCTGGTTCCCGCTGTTCCCGGTAGTGCCGTTTGCTGAGAGGATTTTATTGATGTCCGCTGATCCCAGGCCCATCTGCGATATCAAACGTGCCATCAAAGTATCCAGTTCATTCGGTGAAAACACAGGATTCCCCCTTTTTTAAAAGGTGAGAATTATATAATCCAGGTACTAGGAAATTACAACAGGCTCTCCCGGGGTTGTAGAAGGGCCCGATATTCCGGTGACGAAGAGAACGGCCAGCACGACGGTAATAGTCAGCAGGAGATCATGTCGGATTTCATCCTTAGTTGGCAATATGATCACACCCTTACCAGTATATAGTATATATATTATTTTAACCGCCGGTTGGTGCCTTCCCAGTGTCCTAGTATCATACAACGATAAAATGCCGCAGAAAAAGGAAGGTATCCCCGCTCCATTTTCCTGCATCACATAACGATCCAACCCTGCAGAAACGATCCAACCATCCCGATCGGGGACATAAATTGAGTCGTGGGTCGTGGGTCGTGAGTCGTGGGATTTCTGTATTCCTTTCGAGTCTTAACCCTAAAGGTCTGTCATGCACTCTCACGTCTCACGTCTCAAAACTCACGTCTCATTTGGTGTGTCCCCATTCCACTGTCATGGTATGTTTTGTTAAGACACAAGCCTGCTGACATATGTGAGGAGTGTTCCAATCATCTAACTCAAAGTGTTTTTGTTTTTTCCGACGTCTGACGTCTGACGACTGAATTGCCTGGCACAATACACAGTTTTTTGTTGCATGCTATAAAATAAAAAAAACTTTCACATACACAACATGACAAATTTTAAGGCCCGCGTAATGTATAATAAGACCAGTGATGTAATCATTTAACCTTCCTGTAATAAAGGACTAAATCAGGAAATATAATGGTTAGTAAGGGCTGTTTGCCCTTATGGCAGTATTTCCTCAGGGGAGCCTGTATTTATGGCGGGATACACTGTTTACCTGGACCAGGTCTTTATAGGCAACCTGGTGATGAATTACGCCATATTGTGGGCTGCCGCAAAACTAGCGCGCATACCGGCCAAAAAATGGCGTATTGTCGCCGGCGCCGCGCTGGGAGCATTCTATTCCCTGGCATTATTCATGCCGTGGAAAACTTTTTTGCTGTCTGTATGGTTTAAGTGTGCGGCTTCAGTAATTATCGCAGCGGCTGCCTTTGCCCCGCTTAAACTAAAAAGTTTTCTGGTCAGCCTGGGCTGTTTTTATCTGGCTTCCTTTGCGCTGGGCGGTTTAACCCTGGGTATAATATTTTTTACCCATTCGGGTCGGGTTGTGAGCTATAACGGTGTGGGCAGCGTAGTGGCCGAACGTTTTTGGCCGGGCATATTTTTGGGGCTGATCGCTCTCTGGGTCGCCGGAAAAGGCATAGCCTGCTTAATTAAAAAGGGCAGTTTCGATAGACTTTTTAGATTGAACCTTTTAATAAGGTCCGGCGGTGAGCAGGTTAACGCAGAGGCGCTCCTCGATACCGGCAACAGCTTGAAAGACCCCATGACCAGGCACCCGGTGATTATAGTGGAATACGCTGTTTTAAGACCACTGCTGCCCAGGGAGGTACAGGTGTGTTTTGATAAGGAAGGAGAGCCGGACGTGTGGGGATTTTTAGGCTCCCTGGGCGGAAACCGCGGAGCTTCGCGCTTCAGCGCAGTTCCATTTCAGTCCCTGGGCAACGTTAACGGATTGATGGTCGGTTTCAGGCCGGATGAAGTCTTAATTGAGAGGCAGGGCCAGTTTGTCAGGACCGGGAAGGTGGTCATAGCCATATACCACAAGAGCCTGGACCCCGGCGGCGGCTATAACGCCCTGCTGAGCTCGGAGCTTTTAACCCCGGTGTCATAGCTGTTAAAAAGTTATTAAAACATATAGCACATGATTTACAAAAACATAAGGTTAACAAGGTTTTCCCAAGATCAAGGATTACCGGAACTGGTTTGAACGGGAGGGCAGATTAATGAAACTGCACCGGTTTATGAAAATAAAGTGGGCCGTCCGCCTGGCGCTGCTGCGCATTTTAATATGGCTTGGCTACAGGCCAAGGGTATATTATGTTGGAAGCAGCGAAGCCCTTCCGCCGCCTTTAACCACGGACGAGGAGTCTTTCCTGATCGGGAGGCTGGAATCCGGTGACAGCGCGGTCAGGAGTGTCCTGATTGAAAGGAACCTCCGCCTGGTGGTATATATAGCACGTAAATTTGAAAATACAGGGGTAGGTATCGAGGACCTGGTTTCTATCGGCACAATAGGTTTAATCAAGGCTGTGAATACTTTCGACCCGGCCAAAAAAATCAAGCTGGCCACTTACGCGTCACGCTGCATTGAAAACGAAATCCTGATGTATTTAAGAAGAAATAACAAAACGCGGGCAGAGGTATCTTTTGACGAGCCGCTTAATATTGACTGGGACGGGAATGAGCTGCTGCTGTCCGATGTCCTGGGCACTGACAACGATATTATCTATAAATTAATTGAGGACGAGGTCGATAAAAAGCTCCTTTACCTGGCGCTGCAGAAGCTGTCCGGCAGGGAGCGCAAGATCATGGAGCTCCGCTTCGGGCTGGACAGCGGGATGGAGAAAACCCAGAAAGAAGTGGCCGATATGCTGGGAATTTCGCAGTCATATATATCGCGCCTGGAGAAAAGGATAATCAAGCGGCTGAAGAAGGAAATCCACCGTATGGAGTAAATCTAATCAGGCCATCCACAAAAGCGGATGGCTTTTGTAATAAGACGGCTATGTATAATAAAATTTTGCCGTGGTAATAATGTCATTGTAATGGCGAAGTAAATATTTACGGGAGAGGTGGTAGTCGGTACATGCTCGTGAACAAAGTTGAGATCTGCGGTGTCAACACATCTAAACTCCCGGTTTTGACAGGAAGCCAGATGCGAGCTTTGTTCGAGTCCATGCAAAAAGGGGATGCCACATCCCGCCCCAAATTAATTAACGGCAACCTGAGGCTGGTGCTCAGTGTCATCCAGCGGTTTACCAACCGGGGTGAATATGTGGACGACCTCTTTCAGGTGGGTTGCATCGGCCTGATGAAGGCCATTGATAACTTTGACCTATCACAAAACGTAAAGTTTTCCACTTACGCTGTTCCGATGATTATAGGAGAAATCCGCCGTTATCTGCGTGACAACAACCCGATCCGGGTCAGCCGTTCCCTGCGCGACGTGGCTTATAAAGCCCTTCAGGTCAGGGATGCGCTGGTTAATAAATACTCACGCGAACCATCCATAAATGAGATTGCCGGTGAATTAAAAATGCCCAGGGAAGAAATAGTCTTCGCCCTGGACGCTATCCAGGAACCGATATCACTGTTCGAGCCCATCTACCATGATGGAGGCGACCCCATTTTTGTTATGGACCAGATCAGTGATGAAAAAAACCAGGACCTAAACTGGCTTGAGGGAATAGCGATCAGGGATGCGCTGAAAAAGTTAAGCGACCGGGAAAAATTAATCCTGACGCTTCGTTTCTACGAGGGCAAGACACAGATGGAAGTAGCCGAAGAGATCGGCATCTCGCAGGCCCAGGTCTCCCGTTTGGAAAAAGCGGCGCTGGGCCACATGAAAAAACATATTTAAAAAACAAATAAAACAATATCACGTGAAAATATTTTTTAGACCATATAACATAATTAAGAGGCGGCTTTGAAAAGCCGCCTTAAATTTTTGTTCAGATTTTGGAAACATCTGCATATAGATTTAATGAGTTTTTTAATCCGGACCACCGCCAGCGTGTGAAAGGCTTGACCTGTCTAAAAAATTAATTCCTGCCGGAAGCTAAATGCATTATCTCAAGGTTGTTTTAAAGGGGTGTTTTGAATGGTAAAAATATCTGACCTGCGGTCGCGGGAGGTAATCAATGTGGTCGACGGCCGCCGGCTCGGCCTGATCAAGGACATTGATATCGACCTGGAAGAAGGGCGTATCACCTCTATCATTTTGCCGGGGGTCAGCGGTAAGTTCCTTGGCTTTCTCGGCAAGGAAGAAGAAATCATTGTCCCCTGGGAAAAGATTATGAAAATAGGCGCGGACGTTATTTTAGTAGAGATCAGCAGCTTTACCGATCCCAAGCATGAGCTTAGGATTAACTATTAATTATGAGTTATGTTTTTAGGATAAAAATTTAAAATTGTGAAAAGAAAACCATTGTAAAGCTTGGGAGAGTTAACTGCTCTCCCATTCGTATTTTCGAGGATTTTACGTTTTTTCAACGGATTTCAATATATAGTATAATACTAGCTGTGATACCACTATATTTATGTTGATTTGCACAAATTTAAGCCCTGTTTGAGATACTTTTGTGGGGAGTGAAAAGACATGAGATGCCCCTTTTGCAGGTTTTCAGACAGCCGGGTGCTGGACTCCCGGCCCACCGTTGAAGGTGACTCGATCCGGCGTCGCAGGGAATGCGGGGGGTGCGGCAAGCGTTTTACCACTTACGAAAAGGTGGACGGGCTGCTGCTTGTAGTGGTAAAGAAGGACGGCCGCAGGGAAACATTCGACCGGCAAAAACTTCTGCTCGGTTTAATTAAGGCGTGTCAGAAAAGGCCGGTTTCCACTGAAAAACTGGAGGCCATCGTCGATAATATTGAACGTGACCTCCGAAATTTAATGTTGCCCGAGGTGAAGAGCGAGTATATCGGCGGACTTGTTATGAAAGAGCTGCGCGGCCTCGATGAGGTGGCCTATGTCCGTTTTGCCTCGGTATACCGTGAATTCAGGGACGCTGAGAGTTTTATGCAGGAATTAACAGACCTTCTCAAAAGCAGGTAGGCATCGTAAAAGGGGGACCGGATACCAATGTTTAAAACAATCCAGAAGCGTGACGGCAGGGAGGTTGCGTTTGACGAAACCAAAATTACCGACGCTGTCTTTAAAGCCGCGCGGGCGGTAGGCGGTGAGGACCGCCAGACTGCCATGGAGCTGACCATCGAGGTCCTGAAACTCCTAAAGAAAAAGTACAACGGGAATTTATTCGGGGTTGAGGACGTCCAGGACATCGTTGAAAAAGTGCTTATAGAAGCAGGCCACGCCAGGACTGCCAAAGCGTATATCCTTTACAGGGACAAGCGCACAAGAATGCGGGACGCCAAGGGAGAGCTGATGGACGCGGTTGAGGAAATCCTGGAGGAAACAAACCGGGAAAACGCAAATATCAGCAACTCTCCGTCGGCCAAAATGCTTCAGATCGCCAGCGCGGCCAGCAAGAAATATTATTTGACGCGGCTGATCCCGGAGGAAATATCCCAGGCCCACCTGAGGGGCGACATACATATACACGACCTCGACTTCTACGGTAAAACTCTAACGTGCCTCCAGATCCCTTTAAACAAACTGTTATCCGAGGGGTTCAACACCGGCCACGGGTATATAAGGCCGCCGAAGCGGCCGATATCAGCCACGTCATTGGCGGCCATTATCCTGCAGAGTTCCCAGAACGACATGCACGGAGGGCAGTCTTTCGCCTTCTTTGACCGGGACATCGCCCCCTTTGTGGAAGATGTGTCTGATCACGAAACGTACCAGGCCATGGAAGCACTTATCCACAACCTTAACAGCATGCACAGCAGAGCGGGAGCCCAGGTACCATTCTCCAGTTTAAACGTGGGGACCGAGACTTCAGAGTCAGCCCGGCGGGTGGTAAAAAACCTGCTGCTGGCTTATGATGCCGGCCTGGGAAACGGGGAGAACCCCATCTTCCCCAATATAATATTCAGAGTTAAAGAGGGGATTAACCTGGATCCCGGCGATCCCAATTACGACCTGTTCAAGCTGGCCATCCAGGTCGCCAGCAAGCGGCTGAACCCCACTTTCAGCTTCATGGACTCTTCCTTTAACAGGGAATGGGGCACCGAGGTTTCATACATGGGCTGCCGGACCAGGGTTATGGCCAACAACAGGGGCCCGGCTGTAACCGACCGCAGAGGAAACCTGTCGTTCACCACTATCAACCTGCCCCGGGTGGCCATCAAGGCGGAACGAGACCTGGCCGACTTCTACCGCAAGCTTTCAGATGTATTGGACCTTGCTTTTCGCCAGCTTTACCACCGTTACGGGGTGCAGTCCCAGCTAAAAGTAAAGGACATGCCTTTTATAATGGGACAGAAGCTTTACCTCGATTCGGAAAACCTGGGTCCCGAGGATACTATCGAGGAGGCCATTAAACACGGGACTCTCTCCGTTGGTTTCATCGGGCTGGCCGAAGCGCTGACCGCGCTGACCGGCCGCCACCATGGCCAGGACGAGGAATCTCAGGCCCTGGGGCAGGAAATAGTAGGATTTATGTTCAAAAAGATTAACGAGGCCGCCGAAGAATATAATTTGAATTACACCTTCCTGGCCACTCCGGCTGAAGGGTTATCCGGGCGTTTCGTCAAACTTGACCGCAGGGAATTCGGCCTGATACCGGGAGTAACTACAAAAGACTATTATACAAATTCCTTCCACATCCCGGTTGATTTTCCCATCAGCAGCTTCGATAAAATCAGCCTGGAGGGCCCGTACCATAAATTCTGCAACGCCGGGCACATAAGTTATGTGGAGATGTCATCGCCCCCGCTGAAAAACCCTGACGCGGTTGAAGCCATCATCAGGCATATGCGTGACAGCGACATGGGTTACGGGGGAATCAACTACCCGGTAGACTTCTGCACCAACTGCAACCTGACCGGTGTAATAAATGAAAATACCTGCCCGCGCTGCGGTTCCTTCAACATCCGGCGGGTGCGCAGGATTACCGGCTATCTCAGCACGACCGACCGCTTTAACGACAGTAAACTGTTTGAGTTAAAAGACAGGGTGCCGCATATATAACTGATTTACTAACTAATATACTGACTAATATAAAGATGTGATGGATTATGGAAATCCGTATAGCCGGGACAACCAGGGAAAGTGTGGTTGACGGACCGGGACTGAGGTTTGTAATATTCGCCCAGGGCTGCCGCCACCACTGTAAAGACTGTCACAACCCGGATACCTGGGATCCGCTGGGCGGCGTCCCGGTTAATGTTGAAGACCTGCTGGAGCAGGTCAGGAAAGAAAAACTGATCAAGGGAGTTACCTTTTCCGGCGGTGAACCGTTCCTTCAGGCCCGGCCGCTGGCCTGGCTCGGCGGGCAGATTAAAGCGCTGGGGCTGGACATAATCACATATACGGGATACACATGGGAAAAGCTGCAGGTTCTCCTGCCAGAGGACCAGGGTATTAAAGAACTTCTCCTGGTGTCCGACTATGTTGTGGACGGGCCTTTCATAAAAGAGGAAAGGGATTTTGAGCTCCCCTTCAGAGGCTCCCGCAACCAGAGGATAATCGATGTTAAAAATTCCTTGTCACAGTGTAAAGTTATAGAGGCCGGCTTTTCTTAAAAGAGAGCCGGTTTTTTCTAAATTAACGTATTTTAATTATAAGTTTTTAGACCCAGTTTAATCCTGTCAATTTGTTTGGGAGCGGAGGAGGGATTGCCTTGGCCTGGACACAGGTAGTCAACCCGCTTGGAAACCTGGGCCTGTCCGCACTGGTCGCCGCCGTGCCGATTATTTCCCTTTTTATCGCCCTGGCCGTACTGCGTTTAAAAGGCCACGTTTCCGGACTGATCACGTTAATACTGGCTGCGCTGATAGCATCGCTGGTTTTCAGCATGCCGGCCCGATATGTGCTGCAGTCTGTACTATACGGCGCTCTTTACGGCCTTTTCCCCATCGGCTGGATAGTTGTGACCGCGGTATTTTTATATAATCTTACCGTTAAGACGGGACAATTTGAAATAATAAAGGACTCCATCGCCGCTATTACCGACGATCGCCGCCTGCAGGCGCTGCTGATAGCATCTTCCTTTGGCGCTTTTATTGAAGGCGCTGCTGGCTTCGGCACTCCTGTAGCGATCACTTCCGCCATGCTGGCGGGACTGGGTTTTAACCCTATCTATGCCGCGGGTATCTGCCTGGTGGCAAACGCCGCCCCGGTGGTCTTCGGGGGCGTCGGCACACCTGTGATCACAGCGGGTGCGGTCACCGGCATTGACGCCATGGCGATAAGCCAGATGGCCGGCCGCCAGCTGCCATTCCTTTCTGTATTGGAACCTTTTTTGCTGGTGATGATTATCTCGGGCTGGAAGGGTGTTAAGGAAGTATGGCCTGCTGTATTGGTATGCGGCGTTTCCTTTGCAGCCATGCTTTTTATTTCTTCCAACTATTTAAACCCGATGCTCCCCGCTATTCTGTCATCTCTGTTTTCCATAGCTTGTCAGGTGGTTTTCATGCGTTTCTGGAAACCCAAAAACATCTGGCGATTTAAAGATGAACCTCCTGCCACGCTAAGGGCCAGGCGGCACAGCCGCAGGACAGTATTAAGAGCATGGTCTCCTTTTATTGTTTTAACCATCCTGATTACCGACTGGGGCCTCAGGCCTGTTAAAACAATTTTGGATACAGTAAATATCAAGATAGTTTTCGGCGGCCTCAATAATTTGATTATCGCGGACGGAGGACCAGTCGCGGCAGTATATAACTTTAACTGGCTTTCCGCCACCGGGACGTCTATCCTGGCGGCGGCGGCGATCAGCGCGGCCCTGCTCAGGGTTAGCCCCCGGAATTTCTTTGCTATATTTTGGGAGACACTTAAGACCCTGCGCCACGCCCTGCTGACAATAGCTTGCGTGCTTGGCTTTGCTTATGCCGCCAACTGGTCGGGAATGACGGTTGCTTTGGGCAGGGCGTTCACCATAGCAGGTATGGCCTTCCCGTTTCTCTCGGCCTTTCTGGGCTGGACGGGAGTGTTTGTTACCGGCAGCGATACGTCCTCCAATGCTCTTTTCTGCAGCATGCAGAAGGTAACAGCCGAATCAACGGGTATAAACCCTGTCCTTACCGTGGCCACCAACGCAACCGGCGGGGTTGCCGGCAAGATGATCTCACCTCAGAGTATTGTTGTCGGGACCTCTTCAACCGGCCTGTCCGGCCGCGAGGGGGACCTGTTCCGTTTTACGCTGCCGTACAGTATTTTAATCACTGCGTACATGGGAGTAATTGCACTTGTCCAGGCGTATGTTTTTCCCTGGATTATACCATTAGCATCCGCGCCGCCAGCCATTTCGCCGCGGGCGGGCGCGGGGGGCGGAGGCGCTGCCATCCTAATCTTCACAGGCCTGGCAGTGCTGGCCCTGGGCGCCGTTACAAACCGGGCCAGGGAATAGAAAGACTAAATATAAAAGGAGGTTATCACATGTCTGGCAGGTTTAAAGATTTTGTTTTGGCCGGTATTCTTATATGTCTTTTAATTATTGCCGTCAAACCTGTTCCGGAGTTCAGTTTCAACAGTCAGCCACAAACGTCCGTCCCCGGCGAAACAGTTATTCAGCTCGACTCAAATCGCATAGCTATCGTAGAAACTAATAATAACTCCGGGTTGTACGGCGATATTCTGGTTTTTGACTATGGTCAGTCGAAAGCTTTTAAACTTTTGGGCAGGTACAATTACTCGGACTATTTCAGAAACCCGCAGATACAAAAACCGATGATGCCATCAAACGTACAGTAATTAGTGTATTCTCAAAACTAAAGTTTTGTCCCCCTAAGCGATATTTGGCAGAGAGCCGGTTTCTAAGAAAACCGGCTTTCTCTTTTCTTACGAAGTAACAAATCAAATCCGAGAGACATAAGATGAAAAAAACATTTGTATTTTTGTAAGAAAGGGAGGGATAAAGATGGCAACCTACACGGTACAGACCGGGGACACATTATTCGCGATTGCCCAGCGTTTCGGCACCACTGTCGAGGCTTTGGTCCGGGAAAATAATATTACTAATCCAAATGTTATATTTGTTGGCCAGGTACTTACTATTCCCGGTGATGGGGATACGGATGGCACAAATGGAGATAACGGCGGGGAGAATGGAGAAACCGGCGGCGGCAGGGCCAATGAAGTAAGCCGTCGTATAGATAACCTTACGTACACTATTTTTACCGACCAGAGAATTTACGACCGGGGAGAAAATGTGGTAATAACCCTGATCAAAACAAACACCAGCAACAGGACCGTTACACTCCGTTACCGCACCGCCCAGCGCTTCGAATTTCTGGCCAGGCGCGGTACAGAGGGGACGATAATCTGGCGCTGGTCGCGGGGGCGGTTTTTTGCCCAGACCACCTCAACTGTAACCTTGAGGCCGGGAGAACGCCAGGTATTTAGAGTAGTATGGAACCAGAGGAACAACCAGGGCGCGCAGGTCGCGGCCGGGCTGATCACCATTGAAGGTTTTAATGTCGCCGAAGGATTAGCAAACCGGGGGATCTCAACTACTATCAGGATCAGGGCGGCCGGCCCCGGTCCAACACCGACGCCGACAGTGTCGCCGACTGCCTGCCCTGATATCAATGTCCTGGCAAATCCGGGCTTTGAAAGATGGCCGAGTCCGACATCAGATCCGGCCGGCTGGAATGCAAGCAATGTGGCTCGCTCAACGATATCCCGTTCCGGTAATTATGCCGCCGAACTGGGAGCTGTTCGCAATGCAAGAGCCGTGCTGTCACAAAGGACCGATATCGAAGCGGGCAGGATCTATGATTTTGTCTGGTGGGCCAGGGAAAATGTCCAGGCCGGCGGTGTCGGAAGATTTATTTTATTCGTGGAAATATTCTATTATAACAGGGCCGGCACGTTTGTGGGCAGGACGGAGCCCAGGTATTCCCAGGAAAATATACCGGAGGGCAGGTACCAGCGGTACAGCCTGTCAACAGGCCGTGTACCCGCCGGGGCGAGGACCGCTGAAGTGAGGTTCACCTTTGAGCCGTCCGCCGGCAATAGCAGCAGGGTAAAAATAGATGATGTGGAGCTGCGCTGCAGGTTCTAAATGAGACGTGAGACGTGCAATGAGCCGTGATCCAAATGAGCCTGGCTGATTCAACACCATAGAGACTTTGTCATCAACACAAGGCTGGATAAATCCGGCCTTTTGTGTTGCTTACTGATTCTGACGCAGTTTGGCTTGCTCAGATGCTTTTCTAACCGTTACTTTACCACCGTTATAATTAACCGCTTTATGAGATGCTTTAAACTACCCGGTCCAGATATTAATTCATAGAGTAAGTTTCACCGCATATATTGTCAATCCACGGATAAAAAAAGAGGGTTTTGATCAGTTAGGAGGAATTGTTTTTACTAAAAAGCTCGAATGGGGGGTCTAAATGCGTTTGCAATTTTTGGGGGCGGCCGGGATTGTAACTGGCTCCTGTTTCCTTTTGGAAGCCGCGAATACCCGGATTATGATCGAGTGCGGCATGTATCAGGGCAGGAAAGAAATAAGAGAGCGTAATTACGAGAGCTTTAAAGTTTCGCCGCGGACCGTGGATTATGTTTTGTTAACCCACGCTCACATAGATCACAGCGGTTTGATTCCCAAGCTGATCAAGAATGGTTTTAAAGGTAAAATTTATGCGACCGTACCCACGGTTGAACTTTGTGAAGTGCTGCTGCCGGACAGCGCATACATCCAGGAGATGGAGGTTGAACGGAAAAACCGCAAGAACCGCCGTGCCGGCAGGGGCCTTATAGAGCCTATTTATACGGTTAACGAAGCATATAAAAGCCTGTCCCAGTTTCTGGCTGTCACCTATGATGAAATAATCCAGCTGACGCCTGATATCAGAGTGCGTTTCGTGGACGCCGGCCATATTCTCGGCTCGGCGATGATTGAAATATGCGTGCGTGAGAACGGTTCAGACACCAAGCTGGTGTTTTCCGGCGATATCGGGAATAAAGACCGGCCTATTATAAAAAATCCGTCATATATTGATGAAGCTGATTACGTGGTCATGGAGTCGACTTACGGCGCGCGCCTGCATGAGCAAAAAGAAAAAGAAATAGAGTCATTACACAGCATTATCTGGGAAACATATAAAAGAGGAGGCAACCTGATCATCCCGGCGTTTGCCGTTGAGCGAACACAGGACCTTCTTTATCATCTGTATTTGTTGATGAAGTCAGAACGGATGCCGGCCATGTCGATTTATATTGACAGCCCGCTTGCCACAGCTGCCACAGAAATTTTCTGGAAGCACCATGAAGTCTTTGACCAGGAAGCAGCCAGCCTGATCCAAAAAGGTGAGGACCCTCTGCAGATCCCAGGCATTAAATTCACCAAGACCGCCGAGGAATCAAAAGCGCTGAACCAGGCTGACAGGGCCATAATCATATCAGCCAGCGGCATGTGCGAAGCCGGCCGGATCAGGCACCATCTTAAATACAACCTGTGGCGGCCTGAGAGTACGGTGCTGTTTGTCGGTTACCAGGCGGACGGAAGTTTGGGCCGGCAGATACTTGACGGCCAGAAAACAGTACGAATCTTTGGTGACGAAATCGCTGTAAAAGCCGATATAAGGTTTATTGAGAGCTATTCAGCCCATGCCGACCAGGCGGGGCTGGTGGAATGGGTTAAAAATTTCAAGCGACCGCCGCGGGAAATCTTTCTTGTCCACGGTGAACCGGAATCCTCGGCTGCCCTGGCAGACCTGCTCAGGTCGCAGCATGGTTTGAAGGTAACTGTGGCGGAACTGCAGCAGGTGGTAGATCTGCTTCCTGACGCAGCCAGAACGGTGGAGGAAGATAACATAAAGACCTTGTACGAGTCCATTTCAACCAGGCTGCAGGGGCTTTTGGCCGCGGGTATTGGCGACGCCGGCCGGGAAGAGATCCTCAGAGGCCTTGCCGAGCTTGAAAATATAATTAAAAAGGCAAAATAAGTGGTGTAAGGAGATGAATTCAGAGAATTGTATTCGATCGCCCCTAAAGGTGATTTAAAGTTTTATACATTTGCGCACCTGGAGTCGTCCGGCCTCGTGGCCCATGGCTTCACCACACGTGTGGGAGGTGTCGGCACCGGGTATTACGACAGCCTCAACACATCCTTTAATGTCGGCGATGATGACTTCAACGTGCGGCAAAACAGGGACCTGGCCTGCCGGGCGCTGGGCATAAATCCCGGGCATCTGGTCGCGGGCAGGCAGGTGCACGGCGACGGGATCAGGGTAGTGGAAAAATGTGATATGGGTAAGGGCGCTTTTTCCTATGAAGACTCTCTGCCGGATACTGACGCCCTGATTACCGGTCTTCGTGGTGTGCCCCTTTCCAGTTATTATGCAGACTGTGTTCCGGTTTTTTTCCTTGATCCTGTACGTAAAGTTGTGGCGCTGGCCCATGCCGGGTGGAAGGGCACCGTGCTTAAAATCGGCCTGAAGGTAGTGGAAAGAATGGCCGGGTGTTTCGGTACCGATCCCCTTGACTGCCTGGCAGGGGTGGGCCCTTCCATCGGCCCTTGCTGTTATGAAATAGACGAGCCTGTTATGAGCCGGTTCAGGGATGTTTTTCACGGCGGCCGGCAGTTTGCGGAAGCTGTTGCTGAAGGCAAGTGGAAATTAAATCTATGGGAAGCCAACAGGGCCACCCTGATCGAAGCGGGGCTTAAACCCGAGAACGTATTAACCTCGCGTTTATGCACGTCATGCCATGGTGATTTATTTTTCTCGCACCGCGCCCAAAAAGGCAGGACCGGCCGGATGGCGTCATTGATAATGTTGAAATAGTCCACATTTGAAAGGGAGATAAGGATGCCCAAAATACTTGTGGTGGAAGATGAGAAAAATATACTTGAACTGGTCCGCTTCAACCTGGAAAGAGAGGGCTTTCAGGTAATAGCCACCCTTGACGGCGCCTGTGGCCTTGATTTAGCCCGTGAAGAAAAACCGGACTTAATTATTCTGGACGTGATGCTGCCGGGAATGAACGGCCTCGAGGTATGCCGGGAGCTTCAGCAGGATACGGCCACAAGGTTCATTCCAGTCATTATCCTGAGCGCCAGGGCTGAGGAACTTGACCGCGTGCTGGGTCTGGAAATGGGCGCTGACGATTATATTGTAAAGCCTTTCAGCCCCAGGGAACTGGTGGCGAGAGTCAAGGCGCGGCTGCGCAGGTCAGGCCGTACTGAAGACCGGGGAGGGGAAAAGCTCCCGGAAAAAATTCTGGAAATCGGGCGGCTGGTTATAGACGAGGAAAAATATGCCGTGTATTTAGGCGGTGTTAAGCAGGACCTGACCCAAAAGGAATTTGAGCTTTTATTTTTTCTGGCGCGGAACAGGGGCAAGGTGTTTACACGGGAACAGATGCTGGAACAGGTATGGGGTTACGATTATCCGGGCGATTCCCGTACTGTTGACGTCCACGTCAGGCATATCAGGCAGAAACTTGAATCCGAACCTGGAGTCTCCGAGCTTATTGAGACTGTCCGCGGGGTTGGTTACCGCTTTAAGGAGGAGTCTTAATGGCAATTATCTTTAGAATCCTCAGGAACTTCGGCTGGAGGCCGGTTGCCAGTTATTTTTTCCTGCTTATAATATTTATAGGCCTGGCCCAGCTTTACACATTAAACTGGATAAGCCTCTGGGTTTTTGTCCTCCTGGCTTTTTTTTGCACTCTGATCCTGGCCTGGACTTTATACAGCAGTTTAATAAATCCGCTGAAAGAAGTTTCTTCTATTGCAAAAAGTGTGGCCGGCGAGAACTTTGAACAGTATATGCCCGCTTTTCCTCAAAATGAAATTGGTGACCTGGCGCGTTCTATAAGTTGTATGGCCAAGCGTTTAAAAAGGATCACGGACAGCCTCAATTCTGAGAGGGGCAGGCTGCGGGCTATTATCAACGGTATGTCCGACGGCGTAATAATTATGGACAGCTGGGGACGGGTAATTTTACTAAACCCCGTGGTGGAGAAATTATTTAGAATTACAAACGCCGCCAGTAAAGGGAAGAATATAATCAGGGTCATACATGATTATGAACTGGAAAAATTGCTGCACGAGTCACTGGAAACCGGAAAGTCAATCAAGAAGCGGATCCAGGTATCAACGCCCGATCACCGGGTACTGGCAGTGCATGTGACTCCGATCAGTACCGGCGAAGACACTTGCGAAGTGGTGGCTATATTAAGGAACGTCACTGACAAGAAAAAATACGAGGAAATGCGCAGCGAGTTTGTGGCAAATGTCTCCCACGAGCTGAGGACCCCCCTGACATCGATCAGGGGTTTCGCGGAAAATCTTTTGGACGGGGCTTGTGATGACCCTGCTACAGCCATGAAGTTCCTTTTAATTATCAACAAGGAAGCCGAAAGGCTTTCACGGTTAATCGACGAGCTGTTAAACCTCTCCAAGATAGAAGACGACAAGTTTGTGCCAAAAATGGAGGCGTTTGATATTAATGACCTGATCAAGCGTACGGTTGCAATTATACAGGCCCGGGCTGCGGGAAAGAACCTGGCTGTAAACCTTGACCTGCCGCCTGACCTTCCGTTTGTGCAAGGCGATCCCGACATGATCAGGCAGGTGCTTCTCAACCTGATAGACAATGCCATAAATTACACCCAGGCGGGAGGGACGGTCCGCATCATCACCGGCGTCGAGCAGGGGGAAATGAAGGTGGATGTGCAGGATAACGGTATTGGCATTCCGCCAGAAAACCTTTCCCGCTTATTTGAGCGCTTTTACCGGGTTGACAAAGCCCGTTCCAGGGAACTCGGCGGCACCGGACTGGGCCTTTCAATTGTCAAGCATATTGTAGAGGCCCATAAAGGCAAGGTCCAGGTGGAAAGCAAAGTTGGCAAGGGTAGCACGTTTTCATTTCTGCTGCCTCTGGCAGAAACGGTTCAGGTATAAATTAAAAAAGAGTCGCGATTAGAATTTCTTAAAAAAAGGGCCGGGACCGCCAGGACCACGCAGGATTTGATCCCGCACCGTCGAATTAAATTCCATTTAAGGATAAATTACGGGTTTAATTATTAAATGATAAATCATAACGGTGCAATCATGCCTTCACCGAAAAGACGCAGGCCAAAAAAATATACTAAATTTTTTTTCTTAGCTGCCTCGTTGTTAATATTTGTCATTATTTTAAGCAAACTATTTCTGGTTTCCATTTTTTCTGTGCCTCAGGTCCTGTCAAGTCAGGAAATCACTCAGACCACAACACTGGACGGTATCCTGATTAAAGATGAGAAGGTGGTTAAATCTCCGTCAAACGGCATGCTCCGCCTGGTCGTGCCGGATGGCAGGCGCCTTGAAATGGGGGGTAAAGCCGCCGAGATTGTTTCCGCGGTCCAGGATATCGGGGAAGTAACATATGACATATACACTGATTCAACCGGTATATTATGCAGCCACCTGGACGGTTATGAAAGTACCCTTTCCCCCCAAAACATCGGGGTTTTGGAAATGCCTGTTATAGAAAAGACGGCTGATAAGCCGCTTTCAGACGGAGCCGGTGTTGATAAAGGACAGCCCGTGTTTAAGATAATTGACAACCTGTCTCCGGTCAGCGTTTATGGCGCTATACCGAAATCAGCCCTGCCCGACGGTTACCTGGAAAAACGTCGTTCCCTTCAGGCTTCCTGGGAAAACTTGAATCTTAGCATCACACCCGGTGATATTAACGACACCGGTGACAACCTGGAGGGTTTTTACCTGCTGTCTGACTTTCCTGAAAGTATTATTCATCACCGTAAAGTTAAAATTACTGTTACCACCAGGGTGCTCAAAGGGTTTCTGGTTCCGGAAAAAGCGATCGTCTACCGGGATAGCAAGCCCGGCATATATCATGTGGTAAAGAAAAAAGCGTTGTGGAAGCCTGTAGAAATAGAGGGAGAGCTGTCCGGGAAAGTTGCTGTTTCAGGAGACGGGATCGAGGAGGGCGCCCGTTTTGTTAGCAATCCCGTTCTGGTCAGGGAAGGCTGGCCAGTAGAATAAAGGTGTGTAATAATCGTGAGCCTAAAGGAAAATCTGGACCGGATCAGAGAACGCATCATTGCCGCCTCCCTGCGCGCCGGCCGTGACCCCGCAGAAATAAAACTGGTGGCGGTAAGCAAGACCATACCCGTGGAAGTAATTAAAGAGGCACTAACCCTTGGGGTTACCAGCCTGGGAGAAAACAGGGTACAGGAGTTTTTGATTAAGCAGCCTGTACTGGACCGTGATATTGAATGGCATTTTATCGGCCACTTGCAGACTAATAAAGTTAAAAAGATTATAGACAAGGTCAGTTTAATCCACTCCCTCGACCGCTGGCCGCTGGCAGAGGCTATCAGCAGGGCGGCCTGTGAGGCCGGTATTGTGGCAAGGGCGCTCATTCAGGTAAATGTTGCCGGTGAAGCCACAAAATACGGCCTTTCCCCGGCGGAGGCCGAGGATTTCGCGCGTGATGCAGCCGCCCTGCCCGGGCTTGAGCCGTGTGGGCTGATGACCATTGCGCCGGAGTGTGATGATCCGGAGGACACCCGTTATGTCTTCCGGCAGACGGCAGATCTGGCCCGGGCGCTTAAAAAAAGCGTCCAGGGCATAAAGATGGATATTCTGTCCATGGGTATGACGGGAGACTTTGAAGTAGCCCTGGAGGAGGGCTCTAATGTTTTAAGGCTCGGGACCGCGTTATTCGGCAGGCGTTATTAAGAATACAAAAAAACCGCCGATAATTTTGGAAAGGCCCCGGACATTTCACCGGATGACCTGGTCCGGTAAAAATGGAAGGGATTAAAATACACCAATTTTAATATTAGCGATAATTTGAATTAAGGAGGTTTGATAAGTTCATGAAGCTTGTTGACAAGATGCTGAACCTTATGGGTTTTGAAGAGGAAGTAGTTGAAGAAGAAGAAAAGAACGTCCGTGAAGAACCTCGTGAAGAACAGCCCTGGCTGAAGAAAAAAGAAAAAGAAAAAGAAAAAGGCGCTGTTATCAGCATGCACGCCCAGCGCCAGGTGCGGGTTGTCGTTATTGAGCCAAGGTCGTTCGAGGAAACAAAAGGGATCACCGATAACCTCAAAAACAGGCGCCCGGTTATTGTGAACCTGGAACAGGCTGATTCCGAGCTTGCCCAACGGGTAGTTGACTTTATAAGCGGGGCGACATATGCTTTAAATGGCAGCATGCAAAAGGTCGGCAACGGTATTTTCCTCTTTGTCCCCAACAACATGGATATTTCCAGCGACTATAAGGAGCAGGGCAAAGGGAAAGGCATGTTTTCGAATGTGCGCTTTTAACACTGATACAAGGTGGTTAAGATTATGCCTTTAAAAGGGCAAAAAATTGGTTTTTTAGGCGGGGGCGCCATGGGTGAGGCGCTTATAACCGGCCTGCTCCGCACCGGCCTGGTTGCGCCGTCTGAAGTTTACATCAGTGATGTAGATGCACAGCGGCTTGAGGTCCTAAGACAAAAGCTGAGCGTCAACACAACTGCTGACAACCGGGCAGTCGTAAGTGCGGCGGACATTGTGATCATTGCTGTGAAGCCGCACGTGGCAGCTTCCGTTTTAAAGGAAATAGCCGCTTTGGCAAGACCTGAAAAGACTTTCATATCTATAGCGGCGGGTGTTACCATAAGCCAGATTGAGTCCTGCCTGGAGGGCCCCGTGCCGGTAATCCGCGTCATGCCGAACACACCCTGCCTGGTAGGAGAGGGCGCAAGCGCGGTAAGCGCCGGCAAGCATGCCGGAGAGAAAAGTATGAAGGAAGCCCTGGCTATTTTTAACTCGGCGGGGGCAGCCGTGGAAGTCCCGGAATCGCTGCTCGACTGCGTTACAGGCCTGAGCGGCAGCGGGCCCGCCTACATGTACGTTGTTCTGGAAAGCCTTATTGACGGAGCGGTACGGCTAGGCCTGCCAGGTGACATTGCCAGGAAACTGGCCGCCCAGACCATGCTCGGCGCCGCAAAAATGGTCCTGGAAACCACTGATCACCCCGCTAAATTGAAAAACATGGTAACCACTCCCGGCGGGACTACGGCAGCGGGGCTTTTCGCCCTGGAGGAAGGAGCCCTGAGATCAGTTTTGATGAAGGCAGTTGCAGACGCGACCAGGCGCTCGCGTGAGATGTCAGGGTAGACGGAGACTATTACGCGATGTGCAATAGCAGTGCAGTGAAGATCTTAGAATAAGCGCGAGGTGTCATATGGTTCTTAGTATTATGAGCCTAATCAGGCAGGCCGTAAGTGTAGCCTTTGAGGTGTATTCGTGGATATTAATTATTCGGATCCTGCTTTCCTGGATCCGGCATAATCCATACCAGCCTATAATCCGGTTTATTTACGAGGTAACAGACCCGTACCTGCGTATTTTCAGGAGGATCGTACCTCCTTACGGCGCAGTCGATTTCTCGCCGATAGTCGCATTTTTTGTCCTGAGAATAATTGAATGGATTGTCATCAGAATTCTGCATTATATTACATTGGCTTTTATTTAAGATATATTGGAAAAGGAATAGTGAACCCGAGGTGAAAAATTAGTGCTGACGCCGCTGGACATTCAGAAAAAAGAATTTCGGCATGTGCTGCGTGGTTACAGCGAAGACGAGGTCGATACTTTTCTGGACCTGGTTGCCCATGAATTTGAGAACCTTATTCGTGAAAACCAGGAGCTGAGAGAAAAAGTAGTCCAGACTGAACAAAACGTGGCCCGTTACCGGGAAATAGAGGAAGCAATTAAAAATACCATGGTAATGGCCCAAAAAAGCACAGAAGAACTAAGGCAAAACGCTGAAAAAGAAGCGGGTATTCTCCTTGACCGGAGCCGGATAGAAGCTGACCAGTTAGCGCGTGAAGCTGAACAGGAAGCGGCGGGAATTATCCACGAGGCTGAGAAGAGAGCCTCTGAGATGAATTCCGAGTATGAACGGATTAAAAGGGAAGCCCACATTTTCAGGGTCCGTTTCAGGTCTTTCCTGGAGTCGCAGATCAAGCTTTTAGACGGTGAAGAGAAGGAACTGCCCGACGATGATGAATTAGTGGAAGGAGAATCCTGATTTTATTTAAATAATTGCGCAAAGAAAGCAGTTCCTTGCCCCCTCGCGGGGTCGGGATTTTTTTTTCAGGCTTAAAAATGCGGAATACTTTGCATATTATCATTATTAATCTTTAAAGGAGCAGCAGCCTGATGGAGCTTGTAAAAAACCTGTTAAAAACGAAGTCCCAGGAAGTTCAAAACATAGAAGAATATTTTGTGTCCGCGGTACTGCTGCCGTTAGCTGAAACAGAGAGAGGGCTTGAGGTGCTTTTCGAAGTCCGGGCCAACCATCTGCGCAGGCAGCCAGGTGAAATATGTTTCCCGGGCGGCAGAGTTGAAAAAAATGAGCTTATGAATCCAGAGGAAGCAGCAATCCGTGAAACTGCCGAGGAACTGGGGATCCAGAAAGATCAGGTCGAACTGCTTGGTTCCCTGAATTGTTTTTTTGGACCCCCGGCAAATATTATTTATCCTTATGTTGGGCTGATAAAGGATAAAGAAAGCATTAAGCCGGAACCGGCTGAAGTGGAAGAGGTTTTTTGGGCTCCGCTGAAGCATTTTATAAAGAACCCGCCAGCTGAAAGCAGCGTTGAAGTGGCGACCCGGTATGCGCGGGATTTTCCTTTTAACAGGGTCCCCGCCTCTTACAGGAAGGACTGGAATAAGAAGTGGTCTTTCCCGGTTTACTTCTACGAGTACGGGGAGCGCTTTATCTGGGGGATAACGGCCAGGATACTTTATCACTTTGTCACCAACTATAATAAAATAAGCATACATGCTGTTGAAGCGGCGCCGTTTGAAGAATGAATCCTGTCAAAATGTTAACACGGGAGCTATTTTTTTTTCAGGATTAGTGATTAAGGAGGTTTTTACAGTGGAGTTTATCTATCAAAACAACATGTTTTGTTCTGTAAAAAACCTGAAGGCCGAAGACCTGCTGGCTGAAGCCGACCTCATCGGTACCAGTGCTGAAGCACTGGGCTGGCTTGTTATTGACAGGTCGACCTTTATAATAAAAGAAGCGGGCTGGGAGGTCACCCGTTCACCCGGGGGAAGTCTTAACGGCAGCGGAATACTGCACGGCCTGAAAGGAACAGCCGCGTATTTCAACTGCGGCGCTGATCTGCGGCGGGAGGCGGCAGGTATCGCGGGCGGGTTAGTCAGGGAAATGCTGGCTGAGTGCGTCAAGGGCATTATCCAGGCCGAAACTTTTATTTACCAGGACAGGGGTTACCCTACACCTGAGGCTTACGGTGAATACTGGGAGAAATTTTACCTGGACTCATGCCGTTATTACAGCAATCTGCACCGTGTCAGCCGCAGGTGGTCCGAGTACGTGGGCGGATATTACACCGGCAAAAAGCTTTTCGCCCGGGCCAAAAACTGTTCCGTCCTGAAGGTTCCCGGCGGGTACGCCGCTGCCGGTCTGTTCAGTGATTCATTTCATGAGATGGCGGTAACAATAAGTTTAAATGACGAGGGCATGGTGCGGGAATGCAATGGGAATTTTCTGCGGGCGCCGGACCCTGTCTGTTTTGAAAACGCTCCGTCGCTCGAAATGTTGAAGGGAGCTTATCTTCCAGGCCTGGCTAAAAAACAAGTTGCAGAGTTGATTGGCGGACCCACCGGTTGCGACCACCTGGTCGACCTGGTGTACACCCTGTCCAAGGGGTGCGGGGAAGCGCTGAAGCCCAGCTTAGAAAGATAGTTAAAACAAATAGACAGGATTAACTGGATTTAAAAAACCGATTAACAGGATTTTAATATTAAATTCTTAAATCACAGGATTTACATGATTATAAAGATTTGCAAAATTAAATAATAATTTATTTTATTTAAAAATCTTCCCTTAAATCTTGTTAATCTTGTGAAATATTGAAAAATATTTATGGTTTAAACATATTTTAATCCTGTGAATCCTGATTAATCCTGTAAATCCTGTCAATATGTTTTCATGATAATCTTATAAAAACACATCGGAGGATTAGAGCTTTGCTTCACATCAGGGAAGTGGATGGAGACGTTTATTTTAAGGTGAGGGTAATGCCCCGCTCGTCCAGGGACTCTATCGTGGGAATATACGAGGACGCCCTCAAGATCAGGCTTACCGCCGCTCCTTTAGAGGGCAAGGCTAATGAAGCCTGCCGGGCATTTTTATCAAAAATACTGGGCGTGCCCCGCTCCCATGTGGAGATCCACACCGGTGAGACCAGCCGCAATAAAGTAATTAAAGTATCCGGATTAAGTTCAGAAAAAGTGTTACAGGCATTAGTACCATAAAATCTTTCAGGAACCGCACAGCTTTAATCGTTCTCCGAAAGGGAATTGACTTCTTCCGTCGGGAGCATCCTTATTACAAACTGGTCCTCTTTATCTAGCAGGGAAATTTCCTCCTGCACAGGGAGCTGCCGGCGGTCCGGACCATACAGCAGCCTGAGCCGGGGGAACATGGAAAAACCCTTGGGAGTATCGATAACAACGCCTATATAGCCGCTGTTTAATTCTACAATGGATCCGGTGGGGTACGCGGCGATATTATTCAGGAAGGCCCTTACTATATAATCCTTGAAAAGGTAGTTGCCGGACGCGGCACACATTTCATATGCCTCGCAGGGTGCAAATGGCTTCCTGTATACCCGGTCAGCGGTTAAAGCGTCGAACTTATCTACAATTGATATTATTTGCGAGAAATCGTGAAATTTTTCAGTTTTTATCCCGGCCGGATAACCTGATCCGTCACAGCTTTCGTGATGCTGGTAAGCCATAATAGCGTGCAGGCTGTCCATACTTTTCGAATCGCGGATCAGCTCATAACCGTACACGGTGTGCATTTTAATTATGGAGAACTCTTCCCGCGTCAGACGGCCCGGCTTGTTGAGGATTTCATCAGGTATTTTTACCTTGCCCAGGTCGTGCAGGAGGGCTCCCACGCCCAGGGTTGCCAGCTTTTTGCTGTCATAGCCCAGCGTTATGCCCGTCATCATGGCCAGCACGCAGACATTAACAGAGTGGGCAAAGGTGTAGTCATCCTGTTGGCGCAGGTCAACGAGATTAAACATAAGGTCGCGGCTGGACATTATTTCCCCGGTAAACTGATTCACGGTGCTGTAAACCGACTGCGGGTCGATAACCAGTCTCCCCGATTCCTTGGTTTCCAGCAGGATATTCTTCACCTGCTTTATCGCGGCCCCCCTTGTTTCTTTTGCAATTAAATCTTTGCCTTCTATTTTCGGAAGCCGGGCGGCAGGGGATTTATATCTTTTAAATGTGCCCTGCTGCTTGCCATCGTTGATATAAACGAAAGGCACTTCATATTCTGCAAGTTTATTAATAAAAGGCGGGGTTAATATAGATCCGCTGCTCACTAATATTTCGCCCCTGGGTCCGTAAACGGTGCGCTCTACTTTCATGCCTGGTTTTAGCCTGGTTGTAGATATTCTGCTCATACACTTACCCTCTGAGAAAATATATTATTATATTTAATAGTCGGCACATTTTGTGTTGAATTTGACTCTAAATAAAATTTTCGAAATCTTTAAAATTCTTTTAAAAGGTAAATATCTCTGGTTTGACTTGAGCTTGGTTGACTACCATATGGCTTTTTTATATAATATTGCTTGTTAGCGCATAACGTAAGGATCGATGAGCGGGAAGAGTAAGCGGATTTTATCCGTCCAGAGAGCCCTGGGATGCTGGAAACCGGGCACGGCTAAACCGTTGAAAATCACCCGTGAGGCGCCTGCTGAAATTCACTGGAAGATTAAGCAAGGCCGGGTTTGCCGCCGTTACACGGCAGCTTGAGTGGTTAGCTTTCCGCGTTGCGCTTGTGGCGCTGCGCAGGGCTGCAGTTAGGGTGGTACCGCGGGTTGGAAACCCGTCCCTTAGGGGGACGGGTTTTTTGCGTTATGAAAAGCTTCGTCTGGCTGCGTCAACCGGGCTTAGCCGGGTGCTCACGTACGATGATCAGTACGCTCCGCCCCGTCTTATCCCGCTTTCCTTGCCATACTCGCTTTTGATAACGCAAGCACTGTAAAAAGCTGCGCCTAGCTTCGTCAGATATCGACGGCTGGGTACTCACGTACATTATTAGTAAGCTCCGTCCCACCCGTCGATATCTTCCTTGCTATCTTGCTTTTGACAGCGCTAGTGATGTTTGCTTGCAACTTTTGATAACGTAAGCTCTGGCTTCCGCGCTATGCTTTCTTTTTGACAATGCCTGGGGGCAGTTAGTTTGATTTTGATATAACGATTCTAAAGAGGTGTTTTAAAATGGATTACGGCAAAACCTTGAATTTACCCAAGACTGACTTTCCGATGCGGGCGAACCTGCCTGAAAGGGAAGTGGAGTTTCTGAAATTCTGGGAAGAGATCGATATTTACAGAAAGGTCCAGGAAAAAAACCGCGGGCGCCAAAAGTTTATCCTGCATGACGGGCCGCCCTACGCCAACGGGCATATCCACCTGGGCCACGTCTTAAATAAAGTCTTAAAAGATATCGTTGTAAAGTATCACTCAATGGCAGGTTATGACGCCCCTTATGTACCGGGCTGGGACACTCACGGCCTGCCGATAGAACAGCAGGCGATAAAAGCTTTTGGCATCAACCGCCATGAGATCAACCCGGTGGAGTTTAGAAACAAATGTAAAGAATTTGCCCTGGGGTTTGTTGATATTCAGCGGGAAGAGTTCAAAAGGCTGGGTGTAAGAGGGGAGTGGGACAAACCCTACCTTACCCTTATGCCTCACTATGAAGCGCGCCAAATCGGTGTTTTCGGAGAAATGGCCAAAAAGGGATATATTTATAAAGGCCTGAAACCCGTTTACTGGTGTGCCACCTGCGAAACGGCGCTGGCTGAGGCGGAAGTTGAGTACGGAGACAAAAAGTCAGCTTCCATATATGTTCGGTTTCCGGTAAGAAACGGCCGGGGCGTCCTTCCCGAGGAAGACGCTTACCTGGTAATCTGGACTACCACGCCCTGGACCCTGCCGGCCAACGTGGCGATATCCCTGCACCCGGAATACAAATATGTTCTGATAAAAGCCGGAAAAGAAAAGTACCTGGTAGCGGAAGAACTGAAGGATAGTTTCCTTAAAAACGCCGGTATAGAAAGCTCAGAAGTGATCGGGGAATTTAAGGGGTCCGAACTGGAACTGGTCGAGTGCGGCCACCCCTTTGTGGACAGGGTTTCACTGGTGATCATGGGCGAACATGTTACCCTGGACCAGGGCACCGGCTGTGTCCATACCGCCCCGGGCCACGGTATGGAAGACTTTGTTGTCTGCAAGCAGTATAATCTGCCGGTAATATCACCCGTCAATGCCAAGGGGGTTTTTACTGAGGAAGGTGGTATTTTCGCTGGCCAGTTTTACCTGGACGCCAATAACAGTGTGCTTGAAGAGCTGGATCGCAGGGGACATTTGATGAGCCACTCCACTATCCTGCACCAGTACCCTCACTGCTGGCGCTGTAAAAAATCTGTATTTTTCCGGGCTACCGAGCAGTGGTTCGCGTCAATTGACGGGTTCCGCCAGTCTGCTCTTGACGAAATCCGCACGGTGCGCTGGATTCCCGGCTGGGGTGAAGAGCGCATATATAACATGGTGGCCAACCGGGGTGACTGGTGCATCTCCCGCCAGCGCAGCTGGGGAGTGCCCATACCCATATTTTATTGCAAGGACTGCGGGAAAGAATTAATAAATGACGAGACCATCCGGCACCTGCAGGGCTTGTTCAGGCAGAATGGTTCTGACGTCTGGTTTGCCAGGCCCGCCCAGGACCTGCTGCCGCAGGATATAAAATGCGGGTGCGGCTGTGGCGAGTTCACCAAGGAAACAGATATCATGGATGTCTGGTTCGATTCAGGCACGAGCCACTTTGGGGTGCTGGACGAACAGTCCGTCTGGCCGGACCTGTGCTGGCCGGCGGACCTCTACCTGGAAGGAAGCGACCAGCACCGGGGCTGGTTCAACTCATCTCTTTCCACGTCGGTGGCAGTATCCGGCAGGGCTCCCTACCGGGCGGTACTGACTCATGGTTTTGTCGTGGACGAACAAGGCCGCAAACAGTCCAAATCACTGGGCAACGTTGTAGATCCGGCCAAGGTCATAAAGCAGATGGGCGCCGACATACTGCGCCTCTGGGTCAGTTCCGCCGACTACCGCAGCGATCTGGCCGCTTCGCCCAGTATTCTAAAACAGCTGACGGAGGCTTACCGAAAAATCAGAAACACCTGCCGCTTCCTATTGGGCAACCTTTACGATTTTAACCCGGCTGCTGACAAGGTCGATTTCGATCAACTGCTGGAAATAGATCGTTGGGCGATGCTCAGGCTGCAGAAACTGGTGCAAAAGGTGACCGGTTCATACCAGGATTACGAATACCATGTGGTTTACCACGCTATCCACGGTTTCTGCACCATAGACATGAGTTCTCTTTACCTGGATATAATAAAAGACCGGCTCTATACAATGCCCGCCGGTTCAAAAGAGCGCCGGGCCGCGCAGACCGTTATGTATGAAATTCTTTCGGCGCTGGTTCGCCTGCTGGTACCGGTCCTTACCTTCACCACCGAGGAAATCTGGCGCCATATGCCCGGTGACAGGGACGGCCTGGCCAGCGTTCAGCTGGCCGATATGCCGGAGGCCGTGGAAGAGTATATAGACGATGAGCTGGATCAGAAATGGGAAAGGCTGCTGGCAGTGCGGGGAGAAGTGACCAAAGTGCTCGAGTCAGCCCGCCGGGACAAGGTGATCGGCAACTCATTGGAGGCCGCGGTTGAACTGTACACGGGTAAAGAACTGCGCGGTTTCCTGGAGCCCATGGCTGGTGACCTGCCTGCCATCTTCATTGTTTCGGGCGTTACCCTGGCTGGCCTGGGAGATGCCCCGGCTGGAGCACAGGCAAATGATACCATCCCCGAACTGGTTATTTCAGTCCGGCCCGCCGGCGGCAGTAAATGTGAACGCTGCTGGATGTACCACGAGGGGGTCGGCGCGGACGCTGAGCATAAAACGCTCTGCCCGCGCTGCGCGGGAGTAATGAAAGAAATATAAGATAAAGCCCTCCATGTGTTGAACCCGCTTGGCATTTGGGTCGTGGGACGGGAGTCTTGAGTTTGTTGGTGTATCGAGGTATTCCATTGTAGGGCGGGATTTATCCCGCCATTTCAATCGGGGACATAAATTGAGTCGTGGGTCGTGGGTGGTGAGTCGTGGGATTCATGTATTCCTGTCGAGTCTTAAACCATAAAGGTCTGTCATGCACTCTCACGTCACACGTCTCAACACTCACGTCTCATTAGGTGTGTCCCCATTCCGCTAACCGGCTAAAGCCGCACCTACAGCACTCACGTCCTATGTCTCACGTCTCAATGGAGCATCGGGTTTCAACACCATGGACTTCGAGATATTGAAAAAATGACTAGAGGAAATATCTGATGAATAATTTTCTAATAGTTATAAATGTTATTATATGGTAAAATGGTTATGGTGATAATAAATGTTCTTCTCAATAATTTTGGCAGTTCTGTTAGTTGATCAGGGTACCAAGGCAGCAGTTCAGATGTTAATGTACCAGGGTGAATCAATCTCTGTGCTGCCGCCTGTTTTTTATCTGACCTATATTATGAACCCCGGCGCTGCCTTTGGCATACTGCCCAACCAGAAGGCCCTTTTTATAACCACGGGCCTCCTGCTCGTAATTGGGGTACTGGCTGGTTACAGAAAAATGCCTCCTGAAAAGAAGATTTTAAGAAATGGCCTGGGTTTGGTCCTGGGAGGCGCCCTGGGCAACCTGGTGGACCGGCTGCGTTTCGGCAGAGTCGTTGATTTTCTGGATTTTCGCGTGTGGCCGGTATTCAACCTGGCTGATACGGCTATTTTCATTGGGGTCTGCCTTTTGGCCTGGGAACTGCTGAAAGAGGGCGGGAAAACTAACGAGGGTAGTGAACACTAGTGTTATCGGCAAATTTTTATGAGGTCAGGGAGGATGACGCGGGTAAAAGGCTTGATGTTTTCCTCGCAGGCGAGGCGGAGGACTATACCCGCTCGCATATCCAGAAACTGGTCGGGGAAGGGCGCGCCTTGGTAAACGGAGTAATCGCCAGGGCCAGTTATAAGGTAAAGCAGGGGGATTTGGTCAGGCTGGAGATCCCGGAACCGGAGGGGATGGAATCAAAAGCGGAAAAAATCCCTCTTGATATATATTATGAGGATAATGACGTTATCGTTTTAAACAAGCCCAGGGGAATGGTCGTCCATCCGGCCGCCGGCAATTACTCAGGCACGGTTGTGAACGCACTGCTGTATCACTGCCGCGATCTTTCCGGTATCAACGGTGTGCTGCGGCCGGGAATAGTGCACCGCCTGGATAAGGATACATCAGGCCTGATCATGGTGGCAAAAAACGACGCCGCACATGCCAGCCTTGCCCAGCAGCTGAAAGACCGGCGGATTACCCGTATCTACCTGGCGCTTGTACATGGCAAGGTAAAGGAAGCATCCGGCGTCATAGACGCTCCCATAGGGCGTGATCCAAAAAACAGGCAGAAAATGGCCGTGGTCCATAAAAACTCTAAAAACGCGATTACTAATTACCGTGTGCTAAGCCGCTATGCCGGGTACACATACCTGCGCCTGAAGCTTGAGACCGGCCGCACCCACCAGATCAGGGTGCACCTGTCTTATATCGGCCACCCGGTGGTAGGCGACCTGAAGTATGGCCCCTCCAGGCCGCATTTTAACCTGGCGGGACAGTTTCTCCACGCCGCCGTGATTGGATTCAAGCATCCCCGTTCGGGAGCTTACTTAGAATTTGAAGCGCCACTGCCGGATGAACTGGAAGCTATCTTAAGCGGGTTAACGCCTGAATAGCCGTATCACCGGCATAAATAAAGCGGCTAAGCCCGCCGCCATCAGCGGCCCGACGGGAACACCATGCAAGAAGACGATACCTAAAATAGACCCCAGCACCATGCCGAAAATTATTTCCGGGTCTGCTTTTAACAGGGTAAGGCCGCGCGCGTTCAGATAAGTAGCCCCGGCCCCGCCCGCGACTGCCAGGATGCCGGGCACTGAAACCAGGTTATACATAATATCCCCGGCTGATACCGTACCGTTGGCCAGCGGGACCATAATCGCAAGCATCAGAAAAAGGAGGCCGAGTTCCAGTCCTCGCCTGTCCAGCAGTGAATATACGAAATTGAGGTTGGTATATTTTACAATTAACAGGATGCTGGCTGCTGTGGCTATCAAGTTTGAGTGAGCTACTATGCCGATCAGCAGCAGCGCCACCAGTATGTTTACCCCTGGCACAATTCCTACCTACTTTTTCAGGTGATCAGTGTTAAAATATATGCCCCGCCGCTGGCTGTTATTACCAATTGGGTCGCTATTTATAAATGCAGTCCTTGAGGTAAACAGGGCGCAGGGTGTCGCCGCGCAGGCCGACCCGCAGCGCTTCCAGGGCCAGAGCTTCATTGACTGAAATGTTGCCAAGGTTGACATTCGGGCCAAAACGGGAAATTAAGTCCTGCTGCTGCTGCTTCAAGGGCGCCTCCCAGATCAGCAGGCGCGGGTCGCCTGCAGCGGCGAGGATCTGATCCGACTCGTCCTCGATAAACTGTCCCCTGTCATCATAAAAGCCGGCGCCTTTGCCTGATTCCCTGCCTTCTATAATTACCCTGTAAGCGCCGCAGTCAAGATCGCGTTTAATCTGCTTGAGGTAGTGGCCTATTTTTTCTTTGTCCTGCATATTTTTCTTGCCCACTTCTGTCAGGACTTTAAAACCGGCGTCCAGTGCCATTGATATGGCCCGTTCTCGCACCTCCTGAGAAAAATTAATCGTGCCGTCGGAAACCTCGATGGTAGAGTAACCGATCTTCCCGGCAACTTTTAAAAACTCCTTCAGTTTGTTCTGCATGATGGCAATTTCCAGAAAAGTGCCGCCAGGATAAGCCTCTATCCCGAATTGTTTGGCCAGTTTGATTTTTTCTTCCAGTAAATCCTGCTTGTATAATGCAGAGGTCCCGAAGCCCAGTTTAAGAAAGTCGATATATTCTCCGGCCACATCAAACAGATCTTTTGTTTCATGCAGCCCCAGGCCTTTATCAATAATCATGGTCAGACCATGATCTCTGGGTTTTTTAGACCTCCCGCCCAAGGGTATGTCGATTACCTCCAACCAGATGTTATCTGAACCCATTTAAACTCTCCTTCCGGCGTCCTGACACTGCCTTTAGACACCTCATAAATTTGGTTTAAAATATTCATAAGAAATTAAAAGGGTTACTACCGAGGTCTTGACCCGGTATTCAGCATGGATCTTCAACGGGCGGCAAGGGATAATCTGTCAGTCATTTATTCACACATCCCCGCATATTAGTTTTTAAATATTACGGAGCACGGGGGTGATACCGTGTTTTTAATTCAAGATAAAATAGTTTTAGGTATGGCGGGAGTCAGGTTATTATCTGCTACCATTGAATTCACAGCGGCCATGCTGATGTTGGTGTACGGCAGGGTTGAAACGGCATTTAGAATAAACGCTCTGCTGGCACTGGTGGGGCCAACGGTGCTGCTTACCGTCACAACCCTGGGATTAATCGGGCTGGCGGGTAAAATCTCTCCGTCCGGAATGATGACGGTTATTCTGGGTGTAATTTTGATTTTTATAGGTATTAACAGAATTTAAAAAGTATATATTGGAAAAGTTCCTGCACGTCGCAGGGGCTTTTATTTTTTATGTTAAAACTACAGAAAACATTAAACTATTTCTAAGAAATTTCGATTAATATAGTGAATCCTTGATTCCTTACATAAATGTTTCAGAATAATGAGGGGTTTTAAATTATGATTGAAAACAGCAGTATTGAAAATGACAGCCTGGATTTAGGCCTTGGCGGGGTGCTGGTCAAGGACAGCAAAGTGATTGTGAAGGACCCGACAGCTGACGTTGGTATTCTCGCCATAACTCCCTGTGAGGGAGTTGAGCTGGTGATTAACGGTGTAGCAGTTACGGGCAGGACGGCTGTAAGAGAGAAAGATGAGATTGTTTTAAAACCTTTGACTGTCGAAGAACCGGGCTCTTACAAAATTACGGTTGCTCCCGACTGCCTGTCGGCAAAACTGGAAGTCAGCATGGGGACAACGACCGTCTATTCAATCATGGACGCAGGGCCTGAAATTAATTTGACCTTAAAAGCGGAACGCAGGTCTGAAAAAAAATGCCCCTTTACACTCGTTGATATTTTACAGGGATTATCAGGGAAGAATATTACTTTTGGCATCAAACACAGCGAAATCCAGGCTATCATGGCCGGGAAGGAAGACGGTTCCTACCTTATAGCGGAAGGAACGGCGCCGGGTGAAACGATTAACGACCGGGTTGAACTGAAGTTTAATGACGGGCAGGAAGGGCAGAAAGTCAAAGACTCCAGTGATAAGGTTAATTTTAGAGACCTGGGGGAAATACTGTCTGTCGAGCCGGGAACACTGCTGGCGGAAAGATATGTTGGGAGCCAGGGCAAACCGGGCAGGAAAGTTAGCGGAGAAATGATTATTCCGCCAAAACCCGTCGCCTGTGATATTACAGCCGGAAAGGGCGTAGAAGTGTCATCGGACGGCAGCAAGGTTATTTCGAAGGTCAGCGGCCGCCCGATTGCTAAAAGGCTGGGAAAGGGTTTTGTTATTGATGTTGACCCGATCTTACATAAAAAAGGTGATATCGACATCCAGTCCGGCAACATCCGGTTTAAAGGAGATGTGGTTGTTCACGGGAACGTCTGTGAGGGAATGACCGTTCAGGCAGCCGGCCGGATAAATGTGCTCGGTATGATTTTCGGGGCGCAAATCGCCGCCCAGGGTGACATTACAGCGGTTCAAAATATTACGGGCGGCAACCTTGTCGCCGGCGGCAATAACAGTTTTTTCAAGGCTTTTTATAAACACCTGGACGCCCTGCAGTCCGACCTTACAGAGGTCGGCAGGATGGTGTCGGGAATGGCGGAGCAGGCCAAAATTAAAAATGTAAAAACAGGGCAGTTGGTCCAGCTTTTAATAGACAAAAAGTATGCCCGGGTACACAACCTGATTTCGGAAATAATTAAGATATCAGGGCAGAACACTTTTATAATTCCCAGGGATATGGTTGACCTGCTGGAGACAATCGAGAAAAAATTAAGCGGTTTAAACGTCCTGAAAATCGAGTCGCCCGAAGAATTTAACAGGATCATCGCTGAAATCAAGGACGTGCAGAAAACAATAGAGAACATGGCTGAGAACAAAGCCAATATTACCTTTGCTTATTCAGTCAACAGTAAAATAGAAGCCTCCGGTGACGTCAAGGTAGAGGGAGGCGGCTGTTTAAATACGAACATCAACGCCGGGGGGAACGTCACTATAAAGGGTGTTTTCAGAGGCGGTGAGATCCAGGCCGGCGGCAATATTATCTTAAACGAAGCCGGTTCTGAAATGGGCGCCAGGACCTTGATTAAGGCCGAGAGCGGGCGGAAGATAATGATCCGCAAAGCGTACGAAGGTGTCCGCCTGCAAATCGGCGGGCGCATGGCCAGCATTACCGAGATGCAAAACAACATAAAGGCTGAACTGGATGACGTGGGAACCCTGGTAATTTCTTACTAGACGGTGCGATTAATTGTAATATTAAACAGCTCATTGACATTAATTCTTAGATAATGTAAAATGTATGACAACAAAATGACCTTGAAATCGGTCCAGAGAGACCGGTAAGGATTCATAGATACGGTGTTTGATTGGCGTGCTATGCCTGCTTACTGGTCTTTAGTAAACAGGCATTTTTGGTTGTTAAGGCTGTTGAAAAAGCCCCATCTACGGCGTTGCAACTGCGTATTTCCCGCTTCGACGTACTACCGGTACGCCTTCGCGATAAATCCTTGTTGCGCCTTGTATCTGGAACTTTTTGAACAGCCCCGGGTACACTAGATGAAAGAGATACAGCGGCTGCAGATTTGTCGCTTCAACGTACGGCCCAGTACGCCTTCGCGATAAATCCTTGTCACGCCTTGTATCTGGGCCTTTTTGGGCAGCCGGCGCTCCATTACGCATTGGGAGCGTGTCTATGGGACGGTCCGCCGAGCGTGTCTTGGGGACGGTTCTGTTGACACGATTTCTAATACTAAAATCTTGAGACATAAGCGTGTCAACAGAACTGTCCTCATGACACGATCGAGAGAAAAAGCTTCTTAGTTAGTATTGTCCTCAGAGAAAGAGCCTAACTACTCAGATTTACCGACTATGATTTACGCGGAGGGGCTTATGAGTAAGGAAAAAGCGCAGATCCTGGACCAGGAAGGGATCAGGCGGTCCCTGACCAGGATTGCCCACGAAATAATCGAGCGCAACAAAGGCACCGCGGACCTGGCGCTGGTCGGCATACGGCGCCGGGGGGTACCCCTGGCGGAACGTCTTGCTGAAAGGATTATGGATATTGAGGGGCGCAGCGTACCGGTTGGCATTTTGGACATCACCCTTTACCGGGACGACCTCTCAACCCTTGCCCACCAGCCTTTGGTGCGCTCTACCGAGATACCTTTCCCGGTGGAAGGCAAGATTGTGGTCCTGGTTGATGACGTTATTTATACGGGGCGGACCATCAGGGCAGCCCTGGGCGCCCTGATCGACCTGGGCCGTCCAAAGGTAATCCAGCTGGCCGTGTTGATTGACAGGGGCCACCGGGAACTGCCGATCAGAGCCGATTATGTAGGCAAGAACGTGCCAACATCAAGAAAAGAAGAAATTTCAGTGCGCCTGCAGGAATTTGACGGCGAGGAAAGGGTGGTTATCCTTGAAACGCCGGATTAAAATAGGAATTACGGTCGCAGGAAAAAGATATGGTAAAAGGGATTAGGCTCGGAAGAATTGCTCATGGTCCCATGTCCCACGTCTCACGACCCACGACCCAATTCGGATCCACCTTTAAAAACGGTCCTGCGAGGCCGGAAAGGGGACCCACCAGCACCCTTTCAGCCTCAGTCCGGGCAGAACCCGGGCGGGGGCTTTATTTTTGACCACAGGAGGGAAGCAGATGGAACTGCGCGGTAAAGACATGGTCGGACTGCGAAATATCACCTCTCAAGAAATCGAGCTGATTCTTGATACAGCTGTTCCGATGAAAGGAATAATTAATAGGCAGATAAAAAAAGTGCCCACTCTAAGAGGGCGGACGTTGGTGACGGTATTCTACGAGGCAAGCACCCGTACCCGGACCTCTTTTGAACTGGCGGCCAAGTATTTGAGCGCCGACACCGTGGGTATAGCCGCTGCCACAAGCAGCGTGAGCAAAGGGGAAAGCCTCAAGGACACAGCCCGCAATATAGCCGCCATGGGCGCGGACGTAGTCGTGCTGAGGCATCCCATGGCAGGCGCCGCGGAGCTGCTGGCAAATACCCTCAGCGCTTCGGTTATTAACGCCGGGGACGGCGCCCACGAGCATCCCTCCCAGGCGCTGCTGGACCTGTTTACAGTAAGAGAAAAGAAAGGCCGCCTGGATGGCCTGAAAGTCGCCATTATCGGAGACATCCTGCACAGCAGGGTGGCCCGCTCGGATATATGGGGCTATACCAGGATGGGAGCCGAGGTAAGGCTTGCCGGGCCGGCAACATTAATACCTAAAGACATTGAAAAAACGGGAGCCAGGGTTTGCGGCAAGATTGAAGACGCTCTGGCGGGCGCGGATGTGGTCAATGTCCTCCGGATTCAAACGGAAAGACAGCAGCAGGGGCTGTTTCCCAGCTTAAGAGAATACAGCAGGATGTTTTGCATCAACCGGGAAAGGCTCAGGCTGGCCGCTCCGGACGCGCTGCTGATGCATCCGGGCCCCATGAACCGGGGTATTGAAATTTCCCCGGATGTGGCCGACGGCCTTCAGTCTGTGATTACCGAACAGGTGACAAACGGGGTGGCGGTCAGGATGGCACTGCTTTATCTCTTGATTGGAGGAGGCGCCAGATGAAACTTTTAATAAAAGGCGGTTTGGTAGTTGACCCGGTTGCCGGGAACGTTTTAAAAAAGGATATCCTGGTGGTTGACGGCAAAATAGCCGGAACCGGCAAAAATATCAGCCAGAGCGGCGCAAAAATTATTGACGCCGCCGGCAGGCTGGTGGCGCCAGGTTTAATCGATATGCACGTACATTTGAGGGAACCCGGGTTTGAGGCCAAGGAAACTGTTTACACCGGTACCCGCGCGGCGGCCAGGGGAGGTTTTACCTCGGTGGCCTGTATGCCGAACACCAACCCGGTTATTGATAATGCGGCTTTAATTAAATCTGTTATTAACATCGCCCTTACCGGAGGGCTGGTCCATGTCTGCCCGGTAGGAGCGATTACCCGCGGGAGCAAAGGCGAGGAACTGGCCGAGATGGGCGATATGGCCGAGGCCGGTGCGGCTGCGTTCTCCGACGACGGGATGCCGGTAATGGATTCCGGCCTGATGCGAAAAGCCATGCAGTACGCCAGGATGCTGGGCGTTACAATTATATCCCACAGCGAGGAAAAAAGCCTTTCCGCCGGCGGCTGTATGCACGAGGGGTATATATCAACAATACTTGGTTTAAAGGGTATTCCCGCCTGTGCCGAGGAAGTCATGGTAGCGAGGGATATCCTTTTAGCGGAAGAGACCGGCTGCCGGGTGCATATAGCCCATGTCAGCACAGCCGGTTCGGTCCGGCTGCTGAAAGAGGCAAAGGCGAGAGGTGTCAGAGTGAGCGCTGAGGCGGCGCCGCACCATTTTACCCTCACCGACGAGGCTGTAATGGGATTTGACACATTCACCAAGGTTAACCCTCCCCTGCGCACAGGGGACGATGTGGCAGCCGTAAGGCAGGGACTGGCGGACGGTACCATCGACGTTATCGCCACCGACCACGCCCCGCACACGGCTGAAGAAAAAGATGTTGAATATGAGCGTGCCCCCTTTGGCATAGTAGGTCTGGAAACAGCAGTGGGGCTGGTCTGGACCGAGCTGGTAAATACCGGTGTGCTGACACCGCTCCAGGCGGTAACATGCATGACCCTGAATCCGGCCAGGATACTGGGCATAGCAAAAGGCACCCTGGAGACAGGGGCGGACGCTGATATCACCATTATTGACCCCGAGCTTGCCGAGGCGGTGGACCCGGCCATGTTTGCCAGTAAAGGCCGTAATACACCTTTTGCCGGACGCATGCTCAAGGGGCTTCCCTGGTTAACCATGGTCAGCGGCAGGATAGTTATGCGCGGGGGAATACTGGAAGAAAACCAGGTGCAGTAAATTCCCCCCTGTTTAATCGAAATACCAATGGTGCTATTTCCGGCATTATGCGACCAACGACTATTTATCGGAGGTGTCTTTATGCATTCATTGCTCGCGCTGGAAGACGGTACCGTTTTTGAAGGTAAGGCTTTCGGAGCTTTTGGTGAACAATGGGGTGAGGTGGTTTTCAACACCGGGATGACCGGTTACCAGGAGGTACTAACAGACCCTTCCTACTGCGGCCAGGTAGTGGTGATGACCTACCCCCTGATCGGTAATTACGGTATTATGAAAGAGGACTTCGAGTCTAAAAGAGCATTTGTGAGAGGTTTTGTAGTACGGGAAGAGTGCCGGCAGCCAAGCAACTGGCGCTTATCGGAAACCATAGACAGCTTTTTAAAGAAAGAGGGAGTGATCGGACTTTCAGGTATAGACACCCGCTCTCTGACCAGGCGGCTTCGCAGCCATGGCACCATGCGGGGTGTGATCAGCACTGATACTGCCGACGCCGCGGTCCTTGTGGAAAGGGCAAAAAACTGCCCGCATCTTACCGGGCAGGAGCTGGTGCCAATCGTGGCGACCAAAGAAATATACACCCTGCCCGGCAGTGGATACAGGGTGGTCCTGGTTGATTTCGGCGCCAAGCTCAATATTATCCGCTGCCTGCGGGAACGAGGCTGCGAAGTGGTTGTAGTGCCGCCTACGGCCGCCGCCGGTGAAATTTTAGCTTTGAACCCGGACGGGATTGTGCTTTCCAATGGTCCCGGAGACCCGGTCGACGTGCCTTATGCTATAGAAACCCTGAAGCAGCTGATAGGCATTAAGCCGATTTTAGGCATTTGCCTGGGCCACCAGGTCCTGGGCCTGGCCCTGGGAGCAAAAACATACAAGATGAAGTTTGGCCACCGCGGAGCCAACCACCCGGTTAAAGACCTGGTAACCGGCCGGGTTTATATCTCTTCACATAACCATGGTTTCTCTGTTGACGAGGAATCGATGAAAGGGCTGGATATATCCGTCTCCCACCGCAACCTTAACGACGGTACGGTGGAAGGCCTGAGGCACAAGTTCCTGCCGGTATTTTCGGTACAGTACCACCCCGAGGCGTCACCGGGGCCGAGAGACTCTGAATACATTTTTGACGAGTTCCAGGAAATGATGGCCGGGGAGGTTAAGTAAAATGCCTCTGGACAAAACAATAAAAAAAGTAATGGTAATCGGCTCCGGCCCTATTGTCATCGGGCAGGCGGCCGAGTTTGACTACGCCGGCACCCAGGCCTGCCGCTCGCTGCGCGAAGAGGGAGTGGAGGTAGTCCTTGTCAATTCCAACCCGGCGACCATAATGACCGACGCAAACATGGCTGACCGGGTCTATATCGAGCCGCTTACCGTGGATTTTGTCACCCGGGTGATCCAACAGGAAAAACCGGGCGGTCTCCTGCCGACCCTGGGCGGGCAGGTCGGCCTGAACCTGGCCCTGCAGCTGGCCGAATCCGGACTGCTGGAAAAAGAAGGGGTAAAACTGCTGGGCACTTCCGTGGAGGCTATTAAGAAGGCGGAAGACAGGGAAATGTTTAAAGACATGATGGAGACGATCGGTGAGCCGATTCCCGAGAGTATTATCGTTTCCACCCTGGAGGAAGCCGAGGCCTTCGCGGCTGAAATAGGGCTGCCCCTGATCGTCCGGCCCGCCTATACCCTGGGAGGCACCGGCGGCGGTATTGCCTACACTATGGAAGAGCTCCGCGCCACTTGCGCCAGGGGCCTCAAGCACAGCATTATCAACCAGGCTCTCATCGAGCGGTGTGTTGTCGGCTGGAAGGAGATCGAGTACGAGGTAATGCGCGACAGCGCCGACAACTGTATTACCGTCTGCAATATGGAGAATATTGACCCGATGGGCATTCACACCGGGGACAGTATTGTGGTGGCGCCGTCCCAGACCCTGAGCGATAAGGAATACCAGCTCCTGAGGTCCGCTTCCCTGAAGATTATACGCGCCCTTGGCATAGAAGGCGGCTGCAATGTCCAGTTAGCGCTCAACCCGGTCAGTTTTCAGTATTACGTTATCGAAGTGAACCCCAGGGTTTCCCGCTCCTCAGCGCTGGCTTCCAAGGCTACCGGCTACCCCATCGCCAAGGTGGCCGCCAAAATAGCCATGGGCCTGACCCTGGATGAAATCCGCAACGCGGTTACAGGCAAGACATACGCCTGCTTCGAACCGTCGCTGGACTACCTGGTGCTCAAATATCCCCGCTGGCCTTTTGACAAGTTTGCCAGGGGCGACCGCGCGCTGGGAACCCAGATGAAAGCGACCGGGGAGATCATGGCGATAAACAGGACTTTTGAAGGCGCCCTGCTGAAAGCTATCCGTTCCCTGGAAATAGGGCTTGACTACCTGGCCCTGCCCGGAGCTGAAGCGCTGAGCGGGGAAGAGCTTACAGCCAAACTGGCCAGGGCTGAAGACGAGAGGCTGTTCCTGGTGGCCGAGGCCATGCGCCGGGGTATGACCTGTGGCCAGATACATGAGATAACCAGGATTGATATGTTTTTCCTGGATAAGATCCGGGGTATTATTGATCTTGAGAATAAAATCCGCGAGGCCGCCGCTGATAACGGTTTAACGACGGCTTTGCTTGAAGATGCTAAAAAATTGGGTTTTTCAGACGACTACCTAGCCCGGCTGACCGGGCTGAAACAGGATGAAATCCGCTCCAAACGTATTGAAAAAGGGATTATTCCCACCTTCAAGATGGTCGATACCTGTGCCGCAGAATTTGAGGCGGTGACGCCATATTACTATTCTTCATATGACAGTGAAGACGAAGCGAAGTATACTTCCAACCGTAAGGTAATGGTCCTGGGCTCGGGGCCTATCCGGATCGGCCAGGGCATCGAGTTTGACTACTGCTCGGTCCATTCGGTATGGGCTCTGCGGGAAGAGGGATACGAGGCGATTATAATAAATAACAACCCCGAGACTGTCAGCACTGATTTTGATACGGCAGACAGGCTGTACTTTGAACCGCTGGTCATCGAAAACGTGCTGGATATCCTGGACCGGGAAAAACCCGAAGGAGTTATAGTACAGTTCGGTGGGCAGACCGCCATAAACCTGGCCAAACCGCTTGTCCAGGCAGGGATCAAAGTTCTAGGTACTTCAGTGGACGATATTGACCGCGCGGAAGACCGCGAGAGATTTGACCGGCTGCTGACACAGCTGGACATTCCCAAACCGCCCGGACGTACCGCTTTCTCCGTGGAGGAGGCGGTAAAAATCGCCTCAGAGATCGATTACCCGGTGCTGGTCCGCCCGTCTTATGTCCTGGGCGGCCGAGCCATGGAGATCGTATATAACCATGACGAGCTCCTCAATTACATGGCTACAGCCGTGAAAGTGACTCCTGAATACCCCGTCCTGGTAGATAAGTACCTGCTGGGCAAGGAACTGGAAGTGGACGCCATCTCCGACGGCACTGACGTCCTGATACCCGGGATCATGGAGCATATTGAGCGGGCGGGAGTGCACTCCGGAGACAGTACGGCTGTCTGCCCGCCGCAGTCTTTAAGCCGGGAGGTCAAGGACCTCGTAGTCGGGTATACTACTAAGCTGGCCAGGGCGCTCAATGTCAGGGGAGTAATCAATATCCAGTACGTGCTCCATAACGGCCAGGTATACGTGCTGGAGGTCAACCCCCGCTCAAGCCGGACCGTCCCTTACCTGAGCAAGATAACCGGCATCCCGATGATTAACATCGCCACCCGGATCATAATGGGCAAGACCTTAAAAAATATGGGATATAAAAGCGGGCTGCATCCCGAAAGCGACTTTGTGGGAGTGAAGGCGCCGGTTTTTTCATTCGCCAAGCTGCTGCAAGTTGATATAACCCTGGGACCTGAAATGAAGTCAACCGGTGAGGTCATGGGTGTGGACAGGGACTTCAAAGTGGCGCTGTACAAAGCTCTGGTGGCGGCCGGCAGCATGTTTACTCAAAAAGGCACTGTCCTGGCCACCATAGCCGACAGGGATAAACAGGAAGCCATCCCCATTTTAAAAAAGCTGGCTGAGCTGGGTTATGAACTCTGCGCCACCGCTGGCACGGCCGCGGCTATGAAAGAGGCCGGGCTGCAAGTCGAGGTTGTGAAAAAGGTACGTGAGGGCTCTCCGCATATTGTCGACTTAATCAGGGCAAACAAAATCAACCTGGTTATAAACACACTGACCAAGGGCAAGGCGCCTGAGCGGGACGGCTTCCGGATCCGCAGGGCGGCCGTGGAATACGGTGTTCCCTGCCTGACCTCCCTGGACACCACCAGGGCCATCCTGGACGTGCTGGCTGAAAACAGGGAGAAGAATGATTATAAGCTGGTGCCGCTGCAGGAATACCTGAAATGAGACATGAGACGTGGGACGTGAGACGTGAGACACCTCCGCTTCTGCAACTTTGTATCGTTACATGATACCAGACAGCGGAATGGGGACACACCTCTCTTACAAGCATTCCTGCATGCTGAGGTATGTCCCCGATCGGGATGGCTGGGCGGTTTCTGCAGCATTGTATCGTTGCATGGTGTCAGACGTGTCCCCGATGTAGGTGCGGCTTTAGCCGCACAATATGGTCGGCTGAAGCCGACCCTACAACACCAGGAATGTCCACGAATGAGTACCCATTTAAAATATCCGTTAAGGGGGAGGCACAGGAGTTGCTGATTACTGATGCTGAAGTGGTAAAACAGAAGGAAATCTTGCCGGGGTTCTACCGGATGGCTCTGTCCGCAGGGGAAGCGGCAAATTATGCAAAGCCGGGGCAGTTTCTGCACGTACGCTGCGGTGAAACGCTGGACCCGCTTCTGCGCAGGCCTGTCAGCATCCACGCTGTGGACCGGGAGAAGGGAGAGATATCTCTGTTTTACCGGGTGGTGGGCAGGGGTACGGCCTTGCTGGCTGTAAAAGAAAAAGGAGACAGGTTAAACCTTTTAGGCCCCCTTGGCAGCGGTTTCACTATGCCGGGAAACAGCGGGAGGGTTGCTGTTGTGGCTGGCGGGATCGGCATCGCTCCCCTTTATTTCTTACTGCAGGAATTAAGCGGCTTAAAGATACACGCAGATGTGTTTACAGGGGCTGCAACAAAAAAACAACTGTTTTTTACCAGTGAGATCAAAGCGCTCGGGCACAGTGTTTTCCCTGCCACCGACGACGGCACCGCGGGTTACCGCGGGACTGTGGTCAACCTGTTTGAACAAAACCCAGCTGACCGTGTTTATAGCTGCGGGCCCGCAGGAATGTTGAAAAGTCTCTGCCGGGTCATAAGAAAACACGGGATCTGGGGGGAGGTATCCCTGGAAGAGAGGATGGGCTGCGGTGTGGGCGCCTGCCTTTCCTGTGCCTGTAAAACTGTCAGCGAAGGGGAAAATTACCGCTACAGGCGGGTTTGCGTGGAGGGACCGGTTTTTCCGGCCGGGGAGGTGGTGTGGGAATGACAACTCAGTACGGCGGCACAGTGAATGAAAAGAAACCGCAACTGGCGGTGAATATCGGCGGCCTGGCGATGAAAAACCCCGTGGCTACGGCTTCGGGAACGTTTGGCTTTGGGTCGGAGTACGCGCCCTATATTGATTTAAATCTTCTGGGCGCGCTGGTGGTCAAAGGCATTACCCTTCAACCCCGGGCCGGCAACTCCACACCGAGGCTGGTGGAGACAACAGCAGGCATCCTCAATTCAATCGGCCTGCAGAACCCCGGTGTGGAAGTGTTTATTGAAAAACTGCTGCCAGCTCTGGCGGAATACGACCTGCCCGTGATTGTAAATATAGCCGGGGATACCGTGCAGGATTACGGAAAGCTTGCCGCCCGGCTGGACTGTGCGCGCGGAGTGGCCGGACTCGAGGTAAACATCTCGTGTCCCAATGTTAAAAAAGGCGGGATGCAGTTCGGCAGCGACCCTGCCATGGCGGCGGAGGTTACCAGGGCTGTAAGGGCCGGCACGGACAAGCCGGTGATCGTGAAGCTCTCGCCAAACGTCACCAGTATCGTGGATGTGGCGGAAAAAGTCGCCCGCGCCGGGGCTGACGGGCTGTCCATGATTAACACCCTGCTCGGCATGGCCATTGACGTGAAGAAGAGGCGCCCCGTCCTTGGCAATGTGATGGGCGGTCTTTCCGGTCCGGCCGTCAAGCCGGTGGCGGTGCGGGCGGTCTGGCAGGTATACCGGGAAGTTAAGCTGCCGATTATAGGCATGGGCGGGATTGTTACAGCCCAAGACGCCGTCGAGTTCATCCTGGCCGGGGCCACGGCTGTCGCTGTAGGCACCGCCAATTTTGTCAACCCGCGGGCGACAATGGATGTGCTTGAAGGAATTACACGATACATGATCGAAAATGGAGTCCGGAACATTAATGAGCTGGTGGGCGCCGCTCACCGCTAAGAAACAAATTCAGGGGGTTTTCATATGGTCTCTTTTAAAAATCCGCTTATTATCGCCCTTGACGTGGATACCATAGCCCAGGCGGAAAATCTGGCGGATAAGCTCGGCCCCTACGCCGGCGGCTTTAAGGTGGGCATGCAGCTCTACAATAGTGTCGGGCCGGAGGCTGTGCGCGGGCTCAGAGAGAAAAACGTGCCTGTTTTTGTCGACCTCAAGCTGCACGATATCCCCAATACCGTCGCGGGAGCCGCCCGGGTGCTTACCAGGCACGGCGCATCTATTTTGAACGTGCACGCGGCAGGCGGCGCCGGCATGATGAGTGCGGCCGCGACCGCTTCACGTGACGAGGCCGCCAGGGCCGGTTTAAAACCGCCGCTTGTTGTCGCTGTTACAGTCCTTACCAGCATCAGCCAGGATGTTTTTAATAAAGAGATCGGCATCACCGGCCCTATCCGGGACAGGGTTGTGACATGGGCCCTGCTGGCCAGAGAGGCCGGGTTGGACGGGGTGGTGGCGTCCCCTTTAGAGATCACGCCCATCAGGGAGGCCTGCGGGGAGGACTTTGTGGTCATCACGCCCGGTGTACGCCCCGCGGGCGCGGCGCAAGACGACCAGAAGAGGACCATGACCCCCAGGGAGGCTGTAAGGCTTGGCGCCACTTACCTGGTGGTGGGCAGGCCTGTTACCGCGGCCCCGGACCCGGTAAAAGCATTGCGCGCGATACTTGAGGAAATTGACAGCTAAAAACGGTAAATAAAAAACCGGAAAGCACTATGTAGCTCTCTCCGGTTTTTATTACTTAGCGCGGGTGTATTGCTTATTACCAGTGTTCATACCTTACCAGCTCGGCTATGGGTTTGCGGTTTTTAACCCTGGGTGTGTCCGCGGGGTAACCCAGCGGGGTGAAGGCAACGGGCTCAACGCTGTCCGGCAGGCCCAGCACTTCCCGCGCGGCAGTTGGGTCAAAGGCTGCTACCCAGCAGGTGCCCAGTCCCAGCTCTGTCGCGGCCAGGATCAGGTGGTCCATGGCAATGGTGGCATCCACAAAACTATAGTTGAGACCGTCCCTGCGGGACCAGGCCCGGCCCGGCACAGCGCAGGCGCAAATGACCAGGGGTGCTTCGGTAAAGAAGCTCCCGCTGTAAATGCGCTTTAATTCTTCTTTTCTGCCGGCCGTCCTGATTACAATAAACTGGAAGGGCTGGAGATTGCACGCGGTGGGCGCGAGGCAAGCCGCTTCAAGCACCTGCGCCAGCTTGTCCTCCTCCACGGTATCAGGCTTATACGACCTTACGCTGTACCTTTTCTTGATTAACCCGGTAAACATCTTAACGCGACCTCCCTGGATAATTATTGGGGCTTTTGAGGATTTGCCCGTGCCATAAATATTTGATATGGTTATTACGTTTATTATATTTATTATATTATAGTAAAACACTATGTGCTGATTTATAATTACTCATAGTTACTATTTTAATTGTTGTTGAGGCATTGATGAAAATACAGTACATGATCTTTTTCGGGGTATTCTTTACGGTTTACGGTTCAATTAATCTGTATATAGGGGTTCGAGGCTGGCAGGCTTTCGGCAGGTTTTTCCCGCATGGGTCCGGGGTAATCTACTGGGCGGTATTCACTGTGCTGGCTTTGTCATTTATTGCCGCCAGGTTTGCTGAGAATTACCTGCCCGGCTCCCTTGCCGGCTTTTTAACCGGCGTTGGTTCATACTGGCTGGCGGCCATGAACTTTTTGTTTTTGGCTTTAGTCCTGGTCGATTTAACCAGGCTTTTGCACCGGTGGCTAAATTTTATTCCCGCGCCGGCTATACAGCGCCCGGAACTAACCGGCCTGGCTGTCTTATTGCTGGTCGCAGGCATTATTGCCTATGGCGCCTGGAACTCCAGGCACCCCCGGCTTGTCCACTATGACATAACCATCCCAAAATCTGCCGGGAGTTTGACTAAACTGCATGTCGTAGCGGTTTCTGATATTCACCTGGGAAAAATTATGCACAACGGCAGGCTCCTGCCTTTAGTACAGCAGGTCAACAAACTTAACCCCGACTTGATCCTGCTGCCGGGCGATACTATCGAGGAGAGCGTCAGCACCTTTGTGAAGCAGAACATGGCTGACAGCCTGCGCATGTTAAATTCAAAATACGGTTCCTTCGCTGTCTTCGGCAACCATGAATATATCGGGGGACAGCCGGAGGAAGCAAACCGACATCTGCGGGATGCCGGTATAACAGTCCTGCGCGACGAGTACCGGGAAATTACCGGCAGTTTTTACCTGGTGGGACGTGACTACCAGTCCGGGGAAAGATTTGGGGGAGCGGCCCGTAAGGAACTGTCGAAACTGATGGATGGCCTGGACCGTTCGCTGCCGGTGATCATGATCGACCACCAGCCTTCAAACCTGAAGGAAGGACAGGAGCAGGGGGTCGACCTGCAGGTCTCAGGACACACCCACCTGGGGCAGTTGTTTCCCTTTAACCTTTTTACAGGGCGGCTTTTTGAGACTGACTGGGGCTACCTGCGCAAAGGTGATTTTCAGCTCATCGTCTCCTGCGGGTTCGGTACCTGGGGCCCGCCGATCAGGGTGGGCAACGTGCCTGAAATAGTGGATATAGACGTACACTTTACCGGCTCCGGGGGACAGAGCGGGCGTAACGTTGAACCGGTGATACGGACGATGGGCAGGCTGTATTAAATAATAAGAGGAGTAATCAAAAATGCTGAACACTGAAGAAGTTGTTTCTATTTTTAAAAAAACCGGGGCGATGCTGACAGGCCATTTCAAGCTTACTTCGGGAAGGCACAGCGACCGTTACTTCCAGTGCGCCATGGTCCTGCAGCACCCTGAACATACCGGGGCGCTATGCCGCGAACTGGCCGCCAGGTTTGCCGGGGAGGATGTTTCAGCAGTCATCGGCCCGGCCACGGGCGGGATCATTGTCTCCTACGAGACAGCCCGGGCGCTGGGTGTGCGCGGTATTTTCACCGAGCGGGAAAATGGCGTAATGTCCTTAAGGCGCGGTTTTTCAATTGAACCCGGCGAAAGGGTGCTGGTGGTGGAAGACGTAATTACGACCGGCGGCTCGGTCCTGGAAGTTATTGATGTTGTGCGCAGCCTCGGCGGTGTTGTAGTGGGCGCCGGTGTGCTCGTTGACAGGAGCGGCGGCAAGGTCGACCTGGGAGTAAGAAAAGAAGCGCTGCTGGTAACCGATGCTGTATCCTACGATCCGGAGCAATGTCCTCTCTGCAGGGACGGGATACCTGCTGTTAAGCCGGGCAGCAGGAACATTTGATAACCGGCAAGATTTTTTACGCGCCTTTCTCGTAGATTTCAGCGATTAAGTCAAGGGCGTCAACTGTACCTGTACAGGTATTATCAATCTCAGATACAATAACTTTTGTATGCTGTTTTTCGATCATCCTGCTTAATACCGCCTGTAAATCATCATCACACTTCACGATCACCGGCGCCTGGGGAGGCAGGTCTCCGATCCTGCAGTCCGCCAGGCGTTTTTGCAGGCTTACGGCAGCCTGGCCGCCTGTTGTATTATCCCCGGACGCCTCTTCTCTCAGGCTCCTCAACTCTTCCTGCAGCTTTCTCAGCAGATCAGCGCATGTAATAACTCCTTTAACCTCGTTTTTATCCCTATCGACAACAGGTAATATCGAAATCCTGGAGGATATGATGTCGTCGAGAGCCCAGGTGAAAGGAGTATCTTCATAGACCACGGCGCCGCTGCGGATTTTTGTTTTAATAGTGGCGCTGCTCATTTTAATGTCCTTCAATTTATTTTCCAGGATGGTCTTGAACGGCAGTTCCTTTGCCATGATCGCCCCACGCGCGTAACCCGCCGTTGCCGCGATCAGTACCAGAAGATAGAGCGCCACGAAAGGCACGCTGGCCAGCAAAGGGAGTATATCGCCGTTGATTTCAGTTTGAAAATTGATAAGATTATTTATTTGCAGCAGCCACAGTGATCCCACCAGCAAAAAGTAGGCGCACAGCAAAATAAAAAATGCCCCGATCACCTGCTTTGAGTATTCCCATTTCATGGGGCCCACCCCTCCTTAAGCCATAAGACAGGATATTGTTCTTCAGATTACCCGGTTTAGTTATTATATTAATCAATAAAGAAGGTGCTCACCTGGTGAGCACCTCAAACAAAAAATAATCATATTGATTTAGTTTGTAATTATGGTTTGAAACCTGCTGTAGGGTCGGCTTTAGCCGACCAATGTGCGGTTAAAAGTTAAATTTTTTCAGCTGGAGGAGGGCTCAGCCTTTCTGCCAGTTCTTCATCAGGCGACGCCATTATTGTTTTCTGGTGTTCGTAGATCACCATCCCCGGCCTGGCTCCGTTTGGCTTGTGCACGTGTTTTTTCAGTGTGTAGTCTACCGGCACGTTTTTAGACTTCCTGGCCTTGCTGAACAGCGCCGCCAACCCGGCCGCCTCCGATAATGTTGACGGGGGCGTCTCTTTCCCTTCAGTCCGGATTATTACATGGGCGCCCGGGATATCTTTGGCGTGCAGCCAGATGTCTTCCCCGCGGGCTATTTTTGTTGTCAGGACGTCGTTCTGCCTGTTGTTTTTGCCGACGAACAGCTGGAAACCGTCAACGGATACAAATGACAGCGGTTTCGTTATGTGCTTTTCCTTTTTTTGTTTAGCAGTAACCCTGCCGGGCGGGGGCTGTTTAAGGTAACCCTGCTCGACCAACTCCTGCCTTATTTCGTCCAGCTCACGCAGATCGGACGCGTAATCCGCCGCCGCTTTTATGCCTTCCAGGTACGCCAGTTCGTCCCGGGCCTGCCCCATGAGTGATTCTAAGGCTTCCCGGGTCCTTTTAGCCTTGCTGTATTTTTTAAAACAAGCCTGGGCGTTTTCCACCGGTGTTCGCTGCGTGTCTAAAGCGATAGTGACAGGGGGCGAACTCTCTTCATAGTAGTTTTCCAGGGTGATTTCAGCCATGCCTTTCGCCAGGCGGTATAGGTTTGCTGTCAGCAGCTCGCCGAAAAGCCTGAGTTTTTCAGCCCCGGCGGTGTTGTCATAGTCTTCGGTGTAGAGGTTGAGCTTCTTTTCCAGCTTGGCCGTTTCTTTATTCAAAAGTGAAGTGACAGCGTTCTTTGCTCTAACCAGTCTTTCCTGGTTGTCCCTGGCCGTGAAAAAAGTGTCCAGCAGGCTGTTCATTTCACCGTGCTTGTTTGTTTGTTCCAAATGGATGAGGTCTAAGGCCGCAAAATCAAGCGGCTCCCCTTTTTTGCCGGCGGCCAGGCAGGGTTCAAACACACCGCGGCCGGCCCGGCTGATGATTTTATGGAAAGCCTCCCAAATAACCCTGAATTCGTAGTCGCCGCAGTGGTCCAGGATGATATCCGGTGAAAGGCCGGCGCGGTAGATTATTTCCCTGCAAGTTACAGTGCTTAATCCCTCAAACTGCTTTTGCAGCACGTTTGGCAGCGGGGTGTTTAAGTTTGCTTCCAGGCAGGCCCGGCGAAACTGATCTTCTTCCAGAGCCAGCGGGTTTAATTTGCCCTGGGAGGGAGGGGACAGGTAGGGCCGCCCCGGCAGTACCTCCCTGAACCTGCTCACGGCGTGTGAGTAACGTTTAATACCGTCAACCACTGTGTCTGACGCGGGATCATACAGTATAATATTGCTGTGCTTGCCCATGATCTCACAAATAAGGTGTTTCTCCGAAAGGAAGCCCAGTTCGTCCCGCGACTCAATTTTTATAACGATCACCCTTTCCAGTCCAGGCTGAAAAAACCCTGTAATCCTCCCGCCCTCAAGGTGTTTGCGCAGGACCATGCAGAAAAGAGGGGGGGTGGACGGGTTTTCCCTGGCGGCGGTTGTCAGGTGTGCGCGGGCGTTTTGGGGGTCTGCCGAAAGGAGCAGTTTCTGGCGTGCTCCGGGTTTGTATACCAGGACCACCAGTTCCATTTTACCGGGCTGGTAGATCCTTTCGATCCTCCCGCCGGCAAGTTTATTTTTAAGTTCGCCGCATACCGAGGCAAGGACGAGACCGTCAAAAGGCATTATTATCCTCCGCTTGAAGCAGTTTTTGTGTGCCAAAAGTGATTACGCGTCTGTTGATTTGATTCTGTTTCATTATATACAAATGGATCAGCCATTAAAAGCAGTTAAAAAAAAAGAAAGCCCTGATACCAGTCATTATGATAGCTGCTTGATGTGTAAATTTGGAGATAGCATCTTTTTTGTCGGCAAAGCAGGAATAAGGGTACAAAAAGAAAAATACTTCTGTGTGGAGGTAATACAATGATTGAAATTAAAAACCTCAGTAAAATCTATGCCGTATCAGGACAAGAAGTATTAGCGCTGGATGATGTCAGCCTCACAGTGCCAAAAGGTGAGATATTTGGAATTATCGGCCTCAGCGGGGCAGGCAAAAGCACGCTGATCCGGTGCATCAATATGCTGGAAAAACCTACTCGGGGCTCTATCGCGGTCGATGGCCAGGAGATTACCACGCTGGGCCAACAAGAGCTGCGTTTAGCCCGGCAGAGGATCGGCATGATCTTTCAGCAATTCAACCTGTTGTCTTCGAGGACAGTCTTTGATAATATCATGTTTCCGCTGGAGATCGCCAGTATCCCGCGGCCTGAAGCGGCCAAGCGCGTCCAGGAGCTGCTGGATCTGGTGGGCCTCACCGATAAAGCCGGGATGCACCCGGCCCAGCTGAGCGGCGGTCAAAAGCAGAGAGTGGGCATCGCCCGGGCGCTGGCCAACGGCCCCAAGCTTCTTTTGTCCGACGAGGCCACCTCGGCCCTGGACCCTCAGACGACCCGATCGATCCTCAAACTGCTCAAAGATATCAATCGACAGCTCAATTTGACGATTTTATTGATCACCCACGATATGAACGTAATTAAAGAGGTGTGCGACCGGGTTGCGGTTATCGACAACTCCCGGATTGTAGAGGTCGGCGACGTCCTGGAGGTTTTCTCCAACCCGCGGACGCCTACCTCGCATAGTTTTGTCAATGCGGTAATCAGCAGGGATGTCCCCGGCGAGCTGCTGCATAGTTCCACCGGGCGCAACGGCGGCACTGTCAGCAAACTGATCCGTGTTTCATTTATCGGCGCTTCTGCAGGAAAGCCCCTGATATCCTCCATGGTCCGGCGCTATAACCTGGATGTCAACATTATTTATGGCAACATCGACCGGATTAAAGATACCCCCTTTGGCAATTTGACCCTTGAAGTAATCGGTCATCCCGATTTATTGCGGGAGGCGTTGGATTACCTTCGCGATCAGGGTCTGGAAATAGAGGTGTTGAGTAATGCTTGAGCTTTTGGGGGATAATTCCTGGATGGCCGGGAAGGTACTTGTAGCCACCTGGGAAACCATCTACATGGTCCTGATATCTACTTTTCTAAGCTATGTGTTTGGCCTGCCCCTTGGGATTATCCTGGTTACCACCGCCAAAAACCACATTATGGAAAACAAGGGCTTAAACCGGGCTCTCGGGTCGATTGTCAACGCTGCCCGGTCCATCCCGTTTATCATTTTCCTGATCTTGCTCATACCGTTTACCCGCTTTTTGATCGGTACCTCCATTGGCACGGTGGCGTCCATTGTGCCGCTTACGCTTGCTGCCATACCCTTTGTTGCCCGCATGGTGGAGACTTCGTTAAAAGAGATTGAACAAGGGCTTATTGAGGCGGCTATCTCGATGGGGGCTAATGCCCGGCAGGTCATATCCAAAGTTTTGTTGCCCGAAGCAATGCCTTCCTTATTGCTGGGGGTTGCCATAACCGCCATTAACCTGGTCGGCTATTCAGCTATGGCGGGAATTGTGGGAGGAGGTGGACTGGGTACCCTGGCTTATTATTATGGCTACCAGCGTTATGAGGACACAGTGATGTGGATTACCGTTATCGTCCTGATCATCGTGGTCCAGGGGGTGCAAATGCTCGGTGACAATCTTGCTAACAAAATAGTAAACAAAAGGAGGTAAAAAATGAAAAGATTTTTGGTGATCATAGGTTGTTTAATATTTACCGCCGGTATTTTAGCAGGCTGCGGCAGCAAGCCGGCCCAGGAAAATGCAGGGAAATCCAACACTCCTGCCAAATTGGTGGTGGGCGCTACCGCCAAACCTCACGCTGAAATATTGGAAGTCGTAAAGCCCATTTTACAAAAAGAGAATGTTGATCTGGAGATCAAGGTGTTTACTGATTACGTGCTGTTGAATCCCGCCCTGAAGGACAAGCAAATAGACGCTAACTATTTTCAGCATTTACCCTACCTGGAGGATTACAACGCCAAAAATAACGCCAACCTGAGCTGGACAGTGAAAGTCCATACCGAGCCTATGGGCGTGTATTCCAAAAAAATCGCTAAACTTGACACGCTGGCCAACGGCGCCAGTGTGGGCATCCCTAATGACGCCACCAACGGCGGGAGGGCATTGGCGGTCCTTGAGCAAGCCGGACTGCTTAAACTTAAGGACGGCGCCGGCGTAACTGCCACGGACAAGGATATCGTCGAGAACCCAAAAAATCTTAAAATCAATATGATGGACGCGGCGATGCTGCCAAGGGCGCTGGAGGACTTGGACGTCTGCGTCATCAACAGCAATTACGCCCTTGAAGCGAATCTCAATCCTGTCAAGGACTCTATTTTCACAGAAGTAAAGGATTCGCCTTTCGCCAATATCCTGGCGGTGAGGCCTGAAGACAAAGAAAAAGACAGCATCAAGAAGTTGAGCCAGGCCCTGCAGTCGCCCGAAGTTAAAAAATTCATTGAGGATAATTACAAAGGCAGTGTAATTCCAGCCTTTTAGGGCGATCGGGGACATTTAAATCGGGGACATTCCTCGCGTGCAGGAATGCCTGTGAGAAAGGGGTGTCCCCGTTCCTTATTCCGACGCTCCTCATTTGGGTCGTGAGATATGTGACGTGTGACGTGACTTACGACTCATGTCCAACGGCTCAAATGCCAAGCGGTTTCAAACCCCATGGAGACTTTGTCTACAACCTGACCCCGGATTTCTCCGGGGTTTTTTTGCTCGCGAAATGGCCAAGGGAGGAAAAGTATCGGGGTATTCTGCCTTAAGATGCGGATACCCCAAAGAGCACTTCTGAAAGACATATAAACCTGCTGCGCAGTACATTTTGTCCTCTTACATAATATGGTAATTTATTGATTGCCATTAATGAAAATGGTTATATATTAAACCACCGGCGAATATGATTGGAATAATCAGGAAAAATGTTACAAGAGGTGAATGGTTATGTCCAGCCGCTGGTATACTCTTAGCGTACAGGAGGTTTTAGCGAAACTTAAAACAGATCCTCAAAAAGGTTTGTCTGATAAGGAAGCCAAAGAACGGGCGCTGAGATTTGGGCCCAATGAATTAGCCAAAGCTCCCAGAGAGCCCGCCTGGAAGCTTTTTATGGCCCAGTTCAAGGACTTTATGGTACTTGTGCTCTTGGCCGCGACCGCTATCTCAGGTTTTCTGGGAGAATACGCCGACGCCATAACCATCGCCATTATTGTGATAGTCAACGCCATACTGGGTTTTGTCCAGGAGTACCGGGCCGAGCGTTCCCTGGAAGCGCTGAAGAAACTGACATCGCCGGAAGCAAGGGTAATCAGGAACGGCCAGGAGCGCAAAATGCAGGCTGCGGACCTGGTCCCGGGCGATATCGTCCTCCTGGAAGAAGGCGACAGGATCCCGGCTGACATGCGGCTGCTTAAAACATCAAGCCTGGAAATAGAGGAGTCCGCCCTTACCGGCGAGTCCCTGCCGGTATTGAAGCTGGCAGGAGCCCTGTCCGGGTACGGCCTGGCGCCTGGCGACGCCTCGAATATGGCCTACCTGGGCACTGTCGTTACCAGGGGGCGTGGACGGGGTGTCGTGGTGCACACCGGTATGGCTACCGAAATGGGGCAGATTGCAGGGATGATCCAGGAAGCGGCCAGGGAAGAGACCCCCCTCCAGCATCGCCTGGCCCAGTTGGGCAGGTGGCTGGTAGCATTTTGTTTTTTAATCTGTGCCGTGGTAATTTTATTGGGGATAATGAGAGGCGAGGAAGCCTACCAGATGTTTTTGGCGGGAGTCAGCCTGGCCGTCGCCGCCATACCGGAAGGCCTGCCGGCCATAGTAACAGTGGCGCTGGCCCTGGGCGTGCAGCGGATGATCAAGCGCCAGGCCATTATCCGCAAGCTGCCCGCGGTGGAAACTTTGGGCTGTTCAACGATAATCTGCTCCGATAAAACCGGGACACTTACGCAGAACGAGATGACGGTGCGAAAAATAATCATTAACGGGCGTGTCATAGACGTAACGGGAGAAGGGTACGACCCCAAGGGTGAATTTACAGGCGGGCTGGACAAGCATGACCAGCATTTTAATTTAATGATGAAAGCTTCCGCACTCTGCAGCAATTCAGTCCTTGAGCGCGGCAGCGTCAGCGTTACCGGCCTTTTCAGGGGCCTGGCCAAGGGCCAGCCGGCCAGGGAGTGGTCCGTTTTAGGAGATCCCACCGAGGGAGCGCTTATGGTAATGGCCATGAAAGCCGGCTTGTGGCGGGAAAAGCTCGAGATGAAAGAGGTAAGGGAGGCTGAAATCCCCTTTGATTCCGACCGTAAGCGGATGAGCGTGTTATACCGCCAACCTGCCGGAGAACTGGCTGTATATGTGAAAGGCGCGCCGGACGTGATCCTGGATCTGTGCACCCACAGCTTAAAGGGAGGCCTGGCCGTACCGCTTTCAAAAAGGGAGCGGGAGGAAATACTGAACCAGAATTCCGAACTTGCCGATAAAGCCCTGAGGGTAATAGCCTTCGCCTACAGGGAACTTCCAGCCGAGACCACGGACTTTTCGGAGGAACGTGTTGAACAAAGGCTTATTTTTCTTGGCATGGCCGGCATGATCGACCCCCCCAGGCCGGCGGCCGTCAGGGCGGTGCTGACCTGCCGCAGGGCCGGCATAAATGTGGTAATGATCACCGGTGACCACAAACTTACAGCGCGCGCCATCGCCAGAGAGCTGGGGATCCTCTCCAAGGGCGGTGAAATCCTTACCGGCCGGGACCTGGACGGTATGTCTGACGAAGAGTTTGCCGATCAGGTAGAAAAAGTATCGGTTTATGCCAGGGTTTCGCCAAGGCACAAGCTGAAGATAGTAAGGGCGCTGAAACAGGCGGGCCACGTGGTAGCCATGACTGGTGACGGGGTAAACGACGCTCCGGCGATCAAGGAAGCGGATATCGGCATTGCCATGGGTATCACCGGGACTGACGTCACCAAAGAGGCCTCGGCGATGGTCCTCGCCGACGACAACTTCAGCAGTATCGTGGCCGCGGTGGAGGAAGGGCGCGGTATCTACGACAACATACGCAAATTTATCCGCTACCTGCTTTCCTGTAACGTGGGCGAAGTGCTTACCATGCTCATTGCCGTCATGGCCGGCCTGCCTCTCCCGCTGGTCCCGATCCAGATCCTGTGGATGAACCTGGTTACCGACGGGCTTCCCGCCATGGCCCTGGGAGTTGACCCCCACGACAGTGACATAATGTCCAGGCGCCCGCGCCATCCAAGAGAAAGCGTCTTTTCTCACGGTATGGCCTGGCGGATTATTACCAGCGGGACCATAATCGGTCTCGGCACTCTGGTCGCTTTCCGGTGCGGGTTGTTCATGGGAGATGTTGAGCTGGCGCGCACCATGGCTTTTAATACGCTGGTCTTTTTTCAGCTGTTTTACGTGTTTGCCTGCCGCTCGGAGTCTCATACCATCCTTGAGATAGGCCTGTTCACCAACCTCTACCTGGTGGGAGCGGTGTTTATCTCGGCCGCCCTGCAGTTGTTGGTCAACTATGTGCCGTTTCTGCAGGCTGTCTTCCACGTGGTACCCCTGAACGGGCTGCAGTGGATGACAATACTGCTCATTTCCTCCGCCCCCACGGTCCTGGGCACCATTTATCACCACTTTATCGGGGGGGCAAGGAAAAAAGTTATGTACCTCAAGGTCTAGGTGGTATAAAATAGTGTTGCTATCTAAATAAAGTAAACTGCCTGGCCGCAGGCGGTGAATGGAGGATCAAAACTTGCGTTTTACTAAGGTGCACGGTCTGGGCAATGACTTCATCCTGGTCAATTGTTTTGAAGAAAAGATAGATATGGGCAGAGCGCCGGACCTGGCTGTGAAAATGTGCAGCCGCTGCTTTGGGGTCGGGGCGGATGGCCTGGTCCTGCTGATGCCTTCGGAGCAGGGCGATGTGCGGATGCGCATTATTAATTCCGACGGCAGCGAGGCGGAGATGTGCGGCAACGCCATCCGCTGTGTGGCAAAGTATATGTACGAGCACGATATGATAAAAAAAGAAAAAATTAGGGTGGAAACACTGGCCGGGATTATAATTCCGGAACTGATCCTGGAAAACGGCCGCATTAAGTCGGTGCGCGTCGATATGGGCCAGCCAAGGTTTGAGCGTTCGGAGATCCCGATGGCAGGTGCGCCGGGCCGTGTCGTCGGCGAGCCCCTGGCAGTGGGTGACTTAAACTTTAAGGTAACGGCTGTTTCCATGGGCAACCCGCACTGTGTAATTTTCGTGCCGGACGCGGAAAGCGTCGCCCTGCGTGAAATCGGCCCCCGCATAGAGAAGCATAATGCTTTTCCGCGTAAGACGAACGTGGAATTTGTCCAGGTGCTGAACCCGGGCGAGGTAATAATGAAGGTCTGGGAGAGGGGCGCCGGGGAAACCATGGCCTGCGGCACGGGCGCCTGCGCCACCGCCGTGGCCTGTGCGCTGAACGGCCTCACCGGGCGCAAAGTGACTGTGCGCCTGAAGGGAGGAGACCTCCTTATCGAATGGGCGGAAGACGACCACGTGTACATGACCGGCCCCGCCGCGGAGGTCTTCACCGGGGAGTACCCCGTATAGAGGGAAACACGGGGATATTTTTTGGGTTTCGTTATCTATCTTTCGTAGCGATGCGGGGGGATTAATATTTATTATGTGAAAAACGGGCGGGAGCCATATGCTTTCTCCCGTTATTTGTTCTCATAAATAGGGTTTGAAAAAGTTCACCGTCTTATAGGAGATGTATATACATGTTGCAAGCAAGGAGGTGCATTTATGGCTTGTTTATGAAAGGTTATACCCCGGAGGGATTTAAGGGTCAGGTTTATCACGTTCATGTGAGATACAGCGGTGACTGGGACGAACTCTATTTTAGAGATTACCTGATATCTCATCCGGATGTTGCTGATGAATATGGAAAGCTTAAGCTTGAGCTGAAAAACAGGTTTGAATTTGACAGAGACGCTTATACAGATGCAAAAACCGATTTTATCAAAAAGGCTACAAGGCTGGCAAAAGAAGAGATGCAGAATAAATACAAGACTCAAAACAAGGATTAAAGGAGTCCGTCATGAGTAAGGCTATTCACGTTGTTACAGGGGCATTCGGTTATTCGGGTAAATATATAGCAAAAAGATTGCTGGATGAGGACAGGGAAGTTATAACGCTGACAAATTCCTGGCAGCGCGAAAACCCTTTTGAGGATAGGGTTAAGGCTTTCCCTTTTAATTTTGACAACCCCGACAAACTTGTTAAATCATTAAAAGGCGCCGGTGTTCTGTACAATACATACTGGGTACGTTTTAATTTTTCCGATAACAAGATAAATTTCAAACATAATAACGCTGTTGAAAACACCCTGAAATTGTTCAGCGCCGCCAGGGCCGCGGGAGTCAGGCGTATCGTCCACGTCAGCATCACCAATCCGTCATTGGACTCACCTCTCGAATATTTCAGCGGTAAGGCAAAACTGGAAAAGGCCCTGATAGATTCCGGCCTTTCTTATGCCATACTTCGCCCCACTGTTTTATTTGGCAAGGAAGATATCCTGATCAACAATATAGCCTGGATGCTTAGAAAATTCCCCGTTTTTGGCGTGTTTGGGGACGGCAGTTACAGGCTGCAGCCAATTTATGTAGATGACCTGGCCAGGCTGGCGGTCGAGCAGGGCAAGAGCAGTGAGAACGTTATCATTGACGCTATTGGGCCTGAAACATTTACTTACCGTGAGCTGGTAAAAAAGATAGGTGAAATAATCGGTAAAGAAAGGCCCATTATCTCTGTGCCTGATTTTGCCGGCTACAATATCGGCCGGTTAATCGGGCGGCTTGTCGGGGACATAACAATAACAGAAGAAGAGATAAAAGGGTTAAAAGCAAATCTGCTTTGGACAAATTCACCACCAGCGGGTACAACCAGGTTAACGGAATGGACCAGGCAAAACGCTCATATGCTTGGTGTTAAATATGCAAATGAACTGGCAAGAAGAAAAGACAGGGAAAAACCATATGACAGGCTGTAAGATTCTTTACGCTTACAAATGATGTGAGAAAACAACTGTACATATGCGGATTAGGTTTAAAAAATTTTATCGAAAATATAAAGCGGGCGAATTTGTTTTGCTTTCGCCCGTTAATTATTGCAAGCCGATCTTTCCTGAAAAAGAGGGATTATTAGTTGATAAAGTATTATAATCCTTGAAAAGGGCGCGGGCTTATATTAAAATTTGTTGTAAGTTATTTTGAAATGTTTCAGAAAAAAGCAGGCTTAGAAGCTGTATTTTTTAATTTATTTTATACGGGAGGCAGACATGAACAAAGCATTACCTTTCTCTAAGGCCGAAATTGAGCGGATAATAGAGAAATACCCCACCCCCTTTCACATTTATGACGAGAAGGCTATACGCGATAATGCCCGCAAGCTCCTGGCTGCCTTCGCCTGGGCGCCCGGATTCAAAGAATTCTTTGCGGTGAAGGCCGCGCCAAACCCTTATTTAGTGAAGATCCTCCAAGAAGAAGGGTTTGGGGCGGACTGCAGCTCACTGGCGGAGTTGGTCCTGGCTGAGAAAGCGGGGCTTACGGGAGAAAACATCATCTTTTCTTCCAATAACACCCCGGCCAATGAATATATCAAGGCCAAAGAACTCGGAGCTATTATTAACCTTGACGATATAAGCCACATTGAGTACCTGGACCGATATGCAGGTATGCCGGAATTGATTTCTTTCCGTTACAACCCGGGGCCCCTGCGCGGCGGCAACGCGATCATCGGCTTGCCCCAGGAGGCTAAATACGGGTTTACGCGCAAACAGCTCATTGAAGGGTATGGAATGGCAAAGGACATGGGGGCCAAGCGGTTCGGCCTGCATACTATGGTGGTCTCCAATGAGCTGGACCCTTACAGTTATATTGCCACAGCGGAAATGCTCTTCGATTTAGTAACAGAAATTTACCAGACCACCGGGATCAGGATGGAGTTTGTTAATTTTGGCGGGGGTATCGGCATTCCCTACCGGCCGGAGGAAAAGCGGGTGGACTTAAACCTCCTGTCCAGGGAAATTAAAAAGGCCTATGAAGAAAAAATAGTCAAACAGGGTTTGGCGCCGCTGCGTATTACCATGGAACTGGGCCGCATGATCACCGGTCCTTTTGGCTTTTTAGTCAGCACCGTCCTGCACAAAAAGGAGATCTACAAAAACTACGTCGGCCTGGACGCCTGTATGGCCAACCTGATGCGTCCCGCCCTGTACGGCGCGTACCACCACATCACCGTGCTGGGGAAAGAGGACTGGCCCCTCGACCATGTATACGATGTAACCGGTTCGCTGTGCGAGAACAACGACAAGTTTGCCATTGACCGCAACCTGCCGGAGATCGAGCCGGGGGATATCCTGGTTATCCATGACGCCGGCGCCCACGGCCACGCCATGGGGTTCAACTATAACGGCAAGCTGAGGTCCGCCGAGCTTTTGCTGAGACCGGACGGGGAGGTCAAACTCATCCGCCGGGCCGAAACACTTGATGACTATTTTGCAACAGTGGACTTCTGCGGTTTTAATTTGTGATAAATAGAAATTATAAACAGCTAGGGCCAGTTTATGAATGTCATAAAATGTCGCGATTTGTCGAATTAACAAGAGGATAATTGGATAATCTGAAGAAGAATTATATATTAAGATACTGCCGGGGAAGGCAGCCTGAATAAGGCATGCAGATTAACGTGGCGGAAAAAGGCATAGCCCTTCCAAAGCTGATGCCGGGGGTATAACGTGAACAAACGCGCCGAAAGGAGTAATCTAAGATGGATGAGAAAGTCTTGGAAGAGCAAATAACTGAAGATCCTCTTATTCTGGAGGATATCGTTATTGAGACAATGGCCATTGACGGGATATGTGGTGTCTACTAGTGGCATGGCCTAAAACTCCGAACACCTTCAACCGTGATTTTGGAGTTCTTTTTTTAATTAATAATGCTTCACAACAGGCCCCATTTATCTAATCAGTCCCCATTCTTAAAACCCTTTAAGTGCCTCATTATTAAAGTTCCTTGTTTAATTTAATACTAACTTTTAATAGTTTCTTTGTGCGAGGCTTATATGCCGCTGCACCAGGGAGGTTTTGCCATTGGGAAAGCTTGACGGGAAAGTGGTGTTTATAACCGGCGCCGCCAGAGGCCAGGGCCGCGCCACAGCGCTGGCCATGGCCAGGGAAGGAGCTGACATCGCCTGTTTCGATATCTGCAAAAATCTTACATACCCGAGCTATGAACTGGCCAGCAGGGAAGATATGGAACAAACCCTGGCTGAGCTTAAAGCCGTGGGAATTAGAGCCATGGCTCTGTACGGCGACGTCCGGCGCTTTGACGAGATAAAGAACGCGGTGGACGAGACGGCCAGCTCTCTGGGAAAGATTGATGTTATGGTCAATAATGCCGGTATTGCCGGGATAAGCGCGGCCCACGAGCTTAGGGAAGAGGAGTGGGACGCCATGCTGGATATCAACCTGAAAGGGGTCTGGCACGGCTGCAAGGCTGTGATTCCGCATATGATCAAAGGCCAGGGCGGAAAAATTATCAGCACCTCCTCCGTGAACGGTGTTAAAGGACTGCCTTACTCGGTCCATTACTCCTGCGCCAAGTGGGGGGTCGTCGGGCTGACCAAGACCCTGGCCCAGGAGCTGGCCCCTTATAATATACATGTCAACTGCATCAGCCCCGGCACCGTTGACACAAGTATCGTGGCCGGGCTGGCCAGGGAAGTCGGCCTGGAATATGAAGAGGCTGCCAGGCAGTTTTCTTCCGGGCACCTCATCTGCGGCCTTATCCCGCCTGAGGCCGTGGCCGCCGCTGCCCTGTGGCTGGCCTCGGACGACGCCCGCTATATTACCGGGCACAACCTGATGGTCGACGGCGGCTGGTCCTGCGCCTGATTAAATGCCATATCGGGAGGGGAGCGCGTACTTGGATCTGAACAGCCATTATGCCGTGCCGAGCGGAACCATGTTCCGCCGCGAAGATTTTGGCGGGATCGTGTACCAGCGTACCGGTGACCGGCTTCACTTCATAAAGTCCCGCCTGGCCATGGAACTGCTTGAACTGGCCGGGACCGGGACGGTGCTTGAGATAGCGGCAAGGATATCAGCAGGAGCGCCCGCTGAGCAGGCGATGCGGGAACATATCCTGACCACCCTGCGCCGCCTGGAGGAGATGGGAATCGTCCATGAGCTGGAATATCAGGACGGAGCGGCTGAGAGCGCCCGTGTGCCTGACCTGGCAGATAACCGGTAGATGTAACCTGGCCTGCGCCCACTGCCTGGCCGGCGGAGGCGGCAACAGGCTTGATGAACTGCATATGGATGAAATCAAAGACTTCCTGGATGACCTGGCCAAAATGAAAGTATTTTATATAAACGCCGGTGGCGGGGAGCCTTTGCTTCACCCGCGCTTTTTTGAAATCACGGACTATGCCGCCGAAAAGGGCATATATGTCCAGTTCAGCACCAACGGCACCCTGATCGACAGTGCGCTGGCGGGAGAAATAGCCGCAAGAGGCCTGAGGGTCCAGGTCAGCCTGGACGGCTGGCAGCCCTCCGTAAACGACCCCATCCGGGGTGCGGGAACATTTAAAAAAGCGGTTGAAGCCCTGCGCTGCCTGAAAGAAAAGAACGTAACCACAGCGGTGAACTGTGTTGTGACCAGGGAGTCCGTGGCCGGGCTGGACAAAATGCTCATACTGGCCGCCTCATACGGCGCCGGCCTGCGGTTATCACGGCTGCGCCCGGCCGGCCGGGCCAGGGAGCGGTGGCGGGAGATGGCGCCGGACCAGGAACAGTACCGGCATCTGTACCGCTGGTTGGAAAAGCATCCGGAGGTAACCACCGGGGACTCGTTCTTTTTTCTCTCAGCCCTGGGAGACCCCTTGCCCGGCCTGGGCTTCTGCGGGGCGGGCAGGCTTACCTGCTCGGTAGACCCGCAGGGTTACGTGTATCCATGTCCTTTTACAAACGACCCTTCCCTGATTGCGGGAAATGTCCGGGAAACACCATTGTCCCGGCTGTGGCGGGAGGCGGACTTGTTCAACCAGATACGGACAGACAGGCCCGAGGCCTGCCGGGATTGTTCCGGCTACGAAAAGTGCCTTGGCGGTTGCCGGGGCGCCTCTTTTTTGGCGTACGGCAGCTGGGACATGCCGGACCCCGAATGTGTGCGAGGAAAAGGGATGGTTAAAAACGACTAAGTTAAGACTTTTAGATAAAATTAAGATTGGGCCTGCAGAGCTGCCGAACCGGATTGTTCTTGGATCTCACCCCACAAACTTTGCGGCCAAAAACCTGCTTTCGGAGCAGCACGCGGCTTATTACCGGGAGCGGGCTAAAGGCGGTGCGGGTATGATCGTGCTGGAGGAACTGCTGGTCCACCCATCCGACCTGCCCTATGAAAAAGCTCTCTTCGGTTATCTGAAAGAGATTGTCCCCGGCTGCCGCCGGGTAGCGGAGGAGGTCCACCGGTACGGTGCGGTGGCTGTAGCGCAGCTCAACCACAGCGGCCTGCAGTCGGACGGGTCAGCCGCCATGCGGGAGCTGTGGGCGCCCAGCGCCGTACCTGATGTAGTGGCGCGGGAAGTACCGAAATCAATGGAAGTAAGCGACATCCTGGAAGTGGTGGACGGCTTCGCCGCTGCGGCGGGCCATGCCGTGGAAGGCGGGCTCGACGGTGTTGAAATAAACGCAGCCCAATTTTCTTTGATCAGGCAGTTCATGTCGCCCCTGACCAACCACAGGGCAGACGATTACGGCGGCGTACTGACCAACCGGTTGAGGTTTTGTACACTTGTGCTGCAGTCGGTGCGGGAAGTTATCGGCGCAGACAAATTGCTGGGCCTCAGGCTGTGCGGCGAGGAGTTTGCGCCGTGGGGGGGCCTGACTCCTGATGACGCGGTGGAAATCGCCTGCATACTGGTAAAATTAAATGTCCTCGACTATATAACGGTCGCTGTGGGGAGCCTTTATACACCGCATCTGTCCGCGGCCACTCATTACAGCGAGCCCGGCCTGGCGCTGGCTGCCGCCGCCGCCGTTAAAAAAGCAGCAGGCCTGCCTGTATTCGCCGAGGGAAGGATACACCGGCCGGAGCTTGCGGCCAGGGTAGTCGACGAACAACTGGCGGATGGAGTATATATGGACCGGGCGCTGATCGCCGACCCTGATTTGCCCCGCAAAATCGCCGGCGGCGGGATTGGCCAGGTGATGGAGTGCCTTTCCTGCAACCAGGGCTGCCAGGTCCGCCACGGCATGGGCCGTCCCCTGTCATGCCTGCTCAACCCGCGGGCCGGGGTGGAGTCGGACCAGGATATGATGATCATCAAACCAGCCGGGGCGCCTAAAAAAGTCCTGGTGGTAGGCGCTGGTCCCGCCGGCCAGGAGGCCGCCAGGGTCGCGGCGGCGCGCGGGCACCAGGTCACTGTCTGGGAGGCGGGGCCCGCGCCGGGCGGCGCCATGGCGGCCAGCGCGTACATCGGTGAGGTCGCCAGGGTGATCAGCACCTGGCAGAAGGAGCTGGCTGCATGCGGGGCGCGCCTTGTCACCGGCAAGCGGTGCCTGCCGGAGGATATTCTGGCCTGGGCGCCGGACGCCCTGGTCCTGGCCACGGGCGCTAAAACCGATAAACCTGCTTTCCCGGTTAAAGGCTGTGCTGCGGTATCAGCGCGGGAGGTAGTAACAGGATTTGAGCAGGCGGGAGAAAACGTCCTTTTTTGGGATGAAACAGGGGACCAGCTGATGGGCCGGGCTGTGGAAAAATTGCTGGCCGCGGGTAAAAAGGTCTACCTGGTCACGCCCGATTTGTTCGCGGGGAGCAAAATGGCCGGCACTATGGAGCTTTCTTCCTGGAACCAGCGGTGCATGTCGGTTTTAAAAGGGATCTTTACTTCCTGCCAGGTTAAAGAAATAAACGGCGGGCGGGCTGTTATCGCCAACCGGTTCAGCGGTAAGACGACAGCCCTGATCGGTATAGACACACTGGTGTACAACTGCTGGCCCCAGCCCGAGGACAGCCTGTACCTGGCTTTGCGCGGCCGGCTTAAAGAGATTTACCAGGCGGGAGACTGCCTGGCGCCCAGGGGTATCGGGGCGGCGGTCAGAGAGGGATACCTGGTGGGAAAGAGGATCTAAAGACTATTTTTCATATAAGGAGTTACTTATCTTGCATGTAGATTATAAATTCCTTTTCTCCCCGGTGCACGTAGGCCCGGTAACGCTGCGCAACAGGATTGTTTTTCCGGCGCACCTGACCAATTTTGCGGCAGATAACCTGCCCACATCGCGGCACGCTCATTATTACGGAGAGAGGGCGCGGGGGGGAGCGGGCCTAATCATCACCGAGGAGCAGTCGGTGCACCCGACCGACTGGGCTTATGAAAAACTGATCCATGCTTTTGACCCGGCAGTCATTCCCGGATACCGGAAAATTACGGGCATGGTCCACCGCTATGGCGGGAAAATATTCGCGCAGCTCAACCACAACGGCCAGCAGGCCTCAGGCGCTTATTCCAGGCTGCCCGTGTGGGGGCCTTCCGCTGTCCCCGACCCTTTATTCAGGGAAGTACCCAAGGCGATGGAAAAGAACGACATTTATGAAGTCATCCGGGGCTACGGCCTGGTGGCCGAACATGCCAGGCGGGGCGGTTTTGACGGGTTCGAGGTCCAGGCCTCCCACAGCTCCCTGCTCAGGCAGTTCATGTCACCGCTGACCAATAAACGCCAGGATGAATACGGTGGCAGCTTTGAAAACCGGATGCGTTTCCCGGTTGAGGTAATGAGGGCTTTGCGCCGGGCTGCCGGCAGGCACCTGGCCCTGGGCATCCGGCTCAGCGGGGATGAGCTTGTAGACGGCGGGCTGACTTTTGAGGACATGAAAAAAGCGGCCGCCTACCTCTGCGAATTGAAACTGGTTGACTTTATCAACACCAGTATCGCGAACTTCCACAACCTGTACCTGGTCATGGGGTCGATGAGCCTGCCCCCGGGCTACAGTACTTATATTTCAGCGGGATTGAAAGAAGTTTCAGATGTGCCCGTCTTTGCATCCGGCCGTATTAATTCGCCGGCTCAGGCGGAGCGGGTCCTGGCCCAGGGCCAGGCAGACCTTGTCTGCATTGCCAGGGGGCAGATCTGTGACCCGGAGTTTGCCGGCAAAGCGCTGGAGGGCCGGCCGGAAGAAATCCGGCACTGTATCGCCTGCAACCAGTGCTGCGCCGCCAGAACAGGCCTGAACAGAGACCTGGGCTGCCTGCAGAACCCCGCTTCCGGCAGGGAGGAGAATTTTGGCCGCAACAACATAACCAGGCCGGCCAGGCTAAAAAAAGTGATGGTGATCGGGGGCGGGCCAGCCGGGCTGGAGGCCGCCAAGGAAGCTTCCCGCCGGGGCCACGAGGTTACATTGTACGAACGGGAGAGTTCCCTCGGCGGGCAGGTTAACCTGCTGGCCAGGCTGCCCAACCGGGAGGAGTTTTCCGATGTGGTCCGCAACCAGACCATAGAGATGGAAAATTTCCCGGTGAAAATATTACTCGATACAGAAGTGACACTTGAACTGGTGGAAAGGGAGAAGCCCGACGCAGTGGTTGTAGCCGCTGGTTCACAAGCCGGCCCCTGTTACCTGCCGGGCGCTGGTTTGCCCCACGTGCTTACCTTTTACCAGGTTTTGGCGGGCCATGAAATACAGGGAGACAGGGTGCTGGTAGTCGACGACACCGGTTTTCACCAGGGCGCCGGAACTGCCGAATACCTGAGCGTTCTGGGTAAAAAAGTGACGCTGCTGACCCCGGGGCTCTACCCGGGGCAGGACCTGATGCCTACCATGGACCTCCCTTTATGGTACAGGAGAGCCCTGGACCAGGGCATTGAGGTGGTTACCAGCAGTATTGTCAAATCGATAGAGCAAAATTCCGTTACCGTGTTTAACCACTACACCGGCCAGGAGGCTGTCCTGGCCGGCATAACCGCTGTCGTCCTGGTGGGGCAGCCCAGGCCGAGAGAAGAGATATACCACCAGATTAAAGATAAGGTCCCTGAAATATACCGCGTCGGTGACTGCCTGGCCCCCCGCAGGGTGGAACACGCCATCTATGACGGGTTCAAAGTCGGGCGGAGCATATAGGGGGGCTGGCTTATGGACAGAAAAATCCTGCTTGTTTTGGAGCATAACGGTAAAGATATCACCGCTTCCTCCCTGCGCCTGTGCGCAAACCTGGGCAAACTTACCGGACGCGCCGGCGGTGAGGTTGCGGCGGTCCTTTTCAGCCTCTGCGCGGAGACATCCCTCGAACAGCTTAGCGGCTGCGGCATAGGGAAGGTCTTCCTGGTGCCGGGACCGGAGGAGCGCTATTACTCCGCGGGGCAGAGAGCCGCTGTGCTGCTGGAACTGGCCGCCGCCTGGCGGCCTACCCTGATTATGCTGCCCGGCGGGCTGCAGGGCAGGGAAACCGCGCCCCTGCTGGCGTCTGAATTGGACGCCGGGCTGCTGTCCGAATGTGTCCAGGTGAAATTGGACGGTGAAAGAACAGAAGCCGTCGTCAATGTTTACAACGGCCAGTACCAGATGGTCTGTGAAATGACCGGCAGCCCCAACGTGCTGGTAATGGCCGATGTAAATTGCGGCCCCGCCAAACCGGGCCTTCCGGCTGAGATCGAAGCCGTTGAACTGGCGGTGGGGGGCGGGGTGGAGCCGGCCTTAACCCTGCTTGAAACTTTTGCTGTGCCGGCCGCTGAAATGAATATCGGGGAAGCGGATATCGTGGTCGGCGCGGGCCGGGGAGTGAAGAGCCGGCATGGCCTCAGCCTGGTGGCTGAACTGGCGGGCGCGGCCGGCGCGCCGCTGGGTGGGACCAGACCGGCGGTCGACGCGGGCTGGATCCCCCCGGACAGGCAGATAGGGCAGACCGGCCGGAGCATTAACCCGGTTTTATACCTGGCTGTCGGGGTATCGGGGGCGCAGCAGCATATATCCGGGGTGGCAGGGGGAAAAATTGCGGCCATCAACAACGACCCCGGGGCGCCTGTATTTCGCGTGGCCGACCTCGGCGCGGTGGGAGATTTCGAAAAAATTGTGCCCCTGCTGACCGAAAAACTCCGTTCGCTGGGGAGGGACAAGCGTGAGCCAACAGACATTTGACGTAGTTGTCGCCGGAGCCGGACCGGCCGGGACGACCGCCGCGCTGCTTTTAGCCCGCCGTGGCTATAAAGTGGCGCTGATCGAGCGGGGTGAATTTCCGGGCGCCAAGAACATGTTTGGCGGGGTCCTTTACAGCAGGGTGCTGGATGAAATAGTGCCGGGATTTTATAACAGGGCGCCGGTGGAAAGGTTTGTCAACCGGAAAATTGTTTCCCTGCTAAGCGAAGATTCGGTGGTATCACTGGACTTTAACTCCTCTGCTTTTAAAAATCCACCCTACAACGGGTTTGTGGTGCAGCGTGCTTCATTTGACCGCTGGTATGCCGGTGAGGCGGTAAAAGCGGGAGTTTTATTGCTCAACCAGACCATTGTGGACGACGTTATCCGCGAAGGCGGGCAGGTGGCCGGGGTGAGAGTCCGCCGGGAGCGGGGCGAAATCAGGGCCAGGGCCGTGATCGCGGCCGACGGTGCGGTATCCCTGCTGGCGCGTCAGGCGGGTCTCCGCCAGGCGTTTGCGCCTGACCAGTTTTCGCTGGGAGTAAAAGAAGTTATCCAGCTGCCGCCCCGCGCCATGGAGGAAAGGTTCAGCCTGAACGGAAACGAAGGGCTGTCCAGCGAGTTCTTGGGCCGGATGGGCAACGGTCTGCACGGGGGAGCTTTTATATACACCAATAGGGACAGCCTGTCTGTCGGCGTCGTGGCCCAGGTCCATTCCCTGAAAGCGCGCGGGGCCACCATTTATGACGCCCTGGACAGCTTTAAGTGCCACCCGGCCATCGCTCCCCTGCTGGAAGGCGGCCGGTTTTTGGAATATTCAGCTCACCTGATACCAGAAGCGGGGGCAAAAATGGTCCCCCGGCTTTACACCGGCGGCATGCTGGTGGCGGGTGACGCGGCGGGCCTGGTGCTGGCGGGGGGATTGTTCCTGGAAGGAGTAAATCCGGCCGTCACCTCCGGCAGGCTGGCGGCCGAAACAATAATCGATGCTTTTGAAGCCGGAGATTTCAGTGAAAAGATGATGGCCCGCTACGAGTCGAGATTAAAAGAGAGTTCCGTGCTCCAGGATTTGAAAAGGTATAAGGGAGCGGCCAGGATGCTTTTGAACGAAAGGCTGTACGAATACTACCCCTCGTTTGTGTGCCGGACGCTGGAGCGGTGGTTTACCGTCGACGGCGCCGGTCACCCGAAGCTGGCCGGTATGGTTAAAAAACTCCTGGATCAGGATATTGGTTTATGGCAGGCGGCAAAAGACGGCTACCAGATGGGGAGGGCCTGGCTATGGTGAATGTTTCAGTACGTTTAAGACACAACCGCTACCGTCTGGACCGGGAGGCCCATATCCTGGTCAACAGTGAAGAATGCCTTAACTGCCCCCACCGGGCCTGCCTGACTGCCTGCCCGGCTCAGTGCTACCTGCCCCACGCGGAGGACGGGGTGGCTTTCAACTACGAGGCCTGCCTGGAATGCGGCACCTGTCTGCTAATCTGTGACCAGGGCGCCCTGATCTGGCGTTACCCCAGGGGCGGCTGTGGGGTTAGCTTCCGCTTCAGTTGATTTGGTCCGCTTAAAGGGGGGTACAATACTGAAAGTAGTGGTCTTGATCAGAAACACCGTAGACTGCCGGGTACCGCTGCCGCCTGGGCCGTACGGTGAAGTTCCGCTGCCTGAGGGGATGGCGACAATTTTCAACCCGGCTGACTGGCAAGCCCTGGAGCAGGGGCTCGGCCTGTTTGACAGTAATGATCGCCATCAGGTAACAGCGATTTCCCTCGGCGGCCCGGAAGCGGAGGAGTCCCTGCGCTGGTGCCTGGCGGCGGGAGCTCAGGAAGCGCTGAGGATCTGGGACGACGACCTGGCCGGTGCGGACGAGCTGGGCAGAGGCAGGGCGCTTGCGGCCGCCGTATTAAATCTAAAGCCGGACCTGCTCCTGTGCGGGGACGGGTGTCTGGACCAGTTGAACTCTATGCTGCCGGGAGTGATCGCGGCCGGCTCAGGCATGGCTTATGTGCCCGGTGTGACTATTCTGGAAAAGGTGGAAGAGGGCCGGGCCCAGGTAGTCAGGCGCCTGGGTAAAGGCAGGCGGGCGAGGATGATCGTTAAACTGCCGGCGGTGCTGGCCCTGGAAAGCCAGGGAGATATCTCTCCCTGCGCTGCCGGCCTGCCCGAACTGGTTGCAGCCTTTACGTCGACAGTGCCCTGCCTTGACCTGGCCGGCCTCGGCCTGGCCGCGGAGTGGTGCGGCAGCCGGGGGGCTAAAATCCATTCTATCACAGTCAAAGCTCCCGTACCGGTAACAGTAGGGCTGGCCTCACCGGATTCCCGGCTGCCGGCTGAGCAGCGGATAAGGCAAATCCTGGCCGGGGCACAAATGAGAAAACAGGGGGAGGTCGTCACAGGCACGCCGGAAGAGTTGGCGGAGAAGATCTATCAATTCATCCGGGCTAACCTGTAAGTGTCACATGCAGCAGTACCGCCTGGCGGATGGAGTAACCCTGCAGGAACAGGACGGGCGGGACGGGGGAATATTATCCGTTGCCTGCCCCAAAAGGATAATTCGCCTCAGTTCCGGCGGCCTGAAGACTGTCAAAATATTATGCGGCCAGATTTCCGGGCCTGAGACGGCGGGCGGGAGGACAGCGGACTTTGCCGCCGGTCTGGAAAACTCGGGCATCCTGACCAGGCTGTTTCCCGGCCTGCGGGATGAAGCGCTGCCCCGGATGAGCGTGGTAATCCCCACTTATAACCGGCGGGAAATGCTGGCCGGCTGCGTCCGATCTTTGCTCGACATGGATTACCCGCGGGAAAAAATGGAGATTATTGTTGTTGATGACGCCTCTCCGTTACCGGTAGAGGTCGGGTACAACGGACCTTCCCTGCGGGTGGTCAGGCTGGACACAAACGGAGGGCCGGCAGCTGCCAGAAACCAGGCGGTGAAGCTGGCCAAAGGTGAAATTATCGCTTTTCTGGACGATGACTGCCTTGCCCACAGGGGATGGCTGAGGGCCCTGGTCCCATGTTTTCAGTATCCGGATGTGGCCGCCGCCGGAGGGCGGGTTGAGCCTGCCGGTTTAACCCGGCCCCTGGACAGGTATGAGCAATTCCAGTCACCGCTGATGATGGGGCAGCGGCAGCGAAAAGTCAGGAAGGGCAGTTCTTTATCTTACCTGGCCACCTGCAACCTGCTGGTCAAAAAAGATTCTTTCACCGCCGCCGGTGGTTTTGACCCGCGCTTGCGGGTGGGCGAAGATGTTGACCTGTGCTGGCGTCTCCTTGAAAACGGAGGCCATATATACTATATACCCGGGGGGTCTGTGCAGCACCACCACCGTTCCGGGCTCCTGCCCTTTTTAAAGAGGAGATACGATTACGGGCAGTCGGAAGCCATGCTGCAGGCCAGGCATCCCGGCGAAAAGCGAAGGCTGGTTTATTTTCCGGGCAACGGCCTGACCGCGCTGGCGGCAATAGCAGCCTGGCTGCTGTCCGGCCCGCTGACAGCCCTGGCGGCGGGCACGGGTTTGGCTGTGCTGAACCTTATCTGGCAATCTGCGCTCAAGTGGAAAACCATAAAAAAAGCCGGATATAATGCCGGTCTCCCGCAGGTGACAGCGGCTGTGGCCAGGTCCCAGGCCGCGGGGTTGTATCACTACTGCCAGCATTTTTCCCGCTACTACTCCCTGCCTGTCATAACAGCCGCGCTTTTTACCGATCCCCGGTTGGCCCTCATATTTTTGGCTTTTCTTTTGCTGCCAGCCGTTGTTGACTTTACAATAAAGAAACCTTCCTTGCCTCTTCTTTTATTCATCTTTTATCACTTATTGGACGATATCTTTTACCAGGCCGGAGTACTGCGCGGCTGCTTCGCGGCTAAGAACTGGCGGCCGCTCAGTATGACCTTTGTCAAATCTTAAAGCGTGTCAAGGGGACGGTTCTTTTGACACGTTTTTTAGTTAAATGATACCGCGATGGCCCTGACTATAAGGACTGCTTTCAGTTTAACCGCACTTAACTTAGACGCCCTTTAATCGTATTGACAAAATGTAAAGCGCACTATACAATATGTAATGTAAGCTTAACATTGGGGCGACAGGTGGTATAAATGGTGGTTAAGGTCCAAAACAAATTGAGGATGCTGCGCAAAATGAATGACCTGACCCAGGAACAGCTGGGTGAAGCGTTAGGGGTCACCAGGCATACAATCCTGGCCATCGAAAACGGCAAATATGAGCCGTCTGTTGCTCTCGCTTTAAAAATAGCCTTGTTTTTCAAGATGCCTCTGGAAGAAATATTCTGGCTGGCTTAAAAAAGGGGGAATGAATTATGATTCATACGGGTAAGAAAAAAAGCGCCACAACAAAAGTTACATTAATCAGATATGATAAAAACAGTTATCAGGAACAAGCGCCGGAGACAGATGATGATTATCTTCTGCATAAAGATAAGCCCGGTGTGTTGTGGATTAATGTTGATGGCCTGCACCAGGCAGAGGTTATTGAAAAGATAGGCAGGGGTTTTGGGCTGCACCACCTCCTTTTAGAAGACATATTAAATACCGGCCACCGCCCCAAGATGGAAGATTTAGGTGACTTCATTTTCGTTACCCTGAAGATGCTGTTTTTTGATTGTAAAACAAATAGGATAGACCGGGAGCAGGTAAGCTTAGTCCTCGGTAGGAATTATGTCCTTTCTTTTAAGGAAAGAGAGGATGAGATTTTTGATCCGCTTAAAGAGCGTATCAGGAACGGGTTGGGCCGCCTTAGAAATATGGGGGCTGATTACCTTTTTTATTCTATGCTGGACTCAATAGTCGACAACTATTTTGTGGTGCTTGAGAACCTGGGTGAAAGAATAGAGATCCTGGAAGAAATGCTGGTTACCAACCCTTCGCCTGTTACTTTAAAATCAATCCACAATTTAAAAACAAGCATGATCTACCTGGCCAAGTCGGTGTGGCCCTTGAGAGAAATCATAGCGGGGCTCGAGAAAGGGGAGTCGCCGGTCATCGAGAAATCCACAGGTATTTATCTCAGGGATATTTACGACCATACGATCCAGGTGATTGACACAGTGGAAACATACCGCGATATGATCAGCGGGATGCTGGACATCTACCTTTCCAGTACAAATAACAAGATCAGCGAAGTAATGAAAGTCTTAACCATGATCGCGACAATATTTATTCCCCTGACTTTCATAGTCGGTATATACGGAATGAACTTTAAATACATGCCGGAGTTGGAATGGCGCTGGAGTTATCCCGCAGTCTGGCTGATTATGATTATGATCGTGGTGTCCATGGGCGCCTACTTTAAAAAACGGAAATGGTTTTAAAAGCTGGCAATGGGTATGACTCCCCTGATTTTTGATTCCACTCAGGCTTAGCCCGGCACTTTTTCGAGGCGGACAGACCAGGAAGACACCTTGCCCGCGGCGCTGTATAAAACGCCTTTCCCGATGTACTCCGACTCGCTGACCTGCGTTAAAAACTCGGTGCCGAAGTATTCGCCGCTCTCGGAGCTGTACAGGGAAAGAATAGAGTCATCAATCACCGCAAACCTGCCTATCAGCGTCCCCAGCCCCGGGTTGACCGACTTCCACCCGGTCACATCATTAACAAAGGGGGCAATTTCGTAGTCGTTGCTTAATACTACCGGGTTGTCTCCCGGCAAGGTCATGCTGCTTTTGTTAATCCACAGCTTCTTTTTGTGGGTTATTTCGGACCGCCCTTCAACATTTAACTTATTGTTGTTTTCGTCGTAATAAGTCCCCTGTGAGATCCAGACTCCTTCTTCAAATAAAAAGGTGTGTTTCATAAGGCCCTCCCGCTTTCTAGTATTGCAAACATAATTATTACATATAATGAACAATTTTATCACGAAATAAGGTGTAAGTATTATATAATTTAACAGGGTGTCACAAATAGTTGTCTTAAATTGTTTATATATAAGGCAGCTTTTTTAAATCTTGTCAACTGGCTAATTGTTTAAAAAAATAGTGAAACAAAATAAGCTGCCGGTTCGTCTAAGTTTTATATAAAAGAAAATTTTCTGGTGTTAAGGGGGCTTGTGTTTTGGGGATAAACTTGCAGAAGCTGCGGAATATTTCAAGAAAAAAAATGGTTGCCGGGGCGCTGGTCCTCGGCCTTATTGTGTTTGTCGCCGCTTTTAGTGCGGCCAAAAGCAAAAACCAGGGCATTCCTGTTAAAACCGCTACAGCTGAGATCAAGCCCATACAGGATAACGTCTTCGCCGCCGGCAGGGTGAGGCTCCGTGCCAAGCAGGAGTTTTACGCCTTTAGCGGCACCACGGTGATGGAGCTCAACGTGTCGCCCGGCGACCGGGTGAGCAAGGGGCAGGTCCTGGGTTTGCTCAACCCGGAGGAAATCGAGGACGATTACAACGAGGCCAAGGCGAATTTTATCGCCACGGAGGCAAACTTAAACAAGGCCATCTACCCCAGAGAGGAGGAGGTGGCCCAGGAAAGGGCAAATTGCCGGAGGGCTGAGGCGGAATACACAAACGCCCGGAAAGACTTTGAGCGCCAGAAGCTTTTATACGAGCAGGGGGCTATCAGCCAGCAGGAGTATGACGAGGCTGAGCTGGACATGTCTGTCAAGGAAGCGCAATACAGCATTGCCCTGGAAAAGCTGAAAATAATGGAGTCCGGTCCGGTCGGCCATGAGCTGACCGCCCTCAATGCCCAGATCGAACAGGCCCGTTACCGGTTGGAACAGGAGGAGAACAAACTTAGCAAAACGGTCCTGCGCGCTGAGATGGACGGCGTGGTGACCGCGGTGGAAGTGGCATTGGGCGATTACCTCCAGCCTGGGACGCGGCTGATCACCATCGGAGATACCACGGAACTGGAGGTCACCGCGGGAGTGAGTGAGGCCGACAGCGGCAAGCTGAAGCCCGGGCAGAAAGTGAAGGTTACCACCGCGGCGCAGCCAGACCGGGAGTACGGCGGCATACTGCAGAGTGTTTCTCCCGGCGCCGTGGCGGCAGCCAAGACCACAGACCGGGGCAGCCAGATCGAAGTGCCGGTTATCGTAAAGATAGAGGGTGACGCCGAGGGGCTGCGTCCAGGCTACACTGTTGACCTGAGCATAACAACGGTCGAATTGGACAGTTCTCTGGTGGTGCCGTACGAATCTATTGTGGAAAAGGAAGGTATGACCAAGGTTTTTGTGGTTGAAGACAAGGTGGCGAAATTAAAGGAAGTAACTATCGGGGTCGATACGGCGCTGTTTACAGAAATAACGTCAGGGCTGTCGGAAGGTGAAACAGTCATTGTAAGCCCTCCGGAGGGGCTAAAGGACGGCGGCAGGGTAACAGAGGTGAACTATATGTCACCGGCCGCAGGGGAGGCCGGCGCCCAATGATCAGGGTAAAAAATCTGTGCAAGGTATACCAGAGAGGAGCGCACCAGGTAACTGCCCTGGCAGACGTTAATATAACCGTCAAGCCGGGAGAGTTCACAGCGGTAATGGGCCCGTCCGGATCAGGCAAATCCACCCTCTTAAACCTGCTGGGCTGCCTTGATACCCCGACGTTGGGCTCTTACCACCTGGACGGCATGGCAGTCAGCGGCATCGGTGATGCTGAACTGGCGAAAATCCGCAATCGGAAAATCGGCTTTGTCTTTCAGGCTTTTAACTTGCTGCCCCGTATCAGCGCCATGCGCAACGTCGAACTGCCCATGATCTATGCCGGGGTGGCCCCCCGTGAAAGGGTCAGTCGGGCGGAGGAAGCGCTGGCAAAGGTCGGCCTGGCGGAACGAATGCACCACAGGCCAAGCGAGCTGTCGGGCGGCCAGGTGCAGAGGGTGGCAATAGCCCGGGCGCTGGTAAATAACCCTGCCGTTATACTGGCTGACGAGCCTACCGGGAACCTGGACACCCGCTCCGGCGAGGAGATCATAGCCATTTTCCAGGAATTGAACAGGGGCGGCGCTACCATTGTAATCGTGACGCATGAGCGGGATATCGCCCTGCACACCTCGCGGATCCTCCACTTCAGGGACGGCCGCCTGCTGGATGACGAGCCTGTCGCCGAACCGCTGCGCGCTATGGTAAACGCGGACCTGGCCGGACAAACGGGGCAGCAAGGCAGCCGCGCTGACAGCGGGGAGGTGGCGCGGTGAATTTGCTGGAGAGCATTAGAGTAGCCCTGGAAGGCATCATGGTGAGCAAGCTGCGCTCGTTCCTGACCACGCTGGGCATTGTAATCGGCATCGCCGCCGTGATCGCGGTGGTGGCAATCGGCCAGGGCGGCAGGGCAGTCCTGATGTCGGAGATGGAAAAGATAGGCACAAATATTTTTGCCATTTATATTAACTGGCGCAGCGACAAACAGATCACAGGCCGGGAGTTTAGCCTAAGTGATGTGGCAGTGATCAAGGATAAGGTCCCTGATGTCACCCACCTTTCCCCCAGCAGCCAGACCATGGGTGACATAAGGGGGACAAAGGACAATAAATATTCCCAGATATCAGGAGTTTCATCTGATTATTCATATATCAGAAAGCTGAACATGAAAGAGGGCCATTTCTTTACAGATGATGACGACAACGGCAAGCGCCGGGTGGCCGTGCTTGACGAGGACCTGGCAGCCCAAGTGTTCGGCAGGTCACAAGCATTGGGGAGTAAAATCACTCTTGAAAACACCCCTTTCCAGGTTGTGGGCGTGATTGCAAAGGGCGAATCAGCACTGGGGTTCAGTGAAAATCCCAGTGTGTACATCCCTATCCAGACCTGGCAGGTAATGTTCGGAGATCACATCGGTATGCTGGAAGGCAGCGCATCCGCCAAGGAAAAAGTGAACGAGGCTATGGGCCAGGCTGTGAAACTGCTGGAACGGCGCCACCACGATCCGGGCAAATATGCCAGCCAGAGCATGGAACAGGAAATGCAGACAGCCAATAAAATAACCGGCATCATGACTCTTGTCATCGGGGCTATTGCCGGGATATCATTACTAGTAGGCGGTATCGGAGTAATGAACATCATGCTGGTGTCGGTTACCGAGCGCACCCGGGAAATAGGCATCCGCATGGCCCTTGGCGCCAGGCGCAGGGATATCCTGGTCCAGTTCCTGATCGAGGCGGTGGTCTTATGCCTGCTGGGAGGGCTGATCGGCATGGCCCTGGGCACAGGCGGGGCTTACCTGATCGCCAAGATTGCCAAGTGGCCGCCCCTGGTTTCCTGGTGGACGGCGCTGCTGGCCTTCGCCTTTTCCGCAGCCGTGGGTGTGGTTTTCGGCCTCATGCCCGCCAATAAGGCGGCCAGGCTGAACCCCATCGAGGCCCTGAGAAGGGAATAATAAAGAGTATCGGGCGGATGCTATTAGTACGGTGTACTTTATTTTGACCGGGGGGCTTTAGCATGTCAGAGCAAGCCAGGCAAGCAGTCCTGAAGCAGTTCCGGCAAATACCGGGGGTTGGCCGGGCGGTCGCCCTTGATCTATATCATTTGGGCTATCGTTCCATTGGGGAACTAAAAAATCAGGACCCGGAAGAAATGTACCTGCGGCACTGCTGCCAGAAGGGCACGAAAGTGGACCGCTGCATGCTTTATGTTTTTCGCTGCGCGGTATATTACGCCTCCGCCGATACCCACAACCCCGACTTGCTCAAGTGGTGGAACTGGAAAGACAAATAATACCGGTATATACTACTCACAGCCCACTTTCAATAACTCAAACGGAAGCCAAGATGGTTCAACACCATGGAGACATTGTCTGCGACCTCAATTTACAATATAATTTCATTACAACCTTGACAAAAAATTTTTAACATGATATTTTGTATCTAGGATATTTCGTATTACGAAATATATTTGCGGGGTGTGGTGTTTGTACAGCAACGAAGAGTTATACGAATATGTACTTGATAACATTCAAAAAGTGATTTTCCCCGAGGAACTGATCAGGCTGAAATTATCTCTGTCCGTGTTTGAACTTTTAGCGCTAATGATGTCTGAGAAGCACCAGCCTGTTACCATGAGCAGCCTGGCCCAGGGCATGTCTGTGCCGATGAGCACGGCTACCGGGATTGTCGACCGCCTGGTAAAAAAAGGGCTGTTGGAAAGGGGCAGGAGCGAGGAAGACCGCAGGGTCGTGACAGTAATCCTGACTGAAAGCGGCAGGGAAGTGATTGGTGACTTAAAGGGACTCCTTTATTCTAATCTGGACAGGGTACGGGGTATTCTCACAGTTGAAGAGTTTGAAACAGCGCTAGAACTGCTGCGCAAATTAGTCCTGGGTTTCCAGAAGGATGAGCGGGCAGCGGAAGAGAAGACGACGCTAAGAAGGATAATTGAAATAGAGTAAAGGTAGGACATTAAAAATTTTTGCTTAGATATTTCGACATACGAAATATTGGCCGGCGGGATTTTATGTTAGGCGTAATAACTTAGGGAGAAGGGAAAGGAGTTATAAAATGAGGGTAATTCTTTACACCGGCAAGGGAGGCGTCGGCAAGACCAGCCTGGCAGCGGCAACCGCTGTGGCCTCAGCCACGGCGGGGAAAAAGACCATTGTGGTGAGCACGGACGCCGCGCACAGCCTGGGAGACTCTCTTGACCTCAGGTTAAAAAATGAACCAGAAAAAATACGTGAAAACCTGTGGGCTCAGGAAATCAGCACCCTGCTCAGCGCTGAAAAGAGATGGGGCAAGGTGCAGGACTATTTATCCGCGCTGCTCATCTCACAGAACATTAAAGACATCACCGCCGAAGAGCTGGTCGTTTTCCCGGGCCTGGAGGAGCTTTTCAGCATGCTGGAAATACTCAACCACTGCAAGAAGGGCGATTATGATGTCGTGATCGTCGACTGCGCCCCCACCGGCGAGACGTTAAGGCTTCTCAGCTTTCCCGCTGTCCTCAGCTGGTGGCTGGAAAAGATGTTTCCGGTCCAAAAAACGCTGATCAAAATTGCCCGGCCAATATCCAGGCCACTTTTAGGGGTGCCCCTGCCCGGTGATGACACTCTCGACAGCATCGCGGAGCTGTTTCAAAAACTCGGTGAAATGCACGCCCTTTTGACCGACCAGGAAATCACTTCGGTCAGGATAGTGGTGAACCCCGAGAAAATGGTGATCCGGGAAGCTGAGAGGAGCTTTATGTATTTGAACCTGTATGGCTTCTATACAGACGCCGTGATCGTCAACCGCCTGCTGCCCGATGTGGACCTGGGACGGTATTTTGAAAAATGGGGTGAGCTGCAGCATTCATACCTGAAGTATATCAGGGATCAGTTCAGCCCCATCCCAGTGTTCACTGTTCCGTTATTCAGGCAGGAAGTGGCAGGCTTCGCAGCTCTGGAAAAAATGGGCGGGGAGTGTTTCGGGGAGGAGCCACCCGAGCAGTTCTTCTACCGCGGGCAGTCGCAGAAGCTCAGCCAGGATGGTGACGGGTATGTTTTAGAAATGGCACTGCCCTTTGCGGAAAAAGGAGATATTACGCTCTCCCAAAGAGGTGACGAGCTGACAGTAAGGGTGGGAGATTACAAGCGCAATATCCTCCTGCCCCGCATACTGCTGGGGCGGGACGCGCTGGGCGCCAAACTGGAGTCGGGTGTGTTGAAAATTAGATTCGGAGGTGTGAACAATGACAGCTAGGACATGTGATGAGTGCCCGGTCAAAGACCTGCAGAGGCTCAAAAACTTGTTGGAGAAAAGAGCGCTGGCAAAAATGCCGGAAGAAGTACGTGAACCGCTGCTTGAGGCGAGGAAACAGGTGAGGCTGGCGGTACGGGGTTTTATCGGGCATGCGCTGGGGGAAGAGAAAACCGGCAAGGCAGATTGCCGTGACAAGCATCGCCAAATAAAACTGGACTAAGGCCGGGGCAGGGACCCTATTTAAATTTTGCTATCTTTTTCAACCGCAAACAGGGAGGGTATTATGGAAGTGACAGACGGGCAGAAAAAAGAAAAGCTGCAGTTGATATTTTTAGCTCTTGCGGCGGGATTTATTTTTGATTACTTATTTTATGACAAAGAACCCGGGATATCATATCCGGTTTATGTCCTTGTTTTACTCTGCCTCTTCTGGTGGGGCACGCGTCAAACCATATCGGTGAAAAAGAGTTTTGGCTGGTTTGTTTTGATCCCGGTGTTTCTGCTGGCCTCTGCCTTTGCGATTTATTCCAACCCGGTGCTGCTGGCGCTTAATTTTTTACTGATACCGGTGCTGCTTGCCGCACATACGATTTTAGCGTCCAACAATAATATTTCCTGGTCGGACTTGAGTATAATCGGTCACATTGTCAGGCGGGCTGTTCCACTGACTTTCGAAAACTTCCCCAAGCCTTTTATATTTTTAGCGGAACAATTAAAGCCAAAGGAAAGCGGCCGCGGTATGCCGACTGTGAAGAAGGTTGCCGCAGGACTGTTGATTTGCGTGCCGATTTTACTGATTGTACTGCCGCTGCTGTCTTCCGCCGACATGGTGTTCAATCATTACCTGAACAATTTTTCAAGATTTTGGGAGTTCATCGATCTGAGACCCGCCGCCAGGCATGGTCTGATCATTCTGCTGGTCTTTGTTTACCTTTTCAGCTATACCTGGAGTTTTTATAGCAAGCCTCCCCAGGCCGCAGCCAGGGCCGAGGCGAAGCAGGCGGCCTTTGACCCTGTCATAGTACTCACCGTTTTAATTGTGATTAATCTCGTGTACATCTTTTTTTCAATAATACAGTTCTCTTACTTGTATGGCGGCCAAGGCCACCTGCTGCCCGCCGGTTTTACCTACGCGGAATATGCCCGCAGGGGGTTCTTTGAGCTGGTTGCCGTGGCTGTAATAAACCTGAGTATACTGCTGGGCAGCATCAAATATGTTGAAAAGAAAAGCCGGGGAGCTGATTTGGCTGTCCGCTGCTGCCTGGGCCTCCTGGTTCTATTTTCATTGAACATGCTCTTTTCCGCCCACTTCAAGATGTCTTTATATGAGGAAGCCAGCGGCCTTACCTACCTGCGTGTCTTTGTGCATTACTTTATGGCCATGTTGTTTGTATATTTTGTGATTGCCCTTGGCCGCGTCTGGCTTGAAAGAATACCGGTAATCAAAGCCTATATTGTAATTGCCCTGGCGTTTTATACAGTCCTCAATTTTATAAATGTGGACAGGATCATCGTCCGCAGCAATATCGACAGGTACGTAAGGACGGGTGAGATCGATATCGACTACCTGCGCACGCTGTCCTATGACGCAATACCGGATATGGTCCGCCTGTCGGAAGACAACAACCAGGAGATTTCCCGCCAGGTTAAGGATTATTTGCTGCAGGAAAAACAGCGGCTGTCCAAAGCCGAACCCTGGCAGTCTTTTAATTATTCACGCTATAAAGCAAAAGTAGCGCTGGAGAAATCCGGAGGTGAAAACTGATGAAGCTGGATTATTATTTGCCCCAATATCACTTTGTGGAGAGACACAGCATCACTGTTGATTCAACGCCGGAGAAAGTTTATGAAGCGTTCTGGCAGCTTGATATGGCTGAATCAAAGGTTATTAAAAACCTGTTAAAAATGCGGGGCACCTACGGCCTTGTATCTAAAGGAAAGTTAAATAAGCAGCCGTCACTTGGATTATCAATTAAAGACATGATAAATTCAGGTTTTATCCTTCTCGAAAAAGTTGAAAACAAAGAGGTTGTAATGGGTTTTGCGGGCAGGTTCTGGCAGCCGTCCGGCGGCATAGTCCGGAATGTAAGCATGGAAGACTTTGTCAGGTTTAAGAATAACGGGTATTGTAAATCAGCCTGGAATTTTTACATAGGACAAGGAAACGGTGATGAGCTGAGGCTTTCCACAGAGACCAGAATTATGTGCTGCGGTCGCAGCGCCAAAATACCGTTTTCACTTTATTGGGCGGCGATCAAACCTTTCAGCGGCTGGATTCGCCTCGAAATGTTGAGGATGATAAAGAAGCTGGCTGAATAAACAAAAAATGCTATTGTCGCACAAAAGATATTTTGCACCTGGGGACTTGCAGCACATCAAAACCAATGACTGTCAGTTCCCCGTTGTCACGCAACGCTTCATTAGCCGGTGCAAGCAAAAGCTTTCCTTTGAAAATCGGGACAGCTTCTGTCTGTATGGTTTCAAGTTCTTTTGCAATTGCTTCTTTTGAAATCCAGTTGCCCATGTTTTGCGGGGTCGAGTTTATCCACTGTTTCAATTTGGGCAGTAAGTCCATAATGTCCGGGACCCGCGTTTCCCGGGGGTAGCTGAGGCATACAACACCGGCTGTAAAATCGCCGGAACCGGGATCAGCCCGGTAAAAACGAAGTGAGTTGATGTCAGGTGAGTTTAACAGGATCGCCAGGTCGCTTTCCTGAAGATCTGCAACTCCATATGAGCCCAGGTCGGTGACGCCAAGTTCAGGAGATCCCCATAAGTACTTCTGACGGTCGTGTGACAGAGCTCCGGCAATATCCAGCAGTGATATCGCGTCGCCTGTTCCGTCAAGAGTCGCCGCCTCTGAACCGGGATAATAAGTGAACGCTCCCTCCTCCTCGAGGTAGAACTTTTCAAACTTGCCCTTTACAATACCCTCCATAAACGTCCTGGCTGTTTTTTTATTTTCAATAGCAGCTCCGTTCCACAGGTATGAGGTAAGCAGCTTTAAACCGTGGTACCTTGTCAACTGCCATTCGTGCATTTCGGCCAGGTCGGCGTCTTCGGGCATAGGCTCGGAAAGCTTGCGCAGGGTTGTTGCCAGCATCTCGTCTTTATAGCGCAGGGGGAATTCGGGGTGGAGGTTGTTGCCTTGCTCATCCACAAACATTTTAACGAGTTTATAGGTGGGGCTTAAATCGCCCTCGTTCAACAGCTCGCCGGTGCCGCGCAGCCTCGGTCCCCAGTACCCGGTCTTACTGTCCTGGTTGGCGTAAAACCACTCCAGGAGCGCCTGTTTCCACTCCGGAGAAAAAGCATAGAGCCCGCTTTGCTCCAGATCACCGTAGTTATGGTAACAGGATGCCATCATGTAATTTGTTTTGGGCAATTTTGAGCCGAGCCATCCCACTGTGGACAGATCGTCCAGCAGCGCCTTTAACCGATCCGGGGTGTTGATCTGGTCCAGGAATTTGAGCTGGTATTTCAGCCGCAGCGGCTGGCCTGTCTCACCGGCCAGCAGTTCCAGGTGCTCCACCACGTTCAAGGTGGGCTCCAGATAAAGATAAGAGGGGTAAGAACTGTCCATGAAGGCGCCTGTTTCAGGATTCTGCAGATTTAAATAAAACTCCATCTCATCTTTTTTGTCGGCAAATTCCGGCACCTTGACCAGTCCTTCCCTGGTCTTTAACTGCCTGTGCAGCTCGTTCAACCTGGAAAGGGCGGTGAAGTAGTGCCCTTTGTCCAGGTAATAGGCGCACCCGAGCATCTTAAACTCGAATTCGGCCATGTAGAAACCTTCCGCCTGCAGCTGGCCGTTTAATTTAAACATTTCTGATATTGAGGCCATGCTGCGATAGACATACAGTCCTGAGCCGATAATAAATAATACGGCGATGAAAGCTATCGCGGCAATGATGGTCCTTCTTTTCACCTGCAGACCCCCTTTTACCAGGTGCTTTTTAGCGCGCCCTACTCTTAACTTATTACTTTTTATCTGTTTTTTAACATTTTCCTGCAGGGTACATAAAAAGAAGTGATCATGTTCTTAATGACCAAGGTCTAAAAACCAAAATCTTTGGCGAAAGATGGAAGGATAAATCGAGTTAACTGTGGAAGAAAAACATTATGCTATCATGGATAATCTTAGTCTTTAAAGACACCCTAAGCATGACAGAAAAACAAAAAAAGTGAGGAGCAGCAGATGGACGAAGAAAAAAACAAGATTGAAAAGCTGTGCATTAACAATTTACGTATGCTGGCCGCGGATATGGTGGAGAAAGCAAAATCCGGCCATCCGGGGATGCCCATGGGAGCCGCCGCGATGGCCTTTATTCTTTGGACCAGGTTCCTGAGGCACAATCCGGGAAACCCGGCCTGGCCAAACCGGGACCGCTTTGTCCTTTCAGCCGGGCACGGCTCATCATTGCTGTACGCTTTGCTCCATCTCACCGGTTATGACCTGCCGCTGGAGGAGCTAAAGAATTTTCGCCAGTGGGCCAGCAAGACCCCGGGGCACCCTGAATTCGGGCACACCACCGGGGTGGAGGTTACCACCGGGCCTCTGGGGCAGGGTGTCGCCAACGCTGTCGGCATGGCCATCGCCGAACGGTTCCTGGCGTCTTATTTCAACCGTCCCGATTACGATATAGTGGACCATTACACCTACGTTATCGCCGGCGACGGCGACCTGATGGAGGGAGTATCGCACGAGGCCGCGTCACTTGCCGGGCACCTGAAACTGGGCAGGCTAATCTGTCTTTATGATGATAACCATATTTCTATTGAAGGTTCTACCGACATGGCCTTCACCGAGGACCGGGCGGGGCGGTTTGAAGCATACCAGTGGCACGTGCAGAGAGTCGACGACGGAAACGACACGGAGTCCCTGGCCGAGGCCATCCAGGCGGCGCGGGCGGAGAAGGAGAGGCCCTCGCTAATCCTAGTGCGCACCCATATCGGTTACGGCAGCCCGAACAAGCAGGATTCCCCTTCGGCCCACGGCGAGCCCCTGGGCGCGGAAGAAATCAGGCTTACCAAAGAAAACCTGGGCTGGCCCGAGGATCCTTTCTACATCGATAAGCAGGTCAAAGATTATTTTGGCCGGGCTGTGGAAAACGGAAACTCCATGGAAGCTGAATGGCAGGAGTTATTTGACTCGTATGCCGGTTCTTTCTCCGACCTGGCTGATGAATACCGGCAGTGGATGAAAGGATATCTTCCGGAGGGATGGGACAAATACATACCGGCGTTCCCCGCAGATGAAAAAGGCATGGCCACCAGGGCGGCATCGGGGATGGTGCTGAACGCGGTCGCCGCCAGCATGCCCAATTTAATCGGAGGGTCCGCGGACCTGGCCCCGTCAACAAAAACAATTATAAAGGGCGCGGGTGATTTCGGCCCCGGCAGCTACAGCGGCAGAAACATGCGTTTTGGCGTGAGAGAGCACGGGATGGGATCGATCCTGAACGGCATGTCGCTGCACGGCGGCATCATTCCTTATGGCGCTACCTTCCTGGTCTTTTCGGACTACATGCGCCCGCCGATCCGCATGGCGGCCATGATGGGCCTGAAAATTATTTATGTGTTCACCCATGACAGCATCGGGGTCGGCGAAGACGGCCCCACTCACCAGCCCATCGAACACCTGGCTGTACTCAGGGCGATTCCCGGCCTGACAGTGATCCGCCCGGCGGACGCGAATGAAACTGCCGAGGCCTGGCGCTGCGCCATAGGCCAGGTTAAAGGGCCCACGGCTTTGATTTTAACCAGGCAAAACCTGCCCACACTGGACAGGAAAACGGTGTCATCGGCTGGCAAACTTCCCCGCGGCGCGTATATTCTTTTCGAAGCTGAAGGGAGAAAGCCGGATGTGATTTTGCTGGCCAGCGGCTCGGAAGTCAACCTGGCCCTGGAAGCGGCGGGCAAGCTGCAGGCAAGCGGCATCGCCGCCCGCGTGGTGAGCATGCCCAGCTGGGAACTGTTTGAGGCACAGCCGGAAGAGTACCGGAACAAGGTGCTCCCGCCGCATATAAAGGCGCGGGTAGCCGTGGAAGCCGGACTTACCCAGGGGTGGCACCGTTATGTCGGTGAGGGGGGCAAAGTCGTCGGCATCGACCACTTCGGCGCATCCGCTCCGGCCCCGGTACTGTTTAAAGAGTTCGGTTTCACAGTGGATAACATCGTTGTAAGCGCTCTGCAAACAATCGACATGACACCGTGCGGCTGATAAAATATGATGTTTAGGTTAATGGCGCCTTTCTATGACAGGTTTATCCGGTTTGCCGGGGTGGATAACTCCAAGACGATTCCTGAATGGCTGGCGCCGGTAAAAGATATGGAAGTACTGGACCTGGGCGGCGGTACCGGCATAAACGCCGAAACCCTGTCCAAAGCCGGGGCGAAGGTGACTTTGGCCGACGCCTCTTATCCAATGCTCAAGCGGGCCTCGGCCAAAAAAATGGCGGTTAATCTAATCCAGGCTACAGCGGAAAGCCTGCCGCTACCGGACAGCTCCTTCGACATAGTCCTGATTTCAGACGCGTGGCACCACTTTCGAGATCAGGCAGGCGCGGCCGGCGAGGCGTCCAGGGTGCTGCGGCCGTCCGGCCGTCTGTATATCATCGACTTTGATCCGGGTAAGAAAATAACAAAAACAATAACCTTTTTTGAGAAAATGCTGGCCGAGCCAGCCGCTTTTACCCCGCCGGATGAACTGGTGAGGATAATGCGGCGGGTCGGGATCGAGGGCGCCTGCCGCGGCCTGAACTACGCTCAATTCATATACGAAGGCAGGAAAATATAAAGGTATATACCCATTCCTTAAGCCGGCGCTGCCGCAAGGGAACAGCTGGATTCAACACCATGGACGTTGCAGGATGAATATGTTGAAAACTCTAAAATCGCCTCCGGGCGATTTTTATTTTTAAAGGTAAAAATTAATCAGGATTTAATAATTTTATTATTTTTTATTAATAACTTTTCATTAGAATTGGGGTATGCTACCAAGTAAATCGGGCATATTTATTAATTCTAAAGATACACAGGGAGGGTAAAGCAGTGGGAAAAACCGTGGGCATTGACCTTGGCACGACAAACTCAGTAGTAGCCGTAATGGAGGGAGGAAAACCAACTGTTATTGTAAACAGCGAGGGCGATCGCACCACGCCTTCAGTTGTTGCTTTTAAGGAAGACGGGGAGAGGCTGGTCGGTAAGGTGGCCAGGCGCCAGTCCGTATTAAACCCGGAAAACACGCTTTATTCAGTGAAACGCTTTATCGGGCGCCGCTATTCCGAAGTAGCTGAAGAGCGGAAACTGGTCCCATACAAAGTTAAACCCGGACCAAACGACGCTGTCCGGTTTGATATTCGCGGCAAAGACATGGCGCCTGAGGAGATCTCGGCCCTGGTGATGCGCAAGCTTATTGACGATGCTTCCAAGTACCTGGGAGAGAAAGTGACAGACGCCGTTATCACTGTGCCGGCTTATTTTAATGACTCCCAGCGCAGCGCCACCAAGGACGCGGGCAAAATTGCCGGGCTGAACGTCCTGCGTATTATTAATGAGCCTACGGCGGCGGCGCTCGCCTATGGCCTCGATAAAAAGGCGAACGAGACTATCATGGTTTTTGACCTGGGCGGCGGGACATTCGACGTGTCCATCCTGGAGGTGGGGGATGGAGTCTTTGAGGTAAAGTCTACCAATGGCGATACCCACCTGGGCGGCGACAATTTCGACAAGGCGGTTGTCGACTGGCTGGCTGACGGATTTAAGAAGGATTACGGAATTGACCTGCGCAATGACAAACAGGCCCTGCAGCGTTTGATCGAGGCATCGGAAAAGGCTAAAATGGAGCTTTCCGCGACTATGGAAACCGCGATCAACCTGCCTTTTATCACTGCCGACGCCAACGGCCCCAAACACCTTGATATGAAATTAACCCGCGCCAAGTTTGAAGACCTTACCGCTCACCTGGTGGAACGCTGCCGCGGGCCTGTCACGGCCGCCCTGGCGGACGCCAAACTGACTGAAAAGGATATTGATGAAGTTATTTTAGTGGGCGGTTCAACCCGTATACCGGCGGTACAAAAGCTGGTGCGCCAGCTGACAGGCGGCAAGGACCCCCATATGGGAGTGAACCCCGACGAGGTCGTGGCCGTCGGCGCTGCCATCCAGGGCGGCGTGCTGGCGGGAGAGGTTAAGGATGTGCTGCTGCTTGATGTCACACCCCTTTCTCTGGGCGTGGAAACACTGGGCGGGATCATGTCCAGGGTGATTGAACGCAACACAACTATTCCTGTGCGGCGCAGCCAGATTTTCAGCACCGCTGACGACAACCAGCCGGCAGTGGACATCAATGTCCTGCAGGGTGAGCGTGAAATGGCCCGGGATAACCGGTCCCTGGGCCAGTTTAAACTGGACGGCATCCCGATGGCGCCGAGGGGAGTGCCTCAAATCGAAGTGACCTTTGATATTGACGCCAACGGCATACTGAAAGTCGGCGCCAAGGACAAAGGAACCGGCAAAGAGCAGACCATTACCATAACCGGATCGACCAGCCTGGACAAAGCTGAAATTGATCGCATGGTGAATGAGGCAGCCGTGAACGCGGCTGAAGACAAAAAAAGAAAACAGGAAATAGAAACCCGCAACGAGGCCGATTCACTGGCATACCAGGTGGACCGCCAGCTGAAGGACTTGGGAGATAAAATTCCGGTCCATGAGAAGGCGCGCGCTGAGCAGTTGCTGAGCGACCTGAGGGCCGCCCTGAAAGAAAACGCGCCGATCGACCGCGTTCGCACCCTGCAGAGCGACCTGCAGCAGGCGGCATATTCACTATCCCAGTCAGCGTACGGGCAGGCCGGCGCCGCCCCGGGCGGCGCTCCCGGCGGCGGAGGCGGGGCAGCACCGCACAGCGGTGAAGATGTCGTTGACGCTGAATTTGAAGAAAAATAAAAACAATTCGTGGATTTTTAAATAGATTAACAGGAGTCGGGAGAATGATATGAACAAAGAAGGGACCAGCGGGCAGAAGGATATAGTTTCCACCTTGAAACAGGAGCTTGATGACGAAAAGAAGCGGCACCTGCGGACGCTGGCTGATTTTGATAACTACCGCAAGCGGGTGGAACGGGACATAGAGTCCAGTTCCGCCCGCGGTAAAAAAGAGCTGATTAAGGACCTGCTGGCTGTGCTTGACAACCTTGAGCGCGCCCTGGCACAGATAGCTGACGAAAGGTACAGACAGGGGCTGGAGATGGTCTACCAGCAGTTGTTAGGCCAACTGCGGCAGCACGGCCTGGAAACAGTGGATAGTCTGGGCAAACCATTCGATCCATGCGAGCACGAGGGTATCGGCTACCTGGAAAACGCCGGTTTCCCGCACGGACATGTAGCGGAAGAACTGTCCAGAGGATACCGGTTTGGCCGTGATTTGCTGCGGCCGGCCCGGGTTAGAGTGTCTAAAGGTTCGGTGAAAACATTATGAGCGTATCATTTCGCGATTACTACGAGATACTGGGAGTAAGCCGCGGCGCAACAGAAAAAGAGATAAAAACAGCCTACCGGAAATTAGCCCGCAAGTGGCACCCTGACCTGCACACCGGCAAGGACAAGGAAACAGCCGAGGAAAAAATCAAGCAGATCAACGAAGCTTACGAAGTGTTGAGCGATAAGGAGAAGCGGGCCAAATACGACCAACTGGGCCAAAACTGGCGTGAAGGACAGGATTTCCGGCCGCCGCCCGACATGGACGGTTTCCAGTTCTATACCAGTACCGGCGCCGGGGCAGGCGACAGCGGCTTCAGCGACTTTTTCGAAACACTGTTCGGCGGGGGATCGCCTTTTGGGCGCCAGCCCAGGACTGCCCGCCGGACCGGTCCGGTGCGCGGCCAGGATATAGAAAGCGAGATTGAACTTGCACTGGAGGAAGCGTACCGGGGCGGGGAAAAATCGCTGCAGTTCACCACCAGGGAAGCCTGCCGGGATTGCGGCGGGACGGGTATCCAGAATAACGCCTTTTGCCGGCGCTGCGGCGGGACCGGTGAAACTTCCGGCTCCAGGACCCTGTCCGTTAAAATTCCGCCGGGTGTCCGCGACGGCAGCCGGATCCGGCTTAAAGGCCAGGGCGGAGAAGGTTCGGGCGGCGGGGCCAGGGGCGACCTTTACCTGCGGGTGAAACTGCTGCCGCACTCGGTATTCAAAGTCCGCGGCGAGGACCTGGAAATAGAGGTGGTCCTGCGTCCGGAGCAGGCTGTGCTGGGAGACCAGGTTTCTGTGCCCACCCTTGACGGGCCTGTTTTGATGAAGGTGCCTCCGGGAGCTCGGGCCGGAAAACGGCTGCGCCTGAAGGGCAAGGGCCTGCCTCACCATAAGGGCAGGGGAGATGAATATGTGGTTGTCAAAATAGATATTCCTGAACACCTTTCAGCTGAAGAAGAAAGGCTTTACCGGGATCTGGCCTCGCTGAGGAAAGGGGTGTGATGGAGTGGAAAAATATTATATGCAAATTTACCACCATGTTCAACACACCGGTGAAGAAGATATCTGGGTTGACCTGGGCAGCCTGGAAATTCACCCGGAGATGGCCCAGCTGCTGGCTGAGTTCGGCATCCTTGAGATCAAGGAGGGCCTGGTCAGGCTTAAGCACGCGGCGCGCCTGTTAAAACTGCAGCGCCTGCGCGGCAGCCTGGGAGTTAACCTCAGCGGCGCGGCCATAATCCTGGACCTGCTGGAAAGGATCGAGTCTATGCAGGAGGAGATCGACCGGTTGAGAAGAAGGTAAAAAGAATATTTTATAGTATAATGCAGAACCCGTAAGCGTAAACAGGCTTGCGGGTTTTTACTGCAGGTAATGAAATATTCTATTAGTATTGTTGCTTAATTTTCTGAAAATATTTTTACATATGACATAATGCGACAAATTATCGGAAGGATAAATGTCGTTAATTGTATAAATTACCTTTTTATAAAAATTATTTCAATGAGTATTTAGACCTCAGGAGGTTGTCCTGTGGACCAGATCCATAATTTAATGAGACGCCAGATCAGAAAACACTTTGGGAATGCATTCATTGTTCCGGAAGATTTTCAGAGTTTCTTCAACGCGGTCAACAGCGCGTATTGGGAATCAGATACCGACCGCGGCATGCTTGAACGGGCGCTGGAGTTAAGCTCACAGGAACTTCTGCAAACCAACTCGGAAATGATGGCATTAATTAAGACCTTCCCGGATGTTTTGCTGTGGCTTAACGCTGACGGCGCCGTCACCGGTTATAAAGCGGGAGGGGCTACCGATCTGGATATTAAGATTGGGGAGATGGTGGGCAGGCGGGTTGAAGACGCTTTGGGAGACGCCGGTATTAAGCTTAATGAAGCAAATAAAAGGGTACGCTCCGAGGGCCGGCCGACAAGTATCGAATACTCCGTGGTATCCGGCAACAACGAGCTTTTTTATGAAGCGAGGCTGCTCCCGTTATTTAACGACCAGGTTTTTGCCGTAATCAGGGACATCACCCAGGCAAAAAAGATGCAGGAAGAATTGAGGAAGCACCGCGTCCACCTCGAAGAAATGGTGGAAGAGCGTACAAGGGAACTAAAAACGGCGAACGAAAAGCTCCAGCGGGAAGTAGCCGACCGTAAACAAGCCGAGGAGCGTTTTTCAAAAGCTTTTAACGCCAATCCAAATATTATGTTTATACTTACTTTCACTTACCAGCAAAAGGACGCCGTCTTCATTGATGTAAACAAAAGCTTTGAACAAATTACAGGTTATAAGCGGGAAGAAATAATAGGGCGCAAAATCTTGGAATTTGATATATGGGAAAAGCCGGCAGATTCAAAAAGAATTGTCGATATGATCAGGGGCAATAAAGAGATCCGCAACCTTGATCTAAACTGTAGAATCAAGTCGGGCGAGGTCCGGACCTGTTTGATTTCAGTAGAGCCCATAGAGTTTGGCGGGTGCGCAAGCCTGCTTGTCAGCGCTAACGACGTCACCGAGCGGAAGAGAATAGAAAGTGAAATGGCCCGCCTTGAACGCCTGAACCTGGTAGGGGAAATGGCGGCCGGGATCGGCCATGAGCTTAGAAATCCAATGACCGCGGTGAAGGGTTTTCTGCAGCTTCTCAACGCTAAACAAGAGTACGCCAAACATAAGGAATTCTTTGACTTGATGATAGATGAAATGAACAGGGCCAATTCAATAATTACCGAGTTCCTCTCCCTGGCCAAAAACAGGATGGTCGAATTAAAAACTCATAATTTGAACAAAATCATAAAAGCCATATCACCATTAATAGATGCGGACGGAATAGTTACTGACAAGCAGATTGTATTAGAGCTGGGTGACATACCGGACATGTCGCTAAACGAAAAAGAAATCCGCCAGCTCATTTTCAACCTGACGCGCAACGGGCTGGAGGCCATGTCACCCGGCGGCATAATGACAATTAAGACCTTCAGAGAGGGCGGCGAGGTGGTCCTGGCAGTCCAGGACCAGGGACAAGGGATTGAGCCTGATGTGCTTGAGAAAATAGGCACACCTTTTTTCACGACCAAGGACCACGGTACAGGCCTGGGTCTGGCAGTGTGTTACAGTATAGCAGACCGGCATAATGCCAAAATAGATGTAGTAAGCAGCCCAACCGGTTCTGTCTTTTATGTCAGATTTAAAGTCTTCAGGTGAAGTTTCTGTCTATTTAACAAGGGGAATAACTTACCTGTGTCGAAATTATATCCAGGAGGTGGCATAATGGATAAGCAGCAGAGAGTAGAATTGAAGATTCCCTGTCCAAACTGTGGCAGTAAAAATTTCGGGACGATGCCTGATCTATATTGTTTATTACCTACGCTGGTAAAAGATGAAAATGGCTATCAAATTGCGCCCGATCAAGGGTTGGCGGTCATGCCGATCATATGTAACGAGTGCGGCTTTATCCTTTTCTTCCATCCATTGCCAAAACAAAACTAAAACCTTCCACAGCTAAATACAGGAAAAAAAGACTGATCTGAGTTGTTAAGACCAGTCTTTTTTGTATTAAGATTTTATTCTTAATAATCGTTGGTTTTTTCGGTATTCAACAACTTATTAGATAAAGCAGCCTATGCCAACGACCAGCAGGATCAGGATCAGGAAAAGGATAAATCCCCAGTTGGCAAAGCCTGTGCCGCCGGTTCCCACTCCAGTGCCAAAAGCCATTAATACGACCTCCTTTTATCAGCTTTACACGAGAAGAACCTGGAGTCTGATCCATCAGAAGGGCAGAGCTGACTTTTAGTCCCCGCAATGATGTGGTCTTCAAAAGGTTCTTTTCATTGTGTGTTTGTATTATCGTATGATAATGGAAATATTTTGGTTACTGTCGATATTTGATGTTGCCAAATAGATGAAATTAAGTTAAACTGTACGTAGTAAATATTTATACGACGTTCAATATTGATTATTGTATAATATGGTACTTCGTATAAGGTGGTGCGCGAGTGAACAAAAAAGACACATCAAGCGGCAGCAGAGTTGAAAGAAAAAAAGAGGTAACCAGGAACAAAATCATAAGTGTGGCCTTGAGTTTGTTTAAAAAACAAGGTTTCAATGAGACCACCATGGAGCAGATAGCAAGGGATGTCGATATCGCCAAGGGCACCTTATATAATTACTTCCCCGTCAAGGAAGCAATCGTCGATGAATACATCAAGCGGAATTTCAGGGAAAAGAACCAGGAAAGGATCCGGGAACTGCGCAGGCTTCATGACACCAGGGCCAGGCTGACCCTGGTGCTTGGCGAAATGTTTGAAGGGGTGCGGGCGCAAAAAGATCTTTTCGAAAAATACATTATTTACAGGACGAAGGTTTTACTTTCTTTCCACCAGGACGATAGTGAGAAAAGCGGTTTTCACCTGGCGGCGGCCGAAATAATCGAGTTGGGACAAAAAAGCGGCGAGATCAGGAATGATTTACCGAACTATGTCCTGGTTGAGTTATTTGAGTTTGCTTTTATAGAGGCTGCAAAGCAGTTTTACCTTGAGCCGGAAAAGTTCAATGTCCGCGAAACAGTGGAGCTGTGTGTTGATCTCTGTCTAAACGGGATCAGGCCTGTTGTTGGAAAAGAATAATTTATCATAAGGAGTGATTTTCCATGCCTTTCGCCAATGTCAACGGCATCAAAATCAATTATGAAATGCAAGGTTCGGGCCCGCGCCTCCTCTTCATCCACGGCATCGGCGCCGACCTGAAAAATCCCATCAGTATTTTTAAGACGCCTCTTCCGGACTATTTCACAATACTCGCTTTCGACCCCCGTGGGCTCGGGGAAACGGACTGCCCCGACGAGGCTTACAGTATGGCGGACCTGGCGGATGACGCCGCCGGCCTGGCGGCGGCCGTAGGCTGGGACCGCTACCACGTTTTGGGTACTTCTATGGGGGGAATGGTAGCCCAGGAGCTGGCTCTGCGGCATCCAGCCGTGGTAGACAGGCTTGTCCTGGGTGTCACCAATGCCGGCGGCGCTTCCGCCGGGCCTTCAGTGATAGACAAACTGGACTGCATGTCGGTGACTGAAAAGCTCAAACTGTCCGACACCCGGCAGGACGAGGCCTGGGCGGCGGCCAACCCGGAAACCGTCAGCCGCTTCGAGGCGCAGTCACGCGCCGCCGGGGAAGCCCTGCATGCAAATCCGGCAGTTCTCCGGGGCTTCAACTACCAGGTCAACGCCGTGCTGAAACACGCCGCTTTCGACCGCCTGCCGCAGATTACCGCCCCGACCCTCGTGTTCGGCGGTCTCTACGACGGCAGCAACCCGCCGGAGGTAACCCGGGCCCTGGCCGGCCAAATCCCGGGAGCGCGCTGCGAATTGCTCGAATCCGGACACGGCAGCTGGTACTTTGACCCCGCGTCATGGGAAATTATTGCCGCTTTTCTGCGCTGTTAAGGCGCCTTATTATGGCAATAAACATTAAGCATTAATAAGAGCAAACAAACGAGGGTTTTGCCCTCGTTTTACTTTTATGACGTGAGTTTTACTGCTTTTGTCAGGCTAAATTTACTAGTTGTGTCTCTATAGTGCTAATCTGTCAATACTGCTGTTTAAAACTGAGGAAAGAAATTTATCTTTAGCTTGTTCAAAGGCATCCTGTGCTGCATTCCATTGTTGTACAAAATCCAAGAATAATTTAAGAGTTGGCGGCGTGTCGGAGGTATTTCGAACAGCAAGAGAAATCCTTCTTTGTATGGTGGGATTTAGTTCTATAATACTTATGTTGTCGTCCTTCTCCGTTTCGGCTACTTTGTTTGAAAGCACACTAATACCGAGTCCCTCGCTCACAAAAGATACAATATTTTTAGCCACATAGCTGGTCATAACCACAATGGGGCTAAAACCTGCGGCCTGACAGGCATAATTAAAATCATAAAAATGTCCGGAAGAAGAAGGGGTTAAAATAAACTTTTCGCCTTGTAATTCTGAAATGTCTACTGATTCTCTGTTAGCCAAACGATGCTTTTTATTGGTCACAACAACCATTTTGTCAGTCAATAATTTGTAATACTTCAGGTTTGGATCCGGTTTGTTTATCTGAACAAAAGCGGCGTCAATTTTTCTGGTAGACAACATGAATAAAAGTTTTTCACACTGGTCTTCAACAATATCAATATTTATTCCTTTAAAACTTTCATGGAAAGACGATAACAGGTTTCGCAAACTATAATACCCGATTACTGCCATAGTACCCAGCCTGAGCTCTCCGTCGACAACGGGCAAATGCTCCATGTCGGTCCGTTTGACTTTGTTTATATCCGTCATTATGCGTTTGGCGTTGATGATAAACTTTTCTCCTGACGGAGTAAGCCGTACTGAACGGTTGCTCTTCAGGAATAGACAGATCCCCAGTTCTTCTTCGAGCAGGCTAATTTGATGTGATAATGAGGACTGGGAAATTTTGATTTCCTCCGCGGCACGTGTGAAATTACGGTATTTTGACACAGCCAGCACGTATTCCAACTGATGCATTTCCATTTTGCCATCTCCTAAAGATTAATATTACATCTGTCGAAATCCTCATTATAATTTATATTAATTTTATCACAAAAATAATGGAATAATCGATTATTTTCTACAAATTAAATATTTATAAGTATAATGTATTAATCGATTTTAGCCTGTTTCCACAGTTCTCTATTTTCTATTATGATGTTGGCTTGAGGTAAGGTATTAGTGGCTCAAGAGTCTGACGGATTTACCTGAGAGTATGACCATGCAGAGTTACATTTTTTATATAACCATAACCAACACCCAAATTTTACACCCATTAGGTTAAGTAAAATTTGGTTTTTTGTTACTAGATGCTGGAAAGTGGAAGGAAACTTATGAAATTATGTAGTATAAATTCCATTTAGTGAAGGTGTTATGGAGTTTGTTTTGAAAATGGACAAAAAATATCGAAGTAATGAAGTTCTAATTTATTGCTTAAATTTTAGGGAAGACGATCTTCCCTTTGAAACTGACTTTTATATTCGGAGGGAGAAAGAGCATGTTGGAGAGCAATACCGAGGTAAATAAAAAATGTCGTATCTTTTTATGCTACCGTAGTTTTGGCTATGAAGTTGCAAAGAATTTTAAAATCTTTCTGGATTCATCGAGTCAGAACTACGGTAAAGTATGGTATTCCGACTTTGAACAGGGAAATTATAAATTTGATATACGGCCTCTACTGGAATCTGTACGTTATGTTTTCCTGTTTCTCACATCAGATTTCACGGAGGGTTTTTTGACACCGGAGGGCAAGGTAAATATCAACAACAGGCAAGAATGTATTACTGTACAGGAAATTATTGAAATAGAACGTCAACGCCAAGCAAGAAGTATCATACTCTACGCAGTAAACATCAACGGCTATTACTTCAGTGATAAGGACCTTGAGATTCTTGAAGAGGTATTTCGTCAGGCTGACATTCTCCGTGAAGATACCATTGATGCCTTTGCTAACATCAACCACAAGACCTACGGCCGGGGTACAAACTGGAAACATTTCTTTCCTGAACTGGCACAAGTCATCAAGCCATGCAGTACATATAACAATCGTATGACCGTTCTTGATGATAAAAGTTTAAGCGGATATGATTCCTGCGTAACCTGGGAGGATGTAAGCGCTTATTACAATGGAGGTCCCTGTTCTTTTAAAATGGTTTTGTCCGGGCGGTCAGTAAAAAGAGACATGTCCAATCAGATAGTAGATAAAATCGAGAGGCATGTCCAACGTATTGTAGCCGTGTTGAACGCCGGTGGTGAGGGAAAAACCACGATTTTGCAGCAGACGGCTATCGAGCTCGCAAGAAAAAATTATACTGTCTACTACTGCAATTCAGGCACCAGTCTTGAATTGGAGGATGAAGTATTCGCTCCGAACCCGGTGTTGATTATCGACAACGCCAACCATGTGAAGAATATTTTTGATATACTCCGGGTCTGCCTTGAACGTGATGTGCCGGTTGTCTTGGCGGCAAGAGCTAATGAATGGAAAGCTTTGAACTGCCCTAACGACGAAATCCGGCGTTCCATATTTGAAATTCCGTTTACCGGCATCAGCCAATATGAGATTGAGTGTTTTGCAGAAGCTCTAGGGCCTTATTCCGAACTCGAAAAGGATCAGATCATAGACATTTTAAAACCCCTTTCCAACCGGAACGACGACAGTTTTCTTTTAGGATGCATGCTGACTATTATGAATAACGGTCAGCCTCTGGTAATTATTTGCGAGAGCATTTTGAAAAGGACTTTTGAGCTTCCTTTTGCAACAGAGATCATTGAAAGAGCCAAAACTCTACTGGCGCTTATCTGCCTGATTGAACAGGCTCAACAGAAGATGCCAACCTTTTTAATGCGAAATCTCTGCAAAAATTATTTAGATATGCCTGAAATAAAACTTCCTGTGCTTATTGACAATGTGCTGTACCGCGAGCTGCAACGAACTTCAGAATATATTGAAACCAGACATCCTCAGATCTCAAGTTGTTTTCTTGAAATTCTCCTTCGTAATTATGTAGATATTGCTTCGGTAATTAACGAATTTGAATACTATGAACGAAATATGCACCGTATTGAAGATCGACAGCCTAAATATGCCGTTATCTACTGTAATATTTTTAAAAGTGTATTAAAATACCTCTACATGTATCATAAGGATGCCGTATATGAAGCCGATTGGTGCGCATACTGTACTCTCGAAAAAATGAGCAAGGGCATTAACGAAAAAACCACCATAGCTAACACATGGGCCAAGCTTAAATATGAAAGCGACCCGGGCGGTTCCATCGACACAGAATATTCCTGGAAATGGATTTGTAATAAAGCCGTTTTCGAGAGTGCATGGCATATCAATTCTGAAGGTTTGTACTTTTGGTGGGTAGGTGTTGAAAGTATCCATAATCCCGGAGACATCGATACTCTCTACTCTGCCAGGTGGCTGTACAACGAAGGGTTAAAGAAAAGTGTCTCCAACCTGACTGCACTGCTGATTCCCTGGGCGGCGCTGGAGGAAAAGGAAGGCAACACCGGGACGGTCGACCAGGCTTATTCCGCCCGGTGGATATATCATCAGGGATATCTGAAATCCGCACCCAACCTGTCCGCGCTGTTGATTCCCTGGGCGGCGCTGGAGGAAAAGGAAGGCAACACCGGGACGGTCGACCAGGCTTATACCGCCCGGTGGATATATCATCAGGGATATCTGAAAACCGCAACCAACCTGCCCGAGCTGCTGATTCCCTGGGCGGCGCTGGAGGAAAGGGAAGGCAACATTGGGACGGTCGACCAGGCTTATTCCGCCCGGTGGATATATCATCAGGGATATCTGAAATCTGCAACCAACCTGTCCGCGCTGCTGATTCCCTGGGCGGCGCTGGAGGAAAGGGAAGGCAACATTGGGACGGTCGACCAGGCTTATTCTGCCCGGTGGATATATCATCAAGGATATCTGAAAACCGCAACCAACCTGTCCGCGCTGCTGATTCCCTGGGCGGCGCTGGAGGAAAAGGAAGGCAACACCGGGACGGTCGACCAGGCTTATTCCGCCCGGTGGATATATCATCAGGGATATCTGAAATCCGCACCCAACCTGTCCGCGCTGCTGATTCCCTGGGCGGCGCTGGAGGAAAGGGAAGGCAACATTGGGACGGTCGACCAGGCTCATTCCGCCCGGTGGATATATTATCAGGGATATTTGAAATCCCCTACCGACCTGTCCGCGCTGCTGATTCCCTGGGCGGCGCTGGAGGAAAAGGAAGGCAACACCGGGACGGTCGACCAGCCTTATTCCGCCCGGTGGATATATCATCGGGGATATCTGAAATCCGTACCCAACCTGTCCGCGCTGCTGATTCCCTGGGCGGCGCTGGAGGAAAGGGAAGGCAACATTGGGACGGTCGACCAGCCTTATTCCGCCCGGTGGATATATCATCGGGGATATCTGAAATCCTCAACCGACCTGTCCGCGCTCCTTTTCCAATGGGCCCATTTGGAAACCGGAAATGGCAATATAGGAAATATGTCTATAAAGTATACATCAAAGTGGATTCTGGCACAGTTGATGACACAGTATGAAAAAAAGCGCTACGCTAAGGCAGCAATGACCTGGATGTATTTAGACCACGGCTTCTATGCCAGGGATGAAGGTATCCTGTGCCTCGATTTGGATGACTGCATACTTGAATATGACAAAAAGTTACTACACTGGAAAGATAATTCGATCACTGATCTGGAATGTGTCTCCGTCCTATTGACAGACCACAACACTCGTCTGACTATGATCCTAAATCCCGTGCATAACAGTATTTTCTGCGGGATCTGCAAATTTTTTGACACCTTGGAAGAGGCAAAGCTTATCTGCGATACACTGGAGGCTTCGGGCATGAGATGGAGTGAGGACAACAAAGTCATAATCTACACATTTAAAGAATGGAATGTTGGCGATGATAGTAATGCTATTCTGTCATGGATCCGCATCAATGTTAAACAACTAAGCAAAGAGAGTGCGTGACAAGAGATTCATGAAGATTAATTTCCTGGCAAGATAACTGGGACATTTATGTTAGTTCAGTACAGTCCATACAGTCTTTGATTTGCAATTGATTTGCAAATAAAAGAAATTCTCAAAAAAAAAAGCCCCTAAGGGCTTTTTTTTTGGTGGACCTAAGGGGATTCGAACCCCTGACCTCTTGAATGCGAACCAAGCGCTCTCCCAGCTGAGCTATAGGCCCATGAAGTTATAATTTCTGAAGCATTTTTTATATTACCATAACCGTGCCGGGGATGCAAGGGAGGAGTAATGAAATAAAGAGGAAAGAAAAACCGCCGTTTCCGGTATAATACAGGTAGGATTTTAGCCGGGCAGCGGTGAATCCTACTTAAAACCACATTTTGGGGAGCTGGCGCGGTGTTAATTTTTAACCCGTTTGACCATGTAGACAGGAAAAATATTATAAAGCGGGTCGCCAAATTAAAGAGAAAAAAAAGCAGCCTCACCAACGATGAAATTTCCCGGATTTTAATAAGAAAAAAAAGCAGGTGGTGTGCCGCGGCGGGCGCTTTGACCGCTCTGCCGGGCGCTGTTCCCGTGCTGGGGACTCTGGTTGCCATAATCGCGGGGACGGTTCTCGATATTACCGCCATGGGTTTTTTTATTACCGAATTAATCCTTGAGATAGCTGCCGCCCATAACCGCGACCTGGATAAAGAAGGCACCGCGCGGGAGGCCGTCTGGGTGCTGGTGTCGGCGGTAGGCGCCGGAGCGGCAAGCAAAGGCCTTACAGGCATGACAGTGAGGCGGCTCTCGGGGCGCGCGTTTAACCGCCTTATTGAACAGGCGCTGCTGGCCCTGGGCATCCGGGCGTCTCAGCGCACCATCCTCCGTATTATACCTGTTATCGGCATGTTCATAGCCGGCGGGGTAAACTTATATACCTGCAATAAAGTCGGAGATTATGTAATAAAATATTACTCGGAAAACTCGTACGCGGACAAATGGGACGGTGAAACAATAGAGGCGGAAGTAATAGCCAGAGGCGAGTAAAGGATCGACCCGCGCTGAATTACAAACCCCGCGGCCGGGCCACGGGGCTTTTTTTATGATATTATTTTTTGCATCTGTTCCTGGAGCTTGTGCCTCTTGCCGGCTATCTCCTCGGCATAGTCAGATGAAATCAAGTAAACATTGACCCACAGGTCGTGTTCGTTTGCTTTGCCTTCCAGCTCTCTGGATAAATCTTTAAATTTTTTCATAACCCTGTCTTTAAAAGCAGAGAACTCACCCAAAATTTCAACAATGTCCCGCTGGGTATAAGAAGCGCCTTCACGTAACATTTTTGCCACCTGCCTACCTCCTCACAACTGCCGTTATATAGGTTAATTATAGGCAAATTGGAATATACTGTTAAGAGGTGATAAATGTACTTTTATTAGAAAAATAATCGAAAAAGTTAAGGGGCCCTTTGCGAAGGCCCCTTATACTTGGTTTATTTAGAAGCTGCTGTAAGCCATATTTTGAGGAGTTGACAACTGAAACTGGTTCTGAGGGGTTGACAGGTGTGTCTGACTACTCAGAAGGCCTGTGCTTGGCAGGGAGCTGATCTGGCTGGACACATACGGCGCGTACGTGCTGCCGGACGCCAGCCCGCTCGTGCCAAACTGCTGCTGGCTGGTATAAGACGGCATCACGCTTAAGCTGCTGGCGCTGGTCATTGGGCTGATGCTGCTTCTCAATGTGTTCATTGTGCTGCCGGGCATTATGCCGGAAGTAAACGGCATGGACTGACTCATCCCGGTGTATTGCTGGGCCACGGCATAGTCCGGTATGTTAAGGCTCTGGCCAAAACGGCTGGTTGTGCCGGCGCTCATATAAGGTGAAAACTGAGCGCCAAACGCCCCGAACTGGGAGGGACTGTACATGCTGGTCGCGCTCGGTGTAAAAGCCCCGTACTGTCCGGTCATGGGCTGGCTGAAGTTTTGTGCGCCAAACTGGCCGCTGGACACTGGCCTGTTGAACATCTGTGAGGTAACCTGCTGGGTGGCATTGCTGATGGCGTTTACATCCTGGCTCAGGTGGTGGCACAGCTGCTGAATTGTATTCAACTGCTGGGTAGCAACTGATTCATTTTGCTGCAGTCTTTGCAGTTGTGCCGCGTTGTTCGCTTCCGCGCGCTGCAGCTGGCTTGCAACCTGGCTGATGGTGTTGATTTCGTTCCGCAATTCCTGGATTTGTCTGTGGAGCTGATAAATTTGATCCATTATTTCTCCTCCTTGCTAGTTTTAGGCTTAGTTAAGCCTTTTGCAAATATTATTCTACAGACTCCAACAGGTTATTAGTGGTAGATTGTGGAATTAGAAATTTATTACGATTTTCTCAATTTTTTAAGTTATTGTAAGTTGTTTTTTACTGAGTTAAGCGGGGTGAAACCTGCAAAATGAGGAGTGAAACCTTCCACTCTTGTTGAGGTGGCGTACAGTTTAAGGCTGTGGTTGAGGAAAATCCACGGCGCGTCTTTGGTAATAATTTCGATGGCGCTGCGGTACATCCGCTCCCGCAGGGCGGGTTCAGTTTCCAGCTGTGCTTTTGCCAGGAGGAGGTCTACCTCGTTATTGCGGTAACGGGCGGTATTAAGCCCGTTTTCGATCTGTGATGATGAAAGCAGGGTATAAAGGAAGTTGTCCGGATCTCCGTTGTCGCTGATCCAGCCGTAAAGGAAGGCATTTCCTTCTTCATTTAATAGGGCTTCCTTGTACTGGTTCCAGGTGTATGATTTAATTACTGTTTCCACGCCGGCGCCGGCAAGCTCTCTCTGGATAAATTCAGCCAGCATATCCCCGCCGGCAGGGTTGTAAGGCCTTGGGTTAGAATAAGTGATAATTTCAAACTTCAAACCGTCGGCGTAGCCTGAGCCGGCCAGCAATTCCCTGGCTCCCTCCGGATCATAGGAAACGGGAAACAAGCTGGAGTCATATCCCAGTACACCGGGCGGCAGCGGGCCGTTTGCCTCTATCGCTGATCCCTTAAAAAGTTCGGTAACATGCTTGCGGTCGATCAGCATGCTGACAGCTCTTCTAACTGAGGGGTCGTCAAAAGGTTTTTTGTTAGTAAAAAAGCCAAGGTAATTAAGGTCCAGGCCTGGCATCTGCAATACCGGGAACCCCTTTTGTTCGAGATAACGGGCGTCAGGCGGCGCCAGGCTGTCTACAATGTCTGCGATTCCAAGTTTCAGAGCCAGTGAGCGCAGCCGGTTGTTTTTAATTACGCTGAAGACCAGCGTTGGGCATTCCGGCATCTTACCCCAGTATTCCCTGTTTTCCTTCAGGATGATGCTTTTACCCTTGACCCAGCTGCTGAAGCGATAAGGTCCGGTACCGACCGGCTTGTCGCCAAAATTCTCACCCAGGGCGGTTACAGCGGAGGGGCTTACTATAGGAGCGGATGCAGGCATGGCCAGGTTGTTTAAAAAAGGCGCATAGGGATATTTTAGTATAAATTTCACGGTGTAAAGGTCTGGAGTTTTGATGCTTTCCAGCATGCCAAAAGTAAAAGAGGCATAGGAGGCGCCTTCTGTGCGCTGGGGCGGCAGCTGCCTTTCGATACTGAAGCGGACCGCTTCGGAATTAAAAGGTGTCCCATCGTGAAACTTGACGCCCCTCCTTAAAAAAAAAGTCCATTCCCGCCCATCCGGAGATATACGCCAGTCTTCTGCCAGGCAGGGCTCTATTGTAGTAGTGCCGGGTTTAAAACGGACCAGGCCTTCAAAGATATTGGCGATTACTTTATTGGACTCGTCGTCCTGGGAAAAAGCCGGATCAAGCGTCACCGCGTCCTGGCTCCTGGCATAAATCAATTCGCTGCCTTTTATTCCGGCAATACGCCCGGCGGCCGGCAGGAAACCGGAATGGCTTAAGAAAAAAAACGGTAGAATAATCAGGAGGAATATTGAAATTATTTTTAGTGTGCGCAATATAATCACTCCACGTAGATGTTTATAATATAAATTCTGGAAATATATGTTAATTCCTTTAATTAAGTCCATAAAAATATTGTCCCTGGCATTAGTGCCTATAAATTTTGAGTGGAGGCATCAGATATGGTTGTTCGTTTCGGCCCTGCCGGAGCCTCAGAATCTTTTTACCAGGAGGGCCACAAAACTTCGCTGGAAATGCCGGAGTGGCTGGAGAAGAAAGGGCTGAACGCCTTTGAGTACCAGTGCAGCCGGGGTGTGAATATAGGTGAGGAAATGGCCAAACGGTTGGGTCAGCTCTGTGCTGAGCGGAATATTCAATTGAGCATCCACGCTCCTTACTATATAAACCTTAGCACCAGCGACCCGGACTTAAAAACCAGGACCATGGGGCACCTGCTGAAGTCATTAACCGCCGCGCAGTCAATGGGAGCAAAAGTGGTGGTATTTCACCCCGGCTCCGGCAGCGGTCCGAACCGCTGGGAACTGATGGCCGCGGCCAAAACATTATTCAAGGAGGTCCTGGCGAGGGCGGAGGCGAAAGGCCTGTCCGGCATCCTCCTGGCTCCCGAGACCATGGGGAAAAGAAATATGCTGGGTTCCCTGGAGGAAGTGCTGGAGCTGTGCGAGCTGGGTGACCAGGTAGTGCCGGCTGTTGATTTCGGCCACATGCACGCGGTCAGCGGGGGAAGATTTAAGGACAAACAAACCTATGAAGAAGCCCTTGACCTGATCGTGGAAAGGTTGGGGAGAGAGTACGTGCAGAATCTTCATATCCATTTCAGTCCTGTGGAATTCACCCATGCGGGTGAGAGAAGGCACCGCACCGCGCTTGAAGCGGACTTCGGTCCCGACTTTACCCCCCTGGCGGAAATACTGGCTGAAAGGGACCTGTCTGCCACCATAATATGTGAATCTGCCGGCCGGCAGGCTGAAGACGCCATGATTTACCGGGATATTTATGATCAGCTGCTTCGAGGAAAAAGCGGGGAGGGGGCAAATACCTGAAGGTCAGCCCCCAATTAACAAGGATTCTATAATTAACGTCAGGTTGTTAAATTTAGTGGATCTCGACGTCACGGGCGCCGTTGCGGCGCAGTATGTCCGCGGCACTGTTAATTTTCCCATCTTCTGTGCGGACTGAAGCCAGGATTTTTCCTTCCTTGACCTTATCCTCATAGAACTTGCCCCGTTCAGCGGGGATGCCCCAGTCTACCAGGCCGCCGGCCACGCCTCCGGTGAGTGCTCCGGATACCAGGCCGGCAATTGGACCGGCCGCGATAATAGGCCCGATCCCGGGGATAGCCAGGGCGCCGGCGCCCAGGCCCAGACCGGCCAGGCCGCCCAGCACGCCGCCGGTGGTCACCCCGGAGGTAAGACTCTCACTTCCGGTGTCGCTGGTTTTGTGCACGGTTTTGTCACGGTCGGCCGCCAGAATGGATATTTCATCTTTAAACCCACTGCCGCGCAGTTCCGACGCGGCTTTTTCCGCTTGATCCCGCGAGTCAAAAAGGCCAATTACAGTTTTTAGCAAGGTTCAATCCTCCTCGTAATTTTTTGGTTCTTTTTTATATTGTCCCCGCGGCATATTTCTTATTCTGTTTGCACTTAAGGGATAATTTTTTGAAAAGGATAAACATTAGTATTAAATTTGATTTATGTTTTGATATAATATTGTATGTTGTTGCAAAAAACAGTAAATTTAGAGGAGGATTAAAATGCTGCCGACCCCAAAAAAATTCTTTGTTACCGCGGGGAGCGCTGAGGGTAAGAATCCTTTAAATGCATTCGACAACGCCCTGCTGAAATGCAGGATCGGCAACCTGAACCTGATGCGGGTGACGAGCATCCTGCCCCCGGGCGTGCAATACTGCCCGGGAATGGAAATACCGCCCGGCTCGCTGGTGCCCACAGCTTACGGCTACATCATAAGCGATGTTCCCGGAGAGCAGATAGCCGCCGCGGTCGGCGTGGGTTTCTCCAATGACAGTTTTGGCGTGATTATGGAGTATTCGGGAAAGTGCGGCAGCCAAGAAGCTGAAAGAGCCATAGAAAGCATGTTGAAAGAAGCTTTTGAAACCAGGAATATGGAATTGGCCGGCACCAAAATCGCCGCGACGGAACACCGCGTGGAAAAAATCGGCTGTGCCCTGGCCGCCGTACCTCTCTGGTATTAAATAAGTTTAAATATGGAGGAGTGAAGACTTGGATCCTAAACAAGATGTATGGTTTACAGAAGACCCGGCAAAAGACATTAATTTGTGGTTTACAGAGCAGCAGACAAAAGACATGAGGATCTCTGTCCGGGTAAAACAAATTCTCCACCGGGAAGAGACGCCGTTTCAGAGCCTGGCTGTCCTTGACACGGACCAGTTCGGCCGCATGCTGGTCCTGGACAATATAATCCAGACAAATATTGCAGACGAGTTTGTCTACCACGAGATGATCACCCACGTGGCCCTGAACACCCATGCCGACCCCAAAAAAGTGCTGGTAATCGGCGGCGGCGACGGGGGAGCGGTGCGGGAAATTATCAAGCACCAGTCCGTGGAAAAAGCGGTCCACTGTGAAATAGACGGCGCGGTGATCGAGGCCTCGCGCAGGTTCCTGCCTGAAATCAGCTGCGCTCTGGACGATCACAGGGTGGAGATCATTGTTGATGACGGTATTAAGCACGTCAAAGAAAACAAAAATACCTACGATGTAATCATGGTGGACTCGACCGACCCTATTGGCCCGGCCGTAGGGCTGTTCAGCGCTGATTTTTACAGAGACATATTTGCATCGTTAAAAGAAGACGGTATTTTTGTGGCGCAGACCGAGTCGCCCTTTTTTAACCGCGACCTCATACCAGGGCTTTATCAGGATATATCGGGGATATTCCCCGTCACACGCCTCTATCTTGCCGTAATTCCCACCTACCCGGGAGGCTTATGGACATTTACCATGGGCTCGAAGAAGTATGACCCGCTGAAGGTGGATATTTCCAGGATACCGCCGATGGACACAAGGTATTACAGCCCGGCTGTTCACCAGACCTGCCTTGTCCTGCCCCCGTTCGTAAGAGAACTGCTGGAGCGGCAGGGATAACGTACCTGCCGATTAATTATCGCGATCCTGGAAAAGATACATGAAAAGCAGTGTTTCTGAGGGGTGGCGCGGATGATTGAGTACACGGAAAGATGCCCCGGATTTATCGGCAGCACTGAAAATTACGAACAGGCTGAGTTTGTAATTGTAGGCGCGCCGATGGACCTGACGGTAAGCTACCGCCCGGGTACGCGGCAGGGTCCTCACGCGATACGCCAGGCCTCCCACGGCCTGGAGGAATACAGCGTTGACCTTGACCGGGAACTCGCAAATTACAGTTACTACGATGCCGGGGATGTTGTCCTCCCGTTCGGGGCGGTCAAAGAGAATTTGCGCCGGATAAGCCTGGTAACCGCCGGTATTCTTTCCGACGGGAAGGTGCCGATGGTCCTTGGCGGCGAGCACCTGATCTCCTGCGCCGTAATCAAAGAAGTTGCCGGCAAGCACCCGGGGCTGGCGGTAATTCACTTTGACGCCCACGCCGACTTGAGGGACGAATTTATTGGCGAGCACTTTTCCCATGCCACCGTTATGCGCCGGGCCGTGGAAACAATTGGCGGCAAAAACCTTTACCAGTTCGGCATCAGGTCGGGTACGCGGGATGAATTTGAATTTGCCCGCTCCAACACCAATACCTACATTGACAGGGTTGTGGAGCCGCTGGTGGAAAACCTGCCGCGCCTGAAAGGGCGTCCGGTGTATGTTTCCCTGGATATTGACGTGGTCGACCCGTCCTACGCTCCCGGCACAGGCACACCTGAGCCTGGCGGTTGTTCGGCCAGGGAGATAATAAAGGCTGTCCATTTGCTCGGCGAGTTGGATATTGTGGGCTTTGACCTGGTGGAAGTGAGCCCGCTTTACGATCCCTCCGAAAGGACCGCGCTCCTGGCGGCAAAACTTATTCGCGAGGCGATCATGTCTTATGGCGGGGCAAAATCATAAAAAAAAAAGCCGTCCGGTAATGGTTAAGTGCAAAAATTCCATTTGACTTCAAACGTCTGATTGGTTATACTTATAAATGTCCGCGATGGATGTACGCGAAGACGCTATTGTGGACCGAATGCGGAGCTGTGGTGTAGTGGCCTAACATGCCTGCCTGTCACGCAGGAGATCGCGAGTTCGACTCTCGTCAGCTCCGCCATTTTATTTGCCACGGTAGCTCAGTTGGTAGAGCAGCGGACTGAAAATCCGCGTGTCGCTGGTTCGATTCCGGCCCGTGGCACCAGCTCAAGTCAGACCCCCGCAAGATTTTGCGGGTTTTTTGTTTTTGTGGGGATTTTATCAACTACCCTGCACGGCATAGAGTGCCGTTTTTTTGTTTACTGCCTTGCTAATATTTAGATTAATTGACTAATTGACACATGCCACTTTTTATGATATTTTAATGATATCAAAATGATATCATTAAAATAGGGGGTGGTTAAATGTCCGAGAAACCCGGAACAAGCGAAAGACAACTGCATTATGAGGAAATCAAGGCAAAAAGCACCAGCGGTATGATGATACTGATACTGAACATTGCCCTGATGATCGGTGCTATTATTGGGTTCATTTACGGCATTGGTCCTGTTGACAAAGGCACGGCATCAGGTTTTCCCTGGTTAGGCTTGGTCATAGTTTGCGCTTTTTATTTTTTCCTGATCGGGCCATTCTTGTTTGTGGGGCTGAAAATACTCCAGCCTAACGAAGCGCTGGTGCTCACCCTGTTTGGTAAATATTACGGGACATTAAGGGGAGAGGGCTTTTTCTTTGTCAATCCCTTTGTCGTCGCAGTGAACCCCGCCTCTGCCGGTGCTCCGGCAGGTACGGCCGTTTCCATTGAAAAAACCTCCTCCGGGGGAAAATCAATTCACGGTCACGGAGTCAGCGTGAAGGTTCCCAATAAAAAAATTTCCCTGAAAAGCATGACCATGAATAACGAGACGCAAAAGATCAACGACGAGCTGGGCAATCCGATCATCATCGGTATTGTGGTCATCTGGAAGGTGGTCAACACAGCCAAGGCGGCTTTTAACGTAGATAACTACGTCGAATTTCTGTCCATTCAATGCGATTCGTCGCTTCGTAATATTGTGCGCCTCTATCCCTATGACGCCTCCACGGAGGACGGGGAAAAATCCCTGCGGGGCAGCAGCCAGGAAGTGGCAGAGAAGATTAAAGAAGAAATCCAATCAAGAGTGGATGTCGCCGGCCTTGAAATACTGGAAGCCCGGATTACTCACCTGGCCTACGCTCCGGAAATAGCCGCCGCCATGCTGCAGCGGCAGCAAGCTTCCGCCATCATCGCCGCAAGGCAGATGATCGTCGAGGGCGCCGTTGGCATGGTGGAAATGGCATTGTCCAAGCTGAGCGAGAACAATATTGTTGAGCTGGATGAAGAGCGTAAGGCAGCCATGGTCAGCAATCTCCTGGTTGTCCTCTGCGGGAATAAGGATCCCCAGCCTATCGTCAACAGCGGTACCATTTACTAGGCCAGAGCGGGGCGAGTCCTAAAATATGTTCAACCATTCAACATGGTAAAACATATATAGAATGGGGAGGAAATGCCGGCCAGCTCACTGATTTAAGAACTGTATGCGCGGAGGGGTGATACCGGTTGGAAAATGCGGCTAGCAAAGAAAAGGATAAGAAGCAGATTCTGCTGAGAGTATCACCCTCTCTATGGAAGGAATTAGCCGCCTGGGCTGAAGACGACTTCCGTTCCATCAACGGTCAGATCGAATACCTGCTGACAGAATGTGTCAAGCGGCGGAAAAAAACAAATAGAAATGTTTAAAAGGCGAAGTCTATCTTCGCCTTTTTTTAATCAACATTTGCAGGATAATAACAGTAATTGAAGAGGATTTTACCATAAAAAGCTGAATAGAATAAAATGATTTAACAATATAATCAGCCGCCTTAAAGGTGGCTGTAATATTTGTTATTATTTCGACAATTTCTGACAATTAAATACAATATCTGTTATTAACATGGAAATCAGGTGGTTTAATAAATGATTGTTTTAACATAGATCCATCATCTCTGAGTCATTTGATTAGTTGCGATTTTTACCTACAATAATTATGATACAAAACCGGAAGACATACATAGGCCAATGAGTTCAAGGTAAAGGGTTGACTCAAACTTTGGTCGGGGAAAAACGCTAAGGAGGGAGTGGTCAGTAAAAACTTTTCTGGCTGCTGTGCAGTTAACGCAATTATATTAGGAGCAAGTTTGCATCTTTTGCAAGTAACCAGTTGTTTTATGCTCATTAAAAGATTCTCTTATGATAAACCCTAGATATTGGAGTGAGAAGATTGTATTACATAAAAAGAATATCAGTTTTTTATGTTTTGGCCATGCTTGTCGCCCTGGCCGCCCTTTTTACAGGCTGCAACTGGTTTAACGCCAGCGCCAAGGTGGAGAAGCAGCTGGAGCTGGGGGTCAAATATTTAAGCGAGAACAAGTTTGAAGAAGCGGTCCTGGCCTACCAGGAGGCAATTAAAATCGACAAGAAAAGCGTTCCCGCCTACAAGGGGCTTGGAGTCGCCTATTCCATGCAGGACAAGCCGGACCAGGCCGAGCAGGCATTGCAGGACGGGCTGAAACAGGTTGCCGGCAGTGTGGCTTTGAAACTGGCCCTGGCCGGGTTGATGACAGACCAGAACAGAAAAGACCAGGCCGAGGCGATCTACAAAGAGGTAATCGCCCAGGACGCGAGCAGCCTCCAGGCCTACCAGGCCTACGCCAGGCTGCTGGCCGGCATGAACAGGCAAAACGACGCCGTGGCCCTACTGGAAAAGGCCGCGTCGGGCAGACCCGGGCAGTACCGGATAAGCGCCCTGCTGGCAGAGCAGTATATCAAAACCGGCAGCAGGGAAAAAGCACTGGCCGCCCTCAGCCAGTCGTTGTCAGCGGAGCCCAACCAGGCCGCCGCCTACAAACTGCTGGAAGAGTTCTATAACGGGCGCTGGGCTGAACTGGTTTCTCTTGGAGAACAGTACATCCTGCAGGGTAAACCCTTGCCCGGAACGGTTATAAAACTCACCGGGCTTTACAAGCTCGGCAAATATGGCGATATGGTCAAACTATATGACCAACTGGCGGGCGATATTAAAGCCAGCCCGAAGGTCCGGCTGCTGGCGGCGCAGGCATATCTCAAGCTGGGCCAAAAAGACCAGGGGCTGGCCCTTGGCAGCGACTTAAAGCCGACAGACATAAAAGACCCGGCCCTGCTAGCCGAGATAGCAGCCTTCTACCTGGATGCAGGGGATAAAGCCGCCGCCCGCGGCCTGGCCCTGAGGGGCATCAGCCTGGACGACACGGTTATGGACAACTACATCATCCTCTCCAAAAGCTACGAGGAAGAAGACAAGGCCCAGTCCGGCATCTGGCTGACCAAATACCTGCTGGGCAGCGCCTACAGCGTTAAAGATGCAAAGGCTCTTACAACACCTGGCGCAAATAACAGCCAGGTTGTTACACCTGTGAAAAATGAGGCAGCCAATGTGAAGCCGGTTCAGACACAAATAACAGAGGATTACTCGAAAAATAAAGATATACTGGTTAATGACATCCTGGCTAAGATGGGGTTCAAAATCGGCACACCCCCCAGTGAAATAATCAAAGCCCTGGGCCAGCCAAACGGCAGCGACTGGTATAACGGCGGCCAATACCTTTCTTACAGCAGCAAAGGTATAACCTATATAATCGGCGGTGATTACCAGACGCTGGTAGGCGCCTATATCGGCAATTATGAGCTGAAACCAGGCATCAGGCCGGGCATGAGCCAGGCTGAAGTCAAGCGTATTTTAGGCAAGCCTGATTATGACGACTACAGTGTGGAAGAGGGCGGTTACTACTTAATCTACCATTGCAGCGGGGATTACCACCTGACGTTTTCTGCCGCTGACAGTAATAGCCCTGTCGATGGGGTTGAGATGCATTATAATCCTGACTATTTTTAAAAATTATAATCCCACATTAAGCATGCTTTGGAGGGGACTGACCGGATGAGACCTGACAAGATGAAAACCGTTTTAAAAGTTTTGGCCCTGCTTATTATTCCCGCCGCGTTTCTGGCTGGCTGCAACTGGTTTAACGCCAGCGCCAAGGTGGATAAGCAGCTTGATCTTGCTGTGAAATATCTCAGTGAAAGTAAATTTGAAGAGGCGGTGCTTACTTACAATGATGTTATAAAAATAGACAGCAAGAACCTCCAGGCCCACAAGGGATTAAGCCGGTCCTATGAATTACAGGGCAAGTTCCCGGAAGCCGAAAAGACTCTGCAGGACGGTCTTGCCAAAGTGGACGACAAATACGTGCTGAAGCTTTGCCTGGCAAGCCTTTATATTGATCAGGGCAAGAACTCCGAGGCTGAAAAAACATTTACCGGCATTATTGCGGAAAACAAGTCGCAGGTTTCCGCCTATGAAGGCCTGGCCAGGGTGCTCATGGATCAGGGCAGGGTTGACGAAGCAGTGAAAATAGCCAGTCAGTGCGTCCTGTCCAACAGCGCCAGCGAGAAAAGCTACAACCTGCTGGCCGGTGCATATTTGAACAAAAAGGACCAGAAACAGGTCCTGGACCTGCTTTCCCAGTCGCTCAAAATAAATGCCAACCAGCAGGGGGCCTATATCCTGCTGGAGGTCCTCTATAACAAGGACTGGAACAAAATGATTGAATTCGGCTCCACCCTGATGGTCTCTGACGAGACGGCCGGCAGGACGCTTAAGGTCTACGCTTATTCCAAGGCGGGCCAGCATAACAAAGCAGTTGAAGAATTTGCTGCTTTAAAAGACAGCGGCTCTCGCGCGGACAAAGCCAGGTCTATCGCGGCAATCTCTTACACAAAGGCAGGGGATAACAAATCAGCTGATAAGTTAATAGGTGAAGTCAACCTCAAAAGCTCTAAAAACCCCTTCTTGTATGCCGACGCTGCCAGGTATTACCTGGAGGCGGGCAATTTAAAACAGGCCAGGTCAACCGCCCTGGCAGGGATTGCTCTCGACGATACCTGCGTGGAAAATTACCTGGTCCTGATCGAGGCGGCCAAAAAGGAAAGCCAGGTGGAAGCTGTTTACTACGGTTACATGCTGCTGGTCCGCTCTACCGATACGGCAAAGAACCTGGGACAAAATCTGAAGACATACGGAATAGAGGTTAAAGTCCCCGTGGGTAAAGAGACAGCTGTTTCAGGGCCGGTAGGCAGGAAACCGCTGACAAGAGAAGATTTCACCTTGTACGGCGTCAAGCTTGACATGAAGAAGTCACAAGTCATTGGGATACTGGGCCAACCATTAAATGATATTACAATTGGCGGCGGGTTCAGTCAATTGACTTATAAAGACGGTTTTTTCATAGACTTTCTGAATGATAAACTCATCAGCGTTACGATTTGGAGCAATTTCCTGGTGGATTACCAGCGAAGAATTCCAACTTCAAGAGGGCTAAAATCCGGGGACAATATCAGCAAGTTATATGAACTATATGGTGAGCCGGACAAAATTGATACTGAAAGAGATGATAAAAATACGGATAAGGGGCTCACTTATTGTGACCCGGCTGATAAAGAAAGATTCTTTACCTTTGGCATTAAGGGCGATACAGTCAATGAAATTTTTATGGCCGGACCATTGCCATAAGAGTTCTTAGTAAACAGGTGGAGTGAACAGTAACATGAATTGTTGAGAGTTTGGGTAATAGGGGAGAGGTAATTGTGAAAAAAATATTGATTTTGTTTCTTGTCTGCCTGGTGTCTTACCTGGCAGCCGGTTGTTCTGTCATCAGCGATGAATCCAAACAGAGACTCAGGGACCAGGCGAAGCAGCCAACTGCAAGCGATGTCCAGCAGCCAGGACAAAAACCAGCCGGCAGTGAGCCGGAACAGGCCTCAAAAAATAACGAACTGCAAAGCGTAATTCAAGAAAAAGAAATTGATATGGACATGGATACCAGGAAGAAACTCAATACCTTTTTCTCGAATTTTTCCGAAGTATCACTGGCGCCTTTTGAGAGAGGGAAAATAAGCCAGAGCGAGCTCATAAGGTTCGGTATTTACCACAACTGGCTGAATAACTATAATTTATTCACTATAGAAGGTAGTAAAGCCTATATTGATGAGGCCGCAGTTTATTCATCCATTAAAAAGTATTTTGGCCTGGATGTTGACAAACCCGTAAATGAATTTTCATATAGTAATGGTATGTACCAGATAACTGCTGCTACCGGCGAAGCTTACCGTTTTTCACAAATTGCAAAGCTGGTGGATAAAGGCAATGGATATTATGAGGCAGATGTAAATGTTTATGAGGCTTCTTCCGGCTTTACCGGGAACCCGCACGGTTCCCTGGACGAGTGGAAAAGAGAGGCTGAAGGTCCTTATGACATTCCCGAAGTGATAGGCATGATGAAGGCGACAATTAAAAAAGCTGAAGACGGAAGGTACATTTTAGTTGATTACCTGCCGTAAAAATAGAAGGTTACAAGTCGAGCATATAGCCAAAACGGGGTATGGTAATAATCCTGTGCCCGTGCTTGCCAAGCCTTTTCCTCAGCCGGTAAACCAGCGCTGTGATTTCGTCAGTGCCGACGTCGGGAATCCCTTCCGCAGTGCTTGATAAACGTTCCGGCCATATTTTTATTTTTATTTCATTATAGCTTACTGCTGTACACCTGTTCCTGTGAAGAAGCAAAAGCAGTTCTATATCTTTGCCGGATAAATACAGCTGCCGGCCGTCGATTAATATTTCCCTCCGTTCCTGGTTTATAGAAAATGAATCATGTAAAGTTCCGGGCGATATGGATTTTGAATTTACAAACTCGGATGTTTCTCCCGATACACTTTGGCTGCAATTAAATATAAATATAACTTCATTCTTGGAAAGGCTAATCTGATCACCGTTTCCAAGTATGTAAGGATGGTTTGGAACTATAACGGAACCATTAACAGCTGTGCCATGCTTACTTGACTGGTCGGTTAATGTAAATTGGTTGTTGACATAATTAATGTGTGCATGCCTTTTAGATATGTATGGACTTGAAAAAGAAATGTCCGGTTTGTTTGTTTCCCATTGGCGGCCAAGCAGGGTTTCTTCTGATATCAGTTTGATGCTGCTGCCTTTTTCAAACGGCTCACCTTTTTCAATAATCAAAAACGCTGTCTGAAAAACCATGTTTGGCCTCCCCAAAGGATAAATATTTTATATTATATCACTATTTTAAATGAAATTATTTTTAAACAGGTAAACATTTGAAAACATTGCATAAAAGTAAATTTGTTGCATCTTGCAAGAGGATTTTACAGCAAAAAGCTGAATAAAAGATTCATAGTTTAAAATATAACAGCCGCCTTTTAAGGTGGCTGTAGTATTTGTATAATTTATGAGCATACACGGATTATTGATAAAAATTTATAATTTTGAATCTATATATTTATTCATTAGCGCCATTTATCAAAAATTTCTGTTAATTCATTGATCTATCATGGATTTATCATCTTTATATAATTCTTTTTTATTTTAGCCTTTCCTATAATGATTAAGGGACATTAAATATGAATAGTGGGCTGGTAAAATGTATCATCTATTAGGTATTTCGCGTGTAATAGTATTAATTACATGTATAATTATTGTTTTTTATTATGTGAAAAGAATATTTAACCGGAAAAAGAATTCGCCTTTCGGCACTGTTTTATCAGCAGAAGGCCTCACAGACTGTGGTCTGGTCAGAAATAATAATGAAGACAGTTTTATAATTATACGGAACTCCGGCTGCAGCGATAACATTTCACCTTCCCTCCTCTGCGCCGTAGCTGATGGCATGGGCGGCAAAGATTACGGTGAGTTGGCCAGCTCTAAGGCAGTAGAAATATTGCAGCATGAGTTTAATCAAATTAAAGCCGGCAGTCCTTCAGACTGGAAAGCCTGGCTGCAAAAGTCCTTTCTAAAAGCTCATCTTGTTGTTGCCAAAAAGTCCGGCGAACTCAAAATTAAAGGCGCTATTGGCACGACACTGGTTGCCTTGGTAATAGCCGGGGAGAAAGCTGTCGTGGCCAATGTGGGGGACAGCAGGGCCTATCTTTTCAGGGGCGGGGATTTACAACAGATTACTAAAGACCATTCTCTTGTAAGTTTATTAGTCGAAAAAGAGTTGATTGAACCGGATGAAATCTATACTCACCCCCGCCGCAGCGAGATCATGCGGTTTCTTGGACAGAGCGTGGATTTAGAGGTGGATGTTTTTGAAATAGACCTGGTCAAGGGAGATATCCTTATGTTGTGTTCAGATGGATTGTGGGAAATGGCCAGGGACCCGTTGATAAAAGACATAATGGCTAACAGCCCAAACCTGACGGATGCCTGTACAAAGCTGATTAGATCGGCAAACCAGGCTGGTGGAAAAGATAATATAACAGTTGTATGCGTTAAGGTTGATACAGAATTGGTCTCATAACCTTATAATCTCTTAAAGATACTTAACCGGTTATGTGATAAATGTACAACTATTTTGTTTTTGTTTTGTAGGGGGAGAGATTAATATGCCCACGTGTTCATTATGCGGCACAGATAACCAGGACGATAACAAGTATTGCTCCAACTGCGGGACCAACCTTGCTGATCCCACCGGCCAGCTGGCATCGCAAACTGTCCTTGAAGGCCGCTATATCATAGTGGAGGTCCTGGGGCGCGGCGGCATGGGCGCTGTTTACAAGGCTCTGGACCAGCGGCTTAATAATATGCCTGTCGCTATAAAGGAGATGAGCACAGGAGCAGTCGGCAAGAGAAATCTCCAGGCCTCGATTGATTCGTTTAAAAAAGAGGCCACTATGCTTATCAATCTCAAGCATCCCGCCCTGCCGCACATCACAGATTTCTTCTCGCTGGGGGAAGATCGATTTTACCTGGTTATGGACTATATTGAAGGCCAGACCTTAAAAGAAATCGCTGTCCGGCGCGGCCCCATACCTGAGATTGAGGTGCTGGACTGGCTGGAACAGCTTGGCGATATCCTGGACTACCTGCACAATCAAAAGCCCCCGGTTATTTTCAGGGACCTGAAGCCGTCCAATATCATGCTGACACCGGACGGGACCATAAAACTAATCGATTTTGGCATTGCCCGCCACTTCAGGCCCGACTCCACTTCAGACACCGCCCCTTACGGTTCACCCGGCTACGCCCCGCCCGAGCAGCACGGCAAAACGCAGACTGACGCCCGGTCTGATATATATGCCCTGGGAGCCACCCTGCACCACTTGCTGACGGGGATAGACCCTTCAAAAAAGCCTTTTTTCTTTGAAGTGCCGGGTAAAGTGGTAAAAGTATCCCCGGAGATTGAATCGGCGATCATGAAATCACTTCAATTAAAACTGGAAAACAGGCCGTCAAGCATTAAAGATATGCTTGCTATGATACCCGGTACAGCGGTGCCTGATCAAAAACGAGGCAAAAAAGCGCCCGCTAGCGCGCAAGATCTTGTGCCGGCCGGCGCTGGAATTCAATACGACGACAGGACAGGCACGCTTTACCTGGCAGGGGATATACAGCCAACATTGAGCCAAACCATGCAGGAGACTCAGGAACTGGGCCAATGGCCGGGGCAAGCCGGGGCAAGCGCTCCCACCATGCCTTCGCTGGCTGCGGGCGGCAGCACTCTCCCAATGTCCGGCGGGGCTGAGGCGCCTGCAGTAAAATCAGAGAAAAAAAGCAATAAAGCTGCCCTTATATCTGCGTGCCTGATCGGGCTGGCTATCATCGCCCTTGCCGTTAATTTTGCTTTTGAGAAACACGCGGCGGCTAACGCAAAGTTATACCAGGAGAAAGTAGCCGATGCTATTAAATTCAGCGGCAGCGGCAAGTATGACGAAGCCGAAAAATCGCTCAACGAAGCTTTAAAATACCAGAATAATAAGCTGGAAGTATACCAAAACCTCGGCAGGCTTTATTTAAAAAAAGGCGACCCCCAAAAAGCGATTGAGCTGCTGACCGGGCAGATTGAGAAAGGCGTAATAAAGAACGATAACGCTGCTTTGTATATCCTTGGCTCAGCCTATTTTGATTTAAAAGACTACGAAAAAGCGGCCTCGTATTTCCAGGAAGTAATCCAGGCTAGCCCCGCCTCAGCGGGGGATATCTATGAGACGTCAATGCGCGACCTGGCTGTCTGCAACGGCAGGCTCGGCAAGTACGGCGAAGCAGAATCATTGCTAAAAACTATTGAAAAATCAAAAGGCTCTGCTGACCCAACAGTCAGCTATATACTGGCGGACCTGAACTATGCCAGAAAAAATTACGCCGAATCCGCCAGGTACTACGAGCAGGCCCTAACAGGCGATCCTGCCAATATAAGGTACAAATTAAGCTCAGCCAGGCTGTACAGTTACCTGAGCGCTTCCGCTTCATCAGCGCCTGAAAAGGAGGACGACCTGAAAAGAGCGGTAGCAATACTGAAAGAAGGAGAAGATATTGACCCTTATAATATCCAGCTGCTGACCGATTTCGGCAAATACAACTTTGATCTGGGGGAACTGTACAGGTCAACCGGCAGCAGCGCCAGTACCGGGTATTATCAACAGGCCTTAGTTATTTTCAATAAGCTTAAGGACCTGGGTATAAAAACGGCAAACACTTATTTAAACATTGCCATAGTTCAGGATAAGTTAGGCGGCTACGCAGAGGCGGAAAACGCCTTCCAGCAGGCTCTGAATATTGACGAAGGGGATTCACACACCAATTTCGTTTACGGTTTGTATAACCTTAACCGCAGGGATTATGTAAAGGCCGGTAAATATCTTCAGCGGACGGTAGATTTAAATAAGAACCCGGAAGAAGTTACTTATGCCAGTGGAAAAATCAGAGAGCTTAAGGAAAAGGGTTGGATTTAACGTTGATGGAACGAATTAATTTCAGATGCTGTTACCAGTTTTTATAGCACGGGAAGAAAGTGGGCATAAAGCAGACAAGAATTATCCCGGCAATAAAAATAACTTGTAAGGGGTGATGCTTTGGCAGACAGTGGTGTTTTTCAAGAGCTGTATAAAAAGGAGGCTTTTTAGAATGACTTTTGATAAGATTTTAGCTCTACCGTTCAGAGATGGAGGGATAGTAAAACTCCTTATAGGTGGAATCATTCAGATTATTCCTATCGTCAACTTTTTCTCAATTGGTTATTTTGTTGATTGTTATGAAAGAGGAGCAAAAAACCAACAGTCGATGCCCGAGTGGTCTGACTGGGGCAGGAAATTTGTGGACGGCTTAATTATTTTAGTTATTAATATTGTTTACCTCCTGATACCGATGCTGATACTGGGTTCCATGGGTGTGTTTAAGGCTGTCACCAATCCAAGATACCACCTTGGTTCAGGAACAATATTTCTCGGGGTATTATTATTTATCATATTTACGATCGCGGTGCCAATGGCAATTTCCAACTACGCTGTAAAGAGGAGCTTTTTTGCAGCGTTTGATTTGCTCTATATTTTTAAACTAATTGGACTCTCACTGGGCAGTTATATAGGAGCGTATTTCTTATTGTTCTTTGCCGGAATGTTAACCGGTTTTGTTCTGATGGTCCCGATAATCGGCTGGTTGTTTGCAATCTTTGCCGGTTTTTATTTGGGATGTGTCGCCAGCTTCCTATTCGGTTCAGTGTATGGAAAGGCAAGTCGAAAAGCGGGAGGCAGCAGTTACAAGCCGTTTGCTGAGAGTGCCCGGACAGCTAATGAAACTGCAGCAGCGTCAGTAACATCTTTTTGTGGTAATTGTGGATGCACTGTTTCTCCAGACGCTAAATTTTGTGGTAATTGCGGCTCTAAAATAGGCTAAACCGTGACGGGGTAATGGAAAATTGGATAAGGTTTATCAGAGCTTTATCATTGAGCTGTCATCCCGGGCACATTACGTGATTTTATACTTTTGCTTATTATTATCACAAGAAGAAGTCCTTAGATTTTCGAGGGGGGTAAAAAATGCTGCCAAGGACGATCTGTTTTCCTTACCTGAATAAAGGAGGGGGGGTAAAAGCAAATGGATAAGAAAAAAATATCCCCGGCCATATTTGCCCTCGCCGCGCTGTTCTTCCTGCTCCCGTTTGTTACTGTTTCCTGTTCCGGGCATGAAGTTGCGACTTTAAGCGGCACAGATCTCCTGACGGGTGTAAAAATGCCGACAGGGGGGACCACAGACCCTTACCTGCCGGCAATTATACTGGTGATTCCGGCAATCTGCGGTATCGTTTTCGGCCTGGTCTTTTTGAAAAACAAAAAGTTATCTTTGATATCTGCTGTGACAGGCGCGGTGGGTTTACTGGCCACATTTATAATAAAGTTCTTAATTGACCATGAAGCGTCATCCGAGGGTTTGGGCACGAGCTACCAGGCTGGATTTTATCTGATGCTGCTTTCTTACGCGGCGGCTGCCGGGTTTAACGGGTACATATTCGCCAGGGAAGACAGCAGGGCAGGACAGGGCACGACGCCGGAACGGGCGGCTCCATCAAAAGGTCCCAGTCCTCCCGCGGGTCCCGCACCGGCTCCAACTGCTCCTCCCGCGCCACAGGTTAATGACGGGGGCGGCAGGTTGTGCGTCAGCTGCCTTGCTGTTAATAAACCAGGCAGCAAATACTGTGAAAAATGTGGGAACCCTCTGGTTGAGGCCCCCAAAGAAAACGATGCGGCTCAAAAAAGGGAAAACCCTTTATTCATCGATTTATCCCCCGCCAAGAGGGATGATGAAACGTGCTTATTGTGCCCGCTAATGAAAATCCTGAGCGGCGGCCAAGAGGAAATAATCCCCATAAACAAACCTGAATTCTTAATAGGCAGGGATAAAGACGCGGTGGATTATTGGGTAAAAGACAACAAATATGTGGGAAGAGTACATGCAAAAATAACCTTTGACCAGGGTATCTACTCCATTACTGACCTAAATTCTAAAAACGGAACTTTGTTAAACGGTGAACGGCTTGCAAGCAACAAACCTTATAAGTTGACCGCAGGGGATAAAGCGTCTCTGGCAAACTTTGAGTTTATCTTTATTGCTTAAGCAGGAATAAGAGAGAATATATGCCATAAAGGTGGAAAAAGAAATGGCCTGCCTGGTAGTCACCCTTGGCCCGGACCAGGGGCAAAAAGCCGGTCTGGAGACCGGGACCATATACATAGGAAGGGACGCCTCATCCTGCAGCCTCGTCCTGTCCGACCCTAAAGTATCACGGGTCCATGCCGTAGTGAGGCTCCTGCCTGGCGGCACTGCCGTGGTGGAGGACGGTTTCGGCGGTAGCTACCAATATGGACAAGGCATTGAGCGCGGTCCAGCTGTTATTGATTCCTCAGATTATACTGTCCGGCGCCATAATACCCATGAACGAGGTTAAGCCCGAATTATTTCAAAAAGTTTTTTACCTGGCTGTCAGCAAATGGGGTTATGAACTGGTTGGCGGCGGCATTTGCAGGATAAACGAGAAGGGGGCTGCTTTGAAGCCCCTGCCGGAGTTATCCGGCAGTTTTACCGGCCACTGGTGGGCACTGTTCGGGTTTGTGGTCCTGCTGTATATCATAACCACCTTCGCTTTGCTTAAAAAGGACAGCCAGCAGGTAAGATGATAATATGTCCCCGATTCTGCCGAACTAAATCATATTTATCCAATAGCAGCAAACCCGCTAATGAATAAATCGATGTCTTTTCAGCAAATTATATGTAATATTCGCAATCTGAAAGCGGGGAGCCGTAATGGACCTTTTGCAATATGTTAACATCTTACCGAAAGACCGTAATAAACTTAATTGGGCCGAGGCAAACGGCTTATGGGCGATAGCCAGGAATAAACTGATCGGGCTTTCCACCCTGGAGGTCTATATTGACCAGGCTCAGGATAAAGAACTTAAAATGCTCGTTGAGTTGGGCACCACGAAAAACGCGGTGCCTCATATTAAGATGATCGTCAAGCTGCTGCATGAAGAAGGGCTGGATGTGCCAAGCATGCTCGGCAGGTCATCACTGGAGAACATCGGTAAAAACACCGGGGAGAAGAATTTCTTTAAAGACCATGAAATTGCCGTATCATTAAGAGAGGTTATCAGGTTATCCCTGTTCATTACATTTCGGGCTATAGAGAGCGCTGTCAGAAGTGATGTAATGGACCTTGCGTTTAAGGTATTCAGGGACGATTTCATCGGATTTAGGCAGCTGATAGATCTTCAAACGAGAAAGAACTGGCTGATGTCGTCCCCGGGTGTGGGGACGCAGAACATAAATGCCAGAGAAAGATTAAACTGGGGTGAGGCATGTGGCTTGTGGAGCATAGCCAGAGATAAACTCATCAAACTCAACCTGTATGAGATCTACTTGTCCCAGGTTGTTGATGCGGAACTAAAAAAAGCATTGGAGTCAGCGGCTAAGAAAACTGTTATTCCACATATAAAAAAAATCAACCTTATGCTGCACGAAGAAGAATTTGAAATACCCAGTATGTTTGGCCGGACAAGTTTGGATTTAAACGTCAGAGACACCGGTGACTTGTATTTTCTAAAAGATTACGATATAGCCGTGAACATGAGGGAACATCTCAGGACGGTATTGTTTTTGGACTTTGAAGCGATAATGGATTCTGTGAGAAGTGATGCGATGGACCTGCTGTGGGATATTTTCAGCGAAGATCTGCAGGGCTTAAGGGATATAATAGAAATACAAAAGAAAAAGAACTGGCTGCTTTCTCCGCCGGCTGTCGGCCCGGAGCATAAAGCACAGCGTTAAGCCCCATAAATGTCTGCAGGTGTATTCAGGCGCTCAGGGAAACCATGGGCGTCTATTTATCTGTCCCCGGCAATCAGCTATAATATTTGGTAGTGCTGTGAAATATTTTATAAGGAAGTGATATCTTTGCAGGAATATAAAGTAATAGCGGCTATTACGGAATATCTGGATATCGTAAAATACAGCGCTGGAGCTAACTTATACGGGTTGCTTTTTGCCGCCGGCTCAGCCAGGACTGCTCAGGTTATACAGTATGAAGCTAAAAACGATGATGACGCTATTTTTAAAGGCGCTATGATGGCCAAAGAAAAAGGTTTCTTTTAGGTAAGAATTTTAATTCCAGGCGGGAAGGGTGGTGGTTATTCATCCCCCGGACCCTTTATGTCTGATCTGCCGCCCGCCTTGATTGTGCCGCCAAACCTCCTTCTCGCCAGGAAATAGTATAACAACAGGACTGCTGACACAGCCAGCACAAAAAACAGCGCCGCTATGGAAAAACCGATATATTGGTCAAAAAAACCAGGCAAAATAACCGCCTCCTGCAAACTGAAATTTGAATTAATTATTCCCCCATGATGTTCCCAGTATACTGAACGGCTTTTAAACACAGCGCTTCTTGGGGAGGGTTTTTCTTTTTTTTGGAGAATCATCCTTTGTGTCGGCTAAAAGAGGAGGTAGTGAGCTTGTTTTCTAAACAAAGCAGCCATGGATATATTACAGTCCTTGACGGAATCCAGAGAAAAACTGTTGTCCACGGGGATAATACTTTAATGACTGAATTCCTGCTGAAGAAAGGGAGATTCCTGCCTTTCCACAAACATCCGGAGGAGCAGACCGGCTATCTCGTATCAGGTAAAATAAAACTGAATATTGGCGGGGATGAATATGAGGCTGGACCCGGCGACAGCTGGGTTATTCCAGGCGGCACGGAGCACGGTGCCGATATCATTGAAGACTCTGTGGCTGTAGAGGTGTTTGCGCCCGTCAGAGAGGATTATATTAATAAATAAGGAAAAAGTGGGGGTATAAATATAAAAAAGTCAGAGCACAGGAGCCCCTTTTTGCGCACTTCACTGGACATACTGGGGGCCAACCTGACCTGGGGGATAATAGCCGGGTCGCTGCTCCTGGCATTATTCGCAAAGCTGGCCAGGGATTTAATCGGACAGGAACTGGGTGAATTTGACGCGCTGGTCGGCGGTTTTATCCGCAGCCCTGCCTGCGACAGCTTGGACCACCTGGCTGTTTTTATAACAAATATGGGGTCTGCCACTTTTGAAATTGGTTTATTCCTTATCACGGGCGGCTACCTGTTATATAATCTGAAACAGGTTTGGGAAACATCGATGCTGGCAGCCAGCCTGGCGGGGGGCTGGCTTTTGAACACCGTGCTAAAGGAAGCTTTTCACCGTACCCGCCCGGATATTCAGCACCTGGTTTCGGCGGGGGGTTACAGTTTCCCCAGCGGCCACGCCATGATTGCGACAGCTTTCTACGGGATGCTTGGCTATTTGATATGGATAAACCTGAGGCGGAGCAGCAAACCCTCCTGGTATGTGATGGTATTAACATTTGTTTTGGTTGTGGCTATCGGGATCAGCCGGGTATACCTTGGAGTCCACTTCCCCAGCGATGTTATCGCCGGGTTTGCGGCCGGCGGCGTGTGGTTGTTAGCCTGCGTCCTTGCCCTTGGAGCTGTCAGGCGCCGCAGGGATTGATAAAAAATGCAGACAAAGTATCTATGGTGTCTGAGGCCAGGTCTCTGGCCTTATTTTGTTTTTATCGCAGCCGGCTGGGCGCCGCGGCTCTCCCGCCAGCTGAAAATCCTTTCAGGAACAGGCAGCGGACTCAAGCATCCCATCAGCAGCAGGTTCGTCAGCCAAAAACGCTCGAATAAGATGCCCAGAACTGTTGGAACAGCCAGCCCGATCAGAACAAAATAGAAGGGCCCGAAGATAATATTATAATAATTATGCAGAATGATATTTACAGGCAGGTGCAGATACATTATCGGCAGGGAATATTTGCCCAGTGTCACCAGGATGTCCGACGCTCTAGAAGAGGAGCATTTTTGGCTTACGGCAAACAGCGCCACTGATATGGTGACCGGCACAATCAGATCTAATATCAGGTTACTGCAGGTGCCGTATTTAACGTTTATGGAGTAACTGAATAACTCCAGTACGCTTAAAAATGTCAGCACCGCGGTAAAGGTTATTGAAGCCGCAGACAATATATTATTTAAGCGCTTTATAACATCCCTGGCAAAAAATCCAAAAGCATAATAGGTAAGTGTCAGCATGGCCACGTCTATATCCCATGGGACAATTATCTGCCTGGTTTCAGCAATTGCTGACTCATAGTGAGCCAACAGGTAGAAAGCCCCTATTATCATCAAACAAACGCCGCTGGACTTGAATGTCTTGTGGATGACAGCAAAAACAATCTGGGTTATGTAAAGGCATGTTATAAACCAGAAAGTAACATAGAAACCGCCGATAAATCTCCCGCCGGGGTATAGATTAAAAGTGAAACTGTCGGCAATTTTCTTGTAGTCAAAGGCCCTGTTGCCCAGGTAAAATTCTACAACGACTATAATTGCCAGGAAGGATATATACGGTAAAAGAAGCTGGCAGGTGCGCCTGAGCGACCAGTTAAAAACCGAAAGCCAGTCTTTCAGAGGTTTGAATAAATAACCGCTGATGATAAAGAAAAGGGGCATGTGAAACCAGTACAGGTAATAAGCGGCTCCGCTTCCGGAGTGCCCCGCGGCTACTGCGATAATGCCCAGCCCTTTTGCTATGTCAACCCACTTCTGCCTGTCATTGAAGCCGGACGTAAATACCACTCCAACTAGTTTTTTCTTGTTTATTCGACAAACAAAACCAGCACCCTTTTTTTGGAATTATCAAAAAAAGAGGATAGATTGTATTGTATATTTGAAAAGAGGGATATGTTAACATTTATCGAAATATATTTTGAGGTTTGGAGAGGAGTGTTTTTTATGGATTGGCGTCTGATTATATCAATTATCGTGATTATAGCCTCCCTGGCGGGACTGTTTTTTTCCGTGAAAACCAAAAAACCCAAAGCGGGTTGGATTGCCACTCTAATAGTGGGTATCTACGGGGCTATTGTTTTTTCGATTTAAAAGATGACAGGGACGGGTGTGTTTCAGACATCCATATTTGGTAAGGCGGGGAATAAATAATACTGCCAGTAAATCGAGGTTGACAGGGTGCACCCAGTTGTGCTAATCTATATTTCGCGAGGTTTTAAAGGGCGCGGTTCGCACGAACTGTCAGCGCTGTCCTTGACAAAATAATTTAATATAGTACAATATCAATATGCGGAAGTGGCTCAGTGGTAGAGCATCGCCTTGCCAAGGCGAGGGTCGCGGGTTCGAATCCCGTCTTCCGCTCCATTTTATGTGGCGACATAGCCAAGTGGTAAGGCAGAGGACTGCAAATCCTCCATTCCCCGGTTCAAATCCGGGTGTCGCCTCCATAAGCGAAAATGACGGTCTTCCCGTTAAAGGGATTGGCCGTTTTTTATTTGCATTTTTAGCTGTAGTCCACCAGCCATGAAACGCAAATGTTTTTGGCATTGATGGTATTGGAGCTTCGAAAAATTTCGAGCCTTGCCAACGTTTTATAGCCGTGATACTATGAAAACTGAATATAGTTCACTCTGTATGAGACCTTGTAATATTGAATATATAAAGTGCGATAAATCATATCATGCAAATCATTTAAAAAAACCTTCTGAATTTTGAACGTTATTCAGTTTATGAGTTTTGACAGTAAGGAGGATTTCATATGCTGCCGGAAAGCGTTTACAAAAAGTTAACTGAACCATCGTCAGTCGCGCTGGTTGGAGTGACCAGCCGGACTGGCCTGGGCAGCAACAGCCCGCTGGAAGTATTGCTTAAACAGGGCTACCAGGGGCGGATATACCCGGTCAACCCAAAAGGGGGAGAAATCTTGGGCATGCGTGTCTACACCACCCTTTTGGACGTACCGGAAATACCCGACCTTGCGGTAATTTGCGCGCCGCGTGACGCGGTGGTCGAGCTTTTCGGCCATTGCGCCGCCAAAGGGGTCACAGTTGTGATCATCATCGCCCAGGGCTTTCTTGACGGAGATGAGCAGGGCAAATTAATGCAGCAGGAACTATTTGAACAGGCTGCTAAAAACAATATCCGTATGCTGGGGCCTAACACCCTCGGTATTGTAAACAACTATCATCATTTCTGCACTTCGTTCATGGATTTTGTCAACCCTGTCAAACCCATCGGGATAACCTGCCAAACCGGCACTTTTTTCTTAGGCGCCTCTCAATTATGTACCGGTATCGGAATCATCGTCGATACGGGAAACACCACCGATATCAGTGTCACCGATGTGATTGGCTACCTGGCACGGGATCCCCGCCTGAAAGTTATCAATATCCATATGGAGAGCCTGCGCGACGGGACCAGGTTTATAGAGGCGGCCAGAGACGCTGTGGCGCTAAAACCGGTTATTATATATAAGACGGGAGTCAGCCCCGCCGGCTTACTGGCGGTGAGTTCGCATACAGGCTCCCTGGCCGGGGAGGACCGGGTGTTTGACGCCGCATTTAAGCAGTGTGGCTTGCTAAGGGCGGTGGACATTGAGGAAATCGGCGACCTGAATAAAATGTTCTGCACTTTCAGCGGGATTAAGGGAAACCGGATCGGATTGATTTCGATCTCCGGCGGCGCCGGTGTATGGGCTGTGGATGCCTGTACCCGCTTCGGCCTGGAAATTGCCAAATTCAGCCAGGCTACCATTGAGCGGCTCGATAGGTTGTTTCCCAAGTGGGGGCATTGCGCTAACCCGATGGATATTTGGCCGGCCAGTATGTTTCACGGCTACCATTATTGCTTCCGCCAAGCTCTGGAAGCCTATATGGAAGACCCGGAGATAGACGCGGTAATATGCATGACTGGATCATTCCTGGCTCCGGAAGAAGACTTTTTGGACATCACCGGGATCATCAGGGAAATAGCCGGGAGGTACCCGGAAAAGCCAGTGGTCGTTTCCTCCTGGGGCAATTACTACCGCTACTATGAAGAAGAATTAGAAAAAGACAACACGGTAGTGTATTATTTTTCAGTTGACCGCGCCGCCAGGGCGCTCGCAGGGCTGTATAAATATCACCATCTGATCAAGAATAAAGAGCGCGGGCCGGTAATACTGCCTGCGCATCCGGGGCAAAGCGAGGCCGCCGGGATTCTTGCCGGCAAGACAGGAAATCTGTCTCAAGCCGACGCTTTTAGATTAATGGAAGCCTACGGCATTGCCACCGCCCGCTGGGGTCAGGCGCGGAACCTTGAGGAGGCCTCAGTTCTGGCCGCTCAGATCGGCTACCCGGTGACCATGAAAATTTTGAGTCCTGATATCGTTCATAAATCGGATGTGGGCGGGGTGCGGCTCAACATCCAAAACGCCCGGGAGCTTGAAAAGGCCTTTACGGCCATGCACACTGAAATAGAACAAAAACAACCTGTCGCCCGCCTGGACGGGGTGATTATCCAGGAGCACCTGACCGGGGGGATAGAGCTGCTGCTGGGAAGTAAGAGGGATTCAACATTTGGACCGGTGTTGGCTTTTGGCGCGGGGGGAGTCTTTACGGAGATATTAGATGACATTTCCTTAAGAATTCCACCCTTGAGCAGGGAAGAAATAAAGACAATGATAGAAGAAACAAAAGTAAGCAAAATATTCGCCGGGGCCAGGGGTACCGCAGCGTTAAATTTAGAATTACTGATTGATTGCCTTGCCGGTTTATCTGAATTGATGCTGGCGAACCCGGCCATCTCGGAAATAGATTTAAACCCCATACTGGCCTGTTCAGACCGGGTGGCAGCGCTGGATGCCAGAGTAATCCTGGGTAATCAGCGGGAGCCGGCTGAAAAAGACACTGAACGTTAAAAATTAAAAAGATTGGGTAGTTTATATGCGTAACAAGATAAATAAAAGCGACTTGATCATGAAAGCTGCTTTAGAGATTTTTGACAACAAAAATTTTAAAGATGTCACTATTTCTGAGATAGCAGAGCGGGCAGGCGTTGCGGTGGGCACAGTCTATGAATATTTTAATAACAAAGAAGATCTTTACTTCAGCATACCCCAAAAGACATCGGAACATTTCAATGAACAGCTCAGGCTGCAATTGGATGGCCTTTACAGCTCTGCTGAGAAAATACGGAAGTTTATCTGGTTCTACCTCTATTACTTTGAGAATAATCCCGTTTACACTGAGCTTTTGCTTATGGAGTTGAGGGTTAATAAAAATTTCTTCAATACAGAACATTACCGTGGGCTCAGTGACGGTACTACCGAGATACTTATACTAATTAAGGAAGGCCAGCAGCAAGGAGAAATCAGGAATGACATCAGTCCCTATCTTATCCGTCATATGATTTTAGGAGTGCTAGAGCACATAACCACGAATTGGCTGCTTAAAGGGAAGAAGGGTGATCTGGTTTCATTCAGTAAGGATACGGCAGCATTGGTATTGCCCGGTATTATCCTTAAGCAGGATGATAAAAAGAGGGAAGACGCCAATGAAATTATTTGATTTAAGGTTGCGTTTATTTGACGGTTTTAGTATTACGGCTTTATAAATAAAAAAAGCAGGTCTCATCGTACCTGCCTGTATATTATTTAACTCAGGTACCATGTACCTGAGTTGCCGTACTAAAATTATTTACGACGGCTGGCTTAAAGGCATCTTTATGGATTGTATTTTATACTTTAATTTGCCTCCCGGCGTATTTATCGTTACTTCATCGCCCACCTTTTTCAGCAGCATCGATTTTCCCACCGGCGAAAAAATTGATACGTCGTGGGCTTCCTTGTTGTTGTAAGGTGTAACCATCCGGTAATTAAAAACGTCGTTTGTTTTCATGTCGATGACTTCGATGTCGCTGCCGATGACGACAAATGGCAAGGAGTTGTCCGAATTCTCACCTATACATAAATTATTTGTGATTAATATATCTATTTTAGCTATATAGTTGTCTAATAAGTCCCTAAACCTGTTGCGTTCTTTTGTTTGCCCGGGAAAGTATTCGTCAACCAGCTTGTTTTTATCGTGCTCCAGGTTTACCATGTGCAGTAATAAGTTTTCAAACACAGGTTTCGATAATGTAATTTTTTTTGACGTAAGTACCACCCCTCAATAAAACATTAAATGGTAATTCACGATATAATACACGAGGCATCTCGCGGGGAAGCGAAATGCCCTCTATATGTAAATACAATAACATAATAGTCAATGATTGTCAACAGTGGTTCATGCTTCCATTTAATTGTAGATCATTAATTAAATGTAATTTGCAATGTGGGAAAGGGCCGAGGCAAAAATGCCTCGGCCCTTTTCTAAAAAACTCAATAACTTAGGTACCGGGTACCGCCCTGCTATTAATCGAAAATGTCTGACAGTGTTTTAAACAGGTTCTTTTTCTTGTGTTGACCATACTTGTAATTGTGCTTATCATAATGATGCTTATCATAGTGATCACTCTTGGGCTCTCCGTGATAGGAGCTTTCATAATACTCGTCATATTCCCGCTGATGTTCTTTCATCCGCTCGAGCAGCAGCTCTAATTCGCCCCGGTCAAGCCAGACGCCCCTGCATTTCGGGCATACATCAATCAGGATCCCCGTTTTAGATACCTCATCCATAAATGTGGAACAAACCGGACAGTTTTTCATTCTACGACACCTCTTTCTATTTTTTTGTTATTGATTTGTTTACTGATTAAATCTTTATTTCGCCAAGCCGTTTAACCCTTTCGCTGACAGGTGGGTGGGTGCTGAAAAGCCTGGCTATGGATTCTCCGGACAGCGGGTTGACGATGAAGAGGTGTGACGCTGCCGGGTTAAGCTGCATAGGTATACGCCCCGCGGCGTACTCCAGTTTCTGGAGCGCGTTGGAAAGCCCGCCCGGACTGCCGGCAATGCGCGCCCCGGTATCGTCCGCCTGGTATTCACGCGAGCGGGAGATAGCCATTTGGATAAGCATGGCGGCGATCGGCGCAATAAAGGCCATCAGGATCGATCCCAGAAAGCTGCCGCCTCCTTCTTCGTCATCTCGTCCCATCCCTAAGATAGCCCCCCACTGGATGATATTGGCGATCATTGTAATCGCGCCGGCAAACGCGGCGGCGACGGTACCCACCAGGACGTCCCGGTTTTTTATGTGGGCCAGTTCATGGGACAGCACGCCTTCCAGCTCACTGCGGTCTAATATTTTTAGCAGCCCTTCGGTAACGGCCACAGCTGAATGCTCAGGATTTCTTCCGGTGGCAAAGGCATTTGGCTGCGGTGAAGGAGTGATATAGAGGCGGGGCATGGGCAGGCCTGCCCTTTCTGTCAGCCTCTCTATAATGTTATATAACTCCGGGGCCTCTTCTTTTGAGACCGGCCGGGACCCGGTCATCTTAATGGCAATCTTGTCGCTGTAATAGTAGCTGAAAAAGTTCATGCCCAGTGAAATCAGGAAGAACAGGGCTGCCCCGTTGCTTCCTCCCACCGCGCCGCCGATAAGGACCAGGATTACTGAAAGTATACCCATTAACAACCATACTTTAAAATTGTTCATATTTTTAACCCTCCCCATATTTATAAAGTTGACCTTAACCAGCCCAGTGCTGCACTCAATCACCCCGCATTTATTTAGGACACTATTTCTCATGTTTATAACTTGCACGGGGTACCCAAAAATAAAAGACCTCCGCATTTTCCCTTGAAAATACGAAGGTCTTGCCATGACATTAAAAGTCTCAGAGACCGGGTTTTTACAACCGTACTGACGATCTCTGTCCCGGGCGGACTGCCCGGTGGCTACTCCCCTTGCAGTTAATAAACTTGTCTTAAGAAGTATTATTGCAGTTATTTGGAAAAGTGTCAAGTGTTTTACGACTGCCAAAAACCTTAAAAAATGCTGAAAACAAAGGCTCACTCTAAACGCTTAAGGTTAGCTGTCGCGCTTCTTAAACCACCTGACGGGATTAAGATAACTTCTGTACTTTGTTACTATCTCTTTCCCGAGTATCAGGGCGCCCAGCCAGAACGAAGCTTCCCCTGATACAACGAGCGCGGATGAAATCGCAGCTTTTGTGCCAGTCGTATAAGGGGTAAATGGCACAAGTATAAGGCCAGCGTATAAAACACAAGAGAGTATGACCAACAAGAGCCCAATTTTCTTAATCCGCGGGCTGCCTGTGGCCTCATCTTTTTTTAAGGTTGGTTCTTCCTGGCTCCGTTCACTCATATCGGATGCTTGCTCCTTTTTATATGGGAAATAATGAGGAGAATGCCGATAAGCGTTATGGGCAGGGAAATGATCAAAAGCGTCAGGATGTTTTCATAAGTGTTAAAGCTCAGGGTGAAGAGCAGGCTGAAAAAAATAAACGCTATGCCGCTATGCACCGGATATTTCCAGGAGGCTGCCAGGGTTATGAGCAGGATGAACGACGGCAGCAGGTGAAACACAAAGCCGAGCAGTTCCCGGTAAAACGGGCCCTCACCAGTGAATGCGTCCAGCGCGAAAAGCGACAGGAATAAAATATATAAGATTGCCAGTATGCGCGGGGTCCAGAATAGTTTTATATTTTTGTCCATACCTAGCCACCTTGCAATTGGTATCTTTCCCCCTATTATACATCCAAACCAAAATTCTTAAAAATATATTGGATTTTCCTGTTTTGCGGACCAAATCTTCAATGAGAGCCTGGAATACCGCACCTGATACACTGTAGATGTGATAAGATATATTAATATAATAAAAACACCAATATCCTGGAAGAAGGGGATATCTATCGTACGTTATTCAAGATAAATTAGTGTGGTGATGTTATTATAGCGCCGGATGATAGTGGATTTAATGATGAAGACCTTAAGGCAGCGGATTCTCCGGAATTGGCGCAAAACTATGACGACGGGCAGGATGAATATGAGGAAAAACCGGCCCGCCGCCCGCTGTGGATACGCCTGGTGGCTTTTATGACCGCCCTGGCCGTCCTCGGCCTGGCTGTTGTGACTGCGTTCCCCGGTGACAGGTTGTCTCTGGGCGACCTGGTAAAAAACTCGTTTCAACTAAAGAAAAACGTTGATCCCCAACTCACTGCGGCGGTTGTAAAAATTGACGTGATAACACGCCGGCAGGGTACTGTCTCGGTGGAGAAAAAGCTGGGAACAGGTTTTAATATTGACCCCGGCGGGGTGATAATAACAAATCACCACGTGATCGAGGACGCTTTGAATATGTCTATAACGTTCCCGGACGGAAAGGTCTGCCGGGCTGACCGCTGGTCCAGCCGGCCGGAAGCGGACCTGGCGGTAATCGCCCTGCAGTCGGAAAACCTTCCGGTGGCGCCTGTTGATTTTTCTAGGCTGCCGGCCCCGGGGGATAAAATCAGGGTGGTGGGAAACCCGCTGGAGCTGAATAATATCCTGGTCGAGGGAAAAGTTGAGCAGTATTTGAAAATTAGGGACAGACAGGGTAAGATTTTCAGTATTGACGCCCCCATCTACCCGGGTAACAGCGGCAGCCCGGTGTATAATATGAGCGGGCAGGTTGTTGGCGTCATATTTGGCAGCCTGCAGGGAGAAAAAGACGGGAGCGGCAGGGCTAAAGGGCTGGCTGTGGCCGTTGTTGAGGCGCGCGGGTTAATAGATGCCGTGCTTGCTGAAAAACAGGCTGGGGCAAATTAATATTTATATCTACAGTGGTAGGGCATAATAGAAGGCGGCAATTAAAACCGCCTTTTATGTTTTTTTATGAATATCTTCCACAATATCCACCCTGGTCCCTACTTTAACAAGCGGTTGGAGCTCGCCGATGTCCTGGTTGTTCATCCTGATACAGCCCCCTGAGGCATGGCTTCCTATTGAGCCGGGTTCGTCCGTGCCGTGAATTCCGTATTTCAAGCCTTTGGGAGCCCTGTGGTCAGTTTCCGCCCTTTTGTCATTTTCAAAGGGTACGCCAAGCCCCATCCACCTGGTTCCAAAAGCTTCATCCAGGTCCTCACCGCCAATTTTGTTCATAATTATAAAATTGCCCACAGGAGTGAAATGGGACTCCCTCCCGGTGGCAACCCGGTAGCTTTTGTAGAGTTCACTGCTTTTATAAAAATAAAGCGTGTTTGTATTTTTATCTACTATAATGCTGTCGCCGCCTGCTTCAGGCGCCGGATAGGAGGCTAGGAGCGTCAATTCGGGCTGAGTGTCCGCAATATAAATTCTCCTGCCGCTTAATATTTTAATGCCGTTTAAAATGCTTACACCATACAGGGGAAGTTCCTCCGCCGGCTTGTTTTTTATCGCCGTTATCTCTGCCGGTACGCTGTCGCCGCCGGCCGGCACGGCAAGCTGTTCATTTGTCCTTTTATTTACTAGAATGTACTGGCCTTGTTGGCTGTAAACCGCCAGAGCACCGTCATTATAAAGGGGTTTAATAAAGATAAACTTGCCCTGGGGCGACTGGAGTTTTATAAATGCGGCAGGGAGTGTAAGCGCAAGAGCAGCAAAGATCAATAAAATAGCATATCTTTTCATATTAAGTACCCAGTTTTGATTGTTGTTATCAGTTGATATAAATATTGCTAACATAATAATGTTTCATGATTGAGAGAATAAAAATAAAATGTTTTAGTAAAGGAGGCTGCCAGTTGATCAAGGATTTGACTGTAATAACAAATGACGCTCCCGATTTGATTAAAAATATATCTACCGGTATGATTCCAAAAGATCTGGAGCCATATGTATCACCTGCTTTGGAAGAGTTTAGAAACGAGATGGCCGCCGAGCTTGGCATGCCTGATTATGAAAATATCGACAAGGGCGAGTTGCCTTCCAGGGCCAACGGTAACGTTGGCGGTAATATGACCAGTAAAATGGTGAAATTTGCGGAAGCGGTCCTGGCCTGGAATTATAAAAACCGGCTGATGCTGGACGGCAAATAAAGCGGATAGGCACAGGCATAAGGCAAAAACCAAAATGGCATGTTCCTTAAAGGGACACAGCCATTTATTTTTTTAGCAATTACCCGCCATTATTGTTGTCTATTTAAGTATGGCTATAGAATTCCAATATTTTGCCAAACCGTGTATCAATTAAGATAAAACATACATATAATAATGCAAATAAAATACTTATGGCAGCGCAAAAGAAGGGATAACATGGACAATAAGGACCTGAGTAATATTATAAGATTTATGGATTATAAAATTGGCAAGTATCTTGAGCCTTCGTATACAGACGACGAAGTTATTGTAATGTACACCAAAGGTAAGCAAAAAGCTTGTTTTGATGTAAAAAATTTATTTTTAAAAATACTGTATGATAAATTTCAGCATGTGCCGCTGGCCAAAGAGGATGTTTTGGATTTAATACTCATAATGGACTCTAAAAAAAATAACTGTGATGTAAAATCTTTAAATACCCCAAACGGTTTGCATGATGTCAGCGTTAAAGGCCAAAGCGATCTGTATAGTGAAGTTAAGGGAATATTAGAGGACTTTCTTTGTGAGTACGACGAGGAGTCGCTTTGCCAGCACTGACATACATAACAATCGGAGGGCTGGAGCCAAGCGGATTCAACACCATGGAGACTTTGTCTGCAACCTGGGGCCGGATTAATCCGGCCTTTTCCTTTTCTGCTTACCAGCAGCTTGGTTAAATACTAAAATGGTCGTATTGATATAAGCAGCGGAATATTTAAAAAAATATTAAATATGTTAAAATTCGACAAATTATCTGAAGGTAATTTTTGATCCCTTATTGAACGAATAACACCAATAAAAATTTGTTGATTGGTGGATAAAAATGGTAAGATTGATAGAAAAAGCTGAGCAGCTGACAATTGACGCCATCATTTTTCAGGAGTTAGCGCACGAGATAGAGCAGCCCGGGGAAAGGAGGGCTGTTGACCGCAGGCAGTCAGACAGGGATGTCCGCACATTAAATAAAAAAATCACTTATGTCCTGGAGAATATTACAGACGGCTTATTTATCATTGATAAAAGATGGCGGTTCATTTATCTGAACGCGGAAGCAGAGAAGTTCTGGTCAAGAAAGAAGGGAGAACTTCTTGGGAAGTCTATTTGGGACGAATTTCCCGAGGTTATTTACTCGCCGTTGTATAAATACTTTCACCGGGCCTTCCTGAACCAGGCATCCGAAAATTTTGAGATGTACTGCCCGGGCTGTAACAAATGGGTTGAGGTAGATGTAAACCCTTCGAAGGAAGGTGTTTCTTTTTACTTTCGTGATATAGGCGAGCGGAAGCAGTTCGAAAAGGAAATGTACCGTTTAGACCGTTTAAACCTGATTGGACAGATGGCGGCCGGGATCGGTCACGAAATAAGGAACCCGCTGACTACTGTGAGAGGTTTTCTGCAGCTGTTGTCAGGAAAGGATAACTGCCTGCAGTACAGGGAATTTTTCGGCCTGATGATAGATGAACTGGACCGGGCAAATACCATAATTACAGAATTCCTTTCACTGGCCAAAGACAAGGCTATAGAATTAAAATTGAATAATATTAACAGCATTATAGAAGCGATCAAGCCTTTAATCAGCTCTGACGCCAGTGTAAGCCAGGTCAACATAAATATTGATTTGGCTGAAGTGCCGGATATCCTGGTTGATGAAAAAGAAATTCGCCAGCTCGTTTTGAACCTTGTGCGGAATGGTTTCGAGGCGATGCCCACGGGCGGCGAGCTGTCAATCAGCACTTACGCTGATAACGGCGAAATCATACTGGCAGTCAAGGACCAGGGAAACGGTATAGCAGACGATATAATTGAAAAATTGGGCACCCCTTTTTTTACCACCAAAGATAAGGGCACAGGCCTCGGGCTGGCTGTTTGTTACAGCATAGCGGCAAGGCACCGGGCCAAAATAAAAGTAGAAACCGGAAAAACAGGCACGACCTTTTTTGTGCGGTTTCAACAGGAAAATTAATTTTGCAGTATTATTTGATCAGTTTACGAAGGTTCTTTCCTGGACTTTTCCCAGATGGCGACCCCTATTTGGTCTATTGCTTTTTTCAGTCCCCTGGGGTCATCAAGGCTATAACCCTTTTCCCAGTAATCTGCCAGCACCCCGACAAATTTTGTGAATCCAGTCACTCCCGTCACTATCCAGAGGTGAATATATCCCACATGACGGGGATCGCATGTGTGGTTTTGGTCGGTTTTGTGGGTTATTCTGAAATCTCGCAGGGATTTACCCTCGTCCACCCAGGACAGTGTTCCTTCCTCCACGGTAACTTCTTTTCCACAGGTTTCGCATGTAAATATCACTTTTTTAACACTCCTTATCGATTGATGAAGTAATTTTGAATACATTGTATCCAATATCAAATTATTAATATATCACATAAGTTGTAATAATTCCATAGGCATGTCAGTAAATTATATTATTGGAAAAAGCCAGTAAATAGGATTTTTTTCAAACATTTTAATTTGATTAACAAGAAAATTTTTTATAAAAACTTGTTTTAAATTATTACTTAAAAAAGGATTTTCCGAAGCAACGTCGAAAATCTACAAACAAGGTATATACTTATAAGTTTTCCTTATGATATTAATAATAGCCTGGGGGGTAATAAGCGCTGCTTGCAGTAAGCTCTCTGGTTTATTATCTCTTTTGCATTAAAGATAAGATCTGTTTTACTTATTTTTTTTGAAGGAGGGGATGTGAAAGTAAAAACTATTTAACTGCTATCTTGAGGAGATAGCTTATTTTTTGGTAAGCCCGGAACATTACATTTAAAACAGGAAGGACACCGGCCTTGCCGAAAGGAGGGAAAGTGGAAGTTTAGGTTTTTGCGCATGTCGTGTTGGTAGAGTTGAGTGTTTGGTTTAGAGTTTAGTTTTATTAAAAAGTGTGTTGTTTAGTTTTATTGAGAAGAGTGTTGTTGCATTTCATTGGCCCGGTGTAAGGGGGTTTTAGGTCTTTAAAAGTCCCTTAGGGAAAGGAGAATAATATGGAACTAGCGAAGAATTTGCAGGTGACTTTAAACAGGTCATACGGCAAGACTGACCTGTATGTCGACCTCGCTCAGTCAATCAGTGGAGTAATACTTATAGGTTTCTTATGGATGCACATGCTTTTTGTATCCACCATTATTGTTAGTCCAGCTCTATTTGATACCTTATCTGAAGGCCTGGATAAATATTACCTCGCACAGCTTGGTATACCCGCGACCATCCTGATTATTGTTATCCACATATTCCTTGCAGGGCGCAGGGCGCCGCTCCGCCTTCGCGATTTGAGGATAACCTACCGGATGGCAAAATTGATGGGTCACTTTGACACTTGGGTATGGGTTGGTCAGGTTGTCACCGCGCTGATGGTAGGCATTATGGCCAGCATACACCTGTGGACAATATTAGGCGCATGGCCGCTCAGGGCGGCAACAAGCGCCGCGCGTGTAGCTTCCAGCGGCCCTGCAGATATTACCTGGGGCGGCTTTGCTTTCCCATTCTATATTCTATTTTACGTGGTATTCCTGATTGCAGGAGAATATCACGGCGGTTTCGGCCTCTATCGCATCCTGGTCAAGTGGGGCTGGTGGGAGCGCCACACCATGGGTTATGTTCTTAAAGGTATCACCGTAATAATCGTTGCTCTTGGTTTTATTTCCTTATATACCTTTACTAAGATAGCTGCTAATCCGGCGATTGGAGGTGCCATACATTGAGCGCAAAAAATACCCATGTATGTGATGTTTTAGTTATCGGCGCTGGCTTGGCTGCCAACCGTTCAGCTATTGAGGCTGCCCAAGCCGGCTTAAGTGTTATTATCCTAAGCTTGGTACCACCGCGCCGTTCCCACAGTACTGCTGCCCAGGGCGGTATGCAGGCTTCCCTTGGGAACATCGCGATGGGCAAAGGCGACAACCCTGAGACCCACTTTGCAGATACTGTGAAGGGTTCGGACTGGGGCTGCGACCAGGAAGTCGCCAAGATGTTCTGTGAAACTGTTCCTTCGATGATTAGACAGCTCGATTACTGGGGCGTGCCCTGGAACCGGGTTACCGCCGGCAAAAAGAAATACGCCAGCGGCATTGAAACCGAAGACCCCAAGGAAAAGGAAGGTTTAATCACCGCCCGTGACTTCGGCGGCACGGCCAAGTGGCGCTGTTGCTATACTTCAGACGGCACTGGCCATACAGTAGTGTTTGTGGTGGACACCGTGGTCTGCAAGTTGGGGATCCCCGTACATGACAGGATGGAAGCTATTTCTCTTATTCACGACGGAGAAACATGCTATGGCTGCGTGGCCAGGGACCTGCGTAACGGCGAACTGAATGTTTACCTGGCTAAATCAACCATTATCGGCACCGGCGGCGCGGGACGTATTTACGCTGCTTCTACCAACGCCGTCATCTGCGAAGGAACCGGGGGGGCTATCGCCCTCAACACCGGCCTCGTACCCCTCGGCAACATGGAAGCGATTCAGTTCCACCCGACTGGGATGCCCCCGGTATATATCCTGATGACTGAGGGCGCCCGTGGTGACGGCGGCTACCTGCTGGACAAGAACATGCACAGGTTTATGCCCGACTACGAGCCCAAGAAGAAGGAACTTGCCTCCCGTGACGTTGTTTCCCGCCGCATGGTCCAGCATATCCGGGCCGGCTACGGCGTAGACAGCAAATATTCCACCCAGCAGCACCTGTGGCTGGACATCCGCCACCTGGGCCGCCAGTGGGTCTGGAAAAACTTGCGTGAGATCGCCACTATCGCCACCAACTTCAACGGAATTGACCCGGCCAAGGAACTGGTGCCGGTTATCCCGACCCAGCACTACACCATGGGCGGCATCCGCACCAACAAGGACGGCGCCGCGTACGGACTCAAAGGGCTGTTTGCCATGGGCGAAGCGGCCTGCTGGGACCTGCACGGATTCAACCGCCTTGGCGGCAACTCGCTGGCTGAGACTGTCACCGCCGGCTATATTTGCGGCAAGCAAGTCGCCAAGTACACACTTGGCGAGACTCGCAACTTCAACATGAAACTGGTTGAAGACTTCGTCAAGATAGAAGAAGAAAAGATTAAAAACCTCATTTCCGGCAAAAACGGCAGGGAAAACGTGTACGATATCAGAGCCGCTATGGGGACAGCCATGATGGACCATGTCCACATTTTCCGGACTGGTAAAGCCCTGGAGCAGGGCGTGGCGAAGCTGCAAGAACTTTACAGGCGTTCACTGAAGATCGGCCTCCGTTCCTCCGGCCAGGGCGCCAATCCGGAACTGGCCCTTGCGATCAAGATGCCGGGACAGGTCCGCACAGCGCTCTGTGTTGCATATGGCGCGTTAATGCGTACCGAGAGCCGCGGCAGCCACTTCCGGGAAGACTATCCGAAGCGGGACGACGTGAACTGGCTCAAGCGTACACTGGCTTACTGGAAAGAAGGGGCCGACCTGCCCACGCTTGACTATGAGCCTGTACCATGTCCGATACTGCCTCCGGGCGACCGCGGATACGGCGAAGCGAGCGCGGGACCCAAGGGAAAATAACGTAGTATAAGGAGGAGGGTGAAGAAGAGTATGGGACGCCAGTTAACTATATCTTGTTTTCGCTATAACCCTAACATCCCCGGTGACAAGCCCAGGATGCAGGATTATCAAATTGAAGAATACGAAGGTATGACCTTATTTGTGGCGCTTAATGATATTCGCGAAAAGCTTGACCCCACATTAATGTTTGACTTCGTCTGCCGGGCGGCAATCTGCGGCTCCTGCGCCATGCTGATCAACGGCAGGCCCAGGCTGGCATGCAAGACCATGACCAGGTTGCTGCCGAGCAAGTTTACAGTGATGCCGCTGCCGGTATTTAAACTGATCGGTGACCTTGCGGTCGATACAGGCACCTGGTACAGGGATTTACAGGTGAGGACAGAAGCCTGGGTCCACACCAACAAGAAGTTTGATTTCAACGCTCTTGAAATCAGGCTGGATAACAAAACTGCTGAGGCGATTTACGATCCTGAGCAGTGCATTGAGTGCGGCTGCTGTGTAGCTGCCTGCGTAACTGCCAACATCCGTGAAGACTTCCTGGGTGCTACAGGGATCAACAGGGTGTACCGCTTCCTTATTGACCCGCGGGATGAGCGCTCGGATGCCGAGTACTTTGACGTGGTCGGCAACGAAGACGGAGCGTTTGGCTGCGTAGGCCTCATGGCTTGCGCCGACCTCTGCCCGAAGGAAATTCCGCTGCAGGACAACCTGGCCTTTGTCCGCCGCAAGATGGCGGCAGCCGGCCTGAAGCTGTCATTTAACGGAGTCAAAATCTCGTAGCTTAAATAAAGCATTTAAAACCCGTGGAGGCATAAGCCGCCACGGGTTTTTTTTTCTCTGAAGCATAGCAGACCTAATTCCCTTCCATTATTAATAAATACCCCAGCAAAAATAAAAACTGGCTTTAGGGCATTTATTGATATTTATAGATGCGTATTTTTTCAAAAACAAAAAATATATTCCTTTATGGGGGGGATTTTTTATGTTCAAAGTTTTTATTGCCGCCGACATAGAGGGTACCTGTGGTTACGTGGACTGGCCCGAAAAGCAGCCGGAAAACGACCTGCGCAGGGAGGAGATGACCGCTGAGGTTAACGCGGCTATAGAGGGAGCGCTGGCCGGGGGTGCCACAGATATAGTGGTTTCGGATATCCATATGAGAAAGCAAAATATTTATCACGGCAAACTGGCGGGGAATGCGTCATTGATAAGCGGAACAAAAAGAAGGTTGATGTGGATGGACACCGTGCAGGAATGCGACCTTGTTTTTCTAATAGGCTTTCATGCCCGGGGCGGAACATCTGGTGCGGTTTTACCCCATACCATGAATATGTGGATAACGGACTTGATATTAAACGGCGTCGATGCTGGAGAGTCCTATATAAGCGCCGCCTGCGCCGGGCATTTCGGAGTCCCTGTAGGAATGGCCTCGGGAGACCGTGCTTTTGTGGATGAGATTAATTCCTTTCTGCCAGGCCTGGAGACGGTGGTAGTAAAGGAAGCTGTAGGCAGCACCGCAGCGCTTAATATTCATCCTGTCATATCCGCGGCAAAGATAACCGAAGCGGCAAGAATTGCCGCCTGCAGGGGACTAAAGGGTGATTTCAAACCGTTTTGTGTCGCTGAGCCTGTGGAGATGCGGCTGGGAGTGACCTGGCCCGGATATGCGGAAGCGCTCAGCCTTGTCCCGGGCGTGCGGAGGAACGGCGGCAGGGAGATCCTTTATACGGGCGCCTTTCTTGACGTAATGAATATAATATCGCTCTTTGTCAGCTGGATAGAGAAAAAACAAGTGTAAACAAATTGACAGGATTTACAGGATTATTAGGATTTACAGGATTTCCAAAGAAATATAAATTATTAATTAATTTTAATAATCTTTTGCCCTTATGTAAGGTGAAAATCTTATTTAATCCAGTTAATCGATTTAAATCCTGTTAATCCTGTCAGATTGTTTTAATTATTGCCTGTGCTAAATTAATTAATCCCGGGGGATAGCCCCGGGATTATTATCTAAATTCTCATTTCTTCAAGCCGCCTGACCCTTTCCTCTATGGGCGGGTGGGTGCTGAAAAGCCGTGCCAGTGATTGGCCGGAAAGAGGATTCACAATAAACAGGTGGGAAGTCGCCGGATTGACTTGCATTGGGATCTGTTGCGCTCCCCGTTCCATCTTTAACAGGGCGCCGGACAGGCCTTCCGCACGTCCTGCAATACGGGCCCCGTCCGCGTCGGCCTCAAATTCTCTTGAGCGTGATATTGCCATCTGGACCAGCATGGCCGCGATAGGGGCTAATATTATCATCAGCAGTGTGCCGGCAAGCCCTATGATGCCGCCGCCTTCTTCATCGTCACCGCTTAAACCGCCGAACATCAAACCCCACTGAAGCATATTGGCTATCATTGTAATAGCCCCGGCCAGGGCGGCTGCTATAGTCCCGATCAGCACGTCCCGGTTTTTAACGTGTGCCAGCTCGTGTGCCAGCACTCCTTCCAGTTCAGTGCGGTTCAGTAGTCGCATAATCCCCTCAGTCACCGCCACGGCAGAGTGTGAAGGACCCCGCCCGGTGGCGAATGCGTTTGGCTGATCTGACGGCGTGATAAAGATGCGCGGCATGGGAATGCGCGCCTGCTGGGAAAGGCGCCTGACAATTTCGTAAAGTTCTGGTGCTTCATTTTCTGAAACCGGGTAGGAGCGTGTCATTTTAATTGCTATCGAATCGCTGAAATAATAGCTGATGAGGTTCATAAACAGGGCAATGATGAAGAACAGCATAGCGCCAGAACTGCCGCCTATAGCGTTTCCGATCAGCACGAGCAATACTGAGAGAAAGCCCATTAAAAGCCAAGCCTTCAGGTTGTTCACTCTGATACCCCCGTTAAAAATTAGAAATATATATTCATATACACTGTTGTATTATATAATATTATCCGCCCGTTTTCAAACAGAGAACTGGCCAAAAATGGCTTCCTGGGCTGATGGCTGTTGATTTAGCAGGTAAAATACTGGTATAATTAATGAGATTTTTACAGACGGGCTTTTTTGCGAAAGGAGTATTGTTTTGGTCGATTTAGATAAGCAATTGGAGATTATAAAAAGGGGCACAATTGAAATTATTCCGGAGGCGGAGTTGACGGACAAGCTAAAGTCTTCTATTAAGGAAGGCCGGCCGCTCACGATCAAGCTCGGGCTTGACCCTACCGCTCCGGACATCCACCTCGGCCATACGGTAGTTCTGCAAAAACTGAGACAGTTCCAGGACCTTGGACACCAGGTCATACTGATCCTCGGCGACTTCACTGCAAGGATTGGCGATCCCACCGGCAAGTCGGAAACGCGAAAACAGCTTACAGAAGAACAGGTGCTGGAAAATGCCAGGACTTACGAGAGGCAGATTTTTAAAATCCTGGATCGTGCAAAAACCAGAGTGGTATTTAACAGCCAGTGGCTGGCCCCGCTGAATTTTACCCAGGTAATTGAACTCGCCGCCAAGTACACTTTAGCCAGGATAATGGAACGTGATGATTTCGCCAAGCGCTACAAAGAAGGCCTTCCAATCAGCATCCACGAGTTGTTCTACCCGCTGATGCAGGGATATGATTCAGTTGAGCTGAAGGCTGATGTTGAGATAGGCGGCACGGATCAAAAGTTCAACCTTTTAATGGGCCGCACACTGCAAAAAGAGTACGGCTATGAACCACAAATAGCCATTACGATGCCCATACTGGAAGGTCTGGACGGGGTCCATAAGATGAGCAAGAGCCTCGGAAACTATATCGGCATCGACGAACCGCCGCGTGAGATGTACGGCAAAACCATGTCCCTGCCGGACGACATGATGGTCAGGTATTTTGAGCTGGTCACGGCAGTGTCTCTGGAAGAGCTTCGCTCTATTGATAAAGGCCTTAAAAGCGGTGACCTGCACCCGAGAGACGTCAAGATGAGGCTGGCCAGGGAAATAGTGACACAGTACCATGACAGCGGACAGGCCAGGGCTGCCGAAGAAGAGTTTATAAGGATGTTTCAGCAAAAAGACCTGCCGGATGAAATCCCTGAATTCAAGCCTGCCGGTGACATGCTGGACACTGTGTGGCTGCCGAAGCTGATGGTGGCCGCCGGCAGCGTCAGCAGCACCAGCGAGGCCAGGCGTTTAATCCAGCAGGGTGCGGTAAAGGTTGACGGAATAAGAGTTGACGACCCCAACATTAATATAAAACCATCCGCAGGTATGATCATACAGGTGGGCAAAAGGAAATTTTTTAAAATAGTTATATAACAAGGATGATTAAAATACTTGAAGCCCAAGGAGTTAAACCTGCTGCTCCATTGCTGAAGCGTTAGCGTGTTCAGGGACGGTCCGCCGAGCGTGTCTTGGGGACGGTTTTGTTGACACGATTTCCAATATTAAATCTTGAGATAAAAGCGTGTCAACAGAACTGTCCTCATGACACGATCGAGAGAAAAATCCTCTTAAAAAGAACGGTCCCCCTCGGCACGGTCCAAAGAGACGTGTGAATAACTGACATGTCTTAAGAGCCTAAAAAGACCATTGGGAATACCAGAATCCCACGACTTACGGCCAACGAATCGATACCATAGAGATTTTGTCTGCAATCTCAAGCGCTCAGGCGCTTTTTTTGTTTGGGTTGCTATCATTTTTCAAGCCGTGACATAAATTATAAACGGGTATGTTTTACGGGGGTATATCAAAACTGCCTGGGTTATTAAAGGAGGTGACAGATTTGTTCAAAAGAAGGCGAAAAAGAAAAACTGTTTTTAGTATCGCTTTCATAAATATAATAGTAATCGGTGCTGTATTGATGGCTGACCTGGCCCTGAGGGACACCTTTTTCAATATCGCCGAAACCAGGGCAGTGCAAATTGCTACTGAGGCGGCAAATAAAGCCTTACAGCAAGAGGTGGCAGACGAAAATATTCAATACCAGGACTTTATACTAATTCACAAAGACAGCGACGGGCATATCGTGCTGATGCAGGCTAATACAGTGAGGGTGAATAAGTTTGCTTCCGACACCACCCTGGCGGTACAGAAAGCCCTGGAGGATTTGAGGTGGCAGTCATTCGGCATACCTGCAGGGCAGATCCTGGGAATTCCCTTTTTCGCCAACCTTGGGCCCAAGATTAATTACATCATTTTGCCTGTCGGGTCAGTCAGGGTTAACGTGGTTGATAAATTTGAAACTGCCGGGATAAACCAAACGCGCCATTCGATCTATTTAAATTTTGACACCAATGTCCGGGTAGTCATCCCTTCCAAGGGAGGCGAAGCTGTGGTCGGGATGCAGGTGCCCCTGGTTGACAGTATAATTGTCGGCAATGTACCAAGTACCTTTGTCAGTGTGCCGGGCGGCATTTTGAGCAGCGGTTTGTTAAAATAAAAAGTTTATTTTTCTTTTGCGGAAAATGGTGAATAATATTCCAGGCTGTTAACACAGAATATAAAGAAAATTAAAACTTGTAATATTTTGCGCCAGGGTGCTTGACAAAAGATGACCCGGTATGGTAACTTAATAAACGTTGTTGTCATATCTAGCAGGTAACGGAACCACAAATTACCGGTTGACCGGAGCGCTAGAAAAAGATAAGATAGTTATTGTCGCCGCCAAAAAGGCGCCGGCGAAAAAAAAGATTATATCAGCCCCAAACGGCTTATATAATAGGTCTTTGAAAACTAAACAGTGGATGGATGTAAAAACGAGACGTGAGAAATGAGACGTGAGACGTGAGGATGGATGACAGGCCTTGAAAGTCCAAAAGACTAAAGAGGAATGCCCTGAATCACACG
>NZ_JBMGJC010000004.1:0-269579 GCF_048984525.1 Pelotomaculum propionicicum
GGTTCTGCCAAGTAATCAGTGCACATGGCTTGAACGAAGTTTAAGCCAGCGTCTTTTAGGCGCTGGCCTGTAATAAGCCCTTATAGGGCTGGTTCAAACCACCCCATTTTGGGGTGGTGCTGATTTTGCAGCTATTAATTAACTGGCTAAAGTTCATTTTGCAATGTATAATTTAACCAAAAAAGGAGGTCTTAATTATGGAGGGAACTAAATTTTGCCCTGTCATTAAAGCAGATTGCAAAAAAGAACAATGCGCCTGGTGGGATAAATATATAGAGGAATGCTCGGTCCTTTCGATAATGCTCGCATTGTGGGCAGACGTGGATGAAGATGAGGACGAAGAAGACGACGAAGAAGAAAAAGATGAAGAAGAAAAAGATGAGGATGAGGAAGAAATAGACAATGATAAAGATGGCGAATTTGAAGACGGTGAAGTAATAGAGTTCAAAGTCAAAATAAAGAGGTTGGACTAATATAACCCGAAAAATTACGGAATAACAAAGGAGTTTTTCGCAGCCAACCCCCCGCTTAAATGGCGGGTTTTTTTATAGGCGTTAGCCTAAACGGAAGAACCACCGGTAAAAGAGGTTAGACATTATAAAGGTAATGAAAATCGTAACCCATGTCCAGTACCACTTCCATTTTAAATATATAATCAGGTTGGTGTGTTTTTCCAGCAACACTTCAAAAACGGTAATTCCAGTGGTGTAGAAAAAATAATATATTACTTGCGTTGTTACGCTTTCTCCAAAGGGATAATACAGGTTAAAGAAGACGCAAATGACCGGGTAGGCGAAATACTCAAAGGTGAAACTGGTCCTGGTGGCTTTGCTGAATTGGCGCACAGGGTACTGTATCAAATTCAATTCAACAGTTATTAGCCCGAAAAACCATGTTAGAAACTGTTTAAAGAGTAATATTACAATGGCGTCACGTATCTTGTCTGCCGGTACCAGCCAAAAAAGCAGAATAACCAGCATAACATAGGTAATTAATATAATTTTATACTCTCTGGACATTGCCTCATACTCCATGTTAATTGGATATTAAAAGACAAGCTTCATGAAATAGCGTTCCCCGTTGCATGGTAGTTATGCCGCTGAAAAACTGCTTCCATACGGGCAAAAAAATAGAGGCATACCAGAAGTTTATTCGAACTGGGCATCCTCCCGCCTCTCGCTTACTAATCCACAACCTAACTAAATTTTAATTAGTTTTAAAATGTTTTTATAAAAGAGTTTGTCCTTTTGTTCCTGGCTGAAGAGATCGGAGTTACTGAGAAAGTCGACATATTTTTTCTGGTCTCGCCAGGGGCTGTCTGAGCCGAAGATAAAGTAATCTTCATTCTGCCTGTACAGTTCTTTTGCGTTCTCGTCCAGCACCATTTTTTCCAGCACGAATGACGTGTCGTAATAACACTTTTTATCCCCGTATAAATCCAAAATTTTTTCCCACTCGCCGTCTCCGCCCGCGTGGGCCATTATAATTTTCACGCCGTCGCCGGCAAAGTCTCTCAGCACGTTGACAAACCGCTCAATGGAAGCGTAGTCCGTATCAGGCATGCTGAGGTCGAAGCCCGAATGAAAATACAGGATTAAATCATTTTTCAAAGCCTCTTCAAAGACTTTATAAGCTTCTCTTGAATCAGCCGGGAAACCCTGGTAGGCGGGGTGGAATTTGAGACCCTGTATCCCCATTTCTATCATTTCGTGGATAACGCTTTTATTGTTGGGATCATAGGGGTGGACCGAGCCGAAGTAGATCATGCGCGGAGTGCGGTCGACCATCTGCCTCAGCCACCTTAAAATACCGCAGCCCTGTTCCCGCGTGGTGGCCACAGTCAGCACGATGGACAGGTCGACACCGGCTGTCTCCATGGAAGAAAGTAAATTATCAAAAGTACCGTCGGTATGGGCGTCCACCTTACCTTTGGTGTTTCCGAGAATGGTGCTGACCGCTTTTTCCGCCACGCGGTCGGGGTAAATATGGGTGTGGGCGTCAATAATCATGTGCTTTTTCCTCATCACAAAATATTTCTCGCTATTTAATACATATATCACAGCCCCCGGCTCCATGGCAATGGAAGAATCCCGTGCGCATATCGGGCGGGGAGCATTATATGGCATATGCTGGTAACATATCTTCCTGTTCCGGAATATTTTATCACTATACAACTCTTAATTGAAAGGTGAGAAAATCATGTCGCAGAACATGGAAGAACTGAAAAAACAAATCGCGGAAGTCGCAACAGAGGAATTGCAAAAGGTTGTGGAATTTTTAACCCAGAAAATTCACGAATTGGTGACCGGCCCCTCAATGTCAAGGGCACTGGAAGATGAAAAAATATCGGCTAATGTAGCATATCACTGCACCGGCTCAAAATTCGGCTGCGGCGAGTACAAATGTCCGTCTGATTACAATCACAGCTGTAAAGATGTTTTCGATTGCTCAATACGTTTTGGCGTCGGGTTAACGCCCCAGGTCGGCCCTCTCAGGGATTAGCAGCCACCGCTTACGGTATGGTCAGAACAACGGGGTGGGATTATGAATAGCTGTAAGGAAGTTTGCGACAAAGATGTGATCGGAGAAATACATTCAATACTGATGTCGGAAGCGCCTGATCTCACCCTGCTGAAACGCCTGGTTAAGATTAACTTTGGCTTTTCTCCAGATGATACCCGGAGGCTTATCTACCAGGTTACAAAAAATTTAAACGCCGCGTTTTTCCCTCCTGTCACCAAACTTGAGATCGTCCATACGGAAGGATGCAACCTTGCGTGCGCCTACTGTTTTGAAAAAAATATGCGCGGCCGCCATAAGATTAAATTTGACACTGCCAGGAAAGCTGTAGATTTATTATTTGATTATTCTGCAGGTGAGCCTGTGGTCAATATCCTTCATTTCGGCGGCGAACCGACTTTGAATTTTCCGTCTGTGCAAAAAGTAACTGAATACGCGGAGGAAAAGGCCAAGGCTTCCGGCAAATTGGTAGAATTCCACATGACCAGCAATGGTGTTTTAATTAACGAGGAAATGGCCGGTTATTTTTCACGGCATAAAATCATGGTCCTGCTGAGCATTGATGGGTTGGAAGAAGAACACAACAGGTTCCGGGTAGATGCAAAAGGCCGCGGGACGTTTGCAAAAGTTTTGAAGAGTGTGGAAATACTCAAAAAGTCGCAGCAGTGGGTTGGCGTCAAAATGACAGTGATGCCGGAAAACGCCCCCACTTTCTTTGATAGTGTTTTGGGACTTTACGACCTGGGCGTCAACCAGTTCCTGATCAGCCCCGCCACCGGCGTAAGGTGGGCCGAAGATGACATGAATACTTTTGCAAGGCAATACGGCAGGCTGTACCGCTGGTACAGAGAAAAGCCCCGCGGTGACCTGAGGATTGCGGAGTTTGACGAGGTTGATAAATATTCCTGCTTCTATGGATGCCACGCCGGCCGCAATAATATTGCCGTAAACGTAAACGGGGATATAACTTCATGCTCAAAGATTATGGCCATAAACAAGACCCGGCCGCCGGATAAACTGGGCGATGTCAATTACGGCTTAACCCACCTTGAGAACAGGTTTCAATTGGCGGGCTGCTCCCGCCTTCGTAGAGCGTGTGAATCGATGGGTATTTCCGGCGATTACCAGGGAGGCTGTTTTGCTGTTAATTATGAGGAAAACGGGGATCTGTTTTCCCCAAGTTTACAGCATTATGCATTCCATAAACTTATGGTCTCAGCCTGCAGTATGGGACGTGAGACGTGAGTCAAGGTTTCAACACCATGAGACTTTGTTAACAGCAGCCAAAAACGCCACAAGGGATTGTGGCGTTTTTTTCCGTCAATAATAAACCAAATCACCCGTGCGGGTGATTTGGCCAGGAGAGGTTATATCTGGGGGTGAAATTAAACGCCGCAGCCCCCGATCATGAAAAAGCCAAAACCTAAGATAAGCAGGATCAAGATCAGAAACAGGATAAAAGCCCAGTTGTTGCCCCAAGCACCGGCTTGCTCAGCTACATAATCAGCCAAGTAAAACCCTCCTTTCATTTTACAATAAAATATTCCAGAAATACTAAAATGGTTAACATTGAGCTCGAAAAAAGTTGCGGGCAGCCTGTTGACAAAAATTTTGACGGCGGACACAGCTGCCGGTTAAATAAAATGAAGGAAAAACAGATTTCATTAAAGAATGACGTTAAACAGGTTTCTTTAAGGGCAATTATACATTTACCAGGCAAACAAATATTTTTGGTTGATCCGGACGGGCTAATGACACCCGTGGCTGTTTAACCGTAACAGGGAGGGGCAGATAAATGTGCGGGCGCTTCACTTTATATGTTGACAGCAAAAAGCTCAACACGGTTTTTCATCTGACTGATAATATTTTTGATTATGTGCCGCGCTTCAATATCGCCCCGGGACAAAACATCCCGGTAGTTACACAGGGCGCCGGCGGCAGGGTGATCTCATATATGAAATGGGGCCTGGTACCACACTGGTCCAAAGATGTGAAAATTGGGAACCGTTTGATCAACGCGCGTGCGGAGACCATAGATGAAAAGCCTGCTTTTAGAACTTCATTCAGGCACCGCCGCTGCCTGATCCCGGCGGACGGTTTTTATGAATGGAAGAAGAGCAGCGGCAAAAAACAGCCGATGTATATCAGCCGGCCGGACAGGTCTGTTTTTGCGTTTGCCGGGATATGGGCGCAGTGGAGGGCGCCGGAGGGCAATAGTATCAATTCCTGCAGTATTATAACGACTGGCGCGAATGAGTCTGTCCGGGAAATACACGAGAGGATGCCGGTGATATTGGATGATGGCCGGCAGTTCCAGGCATGGCTGGAGCAAGATGACACTCTCGAGTTGAAAAAGCTATTACAGCCTTATAGCGGAGAACTGGCGGCATACCCTGTTTCGCCCGCTGTGAATTCTGTCGGGTACGATCACCCACACTTAATAGAGAGGGTTGATCTGACCGGAATTTAATAAGGTATCAAATAGTATAGCTGCGATTTATACCAAAGTGGTTTTTTGCATTGACATAATTATTGTAAAATAGCATCAGTTATTATTAGGCATGGTTTAAGAGGGTATCCGAATATGAGAAAAAGCCGGGCCATTGATGAATTATTAAGGATAATTCTCTGGTTGGACGTGCAAAAAACAACTGTAAAAGGACAGCATGACGGTTATCTGGATGAAAGGACATTAAAGGATCTGGCCGATAAATTAGTAGGTCTTGTTTCTCTTGTCCAGGCAAACATTCTAAAAAAATAAATCGACCTCATTTGAAAACCCCATACTTTTAGTATGAGGTTTTTTCTTTTTTTTGTTGCAAATATAGTTTTTTGCATAGTATTTATAAGATTATTTTTACTCCCGACAGCAATAATTATAAAAAATGGTAATAATGATCTTAATGCCGATCTAGATCAAGAGCGAAGGAGATGATCACTCTATTTAAGTTAAATTGATCAAAAATGATCGAGTATGATCATTTTTGAAGTTTGTAAACCGAATGCATATGGAATATATTAATATAGGGTGTTTGTATTGTGATTAAATTCCCTGTAAAACCCGTAGTCAAATGGGCTGGCGGGAAAACAAAAATACTTAACCAGCTATCCAAATACTTTCCTCGTGAGTATTTTAATTACCACGAGCCTTTTATGGGTGGCGGCGCGGTATTTTTTTATTTGTTTGAGGAAATCAGGAACAAAAATGCAAAAGCATACTTATCTGATTCGATCGAAGAAATAATTAATTTATATAGAGTGATCAGAGACGATGTGGAAAGGCTTATTACTATATCAAAAAAACATATATATGATCAAAAATATTATTATAATATAAGATCTCAAGACACGGCGGAACTGGACGATATACAAAGGGCGTCCCGTACCCTTTACCTGAATAAAACCTGCTTCAACGGGCTTTACAGGGTAAACAGCAAAGGCCAGTTCAACGTGTCTTTCGGCGATTACACCGACCCGGTCATAGTTAATGAGGAAGCACTGCGAAACGCGAGCCGCACCTTTCAGCAGGCCGAGCTGTACGCCGGTGATTTTGAGATTGTCATGAAAAACGCCAGGGCCGGTGACTTCGTATATTTTGACCCGCCTTATGTCCCCCTGTCGCCGACTTCGAATTTCACAGGCTACACATCCGGCGCCTTCGGCTTTGCCGATCACAGGCGTTTAAGGGAAGTATTCAGCGCCCTTCAGGAAAGGGGTTGTTACGTGATGCTGAGCAACTCGAACACGGAATTTGTAAGGGATCTGTACCGCGGCTGCAATATTAAAACCATCAACGCTATCAGAGCCATAAATTCAGACGCGTCAAAACGCGGTTCTATAAAAGAACTGGTTGTACTGTCGTATCCTGATCATAAGTGTCAGTTCGGTCACCCGCACTTGCAATTTAATCTGAGAAGCGGGGGAATTAAAAGCTGCCTGTAAGGAAAAAACTTAACCCACGAATCAATATGGGGGTTATTGAGTAAAATGGCAAAAATACCAAACGAGGTTGAAGCCGCCCAGAAATACGCCTCAGGAACATTTTTAGAGGATAATAATTTTAGTTTAACCAGGGCTCTGCCGATCGTTATAGGTATTGTTGCCTTTTTTGCACTCTACGAATTTTTAAAAGAAACTTTTTTCCCCAACCTCTCCGGGTGGGTCACCCACACTGCCAGCATTCTGCTGGTAGCATTGTTTTGCTTATCGTTTGTCCTGTGGTTTAACCGTTTATCAAAACAGCGGAACCAGGAATTTAAGTCCATGAACAGCGAGCTGCTGCGTGAGATCATCATCCGCAACCGGACAGAGGAAAGGCTGAAGTATCTAAGTTTCCATGACAACCTTACCGGCCTGTACAACCGGGCCTTTTTTGAAGAGCAGATGCAGCGGCTGTCAGCGCCGCGTTACAGCCCGGTAACCATCATCGTCTGCGACGTGGACGGGCTTAAGTTTATTAACGACACCCTGGGTCACGATATCGGCGATTCACTCCTGGTAGCGGTGGCGGAAGTGATCAAGAACTCTTACCGTGAAGGGGACGTGGTGGCCCGCACCGGGGGTGATGAGTTTGCCCTGCTGATCCCGAACAGCACAGAGGCCATCGTTAAAAAAACCTGTAATAAAATACGTGAATCCGTCGCCTCGTATAACGAGGAGAATTCAAAACTGCCCCTCAGCATATCCCTGGGTTTTGCCACAAGCCACGACGGGCTAAGCCCGGCAGACCTTTTTAAAGAGGCTGACAACAACATGTACAGGGAAAAGCTGCACCGCAGCCAGAGCGCCCGCAGCGCCATAGTCCAGACCCTGAAAAAGGCCCTTGGGGCCAGGGACTTTATTACTGAAGGTCATGCTGACCGGATGCAGGACCTGGTCATAGACCTGGCCAAGTCCATCTCCGTGCCGGAGAGGAAACACGCTGACCTGCGCTTGCTGGCGCAGTTTCACGATATCGGCAAGGTGGGCATCCCGGACAATATCCTCTTCAAGCCAGGTCCCCTTTCCAACGAAGAATACGCTGAAATGAAACGGCACTGCGAAATTGGCTACATTATAGCCATGTCGCCGCCTGACCTGGGCCCGATTGCGGAACTTATACTGAAACACCATGAGTGGTGGAACGGCGAGGGCTATCCGATGGGGCTGAAAGGGGAAGAGATACCGCTGGAGTGCCGGATCCTGGCTGTCGCCGACGCATTTGACGCTATGACCAGCGACCGCCCCTATCGCAAGGCACTGTCCAGTGAAGACGCGCTGAACGAGCTTAAAAAATGTGCGGGCAAACAGTTCGACCCAAAATTGGTCGATGATTTTGTGAAATTAAAAGGCAGAAACAGGATTTCCAACGCGGGCGTGGGACTACATTGACCACGGCTATGGCGGCACTGGTAATTCTTATATTGCTCGGCGTCCTGGTCCTGTGGCTGCTATTTTCTTCTAAGAGCAGCGTTAAGGTTAATAAAACAGTGAGCGGCGCAGATAAAGACAGGGAAGCCCAAAAAGTACAGGAACTGATAAAAAGGCTGGAAAAAGAAAATCCTGAATTGGTCAGTAAAATCAGGAGCCGGTTTATCGCGGACAAAAAACTGGAGTCTGTTAAAGAATCCGGTCAGGATGAAATCAGCAATGTTGTTAAGCACTGGATGTCAGAGAAATAAATAACCCGGCCTGGCCGGGTTATTTCCGCTTTAATAAGCGGCTATGATATGGGTAATTTAATACCCTGATCTATAATATGCGGGGTTCTCTAATTTTTGTTCTTATTTTTATCTATTTTATCAGGCGCCCATCGCACTTAAATTTTTGGGTCTGGTTACCTTTGCCGGTTATGAAACATAACCTATAAAAAAAGGAAAATTAGAGTATTCACCGTAGGAGGGGTGGTAAATAAGATGATACGCCTTCTTTATCCTTTGATTTTCTCAATGGCAATCATACCTGAATCAGATAAGTACCTGGAAAATTTACAGTCGGTGGCCCAGGCAGCTCAGATGACAGTAAAAAATATTAAAGACGGTATGGACGGCTTTCACAGCAACGTCATGAACTTTTACCAGATTATAAATGAAAAAAGCAAGCAGAGCCAGGGGCCCGCATCTTAATACGTTTGAGGTTTATAACCCTCGACGCCACCGGCTGGGTCCTGGCGCTGGCTCTTTTGGCGGTTGGGGAGTGGTTCTTCCACAGGTACCTCGCAGCTTCACCTGTCTGGGTAACGGGCGAACCCGGCGAAAAGTAAAAATTAATACAGGAGTGAAACCAAAAGGCCGTCCCCCTGTTTCATCGGAGGGCGGTCTTTTGGTCTTAATGTTTAGTAAGGCGGCCGGAAAAAGACTGCGTAAACAGATATAACCATGACAAAAGCAGCCAGGATGAAGACCCCGATCCCGCCGCGTTTGTTTCCCTTTTCCAGAGCCCAGCGGCCGTAGGTGTAGGTGTAATAGGTAACGACAAGCGGGGGGAGGAAAATCAGCAATTTCAACAATATGATCACTCCGTCTCCCAAGGTATTATTTTCATAATAAGCCCCGACCTTCTGATATGGCTGTGGACGGTTACGTTTATATCGGCATCCTGGTAACGGTGAAGCCAGTTAAATTCTTCCCATGCCTGGACGGTCCAGAAACGGTGTTTTAAGTGTTGGCCGAAGCCGAAGATATCCGACCTGAACTCCTCCTGGGTGCGCTTAATCAAGGTGTTGCAGCCCTGCTCGATGTATTTTGAGAAGGCTTCTTCATAAATGGGTTTCAGATCAGCTCTTACAAGAGTATTTACGCCGGTATAGGCCGTTACCTCCGGCTCCAGAAAAATATCGACATCGATGCTGACCTTGCCGTCCTCGTCGATATTTACCTTGTACTCGGGGCCGCGTGCCTGCTGCACCCGAAATCCGACAAAAGCCGGTTCTTCTGAAAGGGGGTCCGCCATGCTGATAAGGCCGCTGCCGAAAAGGCCCCTGATCATAAGGTAGTACCTGGTCTCCTGGCCGTTTAGAGTGCCCTGCATCTTGTCATGGAGAAAAACCGCGGTCCCGATGAACTGGGCCTTGTTCCTTCCGGCAACCGGCACTTCGCCTGCCACGTATTTGCCCATGGCGATGTCACCGCCCTTTGCTGCTCCCGGCTTGGCCGATTCAAACTCGCCCAGGTGGACGCCTACCAGGGGGGCTGTTGTTTCTATTGATTCGGACTTCAAATAATCATAAAACTGGGTCAACTGGATGCTTGAATACAGGCCGTGTTCATCGGACAGTTCGTAGATCAGGTCGTATTGTTTGGCCGGGCTTAAGGTAAGAAAAGGATTGTTATTTTCAATAAATTCTCTGGCTTTACCCCTTGAGATAAAGATTTGGGATGTGCCCCGGACTTCACGGTTACGGATCAGGGGAAGGAGCCATTTTCCTATTCCTTCCCTGGCGAGCTCTTCCGAAAATATGAATGCTTTGGCGTGGAGCAGGGACAGCGGTCTGTCGATAGTCGTGTTGAGCAAGTTCGACATGGCCAGCGGGGCATATGTCTCCACGCTGTATACTACAATGTTTTTTTCAGAATCACCTCCGCCGCCACCGCCGCCCCCGGCGAGAGTCCTGGGGTTGGCTATGCCTACGGTCACCACCAGGCTGTCCTTTTCTCCCTTGTCGAGACCCACCGCCAGGACGTAAGCAATTTCGTCGGACTCCCTGCTCCCCCAGCAGCCGGCCAGGGTCAAAGAGGCCAGAATTGTTATAAAGAGTGCGCAAATCCTAACCGTCCGCACGGCCGACCCTCCTTCTCAGCCAGTATGCGGCGATGATCAGCAGAGGCAGCAAATAGTTCGGGACCAGGGATAAAGGCCTCAGGAAGTCTGCATCCAGCTTAACCGCTGTTGACATGTCGGGAGGCAGCAGGCTGAGTATAAATATAACCAGCCCTAAAGGCCAGATTAAGGGGCGGTAGTCAGGGAGCTTTAAGGTCCTGGCCAGGGAAACGGACGCCCCGTAAAGGGTCAGGGCAATTTTCAACCCTCCGATAATGCTCCAGATAATCACGAATACTGCCTCCACCCGCTGAAAAAACCGGCCGAGGAAAATATTTCTGGTCACGGTGTAGAACGGCAGGGTGGACTCTGTGGTGTATTCCCTGCCTAAAGTAAGGACCGTGGCAGCCAGAAGCCCGCTTAATAAAAGGAAGGCGATCAGCATGGAACGGTAGCCGATTTTGCCGATATTATCAGGCCCGCCCATGGCCTGGACCAGGACCGCCGCAAGGATTATTTCGGTAAGAGCGGCTGTGCTGAAGGCGCCCTGGCCGAATACCTGGACAGGCCCGGTGCCGAAAAAGGGAAACAGGTTATCTAGACTCCACTGCGGCGACAAAGAAATTAAGAGGATAACTATTCCGCCGAAAATATAGGGGGCGGTAAGCCTGGCCGCCCGGGCCATCGCTTCTATGCCCAGGTAAGCTCCTAGTATCCCTACACTCAGGTAGGTTGTTGTAATTACGCTGATCGGCGTATAGGGAAGGGTGGAAAGAATCAGCGCTTCGCTGAACTCCCTGGTGAAAAGCATGCTGACAGATAAGAAAAAAGAAATTACTACAAGGTTAACAGCAATTCCCACGACGGGGCCAAAAGCGTCCTCGCTGATCTCGATAATAGTTTTATCCGGGCTTTTTTTCAGCACAGCCGTCATCAAATAAACCCCGGCCAGGGCGACGGCCAGCCCGCCGAGCGGTGTCATCCAGGCGGCCGGACCGCCCAGCTCGGCCAGGAGCCTGGGATAGGGCAGGAATATCCTAGCGATGTTGGATAAGATTAAAAGAATAATTGCTTCCGACAGGCCAAATTTGCCCTCTTTAATCATTTTTGTCACCAGCTTTTTCATCCGCGTTCTTTTTAATCCAGCCCCTGGACACTTTCGGCTGGCGGGTTGTCTCCTGCGGGTTAATGTAGTCCGGCCGCTTCTCGTGGAAAAATACAGGTGCCACGGTCACGACATCGGCCCAGTCCGAGGTCTTTGGCCCGGCCGGCGCCAGGTAGGGCGAACCAAAGGACTTGAGGTTGGCAGTTACAATAACCTGCGCTAAAAGGCCCATGGAGATCCCGAAAAAACCCAGTGTCGTGCCGAGGAAGATATAGAAAAACCGGTAGATCCTCATGGTAAAAGCCAGGGAATAGTAGGGGATGGCAAAGGAAGCCAGGCCGGTGACGGCGACGAGGATTACCAGGATCGGGCTGACTATGTTAGCCTGCACCGCGGCCTGTCCCAAAATCAGGGCTCCCACGATGCCTATGGTCGACCCCATCACGCCAGGTATGCGCAGGCCGGCCTCCCGGATCAGCTCAAAAGAGAACTCCATCAGGAGGACTTCGACAATAGAAGGGAAGGGGACTCTTTCGCGGTTCCCGGCGATGGCCAGCAGCAGCTCGGTCGGGATCATCTCCTGGTGGTACAGTACAACAGCAAGGTAAAAACCGGGCAGCAAAAACGACAGGAGAAAGGCCAGAGCGCGCAGCCACCGGATAAAGCTGCCGTACTGCCAGCGGTTATACAGCTCTTCCCCGGTATGCAGCTGCTCGTACATGGACGTCGGCACCACCAGGACGAAGGGGCTGCCATCAACTATTATGGCTACCCTGCCCTCGGCTACTTTTGAAGCCACCCGGTCAGGGCGCTCGGTGGCCAGGATGGTCGGGTTTAAGCTATAGGGGTTGTCTTCGATGAATTGTTCTATAACGCCGCTGTCCAGTACGTAATCTGTCTTGATGCTCTTGATCCGCCTCTTAACCTCTTTAACAAGGTCTGGGTTGGCCAGGTCGCGCAGGTACATGAAGGCCACGTTTGTCTGGCTCCGCTCGCCGACAACCACGAATTCGGTGGTCAAATTTTCATTTTTAATAATCTTCCTAAGCAGTGCCGTATTGGCCCGGAGGGTTTCAGTGAAGGCTTCCTGCGGCCCCAGGATGATCTGCTCGGCAACAGGCCTTTCCACGCCGCGGTGCTCCCAGCCCTTGGTCTCCACCAGCACTGCCCGGGCGCACCCTTCCAGAAACAGGACCGTGTCCCCCGTGTTAACCGCGGATAAGACGTCCTTGAGGCCGTCAATCACTTTTACCTGGTTGCCGGGAAGGAGCGCTTCCTTTACAAGTTCCGCCAGTTTTCCCCTGTCGTCCGGCGCCGGCCGGTCGGCAAAGAGCATCAGGGCCTGGAAAAGCAGGTCCTGCAAAGTCTTGTCGGTCAAGCCGTCAATAAAGACGGCCATGCCTTTAAGTGACGGGCTTGTTCCCAGGTAAAAATCCCTGAGCACAATGTCCTTGTTTTTGGGCAGGCCGTACAGCCTGTTGATGGCTTCCATGTTTTGATCAAGGGAGGAACTGACGGAATCCTGTTTAAGGGATGGTTCGCTTTTGTGCATCTCCGACGGGCGGCGAGGTTTTTTGAAACATATTCTTTTTGACTGGGGTCTGTCTTTATCCGGGGGTTTGCCGCCATTATCCGGATCACCGGACTTTCCGCTATTATCCGGATTAGCAGGCCTGCCGCTTTTATCCGGGCCGGCTTCTTTATCGTCTTTGGTTTCCTTCAGGATAAAACCTTCACGGTCCAGGTTTTCCTGGTAGGAGATCATTTTATGTAGGTTTTTCAGGATATTCATGGCACACCACCCAGCGATACAGCATTAAAGCATATTGTATCCTGTTGAAATGGAACTATGCACTCGTGAAACAGGTCCATAAAACAATGCCCGGTATAATAAAATTTCTAATAATTTATTTCAAAAGGAGTAATCAGCAATAATGTCGAAAGTCGTAATTAAAATATATTTTTCAAGGGAGAATATCTGCTGTCTGGAGGTTTGAGATATGGAACAGATCTGGGCGCCCTGGCGCATGGTCTATATTGGCGGTGACCACGGCGGTGATAAGTGTGTTTTTTGTGAAAAAGTCCAGTCGGCTGAGGACGAAAAAAACCTGATCCTGCTGAGGGGAGATAAGACATTTGTCATATTGAACCTTTATCCTTATAACAACGGGCACCTCCTGGTCATACCCAAGCGGCATGTGGGTGATATTGAGGAACTGGCCGTTGAGGAAATGACAGAGCTGTTTCAAATGACGCGGAAGATGGTCAGGGTACTCCGCTCTTACAACCCGCAGGGTTTTAACGTGGGGATTAACATGGGCAGGGCTGCCGGAGCCGGCATCCCGGGACATTTTCATATCCATGTGGTCCCCCGGTGGGTCGGGGACACCAATTTTATGCCTGTGTTCGGGGACGTCAGGGTAATATCCGAGTCCCTCGAGGGTACTTATAAGAAGCTGAAAGAAGCCCTGGCAGCCCTTGAAGCCCAAGAATGAGGGACGAATATTTATAAAATAAGAAGCAAGTTATGGCTAACATGCGACCTGAGGCAGCTTTGCTGCCTTAAATTGCATAACCCTTTATAGTCATAATTTTTTCGGTCCGGCGATTTAATTTTTTAAAAAAGCTTAAAAAACTGGTTCGAAAGTGATATATTTGAATTAGAAGCAAGGGTAAAGATATTTACAGGAGAGAGGGATACATTTTGCTGGTTAAAAATAAAAAAGATTTTCGAGCCTGCATGGAAAATAATATACCATGCGTTAAGCTTATTGGCTCAATTGAGGTACTGCCGAGTGATTTTTCGTGCGGGTTGGAACTGAAGTGCGGCAGAAAAGAGTGTACGGAATATGAGCCCGACCGGGAATTCTGGATTGAGGAGATTCAGAGCAGTTTCAAGTAGCCGAAGTTTTGTCGCAGCCATAGCAACTCCCGAATAAATTAGAATAAAGTATTTACTCAGCGATAAATACAATATAATTTAAATTGGAGTGAACCCCGGTACATTTTTACCCTGGTAACATGTCCCGGGGTTTTAACTTGGCTATATCCGAAGCGAACTTACTACCGGCGGGTTTGACAAGACCTGCCTTGCTTTAGCCAGGGCCATTAATTTTTCGAACCCTTTTAGCTCATTGAACAGCAATTTTTCACAGAGTTCTATCAGGTCATCCCGGTAGGCTATTGTTAACGCCCGCGTGTGCAGTGCGATGGCCGCCTGGAAAGCCACAGTCAATATACCCAGTAATTCTTCATCACTTGTCCTGATTTTGTTGACCTGTCCCGGTGAGTATTGATATTGCCTTAAAGGAGGCCGGGGTGGAATGGTAATACCCTCATTCTTAAGAACAGCTTCCAACTGCTCCATTTGCGGTATTACGATCTCATTCAGTCCCCATGTGATCAAATTAATAAGGTCCTTATCTTTTGTACTGGCCAGGTAAATTTCCATGTTTACCTGGCTCAGATACCTTGAGGTCAGTTCCTCCCAAAGAATTCCCACCTCATTCATATTCAAACTGTCTTTTTTGGCAGTAGCCGGTGGAGGCGGAACGAAATGATTTCTTTTTTTCCCAAAGTCGAGTAAAAATTTATAAACTCTTATGTAATCATTCATCAAATCAAGAAAAACATCTCGGACCGATTCCCTGGTGCAGGCCATTATAGCACGGGTATAAAACATAATATAGACTTGTCCAAAACCAACGATGTTTCTGATTACTTCCTTATCTGTCAACTGCACCTCCTGTCCGGTTCCCGGCCCTCCCTGCAAGGTTTTGGAGGAGGGTCTTGGAGGAACGGTAAAGCCCTCATTTTTAAGAATATCCTCCAATTTCTTAATGTGCAGAGCGAATGTTGCGGTGGTCAGTCCCTTTAAATATGTTTGCAATTGAGCATCTTCGGTGTTCATAAGGTTTAGCTCCAGTATTCCGATTAACTTGTAGGCAGATGAAAGCCCTTCCCACAAGTAATATACTTCTCCTGCGTGTATTGGCTTCTCTGCTTCGGTAGTTTGGAAGGGCAACAATTTCTTAAAAATTTTCATCATTATTATTTCCTCCAGTATTAAGATAGTCTCTTATTAATAATGTTCTATGATTTATCCAATTATACAAAAACAAAATCCTCCTTTGCCACTCGCAGACCGAGTAGTACAAAGGAGGAATCCGATATGTCTAATTTAGACTCACTTAATCCGGACATCAATCCGAATCCTTGAGAATATTGACTTGGTGCGGGCGAAAGGACTTGAACCTTCACGGGAATTACCCCACTGGATCCTAAGTCCAGCGCGTCTGCCGTTCCGCCACGCCCGCTTTTTAAAATGGGTTGGAACTTAAACAGCTCCAACCCCAAATTTGGTGAGCCATGCTGGACTCGAACCAGCGACACCCTGATTAAAAGTCAGGTGCTCTACCGACTGAGCTAATGGCCCATAAACTGAGATTGGAAATTAAATATCAGGCGTTGGATACTTGGAATCCGGTTTGCCGGATTGCTATTATCCAACAACTAACCTCCAACTTCCAATCTTATATACATGGCTGGGGCGGCTGGATTCGAACCAACGAAATGCCGGTTCCAAAGACCGGTGCCTTACCACTTGGCGACGCCCCAGTATGAGTAGTGGGTCGTGTGTCATGGGACGTGTGATGTTTTAGTAATCTTCCCGGGTCTTTTGGACCCTTAAGAAAACCCCTGATTTCTAACGTCTCAATTCTCACTTCTCACGTCTTTTTATGGGGTGGATGATGGGACTTGAACCCACGACCCCCAGAGCCACAATCTGGTGCTCTAGCCTACTGAGCTACACCCACCATGTCAGCGGGACACATACGTTGAGAATACCTGATTACCCGCACAAGATATGTTAGCAAATTATCAGAGTGTTGTCAAGGAAAATGCGTGCACTTAAAAGGCCTTGCAAAGGGAGGGACTTTAGTGCAGCCGGGCTGGATACCAGGGTGAATATATCATATAAAGAGGAAATAAATCATCTGATTTTGGTTTTTTTTATTGATAAATGATATCCTTGCAGATATAATTTAATAATACGTTGAACGTAGGGTTAGAAAAAGCATTAGTATAAAAAACATTCAAGCCCACATGTAATAAATCAGGTTTAAAAGAGCCAGGGCTTTTTTAGTCGTGCGATTTTAGTTTTACTTCGGAGGAATTATATCCCTTCCCTACTAGAATAAAAATTTAAAATTGGTTACAATATTAATACTGTGATCTGGTGTTTATTGTTAATATGGAGATTGGTTGTCCTATTTATTAATAAATACCTTATATAATGACACAATTTAAGGGGGAGCATAAATGAAAGCCAACGCCGAAAGAATAGAAAAGAACACTGTTCAATTGGAAATAGAGGTGGAGGCAGAACAGTTTGACCGGGCCATTGACATAGCTTACCGCAGGCTTGTGCAAAGGTATAACGTCCCGGGTTTTCGCAAGGGTAAGACGCCAAGACAGATATTTGAGCGGTATGTCGGTAAAGAAGTCATTCTGGAAGAGGCTATGGAATCGGTAGTGCCTGAAGCTTATTACAAGGCTGTCGCGGAAACCGGCATTGAGCCGGTCGATCAGCCTAAAGTTGATGTTGTGCAGGCCGAGGAAGGCAAACCCGTGGTATTCAAAGCTACGGTCCTGGTTAAGCCGGAAGTCGTACTTGGCCAGTATAAGGAAGTGGAAGCTAAAAAACCGTTAACCGAGGTTCCGGAGGAAGAAGTTGACAAGGCCATGGAACGTCTTCAACAGCGGCACGCCCAACTGCTGACTCTGGAAGAGGGAATAGTCAAAAAAGGTGATATCGCCGTTATAGACTTTCTCGGCAGGGTAGACGGGGAGCCTTTTAAAGGCGGGGAAGGCGCGGACTACTCCCTTGAAATAGGATCCGGTTCTTTTATTGAAGGTTTTGAAGATCAATTAATAGGCGTTTCAATCGATGAGACGAGAGACATCAACGTTACCTTTCCCACCGACTACCAGGCGGCGGAGTTGGCCGGAAAAGACGCTGTTTTCACAGTATCCGTGAGGGGCATTAAACGGAAGGAACTGGCCGAGTTGGACGACGAGTTTGCCAAGGACGTCAGTGAGTTCGATACTCTGGAGGAATTAAGGACTGACATATCGAATAAATTAAAAGAGGCTGCCGAGGAAAGGGCAAAGTTCCAGCTCAGGCAGGAAGTTGTCAGCAAAATTGTAGACGGCACTGATCTTGAAGTGCCCGCGCCCATGGTTGAAAGCCAGCTGAATGACATGATCCGCAACCTGGAAGGCCGCGTCACCAGCCAGGGTATGACCATGGAGAACTACCTTCAGTATGCGAACACCACTATAGAAGAATTGAGAGGGCAGATGCAGCCGGATGCTGTGTGGGCGGCCAAGATGAACTTAATAATGGAAGCCATAGCCAAGGCTGAAAACATTGAAGCCACTGAAGAGGAAATTAAAGAAGAAGCCGCCAAAATAGCCAGGTATTACAATACAGGCGAGGAAGAGCTGCAAAAAATACTGGACAATAAGGGACAGGTAAATTTCCTCACAGACCAGATTGTCAGAGAAAAAACCCTGCAGTTTCTCGCGGATAACGCAAAAATCATCGAGGGCGCCGATGAGCCTGAAACCAAGCAAGCCGGCGAACCTGAAGCCGAGAACACCGGTGAACCCGAAGCAGGGGACACCAACGAACCGGCAGCGGAATAATATTAAGAAGGTCTTTTGAAAAATTTTAATAAGGAGAATTTAAAATGAACCTTGTACCGATTGTAGTTGAACAGACCAACCGCGGCGAACGCTCATACGATATTTATTCCAGGCTTTTAAAAGACCGCATTATTTTTCTTGGCGGGCCGATAGAAGATACAGTGGCAAATTTGATTATTGCCCAGATGCTTTTTCTTGAGGCGGAGGACCCTGAAAAAGATATTCAGTTTTATATTAATTCTCCCGGTGGGGTGGTGACCGCCGGAATGGCTATTTACGATACCATGCAGCATGTCCGCCCCCCTGTTGCCACTATCTGCATCGGTCAGGCCGCCAGCATGGCATCGCTGCTTTTAGCCGCCGGGACAAAAGGAAAACGTTTTTCACTGCCTTATTCCCGGATCTTAATCCACCAGCCTATGGGAGGAGTGCAGGGCCAGGCGACTGATATCGAGATCCACGCCAAGGAAATTCTGCGCATGAGAGGGACTTTAAATGATATTCTGTCCAGGCATTCCGGTCAGCCTCTTGAAAAGATTGCCCTGGACACTGAGCGCGACTATTTCATGTCAGCCCAGGAGGCTAAAGATTACGGCCTCATAGACGAGGTCTATAATGTCAGGAAGCAAAGGTAAAAGAGGTGGAAATATGTTTAGCGACAAAGGGCAGTTGAAGTGTTCCTTCTGTGGCAAGCTTCAGGACCAGGTGAAGAAACTGGTTGCGGGCCCCGGTGTGTACATCTGCGATGAATGCATCGAGCTTTGCAACGAAATTATTGAAGAAGAGCTCAGCGAGGACCTGGGCTTGGATGTTGGTGACATACCAAAGCCCAAGGAAATTAAAGAGATCCTTGACCAGTACGTTATCGGCCAGGAGAGCGCTAAAAAATCCCTGTCCGTTGCCGTATACAACCACTATAAAAGGATAAATCTCGGCGGCAAGATCGACGACGTTGAACTGCAAAAGAGCAACATAGTCATGCTGGGTCCCACCGGCAGCGGTAAAACACTTTTGGCCCAGACTCTGGCCCGCCTTTTGAACGTGCCATTCGCCATTGCGGACGCCACCTCTCTGACCGAGGCTGGTTACGTGGGAGAGGATGTGGAAAACATCCTGCTCAAACTAATCCAGGCGGCTGATTACGATGTGGAGAAAGCTGAAAAAGGCATAGTATACATTGACGAGATCGATAAAATAGCCCGCAAGTCAGAAAACCCATCCATCACCAGGGATGTCTCGGGTGAAGGAGTCCAGCAGGCTCTTTTAAAAATCCTGGAGGGCACAGTAGCCAGTGTGCCGCCGCAGGGCGGGCGCAAACATCCCCACCAGGAATTTATCCAGCTTGATACCACGAACGTGCTTTTTATTTGCGGCGGTGCTTTCGATGGAATTGAAAAGATTATATTAAACCGCATCGGCAAAAAGGCGATGGGTTTCGGGGCGGAAATAAAAGCCAGAAAAGAGCAAAAGATTGGTGAAATACTGAGTAAGATTCTGCCTGAGGACCTTCTCAAATACGGACTCATTCCGGAGTTTGTAGGCAGGCTGCCGATAATTGTAACTCTGGATGCACTGGATGAGGACGCCCTGGTCCGCATTCTCACCGAACCGAGAAACGCGCTGGTCAAACAGTACGAGAAGCTGTTTGAACTGGACGGCGTTACCCTGGAGTTTTCCCAGGACGCCCTGAAAGCGGTCTCGGAAGAGGCCTTGAAGCGGAACACAGGCGCCAGGGGTTTAAGGTCAATTTTGGAAGAAGTCATGCTTGACGTTATGTATGACATCCCGTCCCGCGAGGATATCGCCAAGTGCACGGTAACAGGCGAAACAATAAAGAAAAAAGAACCTCCGCATATAATTGCCATGGACCGCAAGAAGAAAAAAGAAGAAACAGCGTAAATGAGTCGTGAGAAGTGAGACGTGGGCCGTGAGATTCGGGTATTCCTCTCAGTCCATCAAACCAATAAAAAAATCCTGACCGGATCCGGTCAGGATTTTTTACGTGATAATTTACTTTTTGCAGGGGCCTACCGGCAGGACAACCCGCCCGAAAACGGTGTTGTATATTCCGGCGGCGGATGTGTACCAGGCGGCGAGGGCGGTAACGATCCCGCAATAACCGGCCGCTACGTGGTTGCCGAGGTCAAGCAAAATAAATGTAACAAGTAACAAGGTAAATACGACTACCAGTGCCTTATTAGTGCCGAAACTGCCAATCCACATATAAAAAGTGAAAATAGTCCATGCGATCAGGAATAACAAAGCAGCTTGTGGAGGTACCACGAACCACTTTAAAAGGGCTCCTATTTCAAAAAAGCCCCAGGAGACCCAAAACGCGCCGTAGGATGTAAAAGCGGTTGCTCCAAACACGTTGTTTTTCTTGAATTCCCACATGCCGGCCAGGATTTGGGCAGTTCCGCCATAAAACAGGGCGCAAGCGATAATCATGCTTAATGCTTCTCCTGGAACCAGAGCGGCGTTTTTCACGCTCAACACAAACGTGGTCAGGGCAAAACAGGCCAGGCCAAGCGGCCCGGGATCGGCAATGCTGGATTCTTTAATTTCATAAACGTTGTTAGCCATTTTCTCTACTCCCCCCTAAAAATGTAACAAAAAGACCAAAACACACTCTACCAAAAAAATATGTTTTTCGACACCCCCTAATAAGTCTTTTCAATAAGCGCATAAGCATTTTGTAATAATTATATCTATATTTGCCAGGATTGTCTATGCCATAAGTACAATGTAAAGATGCTGACTATGACCAAAGTTATAGTATCAGTCATTATATTAGAACTATAGTACATATTTTGTTTTCATTTAAAGCATGGAATTGTTCTTTTTGTACATATTGGTCTTTTTAAGGCGGGTAAGGTTAGAATGTGAAAAATTTAGCAATACTAAAAGGTAGAACCATCTTTAAGGAGGACTAGTAAATGGAAGGGTTTCCCTCCGGCATAGGAAGTTTTCTGACATTTATCCAGGTTTTTTTCGCGGTAATCATAGGCCTTTATTTTTGGAATTTGCTAAAGGCCCAGAACGGGAATAAGAACGCGGTTGAAAAAGAATCCAGAAAAGAGATTGAGAAGCTTCAGAGGATGCGCTCAATATCGCTGACCGAACCGCTTTCTGAAAAAACACGCCCGGCCAGCTTTGATGAAATTATTGGGCAGATGGAAGGTTTGAAATCCCTGCGGGCAGCCCTCTGCGGTCCCAACCCGCAGCACGTGATCATCTACGGGCCTCCCGGTGTGGGAAAAACCGCCGCGGCCAGGCTGGTGATGGAGGAGGCGAAAAAGAATTCATGCTCGCCTTTTCAAAACGATGCCAGTTTTATAGAAATAGACGCCACTACAGCGCGTTTTGATGAACGCGGCATCGCCGACCCGCTTATCGGCTCCGTGCATGACCCCATCTACCAGGGAGCGGGGCCAATGGGTATGGCAGGAATTCCCCAGCCCAAAGCGGGCGCAGTGACAAAGGCACACGGGGGGATGCTGTTTATCGACGAAATAGGGGAACTTCATCCGATTCAGCTCAATAAGCTGCTCAAAGTGATGGAAGACCGCAAGGTGATCCTGGAAAGCGCTTATTACAGCTCGGAAGACAACAATATCCCGAGCCACATCCACGATATCTTCCAAAACGGGCTGCCGGCAGACTTCCGCATGGTCGGGGCCACAACCAGGGAAGCTGAGCATATATCTCCCGCTATCCGCTCCCGCTGCCTGGAGATATACTTCCGCCAGCTCCTGCCTGACGAGATCGAGAAAATAGCCAGGAACGCGGCTGATAAAATAGACATCCCCCTCCAGGCTGGCGCGCTGGATGTCGTCAAAAAGTATGCCACCAACGGGCGCGAGGCGGTGAATATTATTCAGATTGCCGCCGGTATTGCCATTACGGAAGGCCGGGGAGAAATCCGCGCCGCTGACATTGAGTGGGTTATCCACAGCGGTCAGTACACTCCCAGGCCGGAGAAAAAAATCCCGGCCCGGCCGCAGGTCGGTGTTGTCAACGGCCTTGCCGTATATGGTCCGAACCTGGGAATATTATTAGAAGTGGAAGCTAACGCCATCCCGGCAGAGTGCGGGCAGGGCAGGCTTACGGTAACAGGCATGGTTGACGAGGAAGAAATCGGCGGCGGCGGCCGGACCGTGCGGCGTAAAAGCATGGCCAGAAGTTCGGTGGAAAATGTTTTGACCGTACTCAGGCGGACAATGGAAATTGACCCCCGTGACTTTGACATACATGTGAATTTCCCGGGCGGCGCTCCTGCCGACGGCCCATCCGCGGGTATAACCATAGCGACCGCGATTTATTCGGCGATCACGGGTTTTCCAGTTGACAACAAGGTCGCCATGACCGGAGAAATATCTATCCGCGGCCTGGTCAAGCCGATCGGCGGGGTGGTGGCAAAAGTTGAGGCCGCGCGCCAGGCTGGCGCTTCGAAGGTAGTGGTGCCGGCCGAAAACTACCAGGACCTTTTCAAAAATCTGCCTGGTGTTAAAGTAATTCCGGCTGAAAGGCTGGAGGAGGTATTCCAGGCTGCTTTAATCAGAAAGCCTAAAGGGAGAAAACGGGAATTAAAAGCGCCGGCTGCTCTTGATATACTCAGCGCCACGGGTTTTGGCGCGGGTCAGACACTTTCAAAATAGGGGCGGCTTGGATAAGAACTAAGAAAAAACTATGTATAATAACCAATATCGCGTAAATCTTTGTGCGCCATACGCAACTTCTCCTAATAACCCGGCAGAGGCCGGGTTTGTACTATTCGCGGTAATTATTACTATGGCAGTGTTTTTAACATTTATGATAAAATGAAACTGTAAATTCCTGCCCTAAGAAACACTGATCACAATACAATACAGAAAAGGAGGTGCAGCTTTGAGATCGGAAACTAAAGTCCTTCCCCTGTTGCCTTTAAGGGGTTTACTTGTCTTTCCGTACATGGTTATACACCTGGATGTCGGCCGCACCAAGTCTGTGCAGGCAATTGAAGAGGCTATGATTCAAGACAGGATTATTTATCTTGCTACTCAGAAAGAAGCTCAGACCGATGAACCGGGTGAGGATGATATTTATCAAATAGGGACCGTCGCTGAGGTTAAGCAGCTGTTGAAGCTGCCCGGCGGCACGATAAGGGTCCTGGTTGAAGGGATCGCCAGGGCTAAAATCAACCGTTTTATATCTGAAGACCCGTACTTCCAGGTTGAAGTCGAACAGTATTCAGAGGATTTCAAGAAGAACAGTGAGATTGAGGCTTTGATGCGCAGCCTGGTATACCAGTTTGAACAGTATGTCAAGCTGTCAAAGCGTATTCCTCCTGAAACGGTTGTTTCAGTGGTTAACCTGGAGGAACCGGGGCGGCTGGCTGATATCATAGCTTCCCACCTGGCGCTGCGAATAGAGGATAAGCAGGGTATTCTTGAGGCCGTTGACATCGTCAGAAGGCTTGAAAAGCTTTGTGCTATCGTGGCTAAAGAGCTGGAGATCGTCGAGCTCGAGCGCAAAATAAACATCCGTGTGCGCAAGCAGATGGAAAAAACACAAAAGGAATATTACCTCCGCGAACAGATGAAGGCCATCCAGAAAGAACTGGGCGAAAAAGACGAGCGTATGGCCGAGGGGGAAGAGCTGCGGGAGAAAATTGCCGAGGCTAAATTCCCCAAAGAGGTGGAGGAGAAGGCGCTCAAGGAAGTGGAGCGCCTGGAAAAGATGCCTCCCATGGCCGCTGAGGCCGCAGTTGTGCGCAACTACCTTGACTGGCTGCTCGCGTTACCCTGGAATAAGGGGACGAGAGACCGGCTGGACCTGAAAGCGGCTGAAAATATTCTGGAAGAGGACCATTATGGTTTAAAAACCGTTAAGGAGCGTATCCTGGAGTACCTGGCCATCCGCAAGCTGGCCAAAAAAATGAAGGGGCCGATTATTTGTTTCGTCGGGCCGCCGGGGGTAGGCAAGACTTCCCTGGGCCGCTCGATTGCCCGCGCCCTGGAACGCAAATTTATCCGGATGTCACTCGGCGGTGTCAGGGACGAGGCTGAGATCCGCGGCCACCGGCGCACCTATGTAGGCGCCATGCCGGGCAGGGTCATCCAGGGCATCCGCCAGGCCGGTTCCAGAAACCCGGTATTCCTGCTGGACGAAGTTGATAAAATGAGCATGGACTTTCGCGGGGACCCGTCGGCCGCCCTTCTAGAGGTGCTGGATCCGGAGCAGAACAATACCTTCAGCGACCATTACATTGAGGCTCCTTTTGATCTGTCCAATGTAATGTTCATTACAACCGCCAATGTGCAGCAGAACATACCCCGCCCTCTGCTGGACAGGATGGAAATCATCCAGCTGTCGGGGTACACTGAGGAGGAAAAAGTGCAGATTGCCATCCGGCATCTGCTGCCGAAGCAAATTAAAGAACACGGCCTCAGCAAGGAAATGCTGAGGATATCCGAAAATACCATACGGAAAATAATCCGGGAGTATACCCGTGAATCAGGTGTCCGCAACCTGGAAAGACAGATCGCCACCATCTGCCGCAAGACCGCGAGGCAGGTTGTCACCGACAAGATCAAGAAGCTCCAGGTGACTTCTTCCAACCTGAACCAGTTCCTTGGTACAGCCCGTTTCCGCTATGGAATGGCTGAATTGGACGACCAGGTCGGAGTGGCTACCGGTCTGGCCTGGACGGAAGTAGGCGGCGACACCCTTGCCATCGAAGTGTCAGTTTATAAAGGCACAGGCCGGCTTACTTTAACCGGCAAGCTGGGCGACGTGATGAAAGAATCGGCCCAGGCCGGGTACAGCTATGTCCGCAGCCGCGCCGGCGAATTGAACATTGACGAAGACCTGTATGACAAGCAGGACATCCACATTCATATTCCGGAAGGGGCGATCCCCAAGGACGGTCCCTCTGCCGGAATCACCATGGCGTCAGCCCTGGCTTCGGCTATTACCGGGCGAAAGGTGCGGCATGACGTGGCCATGACTGGAGAGATCACCCTGCGCGGCAGGGTCCTGCCCATCGGGGGGCTCAAGGAAAAAGTGCTGGCCGCACACCGGGCAGGTATAAAAACCGTGATTATGCCCAAGGATAATAAAAAGGATTTGGATGAAATCCCGAAAAAAGTCAAAGATAAAATGAAATTTGTCCTGGTTGACCACATGGACCAGGTGCTTGAAGAGGCACTCGCTGAAAAGGAGTACCTGCCGGTGCCCATGTCAGCTGACGCGCCTGTTATGCCGCAGCCGCCGGCTTACACGCCGGTTGTGGTAAACGAGGGGGGTACCCAGATCCCTTCATGAAAATAAAGTGCGCCGAATTTGTTACCAGTGCGGTGAAGGCCGCTGACTACCCGGCCGGGGAGCTTCCTGAAGTTGCCCTGGCCGGGCGTTCTAATGTGGGGAAGTCTTCGCTTTTAAACAAACTTGTCAACAGGCGTGGACTCGCCCGCACCAGCAACACTCCCGGCCGCACCCGCCTGATAAACTTTTTCAGGGTTAACGGCGATTTCCACCTTGTCGATCTGCCCGGTTACGGTTATGCTAAGGTTCCGCTGCAGGAGAAGGAAGTTTGGCGGAAAATGGTGGAGGGCTACCTGAATAGCAGGAAGAATCTAAAAGGCGTCGTGATGCTGGTAGACAGCCGCCACCCGCCCACCGCCCAGGATATTCAGATGTACGAATGGCTGAAACACCGGGGTGTGGAGGCAGCGGTCGTGGCCACCAAGGCGGATAAAAATTCCCGTTCCAGGCTGCTGCAGTCCTTGAAAACCATCCGCGCCGCCCTGCCGCTGGCGGAGGGGGACCTGCTGCTGCCTTTCTCCAGCGTAACCGGCCAGGGACGAGAAGAACTGCTTGAAATAATCGGCCGCTGGGTGGCAAGTGAGTCGCGGGACGTGAGACATGAGACGTGGGACGTGGGACGTGAGACGTGAGTATATTCTGCATTCCACCAGGGTCTTTTTAAAAGCAATTCCTTAAAATAGTAGGGCGGGTTTTAACCCGCCAACTAAAATATGATGAGGGTGAGAGAGGACTGTTCTCTGTCACCCGGTAAGAATTAATCCCAGGGTTTTTTACCCTGGGATTGTTTTGTCGGCAAGCGGCTTATCTTGAATTTGAGTTTTCCCCGTTGGTTTCGGAGGGCGGTGTTTTCTTAGTCTGCTCAGTAGTCGTCTTGCCCTGCTCGGTTGTTGGCGCCGGTGTGGGCGCTGTTGGTGTTGTTTTTGGCTTCTGGGCGGCCGGGGCCGGAGTTTGCGTCGTTGGAGCCGGTGTTGTCGGCGCAGCCGCCGCTGCCTTGACGATCTCAAATCCGGCTCCGTTTATCGTCCTGTTGGGCGGGTTCAGGCTTATCGCCGTAACCTGGCCGCCTTTTTCGCCCTCCTTGAGATCCACGTATTTGCCCTTGACCTCAATCAATATAAAATCCTGCGCTGGGACCTTTTGAATAACGTCTGTAATCTCAACTTTGTATTTTGTGTTTTCCCCAACACTGGCGAGGATATAGTTGGTACCGTTGACTTGGGCCCAGGTCGCCGCCTCCCTCTTGGAGATGTCTGAGGCGATATTTTTTATCACGTCAGGCGCTTTATTTAAGTCGACCGGGCTAAAACCTAACTTTGATGTCTCGGGGACCACCGAGGGCGTGGGTTCTGGTGCCGGCGCCGGCTGCTGCAAGGCTGAACAGCCGGCGCAGAGGCTGAGACACAGCAGCAGCGTAATAATCAATATTTTTCGCATTTTTGATACCTCCGTTGTTTTTTAATATTGTTTTCTGCCCCGGCTCAATTAATACATAATAAAAAACCCCCGCCTTTTGCGGAGGCTGGCTGTTACCTGCCGAAAATACGTTGGAAAATGTTCTCTTTCTTCTCATCCTCGGGCATGTAAACCACGGTTTGCACAGCGTTCAGGGCAAAATCGTTAATAACGATCGATTCATAGGGGACCGAACCGGCGATTTCCCCGGAATTTTTTGCCGCTCTGTGAAATCTTTCGTATGATTCCTCCGGTATAACCGGGTTGGCGGCCCAAACCCCCAGTGACTGGTAGCGCTGGATCGACTTCAGCAGCACTGTTTGATCAAGGTTTGGGAATGAAACGGCGGCGGCTTCCGCTGCTTCCTCGGCGCTGTGCTTGCTCATCCACAGCTGTGCTTTATAAATTGCGTTGGTGAATTTCTGGAACATTTCGGGGTTTGATTCGATGTTTGAGGGCATGGCGGCGTAGGCCGTGACTGCCATATCCCCGGCGGCGCTGCCGACTGAGGCGACAACCCGGCCATAGCCATTAAATTCGGCAAGAGATGCTTCTGGCTCCAGCATTTGAATGTAGTTGCCTGTACCGGCACGAAAGGCGGCCGTCCGGAGGTTGTCGGGGATATTATAATATATGGTTACTTCCCTGTAGGGAGGCAGGCCGTGATTTTTTAAAACATCTTCAAGGGCTATTTCCGAGCTGTCATCATGTGAACCGCCGATGATGGTTTTGTGCTTCAGGTTCTGCCACTGAAAACCTTCCGTATCCTGCCTGGCCAGGAGCAGGGAGCCGTCCCGGGCTGCCGCCACGGCAAATATCTTCGGTTGGGGGAATTTTGAAGCTGGGTTAAACATTATTTTCTGCAAGCCGCAGATAACTATGTCCGCCCTGCCGTCTGCCAGCGCGTTGCGTATGGCTTCGGGGCTTGTTGCGCTGATTGTCACGTTTAGGTTCTGTTCCTTAAAAAAACCGAGGTTTTGAGCCAGGTACTGGGGCAGGTAATAGGGTGAACGCAGAGATTCCAAAACCCTTACTGTGTGGATTTGTTCTACCACAGCCGGTTTTTTGACGCTGTGAACTACAGCGGCAATAGAAACGGCCCCCAAAAAAATAAGGATTGCAATTATTATTTTAGTCCTGGACTGCAAAGACAACCCCTCCCATTCCCTTATCTTTTTTAAATTACTATTTCAGGCAAAAAGTTTTGATGCTAATGCTTGTATCGAAAAACAAAGGCAATATTTGCATAATATGGCAGACAAAGCATAGTATAAAATATAAGCCAAAAGGAGGTGTCGGTTTGAAGCGGGTTACTTTTGTGCACTGGTCCAAACACCAGGCGCCCGTTTTTAGAAGATTCAGATCCGGGGCGGTGCTGTTTGGCCTGGCCTGGGCCCTGGGGGTGACTTTTGCCGCCTGCGTCTTAATGTTTGCCTGGGTTGTTCTTTCCTCGGGACCGGTGTATAACTTCAGTATTTTTGTCATAGCAGGCTCCATTTTTGGTGCTGTTACCGGCGGCGCCGTCTGCGGCAGGGCGGCGGGGTCAATGGGGCTGGCGCACGGCTTTTTGGTGGGCTTGATATATGGCCTGCTGCTGGCTGTATTATTTTTCACCGGCAGCACTGAAAGCTTCAGCGCAGCCGAACTGATTGCGCGGGCGCTGATGCTGGGAATTGCGGGCTCCATAGGCGGCCTTTTAGGCGTTAATTCGCATATCAGGAAAAGGCTTCCCGCCAGGGAGCGGCCATATCTTTAAATGAGCAAAAAATTAAAACAAATAGACAGGATTAACGGGATTTCAAATTGTTTAAGCATTAACCCCGGGTCTTATTAGAAGGATCTGGGGTTTATTAATTGCCGAGTAACTATAAAGAAGGGTTTAAAAGCAGATATTTATAGTGTTTTCCACGGGTGAAGGGCCCTATTTCGGTTGACACAGCCTCCCAAAATCTTTATTATATTTTGTAAGTTATATTTAACGGCTGTGAAAGGGAGGGGAAGGTTCCCCGGGTATAATTTGGGTTGTTAGAGAGGAAACCCAAGGCTGCAAGGTTTCCTGCCCGCGCCTGTTCCTGTCGCCCCGGAGCTCCAGCGCTGAAAGCACAGTAAGCGCCGGCGGGTTTTGCCCGTTACAGCATGAATAATAGAGCCGCCAGTTAAAATGTTAGAAATGAGACGCGGGACGTAAGGAGCTAAGTAAGCTGCTGAAGATTAGTCCCGGCGGGCATTTTAAAGTTAGCTGGAATCAGGGTGGTACCGCGGACGAATCCCTCGTCCGTCCTTGGAGACGGAGGGGATTTTTTTATTAATTATTGGAGGGGTGGAATCATTGTTTAAATCTGATATGCCTTCTACTTACGACCCCCGGTTGGTCGAGGAGAAAAGGTACAGGCACTGGGAAGAAAGCGGGTTTTTCCATACTGTTGTAAACGCCGGGCAGGAACCGTTTTGTATAGTAATGCCCCCGCCGAATATAACCGGGCAGCTGCACATGGGGCATGCCCTGGACAATACCCTGCAGGATATCCTGACCCGCTGGCGCAGGATGCAGGGATATAACGCGCTGTGGCTGCCGGGTACGGACCACGCCGGTATAGCGACCCAGGCCAAGGTTGAAGAAAACCTGGCCAAAGAAGGCGTTTCCCGTTACGACATCGGCCGCGAGGAGTTTTTGAAAAATGTCTGGTCCTGGAAGGAAAAGTACGGCGACAGGATCACCACCCAGCTGCGCAGGCTGGGCGCCTCCTGCGACTGGCAGCGGGAGCGCTTCACCATGGACGAGGGGTGCTCTGAAGCGGTCCTGGAGGTCTTCATCAAACTTTATGAGCGGGGATTAATATACAGGGACTATTATATTACAAACTGGTGCCCCAAGTGCCATACCACCATTTCCGACATCGAGGTGGAACACCTTGACCAGCCGGGGCATTTTTATCATATCAGGTATCCTTTTAAAGACGGCAGCGGAGATGTGGTCCTGGCAACCACCCGCCCGGAAACAATGCTGGGCGACGTGGCGGTGGCGGTACACCCGGGCGACGAGCGCTACCGGGACCTGGTGGGAAAAATACTGGTCCTGCCCCTGGTGGGACGGGAGATGCCGGTTATAACCGATGAATATGTAGATCCCTCCTTTGGCACCGGGGTTGTGAAGATAACACCCGCCCATGACCCCAACGACTTTGAGGTGGGCAGGAGGCATAACCTGCCCCAGGTTGCTGTAATTGATAAGGAAGGAAAGATGAATAAAGAAGCCGGGCCGCGGTATCAAGGCCTCGACCGCTATGAATGCCGCAAGAAGATCGTGCGGGATTTAAAAGCCGAAGGCTTCCTGGTCAAGACTGAAGATCACTCACACGCGGTCGGCCACTGCTATCGCTGCAGCACTGTCATCGAACCGATGCTTTCCCGCCAGTGGTTTGTCAAGATGAAGCCCCTGGCCAAGCCTGCTATAGACGCCGTAAAAGAGGGACGGATCAGGTTTATTCCTGAGCGTTTCACCAAAATCTACCTGAACTGGATGGAAAACATACGTGACTGGTGCATTTCCCGCCAGCTGTGGTGGGGGCACCGCATTCCGGTTTGGTACTGCCGGGACTGTGAAGAGATGGTCGCCTCCAGGGGACCCGTAGCCAAATGTGCCAGGTGCGGGGGTACAGCCATGGAGCAGGACCCCGATGTGCTGGATACCTGGTTTTCTTCGGCCCTTTGGCCGTTTTCCACGTTGGGCTGGCCGCATAAGACCCTGGACCTGGCCTATTACTACCCGACCACGGTATTGGTGACCGGGAGGGATATTATCTTTTTCTGGGTAGCTCGGATGATTTTTTCCGGACTGGCGTTTATGAACGAGGTCCCGTTCCGCGATGTCTTTATCCACGGGCTGGTTATGGACGCCCTGGGCAGGAAAATGAGCAAATCTCTTGGCAACGGGGTAGACCCCATCGATGTAATCGAGTCTCACGGGGCCGACAGCCTGCGCTTCATGCTGGTCACAGGCAACACTCCCGGCAACGACCTGCGCTTTCATTTTGAAAGGCTTGAAGGGGCCCGCAACTTTGCCAACAAACTGTGGAACGCGTCACGGTTCACCCTGATGAACCTTGAGGATTATAACCCGGAGGAAAAACCAGGCCCTTTAAACCTGGCGGACCGCTGGATCATCAGCCGCTGCCAGTCCGCGATAAAAGAGACGACCCGGTTCCTGGAGGCATACGAGCTGGGCGAAGCGGCCAGGGTGTTGTATGAATTCATCTGGAACGAATTCTGCGACTGGTACATTGAGCTGGCCAAGCCAAGGCTTTATGGAAAAACCACCCCTTCAGACAGGTATACGGCTCAAAGCGTCCTGTCCTCTGTTTTAAAAGGAGTGCTGGAACTGCTGCACCCGTTTATGCCTTTTATTACGGAAGAAATCTGGCAGCACCTGCCCGCCCACGGGATCACCATCATGCGGGCTCCCTGGCCCGCGGCACGTGAGGACCTTGTGGATTTGGAAGCAGAACACGAAATGGAAATACTGATGGAAGTGACCAAGGCTATCCGCCATATCCGCGGAGAGATGAACGTGCCGCCGGGCCGTAAGGCTGACGTATTGTTAACGGCGCCGGATAATACCAGGTCAATAATAGAAAAAAATATGGATTATATAGAAGGCCTGGCCAACGCCAGCGTCAAGGCCTATGCCGGGCTGGACAAAGCGCCGGAGCAGGCGGCTCACGCCGTGACCAAAGGGGTGGAGGTCTTTGTCCCCCTGAAAGGGCTGATCGACGTGGATAAAGAGGTAGCCCGCCAGGAAAAAGAACTGTCGCTAGTGGAGAAGGACCTGGCCCGGGTACGCGGCAAGCTCGGTAACCCCGGGTTTTTGGGGAAAGCCCCGGCTGATGTTATTGAGAAGGAAAGGGCCAAGGAGGAAGAGCTGTCCGGCAAACAGTCGGCCATCAAAGAAAGGCTGGCCATGCTGAAGGGAAAATAAAGCTAAACTGGAATATTCCCATGGAGTGTGCTAGGTTCTGAAGCCTGAAAAATTACTATAGCGGCGTATATTTATAAGGGGCCATAAATATGAACTTCGACGAAGCGATGGATTATCTGAGGGGCTTGACCAAGTTCGGCATTAACCTGGGACTTGGCCGTATCGAAGAGCTTTTGAAAAGGCTGGGCGACCCGCACCGGAGCGGGCTGAATATTGTCCACATAGGCGGGACAAACGGCAAGGGCTCCACCACGGCCATGCTGTCTGAAATCATGAGTGAGGCGGGGTACCGGGTTGGCGCCTTTACCTCGCCCCACCTCCATTCTTACACTGAAAGATACAGGATAAACGGTGCGCGGATAAAACCGGAAAGGGCTGCCGCGCTGCTGACAGAACTCCGTCCTCACCTGGACGCCATGGTGGCGGAAGGACACGAACATCCAACTGAGTTTGAGGTCGGCACAGCCCTGGCTTTTTTGTATTTTTCCAGGGAAAAAGTGGACTGCCTGCTGCTCGAAGTCGGGCTGGGAGGGGCCATCGATTCAACAAACGTGGCCCCTTCAGTACTGTCGGTGATAACAAATGTGGCCATGGACCACATGGACTACCTGGGCCATACGATCAAGGAGATAGCGGCTGTAAAGGCAGGTATTATAAAGCCAGGAACACCGGTAGTGACCGCCGCGGCCGGGGAAGGGCTGCAGGTTATCGAAAAGGTCTGCGGTGAGAAAGGATGCCGGCTGACCAGGGTTGGGCAGGAGCTGACCTGGGAGCCCATATCACATTCACTCAGCGGCCAGAGCTTTTCCGTTACCGGGCAAAAAGGGTTATACGAGAACTTAACAATAAAACTGCTCGGCAGGCACCAGCTGGTAAATGCCGTGACTGCGATTGCGGCGGCGGAAAATCTAAGTGATACAGGCATGCCGGTTAATGCCGGGGCGGTATATAAAGGGTTGGCGTCGGCACTATGGCCAGGCAGGCTTGAGATCTTTAATCGCAAAACTCTTACAATCATCGACGGCGCGCATAACTTTGAAGGAGCCAGGAGCCTTAAGCAGGCGCTGGAGGATTACTTTCCGGACAAAAACATTGTCCTGGTGATGGGTATGCTGGCCGACAAGGAGCGTGCGCGCGTGGTGGGAGAACTTGTTCCCGGCGCCAGGGCTGTAGTTGTGACCAGGCCTGACAGCCCCAGGTCAGGTGACTGGCGGCATCTGGCCGAGTTAGCCGGCCGGTACGCCGCTGATATTTACCTGGAGGAAGACGTAGGTGAGGCTTTAAATAAAGCTGGAACCCTGGCCGGGCCCAAGGACCTGGTATGTGTAACCGGCTCTCTCTATATGGTGGCGGAAGCACGGGAGAGGCTGCTTCAACAGGAATAAGATTATGGCATTATTGGGTTAGTATACGAAATCTGACATAATTTTAAAATTTTCTCCACAGCTTGTCATAAAATGCTTAAGATGATAAACTGTATTAGATATGCGGCGCATTTTTTTTTCAATAGGGAATCCTTTTGATTCAGGTGAAATTTATGGCTAAGGGTTTTAAGAGTTATGGGAGCAGCTGGGTACTGGTTCTGCTGATACTGATAGGGGGACTCACCGGCAGTGCCGTTGGGGACGCGCTGTCGCAGGTGCTGCCCTGGTTGAAGTCAACTTCGTTAATAGGATTAAAGCCCTCTACCCTGGACCTCAGGTTTTTGAACATAACATTTGGCTTTACTTTTGCCCTTGGTCCCCTTACCGCACTAGGCATGATCCTTGGCTATGTCGTTTATCGCAGGATATGATACAGTGAAAAAACTAATTCTTGCCTCCTCGTCGCCCCGCCGGGCGGAACTGCTGAAACAAATAGGTTTAAATTTTGAGATAAGGGTTGGCTGTGTGGACGAGCCCCTGCTGCCTGGCTTGAGCCCGCCGGAACTGGTTGAATGCCTGGCGGAGAGAAAAGCCGCGGCAGTTGCCCGGGATTTGAATGACGGTATAGTTATCGCCGCCGATACTGTGGTGGTATGGCAGGGGCAGGTTTTAGGCAAACCTCTGAACGGGGAAGAAGCGTTTGACATGCTTTCCAGGCTGCAGGGCAGCGCCCACGAGGTGTTAACCGGAGTAGCCCTGATCGACGCCCGCAGCGGGAAAGTCCTGGTGGAGCATGAGAAAACAAGGGTTTTTTTCAGAGCCATGGAGGACGAGGAAATCGGCCGCTACGTGGCTTCCGGAGAACCTTTGGATAAAGCCGGATCATATGGCGTACAAGGTCTGGCGGCAATTTTTATAAAGCGGCTGGAAGGGTGTTACACCAACGTGGTTGGCCTCCCCCTGGCCAGGCTTGCACAAATGCTCAAAGTATTCGGTTATAAGGTTCTTTAGAAATTTTCACAACAAAATATAAGGTCTTTTAACCCTGTAAATCCCGTGAATTTTTTTTTTGGAGCTGGTGATAATGGGTCCCTCGCATTACCGGCCGACCATAAAAGAGCTTCCCGAGGAAACCAGGCCTCGGGAAAGGCTTTTAAAAGAAGGCCCGGAAGCTCTTTCAGATATTGAGCTTCTGGCAATCCTTCTGAGGACAGGCTCCCGGGAGGCAACCGCAATCGACCTCGCCTCACAGATCATGGCTCAATTTAGTAACCTGCGGCTGCTTTTAGGGGCGACTATTGAGGAATTGGGTGAAATCAAGGGTGTGGGCCCGGCAAAGGCATGTCAGGTTAAGGCCGCGCTGGAACTGGCCAGGAGGACTTCAAGTTTTTCCGACCACCGGCGCCCGGTGATTAAGTCGCCTGATGATGCCGCCTCTCTTGTTATGGAAGAGATGAGGCATTTTGACCGGGAGCACTTCAGGGCAATTTTGCTGAACACCAAAAACCAGGTCATAGGTACGGACAAGGTGTCTGTGGGAACCCTGAACTCGTCCGCCGTGCATCCCAGGGAGTTATTCCGCAACGCGATAAAACGGGGCGCGGCCTCAGTTATCCTGGTGCATAACCACCCCAGCGGAGACCCGTCGCCAAGCAGGGAAGACAAGGATATAACCCTCAGGGTTAAAGAAGCCGGAAATATTATAGGTATAGATGTCCTAGATCACATCATTATTGGAGATAATAAATTCACGAGTTTTAAGGCCAATGGTTTAATTTGAATTTTTATAGCAACAAGTATATTTTTTATAGAAAGGGGCCGGATGATGCGCATCGGTCTGTTTTCAAAAGATATGGGGATGGATTTAGGCACTGCCAACTCCCTGGTTTATGTTAAAGGGAAAGGAATTGTAATCCGGGAGCCCTCGGTAGTGGCGATTCAGAAAGACTCGGGCCAGGTCCTGGCCGTTGGAGAAGAGGCTAAAAGGATGATTGGCCGCACCCCCGGAAACATAGTGGCCATAAGGCCTCTTAGAGACGGGGTTATAGCGGACTTTGACGTAACTCAGAGTATGATAAAATATTTTATAAACAAGTCGTTGCGGGGACGTACATTTATGGTCCGCCCCAGGGTAGTGGTTGGTGTGCCCTCAGGCGTTACCGCCGTGGAAGAAAGAGCGGTGCGCGAGGCAGCGCTCCAGGCCGGCGCCAGGGAAGCCTACCTTATTGAAGAACCAATGGCCGCGGCAATCGGTTCCGGGTTGCCGGTCCATGAGCCCACAGGCAATATGATTGTAGATATAGGCGGGGGTACCACCGAGGTGGCGGTTATATCACTGGGCGGTATTGTTACCAGCCGTTCCATTCGTATTGCCAGCGATGAAATGGACGAGTCGATTATTAACCACGTTAAACGCACTTACAACCTGATGATCGGTGAGCGCACGGCTGAACAGATTAAAATACAAATAGGCTCGGCTTATCCTATAGAAACCATCGAAACTGACGAGGTGCGGGGGCGTGACCTGGTCACAGGGCTGCCAAAAACCGTTCAAATAACTTCGGTTGAAATATACAAGGCGCTTTCCGAACCGGTCACCAGCATTATTGACTCGATAAAGAACACGCTTGAACACACACCGCCCGAACTGGCGGCTGATATAATGGACCGCGGCATTGTTATGGCCGGCGGCGGCTCGCTCCTGCGCGGCCTCGACCGCCTGGTCAGCGAAGAGACGGGCATGCCCGTGCACCTCGCGGATGAACCATTGCTGGCAGTTGCATACGGCGCCGGGCGGGTCCTGGAAAATATCGATGTGCTGCGCAAGGTGCTGATACAGCCTAAAAAACTTGCCTAAGGATAAAACAATTTTCACAGGATTAACAAGATACAAAATGATTAACAGGATTTAAAATTTATATTGTTTTTTAAGTAATTTAAAAATCTTGTAAATCCTTAAAATCTGTAAATCATGTGATATATTTATTATTTAAAGTTGGGGAGTGAAGCGGAGTTGCGTTGGGTTACTGCTAAAAGGCTGTTTTTGCTTGCCGTCCTGGTAGCGGTCACCCTGGCGGCCATGCGCTTTACAGTCCCTGAACGGACCAGGCTGACATCCCTGGAGTCCAAATTCCGGGACATGCTTGCGCCGGTGCAGACTGGCCTGACCTGGGTGGGCAGACAGGGGCGGTATATTATTTCCCTGCCGGTCTCCATGGTCGGCGCCGCCGCGCGCAGCCAGGCGCTGGAGCAGGAAGTGGAACGTCTGGAAAGCGAAAAAATTCAATATAATGAATATTTGATTGAAAACCAGCGCCTGTCGGCACTGCTTGACTACAAGAAGGTAGTGGCCAAGGACTATAATTTTGTGATAGCTTCCGTGATAGGCAGGGACCCGGGAAACTGGTTCGGCACTTTGACCCTCAACCGGGGCTCGAGCGAGGGCATAAAAGAGAATATGAGCGTCCTTACGCCGGATGGGCTGGTAGGGCGAGTGATAGCAGTTTCAGATTTTACCTGCGAAGTCCTGTTGATTACTGACCCGCGCAGCGGTGTTGGTTCGCTGGTGCAGGACACGCGCACTCCCGGAATAGTTGAAGGAATCGCAGGCACTTCAGGTATAGCCAGGATGATCCATATTCCCAATAACGCGCCGGTTGAAGCCGGACAGGCGGTGGTTACGTCCGGCCAGGGAAGTGTATTTCCAAAAGGCATACCGGTGGGGAGAATCAACAGTATTCAGAATGAACCCTCGGGGCTATTTTTAAGCGCCGAGATATCTCCGTTCGCAAATTTAAACAGTTTAGAAGAAGTGATGATTGTAACCTTTGTACAGCCCGAAGCCACTACCCCGCGCGTAGGAGGTTAGCATATGCAGTTTACCGTTTACCTGCTCCTGCTCGGGGTAATCCTGATTTTGCAGTCTACAGTCCTGGAAACCGTGGCCATAGCCGGAGTTAAACCAGACCTGGTCATGCTTTTGGTAGTTCTGAACGGCTTCCTCCTTGGCACCAGAGAGGGGGCTTTTTTGGGATTTGCCGGAGGGATTATCGAAGATTTGTTTTCAGGAAGCTACATCGGCTTAAACGCTCTTTCAAAAATGGCCGCGGGTTACCTGGCGGGCGCCGCCGGCGAACGCCTTTACAGGGAAAACATCCCGATTGCGACCATTGTTACCTTTTTCACCTCGCTGGCCGGCCTGGCGGTCAACTACCTGCTCCTGCTTTACCTGGATATCCATGTTTCCCCCTTACACGCCTTATTTAGAGTTGCTCTACCGGGTGCGGCGTATACCGCTCTGCTGGCGCCTTTTGTATTCTGGCGCATCTTTCGTCACATCCAGGTCCGGAGCAGGGACCTGTAGTCTTCATGAAGTCATGGTTGCGTTTTGTGAGTATCCAGGTATTCCTTGCAGGACTTTTACTTATGACCTAAAACTGAAATATATAGCTTTAACTTCTCACGTCTCACACAGGGGAGGGGAGAGACATGGAAAGAAGTTTTATTGAGAAAAAGATGCGGGTTTTCCTGATCATTGTCAGCGCTATATTTGGCATTCTCGTATTGAGGCTGGCCTATATGCAGCTTCTCGAAAACGACAAGTATTCGACCCTGGCTAGCGAGAACCGGATCAGGCTGATTACAATCACCGCGCCTCGCGGCGAGGTTTTTGACCGGAACGGGGTTAAACTGGTCGGCAACCAGCCTGTTTACACAGTGTCTCTGGTAAACCTGGGGCGTAAGGACATGGGTGGAGTGGTGGAAAAGCTCGCCGCAATCCTTGGCATGGATCCCCAGGAAATACAACAAAAAATCGACCAGCAAAAACGCCTCTATGAACCTGTTAAAATAGCGACTATGATCCCGCTGGATGTTGTGACCCGGATCGAGGAGCAGCGTATGGACCTGCCTGGTGTGGCAATTGATATTGAACCGCTGCGGGAATACCCGAACGGAAACCTGCTTGCCCACGTGATGGGCTATGTGCGCCAGATTAACGAGGAACAGCTGGCGGCGAACAAGGATAAAGGCTATAAGATGGGAGACCCTTACGGTCAAACCGGGCTTGAAAATACCTATGAACAATACCTGCGGGGCCAGGACGGCGGGCGGCAGGTGGAAGTGGACTCCATGGCCAGGCCGGTGCGGGACCTGGGGATAAAGGAATCGGTGCCCGGCAATAACCTGGTCCTGACGATAGACCACAAGGTGCAGAAAGTGGCGGAAGAGGCCCTGGTCAGGGCTTCCCAGCAGGCAATTAAAGAAGGATATGGAGAAGCCAGGGCGGGGGCGGCTGTGGCGCTGGACGTGCACAGCGGCCAGGTGCTGGCTCTGGCCAGTTACCCTACTTACGACCCGGTCAAGCTGTCCGGGGTGCTTTCACAAAAGGACTATGACGATATCTTTAACTCACCCCTTAAACCAATGCTGAACCGGGCTTTACTGGCATACGCTCCAGGTTCCACATTTAAGATGATCGTGGCCATGGCGGCCCTGGAGTCAGGCAAGGTAAAAGCTGAAGACGCCATTATGGATCCGGGATATTTTTTCCTCGGCACGACTTTCAACGACTGGAAGGCAGGCGGCCACGGGCGGGTGGACTTACTCAAGGCTATCAAGGTTTCCTGCGACACATATTTTTACCAGCTGGGTTTGAGAATAGGCATAGATGATATCGCCGGCATGGCGCGGCAATTCGGCCTGGGTCAAAAGACAGGCATTGAGCTGCCGGGCGAGGAGGAAGGCGTGATACCCAACCCGGACTCGAAGGTAGAACAAAGATTGTATTACCTGGACGATGAATCCGCGGCAAAAGTAAAAGAAATTGAACGGCGTTACGACGACCTCCTTAGTAAAACCACCGATGAAAACCAGCGCAAGACCTTGTTGAGCAATAAGTCCGATGAACTGAGAGAGATCGAATGGGAATTGGATTGGCATGAGTACGACACAATTATTTCTTCCATCGGGCAGGGGGACAACCGCTATAATATGATTGAACTGGCTAACTATATAGCCACCATTGCCAACGGGGGAACACGCTACAAGCCGTACATCGTGCAGAAGGTAGTTGATTTTAACGGCAAGGTAGTAAAAGAAAACGAGCCGGTTGTTTTGGGGCAAGTTAATGTTTCACCACAGAACATGGCTATAATAAGGCAGGGCATGCTTGAGGTGACCCTGCCGCCTGACGGGACCGCGTACGGATTCTTTAACGGCTTTCCCCGGGTGGCGGCTAAAACGGGCACGGCGGAGGTGTATGGACACAGCCCGCACGCTTTGTTTGTGTGTTTCGCACCCTATGACAGCCCGGATATAGCCATTGCGGCCGTACTGGAGTTTGCCGGCCACGGCGGTACGATAGCGGGGCCGGTGGCGGAGGATATGCTCGCGGCCCACTTAGGCCTGCCCATACCTGGAGAGCCCAAGAAGAGCAATCCTTAATTATGAAATTTATGTCAATTTTTGGTATAAAAATGGGGCGTCTTTTGCCCCTTTTTTTGTTTTGTTTTAGCAGGATTTGGTTGCCGGCCTGTAGAATTTAAAGTAAGCATTTACAGACCAGGAGGGAATAGATTTGGCCAATTTCAAAGGGGTCGGTAACAGCGTTCTCCCGCATGTTACTGCTATAGACCAGGAGGATCTGGTGGATGAAAATACGATTCTGGTTCAGAGGACCCTGCGCTCAGGCCAAACTATCCGTTATAACGGAAACGTTGTGGTCCTGGGCGATGTGAACCCCGGCGCTGAGATATCGGCAGCCGGCAACGTTATAGTGATGGGCGCCCTGAGGGGCGTGGTGCACGCCGGTGCGGGCGGCGACGAAAACGCCGTGGTGCTGGCTTTCAGGCTGCAGCCTACCCAGCTCAGGATATCCGACCACATTACCCGGCCCCCTGATAATGAAGCCGTTGAAGCAGACCACCCTGAAATGGCCCGGATCCGGGACGGGGTTGTGACCATTGAAGCTTTCCAGACTCCCGCTGAACGACAGGCGAAGTCCTAACAGCTGCATCATTCCATATCATTATTTTCATGATGCTGTTATGATTCTATTTTCCCAGTATAACCAGGTGACCAGACTTAATAAGAGGAGGATACATATAGGATGGGTGAAGTAATCGTAGTTACTTCCGGCAAGGGAGGGGTAGGCAAGACCACTACTACTGCCAATCTGGGGGCAGGCCTGGCTTACCTGGGCAAAAAAGTAGTGCTTGTTGATACAGATATAGGACTGAGAAACCTTGACATGGCTCTAGGTCTGGAAAACAGAATTGTGTTCGATATAGTTGATGTAACCAGCGGCAACTGCAGGCTGCGCCAGGCCCTGATTAAGGATAAGCGACTTGACGGGCTGCACCTTTTACCTGCCGCCCAGACCAAGGACAAAACAGCGGTAAGCCCGGAACAAATGCGCTCCCTGTGTGCGGATTTGAAGAAAGAATTTGAACATATCATTATTGATTGTCCGGCTGGTATTGAGCAGGGCTTCCGTAACGCCATCGCAGGGGCGGACAAGGCAATAGTGGTAACAACACCCGAGGTTTCGGCGGTGCGTGACGCCGACCGGATTATCGGCCTGCTGGAAGCCGCCGAACTGCGCGAACCGACATTAATCATTAACCGTATTCGCCCTAAAATGGTCAAGCAGGGAGATATGATGAGCATTGAGGATATTATTGACATCCTTGCCATCGACCTGTTAGGCGTCATCCCTGAAGATGAAATGATTGTCATTACCACCAACCGCGGTGAGCCTGTAGTACTCGACCAGAGTTCGCGATTAGGACAGTCTTACCGCAATATCGTCAGGCGTGTCCTTGGTGAAGACGTGCCGATGATGACTCTGGAGGAAGATGGGTTCTTCAAAAAACTTTTTAAAATGTTCGGCAAAAAATAAAACAGGGAGGGGAGCGCAGCGATGCTGGAATTTATAACAAGGCTTTTTGGTAAGGACAGTGGAAGTAAGAACATCGCCAAGGAGAGACTTCGCCTGGTCCTGGTACATGATCGTACCAGTATATCGCCTCAGCTGCTTGAAACCCTGAAAGCCGAGATGATTCAGGTGATTTCCAACTACATGGAAATCGATGAGTCAGCCCTGGAGGTAAACCTCGATTCAAGCGGCAACACGGTGGCGCTGGTGGCAAATATTCCGGTAAAAGGCATGAGAAGGGTTGCCGGAGCGTAGATTGAGACGTGAGAAATGTGACGTGGGACGTGAGAATATATGCTTAAAAGCCTATGAAGGCATATTTATCATCGAACGCGAAATTAACTGCTCGTTATAAAAATAGCGGGCTTTTTATTTTGCAAATTTTAATTTGTCGTCACTGGCCCTTCATATTTAGTGCCAGCATGTTACATTTTAAGCGGGCTTTTTTTATGTAACCAGTTATAATATAATAGATCACGTGCTTTTAAAATGATTATGGGGAAAGAGTGTATTAAAACGTGTTTAAACAAAGCAGGCTATTAAAAAAACTTGACCATACGCTGCTGGCTGTTGTGGCTTTAATAATTATTTTTAGCCTTGTGACCATATACAGCGCCACCAAAGACGACAGTGTTCTAAAAAATGATTTTGTCAAGCAGATCCTGAATATTGTAATAGGCCTGGTCGGCATGGTAATTGTCCTTAATATTAATTATGAAGATTTGGCCAAGCACATGAAACCGTTATATATAATAAACCTGGTATTATTGGGCGCTGTTATATTTATGGGCGATTCCGCCCTGGGGGCGCAGCGCTGGATCGAAATCGGACCTTTTCGCTTTCAGCCTTCAGAGTTTTCCAAGCTTATTATAATCGTTTGTTTTGCTGTTTTTCTCAATTCGCGCCAGGGCAAGCTTAGAAAATTTAGAGACCTTATACCTTGTTTTGCCTTTATAGGTGTCCCGGTATTATTGATTTTGAAACAGCCTGACCTGGGTACGTCACTGGTGTTCATGGCGATCATGTTTGGCATGCTTTTCGCGGCGGGAGCGCGCCCCTTGCTGCTTGTCTGTCTTATTGCCGGAGGACTGGCCTTTGTTTCGCTGTGGATCTGGGCGCATTTCTGGTTTCAGGCCAATTATGCCTATGACCTCTGGATCCCGTTAAAAGACTACCAGCTGACGCGGCTCACTATTTTTATTAACCCGTGGGTAGACTGGCACGGCGATGGCTACCACGTAATCCAGTCCCAAATTGCCATTGGGCAGGGCGGTCTTTTAGGCAGGGGCCTTTTCCAGGGAAGCCAGACCCATGGTGATTTTCTGCCTATCCAGGATACAGACTTTATATTCTCCGTAGTGGGGGAAGAGCTGGGCTTTATCGGCGCTGTCGGCCTGCTGGTGCTCTTTTTCATTTTAATCTACCGCTGTATTTATATAGCCGTTAACGCCAAGGACAATTTCGGCTTCCTTCTGTCAGCCGGCGTAATTTCCATGATCACTTTCCATGTCCTTGTCAACGTCGGCATGACCACCGGAATTATGCCGGTAACCGGCATACCACTGCCGATGTTCAGCTATGGCGGCAGCAACATGATCACCAACCTGGCGGCGCTTGGCCTGCTGCTCAATATAAACATGAAGAAGCAGAACATACTGTTCTGAACCGGAGCAAACGCTCCGGTTTTTTGTTTGCCCAGTCATATTTCCTAATATAGGAAAATATATTGAAACAAGGTATGTCCACTTAATATGAGAAATTGGGGTGAGCAAGTTGAAAGGTTTTGATAAAACCAACTACAACTTTAAACAGGACGACTGGGGCTCGGCTTATTACCGGCAGCCCAAGTGGAAGAAACCAAAGCAGTACAGCGCCAAAAAGGGTAATTTCTACCGGATTGCCTTTGTCCTGGTGATATTGGCGGCACTTTTCGCCTTAAAGGGGACAAGCAGCCCCTGGGGAGTTCAGGTAAAGGACAATCTAAGGTATGTACTTACCACGGACTGGAACTACCAGCCGGTATTTGAAAGAGTGGTCCAGTACGGACTGCAGCTGGCAGACGCGGACTGGCCTTTTTTCAGCAGCCCCCAGCCAGTTGTTTCAAGGCCTAATAATAATTCCGCCGCCGGTTCGCTGCCGCTACCTGTCTCAGGCAGTGTCGTCCGTAATTTTGGGATGGTTGCTGATCCTATTGACAACCTGGAGCGTTTCCATTCGGGAATAGATATTGCCTCCCCGGTGGGAAGCGAGGTAAGGGCCGTTCAGGACGGAATGGTGAAAAAGCTGGGCGACAGCCCGGAACTGGGTAAATACGTTTTAATCGATCACGGCCAGGGGACCTATACCCTGTATGGAGAGCTAGCCAGGTCGGCTGTTGTTGAAGGCCAGGATATCAAGGCCGGGCAAACACTTGGAGAAGTGGGTAATACGGGTGACGTGACAGGCGGCGGTTTGCATTTTGAGCTAAGGGAAAATGACAAACTGGTTGATCCGCTGAGCAGGCTGCAGTTTAACCAATAGAGAGAGGTCGTTGTTTTGAAAATAGGTACTGTGTCCGGTGTGGAGATCCATCTGAACAATGCGTTCCTGGCCTTGCTGGGGCTGTTTTTCGCAGCCGGAGTGCTGGGAAAAGGGCTGATTGCCTTCTCTGTCGTGCTGCTGCACGAACTGGCCCATGTCGCGGTTGCCCGCCGTTTCGGCGTAAACGTATCGGATGTTGAACTGCTCCCTTTTGGCGGGGTCAGCCGCATCGGCGGCGAAGTAGTTTTGGAGCCTTCCAGGGAAGTATTGGTGGCCGCTGCCGGCCCGGCAGCAAACCTTTTGCTGGCCGGCCTGGGAACAGCCTTAAAAGGTTTCTGGCCGTGGGGCGATGAACTGGTTAATTTCTTTCTTCAGTGCAACCTCCTGGTTGCCGCTTTCAACCTGCTGCCGGCGCTGCCCCTGGACGGCGGGAGGGTTTTTCGCGCTTACCTGGCAAAGAGGGTGGGATTTAGACAGGCTACTTATAAAGCGGCATGGCTGGGTCAGTTCTGGGGCTTGTCGATAATACTCCTGGGGGCCGCGGGCCTGTTACTGGGCTTATCCGGCCTTGATATTCTGATCACAGGGAGTTTTCTTCTTTATGCGGCCACCCGTGAAAAAGGGCTGGCGCCGTTCCACTTTATCAGGCATCTTACCCAAAAAAAGCTTGAGCTCGTCGCGGCTGGGGTGCTGCCGGCCGAGCCCCTGGTTTCTTTTGACTATGTGCGAATAGGAGACATTATCAAGTCTTTTATCCCGCAGAGATTCCATGTGGTAATGCTGCTGGATAAGGACTGGCATTACAAAGGTGTGGTCAGCGAGGCTCAGATAGTTGACGCTCTGCTCAAAGATGGTGTGGACATTAAAATGGGTGATTTGAACAAAATCACATAGGTTTGTTAAATATTTCATCCATCCTGTTTATCTATGCTTCACCCCTTTCCTCATCCTGCTTCTTTACTTCCTGCCGTTTTGCTTCAGGCCGCGCGCTTTCAAAAAGTATACTGTATTTCAGCCGGCACCCCTGTAAAAATAGAAAAATTTAGTATATAATTGCCAGGAACCATGTTAATTGCCATTAATGGTCTGCCTCAGGAATATTTTACCGTTTGTTTTGGGGAATACTACTTTTAATCATTATTTACGGGGAGCATGACACCATGGACAAGCTGGAACAAATTTTACCCCTGGTAAAAAAGCCGGCCCGTTACACGGGCGGAGAATGGAACTCTATACGCAAGGACTGGGACAAAACAGAACTCAAGACTGTCTTCGCCTTTCCTGATGTCTATGAGGTCGGCATGTCCCATTTAGGGATGCAGATTCTGTACAATATTGTCAACAACCGGCCGGATGCTTTAATGGAGAGGGTATTCGCCCCCTGGCCGGATATGGCGGAGAAGATGCGTGATAACGGCCTGGCCCTGTTCGCCCTGGAATCTCAAAGGCCGGTTAAGGATTTTGATATAGCTGCTTTTACCCTGCAGTACGAGATGAGCTATTCAAATATCCTGTATATGCTGGACCTGGCCGGCATCCCAATGCGGGCCGGGCACAGAAATGAAGAAGATCCCCTGGTAATAGCGGGTGGGCCGTGCGCTTTCAATCCTGAGCCGATGGCGGATTTTATTGATATTTTTGTAATTGGCGAAGGCGAAGAAGTTATCAATGAACTGCTTGATGTAGTGCTGGCTGGTAAAAGGAGAAAGCTGGGGAAGAAAGAAATCCTGCTTGAGGCGGCAGGTATTACCGGTATTTATGTGCCATCCCTCTATAACGTTTATTACCGTGAGGACGGGGCTTTTTTAAAGATTTCTCCGGTGCGCGAAGGAGTGCCGGCAAAGATAACCAAAAGGGTGCTTAAGGATTTTGACGCCGCCCCCTTTCCGGTAAAACCTGTTGTGCCTTCCACGGAAGCTGTGCATGACCGCATGATGATAGAAGTCTTAAGGGGATGTACCAGGGGCTGCCGTTTTTGCCAGGCCGGTATCATCTACCGTCCGGTCCGGGAGAAAAAACCTGAAACGGTACTGCGCCAGACTGCCGAACTGGTTAAAAATACCGGCTTCGACGAAATTTCACTGACATCCCTCAGCACCAGCGACTACAGCCCGGTCCTGGGAGTAATCAGGGCGATTGCGGAGGAGCATGCTGGAAAGGGAGTTAATGTATCGCTGCCTTCCCTGCGGGCGGACCATTTTTCGGTGGACTTGGCCAAGGAAGTCCAGCGCGTACGCCGCTCCAGCCTTACATTCGCCCCGGAGGCAGGCACACAGCGGCTCAGGGATGTAATTAACAAAGGCGTAACGGAAGACGACCTGATGGAAGCGGTAGGGGCGGCCTTCAGGGAGGGATGGCAGGCGGTAAAATTATATTTTATGATTGGCCTGCCCACAGAAACTGATGACGATCTGGAGGGAATTGCCCGGCTGGCCAGGGAGGTTCTGGCTCTGGGACGAAAAAGCGGCGTACCCCGCGGGCGTTTGAAAGTGACGGCCAGTGTTTCGTCGTTCGTACCCAAACCGCATACCGTGTTCCAGTGGGAACCACAGGAACCGCTTGGGTCCCTGAAATGGAAACATCATGTCCTTTCATTTAAAGCAAGAGACCGTGGTTTAACGTTTAATTACCATGACGCTGACCTCAGCTTCATTGAAGCTGTATTTGCCAGGGGAGACAGGCGGCTGGGGGATGTGCTGGCCAGGGCTTTTGAATTGGGGTGCCGGTTTGACGGGTGGTCGGAATATTTTAACAAGGAACTGTGGCTGGAGGCCTTCCGCCTGGCCGGGCTTGACCCGGAGACTTATGCTTACCGCCGGTACAGCTATGACGACCCGCTGCCCTGGGACCACATTGACGCCGGAGTATCCAGGCAGTATCTTGTCCTTGAGCATAAACGGGCCATGGAAGGCGCCGTTACCCCGGACTGCCGCGGCGGTCACTGCCCCGGATGCGGATTATGCCCCGCTCTGGAGATTGAACCTTTCTACGCGGGGAGTGATCTGTGATGTACAGGTATAGAATGATGTACGCCAAAGAAGGTCCTGCCAAATATATCTCTCACCTTGACCTGATCAGAGCTTTTGAACGGGCGGCAAGGAGAGCCGGTCTTCCCGTCGCTTTTACGCAGGGATTCAACCCGCACCCAAAACTTTCGTTTGCCGCCCCGCTGGCGGTAGGCACATCCGGAGAAGCGGAATTTGCGGATATTGAACTCACGGAGAATATTCCAGCCGGAGTTGTGGCAAAATCTCTTTCAGAAGTCATGCCGGAAGGGCTGCGGCTGATTGAGGTCAGGATGGTTGCGGAATCCGCGCCGGCCCTGATGGCCATAGTCGACCGGGCTGCCTATACTGCCAGGGCCGTGCTTGAGACTTATCCTGAAAAGGAGGCGCTGGCAGGCGCTGTGGCCGACTTTTGGGCGAAGCCGGAGGTCCTGGTTGAGCGCCGCAGCAAGACGGGTGATAAGAGAAAGTACGACATAAAGCCTGGTATTTTGGCGATGTCGGCCCGGATAAATAATGATATAATAGAAATTGAAGCGGAATTGAAAACTGGCAGCAACGGCAATATCAGATGCGAAGAACTTATTGCCGCTTTTATGGCGGAGAGTGGACTAAAGGCGCGGGGGAATTTTGTATTGCGCCGCAGAGCGCTGTACGCCGCCGGGCAAAGTGAGCGGGAAATGCTGTGGTAGATAAAAAAGAGATATAAATAAAAAATGTTGTTTTATGTATGGAAGGGATAGGGTTGTATGTTGAAGGAAATTGTTGTTAATGTTGGCGAGGAAGAAACCAGGGTAGCTGTTCTTGAAGATAAATTACTTGTGGAAATATATATTGAGCGGTCTATCAACCAGCGCCTCGTCGGCAATATATTTAAAGGCCGGGTTGAGAATGTGCTGCCCGGCATGCAGGCCGCCTTTGTAAATATCGGGTTGGAAAAAAACGCTTTTTTATATGTCGAAGACGCCCTTCCGGCCAATTCACCGGACGGAAGCGGGAATGCCGGGTATACCCTGGGCGCCAATATTTGTGATATTTTAAAGCAGGGACAGGAAATCCTGGTACAGATAGTCAAGGAACCTATCGGCACCAAGGGCCCCAGGGTTACCACCCACATTACCCTGCCCGGCCGTTACCTTGTGTTGATGCCCACGGTGGATTATATAGGCATCTCACGGCGGATCGAGTCAGATAAGGAAAGGGAGCGATTAAAGGACCTTGCCTCAAGGGTCAAACCTGAAGGAATGGGTGTTATTGTCCGCACAGTGGCGGAGGGCGTGGAAGAAGAGGAACTGCGCCAGGACATCTCCCTGTTGACCAAACTGTGGCGTAAAATTTTAAGCAGGGCCGCCCACGGCACTGTCCCAAACGTGGTGCACCGTGACCTGGAGCTGGTCCAGCGGATCCTGCGCGATGTCTTTACTGAGGACGTTGACCGTTTGATCCTGGACTCGCGGTACGAGTATGAAAAAGTACTGGAACTGCAGGATATTTCCAACCCCCGCCTGAAACTCAAAGTATTTTTGGACGAGCGGGAGAATATTTTTGAAGAATACGGTATTGAACAGGAAATAGAAAGGGCTTTAAACCATAAAGTCTGGCTGAAATGCGGCGGCTACCTTGTGATCGACCAGGCCGAAGCCCTCACGGCAATCGATGTGAACACCGGCAAGTACGTGGGGACGACCAACCTGGAAGACACAGTCCTGAAGACCAACCTTGAAGCCGCCTGTGAGATTGCCCACCAGCTTCGCCTGCGAAAAATCGGCGGGATCGTTATTGTCGATTTTATTGATATGACCCAGGAAGCACACCGTAACCAGGTGCTGCAGGCCCTGGAGGAAGAGATCAAGAAGGACAAGACCAAAACAAATATCCTGGGTATTACACAGCTTGGCCTGGTGGAGATGACCCGCAAAAAGGTGCGCCCGAGCCTGGCCGAGGTGCTGCAGAAACCATGTCCATACTGTGAGGGCAGGGGGAAGGTCCTTTCCGAGGAAACGCTGGGTATAAACTTTAAAAACCAGATTTACAACGCCGCCCGCCAGACCACGGCGCAGACCATACTGGTTGAGGCAAACCCGGTGGTGGCGGCGCGCCTGATCGGCAGCGGCGGGGCCAGTCTGCGCGATTTGGAAAACAAGACTGGCAAGAGCCTGTATATCCGTGGCTCTACCGGACACCATATAGAATCTGTCACCATCAGGCCGCTTCACGATAATGATGAAATCAAGGCCAACACGCTGCCTGTCAAACCCGGCGAGGTCCTTGAAGTCAGGGTGGAAGAGCCCCATGTGACAAATTTTCATGACGGCATAGCCAGGGTAAACGGCTTTATCCTGGATATTGAGGGCGCCGCAGCCTTTGTCGGGGAAACTATTCCGGTGGAAGTAAGCAAGGTCTACCGCACATACGCCAAAGCGCGCCCGGTAAGAATATAAACATCCAAAAACGTGTCAAGAGAACCGTCCCCTTGACACGTTCGTGTCAAGGGGACGGTTCTCTTAACACGCTATTGACAAATAAAACTTGTATGTTAAAATGTTGTATTGTAGGTATTTAAAAAGTATTATGGTACCGCGCGGAACTGGTTTTAAAGAGGGTTAGATTTGCGAGCCCCTACCTGTTTCCGGCGTGTCCCGAATGAGGGGGTTAGAGTAATGTATGCGATTATTGAGACTGGCGGCAAACAGTACCGTGTTCAGGAAGGCGACATGCTGAATGTGGAGAAATTGCCCGCCGAAGCCGGCGAAGTAGTGGAAATAGACAAGGTGCTGGCTGTAGTGAACGGTGAAGAAATTAAGATCGGCACTCCCATGGTGCAGGGCGCCAAGGTAATCCTGAAAGTGCTCCGCAGCGGAAGAGACAAAAAGATTATCGTCTTCAAGTTTAAAGCGAAGAAAAACTACCGGCGCAAGCAGGGGCACAGACAGCCGTTTTCCCAGGTGCTAGTTGAAAAAATTGAATCCTGACAGGAATTTTTTAATAGGAGAGGTGATTTACTTTGGCACATAAGAAAGGTGTAGGCAGCTCACGTAACGGCCGCGACTCCAAACCCAAAATGCTTGGGGTAAAGAGAGCGGACGGGCAGTTTGTTTCAGCGGGCTGCATCCTGGTCCGGCAGCGCGGCACCAAAATCCACCCCGGCCGCAATGTGGGTATCGGCTCTGATGATACTCTATTTGCCAAGGTCGACGGCCTGGTAAGCTTTGACCGGCTAGGACGCGATAAGAAAACTGTCAGCGTGATTCCGGAGACAGTGGCAGTATCTTCATAAGAATAATACAGCTTTAGCATGACATAAACACTGTTTTCATGCCGCAAGGTTTGAAGACAGTGTTTTTATTTGGGAAACATGGAAACAAGGAGCAGTTCTTTCTGTTTCCTTTAAAAAGAGATTTTTTTAGATTTTCCATTTTAAAGGAAAAGAAGTGATGTTTGTCGAATCAATCAACGCCTGAAAGGAGTTGGCAATAAATGAATCTAGAAAAACTGTTAGAGATAATCCAGGTGCAGAGGCATGATTTTTTAAATCACCTTCAGGTTATTTCAGGTTTTCTGCAGTTAAATAAACCTGAAAGGATACGGGAGTATATTGAGCTTGTCACAGCAGATATGAGTGTTATGAGCCAAACAGCCCGGTTAAAGATACCCGAGATCACGGCTGCTCTATTAGTGGGGTTTAATGAAGCCGCAAAATACCAGGCTGAAATGGAACTAGCGATAAATTCCAACCTGGATCAATGCACGGTGCCCGGACCTGTTGCTGGCGGTGCGCTGGGGAGTGTAATAGAAGTTTTTCTTCGCAATTTGTCCTCTTCTGAATCGTACGCGAGAAATTTCACGGTCAGGCTAGCAGAAAACGGCACAGGGCATACTATCTGCCTTCGCAGCCCGGCATTTTGTATAGCGGACCCGGTGTTGTTAAAAAAAGACCTTGAGCCTGTAAAAGAGTTGCTTAATAAATATGCCGGGGAGTTAAAAACAGCGTTTTCAAGCGAAATACTTGAAATCTTTTTAGACTTCCCTGGAAAACGGGCCGAAAATGGGCAAACTATTGGTTGACCGGAAGTTGGCAGGCACAGCGCTGTAATTTTTTTCTGCCGCGGTTTATTTTAATTTTGAAATCCAAGCAGGTGATTATATGTTTTTTGATAAGGCGAAGATTTATGTCAAGGGCGGTGACGGCGGCAACGGCTGCGTGGCTATGCGCAGGGAAAAGTATGTCCCGGAAGGGGGGCCCTGGGGCGGTGACGGCGGCAGGGGCGGTGCTGTTATCTTCAGGGCTGATGAAGGACTGCGCACCCTGGTCGATTTTCGGTACAAACGTCACTATAAAGCGGAACGCGGCCGGCACGGGGAAGGCAAAAATATGCAAGGGGCATCCGGCGGGGACCTGATCGTACGTGTGCCGTCCGGTACCTTGATCAGGGATGACGATACAGGAGAACTAATTGCCGACCTGGTCAGAAACGGGCAGGAGGCGGTGGTGGCCCGCGGCGGCCGGGGCGGCAGGGGAAACGCGCACTTTGCCACCCCTAACAACAAGGCGCCCAAAATGGCGGAGAATGGAGAGCCGGGTGAGGAACGCTGGCTGAACCTGGAGCTCAAGCTGCTGGCGGATGTGGGCCTGGTGGGCTTCCCCAACGCGGGTAAATCAACATTGATTTCACAGGTATCGGCGGCTAAACCCAAAATAGCGAATTATCCCTTTACCACCATTACCCCGAATCTGGGCGTGGTCCGGGTGGAGGAAGGCCGGAGTTTTGTGATGGCCGATATACCGGGCCTGATCGAGGGAGCGCATGCCGGAACAGGCCTTGGACATGATTTTTTAAGACATGTTGAGCGGACACGCCTGCTTATACATGTCCTTGACACAGCGGGCAGCGAAGGACGCGACCCGGTGGAAGACTTTCTGGTAACAAAGCGGGAATTGTCCCTTTACAACCCTGTCCTCGGTGAAATGCCCCAGGTTATCGCGGCAAATAAAATGGACCTGGACGAGTCCGGTAAAAACCTGAACAGACTGAGAGAGGCTTACGGCGGTAATTATGAAATATTTCCGGTTTCAGCGGCAACCGGCGAAGGCCTGGATAAGCTGATTTACAGAGTGGCCGAACTTGTTGAAAATATCCCCCTCAAGATGCCTGAGTCCGCGCAGCACCCGGTGGTGCACAGGCCCGAACCTCGTTTCAGCGTTTATCACGAGGAAGGTGCTTATTATGTGAAAGGCAAAGAAATAGAGCGCCACGTGGCCATGACAAACATGGATAACGAGGAAGCGGTGGAACGCCTGCAGTGGATCATCAAGCGGATGGGGATTGAGGATGAACTCAAGTCAGCGGGCATAAAAGAAGGAGATACGGTGAAAATCGGCAAGTTTGAATTTGAGTATTTCGAGTAATCGGCTCTTCAATTGGATATGGTGCTATGGTATACTTTTCCCAACCAAACAAATTGACAGGATTTACAGGATTATTAAGGATTTACAGGATTATAATATTTTCAAAATCAAATAAACCATGAATATAAATTTTAATAATCTTGTTTGTACTCCGGATTTATAACCCAGAAGTATAAAAATTAAATAATACTTAATAAACGTCCTTAATCCTGTTAATCGGTTTTTAAATCCTGTTAATCCTGTCAATTTGTTTTTAATGATTTTTGATAGGATGATATGTTTTAGATAGTTGGGTGAGATATATGACAGAACGTAATTTTAATTCCGTTAAAAGGGTTGTTGTTAAGGTCGGCTCCAGTTCAATAGCGTACTCTACCGGGAAGCTGAACCTTTATCAGATCGAAGGTCTGGTCAGGCAGCTGTCCTGTCTGCATAACCAGGGAAAGGACGTGCTTCTGGTTACTTCCGGCGCTATCGGTACCGGCGCCGGCAAGCTGGGCCTGGCCGGGCGTCCCAAAACGATACCGGGTAAACAGGCTGCCGCCGCGGTAGGACAGGGCATACTGATGCATATTTACGAGAAGTTTTTTTCAGAGTATGGAGTAACCGCCGGGCAGGTACTGCTGACCAGGGAGGACTTCTCTGACCGGCGCCGGTTTTTAAACGCCAGAAACACGCTGCACGCGCTGCTTCAGTACGGCGTTATCCCGGTGATTAATGAAAACGATACTGTGGCTGTCGACGAGATTAAGCTTGGCGAGAACGACACCCTGTCGGCCCTGGTGGCCGGGCTCGTGGATGCCGAACTGCTTATTCTGCTTTCAGATATCCAGGGTTTGTACACAGCCGACCCGCGCAAGGATCCCGAAGCCAGCCTGATCCGGGAGGTCAAGGAAATAACGTCCGATATAGAGTCGCTGGCCGGCGGCGCCGGCAGTAAGCTGGGGACCGGCGGTATGGCTACAAAAATATCGGCGGCCAGGATAGCCGCTCATTCCGGTGTATCCACGGTACTCGCGTGCGCCGGGGAGAAGGATATCGTACTTAAGGTTGTTGCCGGGGAGCAGGTGGGGACTGTGTTTTTGCCTGCCGATAACAAGCTAGAGAATAAGAAACAGTGGATTGCATACAGCGCTGCGGTATGCGGGAAAATACTCGTTGACGAGGGCGCTGCCACGGCCCTGATCAAGCAGGGCAAAAGCCTGCTGCCATCAGGTGTTACGGGTGTGGAAGGGCAGTTTGAAATAGGCAGCACGGTCTGCATAGTGGGACCGGGTAACCAGGAAATTGCCAGGGGGATAACCTCTTATTCTTCGGCTGAAATTGATCAGATTAAAGGAGCCCAGACCAGAGAAATATCCCGCATTCTTGGATATAAGGACTATGAAGAGGTAGTGCACCGGAACAACCTGGTGCTTAATCAGTAATCTTGGGCAAAATCATTTTTTTATTCTTCTTGCTTTTAAATCAAACAGACAGTACAATTTTTTTATGAATACAGTAACTGCAAGAGAACGGCGACTGGGCATCATGGGCGGCACTTTTGACCCTGTCCATTTCGGGCACCTGGTCGCGGCTGAAGGGGCGAGGTACTCGTTCAGCCTGGAAAAGGTAATTTTCATACCGGCCGGCAACCCGCCCCATAAACCTGACCATATCATTACTGAACCGTCCATTCGATATAAAATGACCTGCCTGGCGGTTGCTTCGAACCCATCTTTTTGCGCTTCTGACCTGGAGGTCGAGCGTCCCGGGCCTTCTTTTACAATTGACACGGTGCGGTACATGATGCGTCTCCATCCCAATGAGAGGATTTTTTTCATTACAGGGGCGGACGCCCTTATAGAAATTTCCACCTGGAAAAATTTTGAAGTTCTCTTGTCGATCTGTAATTTTGTGGCTGCCACGCGTCCCGGATATCGTTTATTGGAACTAAAAGAAAAACTTGATCCGCTGCCGGACAGTTTAAAACAAAATATTTCATACATGGAAGTGCCTGCCCTGGCTATTTCCTCAACTGACATCAGGCAGCGCGTACGTGAAGGGAGGCCTATAAAATACCTTCTTCCCGAATCCGTAGAGGACTACATAATTCAAAATAATTTATACCGGCAATGAAATTTGGAAAAATCTTTGCCTGGTTAACATTGCATCAGGACATTTTCTTTTGTAAATAATATCTTTAAGTAAAATAAGTTTCATCGGGAAAGAGGTGATTAGTAGATGGCGCGTACCCTGTACGTAGGAAATCTACCGTGGGCTACCAAAGCGGAGGATTTGGCAGATGCTTTTTCCGCGCATGGAGAAGTTTTGAGTAGCCGCGTTATTACTGATCGAGAGACCGGTCGCTCCCGCGGATTTGGCTTTGTTGAAGTCCGGGATGAAGATGCGGAAACTATGATCGCTGCAATGAACGGCACCGAACTTAACGGAAGGGTAATAACAGTAAACGAAGCGAAAGCCAGAGAAGACAGGGCGGAAGGGATGTCCTAGTAAAAAATTGTTTTACTAAAAATATCTATAAATGATTAAGATATTGAATGCCCGTGTTGCTTACTGCACGGGTTGCTTTTATTTAACGCAGGAAGGACAACCAGCGGCTGTTGGCGAATACTGTCAGGTAGTCATTTATAGAAAATATCCTCATAGGGGGCGGGAAAAATTAGGGATAATATTGAAATTTGCAGGCAGCGACTGGAAAAAGACGCCCTTGCCAAACATCTGGGGATTACTATTGCAGAAATAAAGCCGGGTTATGCCAGGGCAACCTTAAAAGTAACGCCGGAGCTGCTTAATGGAGCCGGATTAACCCACGGCAGCACGGTTTTCGCGCTGGCGGACATTGTTTTTGCGGCTGCCAGCAACTCGCACGGGTCTCTGGCGCTTGCGCTTAACATAAGTATAAATTTCCTGAAGGCAACTACCGAGGGCGCTGTGCTTAGCGCTGTCGCCAGGGAAGAGAAGCTGACCAGGAAGACGGGGCTCTACCGCCTGGAAGTAAGGGATGAAAATGATGACCTGGTGGCGCTGGCCAACGGCACGGTCTTTATAAAGGGACCGCATAATATATAGGTTAATTTTTGTTAAGTTTGGGGCATATTCTTAATAACTGGTTTAGCAACAGGGAAGGAACTTTTAGCCGGGAGAAAGAATAAATAATCTGTAGAGGGAAAATTAATTAATCAAGGGGGAGTGGCATTGCCATTAAGTCCACAAGCAGTTGTAAATATTGCTGTGCAGGCTGCGGAAAACAGGAAGGCATTAGAGGTGACAGTGCTTGACATCAGCAAGGTATCAATTATTGCCGACTATTTCATAATATGCAGCGGTCGTACCGGCACCCAGGTCCAGGCGATAGTGGAGCACATTCAGGAGGAACTGAAGGATAAAGGTATGCTTGCCCTGCGCCGGGAAGGTTTCAGGGAGGCTAACTGGGTGTTGCTGGATTATGGTGATGTTATTATCCATGTATTTCAGGGAACTGAGCGGGAGTTTTACAATCTTGAGCGCCTCTGGGGTGACGCCCGGATTGTGGGTGTCCCGGTGAACATTTAGTTTTCTCCGTGTAGCTACCGGGCGGGCTGGATAATTATCCAACCGGCGGTCAATTTGATCTATGCTGTTGACATATGTGGGTGTATGTCTTATAATAATTCTCAGTTTTAGTTTGCAGGGCGATGACGAGGAGCAGTAAGCAGCGCAGTGCTTTAGAGAGCCGCCGGTTGCTGTAAGGCGGTGAACGAGGCTGCCGAAACTCGCCTCTGAGCTGGCCGGTGGAAGGTTTAGTACTCCGGTCCGGTTGCGACGTTATAGCTTTAAGTGGGTAAAGAGATGGGGCTGTGGCGCAGTGGGAGCGCGCTTCCTTGGCATGGAAGAGGCCGCGGGTTCAATCCCCGCCAGCTCCACCATAATTGATCTTTGCCAAAAAGGGTGGTACCGCGGGTAAAACCTCTCGTCCCTACAGGGACTTAGGGGTTTTTTTATTTTTGGGAGGGGAACATGTGAGTGTAATTGATTTTGGCGGAATTACACTGGGAACGGTTTTTATAGTCTTAAATTTACCAGTCCGGATTTTTCCGGACAAATTTTTTCAAATATAAAATGGAAACAGATACGGTTTATAATTGATTTATTTGCACATTATGCCAAGATGTGAGATATTAAATAAGGTATAGTGTGTGATAACTTTGCGGTTGCAGCAATCAAGGGGGAACTGAATTGAAAGTAAAGTATGATTTTGATGAAGTAGAAAAGAAGTGGCAGGAACGGTGGGCTGAAAGTGACCTCTACGCCGTGCCGGATTTTTCCGACCGGCCGAAATATTACTGCCTGGAAATGTTCCCTTACCCTTCCGGGAAATTACATATGGGCCACGTGCGGAACTATTCTATAGGTGACGTGGTAGCCCGCTTTAAAGCCATGCAGGGGTTGCATGTGCTCCACCCGATGGGGTGGGACGCGTTCGGGCTGCCGGCTGAAAACGCCGCCATCAAGCACGGCGGCATCCATCCCGCGGACTGGACCATCGATAACATAAACAATATGCGGGAGCAGTTAAAACAGCTGGGCATCAGCTATGACTGGAACAGGGAATTCGCCACCTGTGACCAGGAGTACTACCGCTGGACGGAATGGCTCTTTCTGCAGTTATTCCATAAAGGGCTGGCCTATAAAAAGCTGTCGGCCGTGAACTGGTGCCCCGGCTGTGCCACGGTGCTGGCCAACGAGCAGGTCGTGAACGGAGGCTGCGAGCGCTGCAAGACTACGGTGGAAAAGCGGGAGCTGGCCCAGTGGTTTTTCAAGATTACCGACTACGCCGACCGCTTGCTGAAAGATATGGATCTCCTTGAAGGATGGCCTGATAAAGTTAAGATCATGCAGGAAAACTGGATCGGCCGCAGCGAGGGCGCGGAGATCGATTTTCAAATAGATGGCGCTGAAGATATTGTAACAGTATATACGACCCGCCCGGATACGGTTTTTGGGGTAACCTACATGGTCCTGGCGCCGGAGCACCCGCTGGTGGAAAAGCTGATAGCCGGGACAGAAAAAGAAGCGGAAATTAAGGAATTTGTCCAAAAAGTGAAAAACCTGAGCGAAATTGACCGGACGTCAACAGAGGTGGAAAAAGTCGGCCTGCCGCTCGGAGCTTACTGTGTAAACCCCCTGAACGGGGAAAAAGTCCCGGTCCTGATCGCCAATTATGTCCTTTTAGAATACGGGACCGGCTGTGTGATGGGTGTGCCTGCCCATGACCAGCGTGACTTTGAATTTGCCAGGAAATATAACTTCCCGGTCCGGGTGGTGATCCGGCCCGCGGGGGTGGACCTGGACCCGGATAAAATGGAGTCGGCCTATGAGGATGAAGGATATCTCGTTAACTCCGGCTCATTTAACGGGCAGCCCAATAAAGAAGCGATCAAGGCGATCACAACTTATCTCGAAGAGAAGGGCCAGGGCCGGTTCAGGGTTACATACAGGCTCCGGGACTGGCTCATCTCCCGCCAGCGCTACTGGGGCGCGCCTATCCCCATAATTTATTGCGATGTTTGCGGGGTTGTGCCGGTTCCCGAGAGTGACCTGCCGGTACTGCTGCCCATGAACGTGGAATTTAAACCAACCGGCCGGTCGCCCCTGGCGGAATGTCCCGATTTTGTGAACACAACCTGTCCCGTTTGCGGCGGGCCTGGTAAAAGAGAAACCGACACGATGGACACCTTCATGTGCTCATCCTGGTATTACTACCGCTATACCAGCCCGAGGGAAACAGAAGGCCCGTGGGACAAAGCCAAAGTGGATTACTGGCTGGCGGTGGACCAGTATATCGGCGGGGTTGAGCACGCCATACTACACCTTTTGTACTCACGTTTCTTTACAAAAGTGCTCTACGACCTGGACCTGGTGAGCAACCAGGAGCCTTTTACCAACCTGCTCACCCAGGGCATGGTCTTAAAAGACGGGGCGAAGATGTCGAAATCAAAAGGGAACGTGGTCAGCCCGGAAGACATTATCGCCCGTTATGGGGCCGATACGGCCAGGATGTTTATTCTTTTCGCGGCGCCGCCTGAACGCGACCTGGAGTGGAGCGACCAGGGAGTGGAAGGCTGCTTCCGCTTTTTGAACCGCGTCTGGCGGCTGGTGGAACCCCTGGAGGAAACACTTAAGAAAGCCCCTGTCAGGCAGGCCGCGAACCTTGTGGGAATAAACCGGGAAATGCGCCGCGTTACCCATAAGACGATCAAGAAGGTGACTGAAGACATCAGCACCCGCTTTAATTTCAATACGGCGGTCAGCGCCATTATGGAGCTTGTTAACGCGCTGTATCAATTCAAAGAGGTCCCTGAATCAGACCGCGACCCAGCTGTCCTGAAGGAAGCGGTGGACTCACTGCTGCTGCTGCTGGCTCCTTTCGCCCCCCACATCACCGAGGAAATATGGGAGGCCACCGGACACGAGGGCAGCGTCCACCTGCAGGGCTGGCCGTCGTATGACCCGGAAGCGATTGTGGAAGACGAAATAACAATAGTTGTGCAGGTCAACAGCAGGGTGCGCGACCGCATGCTGGTCCCGGCTGGTTTGTCGGCCAAGGAGATGCAGGAAAGAGTGATGAATGACCCTAAAATATTAAAGTTGACTGAAGGCAAAAAAATAGTCAAGATAATACCGGTGCCGGACAAACTGGTCAATATCGTTGTGAAGAACTAAGGAGATAGGGCGGGATAAATCCCGCCCTACATGGCGTTCGATAGCCAAAGAGGAATGCAGGAGTACTGATGTCCGACGTCCGACGACTGAAAGATGCGGCTTTAGACGCACAAAAAAGTCCGGATGAATCCGGACCTGCAATCCTCACCATGGAAACCTTAGTCTGCAACCTCGGGTCAGGCTTTAGAGAAAAGCTTGACCCATTTCTTATATAAAAAGAAAGCCATAATCTTTTTTTGTAGGCTGTTAGGAATGCAGGATATTCCCACGTCCAACGGCCCACGTCTCACGACTCATTTATGCCGGTTTCAAACCATACCTCTGGATTTTGCGGTAGATGGTGGCCCGGCTGATGCCAAGGGCCCGGGCCGCCCTGACCTTTCCTTCGTCGCTCCAGCCAAACCTGTCCAGAGCCGCGGTGATAGCTTCTTTTTCCATCTGCGCCAGCTGCAGCAGCCTGCCGTCGCCCGCTATGCCGTCCCTGGTCTTTTTCCTTGTTTCCTCGCGAATTTCCGGAGTTAGGCTCTCCAGTGATATACGGTGGTTTTCCTCGAGGTTGATGGCGTATTCAACGGCGTAGACCAGTTCCCTGACATTGCCCGGCCAGTAATATTTGACGCAGGCTTTCATGGCCTCGTCGCTGAACCCCTGGATGTCCTTGCCGAGCAGTTTGCCGAACCTTTTCATGTAAAAGTCAAGGAGCAGCGGGATGTCCTCGGGCCTTTCCCGCAGGGGCGGAATTACCAGGGGGATGACGCTGAGCCTGTAGTACAACTCATCCCTGAAAAGATTTTTCCTGACCATCTCCTGCAGGTCGTTGTTTGTCGCGGCGATTACCCGGACATCAACGGGGATCAACCTGTTGCCGCCTACCCGCTCGATCCTGCGGTCCTGCAGGTACCTTAAAAGCTTGGCTTGCAGGTAAAGCGACAGGTTGCCGATTTCATCAAGGAAAATAGTGCCGCCGTCAGCCAGCTCAAACTTGCCCGGTTTGCCGCCGCGCCTGGCGCCGGGAAAAGCTCCCTCATCATAACCAAAAAGCTCCGTTTCCAGCAGGTTTTCCGGGATCGCCCCGCAGTTTATTGATACAAAAGGCCTGTGTCCGTGCGGCCCGTTGGCGTGAATGGCCCGGGCGAAAACCTCTTTCCCGGTGCCGCTTTCTCCCGCGATCAGTATGGTCAGGTTGCCGGAAGATATTTTGACAGCCTTGGATTTTACATCTTTGAATGATTTGCTGACACCGACCAGGTCGTCAAAATCGATCATTTCCTGGGTGCTCATAATTTCATAGGCCAGTCTCTGCGTTTCCTTGAAGTCACGAAAGGAGGCAACCACCCCGGCTATCTGGCTGTTTTCCACTTTTATCGGCCTGGCCGTGCTCAGGAGATGCAGCTTGCGGCCGCCAAAATTGAAGAAAACTTCCCTCGAATTAAATCCTTTCCCTTCCTGCAGCACCTCCGCCAGGGGCAGGGAAGGCAGTATGACTTTGGCGTCCTTGCCGACGATATGTTCCTTTTTAGCGCCAAAAAGACGCTCGGCGGACTGGTTGAAATGTGTGACTACGCCCTCGCTGTTTACCGCCACGACACCTTCGTAAACAGCGTCGACAACCGCTTCCAGACGGTTGGCCATGACCATCCGCTCGGCCACAATTTCCCGCTCCAGGGCCTTGCTGCTGATCAGGTCAGCCATCCGCCCGATAAACTCAATCAGTGAACCGGTATTCTTGGACAGGGTTTCTTTCTGGGCGTCGTCAAAGGCGATCAGGCTGATTGTCCCGATTACTTCGGTTTCGGCGATAATCGGGTATACAATGGAAGCCCGGTAAAAACACCGCCCTGAGAGGGGGCATGACAGGCAAATAGGGTGGAAGCCGGCTTCATTGATAAAGATATGGTTTCCGGTCTGCAGGACGTGTTTATTAACCAGGCCGCGCAGCAGGCGCGACCCGACGTCGTTTCTCACGATCCCGGTTCCCGCCACTCGCACCAGTTCGGTGTCAATAATTTCGACTTCCACTTTCAGGACCGAGGCAATAGCCTCTGCCACCTTCTGGCCGTTTTCACTAACCTGGGCAAGCCTGGACATATAAACAACTCCCTGTTAAAACTGTTAACTTTTATAATGTAATATTTATTCTGGATGAAAACGTTATTTCCTACTTTGTTTAAATAAGGTTAATATGAAGGGATTAAAAAGAAATATCCCTTCATTCGGCAATCAACAATTCACCAAAAGACGGGATATGTATTTTTAGTATTTTACTCAAAATATAATTTTAGGCGGCGGCCTGGCAGGCGGAGTTCCAGCCTATTTCCAGCGCCTTTTGATTTAAGGCTTCAGTTCCGCGGGGAATGCGGGACATCAGTGCCGACATTAAAGATTCTTTTGTAACCACGCCGGTTACCGCGGCTAGCGCGCCCAGCGCCACAACATTGGCGACCATTTCCTTGCCGAGAGTTTCTTTGGCAATTCTGCTGTATGGTATTTTAAATACCCTGGCGTTTGTAGCCGGTACATCATTTATATTAGTGCTGTCAACCATAAGGATGCCGTTTTCATCCAGCTTGCCCGCAAACTTCCTGAGAGCCTCCTGGCTCATAACAAGAAGGACGTCCGGCCTGGTCACCCGCGGGTAATCTATTTCGCCATCGCTTATGATAACTTCTGCCCTGCTGGCCCCGCCGCGGGCTTCCGGCCCGTATGACTGGGTCTGGACAGTGTTTTTGCCGTCCCTGACCACTGCTTCAGCCAGTATTTGGCCCGCCAGGATCAACCCCTGGCCGCCTGTTCCGCTGAGTAATATTTCGCAGTTCTGTGTCACAACAATCATTCCCCCTTAAAATTTCCCCTGGGCTTTCTCTATTAGCTGATCGTAGACCTCGGTATATTCCGGGGCCTCAGTTTTATAAAGCTCGCCGATGATAAATTTCCCCCGCATCTCTTCGGGCGTTAACCTTTTTGCTTTTTCAACTGAAACCGCGTGCTCCTTCTGCCACATCAGCATATCGTAACCGCCGCCCATCTTGTTGCGCCGCCCGTAGGAAACAGGGCAGGCCGTAACTGCTTCGATCATGCTGAAGCCTTTGTGGGAGGCCCCGGCCACGACCAGCCTGGTAAGCATGGCCGCGTGGTAGGTGGTGCTTCTGGCTATATAAGTGGCGCCCGCCGCCCTGGCCAGTTCAGTAAGGTCAAAGTTGCGCTCAATGGTGTTGTAGGGCGCGGTCGTAGCGAGAGAATCCGGCGGTGTCAGAGGTGAGTACTGCCCTCCGGTCATACCGTAAATATTGTTGTTGAATATTATCGCCGTGAGGTCTATATTGCGCCTGGCCGCGTGTATGAGGTGGTTTCCCCCGATTGAACTCGAGTCCCCGTCACCCATGATTACAAACACGTTAATCTCCGGCCTGGCAAGTTTAACCCCGGTGGCGAAAGCCAGCGCCCTGCCGTGGGTGGTGTGAAGCGTGTTAAAATCCATATAGCCGGCTGCCCTGGAAGAGCAGCCTATACCGGATACGATCACGGTATTGTTCTGGTCACAGCCTATCTTATCGAAAGCCCGCACCATGGCGCCGAGGACGATCCCGTTGCCGCAGCCGGGACACCAGATATGCGGCAGTTTTTCAGTCCGCAGGTATTTTTCAGTGCTATTCCGCATTTTTTTTCACCTTGACTTCTGATTTTATAACATCCAGGATCTCATCCGGCGTGATCATTTCTCCGGTAACCCGGTTAATGCCCTTAATTCTTGTATTGCTCCGGGCGACACGTTCCACCTCGCCTATCAACTGGCCAAGGTTCAATTCGGGTACAATTACCGTGCCGGCCTGTTTGCATATGGCAGCTGTTTCTTTAGCGGGGAAGGGCCAGATCGTAATCGGGCGGAAAAGACCGGCTTTAATTCCCATTTCCCGGGCTTTTTTAACCGCGCTCTTGGCGGAACGCGAGGTCGCGCCGTATGCAATGACGATAATTTCAGCATCTTCGGTCATCCATGATTCGGTCATGGTTATTTCGTCAAGGTGATCCATGACTTTGTCGTTTAACCTGTTGATCAAGCGCTCGGCTTTTTCAGGGTCAGTGGTAGGACCGCCGCTTTCATCATGGGTAAGACCTGTTACGTGGTAGCGATACCCCTCGCAAAAGTTGGCCATTGGCGGAACTCCGTCATCGTCCGGTTTATAAGGAAAGTATTTTTCAAGACCGGCAGGCGGCTTCTTGCGGTCGACGATCTTAATTTCGGACGGGTCGGGGAGGATGACCCTTTCCCGGCTGTGTCCGATTACTTCCTCTGACAGCAGGATCACGGGCGTCCGGAAACGTTCCGAAAGGTTGAATGCCTGTATCGTTAAGCTATACGATTCCTGTACCGAAGCCGGGCACAGGGCTATTACAGGGTGGTCGCCGTGGGTTCCCCAGCGGGCCTGCATTATATCTCCCTGGGCGGTGGCGGTGGGAATGCCTGTGCTGGGGCCGCATCTCTGGACATTGACCACGACACATGGGACCTCCGCTATAACCGCGAAGCCCAGGTTCTCTTGTTTTAAAGAAAATCCGGGACCGCTGGTGGCGGTCAGGGATTTTGATCCGGCCAGGGACGCGCCGATAACGGCGGCCATGCTGGATATTTCATCTTCCATCTGGATAAACTTACCGCCAACGACGGGTAGTTTTTTAGAAAGGATCTCGGCAATCTCGGTGGAAGGTGTGATCGGGTAGCCGGCAAAAAAACGCACACCCGCAGCCAGGGCGCCTTCGGCAATAGCCTCGTTGCCCTGCATTAAACGGGCAAGCGGTGTAATTTCAGTCATTTGTCAGTCCACCTCTGTGAAAATTGCAAAGTCGGGGCAATGGTTTTCGCAATTGCGGCAGCCGGTGCAGAGAGACTGGTTCGCTACTACAGCCTTGCCGCCGGCGGCCATGCTTAATACCCCGGGGCAAAGGGCCGCGCATATGCCGCAGCCTTTACACAGGCCGGTATTAATTGATACTGTCCTGTAATGGACAGCGGTAACTGCTTCCAGGGCCATGGCTTTCACCTCAAAAAATCTATATTCTGGGGAAAACATCATTTTTGTCAGTATGAATATATCATATTGAGATATTACTATTCATTTCTTACGGTTTAGCAGTATCTCATAATGAGATTAATCTCAAAATAATACAAGTTTTTTCCCTATTTCATATTTTACTCTATTTACACCCGATGTAAAGTAATATTTTTATTAAAATACGGTAAAACCTAAAATAAATTTTAAAGGCTGGTGTCTGTTTTTGATCTGGGAATATGTTTACCGCACCACTTTTGTATATTTCCTGGTCCTGCTGGTAATAAGGATGATGGGGAAACGGGAGATCGGCCAGCTTTCCCCTTTTGATTTTGTCGTTGCCATTATTATCGCCGAACTGGCGGCGATACCGATGGAGGCCACTAACATTCCCCTCTGGCACAGTATCCTCCCGCTTTGTATTTTAGGTATCCTGGAAGTAATCGTATCCTATGCCACTCTTTTCAGCCGGAAACTGCGCGGCATTATCTGCGGCCACCCCCAGGTTATAATTAAAAACGGGGTCTTGTTGAAGGCGGAAATGAGAAAAGCCCGCTATAACCTGGATGACCTGATAGCCCAGATGCGTGAAAAGGGGATAGTGGACCCGGATGACGTCGAGTTCGCCGTGCTGGAGACTTCAGGGAAGTTAAGCGTAATTTTAAAATCCCAGCACCGCCCGGTCACACCCGCCGATTTGGGGATCCCCACCGCGTATGAAGGACTGCCGACGGTCCTGGTCATGGACGGTGATGTATTGACGAAAAACCTGGATCAAATTGATTTGGACGAGACCTGGCTGCAGAAGGTTTTGAGCGAACGGGGGCTGACTCCCAGGAAAGTCCTCCTGGCCACACTCGGCACTGACGGCAGGCTTTTTATTAACAGAAAGTGAGAGCTGCCGCGTGGGGATAAGATTTAATGACAAATTTTCATAATAATGTTAACTAAAAGGAGGAAATAGTCGTTTATGGTAGAATTAACCTTATAGTCCATTTAGTTAGACGCCGGAAGGTGTTGCGATTGATCCAGCTTGAGAGGAGACAACAAGTAATCCTGCTTGTCCTGGTGGGGGTCATACTTTTTGGCGGGGGATACAGGTTAGCCCAGGTCAAGGAGCGCTCCGCGGTTAAGCCGGTGCTGGAAACAGCGGAACAAAGCAGGGTCAAAAGTTTAAATGTGCATGTGACAGGAGCTGTCACCAACCCTGGCGTTTACGTACTGGAGGCCGATGCCAGGATCATCGACGCGGTTAACAAGGCCGTTCCGATGGGAGATGCCGACCTGGACTCTTTAAAACTTGCGGCTAAAGTTATTGACGGGCAGGACATCTACGTCCCATTTGAAGCTGATCGGGACGGACCGGCGGCAGCCGGAAGCCAGCCGGGGGCGCCTGGTACGTCGAGGAGCGGCGGTATGCCGGCAGGTACAGGTTTCGCCGCAAACAGCCTGGTCAATATAAACACAGCCGACGCCGCTCAGCTGGATACCCTGCCCGGTATAGGCAGCTCGCTGGCGCAGCGGATTATCCAGTACCGGGAAAATAACGGCCCTTTTAAAGCTATAGAAGATTTAAAGGATGTTTCCGGGATAGGCGACAAAAACTTTGAAAACCTGAAGGACAGGATAACTGTTTATTAATATTTTACATAGTGTGGCAAACCCTATGTTTATCTTTTGTTATGAGCTAAATATATAGTTGAGGAGGCTCACAGTTATGGCTGAGATAAAATTTGAAATTACAAAAAGCCTGGGGGTCCTTTCAGAGGGCTCCCGGGGTTGGCAGAAAGAGATCAACCTGGTCTGCTGGAACGAGCGCAAGCCCAAAATCGACATCCGTGACTGGGCTCCGGAACATGAGAAAATGGGTAAAGGCATTACTTTGAACTGCGAGGAAATAAAAAAGTTGAAAGAAATTCTGGACAGTATCGATATTGTTGGCCTGGGGTTGGAGCCGTAAAATAATAAAAACCCGATCCGGCTTAAGATGCCGGGTCGGGCTTAGTATACTTGTACGGTGGCGGTTACTACTTGCGGTTGTCCGTATGCGTTATGTCACCGCACCACTGGCACTTGTAAAAGTCATATACCGAATCTTCGTCTTCGGTTTTGAACATGTGGCTTCTCTGCCCTCCGCAGTCGCAGTTGAAATCGGTTTCCAGACTGTTTTCCTCTTGATCCATCAAGGTCCCCTCCTGGTGTTTTTTAGCTCTTCGCAGAATGGAAACGGTACCTTTTGAATGTTAAATAAGTGTTTCAACAAAATTTCCATAAATCCTTTACCTTTGAAAATTTAATTATTAATGGAATGTCGTTACGCGCCAGGAGATTCTCCAAGTCTGGACTTAATAAAATTATTTATTTCTGACATGACAAGTTCCTGATCATAGTCGATAACAGCCATATGTCCTGAGTTTTTCAGCCAAATAAATTTTTTACCGGCGGTGTTAACCAGGCTGCTGTATATGTAAGGACCGTTGCTGCAGGGGACAACACCGTCGTCCTGTGATTGAATGACCAGGGCGGGAACAGTTATGCGGCAGAGTTCGGACCGCACCGAGCGCATCAGGCTGAACAGCTGTATCAGCGCACCCGGGGGCACTGTGTTGTAAGCAAAATGATTATTACGAGCACACGGGTCCTTGATATTGTGGTCCACAGCTTTTTTGAAATGCAGGAGGTATTCAATAGGGCGGGTGAGATACAGCTTCAGCTCAAGGTACACCGGCGCGCAAACTGTAATCACCCCGTCAGCCTGGTAGTTCGCCGCCAGGTGCAGGGCTATGGTCCCTCCCATGGAAAATCCGATCAGAAAAACGTGAGAGCAGATGCTCTTCAGCTTTTCCAGCCCGGCAGCAGCAGAACCTATCCAGTCTTCACAGCTCCTGCCCCTTAGATCAGAAGGCTTTGTGCCGTGGCCTTCAAGCAGGACACCTGAAACCGTTATGCCTTTACCGCGCAGGTATTCACCCAGCGGCATCATTTCAATGGGTGAACCGCCGAAACCATGTATTAAAAGACAGCCTGTGCTGCCGCCGGGGAAGTAAAACGGTTTTACTCCTATGGTTATCCCCTCCGGGTAAACAAATTAACTGGATTTACAAGATTATTAGATTCAACTAATAATATTTCTTTTAAAATCTTGTTAATCCTATTAAATCCTGTTAATCATGTCAAATTGTTTAATAGAAATACTGCAAAAAGAAGGGGTTTAGGCTTTTTTGGAGAACTATTCCAGAACTCCATATGCACTTGTTAAAACTATCACGCCATATTGCGGAGAGGTGGGCTTTTTTCATGGAAGTCAACCCGCTGATCAGAATGCTGCTGATGGAATACCTTACAGGTTTCCAAAGCGGAGAAGTAAAGGGGACAGGGGCGAAAAGCGGTGAATTCCAACTGCTGCTCACGCTGGCCCTGTCCGGCGGCCTGGAGTATTTGCCGGCAGATTACTGCGGTTCCGGCGGCATTAAGGCTTCCACCGCCGGTTCAATGAAGCAGGGGAAAAGGTTTACATCCGAAAACAGGACCGCGTCCCGCGGCATTAGCAGGTCAACCGGCGGCAGTGCCGGGACCGGCAGCCTGGACAGCCTGATCAAAAATACGGCGTCAAAATACGGGGTGGACCAGTCCCTAATTAAATCGGTAATCCAGGCCGAATCAGACTTTAATCCCGGCGCCACTTCACCGGCGGGGGCAATCGGGCTGATGCAGCTCATGCCGGACACCGCCTCCTACCTGGGGGTCCGGAACCCATATGACCCGGCACAGAATCTAGAGGGCGGCGTGCGTTATTTAAAACAGATGCTCGACCGTTACGGCGGTGACGTAAGCCTGGCCCTGGCCGCTTACAACGCCGGACCGGGAGCGGTGGACCGCGCGGGAGGAATACCAAACTATAAAGAAACAAGAGATTACGTACGGAAGGTGCTGGAGAACAGAATAAATTTTACAGTCTAGCAGTCCCTCACCTGTCCTCATAAAATAGCGGAGATTTTTATGAACAGGCCTGTGGTCGTCCTGGCGGTATTTTTTACCGCCGGCATTCTTATTGGAGAAATAACTGCTCTCAAAGCGTCTGTGGCATTTATCCTAGCCGCTTTTTCTTTTGCTGCCGCCGCAGCTGGATTTTTACTGTCCTGGCAGAAAAACAGCCGCCTGCTCCTGGTCCTCTTTCTCCTGCTGGGACTGGCTTTATCACGCCTCTGGGCAGAAAGCGGCGAGACTGCCCTGCTCAATTATGACGGGCAGAGGGTCGTCCTGACCGGCCTTGTCGTATCAGAGCCCGATGTCCGCGAGGATAAAGTGTTTTACCTGCTGCAGGCGCGGGAGCTGACAAGAGCCGGAGAAACAAGTCCGGTATCGGGTTTGGTCCGCCTGCAGTTAAAGGGATCGAAACGTGTTTTCGCTTACGGCGATATACTGAGAGTATCAGGCCTGCTGGCCCGTCCGGATCCCGCCGGCAATCCCGGTTTGTTCGATTACAGGACTTACCTGGAGCGGCAGGGGATCAGTCTTATCCTGACGGCCAGGGGAGATGAAGCGGCAAGGAAGGTCGGCTCCGGCGGGGCGAACCCGCTGCAGGGCGCGGCTCTGGCGGTAAAACAAAAATTGTCCGGCGCCGCAACCTATTCCCTGGCGCCTGCGCAAGCAGCGGTCCTAAACGGGATAATTTTCGGCGTCCAGGGCCTGATTGACCGGGACACCAGGCAGGCTTTCTCTGAGACCGGTGTGGTACATATACTCAGTGTCTCCGGGCTGCATGTGGGGCTGGTGCTGGCTGCTCTGCTGGGGCTGCTGAGGCTTCTGAAGCTGCCTCCCGCCTGGACTGCGCCGCTGGCGACGCCGCTGTTGTTAGCATATGCGATGATGACCGGGCTGAACCCGGCTGTGACGCGGGCTGCGGCCATGGCGCTGCTTTTTGTCTGGGCTCATCATTTTGGCCGCGACTCTGACTGGCCCACTACCCTGGCCCTGGCCGCCATGGTTATTTTGGTCAGGAACCCGCTGCAATTATACCACCCCGGATTTCAGCTGTCATTCGCCGCTACCTGGGGTATTTTATATCTGGGGCCGTTTTTTACCAGCGTGTGCGCCAAATTTTTGAGAGTACCGCCTGGCGCTACCGGACGGCTGGCCGTCCAGGCGTTTGCTGTTACCCTGGCCGCCCAGGCGGCCACTGTGCCGCTGGTCGCCTGGTACTATAACCTCCTGTCACCTGTGTCCTTAATCGCCAATATACTCGCTGTGCCACTGACAGGCCTGATTATGGCCTTTGGCGTTATGGCCGCCCTGCTCGGCCAGGTGTGGTTGCCGCTGGCCGCCCTGGTAAACGTCAGTACGGGTTACGTCCTGGATATCTTTTTAACAATGGTCGGTTTTTTCCGTTCTCTGCCCGGGGCGGTTATTTACCTGTCCACTCCGCCTGTGCTCCTGGCCGCTGCCTGGTATGCAAGCCTTTTTGCTGCTGAAAAGGTTTATGCGGGCCGCTGGGGCGAGGCCGCCGCGCAGCTCGTCAAAAGGTGGGCTCCGGTGGGAGCGGCCCTGGCTTTGGTCCTGGTTTTGATCTGGTGGCCCTGGCATAACAAGCGCGAGATGACAGTCCACTTCATCGACGTGGGGCAGGGTGACAGCATCCTGGTGCAGGCTCCGGGCGGGCGGAACATGCTGATCGACACAGGCGGCAGGCCGGGTGAATTCAATGCCGGGACTGGAACCGGGGACCAGGTAGTGGAACCTTACCTGAGGAAAACCGGCGTGCGGGCGATTGACGTATTGGTCCTGACCCACCCCCACGAGGACCACAGCGGTGGAGCTGTCTCGCTGGTGAAGCGGTTCCCCGTGCAAATGGTCCTGGTTTCACATGCCGTTGAAGAAGAGCCATCAGCCACGGCGGCTGACGGAGGCCGTGAAGATGGTGTCCCGGCAGCTTACACAACGCTGCTTGATAATATTGAGGGGCGCGGCATTCCCGTGGAAATTGCATTGGCCGGCGACCGGATCGCCCTTGACAGTGATTTAAAAATTGAGGTTCTGTCGCCGGCTGAAAGCCATACTGTCAGGTCAGGCTCCGATATTAATAACAGCTCCCTGGTCATAAAGGTTACCTTTGGCCGCAGGTCATTTATCTTTACCGGTGACGCGGAGCTGGATGAACAGAGGGAACTGCTGAGGGGAGAAGCAGACCTGAAAGCCGATGTGCTGAAAGTGCCTCACCACGGCAGCCGCTCCCTGCTGCCGGCCCTGCTAGAGCTGGTCCGGCCCGAAGCGTCTGTTATATCCGTCGGCGCCCATAATACTTTCGGGCACCCGGATCAGGCCACGCTGAATATTCTCAGCGCAGCCGGGACCAGTGTTTACCGCACCGACCAGGACGGCGCGGTTATAATGCGGACAGACGGGAATAATTTAGAAATCAGCAGGGGCAGGAAAAGCGAATAAAAGGATCGTCCTGGCCGGAGTAAAAATTTCGCCCCTGCGGGCTGTCGCCGGCTTTGGACTAATGGCGGCGGGTGTATGGGTATTAAAGAAGTAATTTTCCGGGCAGGAGTATTATTTGGACTTTGTTGGTTACCATATTTTTTAGAGGTGGTAAAATGGACAGGTGGCCATGCTTTGACTGCATGCACTTCGATACCTTTGACGACCATGAAGATCAAGATCAGAGATGTAAAATAGGCCGTGCAGTCACTCATATGGACTGTGAATTCCGGGAGCCCTTTACTATTCATTCCTGCATGGAGTAGTATATTAATGTTCCTAAAATTATAGTTTAATAATGAGATAATTTTGTTATAATGTTATAAAATAACTGGTTGACAAGCCAGGAACTGAGTTAAAGCGAGGCCTGGACCATGGATATATTTCGGACCATCGCGGAAGGCAAGATCCGGGAGGCAGTGCTGAACGGAGAGTTTGACAACCTTCCCAATAAAGGCAAACCCCTAAACCTGGACGATATGGCGCACATTCCGGAAGAACTCCGGGCCGGGTACACCATACTCAAAAACGCCGGGGTGCTGCCGGAAGAGATGGAATTAAAGAAAGAAATAGTGTCCCTGCAGAAATTGATTGACAGCTGTCATGAAGAAAAAGAAATAGGCTCACTGCAAAGAAAATTGACCTGCAAAATGCTAAAGTTCGATATATTGATGGAAAGAAGGGCGTTGAACCATGCCCTGGGTTCATATAAAAGCAAGATATTCAGCAAACTAGCAGGATACTGATTTACCCAAAAAATGGACCAGCAGTTTCAACACCTTGGGCTTTGAAAAAAGAATTTGCCGATACCCTGAGCTAAAATTATTGTATTTTTACGAATACAATAATTTTTTTTTGCAAATTTATATACATTATTTACATAGAACGACAAATATTTCAATAAATTTGTGATATAATGCAGATCAAATACTATTTTGCAGAATTGTAAAACATAGTAATCTTATACGGTCTGAAAGAGGGACAGGGTAATATGGTTTCTCCAGCTGTTCTCCCTTATATCTTCTTTGCCATAGGTATCGTTATCGGAAGTTTTTTGTGTTTATGCGCGTACCGCATACCCCGGGGCGAGTCAATACTATACCCGCCTTCCCGTTGTTCACACTGCGGCCGGAGAATTAAGGCCATTGACCTGGTCCCGCTATTAAATTATGTCTGGCTGAGGGGCAGGTGCCGTTTTTGCGGGTGCGGCATCAGCGTCTTTCATCCCCTGTCCGAGCTTTCGACAGGTTTGCTATTTATGGCGGCCTGCCTGTGCTACGGGTTATCAGTGCCGCTGATAAAAGCGCTGTTTTTCATATCCTTATTTATCTTAATTTCTGTTATTGACATGGAACACTATATTATCCCGGACAAGGTCATTGTTTTTGCCCTGTGCGTGGGGATTATTTTTATGATCTTTACAGGGGACCCGGCCTTTACTTCCGCCCTGGCGGGGTTTGGAGCGGCCCTGCTGTTTTTGCTGGTCCTGGCGGTTGCGAGCCGTGGAGGCATGGGCGGCGGGGATATTAAGCTGGCTGCCGTTATGGGGCTGTGCCTGGGCTGGCCAAACGGGGCAGTCGCCGTCCTGCTGGGGTGCCTGCTCGCGGGCCTGGCCGGTTTAACGCTGATTTTGCTAAAGGTAAAGTGCAGGAAGGACGTTATCCCCTTTGGCCCCTTTCTGTCCGCGGGGACTTTGATCGCGCTCCACAGCGGGAGTGAAATCATTTCATGGTACTTTAACAGTGTCTTAATCGTTAATTAGTTTCAAAAGTATTCCGGGGGGTGTTTTATTGAAGAGGGGGGCGGCGTCCGCTGAATTACTGGCTAAAAAGCCGGGGCTGCGGGAGCTTGCGCCGGCCGGCAAAATTGATCAGAGCCTCCTCAGGTTGATTCCGGAGCACTTAATGCGAAAGCACCTGCTTTTTCCGGTTAAGAAATCAGGAAACCGTTTGTTTATCGCAATGGCTGAACCTTTTAATATCCTGGCCATTGACGACCTGAGGTTATTTACCGGCTGTGATGTGGAACCGCTGGCGGCGGGCAGGGAAGAAATCAAATTGCTTATTGAGAAGTACTTTGGCGCCCCGGAAGTTGAAATGGCGATGCAGGACCTGGGAATTGAGCCGGGCGACGCGAGGCCGCCTGAGACGTCAGAGGAAGTATTAGTTGACGAGGCGCCGGTGATCAGGCTGGTTAACCTGTTGATTACAAGGGCTATTGATGAGGAGGCCAGCGATATCCACATCGAGCCCTTTGAACACACGGTCCGTATCAGGTACCGGATAGACGGCCTTCTGACTGAAGTAATGAATTTGCCCCTCAAGATGATTTTTTCAATTGTCTCACGCATCAAAGTGATGTCAAACCTGGATATTGCCGAACGTCGCCTGCCCCAGGACGGGAGGGTACCTTTAAAACTGCCCGGCCGTGACATTGACCTGAGGATTTCAACTATGCCTACAATGTACGGTGAAAAAGTAGTGATCCGGGTCCTGAACAAGGGAAACGTTAAAAGATATACCCTGGAACAGCTGGGCTTCTCAGGGTATAACCTCAAGCGTTTCCAGGGCTTTATCAAGTCCTCGCACGGCTTGCTGCTGGTGACGGGGCCGACCGGCAGCGGTAAGACCACGACTTTGTACACAGCTTTAAATGAGATCAACACTATCGAACAAAACATTATCACGGTTGAAGACCCGGTGGAATACACCCTGGCGGGCGTCAACCAGGCGCAGGTGAATGACAAAGCGGGAATAACGTTTGCCAACTACCTGCGTTCCATCCTGAGGCAGGACCCGGACGTTATTATGATCGGTGAGATCAGGGATCACCAGACCGCCGCAATCGCCGTCCAGGCGGCTGTCACCGGTCACCTGGTGCTGTCGACCATCCATACGAATGACGCGCCGGGAGCGGTTACCAGGCTGATTAATATGGGGATAGCCCCCTTTATGGTGGCCTCCTCGGTCACCGGCGTGGTCGCCCAGCGTTTGGTCCGCCGCATATGTGAGAACTGCAAGCAGCTGAGTATTTTGGATCGCACTGAAGCGGCCTTTGCCGGCCTTGACCCGGGGACGCTGCTTTTTACCGGCGCGGGTTGTGAGAATTGTAAATTTACCGGTTACAAAGGCCGCATTGCCATCTATGAGGTTATGACGTTGTCTCCACATCTTCATAATACTATTTTAAAAAATGTCTCCACGGAAGAGATAAGGGAGGCGGCTGTCAGCGCAGGCATGGTTACCCTGAAGGAGGACGGGCTGGCAAAGGCGGCCAGGGGCCTCACCACAGTCAGGGAAATTATGCGGGCCTGCCTGAGAGAATAAAAAGGCCGGGGGAGAACATATGAATCAGGTTTTCAATTACAAAGCCAGGAATTTGTCCGGCAAGCTGGTGTGCGGTAAGGTCGAGAGCAGCAGCCCCGGCGGGGTGGCTTCCTTATTGCGTGAAAAGGGCTGTTTCGCGGTTGAAATAAAACCTGCCCGCGGGGCCGTACAAAGTACTGATAAAATTTTCAGCCGCAAGATTGATTTAAAGAGCATGTCCTTCCTTTGCCGGCAGCTGTCAGCAATGTTGGACGCGGGAATACCGCTCCTGCAATGCCTGAACATACTCGCAGCGCAGACGGAAAACAAACGGCTAACAATTGTCCTGCGCGACGTCACCGCCAGTGTGGAAAAAGGGAACAGCCTCAGCAGCGCTTTTAAAGCCCACCGGGACTGCCTGCCGGAAATTTTCATAAACATGATCGCCGCGGGTGAGGCCAGCGGTACGCTCGGTCAGGCAGCGGCGCGCCTGACAACGCATTTCGAAAAAGAACACCGGTCAAAAGAAAAAATAAAATCAGCGTTAACGTATCCCCTGCTGGTAGCCGTGCTGGTGTTTGCCTCTGTAATCGGCATCATGGTCTTTGTTGTACCTGTTTTTGCGGGGTTGTTTGAGTCAATGGGCGCCGAACTACCCCTGCCTACCCGTATCGTAATCGGCTTAAGCGGCGCGCTGGCGTCTTACTGGTATGTTTTACTCCTGTCATCAGCGGTCCTGTTCTTTATATTGAAGTGGGCCGGCACACAAAAAAGCTCCAACATCGTCCTGCACAGGTTTCTGCTGAGACTGCCCCTGGTTGGGAGGATTGCCCGGCAAACAATAGTCGCCAGGTTTACGCGGACGCTGGCCACTCTCTTAATGAGCGGCATGCCCCTGATGCAGTCCCTGGAGGTAGTGGAAAACGTATCCGGCAGCAACCTGGTGGCACAGGAGATCAACAAGGTCAGGACAAACATCAGGGTAGGAGAAAGGATTGCCCCGGTACTGAAGAAAAGCATGCTGTTTCCACCCATGGCCGCGCACATGATCGCTGTCGGCGAGGAGTCCGGCAGGCTGAACAATATTTTAGAGAGGCTGGCTGTTTTTTACGAAGAGGAGGCGGACAATCTTTTTGCCGGTCTTTCCAGCCTTATTGAGCCGTTATTAATAGCCGCGATGGGTTTGATCGTCGCTTTCGTCGCCCTGTCCATTTACCTGCCGCTGTTCGGCATGTCTGATATCATGCAGGCCGGTCCGGGGGGAGGTATGTGATAACAAAAAAAGAAAGGGGGTGAAAAAATGTTGCGCAGGCTGATTCGCAATGAGAAAGGCTTCACCATGGTTGAGATGATGGTCGTGATGATTATCATCGCCGTGCTTATCGCAGGGGGGGTAAAATTTTATCTGGGCTACATAGAGAATTCAAAAGTAACCAAGGCAAAGGCACAGATCAGCACCATGCAGGCGGCGCTGGACACCTATTATGCCGAGAACGGGGCGTATCCCAGTGATACTACGCTGGACGCCCTGAAGGCCAAAATGTTAAATGCCGGACTTATTGTGACTGCGACACCGGGTTCCGGGACCGCCGGACAGGACGGCACTCTAAACGTGGCTGATCCATGGGGAGCCTCAAGTTTTTACATATATAAATCCACGGACGGCTCGAAATTTTACATCAGGTCAGGCAGGGACACAGTGCAAAACCAGCCCGCCACTACTGCAGTATTCGGCAGCGGCAGCGCGGGGACATCAAATGCGCCGGTAGTGGGGGCGCCATCAGAGCCTTAGAATACCTTACGGGGGAAGGGCTTATAAACCTTTCCCCCAAATTATTCCGATTTTTCTTCTGGCTTAAGTCCGGAGCTGAAATTCGGCTCCCCAAAATGAAAATAAACTTTGATCAGGTATTGATTTTATTACATTATTTTGTGATAATAGTGACATAAAATTGATATGTTGAAACAATGTTGTTTCTGATATTTGAAACTAAGCAGTTTCCGCGAGGTGATGAAGCCTCATGCCGGTTATTAGACAGAGCCGGTGTGAGGCTTTTTTATTTTACAATGCGAAAGGAGGGTTAAAAACTCTTTTTCTATATCATTTTGTACTATTTTGAATATTAACAGGGGGTGTAGTTCATGAAAACCGCAAAAGAAGTCCTGGCTTTCGCTAAGGAAAAAGATGTAAAGATGGTTGACGTGAAATTTATCGACTTGCCCGGCATGTGGCAGCACTTTTCCGTGCCGATCCAGGAGTTTGACGAGAGTACTTTTGCCGAAGGGCTTGGTTTTGACGGTTCCAGCATCCGCGGCTTCAGGGTGATCAATGAGAGCGATATGATCCTCATCCCTGATCCCGGTACTGCCTGCATCGACCCGTTCTGCAAGGCGGCCACGCTGAGTATTATTTGTGATGTGTTTGACCCGGTAACCAGGGAAAGGTATAACCGCGACCCGCGGGGCATTGCCCAGAGGGCTGAGGAATATTTAAAATCTACCGGCATCGCCGACCAGAGCTTCTGGGGACCAGAGGCCGAATTCTTTATTTTTGACGATATCAGGTTTGATCAGAACCAGCATTCCGGCTATTACTTTATCGATTCCGTGGAAGGGATCTGGAATTCCGGGCGTACGGAAGGCCCCAACCTGGGATACAAACCCCGCTATAAAGAAGGTTATTTCCCGGTGGCGCCTACTGACACACAACAGGACCTGCGCACAGAGATGGTCCTGACCATGCTGGATGCAGGCATACCGGCTGAATGCCAGCACCACGAGGTGGCCACCGCTGGCCAGGCGGAGATAGACATTAAATATGGTCCGCTTACCAAAATGGCGGACCACCTGATGATGTATAAATACATTGTAAAAAACACAGCCAGGAAATACAACAAGACTGTCACCTTTATGCCGAAGCCCCTTTTCCAGGACAACGGCACCGGCATGCACGTGCACCAGAGCCTGTGGAAGGACGGCAAGCCCCTGTTTTTTGATCCCGACGGCTATGCCATGCTGAGCGAAACAGCGCTTTATTATATTGGCGGCCTGCTCAAGCACGCCCGGGCCCTAACCGCCCTTACCAGCCCGACTACAAACTCTTTTAAAAGGCTAGTGCCCGGGTACGAGGCCCCGGTAAACCTGGTCTATTCCCAGCGGAACAGGAGCGCCGCGGTGCGCATCCCGATGTACTCCAGCAGCCCGAAGGCAAAAAGGATTGAATTCCGTCCTCCCGACCCGTCCTGCAACCCGTACCTCGCTTTTGCGGCATTGCTGATGGCAGGTCTCGACGGGATTAAGAACAAAATTAACCCGGGAGATCCTTTGGATAAGGATATTTTCGAACTTCCCCCGGAAGAGGCAAAAGAAATCCGTTCCGTTCCAGCGTCATTAGAAGAAGCGTTAAAAAATCTGCAAGACGACCACGAGTTCCTGCTGCAGGGCGGCGTTTTTGACAAGGACATTTTAGAAACCTGGATTGATTACAAATTAACCAGGGAATTTGACGCTATCAGGCTCAGGCCACATCCTTACGAATTTATGCTGTATTACGATATATAAGTTTAATATGCAGTGGTACGTTTATGCTGTGGAATATTTAAGGCCATCCATTCCCTAAAAGGAATGGAGGCCTTAAATTTCAGCCTGCGGGGGGTTTTACCTTGCCCAATAATATTGATCAAATCTTTAAGGAATTCGCGGAAAAACTAGTCCTGCCCGCTGACCGCCTGAAACCCGCGATAGAGAAAAGCCGGCAGGTGAGCGAGTGGGCAAAACGAAAAATTAAATCACACGGCAGTTTTTTCGGCGGATCCTACCGCAGGGGAACCGACATACCCCAGGAAAGCCTTAAGCTTCACCTGCTGCTGAGCCGGAAACATTATTATGATAGTAATGAAAACTCGACAAAACTGCTGTTTTTTTTAAAAAAAAGACTATCTGAAGATTACCACAAACCCGTAATTAACGGAGGAGGCACTGTTGTAAGGCTGTACTCACCACCCGAAGCTGCTCTTGACCTGCTGCCGACAATAAGGATCAGCAGCGGGGGCTACCTCGTCCCAAACGGCCAGGGCGGGTGGTATAAAACTAATCCCGGCAAAGAGGAAGCATTATTTAAGATGAAAGATGATAATTCCAGCGGGAAGTTTTTAAAGCTGGCAAAAATTATGAAGACCTGGAATATCAATGCCGGCCACCCTTTTGACGCCTACTTCCTGGAACTGGTTGTCTATTACAGAGTCAACGACTTTTTGAAAATTTACCCCGATCTGGTCCATTCCCTTTTCGTCAGTATGCGCCTCTTTCTGCCTGAATTTCTGAACTGCCCGGCGGCTGGCGAGGTTATTTCATCCGGGACGGGCTCTGGTGTCAGGCAAACAGTGCTTTGCGAGGCTGAAAGGCTAACGCTGGATGCCGTTAAAGAAACTGAAGTAAAAAATGCGCTGGCAGCCTGGCAGTCGGTTTTAGGCGGCAATTTCGGCGCCGGTTAATATAAGCATTGCTCCTGCCAACACACCCACCCCGTTATTAAATGTTTTTGCCCTCCAAATTTAAACCCAGATCAAAAATCAATAATTTAAGCGCATATGGCTCTGCGGTGTTGAACTGTATGACGTTTGTCTTTTTTGCCAAAATCAACTATACTTGTCTTAACGTACACATAATGGGGGATATCCATGGAGTTGGCCAAACGCCTGGCCGCGGCAGCCGAATACGTGCCGGCTGGTTCTGTTGCCGCCGATATCGGCACTGATCACGCCTACCTTCCCATATACCTGGTTGAAGCGGGCATATGCCGGAGGGTGATTGCCACCGAGCTGAGGCCCGGGCCATTCCGGTCGGCGCTCCGGAAAGTTGATGAGCATAAACTTAATCACAAGGTTGACTTGAGGCTGGGAGACGGGCTGAAGGCTATAAACCCTTCAGAAAGCGATGTTATTGTGCTGGCGGGTATGGGCGGCAATACGATCAGGGAGATACTGTCAGCCTCTCCGGAAGTGTTAAGCACTGTCAAAATGCTCATCCTGCAGCCGATGGCCGACCCCGGTGACCTGAGGTCCTGGCTGGCCGCGAACGGCTGGAGAATATATGATGAGCGGCTGGTCGAGGAAAACGGCAAGATCTATGTTATCATTGCCGCAGTCCCCGGGTGCGAGGAAGTAAAGGACTCCGTCCTGCTGGAGCTGGGACCAAGGCTGGCGGAAAAGAAGGACCCTTTGTTTGGCAGATACCTGGAGATAATCAAAAGCCAGTATGAGCGTGCCCTGGCCGGCATGAGGTCTTCTAACAGCGCCGCGGCCAGGGAAAAAGCTCTGGAAACCGAAAATAAACTTGCCGGGATCAGGAGGATTGCAGGTTGTCAGTAAAATGCGCCAGCATATTCAGGTTGATTGAAGAGTTTGCCCCCGCTCACCTGGCGGAGAGCTGGGACAACTGCGGCCTTCAGGTCGGCGACCCACAGGCCGGAGTTGAAAAAGCGCTGCTTACAATTGATGTTAACCTTGCCGTGGCCCGGGAAGCCGTGGATAAAGGGGCCGGGTTGATTTTAAGCCACCACCCTTTATTATTGAAGCCGCCAAAAGCTATCAATACCAGGCAGCCGCTTGGCGAGCTGATCAGCTTTCTTATACGCAATAATATTACAGTTTACGCGGCCCATACGAACCTGGACGCCGCGGCCGGAGGGGTTAACAGCGCCCTGGCCGAAAGGCTTGGATTAATCGAAACGGCCGTTTTGCAGCAAACCGGTCAGACCGGATTATTTAAGCTGGTAGTCTTTATACCGGTGGGGCATGAGGAAAAAGTACGCGCGGCAATTCTGGAAGCCGGCGCCGGCTGGATCGGAAACTACAGCCACTGTTCGTTTATGACGGGGGGGACGGGGACATTCAAACCCCTGGCCGGTGCCAGCCCATATTATGGCAGGACCGGCGAACTCGAACAGGTGGAAGAAGTCAGGTTTGAAACCATTGTCCCGGCGGGTATACTGGAAAAGGCCGTAAGCGCGATGCTCGATGCCCACCCTTACGAGGAAGTGGCTTATGATATCCTGCCGTTGAAAAACAGGGTTTCTAACTGCGGCCTTGGCAGGGTGGGCAAACTTATTGAACCGGTGTCGCTAAGCAGGTTTGCAGGGAAAGTGAAGGAAAACCTCGCCGTGCCCGCGGTCCGCATTGGAGGCAGGCAGGACAGTATTGTGAAAACAGTTGCCGTATGCGGCGGCTCCGGGGCTGATCTCTGGCCTGAGGCTTTAAAAGCGGGGGCGGACACGATCGTAACCGGAGATGTTAAATACCACACAGCCCAGGAAATTACAGCCGCAGGCATGAACTTTATTGACGCGGGCCACTACGGCACGGAATCTGTTGTCTTGCCTGTGCTGCTAAAATATCTGGGAGATATTTGCGGCAGGGCAGGCATTGATATCGGGCTTATTTTGTCACAAACCAATACAGACCCTTTCGCATACTTTTAAGATAGGAGCCAGCGCTTCCTATCTTTAATTATTTATGAGGAGATGTTCGCATGCCGGATTTAAAGCTGCTCTGGGAAATCCAGGTTTTGGACGGCCAGAAAAGAGCTCTGGAACAAAAACTAAGGGGGGGACAAATTTCAGATGAGCTGAAGTCCCTCAAGGCTGATATTGAGAAAGGCCGCTTGCTTTTCAATAAATTAAAAGAGGAATACAGTAATTTAAAAAAGAGTCAAAAGCTTAAAGAGATGGATGTGAACGAGGCGAACGAGCAGCTCAAAGGTCTGGGGCAAAGGTTATATGACGGTTCGATTACCAATGTTAAAGAGATGAATTCAAACAGCAAGAAGCTTGAGAGCTTAAAAAACAAGGTGAAACAGGCGGAAGACGATATCCTGACCTTAATGGAAAAGCAGGTTGAGCTGCGGGCGAAACTTGAGAGTATGAGCGCTGAGCTGAGCAATAAAGCGGAAGATTACCGCGGAAAGCATGGCTCCCTCCTGGCCAACCAGCAAAAGGTACGTCAGCAGATAGCCCAGATCCCCCTGGCCAGGCAGAAGCTGCTTGATAAGGTAGATGTGGAAATATGGCATAAGTATATGGATCTGAAAAAGAGGTTTAACGACCCCCTGGCGCGTGTGGAAAAATCGACATGCATGGGCTGCCGGGTGGGAATTACATTTAATGAACTGCGGTTGTTAAAGCATGGTGAAGATATGGTCTACTGCGGTAACTGCGGCAGGATGCTTTACTGGGAAAGGCAGGGGTGATATAATTTCTTCAAAATACCGGTGAGTAAATCAGGTGGTCGCGGGCGCCGTTATGGCGCCTGAGGAAAGTCCGAGCTCCGCAGGGCAGGGTGCTGGGTAATACCCAGTGGGGGTGACCCCAAGGAAAGTGCCACAGAAATGCAGACCGCCGTAAAGGCAAGGATGGAACGGTGCGGTAAGAGCGCACCAGCGGCCGGGCGACCGGCCGGCTAGGTAAACCCCACCTGGAGCAAGACCAAATAGGGGAACATTTGCGGCGGCCCGTCGCTGTTCCCGGGTTAGGTCGCTAGAGGCGGCTGGCAACAGACGTCCCAGACAGATGATCACCCACGACAGAACTCGGCTTACGATTTGCTCACTAAGTTAATTTACGCGGTTCTGACTTACCGCGCTTGGTTATGGCTCAATGAGTGTAATTATGTCTCACTCAATGGGCCATGCTTTTATTTTCGCATCCCTCGCTATTAAATTGCAACGGGGGGCATATTATTAGTGGATTTCTAAATTTAAAGTGTCAAACTCGATATTTTATGTGTTAAAAAAGTCGAGTATAGTTAAAGCAGCTTTGTTATTATAATTAATGACTAACTGGAAACAGTGGTCATCCATTAAAAAAGCTGTATTAGCTCAGGTTAAAAAATTAAAGAAAAGGAAAGTGAATAGCTGGTTCATGGCAGTTTCACCGGAAAACCAGGGAGATAATGTTAAACGAATTAAACCATGTGATTGACTATATTGAAGATCATTTAACCGACGATCTATCTCTTGAAATAATTTCTGAATATGCCGGGATTTCTGACTATCACTTTAGAAAGATATTTTTTTATCTTTCAGGGATGACGCTAAGTGAGTATATCAAAAACAGAAAGTTGTCGGAAGCAAATAAGGATTTATTAAAGGGAGAAAAGGTGACGGATGTTGCTTTTAAATATGGTTATCAGTCTATGGACGGCTTTACTCGGGCATTTAAAAAATGGAGCGGGTTTTTACCATCTGATGTAATAAAAACAGGCATAAGCAAGTCATTTCCCAAGCTTTTATTCATAATAACCGTTAAGGGAGGAATTTCTGTGGAATTTAGAATTGAAGAAAAACCAGGGTTTAATTTAGTCGGTGTAAGTAAACGTATACCTATGCAATTTGAAGGTGTTAATAATGAGATAGTAAAGCTAGCAATGAGCATAACGGAAGAACAAAAAGAAGAAATGCATTCTCTACAAAATATAGAGCCTTATGAAATTGTCAATGCTTCTTATGATGCTGACTCTAATTTCTTAAAAGAAGAAGGAGATTTAACTCACTTGATAGGTATTTTAACGACTGAAAATCAAGTAAGTGATCATTTAGATAAAGTGCCAGTAGAAGCCTGTACCTGGGCAATATTTCCTAATGAAGGACCATTTCCTTCTGCGTTACAAGAAACATATGCAAAAATATATTCAGAATGGCTGCCTTCTTCCAATTACGAAGTAATTAATGCCCCTGCTTTTTCTTTTACTAAAATGGATGAACATAAAAAAGATTACGCTTATAGTGAAGTTTGGATTCCTGTTCGGAAGAAATAAAAAACTAAAAACACAACAAGTTAATCCATGCATTTACTGATTCCGCGGTTTCACCGTTTTCAAACAAACTGATTATGGCTCAGATGATACAGTACATGAGTACTGCGGGATTGGTAGCTAAAGGTGCCATTTTCTCCACCCTCTTGAGGCATGACATCATTTCGGCAATAGCCGCTCCAAGAGCTTAAGTGAATACAAATTTACAAAGTGAAATACGCCATTAAACAGGCGTATTTTTACTATCTGGAGAGTTAAATTTCCCGCATTTTTTTGTTGTTAAAAGCAACTTTAATATTAATAATCAGATAATTTAGAAAATGAATAAAGTACTGCGCCATAATATAATATTTTATCAATTTATTTCAAAAACATATTTTTACTAGGAAAGTTATGGTCATACAAATAACAGTTATTAAAAAGGTAATGCTGACAATAATTAATAAATTTATTATGTTATACATCAGCATTATCTGTAACAGTTACGAGTAATTACCTAACATAAATCTTTTTATTAAGGTAATCATAATAACAGTTATCGCATAAAAATAAAAAAAGAAAGGAGGTTGACTAAATGCCTCGTAACTCCAATCAAACTGTTGTACCAGGGGCAAAAAATGCAATCAACCAGATGAAATTTGAAATCGCCAACGAACTCGGCTTTGCCAACTATGCTAACATTGATAAGGGCAGCCTTCCGAGCAGAGCGAACGGTTATGTTGGAGGCAATATAACCAAAAGGTTGGTAGCGCTTGGAGAAGCGGCTCTGGCCAATAACGCCACGGGTGCTGTTGGCGCCACAAGTCAAGTTGGCTTAGAACAACCTCAAGGTTAATTCTATATTGAAAAGGTCCTGAATGTTTGCTTAAAAGGGGATTAGAAATTTTAATCCTCTTTTAAGTTTTTTTGTGCCATTATAGCTGTTATTACGAATTTTTATAAGAGGAATGTTAATCAATTTAAAGAATATTAAAGTAATATGCAGGATAAAGGTAGGTAGATATAAATGAGGTTTATTTATCTTTCAACTACCAAAGAAAAAGGCGATCTTGAAACTATTGAAAAGGCAGTAAAATATTTTGAAGCTTTTATTAAAGAACCGGAAAAGCACTTTAATTTTAAGAGTAAAATCAGCCGGAAAAATTTCAGGCCGGATGAAGATATTTTTTTTCTTAAAACGGCCAGGATTGAGGGTAAGAACACATTTATTGTAGTAGCCTACGCCAGGTCCGCCACTGCTGTTCTGGAGCAACCTGAAAAAGGGTATGGTTACCCATATTGTTTCAAGCTTGCTTCCAACAGCTTAAAAATCTTCCCTGACGGTATAGATATTGAATATTTCAACAGTTTTATATATGAAAAGAAAATAAGAGGAATAACAAAGAGAGATTTCTTTACAAGCAATATTTCAGATGGAAAGTACATAGGTTCACCGGCCTGGAGATACTTTAACGAAGAAGATTCAGATCTTATCATGAACTGGTTCAAAGATTTTTTATTTGACCACACAGTTTATTTTTTAAGTGAAGAAAAAAAATTCTGCAATCAAACAAACAATTTATTTTGTGGAGCCCTGTAGAAGAAAAGGACAGGTGAATGATGAAGGATTTTAAACATAAGCTTATGGCCGTCATGCAGCACGTGGTGATAGTGAACCGGAAAGAAGTGCTGCTGCTGCGTTATTCCGGTTACCAGGGCCAGGGCGTGGAAGGCCTGTGGGGCCTTCCCGGCGGGCATTACATGTCTGGCGATCCCACAGGAGACCTGAAGAGGGAGGTCCAGGAGGAAACAGGCCTCAGCCTGGGTGGGAGCCCGCGGCTGCTGAAGAACTATGTTGTGATGTTTCCCGACGGGATAGAAAGATATGGAGTTTTTTACCTGTACAAACTTGGCAGCGCCGCCCGGCCGGCTGTCACGCTCAGCCATGAACACACGGAATACATGTGGGCGGGGCGGGGAGACCTGGAAATACCCTTTATCGGACCTTACCACAGGCTGGTTGTGGAAGAAACACTTGACTCAATAAATATAATAAATTATTAATTTTTCGGAAAGGAAACCTTAAATAATCGGAATTAATATATATAAAACAATTTGACACAGAATAATTTTAAATTGGGAGGTGTTTTAAATGCTTCGCAAACAATGGATGTTGCGGCAGGTGGCTCACTGTAAAGGCGGGTGCCCCAGCCTGTCCTGGGCATGACGTTAAACTGCCCGGGCTTTGGCTCAAGACAGGGATATTTTTGCCTGGTCCGGTACTATTTCAGTTTATTTATGAGGAGTATTAATATGCGCTGGCTGGACAAGTTTCATGATGAACACGCGGCAGTTGAATTTATATTAACCAAGCTGGAAGGAAACTTAAAAGATATAGAACACGGTGAAGCCGGTGCTAATGTAATCTGGGAATTAAAAGAATTTGTGGAGATAATTAATAATGTGATCATCCCGCATTTTAAAGCAGAGGAAAAAGATGTATACCCCGAAGCTTTGCGGGTGAGTGAGGACAAAAGTTTTATCGCCAGCATGTATGACGAGCATAATTTGCTCTATGACGCTTTTGCCGTGTTCATAGATTCCCTGGGAGAGGAAAACCTGGGGAATGAGGTTAAACAGGGGGATAAGCTGGCACGAATAATTTCCAAATCAAGAAACATCGATATAAGTGAAGCGCCCAAAAACCTGGACCAACCGCCGGAAAGATCTGAGAAATTGAGTATAAACAAAGAAAGCCTTCTCAGCAGCGGCTATCAAATAATAAAGTTATTGGGAAGCCATATCCAAAAAGAAGAAACGCGGCTTTACGAAATATTGGGTAAAAAGAGAAAATAAAAGAGAGGAGCACAATGGCTCCTCCCTAAAACTCTTGGTTATCCTGGGGGTGTTCCAGCAAGTCTATGGCGCCAAGTAAAATATGCGCCATGCCAAATCCTGCGATACCCCAGCCGACAGCGGAGTTTTTATTGCGAAGCGCCAACCCCGCGGCGGTGACAACGGTACCCAGCAGCGTAGGAATCAATCCTTCTCTTGGCATCATGTTATATCCCCCTTTCGAAGAGTTTGTTATATTGTTTGGGGAATAACAGTTTTTTATGTCTCCTTATTTTGTGTGTTGCATGAATATATTTTGGTATTGTTTAATCGAGACCTATTTAATTAACTGAGGAGGGTTAGTTATGGAACTTAAGGGAAGTAAAACCGAGGCAAATTTAAAAGCAGCATTTTCAGGGGAATCTGAGGCCCGCAACAAGTATTCCTATTTTGCCAGCACTGCTAAAAAGGAAGGCTATGAGCAGATATCCGCCATTTTTTTAGAGACAGCCGACAACGAAAAAGAGCACGCCAAGAAAATCTTTAAATTTTTGAATGGGATCGGTTGTACAGAAGATAATTTAAAAGCCGCGGCCGCTGGTGAACACCACGAGTGGTATTCCATGTACAAGGATTTTGAAGCAGTGGCAAGAGAAGAAGGTTTTACCGAGATAGCCGTTTTTTTCAAGTCAGTGGCCACAGTGGAGAAGGAGCACGAAGAGCGTTACCTGGCTCTTCTCGATAACCTGGAAAAAGGGAATGTGTTTAAGAAAGAAAAGGAAATAGAGTGGAAGTGCAGGAACTGCGGGCATATTTACACCGGCAAAGAAGCGCCGGAATTGTGTCCCACCTGCGCTCATCCCCGCGCTTATTTTGAAGTCAGGTGTGAAAACTACTAGTTTCAAAACCCGCCGCGCGGCGGGTTTTTGACTAAAAGAATTTTATAGACGGCTGGATCACGATGTTTTCGTTTTGCAGTTCAAGCTTGGTGATTTCCAGGTTGTTCAGCAGGAATCCCAGCTTGTTCTGCAGCGCCTGGTTGAAGCCGGGCATTTTGTTAAAATCAAGTACAAACCGGTCTTCATTTATTGCCAGGTAACTGAACATATCGATTAATCCTGTCGGCGCCCCTGCGTTTAGCGCCGCAGGCCTGTCGATTTCGGCCGCCAGTTTTGTCTTGATATTGACGCCGAATACTTGAATGGTGACTGGCCTGATCAGTATCAGCTCAATAATACGGTTTGTCCTGTTGAACTCATATTTCCCCAGGGACAGGTCAAGACTCAGGCTGACAGGTGTCTCACCAGCCAGGATCTCCACCGCGGCGTTCAGGAACCCTTCGTTAACAGACAGGACAATACCCCTGAGCACCTTGTTATCAGCAATCGCTTCTTTGATCACCTTGTTTATAAACTCCTGGTGGATAGTTATGTTGCCTCCAAGCAGGCTTTTGATATTGTCAAATATATTCATTTCATTTTTCACTCCTAACCGGTTATATTTTTTTTAACCATGGAGAGCCGGTTTTATAATTTACCGGCCTTTATTTTTTTACCGTCCGCTTACTTTATCATTTCTTGCCAGGGTGCGGGTAATATAGATAATCCGGCACACATTTTCCAGGCAGGACGTCCAGTGGTAAGCCTCCTCCAGTGTCTGGCCCGACGCAAAGCTGCCGTGTCCGCGCACCATGGCTATCTTATGGTCTCTTAGTAAAGCCGGCAGCTTTTCTTCCACCTCCGGCGAACCAATTGTACATTTTACATCCAGGACCGGTATTTTATCCAACAGGTAGGCTCCCTCAGAATCTACCGGAATAATTTCGTCTTCCAACAGAGAGAGGCTGATGGCATGCACCGGATGGGCATGGACAATCGCCAAAGCGCCGGTACCCTTAAAAATAGCCCGGTGCACTCCAATTTCCGTGGATGCCAAAATAGTATTGCCATCATTCCTGGTCAGCCCGGTTTCGATCAGGTCTTTTTCCTCCAGGCAGCCCAACATGGAACCCTTTCTGGTGATTACGATTTGGTCTCCATGGTGTACACTCAGGTTCCCGCTGTGTGAGTTGTTCAAACCAGCCAGGAAGAGGTCCCGCCCTACCAGTTGAAAGTCCTTTAACACGAAAAGCCCTCCAGTTCCAGTCCATTTATTTTGCAGTTCAGGTGGCAAAGTATTCGTCCTGCCTCCATAAATTACTTATGTTAATAGTTCTTTATATTAGGAAGCATCACCTTTTACGGGACAGGCCTTTTAAAGTATATTTTTTCCGCCGGGTCGCATACTAACACGAAATTAGACTTTGGAGGGAAAAGACTTGAACAGGCTGCGCGTGGGCATCATCGGAAGCGGTATGGCCTTTGAGAAACTGCATTACCCGGCTTACCAGGAACTGTCGGATAAATTTGAAATAGCAGCTATCTGCGACGTCGACCGGTTTAAAGCTGAATTCTGGGCACAAAAAATTGGTATCGATCCGCAAAATGTCTATACCGACTTTAGAGAGATGGCAGCTAGAAAAGATATTGACCTTTTTGATATCATGGTCCCGATTGAAAAAAATTACGAGGTCACGGACGCGGTTGCCTCCATAGCGGGGAAGCCAATTATCTGTGAAAAACCACTTGCGCCAAATATGAGACAGGCAAGGGCTCACGCTGAACTGCCAAGAAAATACGGCATTCCGGTAATGATAGCTGAAAACTACCGGTACAACGAAGAAATAGACATGATCAGAGACATGGTCAGGACTAAAAAGGTCGGCGATGTTCTTTATTTTATTCAGAACAGGGTCGTAAATTTCCCTGAAGATATGGTCAAAGATAAGTTTCCCGCCAGGGAGTGGCGCCAGTACCCGGAATTTACCGGCGGAGCTTTGCTAGATACGGGTGTCCACGACCTGGCCGCGCTGAGGCACATTTTCGGAGCTGTAGACAAGGTGCAGGCCTTTGGCCGGGAACAGGACATGGATTTCGCGCCGTATTCGGTCGCCAGCGTTAACATATTATTTAAAAGCGGCATTGTCGGTACTTTTTCATTTTTCTCAGCGGGGAAAGAGATGCAGCGTCCCTTGATCGGGCTGCGCATATTTGGCACCGGGGGGATGATTTACCTGGAAGAGAGAGACTGCGGGGTTATAAATGTGTCTCATAATGACGGGACCCATGAGCTTGTCTCCTATCGGCCGCAGCGCGGCTATTATAACGAACTGCTCAATTTTTACAATGCCGCGGCCGGCAAAGAGCCCATATCCGTGACGCCTGAAATGGAATTTGGCGACGCCAAAATGGTTTTTGATATATTGAAGTCCGTTGAAGAAGAGAAAATTGTTGAGGTTGACCGGGATTATGATTATATCCCGATCTACCGGCCGGTGAGAGGAGACGGTATCTACCACCAACTTTAACCCAAGCCCCCTGGCGGGGCTTTTTTATTTTAATAAAATTTAATGAAGGAAACAGCGCCCTTCCGTATAAACATAATAAGGAGGGTTTAGTAACTTTAGAAAACATGTGGATTTATATATGAGGTGTTTTGTATGTCAAGTCTCAGGCCTATTGGTTTTTTTGATTCAGGAGTCGGCGGCCTTTCAGTAATGAAAGAGGTGCGCCGCCTGCTGCCGGCGGAGAGCCTTGTATATTTTGCCGACTCGGCGCACTGCCCGTATGGAGTGAAGCCGGTTGAACTAATACGGGGCAGGGCTTATGCAATATGTGATTTTATGATCGGACTGGATGTTAAATTAATAGTAATAGCCAGCAATACAACGTCTGCCGCGGCTCTTGACGCCGTGCGTGAAAAGTACAGCGTTCCGGTTATCGGAGTCGAACCGGCGGTTAAGCCGGCGGCGGCGGCAACGGTTAAAGGCAGGATTGGAGTTATCGCAACAGGGGTTACTCTGGCGGGAGAAAGGTTTGAATCACTGGTAAAAAGGTTCGGGGACGGATTGGAGATATTCACACAGGCGTGTCCCGGACTGGTCGAATTAGTTGAGTCAGGCAGGTGGGACGACAAGGAAACTGAAGAACTGGTTAAATTGTACCTGGATAAACTGCTGGCCAGGGATGTGGATACCATTATACTCGGCTGTACCCATTATCCATTCCTGAGAGCGGTGGTGGAAAAGCTGGCAGGCAGCGGGATAAAAGTAATCGACAGCGGTGAGGCGGTAGCCAGGCAGGTAGCGCGGGTACTGAAAAAAAACGGCCTGGCGGCTGATATAAAATCAACCGGCGGCGAGTCGTTTTTTACCACCGGTGATCCTGAGCATGTAAGGCCGGTGGTACGCCTCCTCTGGGGGAAACAGGACCTGGTTGTGAAGAGGGAAGAGGTTTGAACATGGCAGCGGTTTTTAATTTGCCATATTAGATTTTATTTATGAAGGTGGTTGCATGCGCTGTAGGGACTGTGTGTTTTTCAAAACCTGGAAGTCGTTTGAAGCCGCTATGTGCGAGGCGACAAAGTTACCGGCCGATCCAATGGACAAGCCCTGTGAGAAGTTCACTCCCAGAGGTATTACCAACGAGTGGGGTGAAAGAACCATTGGTGTGACATGCCGTTAAATTTAGTATGTAGTCAGTTAAGCCGGTAATAGTTTTACAATTTAGATGGTATCAAGTAAAATATTACTCGACATTATAAGGAACTTTTTACAAGAAGGTTGTTAGATGAGACAAAAAAAAATCACGTATGCCGCCTTGGCCGCCGCTATGTTTTCAATTTTAATAGCGATGACTTTTTTCCTTCATTATTCATGGGCGGAGCCTAACAATTTGGTCCAGGTGGCTCTTTTGGTCGGGGAATTGCGTACGGAACAGGATAAAGAGATCCTGGCTGTTTATGAGCAAATCCTAAAAGAAGAAGGGTTTCCTTACCGGGTTGTTTGGCCGGCTGAACTGACAGGGTATGCGCCGGGGGAACTGAAGGGCCGCTATCAGGCCATTGTGGCGCCTGAAGCTATTAATTCCACGATGACCCGGGACACAGCCGATATTATATCGTCATATGTCAGAGATCAGGGCGGGCCCGTACTCTTTTCCCTGGATCCCGCTACCGTTGCTGCTGGCGGGGACCAGCAGCCCGCGCCGTTACTGGCGGATTTATTGGGTGTAAAATATGATATGCCTGCGGCTGACGGCAAGGTATCCTCCTATTCCGGCAGCTTGTATTTTAAAGATAAGGAGACCGGGCGGGCATGGGGAATCACGCCGGGTAAGCTTGACCAGGACAACGCCTACAGCACCTATGCTTACGGAAAAATAAAGTTTGATCATACCAGGGCGCTGAACGTTGACGCTCAGGTCGCGGCTATGGACAGGATTAACGGCGCCGAGGTGCCCGTTATAACTGTAAAAAATTACGACAGTGGTGGAAGCGCTGTTTATGCCAATGTTCCCCTGGCCAAATGCAAACTGAGGTCGGATGACCTCCTGCCCAGGTCTGTCCTGCGTACTTTTCTGATCGACCACGCAAAAATACCCCGCCTGGTGAACAGCCCGGACGGCATGGGCGGTTTTGTTTTCAACCTGCACATATGCAGCGGCGCCTATTTCAAGGCGCTGACAGTGATGCTGATGCAGGGACTTTTTAACAGCGAGATGCCGTTATCGATCCATATTACGGCAGGGCCTGACACATACAAACTGGGAGACAACATGGGTTACTATGCAGAAAGTGAGTACAGGGGCCGGCCGGTTTTGGAAGTGCTTCAGAACTACGGAGAAATTGGCTCGCACGGAGGATGGGCCCACAACTTCTTTGCTTATAACCTTCAATACCTGCCCCGGGGCAAAGCCTTTCAGCTCCTGGAGTGGAACTCCCGGGCACTGGAGGCGGTAACGGGTAAAAAGGTAATCGAGTACAGCGCGCCCGGCGGCAACCATCCTTTCTGGGTCAATAATAAGCTTGAGGAAATGGGTGTAAACTCTTATTACTATGCCGGAGACTCGGGCTCAAGCCCCTCCCACCCGCGCATATATGAAAGTTACGCCAGCCAGAATTTATGGGCGTTCCCCATCACGCCGTACCGCCAGTACGCTTCACTGGAGGAAATGGAAAGAGGCCATGTGCCGGAGGAAGAAGTTAAGCAGTGGATAGAGGATTTAATCGATTTCTCGGCTGAAGAAAAAGTAATCAGGATGGTCTACACCCACCCCTCAGACACCCGTTTTTGCATGGAAGCGATCAGGACCCTGGAGGAAAAAGCCCTGGCCGAGCAAGGTGCAGGACGGATTAAGGCTTCCCCGATGAGCCGGTTTGCGGAATTTTTGAACCGTTACGCAAAAACGAAGTGTGAGATAAAAAAGGCTGACAACGACTATTCCATTGTGCTGGAAAACCCGGAAGGGCTGAAAGATATTACTGTCGCCGTCTACGTGGGGGAAGAAAATAAGATAGTTATGGACAGCGATGTGAAAACGTCGGAAGAAGACGGCTGGCTCTACATTACTGTAACTTCCAACCCACAGAAAAAGACGATTGACGTCAATACAATCTAGCAATGTTTGTAAAACCACTTTCCAGTGGCAAACTACTGATAACGGGGGATAACTGTGAATCTTAACTGTGGTTTAATCGGTCTGCCAATGGTGGGTAAAACCACTATTTTCAACCTGCTCACCGGCGCCGACGCTGAGACATCCAATTTCCTGACCGGCAAGACGGAGACAAACAGCAGGGCGGCTGTCGTGGCAGACCCCAGGGTTGATTTCCTGAGCGCCATGTACAAGCCGCGCAAGACCATCCATGCCATGATCCAGTTCAGTGACGTGCCTGGTTTGGTTCAAGGCTCGAGCCAGGGGCAGGGTGTGGGCAACCAGTTTTTAAATTCAATCCGAAATGTGGATATGCTCGCTCACATAGTGCGCGCCTTCGCCAATAACGATGTGCCGCATGTCAGCGGTGAAGTTAACCCGCTGCGGGATATTGAAACGATAAATATGGAACTCCTTCTGGCTGACATGGAGATAATTGAGAAGAGGATCGAAAGGATTAAAAACGGTAAAAAGGTTAAAAAAGAAAACGTCACTGAGCTCGAGGTGCTGGAAAAATGTTTGAGCTCACTGGAAAATGAAATATCAATTGGCCAGCTTGATTTAACCGACAGCGAAAAGGCTGTTTTGAAAAATTACAGCTTCCTTACCGAAAAACCTATTTTACTGGTAATAAATACGGATGAACAGCAGTTCAAGTCAAAGTCCTATCCCGGCAAGGAACTGGTAGAAACTTACGCTAGCGAGCGAGGTCTGCCCTTACTGGAGATATGCGGGAAAATTGAAATGGAAATAAGCCAGCTGCCTGCTGAGGACAGGGAATTATTCATGGCCGACCTGGGTATCGTTGAGTCCGGTATTGACCGCCTGGCGCGGGCCGCCTATGATTTCCTGGGGCTGATATCGTTTCTTACAGTGGGCGCGGACGAGGTTAAAGCCTGGACCGTCCAGAGGAACACCGACGCTAAATCGGCGGCGGGTAAGATCCACTCTGACATAGAGAGAGGGTTTATCAGGGCCGAAGTAGTGAAATACCGTGATCTGGAGAGCCTGGGGAGCATGGCCAAAGTTAAAGAAAAAGGCCTGAGCCGCCTGGAAGGCAAGGACTATATTGTTGAAGACGGTGACATAATAAATTTCAGGTTTAATGTATGAGCCAATAAACCCGCACCAGCTGCGGGTTTTAATATCAGTCATCCTTTATTAAAACAAATAGACAGGATTAACGGGATTTAAATTGATTTACAGGATTATAACTGTCAATATGTTTTTGGAATAGAAAAGAGGGTGCTTCTGGCCAGGCAGACCGGCCTGACCAGAATTTATAAATAAAATGAACTTAGCGGAATTTTTGAAAGTCTAAGTTATATGACGCTAAAGTATATAATTAGCAGTCATATAACTTTTTTGGTTATTATGTCGCCTTATGTCTCATTGAGTGTTTATTTCAATTGGTTTATAATTAAGGGCGTGAATGAAATATTTCTCTTTAAATTAAAATTTTGCTTGCGTATTTAATAATTGGGGGTGATTTTTATTCTTAATGATACTTTGGACAAACCCTTGAAGGAGGAAATAATTTTGCGCAAAAAGTGCTCCGCTGTTTTCCTGTGGCTGAACGTTATACTGACCGTTGCAGTGATTTATCTTTTTACGCCTTCATGGGCGGGCGCGTACCAGGTCATTTCAAAAACCAGCGCGGAGGAGATAATCACCCAGGGCGCGTCTCTGCAGACAATCCGGATGAAAACGGACGGGGGACCGCTTAACGTATACATCCTTAAAGCCGATCTGAGCGACCCTTTATTAAAAATAGACACAATCGTGGGCAGTGACGGCACCATGAACAAAAACCAGACTGTTACCGATATGGCCAAACGCACCGGGGCGGTGGCCGCCATAAACGGTGATTTTTTTCAAATGATGGAGAGCGGGCGCACCATAGGCCTTGCTTACCAGGGCGGTAAGCTGGTGGAAAGCCCCGCCCTTAGGAATGACATGTACGGCTTTGGCCTGACAACTGATAAAACGCCGCTGATTGAGTTATTTAATTTCAGAGGTACGGTCACGGCCGCTAACGGTAAGAGCTTTTCCCTGGCAGGGATAAATAAACCCGGGTACTTGCTGATGTCTGACAAGTCTTCCGATATCGACACCTTAAACCTGTATAACACACTCTGGGGCACTACCAGCAGGGGCAAGCTGTCCAACCTGACCGGGGTGATGGAAGCTGTCGTCCAGAACGGTGTGGTGCAAAAGGTTTTAACAGATCAGCCGGGTGTGGCTATACCGGCGAACGGCTATATACTGAAAGGGCACGGGCAGGCGGCAAAATTTATAAAAGACAACCTGAAGCCGGGTTCAAAAGTCAGCTACAATTACACAGTGGAGCCCGGCGGCAGCAGTCTCTTCGCGGCAGTCGGCGGCCAGGCTTTACTGGTGCAGGACGGACACCTGCCGCCTTACTTCAGCCAAAACATAACCGGAAAGCACGCCAGGACCGCCGCTGGGATTTCAAAAGACGGGAACACTCTTTACCTGGTGGCTGTTGAAAAGCAGGCCTCCTCTGACGGTACGGCTGTCAGCGTGGGTATGACCCAGGAAGAGCTGGCCGGCTTCTTAATCTCTATTGGTGTGTGGAGAGCCGTAAACCTTGACGGCGGCGGTTCTACAACCATGGCGGCGCGCCACCTGGGAGATTTCAACGCCAGCCTGGTTAACCAGCCGCAGGGTACAACCCAGCGTCGGGTGCCGGACGCCATAGGTGTTTTCTCGCTGGCTCCGCAGGGAAAGCTTTCCGGTTTGAGCGTCAGCGGTCCCAGCTTGCTGCTGGCCGGCACCAGCGGTGTGTTTGAGGTCAAAGGGGGATACGACCAGTATTACAACCCTGCGCGGGTATCTTCCAGCGGCGTGACGTTTTCCGCGCCGGCCGGCGCCGGTAGTTTCCAGGGCAGTGTTTTTACACCCGCCAAAAGCGGCAGCGTTACAGTTACCGCGTCCCTGGGCAATGTGAGCGGGACGGCAACGGTGAAGGTAATCGGCCTGGAAATGATTTCACAGCTGGTTATCAGCCCCAACCCGGTACAAGTTGAACCAGGGAAGTCTGCCCAAATGTCTTTAAAAGTTAAAACGTACAGCGGGGAAACATTTGATATAAAACCGTCTGATGTTAAATGGAGTGTCGACGGCTCCGCGGGACAAATTGTCGATGGAGTATTCACAGCGGTTCAAAACGCGGCTAAGGGTCAGATCACAGCGACTTTCCAGGGGCTGACCGCTTCAGTGCCGGTCACGGTTAAACCGCCCTGGGAAGACCTTCAGGTCAATCCCGAAAAGGATTCCGCAGTGACACTGGACGATTGGGTTGAAGTACAGTTTCCCGCCGGGACTACATCCGAAACGGTAGACGTCAGGCTGGCGTATGAGTCTTATTTTTCTGATGTACCTTCAGGAATTTATGTGCTTGGCGCGGTAAACTTAAACCCGGTTGATGGGCAGGAAGCGGATCTTAATGCCCCCCTGCGGGTTAACTGGTTGTACAGCAAGGATGTGCTCAGCCACCGGCCGGTGATAATGCTGTATGACGACAATGCGAAACAATGGCAGGAACAGCCGGCCAGAATTGAAGGAGACGGGACCACCAGGACTATTTCCGCCAGGGTATGGGGATTTGGCCGGTTGGTGCTGGTTGATGACAAGCGTCCTGCGCCGGTATTTAAAGACACGGTTGGTCATTGGGCCAATCCGTCTATCGTAAGGCTTGCTGCAAGCGGGGTACTCGGCGGTTTTCCGGACGGCACATTTGCGCCCGAACGGCCGGTAACCAGGGCGCAATTCGCCTATGCGCTGGCGACCGCATTAAAATGGCCGGCCCCCGAAAGCAGAGTTTCTTTTAAAGATTATGTCCCCGATTGGGCCAGGGGGGCAGTGGAAAAAGCAGTTTCCCGGGGAGTAATTACCGGATACCCGGACGGAACATTCATGCCGGACGCCGGGATTACCAGGAGTGAAATGGCCGTCATGATTGACAGGGCTTTAAGGCTTGATAAATCAGATAGTACATTAAATTGCAAGGACCTTAGCAAGATTCCGGATTATGCTCTGGGTTCGGTAAACAGGGTGACTGCCGCCGGTATCCTTCAGACCAGCGAAGGATATTTCAATCCTCTCAAGGGAGTATCCCGTGCGGAAATGGCGGCTGCACTGGCCAGGGTGTTGTACTGGTGGTCGGAACACCCTTAAAATCTATATATCAAGATTTATTTTCAATCCGGCAGGAAAGTAATACATCTTAAAGAATTATATATAAAATAATATTTGAACCAACAGGTGCCCGTAAGGGAGAATAGGGAATCAGGTGAAAGTCCTGAGCGGTCCCGCCACTGTTACCGGGAGTCCGCCGCGGTAATGCCACTGTGAGTAAGCTGTCACGGGAAGGCCGCGGCGAACGATGAACGAAGCCAGGAGACCTGCCTGTTGGATAAATGCCCGCGAGGTAAGGGTGACCCGGAGGATGATGGAAAAGTCCACGGCCTGTTTAAAGGCTGTGGTTTTTTTTATATCTCAATTAGAAATATGGAAGGGGAATGAAGATGCTGCTTGAAAAGACGTTAAGTGAAATTGGTGATCTTGACCGGGATGCGATGAAAAAGGCGCAAATAAGGCTGGACAGCCTGATCAAGCCTCCGGGGAGCCTCGGCATACTTGAGGAGATAGCGGTACAGCTGGCCGGAATAACGCGCAATCCCCGCCCCCAAATCGGAGAAAAAGCTGTAATAATAATGGCCGGCGACCACGGTGTGGTGGAAGAAGGTGTGAGCGTCGCGCCGCAGGAGGTTACCGCGCAGATGCTGCCTGCTTTTATTGAGGGAGTGGCCGGGATCGGAGTGCTCGCCAAACATGCCGGCGCCAGGATCATCGTAGTTGATGTGGGTGTAGCGTCGACCGTTGATTTTCCCGGTGTGCTGCAGAAAAAGGTGAAAGCCGGCGCCGGTAACATAGCGAAAGGCCCGGCCATGTCAAGGGAAGAAGCGGTTAAAGCGCTGGAAGTGGGTATCCAGGTGGCGCAGGAGGAGATCGGCCGGGGAGCAAGCCTGCTGGCCACGGGTGATATGGGGATCGGCAACACAACACCCAGCAGCGCAATCTTAGCAGCTCTGGGCGGTTATACCGCGGAGGAAGTCGCCGGTCGGGGGACCCTGGTAAACGACCGGGTGATGGAAGTAAAGATCTGGGCGATTAACCACGCCCTGAAAATCAACAAACCTAATCGCGAGGACGGCATAGACGTCCTGGCAAAGGTAGGAGGTCTTGAAATTGCCGGCCTGGCGGGAGTTATACTGGGAGCCGCGGCGAGGCGTGTGCCGGTATTGATTGACGGTTTTATCACCACCGCGGCTGCCCTGGCAGCGTGTAAAATACAGCCCAAAGCACGCAACTATATCATTGCCTCCCACCTGTCCGGTGAACAGGGCCACCGACTGATGCTGGAAGAGTTGGGCCTGGCGCCGGTGATTAACTTGAATATGCGCCTGGGCGAAGGTACGGGAGCGGCCCTGACCATGCACCTGGTCGAGGCTGCCGCCAAGATCATCCGTGAAATGGCTTCCTTTGACGAGGCCGGCGTCTCCGACCTGGACGAGGACAAAATATTGAGCTAAAATTCTTGTTTTGCTCCATGTAAAACAAATAGACAGGATTAACAGGATTAAAGAATTTAAAAATATATATCACAAGATTTACAGGATTATTAAGATTAACAAGATTTTAAACAAATATTTTTAAATAATTAGATGTATTACAGTGATAAAAATCATTTTACTCAAAAATTCTTTTTACCTTGGGAGTTTGTAAAAAGCCGTTAATATTAAAATTATAAAAATCTTGTTAATCAGTTTTGAAATCATGTTAATCCTGTTAAATTGTTTTCGATCTGTAAACAAGCCAGAGAAAAGCTCTCTGGCTTGTTGAGCAATTAGCTAAGGCGCATTTTTTCAAAGCGGTCTTTCAGGCGGTTGGATACCTCCGGCAGTGTGGTGTATTCCATTTCGTCCAGGTGCAGCCGGTGTGGTTCGAACGGTCCCATGCTGCGGATGAAATTGGCAATCTCATTGGCCTTTTGCCTGGCCAGGTCGTATGATGGATCTGCGAAGAAGTCCTGAGGCCCCAGCAGCCTGCCCTCACACAGCTGAAAGCCCAGGGCCACTACTCTAGGCGGCCCGTCAAAACGGGTCGGGTTGGAGTTCACGACTGGAACAGGCATCAGCGGGCCGGTGTGCGAGCCTCTCATCCAGCCTGAAACAAGATGAGGATTGGCAAAGGGCTCCAGTACTTCACCGACAGCCGGAAAGCCGCTCTGGCACCGTACCAGCAGGACCGGGTCATCCTTACCCACATAACGTCCGGCCATAAGGTTCAGCTTTTGGGTGCTGGAAGCTGCGACTATTTCTTTGGTTTCCTTTTGAAATACTGATTTAATCACATAGCGGCCCGGCGCGCCTATAAATACCAGCATGTCATAAAGTTCTTCCGGGCAGGAGAAGGTAACTTTTTTATTCTCTATCAGGTCACATACTTCAAAAAGGAACCCTTTGTGCATCTTGGGGTCAATCACCAGGCCTATTGTATTGAATGGATCCGCAAACATTTTGTATAGAGGAAGGTTCCAGGCGCCTGGTTCTGTTTTGTCCGCCATAAAAACTATAACCGGTTCACTGCCGCGTTCCTCAAATTCCAGTTCTGCCACGCCTGGCCCGAGCCCCTTGATGTTGCCGGAAAAAGCGTCTGACAGCAAATCCTGCCCGGCCCCGTATAATTTAAGCTTCTTAGCAATCCTGGTGCATGATGCGAATGTGTCCCACGCCAGTTGATGGATTTCCCCGTTGTCCTTGCCTGTCTCATGAGTCATAATCAGGTTTATATCGTCTCCAACATGAGTTACACAAAAATCAATCAAAAGCGGGCTTCCGGTCAGTATCCCCCTGGCGGTTTCCAGCAGTTCCGGGTGAACGCTGGAATGGCCAACAAATCCACCCACGTCTGCTTTAATGACTGTTAAGGTGATATTTTTGCCCATGATTTACCTCCTAATAAAATATTTGCTATAATACTCTATAAATATGCGTCCGTTACCCTCTATGCTTTCTAAAAATATTATACAATAATTAGTGAAAATATTATATACTATTTATCATAATAAATGTAAATAGGTTATACTAATAATTCATTATGTTAGATTATATGGCGTCAGACAAAAGGAGGTTGTGCGATGGGGTTCAGCGGAGAGGGCGATTTTTTAAAAAAAACACTTTTGCAGGCTGAAATAAACCGCTTAAAACACGGAAATGAGGAACAGGATAACAGGAGGACGGTTTTGGACTGGGCACTTATTGCAGGCGAGCATATGGGGCATCTTCTGGGCTCGGTCAGGGAAAACGATCTGGCGGCGGTGGAAAAAGAACTGCTTCATGTGTCCGCCCCTTTGCTCGAGCTTCATAACGCTCTCAACAGAAAAACAACTAAATAAATCATAAAAACTTATTCGGGGTGATGACAGTGCCGGCAGTTGACTTTAAAAAAGAACTCAAACAGCTATACAATATTTCGGGAGCGGACGTGGTGATAATTGATGTTCCGCCAATGAATTTTCTAATGGTGGACGGTGCGGGCAATCCTAACACAACCCGGGAATTTCAGGAAGCGGTAGAGGTATTGTACGGTGTTTCATATGCCCTGAAATTTCGAGTAAAAAAAGCGGGGCTGACAAATTATGTGGTGATGCCCCTGGAAGGTTTGTGGTGGACCGAAAGCATGGCTGAATTCGATCCGGAGGATAAAGGCAAATGGAAATGGACCCTGATGATCATGCAGCCGGAATTTGTGACTGAAGAATATTTTAATGAAGCGGTCAGCGAAATAGGGAAAAAGAAAGACATTCACGTGCTTTCAAAAATAAGATATGAAAGGTATTCTGAAGGTTTATCAGCCCAGATTATGCACATTGGCCCCTATAATACCGAGGGTCCAGACGTGGCCAAACTTCATAATTTTATTTTAGAAAACGGTTACGTATTTGCGGGAAAACATCATGAGGTTTACCTGAGCGACCCTCGCAGGGTAAAAACGGAAAAAATAAAGACCCTGATCAGGCAGCCGATTAGGTTGAAATAGATGCTGTGCAAAAAAATGCTTACATAACAAGAAAAATGTTGCAAGATTGCAGTGCAGTGATAAAATGTAAAAGATAGAGATTTCACTAGCATACCAAAGATAATCTACTTATAGAAAGGAAGGTAGTGGAATTATAAGCAGCTGTTGATAATACTGGTAAACGGCTGCTGTTATGCACTCTATTTCCAGTTGGTTTTTGACTGTTGAATCAGAGTCGATTTAAGAGTCTTAAACATAATCAAGGAAAAACGGATAGAGAATTATTAAATTGTCTGTTATAAGCTAAATGCGCCTGGCACGTATGGCAGAAAACAGAGCAGTCGGCTAATGGCTGAAATGGGCTGGTAAACAATGTCATTCAGCCCATGCTGGAAGACCGTCAATGGAGCCGCGTTTTTCCAAATCAAAGGAGGTATTTGTCTCAGATGAAATTAGCCAACCGGGCGCTTAATATCAGTCCTTCTCAAACCCTGGCCATAGACTCGGAAGCAAAAGCATTATTGGCCAGAGGTGTAGATGTGATTAGTTTCGGGGCGGGGGAACCGGACTTTGATACTCCCGACTACATTAAAGAGGCCGCCGTGGCCGCGATCTGGGCGGGCAAAACCAAGTATACGCCGGTGGCCGGGATCCTGCCGCTGAGAGAAGCTATATGCAGAAAGCTTGAATTTGACCAGGGGCTGAAATATAAGCCGGAACAAATTGTGGTTTCAGCGGGAGCCAAACATTCCCTGTATAACGCCATGCAGGTACTTGTGCAGGAGGGAGATGAGGTAATCCTCCCGGCGCCTTACTGGGTGAGCTATTTGGAGCAGATCAAGCTGGCCGGAGCCACACCAAGGATTATTAACACCAGGGAAGAAAACGGATTTAAGCTTACTCCCGCTGAGCTGGAGAAAGCGATAAACCCGCGCACCAGGCTTTTAATCCTGAACAGCCCCAGCAATCCTACAGGTGTTGTTTATACTGGCGATGACCTCAAGTCTTTGCATGACGTTATATTAAAGTATGATTTCTCAATATTATCCGACGAAATATATGAATGTTTTATATACAACGGGTTGAAACATGTCAGTATCGCCTCGCTGTCACCTGAATTAAAAGGTCGCACTGTGGTTATCAACGGTGTTTCCAAGGCTTATTCCATGACTGGATGGCGGATCGGCTACGCTGCCGCCGAAACCCCGGTAGCCAAGGCAATGGCAAACCTGCAGAGCCACTCGACATCCAATCCCACATCAATTGCCCAGGAAGCCTGCGTGGCGGCTTTAAACGGCGACAAATGCGTGCTGAAGCAAATGATGGTGGAATATTCTAGGCGCAGGAACGTTATGCTTGAAAGGCTGGCCGGCATACCGGGGATAACCTGTATCAAACCCGGCGGATCTTTTTATGCCTTTCCAAATGTAAGCGCTTATTTTGGCCGATTTTACCAGGGAAAACAGATCAACTGCGCCACCGACCTGGCCGCGGTACTGTTGGAAGAAGCTCATGTAGCCGTTGTTCCCGGGGTGGCGTTCGGTAATGATGATTATTTCAGGCTTTCTTATGTCTGTTCAATGGAGAAGATTAACGAGGGGCTTGACCGCATCTCGGATCTTTTGGGAAAATTAAAATAAAGACGATAATCAAAAATAAATACCCCAATATCACAAAAAAATAATAATTAGCGCTAAAAAATAAAATATTAGTCATGGCATCAGGAAATCTTATGGATGGTTATATTAACACGGGTGGTGAAGTTTTGGTAAAAAGCATGACCGGTTACGGCTGGGGAGAGGCCGGCATACACGGAAAAAATTTTACTATTGAGCTGAAAGCGGTAAACCACCGCTATAACGAAGTGGTGCTCCGTCTGCCGCGGAACCTCTCGCCCCTTGAGGAGCGAATAAGGCGAATGATCCAGTCCCGTATCGCCCGCGGGCGGGTTGACGGGTTTTTAAACATGAAGGACAGCGACGAAAAGACCTCTGCCGTAAAAGTTGACAAAGGACTTGCCGGAGCGTATTATAAGGCAATAAAAGAACTGCAGGAAAGCCTTGGCATAGACGGTAAAATCAAGATAAAAAACCTGGTGGACCTGCCTGGCGTATTGGCGCTGGAAGACCCGCCTGAGAATGTCGAGGAATGGTGGCCGGCAGTCCTTGAGGCGCTGGAGAGCGCTTTGGATGGACTGGTCCGGATGAGGGCTGAAGAGGGCAGACAGCTGGCTTCAGACCTTGTGAGCAGGGTAGAGCGGATTTCCGCGCTTAATGCAAATATTAGAGACAGGTCTCCCGTTGTCGTGGTGGAATACAGGGAGAGACTGGGCGCCCGTTTAAATGATTTTATGAAAGACAGCGGGCTGGCGCCCGAACGGCTGGCGGCTGAAGCAGCGCTTTTTGCTGAGCGCTCAAACATAACCGAGGAAACAGTGCGGTTGGAAAGCCACCTTAAACAGGCCCGTTCCTGTCTTCAGTCGGATGAGTCCGTAGGAAGGAAGCTTGACTTTATTGTCCAGGAGATGAACAGGGAGATAAACACCATTGCCTCTAAGGCCAACGATCTGGAGATAAGCCGCTGGGCTGTCGAGGTAAAAAGTGAGCTTGAGAAAATCAGGGAACAGGTGCAGAATATTGAATGATACAGACAGAAAGGAGCAGTAAAATGGAGATTAAATTAATCAACATAGGTTTCGGCAATATTGTATCAGCCAACCGTATTATTTCCATAGTAAGCCCGGAATCAGCCCCTATAAAAAGAATAATCACAGAGGCCAGGGACAGGGGCATGCTGATTGACGCCACATACGGGCGGCGCACCAGGGCTGTTATAATTACGGACAGCGATCATGTAATATTGTCCGCGGTACAACCTGAAACCGTGGCCAACCGTCTTGTATCAAAAGAGGCAGCGCCTCAGACAGAAGAACCTGCTGATTAAAAGTGGAGTTATGAAAGTGAAAAAAAAGGGTTTGCTGCTGGTCTTATCAGGACCGTCAGGAGCGGGAAAAGGGACTGTTTGCAGGGCGCTGCTTAAGAACCAGCCTTCTCTGCGCCTGTCCGTATCGGCTACCACCAGACCTCCCCGGCAGGGAGAGGCGGATGGCGTGGATTACTTTTTCTTAGATAAAGAAGTTTTCCAAGATATGCTTAAAGACGGGCAGCTTCTGGAATATGCGGAGGTATACGACAATTACTATGGGACACCTCTGCGTTTTGTAAATGACGGGCTGTCAGAAGGACGCGACATCATATTGGAAATAGATATCCAGGGCGCCCTGCAGGTAAAAGAAAAGTATCCTGAGGCAGTGCTGATTTTTATTGCTCCGCCATCCAGGTTTGAACTTGAAAAGCGATTGTACTCCCGCGGCGCAGACAGCAGGGAGGTAATTGAAAAACGCCTGCGGTGTACGGCCGGCGAGATGGATCTGGCAAACCGTTATGACTACATATTAATAAACGATGAGGTTGCACGGGTTGCGGAAAAGATAAAGTCGATCATTACCGCTGAAAAATCCAGACCCCGTTATTTTGAATCATTTTTAAAAAGTTTTATTTAAACTTAAACAGCAAAAAGTATAGAGCCGGAGGGTGGTTATGATCCAACTGTCTCTAGATGAACTTATGGAAAAAGTTGACAGCAGGTATACCCTGGTAGTGGTTGCGGCCAAGCGGGCCAGGGTGCTGACGGAGAAGGGCGCCAGCAGGGCTGACGGGAATATGAGAAAGCCTGTTATTTCTGCCTTAATGGAAATTGCCCGGGACAAAATCAGCTATAAGAGAACCAGGATAGGTATAAAGTAGGATTTTCTTCGTCGGGCTGTTTGCCGGTTTCAAAGATTATTATTCACAGCCGACAATAGATTCACCAGGGGGAAGACCATGCTGGCTGGAAAAATTATTACCGTCGGTATTACCGGCGGCATAGCAGTTTTTAAGGCTGCCCAATTGGTCAGCAGCCTGAAGGCCGGCGGGGCCGAGGTCAATGTTATTATGACCAGGTCCGCCCAGGAGTTTGTTAAGCCGCTTACTTTCCAGGTGTTGTCGGGTAATTCCGTGCGCACAGACCTTTTTGATGAGATGCGCGGCGCCGTACAGCATATCGAACTGGCTACCCGCCCGGAACTGCTTGTTGTTGCCCCGGCCACCGCCAATATATTAGGCAAGGTGGCTAACGGCATCGCGGACGACCTCCTCTCCACTGTGATTATGGCGGCATCATGCCCGGTACTTTTCTGCCCGGCTATGAACGTCAACATGTATAATAACGCGGTGGTCCAGCGCAATATATCAAGCCTGCGTGAACTTGGCTATGAATTTGTCGACCCTGGCACGGGACGCCTGGCCTGCGGCGTAGAGGGCCGGGGCAGGCTGGCTGATTTAGATCAAATTATGGAAAAGATAGAGAGCCTGCTTTGCTACAGCAAAGATATGGAAGGCTTAACTGTTATGGTGACAGCGGGCCCTACGGTTGAGCCGATTGACCCCGTCCGTTATATCACCAACCGCAGCACCGGTAAAATGGGTTACGCGGTGGCCAAAGCGGCAGCCGGGAGGGGAGCAAAAACGCTGCTGGTCAGCGGCCCCACTGCTCTCAAGCCGCCGGGCGGCGTGAATTTTATCAGCGTGGAAAGCGCTTTGCAGATGTATGAAGCAGTAATGGAACATTACCCCGCTGCCGATGTTGTGGTTAAAACGGCCGCTGTGGCTGACTACAGGCCAAAAGAAGTCTCCAGCCAGAAAATTAAAAAGCGCGGCGGGCCGCTGACTCTTGAGTTGGTCAGGAATTACGACATCCTGGCGGAAATGGGCAAAATTAAGAATAAACAGGTCCTGGTGGGGTTTGCCGCCGAAACCACGGACCTGGAGAAAAACTCGCTGCTGAAGGTGGAGTCAAAGAACCTGGACTTTCTGGTGGCGAATGACATTACCCAGGCCGGGGCGGGGTTCGGATCAGATACTAACATAGTGAAATTCGTATACCCGGGCGGTGATGTGAAACCAATGCCGCTGATGGATAAAACGGTCCTGGCCAACCGGATCCTGGACGAGGCGCTGGCTGTCAGCCAGAAACGTAAATAAGAGCGCAGCTAAAAATCCCGGAAACCGGGATTTTAGTTTCACCGGGAGGGTATTATGAGTGATACCGGCCAGTTTGCCGAGATAATTGTAGATATAAGCGCGCGCGGCGTAGACCGGGTGTTCCATTACGCTGTCCCGGCAGAATTAAAAGATAAGGTTAAACCGGGCTCAAGAGTGCTGGTTCCATTTGGAGGCAGGAGGTTAGCCGGCTATGTGGTAGGGTTCGGGTATCCCGAAAGAGACGTAAAAGTCAGGGAGATAGCAGGCATCCTCGATGAGGAGCCGGTGCTGACAGAGGATTTGCTTGAGATTGCTCGCTGGATGGCGGACAGTTACCTCTGCAGCACCGCGGAGGCATTCAGCCGGATTATCGCGCCACGGTTGGGTGTAAAAGCAATACGTGAGGTAAAACTGCTTAGGCCGGCCTTCCCGGCAGATAAAACGGATGAGGTTTTAAGCGGGCTGAAACACGCGCCGAAACAGGCCTCCGTGCTCAGGGAGGCCCTGCTCAACCCGCGCCTTACCAGGAAGGAACTGGCCGCGGCCGCTCAGACCTCGCCTGCGACTGTTGACACCCTGGTTAAAGCCGGGCTGCTTGAAGCCGAGAAAGTAGCGTCGTCATATTATAAGGATGAAATAACGGCAGGGTTTACCGGTGATTGTCTAACGCGGTTAAACCCCGATCAGGAAAAAGCTGTTGAAGAGATATCTAAGGCCCTGACCGGGGGCAAATTTGGCGCTTTCCTCCTGTACGGAGTTACCGGCAGCGGCAAGACCGAGGTTTACCTGGGCGCCATTGCCTCAGCCCTGGCGGCAGGCCGTCAGGCGGTAACCATGGTCCCTGAAATATCACTCACTCCACAGATGATCGGGCTGTTCCGGGAGCGGTTCGGCTCCCTGGTGGCGGTACTACATAGCGGTCTCGCGGGAAGGGAAAGATATGACGAGTGGCGCAGGGTAAAGGAAGGCAAAGCCCCTGTGGTCCTGGGCACGCGCTCCGCTGTTTTTGCCCCTCTGCCCAGGCCGGGGCTTTTTATCCTGGACGAAGAACACGAGCCGTCATACAAGCAGGACGACCACCTCCGTTATCACGCCAGGGAGATCGCCATTAAAAGGGCTCAGCTGTCCGGCGCGGCGGTGGTGCTGGGAAGCGCCACCCCTTCCCTGGAGTCATGGTACAGGTCGGGCCGCGGCGGCCCGTATAGACTAATAAAGCTTCCGCACAGAATAGATAAAAAACCGCTTCCCCATGTAACAGTAGTTGACCTGAGACAGGAAATAAAGGACGGGAACCGCGGCATTTTCAGCCGCCCGCTTGTCGCAGCCGTCTTCGACAGGCTGCGGAAGGGAGAGCAGACCATCCTCTTTTTAAACAGGCGGGGGTACGCCACTTTTGTTGTCTGCAGGGAATGCGGCCATGTTTTAAAATGCGGCCGCTGCGACATCTCTCTTACATATCACCTGGACGGGGTGCTCAGGTGCCATTACTGCAACTACAACACCGGGCTGCCTGCCGTCTGCCCCGGCTGCGGCAGCGGGTATATCCGCCATTTTGGCGCCGGCACACAAAAGGTTGAGGATGAGGCGGCAAAAATCTTTACGGGAGCGCGCATACTGCGCATGGACAGCGACTCAACGGCCCAAAGGGGTTCGCACGAAAAGATACTGGGTGCTTTCAGGCAGGGTCAGGCAGATATTCTGATCGGCACCCAGATGATTGCCAAAGGCCTGGACCTGCCAAAAGTAACTCTGGTTGGCGTGGTTAACGCCGACACCACCTTGTTTATGCCGGATTTCAGGGCGGCGGAGCGTACTTTTCAGCTTTTAACCCAGGTAGCCGGCAGGAGTGGCCGTGGTAAGCTGCCAGGCGAAGTGCTGGTGCAGACTTACTGCCCGGACCATTACAGCATTGCGGCGGCGGCCAGGCATGACGTGGAGGGATTTTACCGTGATGAGCTTCCTTTAAGAAAATCACTGGGGTACCCGCCGTTCAGCTACCTGGCCAGGATCCTTTTCACCCATGGAGATGAGGGGGAGATCAGCAAAGGCGCGCTATTGGTCAAAGAAATCCTTGACAAAAAACTGTCCGGGCACGACAATTTTATTGAAGTCCTGGGTCCGGCGCCCGCACCGCTGAGCAGGATCAAGGGGCGGTTTCGCTGGCAGCTGGTTATTAAAGGGCCGCGCCGCGCTGAATTAAAGGATATAATCAGGGAGTGCCTGGACGATCTGGAAAATCTCAGGCCATCCTTTAAACCCGCGATAAACATAGATATTAACCCCCAGGGGATGCAATAGAAGGAGGGAATTCTTTTGGCGGTATATAAAATAGTGGAAATTGGAGACGAAATCCTTAAAGAAAAAGCCAAACCGGTGAAAAGCATCAGTTCAAATATAATCAAACTGCTGGATAATTTGGCAGACACCCTTTACAACGCCAAGGGGGCGGGTCTGGCCGCCCCGCAGATAGGGGTTTCCAAACGGGTAGTGGTGGTGGATATCGGTGAAGGGCTTTATGAGCTGGTCAATCCGCAGATTATCAGTTCATCCGGCCAGGAGACCGACATCGAGGGATGCCTGAGCATTCCCGGTATAGTTGGAGATGTTACCCGGGCGGCAACAGTAAAAGTCAAGTACCTGGACCGGCACGGTAAAGAGAAAAGTGTAACGGCTAAAGGTATGCTGGCCAGAGCCATGCAGCATGAAATAGATCACCTTGACGGTATTTTATATATTGACCGGGCTGCAAATATTAGAAAACTGAAGCAGAAGGAAGTATAGGCGACGATGCGGGTAGTATTTATGGGAACGCCGGACTTCGCCGTACCGTCGCTCAAGGCTTTAGCAGAGGCTAAATATGACGTCGCGGCGGTGGTTACACAGCCGGACCGGCCCAGGGGCAGAGGAAAAAAAGAAACGCCGCCGCCGGTGAAGGAAACTGCAAGGACCTTAAACATACCGGTTTTTCAACCTTTGAAGATAAAAGACCCTGACTTTATAAGCCTGTTAAAGGGTTTGAATCCTGAGGTTATCGTGGTGGTGGCTTTCGGGCGCATCCTGCCGCGGGATATCCTGGTACTGCCGCAGTACGGCTGTATCAACGTCCACGCGTCGCTGCTGCCGAAATACCGCGGCGCCGCTCCCATCCACCGGGCGGTTATCAACGGGGAAAAGGTTACAGGGATTACCACCATGTATATGGACGAAGGGCTTGATACAGGCGATATGATCCTGCGCGAGGCAGTCCCGATTCATGAGGAAGATAACGTTGGAGATCTCCATGACCGGATAGCCTCTCTGGGAGCAAGCCTGCTGATTAAAACTTTAAGCCTGATCAAAAGCGGCCAGGCTCCCAGGACGGCCCAGGCCGGCGAGTCTTCCTACGCTCCCATGTTGACTGCGGAAGACGAGCGGATATTGTGGGACAGGCCGGCACGTGATATTTACAACCAGGTCAGGGGAATGAACCCGTGGCCTGGAGCGCGCACGACTATGCACGGCAAGGTGCTTAAGATCTGGCGCGCAGCCGCCCTGGAGGAAGACGGGAGTGCCTCATGGCCCGGCCAGGTTATATCGTCCGGCACTGACGGGATTTTGGTCAGGGCCGGGACAGGCCGGCTTAAGATCACGGAGCTCCAGCTGCAGGGGTCAAAGCGCCTGGGTGCGGCTGACTTTTTAAGGGGGACTCCGGTACCTGCGGGCACGGCCCTGGGTGGACCTATGTAACCTGATTTATATACTACGGCGGCGGCAAGTTGTTTAACCAGGGAATAATGGTCTGACATTTTAGTGAATAATATACATGACGTTTTTTGGAGGAGATCCCGGTGAGCGTTAAAAATTTTATTCCCGTGCGCAAGAGGCTGTTTGTAGGGCTTTTAGGTTTAAGCGTGCTTGGGGCGGGAGCTCTGCTTGCGGGAATTTGGTTTTTAGCGGTCAACCCTTCAAGGACATTATTTGACCAGATACTGCTTATAAGCCTGGCCGGCCTGCTGGTTGGCGGCACGGTCATAGCCGCTTTCGGTATAGGCGGCATTGTGCTGACCATTCTGTACTCGAAGGATATTACCGCGTTTCACGGGCCGATGCGTATCGCGGTGAACCTGTTTTTTCCCCTGGTCCTTGTTATGGGCAGGATTTTTCACATAGACAGTGGGAAAATAAAGAGTTCGTTTGTCGAGGTAAACAACGACCTTGTCAGGTCAAGGACCCTCAAGCTGAAGCCGGCTCAAATACTGCTGCTTGTGCCGCACTGCCTGCAGAACAGCGACTGCCCCCATAAAATCACGGTAAACATCGATAACTGCCACCGCTGCGGAAAGTGTCCGGTCAACGACCTGCTGGAATTAAGGGATTCCTGCGGAATCAAGATCGGCATGGCCACAGGGGGCACCCTGGCCCGAAAATACGTCCAGGAATACAAGCCCCGCGCGATAGTTGCCATAGCCTGTGAGCGCGACCTTACCAGCGGCATCCAGGATACAAACCCGATCCCTGTGCTCGGGGTCACAAATGAACGTCCTTTTGGGCCTTGCTTCAATACCAGCATCAAAATACCGGATGTGGAAGAGGCAGTCCGTTTCTTTATCAATGAAGAAGAATATGAAACATTAGCCTGCAGCCATTAATGTTTACTTGTGAAACAAGCGGGAAAGGGTGGGTTTGTGTCTAAAATATCGGCAAGGGAAATTGCCCTGGAAGTATTAAAGGCGGTTGAAGGTGAAGGCTCGTACGCCAACCTGGCCTTAAACAGGATTATGGAGAAATACCGGCCCGGTAAGCTTGACCGGGCTTTTGCCACTGAACTTGCTTACGGCGCCCTGCGTTACCTGAAGACAATCGACTGGGTTTTGGGGCAATTTGTAAAACAGCCTTTAAGCGCTCAGACAGCCCCTGTGCGCAATATACTCAGGCTGGGTGTATACCAGCTGATGTACATGGACAAGGTGCCCGCATCCGCGGCCTGCAACGAAGGGGCTGAGATGGCGAGAAAACACGGGCATCCGGGCTCGGTGAAATTTGTCAACGGAGTCCTGCGGGGCATCTCCCGCCGGTTATCTGAAATAAAGTTCCCCGGTCTGGCTGACGACCCTGTCGCGCACATATCAATTAAATATTCACACCCAACCTGGATGGTGGAACGCTGGCTTAGTGAATTCGGCCAGGAAGACACTATACTTCTCTGCTCTTCAAATAACATGCCGCCGCCGAATACGGTCCGCGCCAACACTTTAAAGATTACCAGGGACGAACTTATTGAGAGGCTCGTTAAAGAAGGGCTGGCTGCGAAAGAGACGGACTTCGCTCCCGAAGGAATTGTCATCGAAGGGTTTTTGTCCATAGGTTCGATAACGGCATTTCAGGAAGGCCTGTTCCAGGTGCAGGACGAGAGCTCAATGCTGGCCGGCAGGGCTCTGACCCCGGAACCTGGCTCAAAGGTTATTGATTCCTGCAGCGCACCGGGGGGCAAAACCACACACCTGGCCCAGCTAATGGAAAACCGCGGTGAAATTATCGCAGTTGACGTCCACCCGCACAAGCTGGACCTGATTAAAGAAAACAGCGGCCGCCTGGGTATAAACATTATCCGGGAAATTGCCGGCAACGCCGCCAGGATGCCGGAAAAGCTTTATAACAGCGCTGACTATGTCCTGGTAGACGCCCCGTGTTCCGGTCTGGGGGTACTGAGACGCCGGCCTGACGCGCGCTGGCGCAAGGAGCCGGGACAAATTGCCGAACTGGTAAAACTGCAGGCGGAGATCCTGGACAGCACATCACGATGTGTCAGGGAAGACGGAGTACTGGTTTACAGCACCTGTACCATTACTTCTGAAGAGAACCTGGGCCAGGTGGAGGGCTTCCTGGCCGGACATCCTGAATTCGCGCTGGAGGACCTGACGCCCCTGCTTCCCGGGAGCCTGGATGCTGACAGGACCATGGCCCGCGGTTACCTCCAGCTGCTGCCTCACCGCCATGGTACGGACGGCTTTTTTATAGCCCGGATGAGAAAAAAAGGGATTGGAAAAGTCAATGGAGAATAAATCAAAAGAGTTTATAGCCCATGATTCAAAATTAAGGGTAAATTTAAAAGATTTGAGTTGCCCCGAACTGGAGGATTTCATAAAAGGTCTGGGCGTGGAAAAATACCGGACAAAGCAGGTGGCCGAATGGATTTTTAAAAGAGGGGCCGCCTCATTCCAGGAAATGACTAACCTGTCCAGAGAGTTAAGGGAACGGTTGGATACCGTCGCCCGGATCAGCGCGCCTGAGATCAAGGCCAGGCTGCAATCAAAACGGGGAGATACTGTGAAATACCTCTTCGGCCTGTCTGACGGCCAGGTTGTAGAGAGTGTTTATATGAAACATGACTATGGGTCCTCCGCCTGTGTATCAACACAGGTCGGCTGCAGGTACGCCTGCCGTCTCTGCGCTTCGGGCCTGGGCGGCCTGGTGCGCGACCTGAGCGCCGGGGAGATTTACGACCAGGTGCTTGGCATAGAGAAGGACAGAGGTGAGAGAATAAGCCACCTGGTGATAATGGGGTCCGGTGAGCCGCTGGATAATTACAGCGCTACACTTACCTTCATCAAAAATATTGCGGCAACCTATGGTTTAAACATCGGGTACCGCCATATCACGATATCTACCTGCGGGCTGGCGCCGGGTATCAGAAGGCTGGCTTCGGAAAGGCTTCCCCTCACCCTGGCTGTGTCGCTGCACGCGTCAAACGACAGCCTGCGCGACTACCTGGTCCCTGTTAACAGGAAGTACCCTTTGCCTGAGCTGATAGCCGCCTGCCGTGAATATGCCCGGGAGACAGGGCGGCGGGTATCGTTTGAGTACGCGCTGATCGCGGGGGTGAATGATTCCGCGGAGCACGCGCGGGAGTTGTGCGGGCTGTTGACCGGTTTGTTGTGCCATGTAAACCTTATCCCGGCCAACCCGGTTGTTGAAAGAGGCATAAAGCCGCCGTCAAAACAGCAGGTTGAGCTGTTTAAAAACATATTGGAGCGAAATGCGATAACAACAACTGTCCGGCGGGAGTTTGGGGCTGACATAGAAGCGGCCTGCGGGCAGCTGAGGCGGCGCGTATTAAACGAGACTTGACACCAATTTGGAGGTGTATAGCATGGGAATGTTCTCTGGATTGGAAGGAAGCCTGGAAAAATATATTGAAGGTTTCTTTAAGGACAGTTTCAGCGGGCGGGTCCAGCCTGTTGATATTGCAAAGAAACTGGCCAGGGAAATGAGGGACAACAGGCGTGTAAGCATCAGCAACATATATGTACCGAATGAGTATACCGTTTTTCTGCACCAGTCCGACTGGGAAAGCATTTCCGCTTTTTCCGGCGCTCTGGCAAGGGAACTGCAGGATTATGTTAGCCACAAGGCTGAGGAAAAAAAGTATTCCCTGGCGGGCCGGCCCCTGGTAAAGTTCATTACTGACGACAACATATCCACGGGGAGCATAGTAGTGGAGTCCTGCTTCAGCGAGGCTCCGCCTGAGGAAGAAAAGAACACTGTGGTACCAGAACCACTGGAACACACACAGCGATTTACACCGGTTAAAGATAGCCCACCGCCGGATTCAAAGCCGTTGCAATACGCAAAAATCCGGGTTGACGCCGGGCCAGAGCGCGATAAAATATTTAGCTTAAACAAAGTTACCATGGTTATCGGGCGCCGTGAAGACTGTGACATCGTACTCAGCGATGACAGCATTTCACGCAGCCATGCCCGCCTTGACCTGCACCGGGGCGTTTATACAATACACGATCTCGGCAGTACCAACGGCATCCGGGTGAACGGCGAAAAAGTAACATCACGGGCGCTCAAGCCCGGGGACGTGGTTACGCTGGGCACCACAGTATGTACTTTTAAGGTGGAATAAAATTGTCAGCTGTTCTTTTATTAATCCTGCGCTATGCTTTTTTACTGCTGTTAGTAATTTTCATAACCAGGCTGGTTAAATGGATGGTTAGCGACCTGTTGACGGAACAGGCGCCGCATCCGGTCGGCCAATTGGAAAAGCCTGAAAAAAAGGAAATAAATGAGACTGCCGCAAGCCGGCTTGTAGTAATAAACAGTTCTTCACCGGATCTTCAGTGCGGCGATACTTTTTTAATAGACAGGGATATTGTGCTGGGCCGGGGCGGTGGGTGCAATATTTTAATCAAGGATACATTTGCATCCAATCAGCATGCCCGGGTATTTGTGAGAAAAGGGCAGTACTGGTTGGAAGACATGGGAAGTACAAACGGCACTTTCGTAAATGAAGTACAAGTGAAACAGCCCGTTGTTCTGGCAGATGGAGACAGGATCAGAGTGGGCAGTGTCACTTTTCAGTTTGTGAGGTGGGGGCATGAAATGGGCTTATATAACTGATACCGGTCTGGTAAGGGCTTTAAACGAGGACAGCCTTTACATCTCGCCCGAGGGCAGCTTTTTTGCGGTAGCAGACGGTATGGGCGGGCACCAGGCAGGGGAAGTCGCCAGTAAAATGGCCCTTCAGTTGTTAAAGCAAGAACTGGACAGGCGCATTAACAGCGGGGAGAAAGCAGACCAGGCCCTGGTTGAATCTGTGAAGGAAGCTAACCGCTCGATTTTTGAGATGTCAGCCAGGAATTCACAGTGGCAGGGTATGGGGACTACCGTAACGGCCTGTCTGAAACGAGACGGAGAAATTCTAATCGGACAGGTGGGCGACAGCCGCGCTTACCTGCTGCGGGGCAAGCGGATTTTTCAGCTGACCGAAGACCACTCACTGGTGCAGGAACTTGTAAAAAGCGGCAGCATAACAGAGGAAGAGGCTTTCACCCACCCGCAAAAGAATGTCCTGACCAGGGCTGTCGGCACAGGGCCCGTCCTGGAGGTTGACCTGTACCGCTATAGTGTGCTTACAGGTGATCTGCTGCTGCTCTGCACAGACGGCCTGACGAGATACATACGCCAGGATGAACTTCTTAGATCAATCAACTCGTCTCCGGACCTCGATGCGGCGGTAAGGGACCTGCTAAAAAAAGCGACCGCTTCCGGGGGAGCTGACAATATTACGATTATACTTGTTGAATTTTAAGCGGCAGATTGGTTACCCCTCAAAAATGTCGTTTTAAAACGTAAACATTCTAAACGGAGGTTTTTAAATGTCTGCCGGAGTGCATTATGCCGCTCCACATTCCAAAATCAGGGGATCAGCCGGGGACCGCACAGTTGAAAGGAACCTGCTGTTTCTTGTCGGGTTATATTCACTGGCGGGAATGATGACGCTTTACCTCGGTGTACCCGGGTCACGCGGCGTCCTCGCAGTACCGGCGGGGCTGTCAGTAGCGGCGGCCTTTTTGGCGGTCCATTATTACTGGAAGCGCAGCGGGTACAGGGGCGATCGTTTTTTGCTTCCCATCACGGCGGTACTTATCTCGACAGGCCTGGTATTTCTTTTCAGACTGGACCCGGCCTATGGCATGCGTCAATTTATATGGATTTTAATCGGGCTGGGGACACTTGTCTTGACATCACGCCTGCTTTTGGATTTCCGCTTTCTCGGGGACTACAAATATATATACGCGCTGGTTGGATTAATAGCTTTGATACTGCCTATTTTTTTCGGCAAGGTGCAGGGCGGGGCGAAAAGCTGGCTTGATTTTGGTTTTTTCCAGCTGCAGCCATCAGAATTTGTTAAAATTCTTTTAGTACTGTTCCTGGCCAGCTTTCTTGCTGAAAACAGGGCTGTTTTGACCGCGGGCACCAGGATTCTGGGTTGGATTTCCCTGCCGGGGCCGCGGGAGTGGGTCCCCCTGGTCGTCATGTGGGGCATATCGCTGCTGCTTTTAGTTTTTCAGCGCGACCTCGGGACCGCCCTGATTTATTATGGCACTTTTCTGGCCATGGTATATGCGGCCACCGCCAGAATATTTTATGTTCTCTTTGGAATGGGTCTTTTTACGGCCGGTGCTTCGGTAAGTTATTTATTATTTGATCATGTGCGGGACAGGGTGACAATATGGCTGAACCCATGGCCGTTTATTGACAATATCGGCTACCAGATTACCCAGTCTCTTTTTGCCATCGCCTCCGGCGGAGTCCTCGGCGCGGGCTTTGGGCAGGGTTTTCCGGGTTATATACCGCTCGTCCATTCCGATTTTATTTTTTCGGCTATCTGTGAAGAGCTGGGCCTGCTGGGCGGGGCATGTATTATAATGTTGTTTATGATCTTTGTTTTCAGGGGTATGAAAATAGCCTTAAATGCCAGGGATGACTTTGCGGCTCTGGCGGCTGCCGGGCTGACGGCCCTCTTTGGCCTGCAGGCCTTTATCATTATTGCCGGGGTGACCAGGCTGCTGCCTTTAACCGGAGTAACACTGCCTTATATCAGCTATGGCGGCAGCTCTCTGGTCGCAAACTTTATCCTGCTCGGGTTATTGCTTAATATATCACACGAGGCAGACGACAGTATATGAAACAGAACATAAAAAAACTCGGCATACTGATTATCGGGCTGCTGACTGTGCTGGTGCTTTACCTTTCATACCTCAATGTCGTCAGGGGCTCCGCTATTGCGGCAAACCCTTTTAACCGCCGCTTTCAGGAATATGAGGCACAGGTCCGGCGGGGTACTATATATGACATCAACGGGGCTGTTTTGGCCAAGACCAATTTAACCGGTGATGAAAATAAACGTGTTTATCCGAAGGGAAGCGAAACAGCTCATCTTTTGGGATATATCTCGGAGAGGTATGGACGGGCAGGACTTGAATCTGTATGCGACCGCTATCTTTTGGGGATGGAGGGAGCTGACCGGATCAGGAATTATATTAATAAGCTGCTGGGCAGGGAACAACTGGGCGGCGATGTAACGCTTACTATTGACTCTTACCTGCAGGGTGTGGCCATGGATTTGCTGGGGGGCCGCCGGGGAGCGGTCGTGCTTCTCGACCCGAGGACCGGCGCTGTGCGAGCGCTGGCTTCCAACCCGAGTTATGATCCCAACGAACTGGACGAGCTCTGGCCACAGCTGGTCGAGGACGAAGATTCGCCGCTGCTCAACCGTGCCGCCCAGGGCGCTTACCCGCCGGGCTCAACATTTAAAATAGTTACCGCCGCGGGCGCCCTGGCCGCAAAACCGGATGCCGCCCGGAAAACATTTAAATGCCAGGGCTTTATCGAGGTAAACGGATACAGGCTGAATGACACCTCGGTGCACGGTGAGGTTAATTTTAAAAGGGCCATAGCCGTATCATGCAACTCAACTTTTGCCCAGTTAGGCCTGGACCAGGGCGCGCAGAACTTCTCCAGGGCGTTTAAGGCTTTCGGCGTCGACCAGGACCCCGGCATCGGCATACCTGTGCGGCCGGGGACGATGGCCGCCGCTGACGCGATGATCCCTACCGAGCTTGCCAGCAGCGCTATCGGTCAGGGTGAGGTGCTGGTGAGTCCCCTGCATATGGCCCTGGTGGCTGCGGCTGTTGCCAATAAAGGCGAGATAATGGGCCCGTACCTGATCGAGACGGTAAAAGATTCCATGGGGGAGGTTTTGCAGCAGGGGTCGGCTCGTCGCTGGCTTAACGCAATGACGCCGGAGATATCAGGGACTATTAAGGACGGCATGGTGGACGCGGTAAAATACGGCACCGCCACAGCCGCCGGGGTGGCAGGCGTACAGGTAGCCGGCAAGACAGGTTCCGCCCAAAACCCGCACGGACAGACCCACGCCTGGTTTATCGGGTTTGCCCCGGCAGACCAGCCAAGGTTAGCCGTAGCTGTCCTGGTGGAAAACGCGGGGTCCGGCGGCGCGGTGGCCGCTCCCGCGGCTGGACGTCTCTTATCCGCTGCTTTAAACAGAGGGTACTGATTGGGTCGTGGGTCGTGAGACGTGAGTCGTGAGAATATACTGCATTTTCTTTGTGGACATTTTATCTGATAAGGCTTTGTGGTCGTGAGTGGTGGGGCATTAGACATGAGAATTGTAGGTGCGGCTTCAGCCGCACAATGGTCGGATGAATCCGGCCCTGCAACTTTCTGGTTTTCAATATAGCCAATTGTATGAAATGAGATATGTGATAGGCGGGAAGTTTTACTTGCAGGAAAGAATCTGTATATACAGAATAATTAATAGAATTTAATCCTGGGTTTATCCATTCTAAAATCGCGGTATTCTATCCGGAAACAAAAGGCTTTTTATACTCCTTTGATAACAATAGAGGTGAAAAATATTGATTGGAAAAATTATGGGGAACCGTTATGAACTTCTAAAGCAGCTTGGCGGCGGGGGAATGGCTATTGTTTACATGGGGCGGGATACCCTGTTAAACCGCCTGGTAACAGTTAAGATGCTCCGCCCTGAATTCACAAGCGATGAAGATTTCGTAAAACGGTTTCGCAGGGAGGCTCAGGCTGTAGCAAGCCTTTCCCACCCAAACATAGTCAGTATTTATGATGTCGGGCTGGAGGATAACGTACACTACCTGGTGATGGAATATGTGGAAGGGGATAACCTGAAAAACCAGATCAGGGAACTTGGTGTTATCCCGGTCGACAGGGCGGTCGAGATTGCCCGCCAGGTAAGTGAAGCTCTTCAGCATGCTCATGAAAACAATATTGTACACAGGGATATAAAGCCGCAAAATATATTGATCACAAAGGGGGGGCGGGCCAAGCTGACCGACTTTGGCATAGCCAGGGAAGCGACGACCGCTACTCTTACCCAGACCGACACTATTGTGGGATCGGTGCATTACCTGTCTCCCGAACAGGCGAGAGGCGATACAGCCGATGCCCGGTCCGATATATATTCACTGGGCATTGTATTGTACGAGATGGTTACCGGAGTCCTCCCGTTCAGGGGAGAAACTCCTATCGGAGTCGCCCTGAAGCATATTCAGGAAAGCCCGGCCCAACCTTCAAGCCTGAACCCGTCTGTTCCAACAGGGCTTGAAAGGGTAATTAACCGTTGCATGGCAAAAAACCCCACGGACCGCTACCAGGCGGCAAAGGACATGGCAGCCGACCTTGAGAGGCTGTCAGGTTCGGGGGTTGTCGAGCCAAACCAAGAAGTTGACGAATTTGCCACCAGGGTTATCCCGACCGTACGGCCTCTACAGGACTCCCGGCCGGCTGTTGAAAACACAACAGCTGTCCGGCAAAAAAGGCCGTTCATATTCTGGGCGGGACTGGTCCTGCTGGTATTGGTAATTGCCGGCGCCGGCGCTTTCTGGTATTATGTCAACGTTCCGGAAGTAAGCATGCCTGATGTCGCGGGGGAAACAGAGGAGGACGCCAGGGATATACTACAGTCACAGGGCATAAAACATATCCAGGTCAACCGCAATGCTCACCCCACTGTCATGCAGGGGATGGTTATTTCACAGGATCCGGAACCCGATACAAAGATTAAAGTAACGCGGACCGTAACGCTTTCAGTCAGCCAGGGGCCTGAGCTCCGTGATGTCCCTGATGTAAAAGGCCTTACCTTAAATGATGCCAGGATCAAGATAAATAAAAACGAATTGAATGTAACAGATCCGGTCCAGGAAAGGACCAGCAACGATGTTCCCGCAGGAGTTGTGATCGATCAGGATCCCAAACCCGGCTCGAAACTGTCCAGGGGATCCGGAGTGCTGTTATTTGTCAGCAAGGGGCCGCAGCCGGTGAGCCAGCAGGTTCCCAGCCTGATTGGCCTTACGGTTGAAAGCGCCAGGGCTGAACTGGACAAACTAAAGCTGAAGCTCGATCCTAACGCGGGCAGGGCCACCAGCGCCGATTATTTTGCCGGCCAGATCATCAGCCAGAGCCCGGCCAAAGGCACCGAAGTCCAGGAAGGGTCAACCGTGCAGGTAATCCTCAGCAACGGCCCCGGACCGTCGAGGCGGGTAGCCAGGGTCGAGGCCAATATACCTGATGACAATAGAGATCACGAGCTGAGAATTGTAGTAAAGGACGCCAAAGGGACTAACGATTTTCATGTTGACACTTACTCTTCCGGAGAAAGAGTGGTTAAAGAAGTGCCCTATTACGGAAATGCTATTATACAAGTATATATAGATAAGAAACTGGCTGGTGAACAGAGTTTTGAATAACCAGGATAACCTTGTCGAAGGTATTGTGGTTAAAGCTTATGGAGGATATTTCTATGTCCATGACGGCGTGAGCACGCGGGAATGCACACTGCGCGGCCGTTTGCGCTACTTAAGACAGCAGGTGATGGTAGGCGACCGGGTGCTTATGGCGCCTGGCCAGGACAGGGGAGGAATAGTTCAGGAGGCACTGCCCCGTCGTTCTGCTTTGCTCAGGCCGGCAGTGGCCAATGTGGACCAGGCTGTAATTGTTTTTTCCCTCCGGGACCCTGAACCGAACCCGGGCCTTTTGGAGCGTTTTCTTATTACCGCCGCTCTGAACGGTATTACGCCGGTAATCTGTTTTAACAAGGTCGACCTTACGAAAGAAGACCAGGTAGAACTCGTGACAAGGTACCGGGAGAACTACAATGTGGTCGTCACCAGCGCTAAAACCGGTGCAGGCCTCAGCTTTCTGCGGGAAACTCTGAACGGTAAAATATCGGTGTTTGCCGGTCCCTCCGGGGTAGGCAAGTCAACGTTATTAAATTCTATAATACCGGGCCTGAAACAAAAAACAGGCGAGGTAAGCGCCAGGCTGAAAAGCGGAAAACATACCACCCGCCATATTGAGTTAATACTACTTGCAGACGGTGGTTTCGTGGCGGACACACCAGGTTTTTCAAGTATGGACCTGCCTGACATAAAACCGGAGGACTTGGCCGGACTATTTCCCGGTATTGGTGATTATCAAACAAATTGTTACTTCACCGGCTGCCTGCATTACAAAGAACCGGGCTGCTCGATCAAAGAAGCGGTGGAAGAAGGCAATATCAGTAAAGGCCGCTACCTGCAGTACCTGGAATTTTTGGAGCAGCTTATGGACAGGAGGAGGCATTAATGCCGCTCATTAAAATAGCGCCATCAATTTTATCAGCCAATTTCGCCGCCCTGCTCGATGATGTCAGCGCGGTCGAAAAAGCCGGGGCTGAATATCTCCACATAGACGTTATGGACGGCCATTTTGTGCCCAACATTACTGTCGGTCCTCTGGTGGTGGAAGCTTTACGGGAAAAGTGCTCGATGTGCTTTGACGTCCACCTGATGATCGAAAACCCTGACCTTTACATAGAAAGATTTATTAAAGCAGGGGCCGATCTGATCACGGTGCACGTTGAATCTGTCCGTCACCTGCACCGTACAATCACGTTAATCAAAGAAAACGGAATCAGGGCCGGGGCAGCCCTCAATCCGGCGACCCCGCCTGATACTATTGAATACATCCTGCCGCTGCTGGACCTGGTGCTGCTGATGACCGTTAACCCGGGTTTTGGCGGTCAGAGCTTTATCCCGGAAGTGCTGCCGAAGATAAGGTCCGTCCGGGAGATGGCTGAGCGGCAAGGGCTAAACCCGGAGATACAGGTGGACGGCGGCATCAATAAAGACACGGCAGCCTCGGTAGTGAGAGCCGGAGCTAATGTCCTGGTGGCCGGATCAGCGATTTTCGGCGGGGGCGACATTGCAGCGGCGGTGTGCGAGCTAAAAAAAGCAGCGGAAGGTGGTGCCTGAACATGGCAGTATTTAAGTGCAGCGAATGCGGAACGGTGGTGGAAGCCCGCTGCAAACCGGGAAAGTGCAAGAATTGCGGCGCGGTAAAAGACAAGCTCGTCAAAGAAGAACTGCCAAAGAAAGATAAGTGATACCGGGTGCTGCAGGCTGACTGTTTCCTGCAGCACTTCGACTTGAAAAGCACACCGGGACGGTTCTTGTGTCGATTCTTACCCCTGGAAACAAAAAAAAGAAAAAAGAGAAATTTTTTTATTGCCATATATATCGTTATATTGTAATATATTAATAATATAAATTTTATATTAACTCAAGGAAGGGGGAATCTAATGAAGGACCTTGCGGAATATAAAGAAAAGGCGGATATGCTTAAAGCACTGGCTCACCCCACCAGGCTCTGTATTGTACACGGCCTGATAGAAAACGAGTGCAACGTGAACGGAATTATTGAATGCATGCAGATGCCCCAATCCACGGTTTCTCAGCAGCTTGGCGTCTTGCGGAATTACGGGATTATTGAAGGAAGGCGCAAAGGCACGGAAATTTGCTACTCTGTGGTTAACAGCCAGGTCAGGAAGCTTGTCAATATATTGATGGATAATGAATAGGAGGATGACGATGAATTCTGAAAAAGTTGTAATTATCGGTGGAGTGGCCGCGGGGACCAAGGCGGCGGCCAAGGCGATGCGTGAAAACCCGGACCTTGATATTGTTGTTTTGACCAAAGATCGCCATGTGTCTTACGCCGGGTGCGGCCTGCCCTATTATATCGGCGATGTGATCAAAGAAGAGAAAGAACTGCTGGTCAAGAGGCCAAAAGATTTCAGGGCTGATTTTGGCATTGAAGTAATCACAGACATCGAAGCTACAAAAATAATGCCGGGAGAAAAGACGGTCCTGGCAAAGGACCTGAACACTGGAGAAGAAAAGAGTTACGTGTACGACAAGCTGGTGCTGGCCACCGGCGCCTCACCGTTTATTCCACCGGTGGCAGGGACAAAACTCGGCAATGTCATTACCGTGCGCACTGTTAATGAAGCTACCGCCGTTAAAAAGCTTTTAGTTGAACGGAATGTGGAGGACGCGGTGGTTGTAGGCGGAGGTATGATCGGACTGGAAGTGGCTGAAAACCTCTCCCAGCGGGGAATTTGGACAACGGTTGTTGAACTGGCGCCCCACATCCTTCCCACACATGATGTTGATATTGCTTTAAATGTGCAGAATTACCTGGCTGAAAAAGGGGTCAATGTCATTACCGGCACCGCTGTTAAATCTTTTGAAGACAACGGCCATGGTTATGTGGCAGCTGTTTCAACAGACAATGGCTTTCTAAAAGCCGATCTCGTTGTCCTTTCGGTAGGCGTCCGCCCGAATGTGGACCTGGCCAGGGACTGCGGTATAACGCTGGGGCCTACCGGGGCAGTTGCTGTTAATGACAAAATGGAAACAAACATAGATGACATATATGCGGTGGGAGACTGTGCCGAAAATGTCAACCTGATTACCGGCCGGACAGTCTGGTACCCCATGGGTTCAACAGCCAATAAAACCGGGCGGGTCGCAGGCATAAACATGGCCGGCGCCGCGGCGGAGGATTCTATGAAGGGCGTCCTGGGCACTTCGATATTGAAATTGTTTTCCCTCAACATAGCTAAAACCGGACTTTCAGAAAGAGACGCCAGGTCACTGGGTTACAAAGTGGAGACAGTGCTGGTGCCGGCGCCAGACCGGGCTCATTATTATCCCGGCAGCCGTCAGATTGTCACTAAGCTGATAGTCGACCGGGATAGCCACAGGGTCCTGGGCGGGCAGATTTTTGGCGAGGGCGTTGTCGACAAACCTATCGACATCCTGGTAACTGCAATCAGTTTCGGCGCAACCGTCGACCAGCTGGCCAAGCTTGATCTCTCCTACGCCCCTCCCTACTCCACCGCTTTGAGTACAACAGCGGTGGCAGCCAATGTGATGATGAACAAGCTGGCCGGTAAATTCACTGGAGTCGGACCCCTAGAACTGAAAGAAAAAATGGAAGCCGGCGCAGTGCTGGTAGACGTTACGACAGATAAAGAATACATGGTACGTAATATTCCCGGCTCTGTCAACATCCCGCTGAGGCGGCTGCTGGAAAGGTCAGGCGAACTTGATCGCAAGAAGGAGATTATCCTCTACTGCAAGGTAGGCCTGCGTTCTTACCTGGCTCTTTTAAAATTAAAGAGACTGGGTTTTGAAAAAGTCAGTATACTGGAAGGCGGCCTTGCCGCCTACCCGTTTGAAACGGAATAAGGAGGTATATAAAATGGCCGAAAAAATGATCAACGCGAGGGGAATGCAGTGCCCCGGCCCCATCGTGCAGCTGTTCAAAGAAGCCCAGAACTGCGCCTGCGGCGATATCCTGTGCATAGAAGTAACAGACCATGGGTTTAAAAAAGATATAGCCGCCTGGTGCAAGAAGACAAAAAACGAGCTGCTTTCCCTGGAAGACGAGGGCGGTGTGATCAAGGCCAGGATTAAAAAGGGCTGATTTAAGACGTGAGAAATGAGACGTGCAGTGAGACGTGAGAATGCAAAGAGACGTGAGTCGTGGGAAATGAGACGTGAGAATGCAAGATATTATTAAGGGGTTATAAATTAAGACCTTGAAGGAATGCAGGATATACTCACGACTCACGTCTCACGACCCACGACCAAAATGGGAGGGATGACTTTGGATGCGAATAAAAAGACAATTATAGTCTTCAGCGGAGATCTGGACAAAGCCATGGCATCCTTTATTATTGCGAACGGCGCTGCCGCGATGGGCAACGAGGTAACTATGTTCTTTACTTTCTGGGGCCTTAACATATTGAGAAAACCGGAAAAAGTAAGGACCAGAAAAAGCTTCTTAGAGGCCCTGTTCGTCTGGATGATGCCTCGGGGAGCGGGCAGGCTTGGCCTGTCTAAAATGAACTTTGGCGGCATGGGCGCCTTTATGATGAAGACTATCATGAAGCAAAAGAAGGTCAACACCATGCAGGAGCTGATCGAAACTGCGCGGTCGCTGGGAGTTAAGATGATCGCCTGCACCATGTCCATGGACGTGATGGGTTTCAAGGAAGAAGAACTGGTCGACGGCGTTGAGTTCGCAGGAGTGGCGACCTACCTGGGCGAGGCTGACGAGGCCAACGTCAATTTGTTCATCTAGATTGGAGCACATTGGTCGGCTGAAGCCGACCCTACACTCCCCTTCAGATTGAAAGGCGCCTGCGTTACATCGCAGGCGCTCAGACTGTCGAAAACTAACTTACATAGTCCATGGTGTTGAAACCAGCTGCTCCATTGGGGTCTGAGAAATGAGATGTGTGACGTGAGAGGTGTAGGTGCGGCTTCAGCCGCACATTATTGGCGGGTAAATCCCGCCCTACAGAGGAATACCCGGCTCAAACCACGACACACGACTTACGACTCAAATATCCCACGACTCACGACCAATGTCGCACGACCCAAATGCCAAGCGGATTCAACGCCATGGAGACTTTGTCTACAACATGAAGCGCCTGCGAGTAATTATCGCAGGCGCCTTTAGCTCAACGAGCAGGGTTTGTATCTTATCTTTATTTTATCTCGAGCTTGTTCAGCTCCGTCAAATCTCCCATGCTGTTGGCCTTGATCATGCCCTGGGATAAAGTATATAGAGTATTGTTGATGTAAAGGATCCTCTGGACGTCTTTTTCACTGTCGTACCAGTAGTTGCCTGCCTTCAGGTAATCTTCGCCTGCAAGGTGCGTGATCCTTCCTTTAAGTGAGAACCCGCTTTCCAGGTCAATATTATAGACATAAGCGCCCTGGAAGGAGAAGGTGCCGTATTCCGGCCACGGCTGGCCGTAGCTGTCTGTGCCGCTCCTCACTTCCATGACCCTGACCGGGAAGGCCAGCAAGTTTTTATCTTTGGAGAACAGCAGCGCCTTGTGGTTGTGCAGCAGCTCGGAGTCAGTCCCGCGGTCGCCGATTACTTCCCGGAACATTTCAACCGGGTTGCTGACGTCGCTGACATCAAATACGGCCATTTTCATACCCATGTAAAACGCCATGCTGTCGCCGCCCCACTCTTTTGCCCCCATCTCCACGGTGTCTTTGCCGAAGCCGATGATATGGTTTTCGTCATACGGGTGCAGGTAGTCGCTGTAGCCCGGTATCTTCAGTTTGCCCAGTATGGCCGGGTTCTGGGGGTCCTGCAAGTCCAGCACGAAGAACGGGTCCACTTTTTTGAAAGTTACCATGTAGGCGCGGTCTCCCATGAAACGTACCGAATAGATTTTTTCTCCCGGCGCAATGCCTTCAATCTTGCCGGTAATATTTAAGCTGCTGTCCAGTACGTAAACATTGTTTTTGGAGGTATTTCCATCCGTGCGCCAGACTTCCCCGCGGGTTGTGGCAATCCTGAAATAACCGTTATGCTCGTCCATGGAAAACTGGTTCAGGATGGAGCCCGGCACCTCCCCGCTGGACTTGTAGGTTAAGCGTCCATCGTCCAGGCCAAACTTGTATACCTTTGTTTTACTGGTGTCGTAAGACGGCCAGATTTCAGCCTCTCTTAACGGCACGACCGGCCCTCTATAGTAGTTATAGCTGGTTACAGCTACGTACAGGTTGTCAGTCGAAGCATAAATGTTCTGGCCTGAACCCAGGTAGCTGGAAACCGAAGCTGCTTCGCCCGGGCTGTCAAGTTTAAGACCGGCGACAATCAGGTAGCTTGGTTCCGCAAAATCGGGGAAACACTTGATGTCGGGGTAGTCTATTTCAACAAAGCCGCCGCCGGCCGCCGAGTCACGGTACATGGGTTTGGGTTCGTCAATTTCCCTGCCGGGGTAATAGTATATATTTTTATTGGCGATCAGGTACAGGGAATCCCCCGTTTTGCGGGAGGAAACATAACTGCCGTTAAGCTCCAGCTCGCGCACCTGCCTGACATTTGCTTTATCTTCTATATTGTAGATAATCGCTTTCATGTTTTCTCCCTGGTAGTGGTACGGAGGCATCATTTCGGGCATGATGCGCGTATCAACTTTATATAATGGAGGATAATAATTAATGGTGCGCCCTATAACCACCAGGTAGGTGCCGTCGACGTATATTTCCGCCGGGGAGAAAGCTTTATCGGCGTAGCTCAAGGTGCTGACAACAGACATTCCCTCGGGCGGGTAAGCTTCGGCGATTACTATTCTTTCCTTGTTGACCTGGTAGATGTAATTGCCGTCGGTTTTTACTATGTCAGCCTCGTCCACGCCCTCAACCTGCACGTTGGTCCTGGAGTAGTCATTGTCGCTGCTGCCGCCGGGCGCCGCTCCAGGCGCGGCCTTCGATTCCTCGCGCGCCATTGACTGCGCTGGCACAGCTCCCGTGACGAAGTCAAGTTCTCCTTCATATTGGGCCTGCTTGTTTTTAAGGAGCTCCTTCAGGTTTTCATAAGAGCCGACGGACGGCAGAAACGCGGCCTCGCCCTGTGCCGGCTGCGGCAGGCCGCCTGGCGGCCCGATCAGGACGGATTGGGTTGCCTGGTGCCAGTCCACGGTGTAGCCGAAGGCTTCCGCTATGTACCTGGCCGGCAGGTAAGCACGGCTGTCTCTCAGCACCGGCGCCACGTCCATTGTTGAGGGCTGGCCGTTTACGTACAGGGTGCTGCCGCCGATGGCAGCGCTGACGGTAACATCGCCCTGGGCCAGTGTTACCGACTGTGATGAGGAATTCCAGGCTATGTTTTCGTCGGAAATACCCAGGGATAATGCAAGGTAGCGCATGGGCACATAAGCGCGGTTGTTTTCAATAAAAGTTTGGGCATCCATGGCTTTAGCCAGGCCGTCTGAAGTGTATGCCCTCTGACCGGCGGTGAAAATCGCGGAATGGTCCGGTTCCGCGCTGGCCCGGGAATAATTGATCAAAAAGCCGGCCAGGGTAAATAAAATAATCCCGAGAACAACTATTTTCCTCATCTGCAAAACCCCTATCCTTGTTAATTTATTTGTTAGACGGCAGCATATTGAGGCTGGTTCATTTTGCCATTGAATAATTTCATTTTTCTATCTAAAAACCCTGTTTTTTCATGTGATAAATATTTATAATTAAATGCAAGTGTTAAATATATATGGCGAAAGGTTTTAAATACTATGGAGAATAATGGTGTATCCACTTATCATATGGCCCGTTTTATTACCATTGCCATGGACCTGGCGGAAAGAATAGCCAGCGGAGAATATCACAAGGGACAAAAGATATCGGGCAGATCCACATTAGCCGGCCTTTATAACGTATCCCCGGAGACTATCAGGCGGGCGCTGTCGCTTTTACAGGAGTCGGGTGTGGTAAAAGTGCTGCCGGGAACCGGCGTGATTGTCAACTCGGTGAAGTCCGCCCAGGAGTACCTGGCTGAGTCCAGCCAGTATAAAGTAATCAAAGAAATGCAGGAGCGCCTGGCCAAGCTGGTGCAGGAGAGGAATAAAATTAATTCAGATATTGAGCACCTGACTTCGGAATTGCTGGATTACGTGTTGAGCGTGCTTTCAGCGAAGCATAAGATCTGAATACGTATCCTGGAGACATGGCCGGCAAGCTATTGACATACAGTATGGCGGGTCATATAATATTTTTATATATTGAAGCGACAAGTTGAATAGTGAAACCTTCAGGGACGGGTGCAATTCCCTACCGGCGGTATGGCCTCAGGATTACCTGAGTCCGAGCCCGCGAGCCCATACGGGCAGATCCGGTTAGATGCCGGGGCCGACAGTACAGTCTGGATGGAAGAAGGTGAGCGTTGGCCTTTTAAAAGGACTTTTTATTAAGGCTGGTTGTCTTTTTCTAGCTCTGTGGACCCTGGGGTTTTGTACCCGGGGTTTTTATATTTAATGACTTTAGGATAGGCTTCAATGATAATTTCTGAAGCCGTCAGGCAGGCTTTAGAGCGGGAAGGCTGTTATGGACAAAGGCTATATGAAGCTGGCCCTGGAACTGGCAGCCAGGGCGAGAGGCCGGACCAGCCCCAACCCCATGGTGGGCGCGGTCGTGGTCAAAGAAGGGAAAGTAATAGGCCGGGGTTATCACCTGAAGGCAGGTACACCCCATGCCGAGATCCACGCCTTAAATGAGGCGGGGGAAGCGGCCCGGGGGGCGGAGCTGTATGTGACCCTGGAGCCGTGCTGCCACTACGGCCGCACCGGCCCATGCACCGATGCGATTATAAAAGCCGGTGTGGCCAGAGTCATAACCGCAATGACGGATCCCAACCCGCTTGTGGCCGGGGAAGGGCTGAGGCTGCTCAGCTCTGCCGGCATAGAGGTTGCCTCTGGTGTGATGGAAGCAGAAGCGCTTGAACTGAACGAGGTTTTTATTAAATATATCACCACCCGCCGGCCTTATGTGGTTGCCAAGGCGGCTGTAAGCCTTGACGGAAAGATCGCCACCCGCTCCGGTAAATCGAAATGGATCACGGGCGAGGGAGCGCGCGCATACGGCCGGCAGCTCAGAGACTGGTATGACGCGATCATGGTCGGCATCGGGACGGTGCTGGCTGACGACCCCTCCCTTACGACACGCCTGCCGGGCGGAGGAGGGCGTGACCCGGTCAGGATTATCCTGGACAGCCGGGCCAGTATTCCATTAAACGCCATGGTATTGACCCAGCAGTCTGGTTCCTCCACGGTAATTGCCGCCACCTCCGGGGCTCCTCCGGAAAGGGTGGAGGCGTTGCGCAGGACCGGTGTTGAAGTGCTGGTTGTTAACGAAGGGCCGCAGGTGGACCTGGATGAACTGATGAGGCTTTTGGGAGAAAGGGGTATCACCTCCGTTTTGATCGAAGGAGGAGCGGCAGTGCACGGCTCAGCTTTCTCCTCGCAAATAGTCGACAAGGTGGCCTGGTTTATCGCGCCGAAAATAATCGGCGGCCGGGACGCGCCCGGACCGGTGGGTGGGCCGGGAGCGGACAGCCCCTCAGAAGCCGCGGTGCTGGAGCGGGTTAAGGTAAGCCGCCTGGGCCCGGACATTCTGGTGGAAGGGTATTTAAAATACTCAAATTGAAACCATTTACCTGTACAGGTTTAAATATAAGGAGGATTAATTTGTTTACGGGCATTGTTGAAGAACTGGGGTCCATTAAAGCCGTGCGGCGCGGCGCCGACTCGGCCCAGCTTTTGATTGAAGCGGCCAGGGTTATCGAGGGGAGCAGGGTGGGTGACAGCATCATGGTGAACGGTGTCTGCCTCACCTCGGTACAATTCGGAGACCATAATTTTACCGCCGACGTCATGGCGGAGACCCTGGATAAAAGCAATCTCGGCAATTTAAGAACAGGGGACAGGGTGAACCTGGAACGGGCTCTGCGCCTCGGCGACAGGCTGGGCGGACATATTGTCAGCGGCCATATCGACGGGGTCGGCGCCATAACCCGCCTTGAAAAGCACGATATAGCCACCCTTGTCAGCATAAAGGCGCCGGATGCGGTGATGCGCTACATTATTAAGAAAGGGTCTGTGGCCATAGACGGGATCAGCCTGACAGTCGTAGACTTGGCCAAAGATACTTTCCAGGTATCCCTTATCCCTCATACGGCGCGGGAAACCACGCTGGGTTTTAAAAAGGCCGGGGCAAACGTGAACCTTGAAGGTGATATCATCGGGAAATACATTGAAAGGATGATGGACTTTCACGGCAGCCGGGAGAGCGGCTCCAGATTAAACATGAGTTTTTTGGCGGAACATGGTTTTCTTTAAATAAATTTAGGGGGCATAACGATGAAGTTCAACACAATTGAAGAAGCTGTAGAGGATATCAGACAGGGTAAGATCATTGTCGCGGTCGACGACGAGGACCGTGAAAACGAGGGAGATCTGATCATGGCCGCCGAGATGGCGACTCCTGAATCGATCAACTTCATGGCCGTCCACGGCCGCGGGCTGATATGCATGCCCGTCACGGGTAAGCGCCTTGATGAGCTCGAACTGCCGGCAATGGTTACCAACAATACGGATCCCCATGCCACCGCCTTTACCGTCTCAATTGACGCCAAGGACTGCACGACCGGTATCTCCGCCTTTGAAAGGGCAATGACTGTCAAGGCTGTCCTGGACCCCGACACCAAGCCCGCGGACTTGCGCCGGCCGGGGCATATATTCCCGCTGCGCGCCAAAGACGGAGGGGTGCTGCGCCGGGCGGGACACACGGAGGCCTCCGTCGACCTGATTAAACTGGCCGGCCTTTACCCGGCAGGGGTAATATGCGAAATCATGAAGGAAGACGGGACCATGGCTAGGGTACCCGAATTAATGGAGTTCGTTAAAACTCATAATCTAAAAATCATTACCATAGCCGACCTGATCCAGTACAGGCGCCGTACCGAACAGCTGGTGCGGCGGGTCGATGACGCCAAGCTGCCCACGGTGCACGGAGAGTTTACTGCCGTAGCTTATGAAAGCATTCTGGACGGCAAGGGACATATCGCCCTGGTTATGGGCGACCTGGAAAAAGTCGAGGCGCCGCTGGTACGGGTGCACTCGGAGTGCCTGACCGGCGATGTTTTCGGTTCCATCCGCTGCGACTGCGGCGACCAGCTTGCCCGCGCCATGGAGATGATCGCGGAGGAAGGCGCCGGGGTGCTCCTGTATATGCGGCAGGAGGGAAGGGGCATCGGGCTTTTAAATAAAATAAGGGCCTACAACCTGCAGGACCAGGGTAAAGACACGGTTGAGGCCAACCTGGCCCTTGGTTTCCCCGCCGACCTGAGGGACTACGGCATGGGAGCCCAGATCCTGTCCGACCTGGGCCTTAAGAAGATAAAGCTGATAACCAACAACCCGCGCAAGATAGCCGGCCTGGAGGGCCATGGCCTCGAGGTTGTGGAAAGGGTCCCTATTGTTATCCGGCCAGGCACCTGCAACCGGTTTTATCTTTCCACCAAGCAGGAAAAACTCGGACACATGCTGAACATCGCCGCTGACCGTTAAAATCCAGTAGCATTTAGTTTTCAGAGTAGGGAATATACAATGGAAAGGGGATAATATATGCCAAGATTGTACGAAGGACACCTTTTGGGACAGGGGCTGAGGTTTGGGCTGGTAGCCGGAAGATTTAACGAATTCATCACCAACAAACTGCTGAGCGGCGCGCTGGATGCCTTGAACCGGCACGGGGTGCAGGACCAGGATATAGAAGTGGCCTGGGTGCCCGGGGCGTTTGAAATACCGATGACAGCCCGCAAGCTGGTTTCGAAGAACAGGTACGACGCGGTAATCTGCCTGGGCGCGGTGATCAGGGGCGCCACTCCTCACTTCGACTATGTCGCCGGCGAGGTGGCCAAGGGCGTGGCTAAAGTTGGCCTGGATAGCGGCACTCCCACCATATTCGGTGTAATTACCGCCGACACTATTGAACAGGCTATCGAGCGGGCCGGGACAAAAGCCGGCAACAAGGGCTGGGACGCGGCTGTCACCGCCATCGAGATGGCCAACCTGATGCGGGATATAGACGGGGAAAAACAATAAAGCTGTCTTAAATACAGGCCGGTAAAATTAAAAAAGCGGCTTAACCGCCGCTTTTTTTAAAACATTATATTTATATTGCGCGCTGGACTTTGCCGCTCCTGAGACACCTGGTGCATACCAGCACCTTTTTCGGGGAGCCGTCAATGACAGCTTTTACACGCTGCAGGTTTGGAGCCCATGTCCTTTTGGTGCGGATGTGCGAGTGACTCAGTTTGATCCCGACTACGATGCCCTTGCCGCAAACTATGCAACTTCTAGCCATGTATACACCTCCTTTAAACCACTTATACATTCTATCAAAAAACATTATTTGCCGCAAGGGCTGATTTGCCGGTAAATGCAAAATTTACGCGGACAATATTAATTTGAGGATTCCATGAATAAAGATTTTTTAATGAAACCGGTTCAGAGCGTAAAAACAGTGGGCCCGCGCCGGGCGGCGACCCTGCAGCGGATCGGCATATTTACAGTTAAAGACCTGTTATATCACTTCCCCAGGCGCTATGAAGACCGCACCCGGCTGAGCCCGGCCGGGGCCTGCGCCCACGGCGAGACCGCCACGGTGCGCGGGAAGGTCCTGGCGGCGCAGGATTTAAAACCGAGACGGGGACTGACGATAACCAAACTGGCTGTACACGACGGGTTTGGCATTTTTTATGCTGTTTGGTTTAACCAGCCTTTTATAAAAAAAAGCCTCGCGCCGGGGAAAATGATTTATGTAACCGGCAAGGTAGACAAGAGTTTCGGAGCCATCCAGGTGACGGTGGAAGACTATGATCTGGACGACGGCAGCGACAGCCTGAGCGCGGGACGCCTGGTACCCGTTTACCCCCTGACCGAACAGCTGAACCAGCGCCAGCTGCGGGTTATGGTAAAAACCGCCCTGGAGGGGTTAAATAACCAGGCTCTTGAATTTCTGCCCGAAGAAATAACAAAAAAATACAATTTGCCGCGGTTGGCAAAAGCTCTGTCCCAGGCCCATTTTCCCGACCATGAAAAGGAAGCGGGGGCGGCGAGAAAAAGGTTTATCTTTGAAGAGCTGTTTCTTTTCCAGCTGGTCCTGGCTGTAAGAAAAAGGGACATATCCGGCAGCGAAAAAGCGCACCGCTACCAGCCTGAGGGGGACCTGCTGCGTTTATATAAGGAAAACCTGCCTTTTCAGCTGACCCGGGGCCAGCTCAAGGCCTGGGAAGAAATATCCCGGGACCTTGATTCTCCCAGGCCCATGCACCGCCTGCTCCAGGGTGACGTCGGCGCCGGTAAAACAGTGGTATCCGCCATGACCATGATCAGGGCCGTGGAGAGCGGTCTGCAGGGAGTCCTGATGGCACCGACGGAAATCCTGGCCGAACAGCATTACCTGGGGATGAAGAGGGACCTGGCCGCGATTGGCGTTGAAATGGGTCTGTTGACCGGTGGGGCCAGGAAGAAAGAGAGAGAACGGCTTTTAGAAAGGCTTGCCGACGGAGAACTGAAACTGCTGGTGGGTACCCACGCCTTGATCCAGGAGGACGTTAATTTTCAGAAGCTGGGGCTGGTGATCGTCGACGAGCAGCACCGCTTCGGGGTCCGCCAGAGAGCGACCCTGGGCCGCAAGGGAGATCTCCCGGACACCCTGGTCATGACAGCTACACCGATCCCGCGCACGCTGGCCCTGACCCTGTACGGGGACCTGGATATATCCATCATCGGCGAGCTGCCGCCGGGCAGGACTCCGGTAAGAACCTACGCCGCCCTGCCCGGAGCGCTGCACAAAGCCTTAAGCCTGATCAGGCAACAGGTAAACCAGGGACGGCAGGCCTATATCGTCTGCCCGCTGGTGGAGGAGTCTGAAAAGGTTGATCTTAAAGCATCCGTCGACCTGGCGGCAGACTTGGCTTCAAGCGAGTTTAAAGACTTTAAGGTCGGGCTGCTGCACGGCAGGATGAAGTCGGATGAAAAAGAGGAAATAATGTCACTGTTTCGTGAAGGTGAAATAAAAGTGCTGGTTTCCACCACGGTGATCGAGGTCGGGGTAGATATTCCCAATGCCACGGTGATGCTGATTATGGACGCGGAACGTTTCGGGCTGGCCCAGCTGCACCAGCTGCGGGGCAGGGTCGGGCGCGGCGGCTACCAGTCGTACTGCGTCCTCATCGCCAATCCCAAGACTGACGAGGGCCGCGCCCGCCTGAAGGCTATGACCCAGACCTCGGACGGTTTCGCCCTGGCGGAGGAGGACCTGCGCCTGCGGGGACCGGGCGAATTTCACGGCACCCGCCAGTCCGGTCTGCCCGAGTTCAAAATCGCCGATCTGCTGCGCGACTGGAAGGCACTGGAGGCAGCCAGGGAAGAGGCGCAGGCTTTTGTGCAAAAGGACCCGTATTTCAAAAGCGCTGAAAGCAGGGCCCTGCTGGAAGAGATGCACGCCAGGTTCGGCAGCGGTAATTATATAGAGGCTTAGAAAACCTTTACGGGCAGGGAGTTTCATTATAGAAACAGACAAGGGGACGGTCCTCTTGCTCCTTTATTTAAAATTACAATTAAGACGCTGTTCTTGTTTAAATTTATCATGGATTTTAAAGAAACATTTCACTGGTATTTATATTTTATTTTGATTTATACTATATATAACAAAATAATGGGGGTGATTAAACAATAAGAGTTAAATATTCTTGAAATATATCATATTTGTTTGTTAGACCATGTATTTGCCACAAGTTCCACACATTTTTGCAGAAGTTATTGGGTTTTAATAAATTGCCACTTCACCTCCAAAATTTTTTAAAACGCAAGCAGGTTAAACGACACCGCTTGCAGTTTTTTTTTAACTTGGTACCCGTTACCACCTGGTTTTTAAGTAAAAATACCTACGAGGTTACTTATTTCGTGGACCGTGTCAAGAGGACAGTTCTCCTGACACGATTTTTCTTTCTGGATGTAAAACTCGCAATCGTGTCACGAAAACCGTCCCCTGGACACGCTCCCATGACACCTTTAAAATCCTGTTAATCTGTTTTAAATCCTGTTAATCCTGTCAATTTGTTTTGTTAATTCAGGTACATGCTGTATTCTTCCGCGTTGATGGAAGGGTGGAGCGCCATGGATATGCCGCCGGCGACTACTTTGGACGTGTCCAGGATCAGTTGGTCGACTTCCTTGGGTGTGACCATCAGGGCTCCGCCGAAGGGGCTCAGGATATCATTTATAATTCCCTGGGTATAGTCCGGCATGATGCTCTGCTGGACCTGATTGAGCATCGGGTTTGTCTGAAGTTTTTCCAGGAAATGCTCCATCGTGACCTGCGCGATTACAGCTGCGTTTACCACGGTGGGGACTCCGATGGCAATGGTCAGTACCCCCATTGTCTCCCTGTTGATCCCGGTACGCTTGTTTCCAATGCCTGAACCGGGGCTGACACCGGTGTCCGCAATCTGGATGGTGGTCCCGATCCGGTCGACGCTGCCCGCGGCGAGAGCGTCAATGGCAATAATCAATTCCGGTTGGACTTTTTCCACCACGCCTTTTATTATTTCAGCCGATTCGATACCGGTTATGCCCAGCACGCCCGGCGCCAAGGCGCTCACCGAGCGCATGCCGCTCTTTAATTCCTCCGGTGCGTACCTGTACAGGTGCCGTGTTACTATAGTCTGGTCCACCACTTTTGGTCCCAGGGAATCCGGGGTAGCCTGCCAGTTGCCCAGGCCGACGATGAGGACATTGGCGTTTTCAGGCAGGTTGAAAAGCGATGTCAGCTCTTTGGCCAGCACTTCAGCCACTTCTTTTTGGGCAACCCGGTTGTTGTCCCGTAGGGCGGGAGCTTCAATAGTAATATATGTCCCAACGGGTTTGCCCATCATCTGTGCCGCCTGCTGTTCCACAACCTTGACGGTGGTCACGGTCGAGTTGGCATATTTTTGCCGGTCGACAACAGCACCGGGAATTTCTGTTCCAAGCTGCCCTCGCACAATATCGTGGGCTTCAATGGCCAGGTCAACACTAATATTGTTATTGCTGTAAAAATCAATATTCAATATGCAAACCTCCATTTTAATTCAACTGCATTTAGGGTAACCTTTTAAGAGTCCATTATGCAGTAAAAAAAAGCGTTGATGATCTCAAATTGCTGAAATAAATCGATTTTCCTGTTTAATTATGCTATAATATCAGATTAAAGGAAGGGATTTTTATGCTGCGCGTCATTTCCGGTTCGGCAAAGAAGCGTAAGCTTAAAACTCCTCCGGGAATGGGAGTTAGACCAACATCAGACAGGGTTAAAGAGGCGCTTTTTAATATCCTGGGAAACAGTGTGCCGGACTGCAGTTTTCTGGACCTCTTTGCAGGAAGCGGGAACATCGGCATAGAAGCTTTAAGCCGCGGCGCCGCTAGCGCGGTTTTTGTTGAGAATAACTATAAGAACCTGCTGGTAATAAAAGAAAACCTGCATCTAACCGGTTTGGAAGATAAAGCGAGGCTTATCCGTGGGGAAGTCGCGGCTGTTTTGTCTGGACTGGGCCTTGAAAATCAAGCATTTGATATAATTTTTCTTGATCCGCCGTACCTTAAAGATTATGAAATAAAAACTCTGGCCGCCATAGCGCGGCACAGGCTGCTGAAGCCCGACGGGAGGGTTATTGTAGAAAGCAGTAAGAACCAGCATTTACCCCCGGATGCCGGGGGCCTGGAAATTATTCGCCAGGAAAAGTATGGTGACACGGTGCTTTCTTTTTACCGTTATATGGCTTCAGCCGGGGAGGGAGACTAGTTTGCGAACAGCAGTATATCCAGGCAGTTTTGATCCGGTTACCCTGGGACACCTGGATATTATCGGAAGGGCTTCTTTATTGTTTTCCAAGTTAATTGTGGCAGTCTCCGTAAACCCGACCAAGAACCCGCTTTTCAGCCCCGAGGAACGGGTTGAAATGCTAAAAGAAGTCCTCATGCCCTATCCCAACGTGGAAGTTGACTTATTTAACGGTTTGACTGTACATTATGCCATTGAGCATAAGGCTAAGGCAATTGTACGGGGGCTGCGGGTAATTTCGGACTTTGAGAATGAGTTCCGGATGGCGCTTACAAATAAAAAACTGGCTTGCCACCTGGAAACAGTATTTTTAATGACCAGAGCGGAATATTCTTTCATAAGTTCCACGACGGTAAAGGAGATAGCCTCTTTTGGAGGTTCGGTGCGCGCCCTGGTGCCGCCGCTGGTGGAACAGAGGCTGAAAGAAAAAATGAGAGAAAAATAAATCTGGGGAGGTATATATAATAAAGTGGATTTGCTGAACGCCCTGAACGAACTGGAAGAACTGATTGAAAACAGCGGTAAAATACCTTTTACTAAAAAAGTGATGGTAGAAGAAGACCGCCTGCTTGATCTTTTGGACCGCATCAGGACAACTATGCCTGAGGAAGTGCGCCAGGCCAAGTGGATTATCCAGGAGCGGGAAAAAGTACTGAACGATTCGCAAAAAGAGGCCATGCGTATAATGGATGACGCCCAGAAGCAGGTTGAAAGAAAGGCTGACGACAGCGAGGTAGTCCGCCAGGCCAAGATGAACGCTGAAGAAATTCTGGCCAAGGCCGAGGGCATCGCCGTGGAAATACGCGAGGGGGCCAAAGGCTATGCCGACGATATCCTGGTAAACCTGCAGGAAAGCCTGGGCAAAATATTAAGCCAGATCGAGCAGGGCCGCTCCGAACTCAAAACAATGAAGTAGCGATCTTACTGCAGCGCTTTTAATATATTTTGCCACTCAACGTGTTTTTCCGTGTTTTCAACTGCCGTTTTTATTGCCTTCTCATCACCGGCGGTTATCCTTCTGCTTACAGCCGACATCTTTTCTATTGTCGTGTAAGTATCGTAATGTACAAGAATAAGTGGTATGCCCTTTTCCTCCGCACGGGCTATTACTTTTACGTCCGGATAAAGGCCGCCGGTTAAAATAAGCGCTGAGGTGTTAGTCTCCAGTGCGGCCAGCGCCACTTCGGAACGGTCTCCGCCTGTAATCACACCCTTATTGGCGGCCCGCCGCAGGTAGCTCAGCGCGCTTTCAGCTGTCATCGCCCCGATTACTATGTCTTCCACTATCCTGTCCATTTTTTCTTCGCCGGCAAGTACTTCACCACCTAAAACTTCATAATATTCTTTTACCGTGGGGGACGTTATCTCCGGCATGCCGGGGATGATCCCCAGTATTTGCTGCCCGCGCTCCTGCAGGACCGGCTTGTATATACCCTCGGTCTTGGCCAGCAGGGAGCGGGGTACATTGTTGAAAATATTGCCTAAAACGGGAGCGCCTTTACATGCCATGTAGCTGTTGATAAAAATTGCCTGGTCCAGGCTGTAATCATTGTCAATTCTGATAATATAAAGCGGCACTGCCTGCAGTTCCAGGGCCAGGCTGGAGGCGTCAAGCCCCAGGCAGCCCATGATGTGGGGGAAACCGGCGCCGCCTATAATTACGAGGTCGCTGCCGGAAGCGATACTTTCGTAAGCCTTCCGGATGTTTCTTAATGATTCGCAGGGATTGCTGTGGCTGGAAAGGTAGGACGGACCCGCTATATAAGGCACAATATTCTCAAGAGGCTGTTCCATCTGCAAGACCTCTTTCATCAGGAGAGCGTCTTCATCTTCCCGGAAATTAGCGCCGGTGTAGCTGCCCACGGGTTTGAAATATGCCACCCGGTAGCCTTCCTGGCGTAATTTTAAGGCCAGGCCCAGGCCGACACTGGTCTTGCCGCTGTTGGGCGTGCCCAGGATATATATGTTTTTCAAATTAAGCACCTCACGATATCGTTATTTTGACATCCAGGGCGCTTGCCCCCTGGTTATAGGCGAAAACAGGATTTATATCGATTTCATTTATCTCCGGGAAGTCGCCGGCCAGTTTCGCCACCCGCCCGATTATTTTGAGAACCGATTCAATGTCGGCGGGTTTTTCCCCCCGGTAGCCCCTGAGCAGGGTATAGGCCTTTGTTTCCGCGATCATGCTGTTGATTTCGCTTTCCGTCAGGCCGTTTACCAGCCTGAAGGATACGTCTTTTAAAAGGTTTACATAAATGCCGCCCAACCCAAAGGCGATCAGTGGGCCAAACTGGATGTCCCTGGTCATGCCTATGATTAGCTCCACGCCCCTGGGCATCATTTTTTGCACTTCCACACCGTATACCGCCACGTTGGGCAGGTAGCGGTGGACGTTGTCCATAATCTCCATAAAACCACGGCTTACTTTTTCACGCGAATCCAGCCCGATTTTTACTCCGCCCACATCGGTCTTGTGCATGATTTTGGGAGAGGCGATTTTCAGCACGACAGGGTAGCCGAGCCGGTCTGCCTGCGCCGCCGCTTCATCCGGGCTGGACGCGAGGACAGTCGGTGCGGCGGATATGCCGTAAGCCGAGATTATTTCCGCGGCCTCACTGCCGAGCAGGACCAGGCGGTTGTCTTTTTTGACGTCGTACAGTGTTGCTTTAACCGTTTTTAAATCAATATTATTAAAAGACAGCGGCTTAATTTCAGCCGGCAATCCTTTGATCCGGCCGTAGCTCACCATACCGCTGATGCTTGTTATGGCGGGCTCGGGGAAAGTGAAGCAGGGGATGTTGGACTCGGATAATACCTTTTCTCCCTCTTCCAGCCTTGTGCCACCCATTAAAGCCGCGAAAAGCGGCGTGCCGGGGAACTCTTTTCTCATTTGGGCCATGGCCCTGGCCGTTTCCACCGGCTCAGTGACCGCGGCCGGGCAGACCAGCACAACCGCGCTGTCCACGCCCGGGTCGGCCAGCACAGTTTTCAGGGCGTAGTGGAAACGGTCGGCTTTGGCGTCCCCCAGCACGTCGACAGGGTTGTAGATATTCGACTCGGCCGGCAGGTAGCTGCGCAGCGCTTCTATTGTTTCCTTCGTAAACCTGGCCATTTTCAATTTCTTTTCTTCGATATTATCTGTTGCCACAATGCCCGGCCCGCCGGAGTTGGTGATCACGGCGACCCTGTCTCCCCCCGGTATGGGCTGGTTGGCGAAAGCTACAGCCAGGTCGAATAGTTCAGGCATGTTCCTGGCCCTGATCACGCCGCTCTGGCGGAAGGCCGTTTCATAGGCCAGGTCGCTGCCGGCCAGGGCGCCGGTATGGGATGAGGCGGCCTGCGCCCCTGCCTGGCTTGTCCCTGATTTTAAAATAATAACCGGCTTTTTCCTGCTTGCCTTTCTGGCCACATCAAGAAAGTGAGGCCCGTTCTCAACATCCTCTATATAGCATAATATTACTTTTGTGTTCGGATCTTCGGCAGCGTCTTCAATAAAGTGGGCCTCGGTCAGGTCGGCTTTGTTGCCAAGGCTGATAAACTTGCTGAAGCCCAGCCCCGCCCGGTAGCTCCAGTCAAGTATCGACAGTACCATGGCGCCGCTCTGGGAAATAAAGGCGATTTCTCCTTTTAGGGGAAACCCAGCGGCAAACGAGGCGTTGATAGGCGCGTGGGTGTCCATAAGGCCCACGCAGTTGGGCCCGAGCATCTTCATATTATACCTGCGGCATATTTCCAACAGCTTTCGCTCCAGTTCGAGTCCTTCTTTGCCGGTTTCCTTAAAACCGGCGGTAATCACCACCAGGTATTTAACCCCCTGTTTGCCGCAAACTTCGGCAATTTCCATGGACTTGGCCGCCGGGACCGACAAAACCGCCATTTCCACCGGCTCCGGTATCTTATCCACGGAGGGGTAACACCTCAGCCCTTCTATTTCAGGCTCCTTTGGGTTGACAGGAAAGACTTTCCCTTTATAGCCGCTGCTGATCATATTTTTTATAATTACGTTGCCAATCTTGCCGGGTGATTTTGAGGCGCCGATTATTGCTGCTGACTTAGGGCTGAACAGACCGGCCAGTTCGCTCAAATTATTCCACCTACTTATTCGTAATCTTTTATTATGATGGACATAAACAGAAAAATATATGAGTATGTGAAAACATTTCACCTGGCAGATCAAGGGATGGCAGGCCGGAAAAAGATCTGCTGGAATAAAGGCGATGGTTCTCTTGTGCCCATAAGGGAGGACTCATTTTAACGATAAGCCAACCGCTAAACACCGGACAAATGCATAAAAAAAAATGAGTTATTCGTGTTCGAGCATGATTTCGATAACGTTTAATTATGTAAAGAGGAGTACTCCTAAGAATTATTCCTCTTAGTGAGCGTTTTTTAAAAAAACTTTTCTTTGACAAATTTCGATAAATTCTCTAAAGGTAATCTGCCGATGTCTGTCTAATACATCAATCAATTGTATAAACTTTTCGAAATTTATATACAATGCCATTCCTGGTAATGGTACTTGTAATGGCTTTCGGAATTGAAGTTAACTGTCTCCCAGGCTGGAGCAAATATACATTCAATCCGATTTTTATTTTTTGATACCGCAATGACGTTACTAAAAAGATGGGGTGAGATGTTGACGGAGATAAAGTCAGGACATGAAAACAAGATTGCACAGGAAGGCGAGCAGCAGGAGTTACCTGAAGACAGCACCTGCGAGGATGCCGTCGCCGGAGGGCTCACCGGTGATGAACGGTCAGGAAATGAACCTGGCGCGATTGTCGGTATCGGGGCCTCCGCCGGTGGTTTGGAGGCTTTTACGCAGCTTCTTGAAAATTTGCCCAATGACACCGGTATGGCCTTTGTGCTTGTCCAGCACCTTGACCCCAGCCACAAGAGCATATTGAGCGAAATTCTTTCCAGGAGCACTTCTATGCCGGTCAGTGAGGTTGAAGATAAAACAGTACTGAAACCAAACTGTGTCTATATCATTCCACCCGGCAAGGCCATGTCTGTTTCTCAAGGGATCTTAAGCCTTGTGCCCCGGGAAGATATTGCAAGACAGTATATGCCGGTTGACTTTTTCCTGGAATCTCTGGCAAAAGATCAAGGCGGTAAGGCCATAGGGGTAATTTTATCGGGAACTGCCACAGACGGCTCCAGGGGATTGAAAGAGATCAAAAACGCCGGTGGCATCACCTTTGCCCAGAAACCACAAACAGCCAGGTTTGATGGCATGCCGCTCAATGCCGTTGCTGCCGGAGTTGTTGACTTTATCTTAACCTCGGAGGATATCGCTGGCGAGCTGGTAAAAATAGCTTGTTCCAGCGCCTTCGAAGCTGTAAACGCAGAAACCGGCAAGTTGTTTTCTGACGGCGCCATTGAACTCAAGCAAATATTTACCATACTGCGCAAAGCCTGCGGCACCGATTTCTCATTGTACAGAGAACTGACTATTAAGCGCCGTATCTTGCGGCGCATGGTCCTGCACAGGATAGAAAAGCTGGACGAATATGTAGATTGCCTGCGGGAAAACCCGGCGGAAGTCGAGGAACTGTACCAGGACCTGCTGATAAATGTAACAAACTTTTTCCGCGATCCCGAAGCATTTGAGACTTTAAAAAGCCGGGTTTTCCCGGTTGTCGTGAAAACCAGGCAGCCAGGTGATCCTGTCAGGGTGTGGGTGCCAGGGTGCTCAACCGGCGAAGAAGCCTATTCAATAGCAATTTTATTGATTGAGTTTTTGGGGGATGACGCTGTCAATACTCCAATACAGATATTTGCCACGGATACTAATGAAACGCTCATTGAGAAAGCGCGGTCAGGCATATACCCGGCAAGCATTAAGGCTGACGTAGCGCCTGAGCGTCTTCGCCGCTTCTTTACCATAGTTGATAAAGGCTACCGGATCAGTAAGACTGTCCGGGACATGTGCGTTTTCGCCAGGCAGGACATGGTCAAGGACCCCCCTTTCTCCCGGTTGGACCTGATCAGCTGCCGGAATGTGATCATTTATTTCGGGCAGGCTATGCAAAAGAAACTCTTTCCGGTTTTCCATTATGCCCTGCGGCAAAATGGTTTTCTTTTTCTGGGGTCTTCGGAGTCAGTTGGCGTTTATGCCAACCTTTTTAACCTGGAGGACAAAAAGCACAAGATTTTTTCAAAAAAAGCCGTGCAGACTCCTATAATATCCGAGCTGGCAGCCGGCGAATATATGGCGGCTGCGGTAGAACAACGCGAGAAGGTCAGCCGGATCAGCCCGGACGCTGATCTTAAGTTTAACGTGCTGGAAGAAGCAAACCGCATTGTCCTGAGCCAATATGCCCCGGCCGGTGTTATTGTTAACAGTGATCTGGAAATCATTCAATTCCGCGGGCGTACCGGACCTTATCTCGAACCCGCGTCGGGAACGCCGAGCCTGAACATTTTAAAAATGGCTCGGGACGGTCTGTCGCTTGGGCTGCACAGCGCTATTAACCAGGCCAAGAAGGAGAATGTCCCGGTAAGAAAGGAAGGTTTGCGGGTTGTTTATAACGGGCGTTCCGATCGTGTCAATGTTGATGTGATCCCTTTCGGGGAGCCGCGCACCAAAGAAAAACACTTTCTGATATTATTTGAGAAAACAGTCCCGCATGACCTGACGTCAAGGGAGAAAACAGGCAGCGCAGCGGTGAAATTGCGACAGGCGGAAGTGTGTGATGAAGATAACCAGTTAATCGGATTGGAACATGAGCTTGCCGCCACAAAAGAATACCTTAAATCAGCTGTTGAACAGTATGAATTAACAAATGAGGCGCTCAGGGCCGCTAACGAAGAAATCCAATCCAGCAATGAAGAGCTGCAAAGCATGAATGAAGAACTGGAAACCTCAAAGGAAGAGCTTCAATCTTCTAATGAAGAATTGATGACCTTAAATGATGAAGTACAAAACCGTAACCTTGAATTGGGCAGAATCAGCAGTGACCTGCAGAACCTGTTTCGCAGCGTTAATATTCCGGTTATTATGCTTGGCAGCAATTTAAATATCCGGCTTTTCAACCACTCAGCGGAAAAAGCATTGAACCTGATTGCTACTGATGTCGGCCGGCCTATTACCGATATCAATACAAAATTCAACAATTTTGAATTGGAGCAGGCGATCCTGGAAGTAAACGACACCCTTATCAGCAAAGAGCAGGAAGTGCAGGACAGGCACGGCTGCTGGTATTCCGTGCAAATCCGCCCCTACAGAACCTTGGAAAATAAAATAGACGGCGTTGTTATTACATTTGTCGATATTAGTATAATCAAAAAAAGCCTTGTGTTATCCCAGGAAGCCCGTGCCTACGCGGAAGCGATTGTGGAGACCGTGCGGGAACCTCTCCTGGTCCTGGATGCCGGTTTGCATATAAAATCGGCGAATAAGGCTTTCTATCAGAGCTTCATGGTAACACCCGAGGACACATTGGACAGAAGCATTTTTGATCTTGGCAATGGACAGTGGAATATACCCGAATTACGGGTCCTTTTGGAGGAAATACTCCCAAATAATATGATGTTTGAAGATTTTAACGTCGATCATGAATTCCCGAACATCGGCCACAAGAAGATGCTGGTTAATGCCCGCCGGGTTGTCAGCGTGGACAACCAGACGAAATTAATTCTGATGGCCATCGAAGACAAGAATGAGCATATGAGGTAACAGAAAATTTAAGCATAATCTCCGGCGGATGAATTGCTTCACGGAACACGACGGATGACCTGCCGGCTCCAGGTAGATATGTAGCAATAAGGAGGCGATATTTTTGGCGCAGTCAGAAAAGAGCGCCAGGCAGGGGATGAGCAAGTCCGGCAGGTCTCTTCAATCTATTAAGGTTTCTTATAAGGGTAAAGTCCAGCACCTTAAAGATGCATTGGAAACAAAACAACTTGACCTGGAGGCGAAATGCCAGTCGCTGCAGGAAACCCTGGAAGACTTGGAAGAATCCCGGAACCGCTATGCCGCTCTTTACGACTTTGCCCCGGTAGGGTATGTAACTCTTGATCAAAAAGGCTGCATACTGGAGATTAACTTAACCTGCGCATCTTTGCTTGGCCTGGAACGGATTCAATTAATTGGTACTCCGATGTCTGTTTTAGTAGTTCAGAGCGATATGAAGATGTTTCTGCACCATATGTACCACTGCAGGCAGAATGGTGAAAAAGTGATCACAGAATTAAGCCTCACAACCGGAAATGGCCCGCCGGTCCAGGTGCAGCTCCTGAGCATCCCGCAAAAAAGCGCCGGTGACAGCGCTAATTGCTACAAGACTGTTATCACTGATATTTCCGAACGCAAGCTGTATGAAAGAGAACTGGCCCGCCTGGACCGGTTGAACTTAGTGGGGGAAATGGCCGCCGGTATCGGGCATGAGGTCAGAAACCCAATGACTACCGTGCGTGGTTTTCTGCAGCTGTACAGGGATAAAGAAGCTTTCACTCAATTTAAAGGCAGCTTTGACCTCATGATCGAGGAACTGGACAGGGCGAATTCTATAATTACTGAGTTCCTCAATTTGGCAAAAAACAAGATTGTAGATTTAAAAATGCATAACCTTAATAAAATATTAGAAAACTTGTTCCCATTAATCCAGGCCGACGCGATGGTACTGGATAAAAATATAGATTTGCAGCTGGAGGAAATTCCCGGATTATTCCTGGATGAAAAAGAAGTCCGCCAGCTTGTTTTAAACCTCGTCCGCAACGGTCTGGAGGCAATGTCGCCCGGAGGGATTCTAACTGTAAGAACGCTCATGGACGGCCAGGAGGTAGTTTTATCAGTGCAGGATCAAGGCGGCGGGATTGAACCCGGTGTGCTTGAAAAAATAGGCACTCCTTTTTTCACTACCAAAGAACAGGGGACAGGTTTGGGTTTGGCGGTTTGTTACAGTATCGCCGCCAGGCATAACGCCTTAATTAATATAGAAACCGGTTCCTCTGGCACGACCTTTTTTATTAAGTTTAAAAATTTAAAAGAGCAGTTATAAAATCCTTCCCTTAATAGGTAATCATTTTATCGCCGGGCAGCTTATTCCTTACCTTCATCCTTTAAGGTTTGCATATCGGTTTCTTCCAAGTTGATTTCATATACATGATTTTTCAAATTAATCTCTTTAAAGCATTTTTCTGCTTTTTTTTGTGCCCAAAAAGGGATGAAAGGGCTGTTTTGGTTCAGTTCGTCACGTTGAATTTCGTATTCTTTTAATCTAATTAACAGCAAGGATTTTGAAGTCTCGATGGCACAATCTACTTTGCAAAAAATATTTATATTGCTCACAAGGGTTGTATAGCTGTTCGATGAATTAAAATGTGCATTTTTTTTCAGTAGGTTCCAAAAAAGTTGTTATTGCTGAAAGGATAGATACTATAAGAGCAAAATACCCGGCAACTTCATGATAGTTGGACAACGCCAGGCCGCTGGTTATGGCTGCAAGTACTGTAATTGGGATCTCTAAAAAGAATTTAAGTTTTGACCAAAAAGCTGCAATTTTAAAATGTACATTAACCTTATAAACACAATCAATTCTTATTCTTTCAGCTTCTTTGATAATTTCTTTTTTTACATTTTCCATTCTATAATGACCTGACATTAATTTATTTATATATTTGTATGCATAAATGAATATAATGACACAAATAGGATCGCGGTAATATTAACTCCTGATTAAAGAAGTTGAATCTGTCTGAACAAAAAAAATCAGAAAGTCCACCCCGGGGCTTTCTGATTTATTTTTTTCGATCGTTGAATTATGGTCTCCAGTGTCAGCAGAGATTTAGGTAAAAAGGTCAATTGTAAAAATACCTTCTCTTTGTTATCGTTTGGATGTTACTAAAGGTGGATTGTCCAGGGTATGCCGTTCTTTTGCTATCTGTAATATTTTTTGATATTCTTCTATCTCTGCAGAAATAAAATCCTTAAACATATTTCTTATATCTTTTCTTATGGCTACACAGTATGACCTGGTATGATGGGCTATGGCTACCTGCGCCGCGGTTATCAACACTCCCAGAAACTCGTCATCACTCAGTTTAATCTTGTTGACCCGGCCGGGAGGGCCCTGGTTCAGCCGACTGACCGGACGGGCGGGGACTGTAAACCCCTCTTCTTTTAACTTGTTCTCCAGCTGCTCCAGTTGAGTCAGCGCTATTTGGTTAAGCATCCTTTTCAGCATTGTTGTCAATTCCTGGTCATCGGTGCTGGCGATGAGTGTTTCAGCGTTGATCACGCTTAAACGCCTTCCTCCCAACTCCTCCCACAGCACAAAAACCTCACCCATGTTAAGGCCGTTTTCCCTGGCTGTAGCCGGGGGAGGGGTTTCAAACACATGCCTGCTGTTGCCGAGATCCATAATCAGGCTGTAACCGGTCATCTCTTTAAAAAGGAGGTCGATAAATAATTTTTGCACCGGCTTCCTGGTGCAGGCTCCTATAGCTTTGGCATTTTGGAATAGAGAGACTTGAGTCCAGGCTATTATATTGCTGATTATTTCCTCATCGTTCAGTTTTACTTCCTGGCCTACCCCGGGCTTGCCCATCGAGGTCTTGGTGGCGGGCCGTGGCGGCACGGTAAAACCTTCTGCCTTTAAAATTTTTTCAATCGGGTTGATCCTGGTCAGGTAAATCCCCTTTATAAGACCCTGCAATAATAAATGAAGTTCGCCTTGCTCAGAGTTCATCAGGTATGTTTCTACCACAGTGATCATCTCATACCCTGAAGTCAATCCCTCCCACAGGTAATAAATCTCACCCGCGTGCAGCGGCTTATCTGCTTCGGGATTGGCAAAAGGAATCAGCTTCTTAAGTTTATAGAGATTTAATATGTTCAACCTGCTTCCCCCATTAGAAACCCATTTTTTAATATGATGAACAAAAACAGATAAATATATGAGTTTATGACAATTATTTCGCATGGCAGATCATGGAGGTATTAATCGGAATCGTTGTCCTGTTTCACAAGATACATACAACTGTATAATTATATTTTTGCCAGAGATATTATTCTAAATATCTCCTTTTTGTTTTCTATCTATTTTTTGGAGGCGTAATTCATGAAAGTTAAGGTCGAAACCAGGTTAACTTCAGTGGAGATCGGAGACCTGTGGACGTCATACATGAATGACAGCATGGTCACATGCACACTCAAGTACTTTTTGGCAACGGTTGAAGACACCGAAATTCGTCCTCTGCTGGAGTACACGCTGGGCATATCTCAAAAACATACTGAATTTATTGCGAAAGTCTTTAAACAGGAAAATTATCCTGTCCCCCAGGGCTTTAACGATAGTGATGTAAATTTATCCGCCCCGCGTTTATATTCAGATATTTTCTTTCCGTTTTATCTCGAGCATATGGCCAAGTACGGTATGCTTGGCTACGGTATATCACTGCCGCTCATATCCCGTTCCGATATCCGTAAATTTATTTCAGATGCTTTGACTACCTCTATTGAGATTTCTAACAGAGTGGTACAATTTTTGTTATCCAAGGGTCTTTATGTAAGGCCCCCTTATGTTTCAATACCTCAAATTTATCTTTAAGTATGAGACGTGACTTAAGCGCCACATTCATTCGTCTCATAGCGGAAATTTTAGATTATGCAGGAGACGGTTTAAACATCATGATTAACAACGGGTGGTTTGAACAGCCCCCGCAAGCCGTAAATCACGAAGCTCTGGCAGGGGTATAAAGAATGGAGTATAGAGCCCGTTTTTCACGGGCGGTGGTTTGTCGAGACAGCATTAAATGCAGATCCGGATTTATGTGGAATGAAAAATTTTTAGTCAACTAGAGTTATTTTCGCGTAATGGACCGCCTCAAGCCACAGATTGTGTGCAGGATCAGCGCTGCCATGATTACAGCGGTCAGCAGTATAATAAACAGAAGAAAAATATTTAAGCTGAAACTGACGCGGCTAGTACCCTCTAACAGGCGGCCAACGGCCATTACCGGCGCGGCCATTTCCTCCAGCGGGCCGGCCCACCTGCAGGCGATATAGGTGTAAATTCCGGCCAGACAGGTATGGCATACGCGTGAGATAACAAATGGCAGCATCCTGATGTCGGTATCGGCGATCATGCTGGCTGCCTGGGCGTGTACTGAAATACCGCTCCAGGCCAGGATCATGCCGACGGCGACGACCTGCTGGGTAAGCGGTACCGCGGCCTCGCTGGCAAGTTTGGACCCGATCGTCATTTCGAAAAAACCGCTGCCCAGCGCGGGCAATACCTCAGGTGAAAATCCAAGCGGCAGCAGTATATATCCCAGGATCCCCGCGATGGCCTCAATTATGCCGGCGGCGCCGAGCAATTTTATGATTACAGCGAAAAGGATGATGAAACCACCGATGTTAAGCAGGTTTGCAACAGATTTACTCACAGCGTCCCCAATGATTTTGCCCTGCGGACGGTTTTCCATCCTCTGTACCTGCAGCATTTTACGGAGCGCCCGGGCCGCCGGGTTTTGTCCACCGGCGGCAGCGGGTTTTATCCCGCCGCTGCCGCGAGCGTAAAAACGCAGAATGATGCCCAGGGTAATGTTTGAAAGATAGTGGGCGCCGGCAATCAGGACCCCCAGCCCGGGGTTGTTAAACATGCCGACCGAAACTGCCACCAGCATGAAGAGGGGGCTGGAATTATTCGTAAACGACATTAACCTTTCTGCTTCTACTCTGGTGCATAATCCATCTGTTCGCAACCTTGCCGTTACCATTGACCCGATGGGGTAACCTGATGTAAAGCCCACCGCCATCACAAACGAGCCGGAACCGGGGACGTTAAAGAGCGGGCGCATGACAGGGTCCAGCAGCTCTCCCATGAAGTGGACCACGCCAAAACTCATTAAGAGTTCGGAGGCGATAAAAAAAGGCAGCAGGGATGGGAAAACTATATTCCACCAGGTCTTTAAGCCCATAACAGCACCTTCATAGGCTATACGTGGTTGGCTTATCATAGAAAATACAAAAAGAACCGCCAGTATTGTCCATATCAGCCTGATACGATCTTTTGGCGAACCTGGCAGTTTATAATTATATCTCATATAAAACCCCACCTGTTTGACTCCTCAGTACCTCATCTTGGTAATTTATAATTTATTGTTTAAATGTCTGGGATATGTTTAAAAACAAATAAAAGGAATGTCGAGTTTAGTACTTATGGACGAAAAAAAATCCTCCTCTTCGCCGTCCTGTATATCTAGCGATAAAACAGGAGTACAAAATTCGGCTGGCAGCCATGTATATGCCTGCTTGCCGCCGGGACACATTAAAAAGGAAATTTCTTGACAAAACCGGGTCTTCTTAATATAATTCTTGGTGTTGAATTCGGGGTGATCTTATGATGCGGCTTGATGTCGCACGGCTTAAAAGGAGCCCGGGTGACTCCGCCCGTTACGACCTGGCGGCGGATTTGCCCCCGCTTGATATTTCAGGTGAGATTATTGCTTTTGTTGGGCCGGTAAAGGCCGTTCTCGCTGTCAGCAACACTGGAGAGGTTATTGAAGTGGAAGGCACGGCGGACGGGAAACTGGAACTGTCCTGCAGCCGTTGCCTGAAGCGTTTTATTTACGATTTTCAGGCGCCTGTCGATGAAAAATATTCCCTGGCCCAGGATGGGGGAAACGAAGAGATTCCTTCTGTTACGGGGGATTTTATCGACATCGCTCCCGCGGTGCTCAACAGTATTTACCTGGCGCTGCCGATGAAAGCCGTTTGCGTTGAAGGTTGCCAGGGCCTGTGTCCGGTTTGCGGCCGCAACCTGAACGAAGGCCGCTGTGGGTGTGCTGCTGAGGATATTGACCCACGGATGAGCGTTTTAAAAGAATTATTGAAAAAAGACGATAATTGAACAACTTAAGAATAGGATGTGGACCGGGTGAGCGGCAATATCAAGAAGCATTAACCACCTCCAACCTCCAACATCCTACTTCTAATTTGAAGGAGGTGTGAATTATGGGAGTGCCAAAAAGAAAAGCTTCTAAACAGAGGGGAAGGCAGCGGCGGGCCGTTAACATGAAAATCGAAGCGCCCGCGCTGGTCGAATGCCCGCAGTGCCACGCCCTCATCGTCCCCCACCATCTGTGCCCTGAATGCGGTTATTACAAAGGCCGGGAAGCTGTGGCGACAAAATAGTTAAAAATTAAGAATATTAATGATAAGCTCGTTTTATAAACGGAGCTTATTTTTTTTCTGCTGCTTGCAATTTAAGGAAAGGTACATTATACTGTTTTTAGTACCTGGTACTAAATATGTAACCTGCTATTATCAAGTGAGGGTGCGGCGTTTAACTATGAATAAAGCGGAAAGACAGAGGCGGTTGGTCAGGTTTCTGGACAGCGATCCCTTTCTGACAGACGAGGACCTGTCACAAATATTAAGAGTAAGCGTCCAGACCATCAGGCTTGACAGGTTCGAATTAAAAATTCCCGAGTTCAAGGAACGGCTTTTGACTGTTGCAAAAAACCCCGGTTCACCGCCCAGGACACTGTCCGGCGGAGAACTGGTGGGTGAAGTGGTCGACCTGGAAGTGGGGATTTCCGGGATTTCAATTTTAACAGTAACGCCCGAGATGACCCTGAGTAAAACAAGGTATGTCAGGGGGCATCATCTCTTTGCCCAGGCCAACTCACTTGCAGTCGCCATTATTGACGCTGAAGTGGCTTTGACCGGAATCGCCAGGGTTACCTTTAAACGCCCGGTATCCTGCGGGGAAAAAGTTTTAGCCAGAGCACTGATAAAATTAAAAAAAGGCAATAAGTATATGGTAAAAGTTACCTCTTACGTTAAGGACGAGGCAGTGTTTGTGGGCAGGTTTTCAATTTTTGCAGTAGCGGAGGAGGCGGCGCCTCAGTGAGAATAGCAGTGGACGCCATGGGAGGGGACTTCGCGCCCGGGGAAGTAGTAAAGGGCGCCCTCCAGGCCGCGGTGGAATATGGTATATCCATAATCCTGGTGGGGGACGAAAAACAGGTGCTGGCCGAGCTCGGCAACGCTGACGCCGGCGGCCTGGTCAGCGTGGTCCACACGCCTGAGGTGATAGGGATGGGAGAACACCCCGCTGTAGCCGTCAGGCGCAAAAGGAACTCTTCGATCGTCAGGGCTACCCAGTTGGTCAGGGACGGCGAGGCCAGCGCTGTTGTATCCGCGGGCAGCACCGGAGCGGCTATGACTTCCGCCTTGCTTTACCTGGGAAGGATTAAGGGTGTTGACCGCCCGGCGATAGCCGGTGTCCTGCCCAACGAAAGAGGACACTCTTTAATGCTTGATGTGGGAGCGAACGTGGACTGCAAACCTACGCACCTGCTTCAGTTCGGCATAATGGGTTACCACTACGCCAAAAAAATTATGGGTATGGACAATCCCCGGGTGGGGCTTTTGAGCAACGGCGAGGAAAACACAAAAGGAAACGAAGCCACCCTGGCGGCTTTTCCCAAGCTGCAGGAGGCCGGGATAAACTTTATCGGCAATATTGAAGGAAGAGACATTTTTAGCGGCGGCGTCGACGTTGTCGTATGCGACGGATTTATCGGCAATATAGTCCTTAAAGCGGGAGAAGGCATGGCTTCAGCGCTGCTAAAAATGGTGAAAGAGGAGATTACTAAAAGCTGGCTGGCTAAAATAGGCACGGTTATGGCGATGCCGGCGTTGAAGGAACTGCAAAAACGTGTTGACTACACTGAGTACGGCGGCGCTCCCTTCCTCGGCGTAAATGGTGTGTCAATCATCTGCCATGGCAGTTCCTCGGCCAAAGCGGTTAAGAACGCGGTCAGGCTGGCCAGGGATTCGGTGGAAAACTACCTTGTGGAATCAATCAGGGAGAGCATGAAGATCATAGGACCAAAGGAGGCTGGAGGCAGTATTGCCCAATGAGCTTTTAAATACCGGCATTGCAGGCGTGGGAGCCTATGTGCCGGATAGAATAGTTACTAACGCTGACCTTGAAAAAATAGTCGATACAAGTGACGAGTGGATTGTTGACCGTTCCGGTATCAGGGAGAGGCGGATCGCGCCGCCGGAAATGGCGACTTCGGACTTTGCGGAGATTGCCGCCAGGCAGGCAATAGCCGACGCCGGCATTACCGCTGAAGAAATAGACCTGGTTATAGCCGCCACAAATACACCTGACATGGTTTTCCCCGCGACCGCCTGCCTGGTACAGGACCGGATCGGGGCAAAAAAGGCCGGCGCCTTTGACCTGGCCGCTGGTTGTTCGGGGTTTATGTACGCGATGATCACGGGAAGCCAGTTTGTTTCCACGGGAGCCTGCCGGAATGTCCTGGTGATAGGAGCGGAAAATTTATCAAAGATTATCAACTGGAAGGACCGCAAGACCTGCGTGCTTTTTGGCGACGGCGCCGGGGCGGTTGTCTTGAGGCAGGCCGCTCCAGGCAGCGGCATTCTGTCGCAAAAGCTGTGGGCTGACGGGTCCGGCGGCCATTCTCTGAAGCTGCCGGCGGGGGGGTCCAGGCTGCCGGCCTCTCATGAAACAGTCGATAATAACCTGCACTTTATTCACATGAGAGGCCGGGACATATTTAAGTTTGCCGTCAGGGCGACGGGGAAAGCAGCCGCGGAGGTGCTTGCCGCGGCCGGGCTTAAGGTTTCTGATGTGGACCACTTCATACCGCACCAGGCGAATGTCAGGATTATTGAAGCAGCCGCTAAAAGGCTGAAGCTGCCGAGAGAAAAAGTCTTGGTTAATGTGGACCGCTACGGCAACACATCAACAGCTTCCATGCCGATTGCCCTGGCTGAGGCTGTGCGTGAAGGCAGGATCAAAAAAGGGGACTACATCTTAATGGTGGGTTTTGGCGCGGGTTTAACCTGGGCTGCTGCCGTATTAAAATGGTGAGATGGAAATTATTCGCAGCTGCGAATATACAATTTTTATAGGGGGGGAGAATTTGATCCAAACCGAGTTATGTGACTTGCTGGGTATTGAATACCCAATTATTCAGGGTGGCATGGCCTGGGTGTCTACCGCCGAACTGGCAGCGGCCGTTTCAGAGGCCGGCGGCCTGGGTGTGATTGGTTCAGGCGCCGCCCCGCCTGACTGGCTCCGGGAACAGCTGCACAAGGCCAAAGAACTGACAAATAAGCCCTTTGGTGTTAACGTGATGCTTCTTTCTCCTTACCTGGCGGAAATTATGGATATACTTCTCGAAGAAAAAGTGGCCGTGGTCACCACGGGGGCGGGTAACCCCGGCAAATATGTACCCGCGCTCAGGGAGGCGGGGACCAAGGTTATCCCGGTAGTTTCTTCAGTAGCCCTGGCGAAAAGGCTGACCCGCTCCGGCGTGGACGCGTTTATCGCTGAAGGCATGGAGTCCGGCGGTCATATCGGCGTCCTGACAACCATGGCCCTGGTGCCCCAGGTTGTAGACGCTGTTGATCTGCCGGTTATCGCTGCCGGAGGTATTTACGACGGCAGGGGTCTTGTTGCCGCGCTGGCCTTGGGGGCCGTGGGTGTCCAGATGGGCACGCGCTTTATGTGCGCGGAGGAATGCACAATTCCTCAGAGAGTCAAGGATTTTGTAATCAGGGCTAAAGACCGTGACACCGCGGTTTCCGGAACTTCCACCGGACACCCTGTACGTGCCCTGCGCAACAGGCTGACCAGGAAATATGATGAGATGGAGAAAAACGGCGCGCCGCCGGAGGAAATTGAGAATCTTGGAGTGGGCAGCCTCCGGCTGGCAATGGTAGAAGGTGACATTGAAAACGGCACGGTTATGGCAGGACAGGTCAGCGCCATGGTCAATAAGGTGCAGCCTGCCCGTGAAATTATTTTGGATATTATGAATAGCGCCGAATGTGTATTAGGTCGCTTGAAAAATCAGGTGGTGTAGATAAATGAAAATCGCATTTGTTTTCCCCGGCCAGGCTTCGCAGTACGCCGGCATGGGAAAGGAATTATACGAGGAGTTTCCGATTGCCGCCGCTGTTTTTAACAGAGCGGACGATGCGCTGGGTTTTTCACTGTCCCGGTTATGCTTTGAAGGTCCCCAGGAAGAGTTAAACCTGACCGCCAACACCCAGCCGGCCGTGCTCACAACAAGCGCGGCCTGCCTGGAAGTCCTAAAAAGTATGGGAGCACCGGTCCCCCACGCGGTGGCCGGCCACAGCCTTGGTGAATATACAGCCCTTGTGGCTGCTGATTCCCTTTTGTTCGAGGACGCCGTCCGCCTGGTGCGCAAACGGGGCCAGTACATGCAGGAAGCGGTGCCCGTCGGTGAGGGCGGTATGGCCGCTGTTATGGGATTAAGTACCGAGCTGGTTGAAGAGGCTTGTTTAAAAGCGTCAGGCTCCGGCGTAGTCGAGGCGGTTAACCTGAACTGCCCGGGGCAGGTGGTTATCGCGGGAGATACAGCCGGCCTGAGTGCTGCCGAGCCGCTGCTCAAGGCGGCAGGCGCCAGGCGTGTGATGCCGATTCCCGTGAGCGCGCCTTTCCATTCCAGCCTGATGGTGCCCGCGGGCAAAAGGTTAGCCGAAGATTTGAATAAAGTCTCTGTCGCCGATCCGAAAATTCAAGTGGTGGCGAATGTCAGCGCGGACCTGGTCAGTTCCGGCCCGGAGGTAAGAGAATCTTTAATCAGGCAGGTTTACAGCCCCGTACGCTGGGAAGAGTGTGTCTTAAGAATGATACATCTCGGGGTGGACACATTTATAGAAGTGGGCCCGGGAAAGGTGCTCAGCGGGCTGATTAAAAAAATCAGCCGCGATGTGACTATATTAAATGTTGAGGACAGAGCATCTTTGGAAAAAGTCCTTGCTTTAACCAGGGAGGTTAGCTAAAATGGTTCTGGATGGGAGAATTGCGGTCGTTACCGGAGCATCAAGAGGTATCGGACGGGCAATAGCCCTGGCCCTGGCAGAAAGAGGCGCCGCCGTGCTGGTCAATTACGCCTCCAATGACGCAGCGGCGGAAGAGACGGCTCAGCTGATCAGGAACAACGGTGGCAGGGTTTTAACATTTAAGGCCAATGTCGCCGAACCGGCCGAGGCCGCCTCCATGGTTAAGGCTGCGGTTGCCGAATTCGGCGCTGTGGACATCCTTGTGAATAACGCCGGCATCACCAGAGATAATTTTATTCTGCGAATGAAAGACGAGGACTGGGACCAGGTCCTCGGCGTTAACCTGAAGGGGGCTTTTAACTGCGCCAGGGCGGCTGCCAAGGTTATGGTCAAGAACCGTTCCGGCCGGATCATTAACATTAGCTCCGTGGTAGCCTTGATCGGCAATGCCAGCCAGGCCAATTACTGCGCGGCCAAAGCAGGACTGATAGGTTTAACCAGAGCTATGGCCAAAGAACTTGGCTCCCGCAATATAACCGTTAATGCTGTGGCGCCCGGTTTTATCACCACGGAAATGACTGACGGCCTGCCTGAAGAGGTTAAAGAGATGATGCTTTCTCAGATCCCTCTGAAAAGGTTTGGCGGCCCTGAGGAGGTTGCTGAAACAGTAGCTTTTCTGGCCTCGGACGCCGCGCGTTATATCACCGGCCAGACTATTGCGGTGGACGGCGGCATGTCCTGTGCCTGAAGATAATTTGTTTAGTCACTGGAAGGGGGTGAATTGTTAATTATGGCAATAATAGATAAGGTTAAGGCAATTATAGTTGAACAGCTGGGCGTTGAGGAAGAAGACGTGAAGGTGGAATCGTCTTTTGTAGATGACCTGGGAGCGGACTCCCTGGATATTGTTGAGCTTGTAATGGCCCTGGAAGAGGAGTTTGAACTGGAGATCCCGGATGAAGACGCTGAAAAAATCCGTACTGTTGGCGAAGCGGTGAAGTATATCCAGGAGCATCAATAAATTTTTGTTCATTTATGAGTCCCGGAGGGCAACCACGGGACTTTTTTGAAGAGGGGGTAATTTTTTGCTAAAACGGGTTGTAATTACCGGTCTGGGAATAATATCACCGGTGGGAACGGGTTTGGATAAGTTTTGGAGCTCTCTGACTGCCGGTGTTTCCGGGATCGGGCCGGTAACAAGGTTTGATCCGGCTCATTTTAGCACTAAAATAGCGGGTGAAGTGAAAGATTTTGAGCCTACCCGTTATATTGACAAAAAAGAAGCACGCCGTATGGACCGTTTCACCCAGTTTGCAGTAGCCGCCACCGCTATGGCCTTGGAAGACGCCTCTTTAAACTTTGATGATGAAGACAGGGACCGCATCGGGGTTATCCTTGGCTCCGGGGTCGGAGGCATTGAAACAATGGAAGAACAGGCCAGGGTCCTGGCTGAAAAAGGTCCTGGCCGGATAAGCCCGATATTTGTGCCGATGATGATTGCCAACATGGGCGCTGGACAGGTGGCGATCAGGTACTGCCTGAGAGGCCCGAATACTACCGCTGTTTCTGCCTGCGCCTCAAGCAGCAATGCCATCGGAGACGCCTTTAAGATGCTGCAGTACGGCCGTGCCGACGTGATGATCACCGGGGGAGCCGAGGCGGCTATAACACCCCTGGCCATGGCAGGCTTCATCCAGATGAAAGCGATGTCGTCCAGAAACGAGGAGCCGGAAAAGGCCAGCAGGCCTTTTGACCTGGACCGGGACGGCTTTGTGATAGGGGAAGGGGCAGCTATACTGATTTTGGAGACACTGGAGCACGCCCAGAAAAGGGGCGCCCGGATCTACGCTGAAGTAGTTGGTTACGGCAGCACCTGTGACGCTTACCACATGACTGCCCCTGATCCGGAAGGGCATGGCGCGGCCAACTCAATGAAGGAAGCGCTGGGCGATGCCGGCATTGAGCCGTCCAAAGTGGACTATATCAACGCCCACGCTACCGCGACGCCGCTGGGGGATAAGGCGGAAACCCTGGCTATAAAGCATGTTTTCGGAGCTCATGCCGCGAAAGTTGCCATCAGCTCGACCAAGTCAATGACCGGCCACCTGCTGGGGGCATCGGGCGGTCTGGAAGCGATGGTCTGTGTGCTGGCTATCCATGAAGGAGTAATTCCTCCAACTATTAACTATGAGCAGCCCGACCCGGACTGCGACCTGGATTATGTCCCGAACACAGCCAGGAAGGTTGGGGTAGACGTGGCGCTTTCTAATTCTTTCGGTTTTGGCGGCCATAACGCCACGCTGGTATTTAAGAAATATAAGGCATAATTATGATTATTTCTACAGGATTAACATTAAAAATTCTGTGCATAAAGGGAATTGTTTTGCGGCATCTCAAAAACCCTTTACCGGGTGGTGCTCAGGTGTTTAAAAACAAGGTTTACCTTGACAGCCTTCAAAACAAGCTGGCAGTGAACTGGCGTGATAAGAACCTTCTCTATCAGGCCCTTACACACAGTTCATTTACCTATGAAAGCAGGGTCAACGGGTTTGACAACAATCAAAGGCTGGAATTTTTGGGCGACGCTGTCCTGGGCCTGGCAGTCAGCGATTTTCTGTTCCGCAATTACCCCAACCGTGACGAGGGGGAGCTGACCAAAATGCGCGCGGCCCTGGTATGCGAACCTTCCCTGGCCAGGGTGGCAAGAGACCTGGAATTGGGCTACTGCCTTAATATGGGGAAAGGTGAGGAGCGTTCCGGGGGCAGAGAGCGCCCTTCCATTCTGGCTGACGCCTTTGAGGCCCTGCTTGGGGCACTCTATCTCGACCAGGGCCTTGTGGTTGCCAGCGACCTGGCCCTGAGGTTCCTGGCCCCGTTGATAAAAGATGTCCTGGAAGGACGCCTGGACAGGGATTACAAAACGGAACTGCAGGAAATTGTCCAGCAGCGCGGCGGTGAGCAGGTCCAGTATAAAATCCTCAGGGAAGAAGGGCCCGATCACCATAAAACATTTACAGCCGGTGTGCTGTACAAAGGTGCGCTGGTCGGGAGCGGGACCGGGCGTTCCAAAAAGGACGCTGAACAGCAGGCTGCAAAATCTGCGCTGTTAAACAATATTGGAGGGTCTAAATAAGAGATGGGTTTATTCAGCCGCATAAAAGGCAGCATAACCGGCGGGTCTCAGCAGGCGGCGGCAGCGGAAGAGCCTCAACAGGAGACAGCCGTGGAAAAACCAGGTTTTTTTGGCCGCTTGAAAGACAGCCTGAACAAAACCCGGCAGGGCTTTGTTGAAAAAATTGATGTATTAATCCACCGCGGCAGGGCTATTGATGAAGACCTGTACGAGGAACTTGAAGAAATACTGGTGCAGGCCGACGTAGGTGTCAATACCGCCGTGGAACTGGTGGAAAGGACCAGGCGTACCGTTAAAGAGAGACGCTTGGACGATGCCGGAGAGCTTAAAGCTATTCTCAAAGAGCATATCAGGGATATGCTGGGCAGTGAAACAGCGCCTTTGAATATCAGTGATGAGTCTCCCACAGTTATGATGGTGGTCGGTGTTAACGGGGTAGGGAAAACCACCACTATCGGCAAGATGGCGCACCAGTTCAAAGCCGGTGGCATGAGGGTGCTGATAGGCGCTGCCGATACCTTTCGGGCCGCGGCTATCGACCAGCTGGAAGTATGGTCTGAACGTGTCGGGGTGGATTTAATTAAACACCGGGAGGGCGCCGACCCGGCCGCGGTGGCGTTTGACTCCCTGCAGGCGGCAAAGGCCAGGCACGCCGATCTCCTGGTTATAGATACCGCGGGCAGGCTCCATACGAAGACCAACCTCATGGAAGAGCTGAAGAAAATAAGCCGTGTTTTAAACCGTGAAATAGCTGGAGCGCCTCACGAGGTGCTGCTGGTCCTGGACGCGACCACAGGCCAGAACGCCGTTAACCAGGCCAAGCTTTTTGGAGAAGCTGTCGGTGTTACCGGCATAGCTTTAACCAAGCTTGACGGGAGCGCAAAAGGGGGCATTGTTATTGCAATCAAACAGGCCCTTGATATTCCCGTGAAGCTAATTGGCATTGGAGAAGGTATGGAAGACCTCAGGCCTTTTTCGCCGGCAGATTTTGTAGAAGCCCTTTTTGCAGAATAAAAAAAAGAATTTAAATAAAATGCGGTTTCTTAACCAGTTTTCTTACAGCCGGGTAGAGCAGGTTGATTATATCCAGGTCCGTATTATAAATGGCCTGTTTAACACCTGGTAAAGTAATTGCGCTTATCAGCATGCTGAAACCGCTGTTATCCAACCTGTTCAAAGCTTCTCTGAACACAATGAGGCGCTTGATCCGCCGGATCATGGGCCTTACCATCCTTTCATAGTCAAGCCCCTCAGATATAGCCCTTCCCGCCAGGACGCCGCTGGTAATACCCATTACCAGCCCCAATCCCAGCAGGCTGTCGGTGAACCCGCCCGCGTTGCCTGTCAACAGTATGTTTTCTATGCGCTGACGGGAGGAAACGCCGCTGGTGTGGTTCATTTCGAAGGTATGGACAGTTTGCAGGTCCAGGTTTGCTTTTCGTATAAATTTTTCCCAGAAACCGTCCACCTCTGCGCGTTTGATATCCGGAACGCTGAGCATTACCACCGCCCGACTCCTGTCGAACGGCGCCAGGAAGGCATACCCGTGCCTGGCATAAGAGGTGTCAAAAAAAATAGCCGCTTCCTCCGGTTTGAATTCTCCCAGGATTACAGCTCCCTTTACCCAGGCGTCCATGGTGGTTTCCCATACTTTATTATCTGCCGCCGCCCTTGAGCTGCCGTCGGCCACTACTACAAAATCGTAATCACCGGAAAGTTCCCGGTAATCTGCTTCAACATTAAACTTTATTTTGGTATGGAGCCTTTCCGCTAGCTGTACTTCCAGCGCTTTTTCACCCTGCCCTCTCTCAACTAAATAACCGAGGCTGCCTCTGACCTCGGCGCTCCGGTGCGGCGAGTGCATGATTACACGGCTGATTCTATTCAAAGGGCGCAGGTTTATTCCGAGTTTGGACAGATAAAGCAGCTGGTCCCGGTGAGGGCGCTGAAATAACTCCAGCATCAGGTAAACCATCGGCACATGGAGTCCCGTCCTGCCGGAGCGTTCATAAATGTCAGGACATATGCCTCTTTTTTCCAATGTCAGGGCGCAGGCAAGTCCGCTGGGCCCCGCTCCCACTATCGCCACACGCAAGTAAGAAAACCTCCCGTTTAAGTTGCCACATGGCTGCTCAATATATTTTTTACCGGTCTGGAAACATTAATCTAAGAAAAAGTGGAAAATCTAATTAAATAAATTATGCTGAATTAAATACTGTTCGGAAGGATGGTATAAGATTGCCTTTGAATAATTATGCCTGGCTCGCCAGCGCGATAGTCTCTTGGATTATATTTTTTCTCCTGTTGGACTGGTCCAGGATTAAATATACGGTCTGGGGCGGTTTTATCACAGTAGCCCTGCAGCTGCTGGTTGATACCGGGGCGATGAACCTCAACCTATACCGGGTGGAAAGCTTTTATTACATATTAACATCGTCGACATTTTTTACCTTTGGCGTTGTTTTCACCATTGGTGTTCTATATGCCCAGACCCTGCCTGAAAACCGCTGGATGCAAGCCCTGAACATTATTGTGGCAACCACTCTGTTCAGTTTGCAGGAATTACTCTTTATTAAAGTACAGGTTCTGGAATATATTTCCTGGAGCCATGCCGCCAGCATCTTTGTTAACATACTGGTGTTTATCAGCTATACCTGGATTGTTGATTCACTGGGACTCAACCGGGCCGGTAAAGAAAGAGGGGGTTACAAGCTGCTGTGAGCCTGATGGAATTCTCCCTTTATACAATTCTAATCGGCATATTTGTTTATGCCTGGTTTAAATACTTGACACGATTATAGTGAATGACGTGCAGGTTATATGCAAGGCTTATTAAATCAGTTATCCGTTTTTGAAAGGGGTTTGAATGGTTTTTGAAAGTCGCCGTTATAGGAGCGGGAATATCAGGTTTAGCCTGCGCGCATGAACTGGAGAGACACGGCGTTATACCCGATATATTCGAACAGCGTTCGCGCTGCGGGGAACTGTTCACCCACTGTGCGGTTCTGCTGCAAATAATGCACAGGCCGGTCAGAGATATTATTAATGACTTGCATGAAAGATTTCACATAACAATTAAACCGATAAACACCCTGAAGAAAATCACAATGTACGCTTCCGGCAATTCCGGGTCGGTTTACGGCAATCTCGGTTATTTTGTAGAGCTGGGGCAGGCGCCCGACAGTGTCGCCAACCAGATCCACAGCCGGATAAAAACAGCCGTGCGCTATAACACCATGGCAGACTTCTCGCGACTGGCCCGGGAATATGATTACGTCGTCGTCGCTTCCGGCGACAGCAATACTGCAGAAATCTTAGGCTGCTGGGAAGGCGTCAGCAATGCCTGGGTGATGGGCGCAACCGTGCTTGGCTCATTCGATCCCAGCGCCATGAAAATGTGGGTCAACACGGATTATGCCAGGCAGGGTTACGCCTACCTGACACCTTTCAACAGTAAAAGCGCCTCACTTGTCCTGGTTGTTACCGGGGCGAACAGAAAAAATATAGGTCGCTTCTGGAATAAATTCTGGCAGGTTGAAAACCTTAAATATGAAATTTCATTGCTGTGGGACCTGCAGCATGTTTCCGGGTTTGTATACCCGCACAGGGTGGGCAACATTTTGTTGGCCGGCAACTCCGGCGGAGTACTGGAACCTTTTCTGGGCTTCGCCATGTATAGTTCTATCAAGAGCGGTATTTATGCGGCGAGGTCAATAGTCGAGGGGAACAGCTACGAGGAGTACCTGGAGCAGATAAAAGAAAATGTCAGGGTTTCCATCGCCCTCAGGAATACCATTGACAAATACCGGAATGAAGACTTTGGCAGGTTGGTTAAGTTCCTGACCACGCCCGGCATAAAACAAATTATATATAACACAAACCTTGATATGTTGAAAATTGCTGCGTCACTGCTGGGGATAAAAAGCAAACTGGAACTGTTGAAGGAAAAATAGACTCCAGCTGCAGTTTCAATAAGGCGCTTTTAGTTTTTGAGCTTTGATAAAACAATATTTACCGGATGCGGTTTGGACTCGATAGCGGCGATTTCCTTTTGCAGTATTTTAATGTGTTCCGCTTCATCATCCCTGAACCGTGCAAACAGCGACCCGGCAGCCGGATTGGTGATTCTGACGGAACATTCGTTGTAGAAGACCTGGTTGCTTATCTTTTCTTCCAGAGCCTGGTACAGGTAGTTCAGAGCGTCCATTAACAACAGACCCTTTCAAAACTAGATTTTGATATTAAAATTCTTTGCTTCGGACCTGATCTGTTTTACGCGCCCTTTGCTGGCGGCTGCAAAGCTTTTGAACAACGCACTTATCCTCTTGTCCCGGATGGTCTCAGAAAGGCTGGTATAGCGGGCGAGACGCTGTTCTTCCCGGTGCAGGGATTCCTTGAAGGCGCTGTTCAACAGTTCGACCTGGCTCAGTTTTGTCATATATGGCGGTTCATCTCCATAGACTACATTTTTAACTTTTAACAATGTACTATTATTATTGGCCTTAATACAAAATAAAAACCTTAAAAGGTGGTGCCGGGATGGCAGTGTGCATGGTTTGCAACGGCCTGGCCTCAGTTGAAAAAAGCTGTCCTGAATGCGGTTCACTCATGGTTGACGCCGGTATTATCCAGGACTATTACGATAATTACAGCGCCTACCTGGAGCAGGATATTTATGAAGACGGGTACAGGTCTTACAGTGAATTATGCTGTGTGCACCTGTTTGCCTGCCCCCGGTGCCATTACGATGTTTCACTCAAGTTCAAAAGGATTGAAGAAGAAAGATTGTTGGACTTAAAACTGCCTATTTATTCATAAATAAGAGGATTGAGAATCGGACGAGTAGAATACTAGGATTTATCTGGTAAAATATTTTGCAAAACAGGGGGCATAAAGATGGAAATTAAAATAGCCGTTATCGGAGGCACCGGTGTGTATGATCCGGATATTTTGAATGATATCAGGGACGAGAAGGTTTCGACACCTTACGGGGACGTTGAGCTTAAAATAGGTAAACACCAGGGTATAATGGTGGCTTTTATGAACCGCCACGGCGAAGGGCACTCAATCCCTCCCAATATGGTGAACTACCGCGCCAATATTGACGCGCTGAAAAGGCTTGGGGTCAAGAATATTTTAGCCACGGCGGCGGTAGGCTCGCTGAACCCCCTTATGCAGCCCGGCCACCTTATTTTTGTTGACCAGTTCCTGGACTTTACAAAGTTCCGGCAGCAGACTTTTTTTGACGGGGGCAGCGCCGGCGTGGTACACACTGATATGACCGACCCGTACTGCCCTGAACTCAGGGAAGTCCTGTCGCTGGCCGCTCAAAGCCAGGGGTTGACATATCACAATGGCGGCGTCTATGTGTGCACTGAAGGGCCGCGGTTTGAAACCGCGGCAGAAATTAAGATGTACCGCATGATGGGCGGCGATCTGGTCGGCATGACCGGCGTCCCCGAGGCGCCTCTGGCCAGAGAAGCGGAAATTTGCTATGCCACGATAGCCATGGTAACCAATTTTGCCGCGGGCATATCTCCTGTCAGGCTCTTACACCAGGAAGTTGTCGACACCATGATCCAGAATGGTGAAAACATGAGGAAACTCTTGATGCAGGCTATCGCCCGGGTTGATATCGACCGTGCCTGCGCCTGTCACAATATTGCTTAAAAAAAATATCACAAGATTAACAGGATTAGATAGATTAACAAGATTAAATAAATATTTTTAATTATTAAATTAGTGTTTTTGCATTAAGAAATCATCAAATCCTAAATATGGTTTATCCCGTTGCCAATAAATAAATGTTTTAATAAATAAGTACTCAGCTTATTATTCTGTTTAATAATCTTGTTAATCCTGAAAATCTTGTAAATCATGTGAAAATTTTATGGGAGTAGAAGTGCGCATGTTGGATACTCTACGCTGGCTGACGGGTGAAGAGTGTCTGGAACTGCTGGACCAGACAAAACTGCCCGCGGAAATAACCTATATCAGATGTTCCGATTACCGTGACGTCGCGTCCGCCATTAAATGTCTGGCCGTGAGGGGCGCGCCCGCCATCGGCGCCGCCGCCGCTTATGGTCTGGTCCTGGCGGCTTATAAGGGCAGGCCCGGTTCAAAAGAAGAATTTCTGGCCCGGGTTGAGGATGCGGCCCGCGAACTTGCCGCCACCCGGCCAACGGCGGTGAATTTAAGCTGGGCGTTAACCCGGCTTCTCCGGAAGGCCCGCGCTGCCATAACAAATGACCCCGAAGCATTGAGAGATATAATGCTGGCAGAAGCCCATACCATCTTTCACGAGGACGTCTCTGGCAACCGCAGGATAGGAGAATACGGGCAGGTGTTCATCCCGCGGGAGGGCAGGGTACTGACGCACTGCAACGCGGGCGCGCTGGCCACTGCCGGTTACGGCACCGCGCTGGGAGTAATCAGGGCAGCCCGTGACGCCGGTAAAAAAGTAAGCGTTTACGCCGATGAAACCAGGCCTCTTTTGCAGGGCGCCAGGCTGACAGCGCTGGAACTGCTGCGTGAAGACATACCGGTTACGCTTATTACCGATAATATGGCCGGTTTCTTGATGGCAAAAGGTATGGTTGACCTGGTTATCGTCGGCGCCGACCGTATAACGGCCAACGGCGATGTGGCCAATAAAATAGGGACATACGGCCTGGCAGTTATGGCCAAAGCCCACAATATCCCTTTTTACGTGGCAGCCCCTGTATCCACTGTTGACTTAAGCCTGGATTCAGGTGATGAAATTCCCATAGAGGAGCGGGATCACTCCGAGGTTACCCACCACGGCGGGCGCCTGCTGGCCCCGGCCGGAGTAAAGGTCTGGAACCCTGCTTTCGACGTGACCCCTCACAGCCTGGTTACCGCCATCATAACCGACCGCGGGGTAGCCCGCCCGCCTTACAGCGAAAACTTAAAGAAAATAATATTACAGGATTAACAAGGATTTATTTTTAAAACCAAAAATATTTTCACAGGATTTACAAGATTATAAGGATTAACAGGATTTAAAAAATAAATATAAATTTTGTTTTGTGTTTAATCCAGTCAATCTTCTTTTAATCTTGTTAATCCTGTGCAATGTTTAAAAATATAAGGAGGCCAGCATAAATGCCTGATTATATTGTTAGAGATATAAACCTGGCGCCGGGTGGAAGGTTGAAGATCGACTGGGTACGAGCACATATGCCGGTACTTAACGCAATCAGGGAGGAGTTTGAAAGGGATCTCCCGTTTAAGGGCGTGCGGGTGGCGCTTTCAATCCACCTGGAGGCTAAAACGGCTTACCTGGCCGAGGTAATCAGGGCCGGCGGGGCGGAGGTTGCTGTTACCGGTTCCAACCCGCTGTCAACCCAGGATGATGTGGCCGCAGGCCTTGCCGCGGCTGGCATAAAAGTATTTGCCTGGTACAACGCCACGGACGCGGAATACCGGGAGCACCTTCTGTCCGTGCTTGACTGCCGCCCGCAGATCATAATAGATGACGGAGGAGACCTGGTAAACCTGCTTCATACTGTTCGGGTGGACCAGTCGCCGGAAATAATCGGCGGCTGCGAGGAAACGACCACCGGCGTGCGCCGCCTGGAGAACCTGGAGCGGGAAGGTAAGCTGCTGTTTCCGATGATGGCGGTAAATAATGCTTTTTGCAAGTTTCTTTTTGATAACCGTTATGGTACAGGAGAATCAGTTTGGTCAGGGATTATGCGCACCACCAACCTTGTGGTGGCCGGAAAGAACGTGGTTGTGCTCGGCTATGGCTGGTGTGGCAAAGGAGTCGCCATGCGGGCCAGGGGGCTGGGGGCGCGTGTCATAGTCTGTGAAATTGACCCGGTCCGGGCCATAGAGGCACTGATGGATGGTTACCAGGTAATGGGCAGCGAGGAAGCCGCCTCCGCGGGGGACTTCTTCATTACTGTCACGGGCTGCCGTGACGCGCTGGACAGGCGTCACTTTGCCAGGATGAAGGACGGCGCGATATTGGCCAACGCAGGGCATTTCGACGTGGAAATCAACAAGGCGCACTTGGACGCAATGGCGGAGCGCAGCCGCCAGGCCCGCCATAACATTGGACAATTTGACCTTCCGGGAGGGAGGAAAATTTACCTGCTTGCTGAAGGCCGTCTTGTCAACCTCGCGGCTGGGGACGGTCACCCGGCGGAAATTATGGATATGTCTTTCGGTATCCAGGCGCTCTCGGCCAGGTATATTAAAGAAAACGCAGGCTCTCTGGCAAAAAAACTATACTGTGTGCCGGAGGAAATAGACCACCGGGTGGCGTCAATTAAACTGCAGTCACTTGGTATAGATATAGACAGCCTTAATGAAGAACAGGAAGCCTATTTAAACGAATGGCACGAATAAAAATACGGAGGGATAATTAATGGGCGAAATTTTAATCCAGGGTGCCACCGTGTTAACCATGGAAGGGCACGATAGTATTATTAACGACGGTGAGATCGCCATTGGGACTGACAGGATCATATCAGTCGGCAAGAGAGGTTCGGCGCCGGAGAATTTTAAAGCGGAGAAGGTTATTGACGGCACTGGAATGGTAGCCATGCCGGGTTTTGTCAATTGTCACACCCACTCTTCCATGACTCTGCTGCGGAGTTACGCCGACGACCTGCCACTCATGAAATGGCTGAATGAAAAAATATGGCCGCTGGAAGAAAAACTTCAGAATGAGGATTTCTACTGGGGCGCCAAGCTTTGCTGCCTGGAAATGATTAAATCCGGCACAACAACTTTTGCCGACATGTATTTTCAAATGGAACAGATAGCCCGCGCTGTTGCCGAGAGCGGCATAAGAGCCTGCCTGTCGCGGGGCATGATCGGTTTAGGCCCGTACGCGGAAATGGCGGTGGATGAAAGTATTCAGTTCATAGAGAAGTGGCATGGCGCGGCTAGAGGCAGGATTACCGCCATGTTTGGACCTCACGCCGCATATACCTGCCATCCCGAATACCTGTCGCTGGTCGCCGAACTGGCGGCCACATACGGCGTTGGCATACACATCCACGTGGCCGAGACAGCTGATGAGTCAGAAAGAGTAAAAGAGGAGTACGGCACAACGCCGGTACGCCACCTCGACTCGCTGGGAATTTTCGAAGGTCCTGTGCTCGCCGCGCACTGTGTCCACATTGATCAGGAGGAAATTGAAATACTGGCCCGGAAAAGGGTTGCTGTGGCCCACTGCCCTGAGAGCAATATGAAGCTGGCCAGCGGGATCCCGCCTGTAGCCGGACTGATCAAAGCCGGCGCTCACGTGGCTCTGGGCACAGATGGAGCGGCCAGCAACAACAACCTCGATATGATGGAAGAAATGCGCACCGCCGCTCTCCTGCAGAAGGTTGCGACCGGGGATGCTATGGTCCTGCCGGCTTTTGAAACACTGAAAATGGCCACCCATAACGGGGCTGCTGCCCTGGGCCTGGCCGGTCTGGGGCTGATACAAAAAGGCATGTTGGCTGATATAATTCTGGTGGACATGCGCCGCCCGCACCTCTATCCCCGGCATGACCTAATCGCCAACCTGGTTTACGCCGCCCAGTCCTCCGATGTCGACACTGTCATTATCAATGGCGAGGTCGTGATGGAGGGCAGGAAAGTGCTGTCCATGGACGAGGATGAGGTAATGGCGCAGGCGCAAAAATGCGCGGACCGGTTGGTTGGGAAGAAGAATTAAAATCATATCACAAGATTTACAAGATTTTAAAGATTAACAAGATTAAATAATTACCCTGTTAATGCTGTCAAATTGTTTACTTTTGGAGTGTGACTAAATGGCGGTTGTAAAACTGGCGGGAAACATGCGTCACAGGGTGTCCTTCGGACACCCCTGGGTTTACAGTACGGAAGTGGAGGACATTACAGGTCATTTTGAGCCGGGCGATATTGTCGAAGTAATTGACCCCAAAGGCAAATTCCTGGGGCGGGGCTATATCAATCCCGCCTCTCAAATCCTTGTGCGCATATTGACCAGAGACCGCACTGAAGAAATAAACCGGGCTTTCTTTGCGAACCGGATCAGGGCGGCGCTGGACTACCGCCGCAGAGTTGTCAGCGGCACCGACTCATACAGGTTAATTTTTGGGGAGGCTGATTTTTTGCCGGCGCTGATAGTGGATAAGTTTGGCGACTACCTGTCGCTGCAAACCCTGGCCCTGGGAATCGATAAATACAAGGGCGAGATTACAGCTATCCTTGACGATCTGCTAAGACCGGCCGGAATTTACGAGCGGAATGACGTTGCGGTGAGAGAACTGGAGGGGCTGCCGCTTCAAACCGGGTTCTTAAAAGGCCCTTTTAATCCGCTTATTGAAATAAATGAAAACGGGATGGTGTTCCTGGTCGATCTGGCAGGAGGTCAAAAAACCGGCTATTTCCTTGACCAGAGAGAAAACCGGATGGCCCTGCGGGGTATAGCGGAGGGCGCCAGGGTTCTTGACTGTTTCTGTCACACCGGTACTTTCAGCATTTACGCCGCCAGTTACGGCGCCAGGGAGGTCAACGGGATTGACATTGCCGCGCCGGCGCTGGCCCTGGCTGAGAAAAACGCCTCCAAAAACGATTTTGGCGGGGTCTGCTCCTTCAGGGAAGGCAACGCCTTTGATGAGCTGAGGGCACTGGAAAGGAACAAGGAAAAGTACGATTTAATCGTCCTTGACCCGCCTGCTTTCACCAAATCCAGGCGTGCCCTGGAGGGAGCCGCGCGCGGCTACAAGGAGATCAACCTGCGGGCTATGAAACTGCTGCCGCCGGGAGGTTTCCTGGTAACCTGCACCTGCTCTTACCACATGGGTGAAAGCCGTTTTTTGGAGGTAATCACGGATGCGGCGCAGGATGCCGGCCGGCAGCTCCGCCTTGTTGAGCTCCGGCGGCAGTCCAGAGACCACCCGATGCTCCTGGCCTCAGCTGAAACGCATTATCTGAAATGCGTATTTTTCCAGGTCTGGTAATAATTATTATTTATGCAGCCATGGAATTTTTAAATAATGTGAAAAACTAGAAGGAAATTTTTGATTTACACGAAATATTTTATATGCTATGAAAAAATTTCTTGATCTGTTTTTGCGGGGAAAAATAAGAAATTCACTGCTGGCCGGCTTTATAATTCTGGCTTTTGCTCTGATCATTGTAACCAGCGCGGCAGGATACTACCTATTGAACAAAGTAAGCGCAGACGCCGGTTCAATTACCTGGATTATAGCCGTCGCCGCGATTCTGGTGATGATCTTTTTTCTGCCTGTGGTTATACTGGCCGCCCGTAAAATTTCATATCCCCTGGAGGTACTGGCGGAAGGCGCAGATGAAATTTCCAGGGGTAACTATGGGTTTACCTTAGACCTGAGTTCTAATCATGAAATTAATATCCTGGCCCAGAGCTTTAACAGGATGTCCACAAAGTTAAAGGAACAGAGGGAAGTCCTGCTCAAACAGATATCGCTCCTGGAGGCGCAGAAACAGGAAATTGCCGCGCAAAATGAGGAACTGGCTGAAGCTAACGCCCGTCTCGAGTTGATAGCCATTACCGATCAGCTTACCGGCGCCTATAACAGACGCTATATTATGCGTGAAATAGAGCAGGAGCTGGCTATATCAATAAGACACGGCCTGCCCCTGTCTATTACTATGATAGATATCGACCATTTTAAAGAAATTAACGACACACACGGCCACCAGGTTGGTGACGAGGTTTTGAAAGAGGTTGTGCAGGTCCTGTCTTCCAGTATGAGGACCTCGGATTTACTGGGGCGCTATGGCGGTGAGGAGTTCATTGTTATCGCTCCCCTTACGGCGCACCATGAGGCCCTGGTCCTGGCTGAGAGGCTGCGGGAGACTGTCAGCAAATGGCCTTTCGAAACAACTTACGGTTTTTTGAAATTAACAATCAGCCTGGGCGTTGCCACATACGACGGAAAAACCGAGGCCTACCCGAGCACCCTGCTTGAACAGCTGCTGGCGCGGGCTGACGCGGAGTTGTACAAGGCAAAGTCATCCGGCCGCAACTGTATCAGCCCGGTGTACATTGAAGAAAGAGCTGCTGTTACTTCTTAATAAAGGACTTAATTATTGATTTCGCCCCCGCTTTGGCGGCGCTGAAGAATCCTTTATGAGTGGCGAATATGTCCTCCAGGGCCTGCAGGACGATGTCAATTTGTTCCTTGCTTACGCTCAGCGGCGGTTCCAGCCTGATTACATTGGGATTGTTTAAAGTATAAGCAGTTATGATACGGTGCTTGTTCATTAATTCTCCCGCCACCAGGCTGCCCAGGTATTCCTCGGAGAGCTTGGTGGCTAGTCCGAAGGAAGCCTTTGCCGCCAAGCCGCCGGGCTGGTTGAATTCAATACCCACCATCAGACCGCGACCCCGCACATCCTTTACCAGCGGGTATTTTTCTTTTAAGCGGGTAAGCCCGCTGAGCAGGTATTCTCCGGTTTCCCGCGCCTTCTCCGGCAGGTTTTCCTCAAGTATTATTTCCAGTGCCGCGATCCCCGCTGCCGCGGCCCAGGTATTGCCGCCGAATGTGGAGGTGTGAAGCAGCGCTTTTTCCATGCCACCATAGGCTTTTTTCCAGATTTCATCCGTGGTGATATAAGCGCCTGCCGGCATAATTCCGCCGCCCAGTGACTTCGCCAGGCACATAATGTCCGGTATCACATCGTCGTGCTGGCAGGCGAACATTTTGCCTGTGCGGCCCAGTCCGGTTTGAATTTCATCAATGATGAGCAGGGTTCCATATTTGGAACAGAGCCGCCTGACCTCGGGCAGGTAGCCCGGAGGCGGGATAATAATACCTCCCTCGCCCTGTACCGGTTCAAGTATAAATGCGGCTGTTTCTTCTTTTTTCAGCTCATACTCAAGCGCGTCCAGATCGCCGTAAGGAACTGAGGTGCAGCCCGGAACCAATGGCTGAAAAGCTTTCTGGTACTTGCCGCGGCCGGTCACCGCCAGGGCTCCCAGCGTCTTACCATGGAAGGAACCCTCGCAGTAAATCAGTTTTTGACGGCCGCTGGCGGCGCGTGCCATTTTAAGGGCGCCTTCCACCGCTTCCGCCCCGCTGTTGCAGATAAAGGAACGCTGCAGGTTACCTGGCGTGATTAAAGCCAGGTTCCTGGCCAGGGCGCCTGCAACCGTGCCAAGAGAAGCCTGGAGAAGGTTGGGCATCTCTTTTACCCTGTCCAGCGCCTCCAGGACCCTGGGATGGTTGTGGCCCGTGTTCAGGGCGCCGTAAGCTCCCAGAAAATCGAGGTACTTGTCCCCCTTGCTGTCCCAGACATATATGCCTTCAGCCCGTACAAACTGCCTGTCGAAATTTAAAAGTCCCAACATCATTGCCAGTCCCGCGTTCAGGTAGGTTTTATGGTTTTCCACCACCTGTTCCCGGTTCTGTTTAACAGCGCTGTCAATTGAGATAAAACCTGCCGGTTTTGAAATTTTCTGATCTTTGGCTGAACTGTTAACTTTCAATTCTATGCCACCTCCGTTATATATGGTTTTCTCCTTATGGTTTAAATAACCTTCACAAGTACGAAAAAAACTCTCTTTCACTTGACAGGGAGATGGCAATACTTTAAAATCTATCTGTAAAGCTTTTGACCTTTGCAGCTTAACCGTCAGGTGCGGCTTTTACTTTACAGAGCTGAGCTCAAGCCGGCCCTGCATTGTGTGAACGCCGCAATGCGGGAGGGAGGGGGAATGCGGATGCTCGAAAAGGTAGCCTGGATGAACATGCTTTTTGATTTTTATGGCGTGCTCCTGACCGAGCGCCAAAAAGACTTCATGGACCTTTATTACTGCCAGAACCTGTCCCTCGGCGAAATTGCCGGCGAGTTTAACGTTACGCGCCAGGCTGTATATGACACCTTAAAGAGGGCGGAGCAGGTCCTTTCACAGTACGAAGAAAAGCTTGGACTGGTGACAAAATCCACAGCGGAGAGAAACAAGCTTGCCACCGCTGCCGCCATGCTGGAAGAATATGAAACCGTAAAAAGCGACGGCAGGGTACAGCAAGCCAGGAAGATAATAGAAGAAGTCCTCGAGATGTAATGAGAGAAAAACAAATTGACAGGATTAACAAGATTAAAAAAAGATTAACAGGATTATCTTTAAGCTTTATAATTTTTGATTTACATACTTGGTAAAAGTATTTGGGATTATTAAGTTTAATTCACATGATTAACATGATTTAAAAAGATTAAGAGGATTAAACATCAAAATAGAATTTGTTTTAAATATAAATGTATATCTTAAATCTTGTTAATCTAGATAATCTTGTAAATCCTGTGAAAATATATTTATTTTGGCTTTGATATATTAATAAATCCTGTAAATCCATAATAATCCTGTGAATCCTGTCAATTTGTTTTGTTTGGGGAGAGAATTAGAACTGGGGGGTGGACGTCGATGTTTGCCAATCTGGCTGAAAGGCTGCAGGAAACCTTTAGAAAGTTAAAAGGGAAAGGACGCCTTACCGAATCCGATGTGAACGAGGCCTTGCGGGAGGTGCGTCTGGCGCTTCTGGAGGCCGATGTCAATTTCAAGGTAGTAAAAGATTTTATTTCAAAGATAAAAGAGCGCGCGGTCGGCCAGGAACTGCTGGCCAGTCTGAATCCCGCCCAGCATGTGATTAAAATCGTCCATGAAGAGCTGACAGCCCTGATGGGAGGCCAGAGCAGCAGGATCAACCTGGCTCCCAAACCGCCCACAGTGATAATGATGGTAGGATTAAACGGCGCGGGCAAAACCACCACTTCCGCGAAGCTGGCCAACCTGCTGCGGAAGCAGGGCAGGCGCCCCCTGCTGGCGGCGGCTGATGTCTACCGGCCGGCGGCGGTTAAACAGTTGGAGGTGCTTGGCAGCCAGCTGAACATACCCGTGTTTGCCATGCCGGACCAAAAAGACCCTGTGGCTATCGGCCGGGCTGCTGTCGACAACGCCCTCACAGGCGGCAGGGACATTGTCATAATTGACACTGCGGGACGGCAGGAAGTAAACGACGATCTGATGGCCGAACTGGAAAACATGAAAGAAGCAATCAAACCGCATGAAATACTGCTGGTGGTTGATGCCATGACCGGCCAGGCGGCGGTAAGCGTGGCCGAAACTTTTGACAGCCGCCTGGGCCTGGAAGGGGTTGTGCTGACAAAGCTGGACGGTGACACCAGGGGCGGCGCGGCGCTGTCGGTACGCTCGGTGACAGGAAAACCTATTAAGTTTATCGGCGTGGGCGAAAAACTTGACACCCTTGAGCCCTTTTACCCTGAACGGATGGCCGAACGGATCCTGGGCATGGGCGATATGCTGACGCTTATAGAGAAAGCCCAGGAGAACTTTAACGCCGAACAAATGGCCAAAATGCAGAAAAAAATCCGCAGTATGGATTTTACTCTGGACGATTTTCTGGACCAGTTGAACCAGGTTAAAAAACTTGGCCCTCTTGAACAGGTCCTGGGGATGATCCCCGGCCTAGGGGGCGCCAAGAAGTTAAAGGACGTCAAGCTGGATGAAAAAGAACTTGTATTTGTCGAGGCTATTATTAAATCCATGACGCCCGCAGAGCGAAATGAACCGGAGCGGGTCCTTAACGGCAGCAGGAAAAGGAGAATAGCCCAGGGCAGCGGCACCACCGTACAGGACGTCAACCGCCTGCTGAAGCAGTTTGAGCAGACCAAAAAAATGATGAAGCAGTTCCTGGACATGGAAAAAACTTTAAAAAAGGGCGGCAAAATGCTGAAAAACCCTTTCTTAAATTAATTTAACAAAGGAGGTGAGGGCGCGTGGCAGTTAAAATCCGCTTGAGGAGAATGGGTGCGAAAAAAGCCCCGTTTTATCGCATAGTGGTTGCCGATTCACGCTCCCCGAGAGACGGAAGGTTTATTGAAGAAATAGGGTTTTATGATCCACTAAAAAATCCCGTGGTGATCAATATCAATGAAGAAAAGGCGCTGGACTGGCTCAGCAAGGGAGCCAAGCTTTCAGAAACCGCCAAAGCCTTGTTTAACAAGGCCGGGGTGCTGAAAAAAACCGCGGGAGAGGGTCAGTAGGATAGGGAGGCTATATGATGAAGGAATTGGTGGAAATTCTGGCCAAAGCTCTCGTTGACCAGCCCGAAAAAGTTGTGGTTAATATGATTGAGAAAGACAAATCAACTTTGATTGAACTGCAGGTCGCCCCGGAAGACATGGGTAAAGTCATTGGCAAGCAGGGGCGTATCGCCAAGGCGATCAGATCAGTGGTCAAAGTGGCGGCAGCACGGCAGAAGAAAAAAGTTGTAGTCGAAATAATTTAAAGCTATGTCAGAAGATTATATAGCTGTCGGCAAAATCTTAAATACCCAGGGAAGGACCGGGGCTGTCCGGGTACTGCCGCTTACTGATTATCCCCAGCGTTTTAAAGTAAAGAGCCGGGTTTATGTATCATTAAAAGGTTCCAGAAAGGTAATGAGCATAGAAGAATCTGCTCCGCGTCAAAAATATGTCATAATAAAGTTCAAAGAAGTGCCTGACATGAACGCGGCGGAGGAAATTAAAGGGGGATTACTGGAGATAACCCGTGAAGATCTGTATCCCCTCCCGGAAAACACCTATTATATCTTTGATATAATAGGCCTTAACGTAAGAGACCTAAACAGGGGGAGCCTGGGCAGGATTACTGATGTCCTGCAAACAGGGGCAAATGACGTCTATATTGTCGAAACCGGCGCCAGGCCTCTTTTAATACCGGCTCTCAAACAGGTGGTAAAGGAGATTGATTTGCCCGGCCGGAGCATGGTCGTTGACCTGCCGGACGGGCTGGTTGATGATGAAAATTGATATCCTCACCCTATTCCCGGAGATGTTTGCCGGGCCGTTTTCCTCAAGCATCCTTAAAAGAGCGCAGGACAGCGGCTTAATTGATATTAACCTGGTAAACATCCGTGATTTTTCTACCAACAAACACCATACTGTAGACGATACGCCATATGGCGGCGGCGCGGGTATGGTGATGGCGCCGGAAGCAATATTCGGCGCTGTTGAGGACGTTGTCAAAAAAATTGAGGGCGCGCAGTCCCGGGTAGTATTGATGTGCCCCCAGGGCAGGCCGTTCAGCCAGGCGATAGCACTGGAACTGGCCCGGGAAAGAAACCTGGTCCTCATCTGCGGCCATTATGAGGGTGTGGACGAACGTGTGCGCGAGGGCCTTGTGACTGATGAAATTTCAATAGGGGACTATGTCCTGACCGGCGGCGAACTGCCGGCAATGGTACTAGTCGACGCGGTAACACGGCTCATTCCGGGTGTGCTTGGAGAGAGCGCGTCGGTTGAAGAGGAATCTTTCAATACCGGCCTGTTGGAATACCCGCAGTATACCAGGCCCAGGGAATACCGCGGTCAGGCTGTGCCCGATGTGCTTTTAAGCGGCCACCATGAGGAAATTAGGAAATGGCGCAGGCGGCAGTCCCTGCTGAGGACGTTGGAACGCCGGCCTGAACTGCTGGCACAAGTGGAATTAACTGATGAAGACAGGGACATACTAAAAAAATTAATGTGTAACCTGCAGCGTTTAAATCTTTAGCTAAAAGATCCAACATGTTTTAAAGCGCAGCCGCAGTTTTTTAGGAGGATATTTGTTGCCGCTAAAAACTGTTTGTGCTATAATAACTTCTGTTGGGTATAAAACATGGATTTACCGTATTTGTTATATTAACCTTAAATGCATTAATGGGGAAGGAGGGATTCTTAAATGAACCTCATCCATTCGCTTGAACAGGAGCAAATCAAGAAAGATATAGTTAAATTTAAACCCGGAGACACTGTAAGAGTTCACGTGAAGGTTGTTGAAGGCGGCCGGGAAAGGATCCAGGTCTTCGAAGGCGTTGTAATCAGGCGCCGCGGCGGCGGTCTGGGTGAAACCTTTACCGTCAGGAGGGTTTCCTACGGGGTAGGGGTAGAAAGGACGTTCCCCCTGCATACTCCGAAAATCGAGCGTATTGAAGTAATGAGAAGAGGCAGGGTGCGCCGGGCAAGGCTTTACTATCTGCGCGGGCTGCGCGGCAAAGCCGCTCGTATTCAGGATAAACGATAAACTTAGAGGGACTGGGTTATACAGTCCCCTTTGCTTTTAACCCAGAATTTCGCAGTGAAACTTTTGTGTCAACATTTTTACAGTGCCTGTGAAGGTAAGTCCGGGAGGTAATAAAATTGGCTCAGAATGAAGACCCTGCTAAGAAAAATTCGTTTTTTATGGAAATCCTGCAATCACTCCTGGTTGCCGCGGTGCTGGCTTTCATCATCCATACTTTCATCATGCAGAATTTCCGCATACCTTCCGGTTCTATGGAGCCTACGCTGCAGATACAGGACTATATTTTTGCCAGCAAAATAACCTACCGCTTCAATGAACCAAAGCGGGGGGATATTGTGGTTTTCAAGTATCCCCAGGATACCAGCAGGTATTTTGTGAAGAGACTTATAGCCGTGGGCGGGGAGACAGTAACCCTCAGGGGCAGCAAACTCTATATTGACGGCCAGCTGGTGCCTGAAGATTACCTTCCGCAGGGGTTGAGATTTCCGGATTACGGCCCGGTAACGGTACCCGAAGGGAGTTACTTCATGATGGGGGACAACCGCAACAACAGCAGTGACAGCAGGGACTGGGGTTTTGTGTCCAGAAACCTGATCGTCGGGAAAGAAATTTTTATCTACTGGCCCCCGGGCAGGATTGGCGTGGCCAGGTAGATTAAACGGTGCGCTTTACCTCGTTAATTCCAATGCTGTACGAAATATTATTATTGAATAATATGGCAGAGTTGGAGATGAAAAATGGATATTCAGTGGTTTCCGGGCCACATGGCTAAAACCAGGCGGCAAATTAAAGAGGACCTCAAACTGGTAGACGTTGTAATTGAAGTTTTAGACGCGAGAATACCGCAGAGCAGCCGGAACCCGGATATTAATATTATAACAGGCGGAAAACCAAGGCTTATCGTTTTGAATAAGTCTGATCTTGCCGACCCGGTCCTGACCAGGCTCTGGGAAGGCTTTTTTTTAAAAACCGGTGTGTCCGCGGCGGCTGTGGATTCTCTCAGCGGCAGGGGGATAAGGCTGGTTCCGGGACTGGTTCAACAGCTGACAGCGGCCAGGATGGCCGCCCTGGCGGCATCCGGCAGGCGTTCCAGGCCGGCCCGCTGTATGGTGGTCGGCATCCCAAACGTGGGGAAATCATTTTTTATCAACAAGCTTGCCGGGCGCAGTGTCACCAGGACTGAAGACAGGCCGGGTGTTACCAGGGGACGCCAGTGGATACGGGTGGCAGGCAGCCTGGACCTGATGGACACGCCAGGCGTGCTCTGGCCCAAGTTCGAGGACACGGCGGTTTCATTCAGGCTGGCGGCGACTGGCGCTATTAAGGAAGATATTTATGATCTTAACGCTGTGGCCGGCAATTTATTGAAATGGCTGGCTGAAAACTACCCGCACGCCTTGCGGGAGCGATATAAACTGGTGGAGGAACTGCCGGCTGAGCAGGAGGAAATACTCAGGGCGGTAGGGAGTAAGAGAGGTTTTCTCAAACCTGGCGGCGATGTGGACACTTTAAAGGCTGCCCAGGTTGTTTTAAAAGAGTTCCGGAGCGGCAAACTGGGCCGTTTTACACTGGAAGCGCCGGAGAGCCGATAAGTTTTAGAAAACCTTTGCAGGAATATTATTAAAAGCCCCGAAGATTAATATTAAATATTGTGGTTTAACCGGTTTTGATTAAAACACTATTTGCGCCACTAAATCTACAAGGGGTGGTATTAATGTTTCCCAACCTGGGGATGTCGGAAGTAGTTTTGATATTAGTGATTGCACTGGTCATTTTTGGACCCAGCAAGCTGCCTGAAATGGGGAAAGCGCTGGGGAAGACCATGAATGAATTCAGGAGGGCTTCGGCGGCCAGCTTCGCAGATTTTGAGGAAGTTAAAAGTGAAGTTCAGCAGGTCAAGGAAGTGGTCAGCCAGGAGGTCAGCCAGGTTACAAAAATTACCCAGGAAAAACCTCATTAGAGAAAAGTTATGAATTAGGAAATTATACGAAGGGGGTACTAAAACCTCCTTTTTTATTGTCTTTTCGCAAAATTAAACAGCTCCCAGGTAAACATATTAAATGATTTAAAGGATTAAAGGATTAAAGGATCTAAACATATATCACAAGATTTACAGGATTATTAAGATTTACATAATTTTAAGGTAACAAAAACTCGTGTCTTAACAAACATACAATGACAGAGGAATGGGGACACACCGTTTGAGACGTGAGAAATGAGATGTGGGACGTGAGAGTGCAAGACAGACCTTAAGGGTTAAAGGCCTGAAAGGAATGCATGAACCTCACGTCCAACGTCTCACGACCCACGACCCAATTAATGTCTACGATTAAAAAGGGCAGGGGGGCTTTTATTAAGCCCCCCTGAACATTTGTAACTATACAGGTTTTTATTAGGCGTGGAAGCCTGCTCCGACAGAATGGCCGCTGCCGTGCGCGTGCTCTTCCTTGGGCAGGATCGGGAAGTTCTCAACAACGAAGCAGTATACTAATACCAAACCGCTCCACATGCCGATGGTCAGCGCCCATTCCCAGATGCTGGGGAAGTAGCTGCCGCCCGTGGCCTGTGCCATACCGGTGAACACCACGTTCATCCGGTTGAATATTACACCTACAACCACCAGGATTGAAGCGGTCAGAACACCGCCCAGCTTGTTGCGGACAGACGGCATAGCGTACATGATGATCGGCAGGATAATAAACACGATCATCTCGATCAGGAACATGTTACTTTCAAAGGACCCATTGAAGGCCATTGAAAGCACGCCTCTGTATACCAGGTCTGCTATCTTTACAATAAGGTAGATGATTAACATAACCAGCGTAATCTTGGTCATGCTTGCAAATACCGGAAGCTCCGGTTCCCGCCCGTAAGCTCTGGCGGCCAGGGTCCCTTCCACGGTGACCATAGCCGGCCCGAGGAAGAAGGCGGACCAGACAAAGAAGAACGGGATGATCTGTGACCACCACAGCGGGTACAGCCTGTCAACGGCAACAATGTACAGAGAGCCGAGGGAGGACTGGTGCAGCGAGGGCAGTACTATGCCCAGGATCAGCAGGAATGGCAGCATGGCTTTAATAATTTTCTGCAGCCCTGGGAAGTTGATTTTTTCAAAGAAGATCTCACCGAACTCCAGTACCTGTACTGTCGTGTACAGTGAAATGCACCAGAATACTTCAAACAGCACGGAGTGGAAACCCCAGAAGAAGAAGGGACGCCAGAAGTTAAACCAACGGCCGATATCCAGGAAAAGGCTGACCATTGATATGATATAACCGATTAACGAAGTTAACAAAGCAGCGCGGGCGATCGGCAGGTATTTGTCCTTATGCAGCACGTGCACGATCAGCGCCGTGCTGAAGCCGCCGCCGGCCAGGGCGATGCCGCAGAGCAGGTCAAAACCGATCCACAGCCCCCAGGGCCACTCGTCGCTCAGGTTCGTCACCGATCCCAGGCCGAATGCAAAGCGCCAGAGGGCGGCTCCAACCGCGATCAGCACGAACAGTATCAGCAGCTTTCTAAAACCAGTCAATCTGAAAGTAAAGCGTCCAAATTGCATTTATATCTCACCTCCAGTTATCAAAATAATTATTTGTTGTCAACGGGCTCAAACATTTCCGACTCGTCATGATGTTCCGCGCGGCGCTTGGTATAGGCGCGCATGATGGTCAGGATGGCGCCCCAGCCGAAGAACAGGTAGGGAGTCCATTTGAGCACGTCCCAGGTCAGAGAAGGTATCGACCTCTGGGTGACAGGTTTGCCGAAAGCTTCTGTCCTGAAGCCTAATTTATCGAAAGGAACGTCTGATATATACAGCCATGATGTGCCGCCGTATTCTTTTTCGCCGTAGACATGTTTAATGTACCTGGGGTCCTTGTTAATCTTGTCCCAAGCCAGGGCAAGCAGTTCGTCCCTGTTTCCGTATGTCAGGGTCTGGGTGGGGCAGGAGGTCACACAAGCCGGCTCAAGGCCCTCTGTCTTCATGCGGTCATAGCAAAAACGGCATTTCAGCACGTAGGGGAAAGCTTTGTCCCACTGGAAGCCGGGCACTCCAAAGGGGCAGGCGATCATGCAGTAGCGGCAGCCGACGCAGTAGTCCTTGTTGGCGTCGGTCGGCTTGTAAATAACCGCCCCTTCTTTAGTCTTGACAAATGAGTGGGTAAAGCACGCTGATTCACAGGCGGGCTCATTGCAGTGCATGCATTGTTTTTTAACAAAGCGCCACTTGAGCTGGTCGCCTTCTTCTATTACATAGTAGTTAACGTTGGTCCAGGTATATGCGCTTAATTTGCCTGGGCTGTCCCAGTTGTTGGAAAACGCGCCCTCATTGGCCGGCAGGTCGTTCCATGATTTACATGAAACCTGGCAGCTGCGGCAGCCGATACACCTGGTAACGTCTACCAGGACACTCTTTGACATCGTTACACCTCCGGTTTCTGCTTGGATTTAAGGTGTTGATTATTATGCTTTCTTCACGTTGCAGAGGAAAGCTTTGGATTCCGGTATCATCGTGTTGGGATCCCCGACGCTGGGTGTTATGTCGTTGGCTGTCTCACCCGTTGCAATGCCGGAGTAACCGTAATGCCAGGGCAGGCCGATAAGCTCAATTTCCTTGCCGTCAACCTTGAACGGCTTGACTATTGGCAGCACGTTCGCCTTGCACTTAATCTGGCCGCGGATACTGCTTACTACCAGCATATCACCCGGTTGAACTCCCAGTTTCTTGGCCAGGCCTGGAGATATTGTCGCGAACATTTCCGGCTGGAGCTCTGCCAGGTTGGGGCAGCTTCTGGTCACAGCGCCGCTCTGGTAGTGCTCAACCAGGCGGTGGGTCGTACCGATATAAGGATAGTCCTGAGACGCCGTTGGCGCGAGCTTGGCATAGTCACCTTTGTATTTCACAGTCACCGGATTGCTTTGTTGTTTACTTATCGGGTTATCTATCGGGCTCTCCACCGGCTCGTAGTGTTCCGGCAGAGGGCCGTCCTTGCAGCCGGTAGGCGCGAACAGCCTGCCGACACCCTCAGTGGTCATAATGTAGCAGTTTACGGCTGACTTGTCCGGGGTGGTAAAGGCGCCTGTCGCCGCGTCTTTAAATCCGAAGTCAGGCACGTCGTTATTTACCCATGCCGCGCCGTCCCAGGACACCAGCGACCGTTTCGGATCCCACGGTTTGCCGGACGGGTCGGCAGAGCAGCGGTTGTACACGATACGGCGGTTTGCCGGCCAGGAGAAGGACCATTTCGGGAAGAGGCCCAAGTTGCTCTTGTCTTCCCGGCTGCGCCTCTGCGACGCGGGGACTTTCAGCACGGGGTCTTCAAACATGTAGCCGGTGTAAATCCAGACGCCGCAGGCTGTTGAACCGTCGTCTTTGAGTTTTGAGAAGGCGTCCAGGGTGGTGCCGTCAGCCACCACGTAGCCGTTCATCTCCTTGGCTATTTTCATGATATCCGGTTCATCATGGCCGGGCAAGTCGTAATCCCACACCATATCCAGGATCGGGGCTGGGAACTTGCCGCCGGCCTTGTATTCTTCACGGACCGCTTTAAATATTTCATAAGCGATCCAGAGGTCGCTCTTGGCCACTCCGGGCGGCTCAACCGCTTTCCAGCGCCACTGGATCCAGCGCGAGCTGTTTGCCACTGTGCCTTCCTTCTCATAGGAAAAAGCGGTGGGCAGCAGGAAGACCTCAGTCTTGATATTGGCCGGGTTTGCTCCCGGACGCTTCCAGAATGAAGCTGTTTCCGTCTCAAACAGGTCGACGGCTACCATCCAGTCCAGGTTCTCCAGCGCCTTGCGGGCAACGGTGCTGTTGGGCCCGCCTACCGCCGGGTTCTGTCCCCAGGCGAAGTAGCCCTTGATTTTGCCTTCGGACATATCATGGAATATCGCCTGGTGAGAGTGGTCTTTGCCGTCATGCTTGGGAATATAGTCAAAACAGAAGTCGTTTTCCTTGGTCGCCTTGGCTCCGTACCATGCTTTCAGCATGCTGATCAGGAACTTCGGCTTGTTCGACCAGAAGCTGGTCTTGGGAGTCTCTTTTTCCAGATAATCTTTAAGAGCGGGGTGTGCAGCCGCGTTAACTGATGCGAGATAACCAGTCAATAAGTGATATAAAATTCCCTGGTCAGTGGAGCCCTGCACGTTGGACTCGCCGCGCTGGGCGTTGACGCCGCCGCCGGCGATGCCGATGTTGCCAAGCAGCAATTGCAGCATGGCGGTGGCCCGCACGTTCTGGCTGCCGTGCGAACTCTGGGTGATACCCATGGCGTAAATCAGGTTGCCGGCTTTATCCGGCTTGCCGGTGGAGCAGTACAGGTCGCAAACTTTCTTGTAAACATCTTCGGGTGTGCCGGTGATATTGGACACTGTTTTGATATCATAACGGGATAAGTGCTTTTTCAAAATCTGGAACACGCACCGGGGATCCTGAAGAGTGGGGTCTTTTGCTATGGCATCTCCGTTCATCTGGTATGCCCATGTTTTGGTGTCGTACTTGCCGTCGGCAAAACCGGTGAACAAACCGTCGCTGAAACCATATTCCGGGTTTACTATGAAGGAAGCGTTCGTATAGTTCAGGACGTAATCATAAAAGTACAGACCGTTCTCAATAGCGTAATTCATGATGCCGTAGAGGAACGCGATATCGGTGCCGGGGCGCAGCGGAGCGTGAATATCAGCTTTGGCCGCTGTTTTGGTAAACCTGGGGTCGGCTACGATTACCTTGGCGCCCCTGGTGCCCACGGCAATACCCAAGTGGCGCATGATCTGCGGGTGGTTTTCCGCAGGGTTGGCGCCGATAATTAAAAATACGTCGGTGTTTTTATAGTCCGTAAAACTGTTGGTCATAACACCCCTGCCGAACGTTTGGCCAAGACCGGCCACAGTGGAGGAGTGTCAGAGGCGGGCATGGTGGTCAATATTGATGAGCCCCATGGCACGCTGCATTTTTTGGAAGAGGTAGTTCTCCTCATTGTCACAAGATGCGCTGCCGATATGGCAGATAGCCTGGGTGCGGTTGACAGTGACACCCTTTTCGTCCTTTTCCTCGAAGGTTGCGTCGCGTGTTTCTTTTACTCTCTTGGCAATTTCTTTCAGCGCCCACTCCCAGTCTTTCTTTTCCCATTTGTTGCTGTTGGGGGCGCGGTACAGCACATCCATGATCCTGCGGTTGTTGACCACCCTCTTGCGGTTTTTGTCAACAATGGTGTTGGCGTCGCCGAGGGCGATACCTTTGGAGCACATGGATCCTTCGTTGTTGGGGTTGTCCGGGTCGCCCTCGATATGAAGAACTCTTTCCCCTTTTTCATCGGAATAGACAATGAGTCCGCAGCCGACTCCGCAAAACGCGCAGACTGAAGCAGTCTCTTTGGCCTTGCTAATTTTCAGGGGACCCATTTCAAAAGTGGGGAGCTTGTCTGCGTCAGTGCTGGCAAGAGCCGGTACAGCGCCCGCGCTGCCCAGAAGTGCGGTTCCGGCGGTGCCCAGACCAAAATATTTCAAAAAATCGCGACGACTGACTTTTTGCTTCACAAACCTGACCTCCTTTGACATAAAAGTGCGCGTACTCAGTCATCTCGTTAGATCTCCTTTCCAAGTACGGGAGGTGTACCGGTTTCCCTGTATACCCTAACGACCTGGAAATCATAGCTTTTAAGCGCTTTAGATCGCCAGGTTCGGAGATTATTAGATAAGATACTGAAGAAAATTTTACCCTTTCCTCTCAAAATCAGTGGACCTGGAACTTCCCCCCCTTCTATATCTATAAAATATCGAAAGTTTCCCAGGCTGTTATCTATCTCTTACAGCCGGCCCTCTCGTTGTTCCCTGAAAGCCATACCAGTTTTATAGAATAAGTGGCTATCATCCATGTTTATGAACAGTTACGATAAAAAATAATATGATTGATTAGAAAAAATAATAAATTCTTTTAATTTCATTAGTTTATTCTGTATTTGAACACTTTTCCCTGCATAAGAGAACAAAATATTTTTTGTTTACGGGTAATCAGCATACCAATATAAGTCGACTTCATAACTTTTACATTTCATGTCATTAGTAAAAGCAAAAGGTAACAATTTTACAAAACTTAATTTTGGCCTTTAGAGGTGACTATAATTTCCCGGCCTCTCTAAGGCTGCTGCGGGTGAGCGTCCGACATTTCAGCCATCTGCTCCCGCTTTTTCCTGCGGGCAAGCCTGCGTTCAGTGATACGCATCACAAAGACGCTGAATTCAAAAAGCAGGTACATGGGACCGCTGACTATTAAACAGGTAATGATATCGGGAGTAGGTGTGATTACAGCCGCTATAACTACAGAGATCAGGATCGCGTAGCGCCGGTTCCTGGCAAAAAAAGCGTAGCTGACAAGCCCCAGCCGGGCCAGGAAATAGCTGATTAATGGAAACTCAAAGACTATGCCGAAAGGTATCAGAAAGGATATAGTAAATGAAATATACTTGTCAATGGTAAGCATCGGCGCCAGAGTGGGACCGGCGAACTGGAGCAGAAAATATACGCCGTAACGGAACACGCCAAAGAAACCGAAAGCCACCCCGCCCATGAAGGACAGGTAAGAAATCAAAACGAACATGGTAAAAGCCACTTTTTCGTTTTTTCTAAGCGCGGGTACGACAAAGCTCCAGATCTGCCACAGAATAATAGGCATGGCCGCTAAAAAGCCGGCAAAAAAAGACAGCTTGAGTTTTACAAAGATCGGTTCGGTAACGCCCAGAAAATTCACTTTTTGTTCAAGCTTGGTCAGTGGTTCCATAAGTATCGCCAGAATCTGGTCAATGAAGAAATAAGCAGCTATAGCAAGTACAATAGTGGCGATAATAGATACGATTAAAACCCGACGCAGTTCCTCCATGTGCTCCATAATAGGCATTTCGTCGGTTTTTTTAGGCATTTTTTACCCTCTCTAATAGGCGGCTAAATAGGCTGTTGCATGCTGGACGACCTGCTGTTCAGGAATTAGCTTTAGCCGCTTCTGTTATTTGTGGTCCTTCGCTTTTCTCTTTGCTTGCGACTGATTCTACATCATCCATTATTTCCATTGAAGAACGGCGAAATTCTCTTATTGTTTTGCCTGCCGCTTTACCCAGGTCCGGCAGTTTGCCCGGGCCAAATATTATTAGGGCCACGGCCAGGACCAAGATCAATTCAGTTGCTCCAATATTCGGCATTTAAGCGCACTCCTTTCATGCTTACAGCTTAATTTACGACGCAATCGTCGAATATTCCTGCCCGTGCCATTATTTTTCAGGCTCCTGCGGGTCAACCTGCTGGTTGAAATAACCTTCCCGCATGGCCAGGATATCCAGCTGCACCGTGTTAATATCTTCCCAAAAAAGATTTAGCTTGCTGTCGCCGGCCCTGGCTCCGTCTATAGTTTTTATATAACCGTGGCATTTGTCACAATAATAAACCCTGTACTTTTCCATACCCTCAACTGTAAAAAAGTGTGACTCAGGGCTGGCACAGTAAGGGCAGCCCAGGCGGTGGAAGCGCCATTTCACTTCACAAAGCCCGCAGTACAAGTAACGGCCGCCTTTTTCCTTTTCCAGCAGCGCCAGGGTGGGTTTGCCGCCGCAAACAGGGCAGTTTCCTTCCAGCCATGTTTCGGGGTCGAAATATTTGCTTGCATTGACCGCGTACTGCCGCATGAACGGCTTAACAGTGTGGTTCAATAAGAAGCCAAAGGTCTCAGGCGGCACATCTGATTTTAGGTATGTCAATAAATTCACTCCGGGGGTAAAGGCCCTGGCGGCAAATTCCTCCTGTCCAGCGGGTTCAACAGGCAGGGCTGATTCTATCTGCTCTGTATCCGCGGCTAGATCAGGCATGAAATTTTTAATAACGCCGGCCACTTGCTTCATGGTTGCAAAAAAGTCTTCGGCTTTAACCCGGGGCGGACAAATACTCACCAGCGGTATCGATTTTTCCCGCCCCTGTTTTAAAATTGTTTCGCCCGGCGTCTCGAAAGTTACGGCGTCTTCCCGCACCGATATCTGCAAAAATTCCTGGTGAAAACTTACCAGCATTTCCTGTAATGATGGGTTTTGCATTGAAATTTCGCCTACTTTCTTTTTATAATGTATAAAATTTACATTATGGCGTATGCATGTCCTTTAAGCCCTGGAATGAGCATAACAAGCGGAAATATAGATGTCAATTAAATTATTTTCCATATGCATATCAATATCAAATCCGCATCAAGGAGATTTTAATCTTTTGGCGAAATTATTGTTAAATCTGGAATAGGGTAAAATGTTATAACGGAAAACGGAGTCTGCAGTATGGACATATCTAATTTAACTATTGGACAAATAAAAAAGATAGCATGCAGTCCTCACGGAAACAGCCTTGATTTCAGGCAAGCTCTGTCGGCTGATAACAGGGCGGGTGTCCGGGAAATATACATGAAATTATTGCGGGCAGAAAACGTAATGGCACTTGAAATGAAGCGCCTGGCCAAGCTGTTTCTATATGAGGAAGACCTGAAGGCCGGGGGGTATTATCCTGTCGCGGGCGTTGATGAAGCGGGCCGGGGTCCGCTGGCCGGGCCGGTTGTGGCCGCCGCGGTAATCCTGCCTGAAGACGCCGTCCTGGTAAACCTTAACGACTCAAAAAAACTGACCCCCGCCAGGCGCGAATTACTGGCGGGCCAGATTAAAGAGACTGCCCTGGCCTGGTCTGTCGGCATCTCTTCCGTGGAGGAGATTTTCACAGAAAACATTCACCAGGCAGGCCTCAATGCCATGCGCAGGGCTGTTGCCGGGCTGGCCGTAAAACCGGCTCACGTACTGGTGGACGGTTTTAAAATTGACCGGCTGGAATACCCTCAGACGCCCATTATCGAAGGTGACGGTCTAAGCGCTTCCATTGCCGCGGCTTCGATCCTGGCCAAAGTGACAAGGGACGACATGATGGACTCATACCACGAGCTTTATCCCCAGTACGGTTTTGACCGCCACAAGGGCTACGGCACACCGGAGCATTTGAAGGCACTGGCTGTTTACGGGCCCTGCCCGATCCACAGGGCCGGGTACCGTCCCGTCCAGGAATGCCTGCAGCTATGACAGTCAGGAGAAAGAGGCGGGGTCAAAAGGGAGAAAACGCGGCTGCTCATTACCTTGAAAAGATTGGTTACAGAGTGCTGCAAAGGAACTACACCTGCTCTATAGGCGAGATTGATTTAATAGCGCTGGATAAGGATGTATTGGTCTTTGTGGAGGTTCGGTCACACAGCAGCTTAGAATTTGGCCTGCCCCAGGAAAGTGTCACGAAACACAAGCAGAACAAATTACGGCAGCTGGCCTGGTATTTCCTGAAAGCTGAAGGAAAAACTGAAAGCAGATGCCGGTTTGACGTGATAGCTGTTTTATTTGACTGGGAAGATGTTATAAAGGATCTGGAACACATTAAAAACGCCTTCTAAAACATTGCAAAGTGCGACAGTGGGGACGGTTCTCGCTGTCATTTACTTGAAGCTGAAGGCTGCCCCTTGTCGCAATAAATAATGGCAAACTAAAAAACTATTTACACTTTTATTAATAAAATGGTACACTATGATAGAAAATTCTGTTAATTTGTCTAAGGAGGGGTAAAAATGAAAGCAACAGGTATAGTGAGAAGAGTCGATGACCTTGGACGCGTAGTTTTGCCAATGGAATTAAGACGTACTTTCGGCATTGACGAGAAAGACCCCTTGGAATTTTTTGTTGAAGGTGAACAGATTATCTTAAAAAGGTATGAGCCTGCTTGTGTCTTTTGTAATAACGCTGTAAAAGTCAAACATTTTCGCGGGAAGATGGTATGCGTTGAATGTGCTGAAGCTATGTTCAGAAACGTTAAAACTATATAGTTCCTGTAAAAAAGCTGCTCCGTAGGTGAAAGGCTGCCATAAGGCGGCCTTTTTTATTTGTAAGGACAGCGGCAGACATTATTTTGTCAGCAGGGAAGGGAGATTTGGCCGGGTTATCAAAGGAGGCAGGGTGAAAAAGGCGACCACGTTAGAATCAAAGATATGTTTTGTTAATGCGTATGCCTGTGATGTAGGTCAGGCAAATGTGCATGCTTGTGCTCAATTGCTTCATGAGTATGTTCATGGCTGTGTTCTCCAACTATTTCAGGGTAGTGTGTATGAGAGTGGTGCCCGTCATCGTGGCTGTGTTTATGCTCATGCGACTCTTCAGCGTGGACATGTGAATGCTTATGGTCCTCGGTGACCGCAAAATATGTTCCGACTAGCATGATCATAAGTGCAATTAGAAACGTTTGGGTAATACCTTCCTGCAGTACCACCCAGGAAATCAAAACTCCTATAAATGGTGCGGCAGCGTAATAGGCGCTTGTTCTTGCCGCCCCAAGTTCTCTTTGAGCTGAAATATAAAAAAATATACTGAGCCCGTAGGCAAAAAACCCTAATACCAGGGCAAGGAATATATATAAAAAATTACTGCTGTATTCCTTTAATAACATTGAAATGATGAGAGCCCCGGCGCCTGACCCAAATCCCTTAACAACCACTATTTGCAAGGGGTCCTTTAAAGACAGCATACGTGTACAGTTATTCTCAAGCCCCCAACTGACGCAGGCAAATAAAACAAATATAGAGCCAATAGAAAAGGAAAAACTGCTGAAATCCTTTACCGACAAAACTATACTGGACAGCGTTATGAATGAAATCGCCAGCCACAAGCGCTTTCCCACAGCCTCTTTAAAAATAAACAGCGCGATCAGCGAGGTCGCTGCAATTTCAAAATTATTAAGCAGGGAAGCATTTGCGGCAGTTGTCATAGTAAGTCCCAGCATCAAAAATATGGGGGCCGCAATATCCAGAACTACCATAGCTATTATATAAGGCAGTTCTTTTTTGGTCATTTTCGCTTCTAATTGTTCTTTCTTCTTAAGTAACTTTAAAAGATTAACCGCCAGCATTCCTAAACCCGCGCCTAAATATAGCAGCGCAGCCATTAATGTTGGTGGTATATCCACGAGCAGCAGCTTTGACGCAGGTGAACTGATGCCATAAAGAGCCGCTGCTAAAACAGCCATGAGTACAGACTGTATTTTTTTGTTTTTTCTGTCTGCATTTTTTACCTCTAATAATTCCATATATAAGCCTCGTTTAATTCTATAGGTTTGCAAATAGCGGTCCGTAAAGCTTTTAGCCCGTAGAATGAAAGTTGGGGTACACCGGCTTCGTTACAGGGTAAAACCTGCCTTTTAAGCAGACAGGTTTTTTAAATTATATTCGATAAATCAGACAGCGATTCCTTCGCAGTTACTCCTAAAAAACAGATTTGAAACGGGGCTAGCCGGGGAGAACCTGCCTGGGGTTAAAATTCATAAAATTCACCTTGGAGTGGGGAGTATAGAAGATGGACAAAGGCTGGCATCATATTATTATGATGCTTTAATAACAGGGGGGTCATGGTTTGGATGCGTCGCTTAAACTGAAGTATTTGGAGTGCCTGAACAGGATGCAGGGCAAAGATTATCTTGCAGCCATCATCTCTTTTGGGGCCGCTCCCACTATTAAAGGCAGGAAGCCGTCCTCTCTGATTGCTTTTTCAGGGCGCAGAAAGAACCTTTTTGCTTTGTGGCATTGCTATAAACAGGAAATATGCCTGGAGTTTAACCTGGAATATTGCGAGCTGAAAGACGGGGCCGAAATCGCAATAGTGCTTTTTTACAGGCGGAAAATGCTTGAAAGGTATCTGGGTAATAGCCGCAACCTTGATTTTTTAAACAGCTTGGGTTATCAGGAAGCTGTTACTTTGGACGAAAAGCTGCAGTTGTTAAAAAGCAGGTTTGCGTTAACCTGCACGCATGAAGTTGGTATATTTTTGGGCTTTCCGGTTGAGGATGTGAAAGGCTTCATAGAAAACAAGGGCAAGAATTATCTGCTGTCAAGGTACTGGAAAGTATACCGAAACCGGGAACGGGCCGAACTTCTTTTTAGAATTTACGACGAGGCTACACTTGATGCGGCCAGTGCTGTTATAAGATACAGCGAGGGATATAATTCCATGCGGGATTAAAAGGATGGCGACAAAATTCGATTTAATAATTATTTAATGATTCTGAAATCTTATTTTAATTTTTTCTTTATATAATTACTACCAGAATAAACATTTAACCGGCACAAGAAGAGAATATTAAAATGTCCGGAAAAAGGGAATAAATCTTTTTTACAAAGGAGGAGCGAAAATGGATTTGCTGGTTGCCGTACTAATTGTTATATTTGCCGTATATGGAATTCCTGTTATTACAAACTTTATTGCAGAGAAAAGGAGCACAGCCTCATGAAACCAGAGACCCAAATATGAACCGGTTCTTGTATTTAGACGAGAACCGGTTCATTAGTTTTAGAGACAGATGAGAGTAAGGCTATTTCCATATAAATTATTATTCAAAACTCGATTCCGACCTGCGGGCGGGGCCAAATCAACAAATTACAAATTATGATGGACGCCGACCGCCTTTTATAAATAGGTGGAATGCCAACTTTTTGTGTTTAAAAAACTACCTACTTTTTGTGATTTGCATTCAGGACATGAGTTGCACAAGCCAGGCAGGGGTCAAAGGAGCGGATGATCCACCCAAGTATAGTTGAAAAGCATGTCATTGGAGGGTATTTCTGTGCCGATCAAAGCGGATTCCACCGGATCCCTGTTCCCGTATTGATCCTTGGGAGAAAAATTCCATACGGTAGGCGTAAACCATTATTATTAGAGTTTCGATTTGCATATTACAATTTCTCAATTGTAGGGTTCAGAGAAGGTCACAGGAAGTCTTTCACATCACCCAGCCTTGGAAGGAATATCCGAAAAGTATAACGTTTGACTGTATTGTATTATTGTTATATAATGCTAAATAAACTGATTGGAGGGTTTAAATTTTGGGGAGTCGATAAAATATAAAATAGGTGAAATTGCTGATTTGGCAGGCATCAGCAAGAGGACCGTGGATTATTATACAAATTTCGGACTGCTTAATCCTTTGCGTTCCGAAAGTAATTACAGATATTATTCCCAAGAGGCCTTATTTCGCCTTAAACTCATTGAGTGCATGAAGAAAAAAAGACTTACTTTGGAGGAAATTAGAAAAAGGTTAAGCTTGCTGGACAACAACCAGTTAGAAACCGGAATTGAAATTGATAAGGAAACTATAAGTATTGATTTTATCAAGAAGCAGCTTAAAGAACTGGAAAAGCAAATTATCCAGCTGCAACCAGTTGCTTCCGGCCAGGAATTCAGTCAGGCCTCTCAGTTGACAAAACAGGTGTTAATACAAAGCATGGCATTGATTAATTCAATAATGCTGTATATCAATGAAATTGCTCCTGAAATAACACAATATCTTTAGTGCTTATATGCCATTTAAGGAATTATTAGGCTTAAGTTTGGATATTTATCAGACAAGCTATGTGTTCGAAATAGTTTAAGGAGCGTATATTCAGTGAATTTGTTGGCTGATGCCGCTGGCGCCCGCATTGCCGGTTCACCGGCAGGTCTGGCTAACGCCCTGTTGAAGTTGGAGGCCGGAGCGCAACGGGTCCCAATGCAGGTGAATCCCGCGGCTTCCCATCTTTTCATTGTGAACCCGCTATCAGGGGGATCCCTGATGAGGCTTTTCAGCACCCTCCCACCTATCCAGGAAAGGGTGGAGAGGTTAAAGGATGGGATAGATTAGTCACTAATTATATAGCCATTTAGTCAATTTAGGCTGAGCGTATATAGGCTCAAATGATCATAGGGGGAGAGTGTTTCATAATTATGGATGACGGCTCGTCATTCAGTTTTTTCTTGGTTTTTAAAATGTTTTTAGCCCTTTTTTTAGTTTTGCTGAACGGTGTTTTTGTAGCGGCAGAGTTTTCTTTTGTAAAAGTAAGACCGACTCGCCTGACACAGTTGGTTGCAGAGGGCAACCGCAGGGCTAAAATCGCCCAGCAGTGTATTCACAATATTGACGCTTATTTATCGGTGTGCCAATTAGGGATTACGATCTCAAGCCTCGGTCTGGGCTGGCTGGGTGAACCGGTGGTGGCTAAGCTTTTAGAGCCGCTGATGCACAGCTTTGGTGTTAGTTCTCCGGCAGCAGTACACTCCATATCTTTTATGGTTGCATTTACTCTTGTGACTTTCCTGCATGTGGTTTTTGGAGAACTTGTACCCAAGTCGCTGGCCATTCAGAGGGCTGAACACGTGACCCTGTGGCTGGCGGCCCCGATGCGGCTGTTTTATTACCTGTTTTATCCGGGAATTGTCGTCTTTAACGGTACAGCAAACAATATCCTGCGTGTCCTGGGTGTAAGGCCCGCCAGCGAGCACGAGGAAAGCCACAGCGAGGAAGAACTGCAGATGCTTGTTTCCGCCAGCTACAAGTGTGGTCACCTGGACAGCAGTGAATGGAACTTGCTGCAAAACGTGTTTCAGTTTGAAAAGAGGGTGGCCAGGGAAATAATGGTCCCACGGCCGGAGGTAGTATTTCTGGATAAAAAGAACAGCCTGGAAGAGAACATGGAAATAGCTCGCCGGTCAGGGCACACCCGTTTCCCGCTTTGTGAAAGTGATCATGACCATGTTGTGGGACTTGTCCATATAAAGGACGTTTTCCGCCTGGACACTGGTACCAAAATAGACGATATCAAGCGCAATATTATGTTGGTTCCGGAAGGAATGTCTTTAGACCGCCTGCTGAGAGAGTTTCAAAAAAACCACCAGCATATGGCCCTGGTAGTTGATGAATACGGCGGCACGGCAGGTATTGTTACTATGGAAAACGTTCTGGAAGAACTGGTCGGACAGATTCAGGACGAATTTGATGAAGAGGTACCCCAGGTGACTCCGGAGAAAGAAGGGTCATACCTTGTGGACGGCCGGATGCTCCTGGAAGATGCTGCTGACATGTTTGATTTGCCGGTTGGCGAACAGGAAGAATATGATACCCTGGGTGGATTTGTATTTGGAAAACTGGGAAAGCGTCCCCGTGTTGGTGATGTTGTCGAACTGCCTGAGCACAGACTGAGAGTGGTTGAGGTCAAGGGCTTGCGTATTCGACAGGTCCAGGTGGTTGTAAAGGAACAGGCCGGTCAGGCCGTGTAGCCCGATTTAGTAAAAATGGAATCAGTATGCAATGTAACTCCGGTGGATTTACCCGGAGTTTTCTTTTTTTAGAAAATTAATTTCCAGACGACGGATAGTGTTTTTCTCGTATTCAATTATAGTAAACCTTAAATTTTGGTGCACTAAACTTTGCCCCAATTCCGGCCTTTTATGAGACTTATCCAGGAACCAACCGCCAAGGGTAAAAACACCATCTGCCTTCAAGCACTGTTCAAATTGCCGGTTGAAGTCCGCTATGGGTATCCTGGCATCAATGGAGTACCTGTTGTCCTCCAGTTCTTCAATGGTGTTTCGCTCCTCGTCATGCTCATCCTGGATCTCCCCTACAATTTCTTCCAGGATATCTTCTATGGTTAAAAGGCCCGCAGTACCACCGTACTCATCCACCACAACCGCCAGCTGCACACGGTTTTTTTGCATTTTTTTCAGGATTTCATCGATGGAGGTCAATTCAGTAACGATCATGACCTTGCGCAGGGCCTGCATCAGAAAACCTTCCATCTGGATTAAAGTCAGGTCCGTCTGCCCGCTGAAACAGATGTCCTTGGTATTTATGTAACCGATGATATTGTCTTTGTTGACGTCACAAACAGGGTAGCGCGCATATTTTTCCTCTGTCATTATTTTTAGATTTTCTTCCCAGTTGAGGTTAGTGTAAAGGCAGATCATATCAGTACGGGGAACCATAATCTCACTGGCAACCCGGTCGGCGAACTGGAGGGAGTTTCTGGCTAATTGTAATTCGGACTGGGTAATTTCGCCTCCCTCGTGACTTTGTAAAAGAATCATCCTTATTTCTTCTTCAGAATGAATCTGGTGATGTTCGGAAACCGTATGCAGCCCTATGAATTTTATGATTAACCTGGCGGAGCCGTTCAGCAACCAGATTGCCGGGTATAGAGCTTTATAAAACCATATAAGGGGGCTCGAAACCCACATGGCTGTATACTCAGCACGCTGGATGGCGAGAGTTTTGGGAGCTAATTCCCCGATGACCACATGGAGAAAGGTTATGGTGGCAAAACCTATAATAAAGGACAACCCTTCCGCTACAGGTACAGGTATGCCCAAGTAACTAATTGCCGGCCCAATAACGTCAGCCACGGCAGGCTTTCCTATCCAGCCTAGGGCCAGCGCGGTTATGGTTATACCCAGCTGGCAAGCGGAAAGGTAGCCGTCCAGGTTATGGATTACTTTGCGGACGGCCAAAGCTTTTTTGTTTCCTTCCTGAATCAGCTGCTCGACACGGGAGTCCCGCACCTTAACAATGGCGAATTCAGCAGCCACAAAAAATGCGGTAGCCGCAATCAGTATTACTACAAGTGTCAAGTTTATAAACGGCATGTTTTAGATCCCTTTGAAGAAGTCAATTATGATTTTTATTATTTTCAATAATGCAAATTTTAAGCACCGCTATTAACTGAGCTATCTCATGCAAAAAGAGGGGGCCTCGATTGGGAATTGGACCCGGGTGAGAACCACGCTGCCTCATATAGCCGGACTAACAGGAGTAACAGTTTAGCATTTTGGTTTGTTGGAAAAGGAAAGAAAATTGCAGACCAAAATGTATAAATATTAATTGGGGGTAAGATATGTAGGGATAAGGTAGTATGTTGCAAGAATCGCTACCAAACGTTATCTTGTCTCCGGGCAAGGGCCGATTCTCTGAAAGGTTTAAAGTCGGAATAATAGTTAGAACAGGGGATCCCGGCAGAGAAATATGTTTAGAAGCACTGTTCTTCTGGTAAAAAAATAACATTTAAATTTTCTTTGCTAATAGTATGAATAAATCCTGTCCAGGGAGCGGTACTGGATGGCTTCAGCCAGGTGAAATTCTTCTATGAGCTTCGAACCGTCCAGATCAGCTATGGTACGGGAGACTTTCAAAATCTTATCATGGGACCTTGCACTCAAGGAAAATTTGCTAAAAGCCCCTTTAAGGAGGTTTTGTGCTCCTTTAGTCATTTTACAATATTGACGTACTTCTTTCGACCCCATTTGAGCGTTGCATGTTGGGGCCTTGCATCTTTTATGATCTTCATTCATAAACCTTTCCCGCTGGCGTTCCCGCGCCGCTTCCACCCGTTTTTTAATAGACGCCGAGCCCTCCGGTTTTTCATTTGAAGAGATTTCCTCGAAAGGCAGCCTTGGCACTTCGATGCAAATATCGATCCTATCCAAAAGCGGCCCGGACAGGCGGGAAATATACTTCTGCACCTGGTGGGGTGTGCACGTGCATTCGCGCATTGGGTCGCCGAAATAGCCGCAGGGACAGGGATTGAGCGCTCCCACCAGCATCAACCTGGCCGGGTATGTAAGAGAAGCGCTGGCTCTGGATATTGTCACAATACCGTCTTCAAGAGGCTGGCGGAGGGCTTCCAGCGCGTCTTTTTGAAATTCAGGCATTTCATCTAAAAATAGTACGCCGTTGTGGGCGAGGCTGATTTCTCCCGGCCGGGGATTCCTGCCGCCGCCGACCAGGCCGATGGTAGACGCGGTGTGATGGGGTGATCTGAAAGGCCGCCGGTTAACCAGCGGTGTGTCCGCTGTCAGCAGGCCGGCGAGGCTGTAGATTTTGGTTGTTTCTATAGATTCCTGGAAAGTCATGTCCGGCATGATGCCGGGCAGGCGGCGAGCCAGCATGGTTTTGCCCGATCCCGGGCTGCCGAACATGATCAGGTTGTGCGAGCCGGCAGCGGCCACCTCGAGAGATCGCCTGGCGGTTTGTTGTCCTTTCACGTCAGCGAAATCCGGCCAGTCAAAAGGTGCGGACCTTAGATAATCTTCCAGGTCCAAAACATATGGTGGTATGTTGATTTCACCCCGCAAAAAACCGGTCAGTTCCGCGAGGCTGACGGCGGGATAAATATTCGCCCCTTCAACCAGTGCCGCTTCAGCGGCATTTTCCGCAGGGACGACGATTTCATCCATGGATGCTCCCACAGCCGCCAGGACGCTGGGCAGCGTCCCGGCGACACCGCGCAGCGAACCGTTTAAGGATAGTTCACCCAGGTATGCGAAGCGCCCGTACTGATCAGGTGTCAGCTGTTCGGTAGCGGCCAGGATCCCGACTGCAATCGGCAGATCGTAAACGGGACCTTCTTTTTTTACGTCAGCCGGCGCCAGGTTAACAGTTATTCTCCTCACCGGAAACTCCAGGCCGGAGTTTTTTATGGCCGCGCGGACCCGGTCTTTTGATTCCCTGACCGAGACGTCGGGCAGGCCTACTATATCAAAGGAAGGCAGGCCGTTTGAAACGTCAACCTCAACTTCCACCACCTGGCCGTCCAGGCCGTGGAGGGCGGTGCTTTTTACAATGGCTATCATCAGAGCCTCCAGTTATAGCTATTTTTACCATTTATTCGACTGCCGCCTCCTTAATCCTTCCAGCATAAGCAGCGAATGGTTGGAATTTTAATAAAATAAGCCAATTAAGAGGAAAATTAATAGATCCAAAGAAATAATCTTTGGGGGGGATTTTATGTTAGATACATTTAAAAGCTGTTTTATAATTACTGCAATGGGAGAAGTCAATTCACTAGAATGGAATAAATTAGAACTAATAGAGGATCCTATAAATATTACTCTAAAAAAAAGCGGGTATAAGGTAAAATGGCCGCATAAGAATTATTGCTTAGGTTCAACGATTAAAAAAGTATTTGACGAAATTAACAGTTGCGATTTAGTAGTTGCAAATTTAACAGGATTTAAAGCAAATATTATGTTTGAGTTGGGATATAGTTATGCTGTAAGTAAACCTGTAATTCAAATTTGTGAAATTGGTGAAGTGCTGCCATTTGATATAACTGATATTAATACCATTTATTATGATACCAGTGAGAAGGGTTTGGACAAACTATCAAAAGATTTAACGAAAGCACTTGAAGTGGTTTCGGAAGATAAATTTTCACACCATCTTTATAGTGAATCACAAAAACTTCTTGAGCGAAAATCCAGAATGATGGAGGAATTAGATTTAATTAAAAAGGAATTAAATATGTATATATGCTATGGTGGAATCGAGAATTTTTTGAAGAAGCAAATCAAGGTTTATACTACTGTACTTTCGACAATACTTTCTTGCCTTATAAATGATGATAGTTCTAAAAGGATTGCCATTCTTGTAGAGGATGAAAAAGATCCCAATAACCTGGTAATTTTTGAAAATTCAGGTTGGTTTAATACTTATGATTCTGAGCAATTATCATTGCCAAAATCATCAAGTTTAGGAGGTTATGTTTTTAATAGCAAAAAAGAATATCATTTGAAGGATATTGATTCAATAGAAGCAAAAGGAATGTATTTTACACGTAAGCAAGATAAAATATACTCTTCAATTATCTGTGTTCCAATTTTAATGGGAGAAGAAATTTACGGTGTTTTAAGCTTAGATTGTCAAAAGGTTAATGCCTATGATGAATTAGATGTAAAGTTTCTTGGTTATTGTGCTACTCTGATAGCTCCTTTTTTGAAAATAAGTTTGCAGCAAAGGAATAGTAAAAATACAGTATGTTGATCGATAAACGGGACATTTAATGTTTAATGCTGCTACTGCATGGAAAATCTTGAATGACGAGTTTGAAAAAATGATGAGTTTAGATACCCATCAGCCTCGAGGTTTTTGTCTGTGAGACTTGTCCAAAACATCCCGCCTAAATCAAAACGGCCACCTAACAGGGCGGCCGTTTTTTTAACCGGCTGTATAACAATCCATGCATAATATGCGGCAATTGCCTGCATCAGGCGGTCTCTCAGGGTTAACCCGACAAGTTTCCCAACCACCGGGCAGAGACATGCCCCTCATATGGTAGGTCATTAACTTATTGCATCTTCCCGAGTGCTTATGGTTACTTTTTGTGCATTCACACTCTCCGTCCGAGCGAATGAAAGCTGCCTTGACCACGTCTGCGGAAAAAGCGTCAGGCATTTTGATTCCCCCACTTTTAAAAAATTAATTGTCACTCTATAAATTCTACAGGCCTTTAATATTACCTTTCTAAATAAACCTTAAACCTTGCTGGATGGCGATGCGGGCGCATTAGTCCTTCAATTAAATTGAGACCATAGTCCCAGAAAAAATGTAAATATGGTTGCCTGTAAAAAAAATCAGCACAGTTAAAATTAATATTAGATAAAAATAAGGGGAGATGGTGGGATTGAGAAGGCTAGTGTCCCTGGTTATTTCACTTGCACTGATTGGTGTTTTGTTTACCGGAGCCGCATGGGCTAAGCCAGGAGGAGAGAGCAAGGGGAAAAGTAAAAATGTTGTTCAGCAAATAAAGAATGAAGAACAATCTGAAAATCAAATCGAAAATCAAGCAAAACGACAATTAAAAGATCAAACTAACAGTATTAAGGGAAATAAAGGAGCGGTAACAGAAAACAAGTATAAAGACGTTAAAGGGCATTGGGCCAAATCAACTATTATTGAGATGTCAGAGCTTGGTATTTTTGCGGGATACGATGACGGCACTTTCCGGCCGGACGACCCGATCACAGAGTTGGAGACCGTTTCGCTGGTGGATAGAATTACTGAGGAAGGGATTGAAGAGGAAGATTTGGATTTAGAGGAAGATGAACTTGGCGATGTTCCCGGCTGGGCCAAGAAATCTGTCCAAAAAGCAGTTTACAAAGGCGCTATTAACATAAACCGCTTCCATTCACATAAGCAGTGCGAAAGGGTCGATGCGGCAGTTATTATCGCCAAGTATATGGGCCTCACACCGGCGGACACATCGACTCTTCCCTTTAAAGACGGAATCTTAATATCACCTGAAGACGCAGGTTATGTTCTGGCCCTTTACAACGAAGGTATTATTTCCGGCACTCCGGACGGTAAATTCAATCCTAACAGCAGGATTACAAGGGCGGAGATGGCAGTCATAATAGCCAAAATAAACGCTGAAACCGGTGGCCAGACGGGTGACACCACAGATACCGGCGATGATACCGTCAGTGATACCGACGATGATGCAGATACGGACACTGACACCGACACCGATAATGATACCGGGGAAGAAGACTAGTAATATATAAATTCAAGCAAAACATACGAGGATGGTGGTGCTATTAGAACTAAGACTTAAAATAATTAAACCTTATCTTAAACCAAAAAGGGGAGCCCGCAATTTGCAGTGCGGGCTCCCTGCCGTTCTTTAACCTGTTATTTAAGATAAATTTTCGCTTTTTAAACAGTAAAAGCAGGTGTGTCTGCGGGGCTGGATAATGCTTTTTCAACAGCCTGCAGCAGTCGTTCCCTGGTAAAAGGCTTAAGTACGAAGTCCTGTGCTCCTAAAATAGATTCTTTTACATCCAGGGAGCTGACAATAACTACTTTGGCTTGCGGGTCCATGGATAATATTTTATGCAGGGCTTCTTTGCCGCCCATTTCAGGCATTACGATATCCAGTGTGACCAGGTCCGGATTCAGCCTCTGATATTCGGCTACCGCGTCAATACCGTTTCCGTAATCCCCAACCACTTCATAACCCTGGCCGGTAAGAATTTTTTTCAGCATCATTCTGGCAAAATTGCTGTCATCGACAATCATAATGCGTTTTTTCATCGGTAACCGCCCTCTACAAAAACAATCACCATAATATTACTATTTTGGCCAAATCTATTTATATATTTCGTACTATACCTTACTTTTGTCAGGGAGTAAATTAGTATATTCTACTAATTTTTTATTATACGAAGGTCCTGGATTTATCCGGGACCTTAATCGAGGCATAAAAAAACATGATTTTTATGTCGCTATTTGTCGTAAAAATTTTCCAGGGAGTAACCAGGTGTTGTCGAAATAGTGAAAAAACGGCAGGGCATTAAGAAAGATCCGGACGGATTAATGCCCTGTGGCAGGTTAATGGCCGGCTGTAATGTGGAGGGGAGGAGGCCAATGAGCATGGTCCGGGAACAACCGAGAAGAAATGATCCGTGCTCCTGCGGCAGCGGCAGGAAATATAAAAGATGCTGTCTGGGAGCAGTACAAGAAGTCGCCTTTACAAATTACCAGGGGCGTCAAGCGTATTACCCTGTCGAAGAAGCCAGGCTTGCACTCGATAAATATATGCTCCTGCTGGTTGAAGCCGCCCGGGTGAGGGGCATTAATGAAAAAAATGCCCTGGAGATGCTGCGGCAGCTGTATTATTTATATGAAGGGGTACAGAAATATTTTTCTCCTTATTACTCCTGCCAAGCAGGCTGCAGCTATTGCTGCTACCCCTATGTCGGGGCCAGCACGCTCGAAAGCCGGTTGGCCGGAGAACATATAGAAAGCGCTTTCAGCGCGGATACGCGGGATTTATTCTTCAAAAAGATATGCGAACACAAAAATGATTATTTATCACTGGTGGAAACTGTTGGTGCTATCGCCGGACGTATGCAGGAGGAATATTTCGCCAAGCAAATACCTTGTCCATTTTTATCCGACATTGACACCTGCCTGATATATCCTGTCCGGCCGCTAGCCTGCAGGGCGCTGGCGGTTATATCAGACCCTGAAGAATGCAGGCTCGACAGGGTCAAGGAGCATTTTGTGCCATTCGGTATTAACAGCCACGCGGTAAAGGCTGTTCTGGCGCTTTCGAGAAGAGTATATGGCGGTGAGGCTGAGGTAAAACATTTTCCCGCCTGGTTTGTTGACGGTTTTGGTAAAATAGGTATAGAGCGCACTTGAAACCAGTCTTTAATAATGGAGGGGTTTGTATTTTTGGGTTTGGCTTAAAAAACAAGACAGTAAAGGAACTGCGGAAAAACCAGGGCCTTACGGCCAGGGAACTGGCACAACAAGCAAAGGTCGACACTATAGATATTTTAAGAATAGACGACGTGAAGGTTAAAGATTTGTCAGAGCCGCTGAAGACAAAGATCATGCCCATACTCCGAGGTGATTACATGGATAAAATACCCTGGTGATCAGGTTTTGTCACAATAATTTTTAAAATTATACCAGAATAGATGAGAGCGGCGGGCGGTAACGAATATAAATGGCAGGAATTTGGGAACATAATAAAGAAATAAACATCACTGTGCCACTGATTACATTTTCTAGCGGAAGGTATTGAGGGTATGAACGGAGATAACGGGCCCAAAAGAAAAGTGCGGACCGGCCTGGCAAAATTATTCAGGGACGCCCTGGACGAAGCGTTGGAAAGAGATCCTGTCCAACATATCAGGGACGGTTACCACAAAAAACTGGATCATGAATTTAATACTGAGCTCAGCATTGATCCAGCGGAGGACGACCTGCGGCAAGATCCGGTCCAGCGGATCAGAGACAGCTATGATAAGAGGCTGGACAATGAAGACCATGCCCAGGCCAGCATCAGTTCCCTGGAAGACGAACTGCGGGACGAACCGATCCGGAGTATCAAAGAAGGTCTTGAAAAAAGAATAAACTATGAAGACGATATTAAAAACAATATCGACACACTGGAGGAAGCGCGGCGGGATGAGCCGGTCCAGCGCATCCGGGACACCTACGATAAAATATTAAATAGTGAATATGGAGAACCAACAGCTGTGCAGGACGCCCCGCAGAAGGAAAAAAGCAATTACGCCAGGGTTGACCCTTTTCAGCGTATCAAAGAAACATACGACCAGATGTTTGATGATAAAGAAAATAATTTTCAGGAAAACCAAAAAAATAAAAATGGCCAACTGCCGTGGTGGAAAAAGTTTTTTTAAGCTCATCGGCATTTGGATCTCCGGCGTGCGTACTTGACCAACCAAACATATGTTTGCTATAATACCTCCCACAGGAGGTATTTTCTATAGGTGGTGGATACATGTCTGAAAATGAGAAACTGCTTAAAAGCTTATTGCAGGAGCTGAAAAATGTGCTTTTAGAGCCTTATGCCTCGGACCGGGCCAAGGTGCTGTTTATTGAAAACCTGTTCAACCGCTACACCCATTTTTATAAAGTACCGGGATCTTTTTCAGCGGCCCAGCGGATAATTGACCGGGCAAAGGGCGCAGAATAAACTTTACCAATAAAATATGAAGCCCATTATTACGAAAATATATGTCAAAACTGGGGGGCGCCGGTTTGCATATCAGGTTCGGTTACGTGGCAATGTCCGTTATTCTTGAAAGTGCTTCCCCTTCGGGCACAGTTACATTTAAGACATACAGCAAGCTCGCTGAGAATGACGAGGCGGCCGCTTTAGCCAGGGTGCGGAGGACCGCCCGCGAAAACCTGCTCAACACGCTGCGCCTGCTCAGGCATAACAGGGCACACAGGGTGCGGGTATACCGTTTTTCATCCAAAATTATTCCCCTGGCCACCCATCCCATGCTGTCGGAATGGGACTATATAAAAGACCTGAAAGAAGAGCTGGAGACAATCGGCAGTCTTGTAAAGGAAAATAAAATCAGGGTTTCCTTTCACCCTGATCACTATACTCTACTGAACTCGCCTGCGGAAGAAATCCTCCAGGCTTCCCTGAAAGACCTCGGGCACCACTGTCGCCTGCTTGACGCAATGGTCCTGGATAACAGGGCCAGGCTTGTTATCCACACCGGGGGCGCTTACCGTAATAAAAAGAACGCGCTGGAACGGTTCAAACAAAACTGGGGTCGCTTGCCCCGGCATATGGCGGACAGGATAGCTGTCGAGAACGACGACAAGTCTTTCACCGCGAAAGAAGTGCTGGATCTGTGCGGCGCGTTATCACTGCCCATGGTCCTGGATATCCACCATTATAAGTGCAATAACGAGGGGGAAAGCCTGGCCGAAATTTTGCCTGCAGTCTTCTCAACCTGGGATATTGCCGGCCTGCCTCCGAAGTTTCACATCTCCAGCCCTAAAAGCGCGGCTGACTTCCGCAGCCACCATGATTTTGTAAACCCGGACGACCTCTACCCGTTTCTGAAGCTGGCACGTGAATTGAATAATGATATTGTTATTATGGTGGAGGCAAAGCAAAAAGACAGGGCGATGTTTCAGCTGGTCGGGGACCTGGCCGGCTACCCCATGGTGGAGCGTGACGGTGACGCGGCCCTAATATTTTTATAGCTTAAAACGGTGAGTAAGGATTTCAAAAGGTAAACCTGGTTATCATAAAGGCGGGTAATTATATTCAAATAAATAAAGGGCGGGAAAAAACTTGAGCAGGCAGCGGTTCATACGTTTTCACACTCTGGAAAACCTGGACAACTTTTTCAAAGAGTCAAAAAGACAGGAACTGATTTTTAAGGCCCACCCCATATCAGGCAGTCCGGAAAGGTTTAGGTACGACAGCGGCGGGAAAGCGGTATCAAGCCTGGAAGACGGAGCCAGGTTCGACAGTATGGAGGATTTTTACCGGTATGTATTTCAGTGTGACTCTGAAGGTTACCCCAATACTGAATACATCGACTTCGAGCTGTGGGAGCCAAAAGTTTTCTGAATAACAATATCTGATAATCAGCATAATACTGGCATAAAAAAAATAGGAGGGATATTATGCCGGCTAACCTTGGCGCCCATGAAACAATGGAATTACACGAGGTCCTCACGCACACCATCGACGGCATTAACCAGCTGCAGCTGTACAGCCCCCATGTGAAAGACCCCCAGCTGAGGAACATCCTGGACAACCAAATTAATTTCGCACACCAGGAATACAACAATATGGTCAATGCCACCAGCCAGCGGGGCAGGGGTGAAGCTGTCCCCTACCGCAGAGTTGGCAACGTCAGCCCTTCGTATGGTCTGCGGCACCCGGGCCCCGTAGCGCCAAATGTTTCACCCGATGAGATTGACGACAGGGATATTTCAAGCGGGATGCTGGGATTCCATAAATCATCTGCTACGCTTAAGATGACAGCCTCTCTTGAATTTGCAGATCCTTATTTAAGGCGAATGGTGCAGCAAGGCGCTATCAACTGCTCCGAGCAGGCTTATGAGGTATGGAATTATATGAACCAAAAAGGATATTACCAGGTGCCGACGATGAAAGAAATGACAACAGGCACGATGATCAATACATTCCAGCCCGCTAACATGGGGCAAATGGGTCAAACGGGACAAATGGGACAGATGGGACAGATGGGACATATCAGTTAAACCGGGCCCCTGGTTCACAAGACCAGGGGTCTAAATTTTTTATTTATTCTAAATTATTTTTTAATTCAAAATATAATCATTTTGTGGTATCTTTAAAAAAGCTAAATAATTCAACGCAGGAGGTGTGTTTTATGATTATGAACAGAGTTGAACTGTTGGAAGCTATTGAAAATACACAGAAAAACATTAACTCGGTTAAAGAAATGCTGTCAACGGCCACTGACCAAAATGCCGCCAGCGACCTGAGGGCTAAACTTAAAAGCTTGCTGAACACTCACATTGAGCTGATGGACCAACTAGGGTGATAGAAAGTAGAATAAACCGGAGGAACCGGTTTCTGGAACCGCCGCCCCAAGGCGGTTTTTGTTTTGCATCAACCGCCATAATTTGACGCCCGATGCCGCTCAGGTGTTATTAACGATTTAATAGGGTGGAAAATGAGGCTATAAAATATTTGGCTAAAATGTTTTAATGTGTTAATCTTTAATCAGCCTAAGTTTTTATGAGCAGGGAGAATTATATGGGACACATAGCAAACGCCAAAGACATGGTTTACAGGGCGCTGGCCGAAAGGCTCAGTAAAAACCCGGTGGGCGTAATAATAAATGAAACCCTGCTGGAAATTCTCCACCGGCTATACAGCGAGAGCGAAGCCTCAGTTGGCGGCAAATTCCCTTTAACCCCGGTGCCGCTTGAAAAGATTGCCGCGGCGACAGGTTATGAAGAAAACAGGCTTAAAAAAATATTGGATGAAATGGCCGAAAAAGGGCTGGTGCTGGATATCTCGCGCCGAAGCACAGTCCTTTATATGCTGGCGCCGATGGTGATCGGTTTTTTCGAGTACACTTTCATGCGGGCCAATGAAAATGTCGATATGAAGGAACTGGCCGGACTCTTTGAGATTTATTTTAAAGACGACGGTGTAAGGGATGAATTGTCCGGCGGGGAAACGAAGATGTTTAAAACCATGGTATACGAAAGGCTGATCCCTGCCGCTGTGGAGACCGAGGTTTTAAGTTGGGAAAGGGCGTCTGAAATAATTGTCCAATCGGGCGGCGGGGCTCTTTCCATGTGTTCGTGCCGGCACAAGGCCCAGCACCTTGGCAAATCGTGCGGCGCGCCGCTGGACGTGTGCATGTCACTGGGCAAAAGCGCCTCGGAGTGGTTGGTCCGGCGGGGATTAGGCAGGGCGGCTGGTGTGGACGAGCTGCTGCGGGTCCTGGAACGAACAGAGAAGGCCGGCCTGGTCCACCTGGGTGACAATGTGCTCAATAACCCGACCTTTATCTGCCACTGCTGCGGCTGCTGCTGCACAGTGCTGAAAGCCGTCAGGGAATCCGGGAAATTTATGGCTCATCCAAGCAATTTCATACCGCGGCTGGCTGAAGATCAGTGTGTCGGGTGCGGGACGTGCGCAAGGTCCTGCCATATAGGCGCCATAGACATGCGGCCGGATGAAAAGGGTGTGGAACTGCCCTGTATAAGCCAGGACCTGTGCATTGGCTGCGGTGTCTGCGCATCTGCTTGTCCCCGGGGTACGCTCGTTATGTCCAGGCGGGACGCCATACATGTTCCCCCGAAAAACAGTATGGAGAAATTTTCCCGCATTGCCGGAGAAAAGAGAAGAAGCAGCTGATGAATTTATTTTTTCTCCCGTCGCGGAATATAGCCCTGACCATACCAGTGATGCTTGTTACAGGTTTTATAGCGGGTTTATATTTAAACACCAGCTTTTTAAAAGACTATATACTGTTGGTCACAGTACTTATTATGATCTATCCCACCATGATCGGCTTTAAAACAAACGAGATTATCAACACCAGCCATACCAGGCTGCTGTTGGCCGCGTCAGTTATTAACTTCATACTGGTCCCGCTGCTGGCTTATGTGCTTGGTGTGGTATTTCTGCTGAGGGACCCGCAGCTTTTCGCCGGCCTGGCCATCGCGTCGCTGCTGCCGACCTCAAACATGACTATCGCTTTCACTCATTTTGGCAGGGGGAATATTCCGGCTGCTGTTAAGCTTACGGTTATCAGCCTGGTTTTTGGTTCACTGCTGGCGCCCTGGTACCTGTATATTATGGTCGGCGGTTATATTGAAATAAATGTCCTGGCCATGCTCCAGACTGTTTCGATGGTAATTTTCCTGCCGTTGTTTATGGGTATAACCACCTACAATATAATTTTGAAAAAATATACCAGGGAAGAATTTGAAAACACCGTTAAGCCTTATCTGCCCGCGCTCAGCGCCTGGGGCATGGTATACGTTATTTTTACCGGGATCAGCACCAACGCCCATACCATTGTCTCAAAGCCCGGCCTGCTCCTGGTTTCCCTGATGGTCTGGGTGTTTTTCTACGCTTTCAACTATATGATTTCCATTAAAGCCGGCCGCAGGTACTTTAACCGGCAGGATTCCGTTACTCTTGTTTTCGGCACCGTCCTGCGCAACCTGGCGATTTCGATCGGCCTTGCGGCCACCGCTTTCGGTGTCACTGCCGCTTTCATGGTTTCCCTGGCGTTTCTGTTCCAGGGACAGTCCGCCGCCTGGTTTGTCAGGCTGAATGAAAAATACAATATTCTGCCTGAAGATTCCGCCGACCTGAGGATTAAAACAAATTGACAGGATTGGAACCTGAGAATTGTAGGTGCGGCTTCAGCCGCACATCTTTGGCGGGATAAATCCCGCCCTACATTGTTATCTTGACTAGTTGGTTGGGAAAGAAACAGGGATATAAAAGGTGGGATATTGCTATCGAATAAAGGAGTAGTCACGGCTTTTGTTAGTGGACTGAAAGTTCCTGGCGCAAGTTGACCGGCTGGTAATCCTCCAGCAGTTTGCCGTCAACGACGACCACAACCGGGAACTGGCCGGCGTTGAAAGCCGAGCCGACCCTGCCGCGGGCGTCAACGGCCAAGATGCCGCCTTCAGCTTTTTTTAGTTCATGCAGCCTCTTGAGGGCTGATTTTATTGCCTGCTGAGGCTCACTGCCACCGGCAATCACTTCATCGACGTATTTCGATGTTAGTGTCTCTATAAATGCTTCGCCGACACCGGTGCACACGACGGCGCTAGTTTTGGAGGCGAATATACCTCCTCCGAGGCATGGAGTATCTCCTACCCGGCCCGGGGTCTTCAGTGAACAGCCTCCGGTGGATGAAGCCGCGGCCAGCCCCTCGCCGTCCCAGACGACGCACCCGACCGTATCGCCGTGATAGGCCAGGCCGGTGTACAGGTTTTGGGTTGGTTTTTCCCCGCGGGCAAGGCTTTCCCTGGCCTTCTGCCAGGCGTCGAGCTGTTCGTCGGAAACGCAGTTTGCCGTTGGAAAACCATGTTTGCGGGCAAATTTAATTGCACCGTCTCCAGCCAGGATGACATCTTTGGTTTTTTCCATCAGCGCCCTGGCTACAGAAACAGGATTATGGACATCCCGGATGGCGGCGATAGCGGAGAAACGGCTGAATACACCATCGACGATGGCTGCATCCATTTCCACAACACCGTCAAAATTAAGCACGGATCCATACCCGCAATTAAATTTTGGCGATTCCTCCAGGATACGCAGCACTGCTTCCAGCGCCTGTACGCGGCTTTTGGCCAGGAGTCCATGCCCCTGCAGGGCCGCATCCTGAAGAATTTCCAGATACTGTTTATCCCGGCTGGTGTCCAGCCCGCCATGTACAGCTATTATTCCCATGGACATAGTCTGGGCATAAAGCAATTCTTCTATGCATGGGATGGGTATAGTACTTTAGCATAATGAGGGCATAAATCTTGATCATCTATATACTGGCGATTAATATTACCGGTTTTTTGATAATGTGGTATGACAAAGCCATGGCCCGCGCCCGCAGATACAGGGTCCCTGAAAGCAGGCTGCTCCTTTTAGCCGTCGCGGGCGGATCTGTTGGCGTTTATTTGGGGATGCATATTTTTAAACACAAAACAAACAAGTTGCTCTTCAGCCTGGGTGTGCCGGCTATTTTTGTAGCCCAGATTATTATTTTCAGGACGCTGCATTAAAGCTATATTAAAGGAATTGGGACACACCGTTTGAGACGTGAGAAATGAGATGTGAGAATGATGTCTGACACGCTGATAGCCTCAATTATTTTTTTTGTTATCATCCCCATTGTATTGAACAGGTTCTTAGGCTGGCGAGGCAATAAAGCCCAATACGGACTTGTTGTTATCGCCGCTCTTTACTGGATTTACATCTGGTACGCAGATTAGAAAAAAATTTAAATTCTGCCCCCAAAAAACGCCACTATTTTCGTATTATAAGAAAAGGAGCGGTCCCCAAACGGCCCCTGCTTGTAAAACGAGAAAGAGGTGGTTTCCGGCATTAAGGGGAGTGAATGTTTGTACCCTGTGCAGGTTGTAGACGAAAAAATTAAAAAGATCAAACAGGGAGACCGCCCGGCCAGAGAAGATTTCCTGGAGAACTATAAGCCTTTTGTTTACAAAATGGCCTGTAAATTTTCAGGGCGGGTCCTGGAATGGGGCAGGGACGACGAGCTTGCTGTGGCCCTGATCGCTCTGAACGAGGCGATAGACCGCTTTCGCGAGGAGACAGGAGTACCCTTCCTGGCATATGCCAGGATAGTAATTCTCAGCAGGCTTAAGGATCACCAGCGGCGGGAGGTCAGGAAAGCTGCCGCCCAGGTCCCGCTGATGACCAGCATAGATGAATCGGAGACCCTGGGTTTAAATAAGTCATGGGAAACATACTTTTCAGACATGGCTGCCAGGGAGAGGGAAGAAGAAATCAAGGAGTTTGAAGTACTCCTTAACGAATATAACGTGTCGTTCAGGGATCTGGTCAAATGCTCGCCGCGACACCGTGATACGCGCCACTCTTTAATGACAGCCGCGGTAGAATTAACAAAAAACGAAAGACTGTTCAAAGAACTTAACGATAGTAAAAAACTGCCGCTGGCGGAACTGGAGAAGCTTACCGGGATCAGCCGCAAGACCATGGAAAGGGGCCGCAAGTACATTATAGCGATTGCACTTCTTATATATAATCAAAGGGAATATTTGTACCTGAGCTCATACTTAAAGCTGCCGGTCCAGGGTTAGGGGGGTCTGTTATGGTGGAAGAGCGTGGAATGATAGTTAAAATTGAAGGCCGGTCATGTATAGCGGTCACCCCGGCGGGTGATTTCGTAGAAGTGCCGCTCCCCAAAGGAGGCGGTATCAGGATCGGCCAGGAGATAAGCCTTGCCGGCCGAAGAAAAAGAATACCTTATTTAAGGTATTTGATGGCTGCCGCTTCTTTTCTGATTATTTTTCTAACAAGCCAGCTTTATATCGGCCGTACCCCGCAGGCAGTCGCCTACCTGACTATGGACATTAACCCCAGTATCGAGCTGGCTATATCCGATGAAGGTAAAGTAGTGTCCTGCAGCGGCTTGAACAGTGACGGGGAAAAAATCCTGTCGCAGGTCACGGTCAAGGGCTGTGACCTGGAGCAGGCTGTTGAAATAATCGTTACTCAAGCTATCGCAGACAAATATTTAACGACGGACGACAGCAATGTCATCCTGACCACGCTGACAGTTAATGAAGACAGTAATCCTGTGGTGGACCTGGAACATGTTTATAACGCCATTAAGACCTCCATGGATTCGGGTGGTGTCGTGTCTGAAGTGGTAATTGAGGCAGTCGAGCCCGAAATGCGCCAGGAAGCCGTAGAGTCGGGGATCTCAACAGGGAGGCTGCTCTTGCAAAAGAAGACTTTTGAAAAAAGCCTGCCGGTGAGCGTGAGTGAAATAGGCACAATTAGGTTTGACAAGATTGAAAGAGAAAATAAAGTTTCTATCGTTAACCTGATCGGCGAGGGCAGCGGCGACGTCAGGGAATATAACCTTGAAAAAGGAGAAGGGGCCGGAATTGTTAAAAAGGGTTTATACGCCGAGCGCCGCAATAATAATATAAAAATAAAAACCGGTCCTCAGCGCGGTCAGGGCAGTGAAAAAGGTAAAAACAACGAAGATAAACAAAACAAGTATGACAACGAGAACAAACCGGGCAGCGAAAACAATCAATACACGCGCGACAACGAAAACAACCAAAACAATAATGACAACGAAAACAGAAACAGGTATGACAGTAAAAACAGCTCGCGCAGCAATAGTTCAAGGTATAGCGGCAGTCGCTGAGGCACTGGTATTAACATAGGGCACTAATAAAAATAAGGCTGTTGAGAGAGATTTTTTTACTCAGCAGCCTTAATAATTTTTTCGCGTGGTTACAATGACGGTATCCAGGCATGGCACGGGAAATTAATGAGCAATGTAGGCGCAGCTTAAACGAAAAAACTAAATATACTATAGAATACCGCTGTTACCGCGGCAGCCATAACCGGCCCGCAGGGCATGCCCCGCAGCAGAAGAATTCCGGTCACACTGCCCGCGGTCAGTCCGAATATAATCTCAGGGCTTGTGTTCATCAGGTTCAGGCCGTCCCCGTTCAGTTTGGTTGCCAGAGCTCCCGCCGCCAGGGCCAGCAGGCCTTTAAGTGAAACAGAGGAATACATGTCTTCTTTGGTGAGCCTGCCTGTAGCAATCGGCGTGAGGATATGCAGCATTAATAAAACCAGCCCTATTTCAATACCGCGTTTTTCCAGCACGGGCAGGATTACATGGTCCAGGTTGAAGTACTTGACACAGAGAAGGATACAGGAAGACGTGACAATTATATTAGACCGTCCGAAAAGCCCCAGGAAAAGGAGGATTATTAATATTATTTCAGACGCTTCATAATTTAAAAGGAGCATGCCAGGGCCACTCATCTCTTGTTTTTATATTGATAGGATATGCCAGGCGGACCAGAATATCACATAATTGGAATTAACAAAAACCGTTTTTTTTGAACAGGCAAATTTTCAGAAAACGGAAGGTTTTTCTAAATAAAGCATGAATTAATTAACAATAAAATACTATTTAGGGGAGGGGAAAATATGGCCAAGGTATTAGAAGTGGGTATCAAGGGCGAGGCCAGGGATGTCGTAACCGATCTCAACACGGCGGTAGCCTATGGCAATACCGTGGTAAACGTATACGCTTCACCGGCGATGATCGGCCTGATGGAAAAGGCGTCGCTGGAATCAGTCCTGCCGTACCTGGAAGAGGGCATGACAACTGTCGGCACGAGGTTTGAGGTAAAACACATGGCGGCGACGCCGGTGGGCATGAACGTGGTTGTCCGCTCCACTCTGGCTGAAATTGATGGGAAGAGGCTTCTTTTTGAATTTGAGGCGTGGGATGACGCGGAACAAATCGGCAAAGGCACCCATGAAAGATTTATTGTCAAGCTTGACAGCTTTTTAAAACGGGCCATGGTAAAATCGGGAAAGCAATAAAATTAATGATAAAAGGCCTTTCTTACTTGATATAATGTAATTGGAAACCAAATCAGGGCTTTCAGGTGCTGAGACATGTCCATAAAATTGTTCGCAAAAACAGAGTCCAAAAAAGGTGTTAACAAGGATATCGTTAAACTGACCTGGGGGGCGATGAACAACGCCGGGAGAATATTTTATTCCCACACGGAGTTGATGTGCCTGGAGGATTTCGAAAAATTTAAGGAGCTTTTTGTGTCACTGGGACCCGACGACGAGAAAAGGGTGGATACAGGCCGGTCGATATACTAACCTGTTCGTGGCGGATTGAAAATATGTGTTAACGCTGGCGGGGGGTCCTTTATGCGTTTGATTTATCTTGCCGACACACATATACGTAGTGGAGTTCCTGAAAACCGCAGGGATGATTTTATTAATGCAATTTCCCTCAAGCTTGCTGAGGTTTTAGATCTCTGCCGGCAGTTCCAGGTTAATTTCATTATCCACGGCGGCGATATTTTTGACAACCCCCGGCCCGACCAGAGGTCACTTGACCTTTTCCGCTGGTTTTTGAAAGAACTGGACCTGCCTGTATACTGTGTCGCCGGTAACCACGACCTTATCGAACAGCGTCTGGACAGCCTTGAATCTACCGCCATCGGCAGCCTGGCCAGGCAGGGATTGATCAACCTGCTTCAGCCCGGTGAGAGGACTTGCCTTGCTGACGGCAGCTGTGTCCTGCAGCTGAGCGGCCAGCACTATTACGGCGGCATAGACCGGCAAAAAAACAAAAACCATTACATGGTTAAAAAGCAGCGCTGTGATATAGCGCTCCACGTGACCCACGGCATGCTTTTACCCAGAGCCTTCTCCGAGAAGGTTCCCTGCACCCTGATTTCCGACGTGATCTCGACGGAGGCGGATTTCACCCTGGGCGCGCACGCGCACCTGGGCTACCACGAGGTGGTCGGTGACAAGTATTTCCTGAATCCAGGCGCGCTGGCCCGCCTGACCAACTTAAAACAGGAACTGGTACGCAGGCCGAAGGTCCTTTTTATGGAATTTAACAGCCAGACCAGTTATAAATTTATACCGCTCGAATCGGTGCAGCCCGGCCCCAATATAATGGGGTCAGTCTCATGACTTGGATCGTGTCAAAAGAACCGTCCCCTTGACACGATCGTGTCAAGGGGACGGTTCTTTTGACACGCTTAATGGCTGCCGAGTGCCATGAAGCAGGTTGGTTTCATTGTGGACTCTAATGTACCTGTTCCTTTGCCAGCTCCCGCCGGTCTGTTTTACGGGGCGGCTCCTCAAACCAGCCGTTATCAATCATGATGTTTACCCCGTCTTCTCCATAGTTGGCAGCCTCGCCCATCAGCCGCAAAAAATTCACACTGAGGTCGTGCCTCAGGGAGGATGCCATGGCAGTCGCGTAGTTGCCAATGCCGATCTCGATTAATACTACTATGTGCTGTATCATTAATTTATCAGAGAACGGCGGTATGGTTGAGTCTGTGACCAATACCCCGGAGTGCATCGGAACCGGAAGATTTTCCTTTTGCAAAGCCTTACTGAATATATTTACATGTTTTTGAGCGATCTCCGCACCCCTGGCCAGGTATGCCCGGACCTTATCCGATCTGGCCACCTGATGAAAACCGGTTGCTAAGGCTCCTCCGATCACGTTATTTCTTATCCCGAAGAAAAGGTGATCTATCTCTAATTCAAGCAGTGGTCTTCGTTCACCCAAAAATCCGCGTAAAAAGTCTTGTTTTTCTACTATATCTGCTTCCTTGAAAGTATTAGTGACAGGGGGCCGGATATAAATTCCCTTTTCCAGCATTATCTCAGAAAACCTGTTATAGTACCTCATTGTTGACGCAACAGATTCCGTGTAGAAGTCCCGGACATCCGCACGGACTGAATGGGCCAGGTTCATGCTGCCCAATTGGAGTCCAATCCGTGCCATGTTTAAAATATAGTGGTAATAATATAAATCCGTGAACAGCCTGGGAGTTTCCAAGTCCAGGTCATGATCTGCGAAACCCTTTGGATTGGGGTGCCCTTCTTTCCTGAGCATCTCCGAAGCCTGGTTTATCCGCCTCTCAAACATTGATATGGCCTCCTCGACATTTAAACGGAGGTCCTGGTCAGCCAGTGTGTTTAAGAAATGTTTGAAAACGCACCTGAGCATTGTGTAATAAGCATTAACTTGCCATACCCTGGCTAATTCAGATGAAGTAAGCGGGGCGTTGTGGAGAATTTCCTGTGTTGCTTCTTGTGTATCGGCGGCAGTCTGTTGTTCCAAATCAATTCCTCCAAAAGAGTATTGTGAATATTTTTTCCCTGCTCATGTAAAATATTCTCATAGAGGTCATTGCCACTTTTAACACCTTGCATCACTTGAGGTGCTTTTTCTTTTATAAGCGGGAAGGTGTTTTTTGATTAAAATGGTATTTATTTAGTAATAGAAACGTTTATGGAGGTAGAGTGATGGGAAAAGAGTTAAAACCGGGAATTACGGGTGAAGTCAGGATAAAAGTTGATGAAAAGGAAACAGCGATTGTTTATGAGAGCGGCTCAGTGCGTGTTTTCGCTACACCGGCACTGATCCGCTTAATGGAAAAAGCAGCCCTGTCGTCCGTCGCGCCGTACCTGGAAGAAGGCTTGACAACAGTCGGGACCAGAGTCGACGTGAAGCACCTCGCCGCTACACCGGTAGGTATGGACGTGGTCATAACCTCCCGTTTGGTGGAGGCTGAAGGGAAGAGGCTGCTGTTTGAAGTGGAGGCGCGGGACCAGGTGGACCTGATCGGTACGGGAACCCATGAGCGTTTTATTGTTAAAACCGAAAGCTTTGTCAGGCGGACGGAAGGTAAACTGGCAAACAGTTAATAAATTGTAACAACCTTGTTACTGGTTGCTGACAGAGTCTCAACGATGTTGAACCCGCCTGGCATTTGGGTAGTGGGACGCGGGTCGTGAGCCGTGGGTTCATTCTGCATTACCGGATCCTTTTTCGATGTAGGGTCGGCTTTAGCCGACCAATGTGCGGTTGAAGCCGCATCTGCAATTCTCACGTCCGACGTCTCAATTCTCACGTTTCAATAGGGCAGCTGGTTTCAAAACCATGCCCTTTACAGGATGAATTTGTGGACACTCTGTAACAACCTCTGGTTGTTCAAAGTTTAGACATGTTATTGGTGGTGTATACATTTGTCACTGCGGTTTATTATAGGCCGGGCCGGGAGCGGCAAGACCAGGACCTGTCTCGACGAGATCCGTGCTGAATTAAAGGCGCGTCCCACCGGCAGCCCGCTGGTGCTGCTGGTGCCGGAGCAGGCCACCTTTCAGGCCGAATATGCGCTGGCCTCAACTCCCGGACTGAAAGGTTTTATCAGGGCCCAGGTGCTGAGCTTCCGGCGCCTGGCCTACCGGGTGCTGCAGGAGGCTGGGGGAGCGGCCCGCCCGCATATAGGCGACCTGGGCAAGCGCATGCTGCTGAGGCGACTGTTGGAACAGCGCCGGGAAGAAATCAGGATATTCCGCCGCTCAACGAGCCAGCCCGGTTTTGCCGACACCCTGGCCCGCATCCTGGGAGAAATAAAAAATTACTGCGTCGAGCCGGCTGACCTGGTATCCGCTTCCGCTGCCCTGCGGGAACTGCATGGGGCTGAGTCACTGGCGGACAAGCTGGAAGACCTCTACTTGATATATAACGACCTGGAAGATTTTCTTGCTGACCGCTTCATAGACCCGGATGATTACCTGAACCTCCTGGCTGACCGCCTGCCATTTACAGGCGCGGTCAGGAACGGGGAGGTTTGGGTGGACGGTTTTTCCGGTTTTACTCCGCAGGAATACCGGGTGCTGTCATCGCTTCTGCATAACGCCGGGCGGGTCAGCATCACTTTATGCGCCGATTTGAAAACACTGGGCGGAAAACCGGACCAAACCGAGATGTTCTACCCCATCCGCGAAACATATGAATCCCTTTGTGAATTAGCGGCCAGAGAAGGGGTTGTGGTCGAAAGGCCCCTGGTTTTAGATGGGGCTGTTAAGACGCGGTATCTGAGCACAGGCATTGCCCACCTGGAGAGGTGCTTTTTCAGGTACCCGGCGCCAGTCCTGGATGATGCAGACGGCGGTGTCACCCTGGCCGTGGCGGCCAACCCAAGGGCCGAGACGGAAGGAGTGGCCCGGGAGATAACGGCGCTGTGCCGGGACGCCGGTTATAGTTACCGCGATATCATTGTCCTACTGCGGGATCTCGACACTTATCCCAACCTTATTTCAAGTGTTTTTGCCGATCACGGCATCCCGGTGTTTATCGACCAGAAGCGGCCGGTCATGCACCACCCGCTGGTGGAGCTGGTCCGTTCCGCGCTGGAAGTGTATAATTCAGACTGGTCATTTGATCCGGTCTTTCGCTTTTTGAAGACCGACCTAACACCGCTCAGCAGGGAGGAAGTCGACCTGCTGGAAAATTACGTGCTCGCCCACGGCATCAGGGGCAGCCGGTGGAGTGACGAAAGGCCGTGGGAATACCGCCGCCGCCTGTCGCTGGAGGAAGACAGCGAGATCACGTGCCTGGAAGCGGAAGAACTGGATGCGATCAACAGTATTCGCCGCCAGGGCGCTGTTTTTCTGCACTCATTTTGCAGCGCCGCCAGGCGGGCTGCCAATGTCCGTGAAATAACGGAAGCCCTTTTTAACCTGCTGGACGCTATGGAAGTGCCGGAAATGCTGGAAAGCTGGAGCAGGGTAGCGGAGAGCAATGGCCTGCTGGAACCGGCCAGGGAGCACGGCCAGATCTGGGACGGGCTGACCGCGATGCTCGACCAGGTGGTGGAAGCTCTCGGCGATGAAGCGCTGTCTGTGAAGGAATATGCCGCCGTCCTTGACGCGGGGCTCGAAAGCATGCGCCTGGGCCTGATCCCGCCGGGACTCGACCAGGTCGTGGTCTGCTCCCTGGAGCGTTCCCGCAGCCCCGAGGCCAAGGCGGCTTTTGTTATGGGAGTCAGCGACGGGGTGCTGCCGGCCAGGGTTTCCGACAGGGGGATCCTGTCCGAGGGCGAAAGAGAGAGGCTGCAGGCGATAGGTCTGAATTTGGCCCCGGGCTCACGCCGCAGGGTTTTTGACGAGCAGTACCTTGTATACATAGCGCTTACGCGGTCATCTGAAAAACTTTACCTGAGCTGCCCGCTCGCGGACGACGAGGGAGGGGCGATCGCGCCCTCCCCGGTTGCGGCAAGGGTCAGAGAACTGCTGCCAGGGCTGGCGGTGAAATTCTGGCCCGTTGAACCGGACGGGGATGGGTCCGGCGACCTTGAATTTGTCTGCAACCCCGTGCGCACGCTGTCGCACCTGGTTACCAGGATGAGGGAGGTTAAGGCGGGACGCCGGGTCGACCCGCTCTGGCAGGACGTTTATTCCTGGTTTATGCGCAGCGGCTATAAACAAAAAACGTCTTTTGTTTTATCCAGCCTTTTTAAATCAAACAGGGAAGGCAGGCTGCCGGCCGGAGTCGGCAGGGCTCTTTACGGACGCAGGCTGAAGACAAGCGTGTCCGGCATAGAAAAATTCCGGGCCTGCCCTTTTTCACACTTTCTTGCCAAAGGTTTAAATTTGCAGGAGAGGACTGTCTACAAGATAGGCGCGCCCGATTTAGGCCAGTTTTTCCACGCCGCCCTTAAACTTTTCGGTGACCGGGTGCGTGAGCTCGGGATTAGCTGGGGCCGGCTGGACAGTGAGCAGTGCCGGGAGCTTGCCGGCGATGTGGTGGACAAGCTGGCGCCGCGGCTGCAGAGTGAAATCCTTTTAAGCACGGCCCGGCGGCGATATCTTACAGGAAAGCTTAAAAAGACAATCCAGCGGACCGCCCTGGTCCTTTCAGAGCATTCCCGGCGTGGCAGCTTCCAGCCGGTGGGGCTGGAAATGGCCTTCGGGCCGGACGGAGACCTGCCCTCTGTCACTTTTGTACTGCCGGACGGCAGTGAGATGATCCTCGCGGGCAGGATCGACCGCGTTGACGCTGTTAAGGGAGAGCAGGGCGTTTACCTGAGGATTATTGATTATAAATCGGGCAGGGTCACAGTGAGCCTGCAGGATATTTACCACGGCCTGAAGCTGCAGCTGCTGGCCTACCTGGACGTGGCCCTGCGCTATGCGGAAGAACTCGCTGGCGTAAAAGGGCTGCCTGGCGCTATATTATATTTTCGCATCGATGACCCGCTGGTGAGGACGGACGGTGAAATGCCGGCGGCTGTTGATCTAGAGAAAAAGATACTGAGAGAATTCAGGATGACCGGCATGGTGCTGGCTGACCCGCAGGTGGTAAGGCTGATGGACAGCAATGTGGCCGGTGATTCCGACCTGATTCCCGTTCAGGTAAAAAAGGACGGCGAGTTTTCCGCCCGTTCCACTGTTTTAACCCTGGAGCAGTTCGAACTGCTGCGTGGACACCTGCGCCGCGAGCTGACCAGGGCCGGCGGCGATATCATGGGCGGGGTGGTCGATATATCTCCTTACCGGCGCGGCGCGAGCCGCCCGTGCCAGTACTGCCCTTATAAGCCCGTATGCCAGTTCGACATTTTAATTGAGGGCAACACATACCGGGACATTAAGCCGGAGGACGCTGATGCTGTCTGGAACAAGCTGCTGCGGATGAGAGGTGAGACAGTTGAGTAACCAGTGGACAAAAGAGCAGACAGAGGCGATTGAGAGCCGGGGAGGGAACCTTCTGGTGGCCGCCGCCGCCGGATCGGGAAAAACAGCGGTGCTGGTGGAACGGATTATCCGGCGCATCACCGACCGGACTGACCCCGCCGATGCCGACCGCCTGCTGGTGGTTACTTTCACCAACGCCGCCGCGGCCGAGATGAAGGAACGTATCGGCCAGGCCCTGGCCCGGGAATTAGAAAAACACCCGACTTCAAAGCACCTGCACAGGCAGATGGCCCTGCTGAGCAGGGCATCTATCAGCACCATCCATTCCTTTTGCCTTGACCTCCTGCGCCAGCATTTTTACCGCCTGGACCTGGACCCGTCCTTCAGGGTCGCCGACGAGACTGAGTGCGCCCTGATCCAGGCGGAAACCATGGAAGAACTATTTGAACGGCGTTACGCGGCTGATGATAATATTCCTTTTACGGCACTGGTTGACTGCTACGGGGGTAAACGGGACGACTCGGCCTTACAGGAGATGGTCCTCGGCGCGTATCATTTTGCCCGCAGCACGGTGGATCCCGCCGGATGGCTGAGGGGGCTGCCGGAGAGCTATAACCTGGAGGAAGGCTGCTCCTTTGACCGCCTTCCTTGGTGTGATATATTGAAGAAATCACTGAAAAATGAACTCGAAAATATTATTTCAGCCCAGGAGCAGGCTGTTAATCTCGCCAATAAGCCCGGGGGGCCGAAGGTTTACCTGGACAACCTGGAAGAGGAGCGGGAGATGGTGTTCCGCCTGCTGCAGTATTGTGCCGCCGGGGCCTCCTGGTCTGATCTTTATAATGATATTAATGATATTTCCTTTGCCAAGCTGAAAAGCTGCAGGAAACAAGACGCTGACCCGCAGCTGGCCGAGCAGGTCCGAAGGCTGAGGGACAGTATCAGGAAAAAGGTTGCCGCCATCCGGAAGGAATATTTCAGCCGCACACCGGAGGGAATATGCGGCGACCTGAGAAAGCTGTACCCCCTGGTTAAAGAACTGTCCGAACTGGTCACAGATTTCGCGGAAGCTTACCGGAAAGCCAAAACAGCCAGGGGCGTGGTTGATTTTGGCGACCTGGAGCACTACAGCCTGCAGGTACTGTCAGAAAGTGGAGCGCAGGAGCTGCTCCCTTCCCCGGCAGCGATAAGCCTGCGCGAGAGGTATGAGGAAGTGCTGGTGGACGAGTACCAGGACATCAACGCCGTGCAGGAGGCTATTCTCCAGCTGGTTTCCAGGCAGGGTGACAGCAGCCCCAACCTTTTCATGGTGGGAGACGTGAAGCAGAGCATCTACCGCTTCCGGCTTGCCGATCCCGGCCTTTTTCTGCAAAAACACATGGCTTACTCGTCCGGGCGGGACAACCGCGGACAACGTGTTGACCTTACGAAAAATTTCCGGAGCCGGAGCGGCTTGATAAACGCTGTTAATTTTTTATTTCGCCAGCTGATGACCCCAGCCGTCGGTGAAACAGCCTATGACCAGGGCGCGGAACTGGTCTGCGGGGCTGACTACCCGCTGCCTGCCGGAGAATTTCCGGATCAGGATGACGCGGTGGAAGTGCACCTGGTTGAGAACGGCGCCCCGGAACAAGGGGCGGGGCAGGCTGCAGGCGATGCGGGAGATGATCCTGCCGAATCTTCTGAAGAGCTGGCGGAATTTGAAAAAGAACTTGACTCCATGCAAAAAGAAGCCCGGCTGATCGCCGCGAAAATAAAGGAACTGGTGGGGCCGGCAGGCGGGAGACAGGGATATAATATATATGACCGGCACTTAAAGGCATACAGGCCGCTGAACTACCGTGACGTGGTGGTCCTGCTGAGGGCGACGTCGGGGCACGCCAATACGTTTGTGGAGGAGTTCAGGCAGTTTGACATACCGGCGTACGCAGAACTTGCCACTGGTTATTTTGAAGCCACCGAGGTGGAAACAATCCTGTCCCTCTTGAAAATTATAGACAACCCGCTCCAGGACGTGCCCCTGGCAGCGGTGCTGAGGTCTCCGCTGGTAGGGCTGGACGCCGGGGACCTGGCCAGAATAAGGCTGTATTCACGCCGCGGTTACTATTTTCACGCGGTTGTTGCCGCCTCCCTGGCTGATCAGGGGGAGCTGTCCCAACAGCTGCTGGGGTTTTTGGGGAAACTTGAAAACTGGCGCACCACGGCCAGGCGCGGCCCTCTGGCCGACCTGATCTGGGCGATCTACCGGGAAACCGGGTATTACGACTTTGTCGGCGGGCTGCCCGGCGGCGGACAGAGACAGGCCAACCTGAGGTCGCTGTATAACCGGGCGCGGCAGTACGAAGCCGGCACTTTCCGGGGCCTGTTCCTTTTTCTACGCTTTATCGAGCGCGTGCGCGAAGGGGGCCGCGACCTTGGCGCCGCCCGTGCCCTGGGTGAAAAGGAAAATGTGGTCCGGATCATGAGTATCCATAAAAGCAAAGGGCTTGAGTTTCCGGTGGTATTTATCGCGGGCCTGGGCAAAAAATTTAATTTCAGTGATTTGAACCGGGACATGCTGTTTCATAAGGACCTGGGCTTGGGGCTGCAGTTGGTGGACGCCGGTGCGAGGGTAACCTACCCGGCCATGTCCAAGCTGGCTTTGAAACAAAAGTTGAAAATGGAATCGCTGGCGGAAGAAATGCGCATTTTATATGTCGCCCTGACCAGGGCGAGGGAAAAACTGTTCCTGGTAGGCTCGGCGCGCGGCTTGAGTAATTGTGCCCGGCGCTGGTGCGGGCCCGCGGGTACAGCCGGGTGGAACCTGCCGGACGGTTACCTGGCCGGCGCGGTCACCTATCTTGACTGGTTGGGAGCGGCCCTGGCCAGGCACAGGGACGGCGCGGAAATCAGGAATATGGGTTTGTTTGAAGACGGACCGGCTGCAGCAGTTTCCGGCTATAGTTCCCGCTGGAAGGTATATTTTCACGCCGGGACGGAAAGCATTGCCGCGGAGAAAACTTCCAGTCCGGAAATTCTGGCAGTGATAAAGAAGAAGGAACCCTTTGAAACCAAGGGGTTGTGCGCCGGCATCATTAATGACAGGCTTAGCTGGCGTTATCCCGCCGCTGAGGTCCTCGGGCTGGCATCCAAAGTCTCGGTAACCGAGCTGAAGAGGAGATTTGACCGGGTTGTTGCCGAAGAGGACGGCGCTGTGCGGGACTTCAGGCCGAAAATTGGCGCCCGCCCGCTTTTTATGCAGGAGGTGCGGGGCCTGACAGACTCGGAGAAGGGATCGGCCCTGCACTTGGTGATGCAGAATATCAATTTAAAGGGCCCGTTGGCGCCCGGAGACATAAAGAAGGAAATAGCGGACATGGCGGAACGGGAGATCCTTTCCGAAGAACAGGCGGAGGCTGTACCTGTTGAAAAAATAGCGGCATTCTTTGACGGGCCGCTGGGCAGGAGAGTCCTTGCCGGCCGCGAGGTGCTGCGGGAACTGCCGTTCACCCTGGCCCTGCCCGCCGGGGAAGTATATCCTGGCCTTCAAAGCTGTAACGGTGAAAGAGTTATTGTCCAGGGTGTGGTGGACTGCCTGGTCGACGAGGGTGACGGCTACCTGCTGATTGACTACAAGACGGACGCACTGGCCGCCGGACAGGTGAAAACGGCCCTTGAGCGCTACCGGGGCCAGCTGGGCCTTTACGCCCGGGCGGTGGAAGACATCCTGGAACGCCCGGTCAAAGAAAAGCAAATATACCTTTTCCACCTCGGCCTGGCCCTAAAATGCATCTAAACCGTGTCAAGGGGACGGTTCTTCCGTGTCAAGGGGACGGTTCTTCTGACACGATCGTGTCAAGGGGACGGTTCTTTTGACACGCAAGCCATATAATGGCGGGATGAATCCCGCCCTACAACGTAAAATGAGGAGACATACTGTTAGGTAGCAAGAACACGTAAACTGTAGGTGCGGCTTCAGCCGCACAATATTAGTTTAAGGAGACTATATGTCTTACAATGACTTGATAAAAGGAAGGATTTCTTCTGTCAGTCAAATTTATTTTGTCACCACAGTTGTCAATAACCGTGTGCCATTTTTTACTAATATTTTTCTTGGCAGAAAAGTAGTTGAAGAAATGCGGCGGCTGCACAATGAAAAAATTGTTCAATCAATTGCCTGGGTTTTAATGCCAGATCACTTACACTGGGTTTTCCAGCTAGGAGAAGAACATGCCCTTCCCACTGTTATGATGCTTCTCAAGGGTCGTTCTGCGACAAAGGTAAACAAAGCATTAATGCGGCAGGGTCCGGTTTGGCAGAGAGCATATTATGACCATGCAATAAGAGATTATGAAGATATGTTATATCGCGTTATTTGGTTGCAAATCCTTTGCGTTCAGGATTGGTTGCAAACATTGGAGATTATCCGCTCTGGGACGCAATATGGCTTTAAAAATGGCGGGCTGAAGCCCGCCCTACAACTGATAACGGCCGCACAAATAAGCTCGACTATAGCCGACATCCAAACGTGCGGAAACTAGATCCAAAATTCCCAGGCGCAGTAATAATCATCCGGGTGTTCGTCGGGGGGGCAGGCGAGGCACCTGGTGTTTATACGCGGGTCGATCGACTTTGCAAAAATCGAGTATTCCACCAGCCCCACTGTTTTACAGGGGAAGTCGGGCAGGCCCTTTCGCTTTCTCGCTGACTGTACACGGCAGTCGTTCATTCTGAAAATTATTTTGTTTGGATCTACGTCAATGATTTCCTGCTTGTTAATAAAAGCGTATAACCTAAGTCCAAGCGCTTTTTTCAACGCCGGGATCCCTCCGTTATCGGGCAGCCCGAGCATCGCTTTAATTCTTTCCGCTTCGACTTTTGAAAACTTCTCCCAGGCGGCTGCGTCTATTTTTATAGCGGCCTCCATGCCCAGTTCTTTTTCAACCGCTTGAAACCACAGCCCGTCATGTGCAAGCCACCTTTTGGCCATATCCTCCAACAGGGAAATAAGAAATTCACGGTCTTTATGGTCCAGCAAGGGATATTTCACAGGGCGCCCCTCCCACATGGCTAAATTGTAACAATAAAATTATATCACAACAGTGAATACTTACTGCTGCTGAGAACACGACTGTAACGATTAGAATTCACTTTGATTGTTTTAATCACTCCAACTAATATGGCCGGAAAAATCCGGCCAGGCGTCGAAAGTGAATGGAGATATAGGGCGGAACAGGCCGGGAGAACTGTTCACTTACGCGGAGAACCCCGGTGCCCTTTGGAAAGCGTGTCAAAAGAACCGTCCCCGTGAACAGAGGAATGGGGACACACCTCTATTTGGAGCCTGCTTCAAGGCCGAGGAATGTCCCCGATGTGTCAAGAGAACCGTCCCCGTGACACGGTTTAGGAGTCTCTGTAGTCGAAGACGCGCTTGCTTTTTTTCTCGCTGCGCGGCAGTGCGCCGGGCGGGACGGCTTCGATGGCGGTTAAAATACCGATGCGGGCTTTTACATTTTTGCGAAGCAGGGCGGCTACCTGTTCGGCTGGAGCTCCCTCCTGGCATTCGACCTTGATCAGGATATTGTCTTTGCCCTGATCCCTGTTGACTATGATCTGGTACTCACTGCCGGCGCCTTCGGTGATCTTGAGCACGTGGTCCACCTGGCCGGGGTAAATATTCACGCCCTTGATCTTAATCATGTCGTCAGTGCGGCCAAGTATGCGCGCGTGCATGGGGTAAGGGCTGCCGCACGGGCACATTTCCGGCACGATGCTGGTGATGTCGCGGGTGCGGTAGCGCAGCAGGGGCATGCCCTCCTTGGTCAGAGTCGTTACCACCAGCTCGCCTTCCTGCCCGGGTGGCAGCTGCCGGCCGGTAACCGGGTCTATTACTTCAAACAGCAGGTGCTCGTACCAGTAATGCAGCCCGCGGTGCTCAGGGCAGTCGATGGAAGTGCCCGGGCCATATATTTCAGTTAGTCCGTAAATATCAAAAGTTTCAATGCCGAGCATTTCTTCAATCCTGGCCCGCATTTTATCTCCCCAGCGCTCCGACCCGATGATGCCGAGGCGCAGGCTGATCTGGTCCAACAGGCCCCTCCTTTGGATTTCTTCAGCGATCAGCAGCGCGTAGGAGGAAGTGGAGCAGAGGACGGTTGTTTTCAGGTCGAGCATCATCTCAATCTGTTTTTCCGTGTTGCCGGGGCCGGTCGGGATGGCCATGGCGCCGAGGCGCTCCACACCTGCCTGAAAACCTATCCCGGCGGTCCACAGGCCGTAGCCCGGGGTTACCTGGACGCGGTCCCTGTTCGTAACACCGGTTATGGCCATACAGCGGGACATCATCTCGGCCCAGGTGGCGACATCGTTGGCGGTGTAAGGAACAATCACCGGTTTGCCGGTGGTGCCGGATGAGGAATGGATCCTGACCACCTGTTCCTCGGGAACGGCCATCAGGCCCAGGGGGTAACCGGTCCGCAGTTCTTCTTTCGTGGTGAAGGGCAGCCTGCCCAGGTCAGCAATAGTTTTTACACTGTGGGGGTCAACCCCGGCCTCGTCCAGTTTGCGGCGGTAAAAGGGGGACCCTGAATATACGCGGGGCACGAGCTCCCGCAGCTTTTCCTCCTGGCAGGCGAAGACCTGTTCCAAGTTTGCAGTTTTCTTGTTGGACGATGCTAACATTCTTACGATGCCTCCATTGCCTGGCGCCCTATTTCAAAGGCACGGGTATTCATTTCTTTATATTTTTCAGGAACGAGCCGCAGGATTGAACGCAGGAGCTGTTCCGGCTTCAGCGGCAGTTCCGGGCATGTTGATAACGCACCCATAATAATCACGTTGCCGGCTCGGGGGTTGCCCGCCTGGAGAGACAGGTTCTCAAGGTCCAGAAAAATCGCTTTTTCAGCCTGCTCTCTGATGTGCCGGATGTATGCTTCTCTGTCATATTTGGAAAGTCCCAGCTGCACGGAAACCGGTATAATCGCCGACTCGCTGGTGATAACCGTGCCGCCCGGTTTAAGTTTGCCGAGGCCGCGCACAGTCTCTGAAAGTTCAAGGCCGATCAAAAAATCAGCCTCACGGTCCGGGATTAAAGCGCCGCAGAGATCATCTCCGATCCTGATATGGCTTGTCACCGGGCCTTCCCGCTGGGCCATGCCGATAACCTCCGACGTGAGCACGTTCAGCCCGCTTGCCATCGCCGCATCGGCCAGGGCTCTGGAAGCCAGTATCGAGCCCTGCCCGCCGACTCCGCTGATTACAACGTCAAGTTTCATGTTCTACCTCCTGATGGCTTTAGCCGGGCAGATCCGGGAGCAGACACCGCAGCCGGCGCAGTTCGAATTTATAACTGGAAGTCCGTCGCGCCTGCCTATGGCTGGGCATCCCAGGTCTTCCACGCAGGCGCCGCAGTTAACGCAGTCGTCGCTGCTTATGGAGTATGGCTGTTCTTTTTTAACCAGCGCCGCGCAGTCACGCCGCATGATTACCACGGAAGTGCCGCTGTGGTCCATCGCCGCTTTGGCGGCTTCGCCAGCCGCAGCCAGGTCGAAGGGGTCGACCTCGCGCACAAAATCAACTCCGCAGGCTTTAACCAGGCTGGCAATATCCACACGCGCCGCTTCCTCGGCCATGGCTGTTTTACCCATACCGGGGTGGGTTTGGTGGCCGGTCATGGCGGTGGTGCGGTTGTCCAGGATGACCACGGTAATGTCGGCCCGGTTGTAAACAGCGTTGATCAGCCCGGTGACGCCGGAGTGGAAAAACGTGGAGTCACCCAGGAAGGCCACATGCCTGCGGCCCGGCTCAGCCCGGTGCAGGCCGGCGGCCATGGTGATGCTGGCGCCCATGCACAGGCAGGTGTCCACCGCGTTTAAAGGGGGTATGGCGCCCAGGGTATAGCAGCCGATGTCACCGGTAAAGACCGCGTCTGTCCCGCGGGCCGCTTCTTTAAAAATATAGAAAGAGGCCCGGTGAGGGCAGCCGGCGCAGAGTATAGGCGTGCGCAGCGGCAGTGCGGGGATGGTCTCATCCTCCGCCGGCGCAGCCTCGCGGCCAAAGTATTTCTCAATAATTGCTTTAATTTTGTCTACATTAAATTCCCCTTCCCTGGGTACCAGACGGTCGTGTTTTCCCGAAATGCGGGACTCCAGGCGGTGCTGCCACGCCAGCGAGATAACCTGGTCTTCCACCACAGGTTCCTGTTCTTCAATAACCAGGACTCTTTCCGCGTGTTTAAACAGTTCCAGTACCGGACCGGCGGGCAGGGGATAAGGAGTGCCTATTTTTAAGACAGAGGCCTTGAGGCCCGTAAGTTTTAATGCTTCCCGTACATAATTATAACTTAATCCGCAGGCGACAATGCCGACTGTGGAATTATTATCAATTTCAAGGCTGTTAAAGGTTGATGACCCCAGGATGTCCCTGGCCGCTTCCTGCTGTTTGTTCAGCCAGACGTGCTTGCGCGCGGACAGGCTGGGGAAAATTACCCAGTCATTACTTTTTGTAAAGCCGGCTGGCGGCAGCGGTTCCCGGATATTGTCCGGCAGCTCGACATCCTGGCAGGCGTGGCAGGTCCGTGTGGTCGGCCTCAGGATAACAGGCAGCAGCAGCTTTTCAGACAGTTCAAAAGCGTATTTTATCATTTCCCTGGCTTCGGCCGGATTTGACGGGTCCAGCACAGGCAGCTTGGCGAACTGGGCAAATTTGCGCGTGTCCTGTTCGGTCTGTGAACTGTGCGGCCCGGGGTCGTCCGCCACCACCAGCACCAGGCCGCCTTTTACGCCGATGTAAGCAAGGCTCATCAACGGGTCGGAAGCCACATTGAGCCCGACCTGCTTCATGGCAGCCAGGGACCTTGCGCCTGCGATTGACGCGCCGGCGGCGGTTTCCAGGGCGGCTTTTTCATTGACGGACCACTCCGCGTAAAAACCATGCTCCCCGGCCATGGAGGACAGGGTCCCCAGGATTTCAGAGGACGGGGTGCCCGGGTAAGCGGCGGCGACCTGTACGCCTGCCTCTACGGCGCCGTACGCGATCGCTTCATTTCCCATTAATAATTTTACAGCCAAAATTAAACCCCCAATTGAACATGATAAAAGCAGGGAGGCAGGGTACTGTCCTTAAAAAAGTGCTGGGCGCTTAATGTCACATGGTTCCATAACCCCCGGCCCTGGCGGCAATGCCGCAGACCAGCAGGAGGAGGAGTACAGCGCCGAAAATGTAATCGCTTCCTGTAACACCCGGCTTTTTTAAATAAGTTCGACGCCCGCCGCTGTATCCCCTTGTTTCCATGGCCAAAGCAAGATTTTCTGCTTTGTTTAAAGAGACCAGCACCAGCGGCACGGCGACAGGGGCGTAAGAACGGATCTTCTTAACCGGGTTAAACCCCTCCACTGCATGGCCCCTGGCCTGCTGCGCCTCACTTACCTGCCTTACTTCCCCGAGAAAAGTGGGGATGAACCGCAGCGCGGTCATAAACATAAAAGCGTAATCATAGGGGACCTTAAGTTTTTCCACCATGGTAAAGACGAGGTCTTGAATGCGGGTGGTCGACAGCAGTACCAGAAAGCTCAGCACAATGGACATCATCCTGGCGGCCATGGCCACCCCGGTCAGCAGCCCGTAATCGGTGACAGGCAGCTTATTGTAGACGGGAATGATATGAAACAGGACGTTTCCCTGGTCATAAAACAGGGCCTGGATCAGCAAAAGGACCAGTGCGAATACTGACAGCCCCACCGATACCGGCAGCAGGTTTTTGATTATCCCGGCCGCGCACGCTATAATCAGGACGGAAGCCAGCAGGGCCAGCAGGTAGCGGTAGTCGTTGAACATGAGGCCGCATACGAGTATGGCCAGGGCCCAGAGCATTTTTGTAACCGCGTTGAGCCTGTGTACAGGCGAATTAACAGAGATATACTCAACTGCAGCAGCCAATTTTCACACCCCTCTTTTCTGTCAGCAGGCCGTACATTTCGGCCACGCTCAGGACATCCGGCGGAAACGAGTGCCTGTTCAGGCTTTGGGCCAGCGCGGTAATCTGGGGCGGGCTGAGGTAGCTTTTTAACAGCACCTCCGGCCGGGCGAATACGGAACGTACCGGGCCGTCAGCTATGATTTCCCCCTCACACAGTACCACGGCCCTGCCGGCATAACCGGCTACCAGGGACATGTCGTGGGTGATAAAGATAACAGTGTGGCCTTTCTTGTTCAGATCACCGACCATATCCATGATTTGGACGGATTCCTTGTAATCCTGCCCCGTGGTGGGCTCGTCTAAAACGATTACTTCAGTCCGCATGGCCAGCACCGAGGCCAGCGCTACCCGTTGGCGCTGGCCCTTGCTAAGGTTAAACGGGTAGGAAAGGTAGTGTTCTGTCAGCCCGACCGCGGCCAGAGCTTCAGAAACCCTTTCTTCAATTTCTGCGGCAGGCAGCCGGAAGTTTTTTAGACCGAATGCCACCTCTTTGCCCACGGCGTCGTGAAAGATCTGGTGGTCGGGGTTCTGGAACACGTAGCCGACCGTCCTGGACAGGGCGGATACCTTTAGAGACCTGGTATCCTGCCCGTTAATGGCGACACTGCCGGAAGCAGGTTTGTTCAGGCCGTTTAAGTGTTTGGCCAGGGTGGTTTTGCCCGCCCCGTTCTGGCCGATGATGGCCACGCACTCGCCTTTAAAAATCTCCAGTGAAATATTTTTCAGGACCGGGTGTTCCCGGTCATAGCCGTAGGTGAGATTGTCGATAGTTATCTGCGCCTTTGCTGCAGCCATTACCTGCGCACCAGCCTCTCTACAAATATGCGTGCCTGTTCCACTGTCAGCGGCAGTGAATACCTGTCACTGCCGCCCAGCAGCCCGGCCAGCCTGGTAACCTGGGGAATCCTGACGCCGATGGCGTCCAGCTCTTCCTGCCTGGAAAAGACCTGCCAGGGTTCACCGTCCATCACAAGGTTGCCGTCGTTTAAAACTAAAATTCTGTCGGCGTGGGCCGCCAGTTGGTCGGTTTTTTGTTCGATTACAATTATGGTAATGCCGTGCTCCTTGTTTATGCGGCTCAGGACCTGAAATATGTCCTCGGTCCCCACCGGGTCCAGTTCTGAAGTCGGCTCATCCAGCAGCAGTATCTCCGGTTGCATGGCCAGCGCCGAGGCCACGGCGACACGCTGTTTCTGCCCGCCGGACAGGGTGGCGGTGGCGCGACGGCGCAGGTCGGAAATGCCCGCCAGTTCCAAAGCCGCGGCGATCCTTTTCTCTATTTCCGCAGGCGGGCAGGCCTGGTTTTCCAGTCCAAACGCGATTTCCTGCTCCACGTCCAGGGAAACGATCTGCGACTCGGGGTCCTGGAAAACACTGCCCACATGGCGGGAGATCTGCGCCGCGCTCCTGTTGAATATCGACGATCCGTGGAGGTCTATCTGCCCCCGCACACTGCCGCCGTAGAAGTGGGGGATAATCCCGTTCAGGCAGCAGGCCAGGGTGGTTTTGCCCGCCCCAGTCGGACCGGTGATGCCGATGAATTTACCTTTGTCAATTTTGATGTTGATGTCCCTCAGCGCGGGGCGCGTCGACTGCGAGTAGCTGAAGGTGAAATTATTTATTTCCAGCACAGCCATTTTAATCGGCTCCTTCTTAAAGCGGTTTTACGCCCTTAAAAACTTTTTAGCCGGGGCGTACAGGATCTGGGCCAAAACAGCGTTGATGGCAGTGACGGGAAGCACCACGGTAATAAAGGCTGCATTCCATGCGATCATGAGTTTTTCCGGTGGCAGGTCCAGGGCGAACTTGAAATTCAGGGTTATATAGACCAGCCCGCTTACAAGCGTGCCTATCGCGGCCGCGAGGACCGGCTTAAAAGAATAATTCTTTACAGAGAATTCCGGCAGGCAGCTGACGATGAAAGCGCAGGCCAGCGCGCCGGCGGGTTCTGAGATCAGGTTCAAATAAGGGATGGGCGACTTGGAAAAGATCATTGCCACCGCGCCGCCGACCAGCCCGACACCGATAGCGCCGCCCAAATTTGGGCGGATGAGGAGTATGGCCAGGCAGTACATGGCGATAACGAAGTTCGGTGTGATGCCTGCGATAGGCGGGGTGACCGCGCGCAGGACAGCGCCGATGGCGAGGAGTACCGCTACCACGGCCAGCTGCTTGGAGCGGACCATTTTGTTTCCCATTAGAACAGTATCATTATTATCAAAATTAATCGTTTTTGTCTCAGACATGAGTAAAGACCTCCTTAATTTTCAAATTGCAGCCGTAAAATCAGAAAAACCAGGCCAGAGCCCGGTTCACAGGTAAAACAAAAAAAACACTCAGCTTACCTCGCCTAAGCTCACCTCATACTCAGCTCACCTCACAATATTAAGTTTTCGGCCAAACACTCTGCTCACAGAAGAAGGCTACCCTTCAACCTGGATACATTTTATCACAGCGGGTTGAAGATGTCAGCAATAATTATACTTATAATATTATTAATATATTTTATTATTGCGCGGCGTTAGGGCGGACTCAATTATTTTCAGCGAGCAGACGTCCGCGTCAATCTCCGCCCGCACACCCAGGGGGATGGTGGCCTTGTGCCGGCCGTGCCCTACGGAAAGTCCATGGAAACAGGGAATATGCAGTCCTTTAACGGCGGCTTCAAAAACCTCCGGCAGGGTAAAAGAAGTGTCTTTATCTTCAACCTCGCAGTTTGTAAAATCACCGAAAACCACCCCGGCCGCATGGTTAAATTTACCGGCCAGACGCATCTGCTGCAGCATGCGGTCAACCCGGTAAGGCTGTTCATCCACATCCTCAAGGAGCAGGATGGCGCCCCTGGTGTCAATTTCATAGGGAGTGCCAAGAGTCGCGGTTACCATGGTAAGGTTGCCCCCGATTAAACGCCCGCTGGAGCGGCCGGGGAGGAGCACGGTTTTTTTCAGGCCGGGCGCGCAGGGAACGGGGCCGAGCGGGCGCGGGTCAGTGAGGGCTCGGTAAAAATGGCTCAGGGTATAGTCGCTGGGTTTGCGTCCCAGGTCGGGTAAGAGCATGGGCCCGGAAAAGGTTACCAGCCCGGCCATTTTCCATATGGCCAGCTGCAGTGCGGTTATGTCGCTGTATCCCACGAATAATTTCCGGCTGCGGCGGACGGACCGGTAGTTTATATCAGGGAGGATTTTCATGCTGCCGTAGCCGCCCCGCAGACAAATTATCCCGTCTATCTCCGGGTCAAGAAACATCCTGTGAATATCATCCAGGCGCTCAGGTTCCGTTCCCGCCAGGTATTTATTTTTGTTTAAAACGTTTGAGGCCATCGAAACCCTGAAACCCAGGCCTTCGATCATTTTAATCCCTTCGGCTACAGGTAACAGGTCCCGCGCCGGACCCGCCGGCGCGATTATCCCCAGGGTTGAGCCCGGCGCAAGGGCGGCAGGTTTTTGGATCAACGTGATCTACCTCATTTTAATCAGTTTCTATATCATATGAACGTTGTTAAAAGTTCAGTATGGCAATAAAAGAATTGAATAACCCGTGAGATTTTGTCGCCTTTAAAAAAATCACCGGTTTTTTGTTATAATAAAAACAAAAACAGCGCTAGCTTTTTCTTGGGAGGTAGGCAATGTCAAATGTACGTGCGCACCTAATTGTAAGCGGCAAAGTGCAGGGTGTATATTTCCGGGTGGAGACCTGCGACCAGGCCGCGGCCCTGGGCCTGACCGGCTGGGTCCAAAACATGCCCGACCGCAATGTGGAAGTAGTTGTTGAGGGCAGCCGCGATGGCGTTGAGAATTTAATCAACTGGTGCCGCCTGGGACCGCCGGGGGCGGAAGTCTCGGGTGTGAGTGTGACTTGGGAAAATTACACCGGTGAGTTTGACAAATTTAATATTGCTTTTTAGGAGAAAAAATGCTGGAAATACATAAAATTATGGTACCCACACCATATTCGGTCGGCCCGGTTAATGCCTACCTGGTTAAAAACCAGCCCTTTACTCTGATCGACCCCGGGCCGGAAACGGCTGAGGCAATAGACAGCCTGGAGGAAGGGCTGTCTTCTTTGGGCGTCGCAGTAAAAGACATCAGGAGAGTGCTGATCACCCACAACCACTCGGATCACAGCGGGCTGGCAGCCTGGGTGGCTGAAAAAGCAAAAGCCAGAGTTTTTGTACATAAACTTGAAATAAGAAAGCTAACTCCTGAATATATTTATTACCAGGAAAGATTTCCCTTTTTCGCCGAGGGCGGGCTGCCTGAAAACGAGTTAAAGGACATCCTTGACGACACCGACCCGGTTGTTAAGCCGGTGCTGCCGGATTCTATCATTGAAGCAGTGGCCGGCGGCGAAGAACTTCATTTTGAGGGCGGCTCGCTGCGGGTACTGCACCTGCCGGGACACACCAGCGGGCATATCTGCCTTTATAATCCCGTGGGCAGAGAGCTGCTGGCGGGGGATTTTTTGCTGAAGCGCATTACACCCAACCCGGTAGTGGAGGCTGACCACCTTGATTTCAGCCGGAGGACCCCGGCCTTGAAACAATACCTGGACAGCATTGACAAGATAGAAGAAATAGATGTAAGGATAAATTTGCCAGGTCATGGAGAAACTATAAATGATAACAGGGAAATAACGGCAAAGGCCCGGCGACACCATATGCGGCGCCTGGAAGTAATCCAAAACATTGTTGAGGAGAACAGCATAACAGCATACCAGGTAATGCGCCGTCTTTACCCTAAAATCAGGGGCTTTCAAGTTTTTCTCGGTATTTCCGAGGTTTTCGCCCACCTGGACTACCTGCTCGAGACAGGCAGGATAGCCAGGGAAGAGATTAATGGGGTATCGGTATATCATAAGAAGACGTGAGAAATGAGACGTGAGACGTGAGATCCTGCAGGTGCGGCTTCAGCCGCACATTTTTGGCGGGATAGATCCCGCCCTACAACAGCTGGGAATGGCCCCGAATGGATGGCGGGATAAATCCGGCCTTACAGGGTGGCTGCATACAACAGCCAAGCAGATATGCAGGAAGTACCGATGTCCGGCGTCTGACGACTAACGTCTTTCTGGTAGGTTCGGCATCAGCCGAACAAAGGCATGGGTACACACCCTTTGAGACGCGCGAAATTAGAAGTGAGACGTGATAAATGTAGGTGCGGCTTCAGCCGCACAAATAGGCGGGATAAATTATTTGGGACACCGTTCCCTAGAACCTGGGGACGTTCCCATACGTCATATATATTAGGAGAGTATAAATTGAAATTCAGGTTGGCTTCGGCAATACTGGCCGGTAAGGCGGCGAATAAGCTGAGCCGGGCTTGCGGCTACGAAGGGTCTTCTCTGCCCGGCATGCTTGCCCGCGTGTTTTATCCCCCGGTCCTAAAAGAACTGGCCGCCCAGGTGCGAAAAGGTATGATCGTGGTCAGCGGAACTAACGGCAAGACCACCACTGCCAACATGATCGCCGGGGTGCTGAATGAAGCCGGTTTTAAGGTTATATCAAACCGGGAAGGCGCCAACATGATCAGCGGGGTCACCACCAGTTTTATAATAAATTCACTCACTTCAGGAAAAATTGACTGTGACTACGCCGTTATCGAAGTGGATGAGGCTTCAATCCCGGATGTGCTGAAAAACCTGACTCCCAAAGTGGTAGTGCTCACCAATTTCTTCCGGGACCAACTGGACAGATACTGGGAGCTGGAAAAAGTAATCGGTGTTATATGGGACTCGCTGCGCGTGTTAAAGCAGACGGCCCTTGTATTGAACGCAGACGACCCGCTGGTGGCCCAGTTCAAAGACACAACCGGCCTTCAGTCATATTTTTTTGGCCTGGCCGGGGATGAAAGTTCAAATAAAACGAGCACACAGACCAGAGAGTCGAAATTCTGCCCGTTTTGTGGTTCTGTCCTTGATTACGAATACTTCCACTACGGCCAGCTTGGTTCATACACCTGCCTGGGCTGCCACTTCAAAAGGCCGCGGCCGCAGGTGGAAGCCATAAAAACAGGAGCAGCCGGAGATTTGAACAGCTTTAAACTTATTTATAACGAAATAGCTGTCCCCCTGGAAATACAGACCCAGGGCCTGCACAACATCTTTAACGCCATGGCGGCCTTTTCCGTGGGCATGAAGCTGGGTATTGACACGCGGACCATACTGAGCAGCTTAAAAAAATACCAGCCTGCGGCCGGGCGGATGGAAAAGTTCACCTACGGAAAAAAACATGCTTACTTAAACCTGGTAAAAAACCCGACCGGTTTCAACCAGGGACTTGTAACCCTTTATAAAGCGCAGGGGACAAAAGATGTATTTATCGCCCTCAACGACAACTATGCCGACAGCAGGGACATTTCCTGGATCTGGGATGTGGATTTTGAAATGCTGGGCGCAGACCATAAATTCTTAAGGCGTTTCGTTTGTTCGGGACTGCGTGGGGAAGACATGGCGCTGCGCTTGAAATATGCCGGTGTGCCCACGGAAAAAATCGTGGTAAACACGGATATGCGCCAGGCTATAAAGACCGCGCTGAACGGCCAGGCCGGGTCAACCTACCTTTTTTCAACTTATACGGCCCTGCGGCCGGTGCACAAGATTGTAAAATACCTGGCCGGGAAGGGGGATGCAAATGATAAGCGCATGTCATCTGTATCCTGATCTCCTGAACCTTTACGGCGACAGGGGTAATGTCATTGCGTTCCAGAAGCGCTGCCAGTGGCGGAATATCCCCGTGCAGGTAATAAATAAAAGCCTTGGCGAGAACATGGATTTTAACAAATATGACTTTGTTTTTCTCGGCGGCGGCTCGGACCGTGAGCAGAACCTGATCGCGGCCGACTTGATGAAACGCCGGGATCAGTTTAAGGAAGCTGTGGAAAATGGTCTGGTGGTGCTGGCCATCTGCGGGGGCTACCAGCTGCTCGGCCGGTATTATTTGACCGGGGACGGCAGGCGTATACCGGGCCTGGACATCCTGGACCTTTATACCAGGGCGGGGGATACCAGGCTGGTGGGGAACGCTGTAATAGAAATGGTCCAGGACGGACGGAGGGTAAAAGTCGTCGGGTTTGAAAACCATTCCGGGCAGACCACCCTGGGCAAAATCAAGCCCCTGGGAAAAGTGCTGTACGGAAAAGGCAACAACGGCAGGGACGGTTTGGAAGGCGCGAGGTACAAAAATGTTTTCTGTTCTTATTTGCACGGTCCGCTGCTGCCGAAAAACGCCAGGCTGACGGATTATTTAATCAGGCTTGCTCTGAGAAGACGCGACGTTGACCTGGAATTAAAGCCCCTTGACGACATTTTTGAGGAGCGCGCCCGCGCGGCCTTACTGGGGCGCCTGGGCCTTAAGGCAAATTGACTCTATTAAAAAATGAAGGTTAATTTTTGTTTCTGTGGAACTATATAAATATCCTGGTATAAAGGAGGTTTCCAATATGGCCCGGTACAAAAGAAAGAGAGTCCTTATTGCAATAGCCATAGTACTGTTATTACTGGTTTCAGCTGCCCTGGCGGGCTGTGGCGCGTTGGGCGGGAAGAACAACGGAACCACACCAGGCGGCCAGCAGGGTCAACAGGTTTCCGAGCAGAAATCAAGCCTGGCGGTGTATTATGTTAAGACAACTGAAGATGACGCTTACCTGGTCAGGGAGGTCCACCAGCTGCCTTTTACGAACGAACCGGCCAGGGCGGCGCTGGAAGAGCTGATCAATACAAGCCCGGTTATCCCGGGCGCGGCCAGGGTCCTGCCGCAAGCGACAAAAATAAAGGGAATTAATATAAAGGACGGACTGGCCACAGTAGACTTTTCGAAGGAAGTCCTTAACGCTAACGTGGGAGCATCCGGGGAGGCCCTGGGCATACAAAGCATAGTCAATACTTTGACAGAGTTTCCGGAAATCAAGAAAGTCTCTTTCACGGTGGAAGGTAAAACTGACGAGGCGATGGACTGGTGGGGGCATGTCGGACTGTACGAGCAGCCTTTCAGCCGGGACCTGTCAAATGTAAACGAGCCTGCCATCTGGGTGAACAGCCCGAAGCCCGGCCAAAAAGTTGCTTCACCGCTGGAGGTATCCGGCAGCGCCAGAGTTTTTGAAGCGACAGTAAATATCAGGTTGGTCGATAATACCGGCAAAATGATCGCTGAAGGGTTTACGACTGCGTCGGAGGGCGCGCCCGGACGTGGCGATTTCAAATATTCACTGAACTTTAACGCTACGTCACCGGGACAGGGTGAGCTGGAAGTATACTGGACGAGCCCCAAGGACGGGAAAGAGCTGGACAAGGTGTCGGTCCCGGTAAATTGGTGATTTGAGACGTGAGAAATGGGTAATCTTGTTGTAGGGCTGGATTTATCCCGCCACATTTGGCCGGCTGAAGCCGACCCTGTAAACGACATCAAACGCCTGACGACCGACGACTGAATTTGTAGGTACGGCTTCAGCCGTACATTGAATCGGGTTAACTCAACCCTGCAAGACAAAACATGTTTGATAAAGGAATGGGGACACACCTCGTTTGGTGCCTGAATCTCAGGCTGGGGTATGTCCCCATTTTTGCTATTTAGCCAAGAAAATATTACAAATTTATACTTTTGTATACATACTAATTAGACAAATTGGTGGTGTTATTGTTTGAACCATTTGTTACCATTTATACAATGTTAATTTATGTAGTCATGTAGCTGTGAGAACAGCCTAACAACCCACTGTTCATGTTTTTATCAGATAACTTTATAATTCGGAAGGCTACAGGTCGTAATACGTAGCCGATAAAGGCAAACTCGTCAAAAGGCGAGGACGCAAAGTCAAGGGTCTAAGGGCCATGATGCCTATGACAGCCTGATTACCGAAGCAGAGATTTTATGCACCTGCCTGGCCAACTGCCACCGGCAGGTTCTTGTATTTAACTCAGCCTTGTTATGAGTAGGAGGGATTTGAATGAAAAAATTTGTCACAAATGAAGATGGACAAGTACTGATACTGTTTGCTTTGGCACTTGTAGTGTTAATGGGATTTGCGGCTTTGGCAGTTGATGTGGGGTCTATGACTTTAACAAGAACGAAACTGCAGAGTGCTGCCGATGCATCGGCTTTAGCCGGGGCGCATGATTTGCCGGATGAAAGTACTGCAGAGAACACAGCAGTAACTTATGCCGGGAAAAATGGTGTCCAAGAATCAGATACCATAGCTACGGCTGGATATGATGGTGACCCAAACAAAATTGAGGTTGTATGTAAAAGAAAAGTTTCGCATACATTCGCTAGAATTATAGGATTTACGAATACAGATATATCAGCTCGCGCTGTTGCTCAAAAAAAAGGCTTTAATGGAGGAACGTTGCCATTTATAAATTGGGACCCATATGAAAAAGGCGAGGAAATTGAAATATGGGATAAAGAAGGCAAGGGTAATAAAGAACGTCTTAACACACCTGCTCACGTGGTTATGTATCAATATGACCCAGAGATAGGGGCGGTGCACGGAAATGGTAAAATGGCTAATGTGAAAGATGAAGTAGGAGATATATGCCCAGATGGCGCCACGGTATATCTTTTAAGCCTTTCTAATGACGTAATGATACCCGGGACGACAATCCCGACAATAACGAAAAATGGAAAACCAGGTAGCTTTGTGTACCCTGATGGTAATGTGGGTCAGGAAACCAGAATACCTTCAGAATATATAGTTCTTTTAAAATGCACAGTAAGGCATTATGACGATAAGACAGCGAAAGTTATAGTAGAGGAAGTATATGAAGATTTAACATCTGTTGATGATTTTGAAAATATCGATAGTTCACCAGCATTAGTTGAATAACAGTTAGCCGAACAAATGGCCGTGTGGGTGACAGGTACGGTTCTTTTACCACACATGCAAAGCCCCAATAATATTACACATATTCTAGTACCGTCTAACGTTTAGTGATACCAGACATAAGGAACGGGGCCACACCTCTATCTGGAGCTTGGCTCATGGGCCGAGGGATGTCCCCGTTTTTTGATTTTGCCACAGAATTTACTGTGGCTTTTTTATTGTGTACAACATATTATGCAAGATCCGGAAACTCTTTGTGATTATATCTATATTATATAAGGAAGCTTTCGGCATATAACGCTGTCTTCAGGTTTCCCCGCGGGCTGCCTTCATTCTTCTTTTTGCCATTTTCGCATATAATGTAATATTCATCTAAAGCTTATGCTGCCCTGGGTGGAAACCGGAAGTTTTTGTAACAAACGGGAAGGAGTGAAACTATGGATTTCCTGAGGCTTATAGAGGAATACCGTTCGCTTGAAAAACAGCTTGCCTGGGAAGGAACATTCAAGGATTACCTTGATTTAGTCAGGGAAAAACCGCATGTGTGCCAACTTGCCCATGCCAGGATTTATAATATGATCAGGACCGCCGGGGTGGAGGAGAAAGGCAGCATAAAGAATTACTATTTTTTTTCAACAGAAATTTTCGGCCTGGAAAAAACCCTGGAAAAACTGGTTGAGGAATATTTTCACCCCGCCGCCCGCCGGCTGGACGTGCGCAAGCGGATCCTGCTGCTCATGGGCCCGGTCAGCGGCGGCAAGTCAACCCTGGTGGCAATGTTGAAGCGGGGCCTGGAGAAATACAGCCGCACCGGTGAAGGAGCGCTTTACGGGATAAAAGGATGCCCGATGCATGAAGAGCCGCTGCACCTGATCCCCAGGGAGCTGAGAGAAGAGTTTCAAAAAATTTATAACGTGTATATCGAAGGGGAGCTGTGCCCCTCCTGCCGCATGATGGTTGACGTGGAGTACGGTGGCAACATTGAAAAAGTGCCAGTGGAAAGGGTTTTTTTATCCGAGGACAACCGCTCCGGCATCGGCACTTTTACGCCTTCCGACCCGAAATCCCAGGACATCGCCGACCTGACCGGCAGCATGGACTTTTCCACCATAACAGAATACGGATCGGAGTCTGACCCGCGTGCTTACCGCTTTGACGGGGAGCTGAATATAGCCAACCGGGGCATGATGGAGTTCCAGGAAATGCTCAAGTGCGACGAGAAGTTTCTCTGGAACCTGCTCAGCCTGTCACAGGAAGGCAATTTCAAGGCGGGCCGCTTCGCCCTGATCTACGCAGACGAGATGATCGTGGCCCATACTAACGAAAACGAGTACAAGGGTTTTATCAGCAACAAGAAAAACGAGGCCCTCCAGTCCAGGATTATAGTTATTAAAATACCATACAACCTGAAAGTGACCGATGAAGTTAAAATTTACGAAAAGCTGATTAAGCAGAGCGACCTGCGCAATATCCACATCGCGCCGCACGCCATGCGGGTGGCGAGCATTTTTTCGGTCTTGTCCAGGCTGAAAGAGTCCAAGAAGCAGGGCATGGACCTGGTTAAAAAGATGAAGCTGTATGACGGCGAGGATGTGGAGGGATTCAAGCAGAAGGACCTGCACGAGCTGCAAAACGAAGCTGTTGACGAGGGGATGAGCGGGGTCGACCCCCGCTACGTGATCAACCGCCTTTCTTCGGCCCTAATCCGTACCTCCACCCAGTGCATCAACCCTCTTGACGTCCTGCGCGCCTTGAAGGAAGGTCTCGACCAGCATCCTTCCATTACCAAGGAGGAGCGTGACAACCTGCTGAACTTTATCTCGGTGGCGCGCAAAGAGTACGACGAAATGGCCAAAAAAGAAGTGCAGAAGGCTTTTGTCTACTCGTATGAAGAATCAGCCAAAATTTTGTTTGAAAACTACCTGGATAATGTCGAGGCCTACTGCAACGGCGCAAAACTTAAAGATCCGATTACCGATGAGGAGCTGGAGCCGGATGAAAAGCTGATGCGGTCCATAGAGGAGCAGATCGGCATTTCAGAAAGCGCCAAGAAAGCTTTCCGGGAAGAAATCCTGATCAGGCTTTCCAGTTACGCCCGCAAAAACAAACGCTTTGACTACAATTCGCACGAGCGGCTGCGGGAAGCCATAGAGAAAAAACTGTTTGCCGACCTGAAAGACGTTGTGAAAATCACCACCTCCACCAAGACCCCGGACGCCGAGCAGCTAAAAAGGATCAACCAGGTCAGCGCCCGCCTGATCTCGGACCACGGTTACTGCCCCAACTGCGCCAACGAGCTGCTGAGATACATCGGCAGCCTGCTCAACCGCTAGGGGGTAGTGCCGTGACAGAGACAAACCTGATCATAACCCGTGAGGACTGGTCGCTGCACCGCAAGGGGGAAATTGACCGGCAGCGGCACAGGGAGAAAGTGCGTGAGGCCATTAAAAAGAACCTGGCTGATATCGTCAGCGAGGAAAGCATCATCATGCATGACGGCCGCAAAATTGTAAAGGTGCCCATCCGCTCACTGCATGAATACCATTTCCGCTTCGACCATACAAAGCAAAAGCATGCCGGCCAGGGCGACGGGAACAGCAAGAAGGGCGATATTATATTCTCCGAACCACAGCAGGGGCAGAGTAAAGGCAAAGGGGCGGGCGACGAGCCCGGAGTGGATTACTATGAGGCGGATATCACCGTGGATGAGCTGGCGGAAATGATTTTTGAGGACCTGGGGCTGCCGAACCTGGAACAGAAAAAGAAGCCGGAAATGGCTTCCGATGCCCTGGAATTTAAAGATATCCGCAAGAAAGGCATTTCCAGCAACATAGACCGCAAGCGCACCATCATGGAGGCGATCAAGCGCAGCGCCATGAAGAAAGAGGGAGAGGGGCTGGCCATCACGCCCGAGGACCTGCGCTTCAAGACCTGGGAGGTCACGTATAAATACGAGTCCAACGCGGTCGTCCTGGCCATGATGGACACGTCCGGGTCCATGGGGCCGTTTGAAAAATATATCGCCCGCAGCTTTTTCTTCTGGATGGTCCGCTTCCTGCGCACTAAATACAACAATGTCCATATCGTTTTTCTGGCCCACCATACCGAGGCCAGGGAAACGACGGAGGAAGAATTTTTCACCAAGGGGGCGAGCGGCGGCACCCGCTGCTCGTCAGCTTACAAACTGGCCCTGGAGGTTATAGAAAAACGTTACAGCCCCAGCGATTATAACATCTATGCCTTCCATTTCTCCGACGGCGACAACCTGTCTTCAGACAATGAAAACTGTGTCAAACTGATGCATGATCTTCTGCAGGTCTGCAACATGGTGGGTTACGGGGAAATTGAGGGGCCGTATTACTATACCTCCACCCTGCGCAACGCGTTTAAAAAAATCCAGAACGATAAGTTCACCTGCGTCACCGTCAAGGACAAAAGCGGGGTTTATCCCGCGCTAAAGAAATTTTTCAGCCTGTCGCCCGGTCAGGCGGGCGAGAAAAATTAGACATCCATTAATTATGTAGGGCGGGTTTCAACCCGCCATTCCAACCGGGGACATTCCTCACCCCAGAGAAATACCTCAAATAAAGGTGTGTCCCCGTTCCTCAGACGAGGTGTGTTCCCGTTCCGCTGTCTGATTTAATGCCCCTTCGCCAAAATATTCTGGCAAGGGGCTAAATTTGTTTTATCAAGTGCCGATATTATAAACGTGGATAACAAAAATACTGGCAATAATATTACATTTATGATACAAATTGCTAATCTTTACCTTGGAAACTATACCAAAGTATAATATACTAAAGAGTATGAAATAACAAAAGAAGGGTTGATCGTGTGGACAAGGCAACCCTGTATGATGATAAAATCAGGACGGAAACCGGTATAAACCGTTTTCAGCACGCTTCTGTATTATCGGACGATGTACTCGGCGGGCGCCGGGTGCTAAAACTTTTCCGGTACATATCCTGGTTTTTGACTTCTTTATTTTATTTAAGAAGTTCTTCAAACTATCCATTTATTTTTCAGGTAGTAGTGGTACTGGCACTGTTGCTGGCTTCCTGGGTTGCGGTCCGCCTCTACTCAAACAGCAGGAAAAACCCGGCCAACATATTCGGCATTATAGTTATCGACACGCTCTTTGTCGGGCTCCTTCTCCTGATACCGACAGGCGGAATAAACAGCCCCTTCATGTGGTACGCGCTGAACCCGGTATTCATGGCTATCAGCATGCTGCCGGTAATATACTGCTGGGGAGTGCTCGGAATATTGTCGGCTGCCGTGGCCGGAAGCGCCGTTTATTACGGCAATGGGATAAATATCCTGAACCAATTTAAGGACAACCTGTGGTTTTCACTGGTCTTCCTGCTTCTGATAACGGCGGCCCTGCTTTTTGCCCGGTTAAACAAACAGGTGTCCGAAGCATATCAAAAGCTTTCGGATACCCACCAGTCAACTGAAAGGCTGCTTGACCACATTTCAGATCTGTACCAGGCCCTGGAATCTTTTTCAGTTGGTGAAAACCCCCGGCAGTCAGCCAGCCTGCTGGCCACCTATGCCAAAAAGCTGACCGGCTCACGGGCGGGATTTTGTTACATAGCACAGGAATATTACGATTATTTGTGGGAGACCTCAGACCCGGACGGAATCCTTGCTTACTACAAGCGGAGAGAGCTTGACAACCTGTGGAGCCTGGCCAAAGAGGGACAGGCCCGGGTTTACCGCCTGCCGCTTGAACACAGTGTGCTCGAGGGCAGGGAGATAGTATTTGTGCCGCTGCAGTCCGACAGCATATTCTTCGGCCTGCTGGGATACGTGATGTACACCGGCCATAAAAATTTTGAGAACGAGTCCAGGGCGCTACGCTACTTGGCCGAACTGGTCGCGGCTGTTATGGAACGCCAGAAGGCTGAAGACCTTTCGGCCCGGCTGATGGTGGTGGAAGAACAGAACCGCATCGCCAATGAGATCCACGACGGTGTGTCACAGCAGTTGTTCAGCGTGGTTTACGCGCTGCACGCCCTATCCCAGAAGAAAGGGTTGCTGCAGGAACGCGAAGTCCAAAAACAGCTGAGCCTGATCAAGAGGACGGCGAACCAGGCAGCCAAGGACCTGCGTGCTTCAATTTACCGGATCAGCCCCAACAAGCGGGGTGAACAGGTCTTTTTAGCCGGTGTGTCAAGCTATCTTGAGGATTTGGCCAAGCTTAATAATATTGATGTGGAATTTTTACCGGAGGGCTCGGAAGAATCGCTGAGCCCGGCCCTGCGCAAAGCGCTTTACCGGATTATACGCGAAGCCACCTCAAACGCCATTCGTCATGGCAGGTGCGACAGTATCAAGGTTATTTTAAAGATGACGACAGTAAGGGTTTCCTTACAGATCATCGATGACGGCAAAGGCTTTGTAGCCGACGAACAACAGAGCGGCCTGGGACTGGTGAACATGCGCAGCCTGATGGCGACGTTCAACGGCAGTTTTACCATCGACAGCTATCCCGGTAGCGGGACGATAATTACTTGTGTGGCGCCGGACGACGCTGATAGCGAAGAAGTCAAATGGGCCGCGGGGGGTGCCTGATATTGAAAGTTTTTGTAATTGACGACCATCCGCTAGTTTGTGAGGGTATTAAAGCAATTCTCGACAACGAGGACGGTATGGACCTGGCCGGCAGCGCCAGCAACGGGCAAGAAGCCGAGCAGTCATTCAAGCTGGAGAAGCCCGACCTGGCCCTGGTTGACCTGAGGCTGCCGGGGGAAAGCGGGATAGAGATTATCAGGAGGCTGCGCCCTCTGGCGCCTGACTGCCGGTATATCATCCTGACCACCTATGCGGACCCGGAAGATGTGCGGCAGGCTATGGAAGCCGGAGTGGATGGCTATATCCTCAAAGAAGCGCTGCCGGAGGAAATGACCAGCGCCCTGCGGTTGGTGGGGCGCGGCAGGCCGTATTTCGACCCGTCAGTAATGCAGATGATGCTGCAGCAGCCTAAAAAGGGTGACGACAACCTGTCTGAACTAACGGACCGCGAGCTGGAGGTACTCCGGGCTTTAACGCGGGGACTGAGCAACAGGGAAATAGCGGGTATGCTTTTTGTGACCGAGCATACTGTCAAAAAGCATATCAGCAGCATTCTGTGCAAGCTGGACCTTAAGGACCGCACCCAGGCGGCCCTGTACGCGGTTTCGAACGGCGTCTAGTTTCAGAGAATTAGTAAACTTTAGAGTAGTATGTTTTTCATACCTTTGTGGGATGGCATAAAATAATTGATTTGCTATCATTTGGATTGACGATATAATTATTTATATCCTATATCAAAGAGGTGACGCCTATTTTAAAAATATTGAGCAGGCTTTATAAAGATGAGAGAGGCCAGGGTCTGATGGAGTATGGACTGATAGTATCACTCGTCTCTGTAGCAGTTATCCTGGTTATGATGAACATTGGTGAGGCAAACAACAACACCTTGAATACAGTTGCGAATGAGATGGTTTCTTAACATATGAAGAATAAATAGTTTATACGGGCAGGCAATAACCGTAAAAAGGAGGTGAGAAGATGTTACAAATGGTAAAAAATCTTTTTGTTGATGAAGAGGGCCAGGGCCTGGTGGAATACGCTCTGATTCTGGTATTAATCGCTATCGTTGTTATAGCAGCCCTGTCTTTCCTGGGCGACAAAGTGAATGAGACCTTCCAGAATATTGGTGAAAAACTCGACAGCTAAAATAACAATTGTTAGTATCGTATAAAAACCTGCCCGCAATAATTTTTTAGGTGAGTACAATGAATGAATTCTTAGATGTTGTAACAATATTCGCTGTCAGCTTGGCTGCTTTTATTGACGCAAGGACCAGAAGAATACCAAACTGGCTCACCCTGACAGTGGTAGCCGCCGTGATATTGGGCGGCTTTTTGTTCTTTGTTTTAAAAGGAGACCTGCAGGGTGGGTGGCAGTATCTTTTATTCAGCGGAAAAGGATGGTTAGTGGGTATTGGCATCTTTCTTATTCCGTTTATACTAGGCGGCATGGGCGGGGGAGATGTCAAATTGCTCGGTGCTATCGGCGCTTTTAAAGGTGTCGGTTTTGTTATCGAAACCGCACTTTTCGGGGCGCTCTGGGGCGGCGTGCTGGCCCTGCTGGCTATTATTATTAAAAAACAGCCCGGTATTTTAAAAAGATTTGGCTTTGGCCTGAAATTATTTGCATTAACTGGCGGTCAGGCGGGTAAAGAATTTATGATGCCTGACGAAAATGTAAATGAGAGAGAAAAGTTATATGTCCCATATGGAGTTGCCATTTTTCTCGGAGTGTTAACCGTATACCTCGTAGGCGTCAAACTGGCGCTATAATGTTTTTTAATTGATTTTAAAGAATAATATGGTTATAATCAACTTAGACATAAAAACCATACTTTATGCTTAAAGGAAATAATGTTAAATTATTCAATGGTTATTAAAACATCAATAAACTGGTTAATTGGATGTTTTTTCAAGGCGGTGGTAGAATATTCGATACAATAGAAAAGACAGCGGCCAGACTTTGGTGGAATTTGCGCTGGTATTACCTTTGTTATTAATTTTAATTTTTGGTGCTATCGAGTTTGGGCGTATATTTCATGCCACTCACGTGATCACCAGTGCGGCCCGGGAAGGCGCCAGGGCGGCTGCGGTAGGCAATACTGATGCACAAATCACGACAAAGGTTGAAAATGCTCTTAGTAGTTTATTAAAAGCTGATAAAGTTTATCTTAAATCACCTGATGATTATAATCTCGATGACCCAGGCGACGGGGAGGTATACTTTTCTATCGATCCTGAATATCTTTCCGAACGGACTGATGAATCTCATGAGGATGTTACAGTGAACGTCAAGGGCGGATTGGAAATAATTGTTCCTATTGTGGGTGGTTTATTACCCCAAAACCCAATCATACTAAAAAGCTATGCCACAATGCGTCTCGAATAAGATGATACGTTATGGAAGAAGGTGTTAGTATGTTAAAAAAGACGTTAAAAGGACTGCATCATGAGGAAAAAGGCGCCACTCTAATAGTAGTAGCGCTATGTTTGTTAGTCGTGTTTGGACTCGCCGCTATATCAGCGGACGCTGGAATGCTTTATAAAACCAGGCGGGATATGGTCGCCGCCGCTGATGCTTGTGCGCTGGCGGTAGCCCAGGAAATGGCGGATATAATGACAGAAAGCAATGGCACTATTCACCTGACAGATACTGAAGCACAAACCCTGGGGGAAAACTATAAGGGGAGAGCAGATTCGGTTACGATAGAACTTATTACTTTAGATAATGGAGAAGAAGCGGTTAAGGCGAGTGTTATACGGAATGAGGACTACTTTTTTGGTAAATTGATTGGCAATAGGGATAACAGTAATGTTGTTGCCACTGCAATTGCAACCTGGGGATATCCAACTGCAATAGCGGGAGGTAATATTATACCGTCTTATGTGGAAGTACAAGACTATAATTATCATCTGACAGATCCAGATTATAACATGTACTTGCATGATAACAATAATTTACCGAACAGCCACTGGGGGTTATTTAATATATACGATAATTCAAATGATATTAAAAACGGACTAAGAGGAGGGTTTGATCTAACTTTAAAACAAACTCTTGTTGTTGATGTGCCAATAAATAAGGGAACGGCTCCGGGTAATAAATTGAATTATACTAAAGATGGAATAGGCGAATCAGAAATGGATATAGAAAGAAATGGAAGAATTGTAAGGGCGGAAGCAGGACTTACTACCATGGAGGGCTTAGTTCCAATAGTCCAAAATATTACGTCACCTGGTATGGAAACTGTGACGATTATAGGCTTTGCCTACTATAAAATTATTGATTGTGTTCAAAATAAAGATGGTTATGGTGTTGATGGCGGTGGACCATATCTGCAGCCTGATGGAACTCCATACCCAGTTGGAACAGTCATAGGGGAATTTACGACCGGCATAACTGATGTTAAGGTTATTGACGGTGATCAGAATGCTTCACATAACTTTGGCTCATATTATGTAGAATTAATTGTTTAGGAGGATTTAATTTTGAAATTAACTAACCGGTCAATAATCATTATCGCTCTAATTTTATCCATTGCCGCTGGAGGTTTGTCATTTATGTACATAGCAGGTTATCTCGGGACCGCGGGAAAGATGGTCCCGGTAGTTACAGCGGCGCAGGATATACCGATGAACACTACAGTAACAAAAGAAATGCTGTTGATAAGGGATATTCCGGAGAAATACGCTCACCCCGAAGCTTACCGTACAGTGGAACAGGCGGTGGGCAAAACCAGTAAGGTACAGATATTAAAGGACGAGCAAATTTTGCCGAACATCGTTGCTGCCAAGGACAAGCCCGGCAACAGGTTTTCATACCATATATCAGACAAACAGAGGGCTATTACCATGCCTGTGAATGAAGTCACCGGTGTTGGCGGCTTTCCGGTAGTGGGCGACAGGGTTGATATTCTGCTGACCAGGGATTCCGCCGGGACAACCTATACCAGCACAATGTTCCAATACAAGGAGATCCTTGCCACCGGCAGTATGACAGTTCCCACGGAAGACGGTAAGCAAAAAGTAGTGCCGACAATCACCCTGAGCCTTACCCCGGCTGAAGCGCAGCAGATTACACTTGCCGAAAGTACAGGCAGGTTAAAATACACTTTAAGGGCACCTGTTGACAAAGAAATTGCTTCATTGGAAGCGGCTTCTTATAAAAAGTAGTAAGTGAGGCGAAAAAATGGGATTTTCTATTAGAGTTTTCATAGTCAGCCCGGATCAGGAAACGACCAACACATTAGTTGAGCAGCTTTCCAAAGTAGAAGATATTGAAATAGTGGGCGAGTCCAGTACCCGCGAGTCTACCTTGAACATTGTCGGTGAGTTCCTGCCGAACGTAGTGCTTATCGACGAAGATGTCGAGGATGGACCATATGGTTTATCCGAGGAAATTACACAGCGGTTTGTAAACATGGCTGTAATCATTATCGGTAAACCGACACAGGAAGATTACCTGCGAAAACTTCTCCAGGTCGGCGCCAGGGACTTCATCGATAAACCCGTCGAACCGACAGTACTGGTGGAAGCAATTTACAGGGCCCATGAATATGAAAAAAAGAGGAAGGTTTTGCTTCCATCCGTAACAGTTGATGAAACGCGCGTAAGAAAGGCCAAAATAATTTCAGTTTTCAGCAACAAGGGCGGTATCGGCACAACGACTATCGCTGTAAACCTGGCCGTAACCCTGGCCAAGTATTTTCAGAGAAGGACACTGCTGTGGGACCTGGACTTGTACCACGGGATAGTGGCGGTGGCTACTAACGTGGTACAGCGGCGCCACCTGACAGACCTGCTGAACGAGATCCAGTATATGGACGAAGAGCTGTTTGAAAGTTACCTGGAACGGCACGAATCCGGCCTGGCGGTACTTCCCGCCCCGTTTACACCTGAATTCGGCGACTTTGTGTCCGCCGAACATGTGAGCAGGATACTCGCGGTGGCCAGGGAAAGATGGGATTATATTATAATTGACAACCCGTCGTTTTTCAACGAGCCGACAATAGCTGCCCTGAGGCAGTCAGATATGATCCTGATCGTTGGTTCGCTGGACCTGGGTACTATTAAAAACATAAAAGCCTGCCTGATGGTTATGGATAAGCTGAATTTTTCAAGAGCCAAAATCAAGCTGGTAGTAAACAGGGTCGGCAGGGAGTTCGGCATCTTCCCCAAGGATATTGAAACCACCTTGAAAATACCGGTATTTGCGACTATCCCGGCTGATGCGAAAAGCGTCCTGACTGGTTTAAACCAGGGTGTTCCGGCAGCAATCAGCTCACCAGACACTGATTTCGGACGCAGCATACATTCCCTGGCCAAGATTGTGTCCGGAGGAAAAGAAGCAGAAAAGCCGGCGAAGGTTAAAAAAGGAATGTTCGGCCGCGTATTTGATAAAAATGCAAAAGCAGGTGGACAATAATGCTTAATGACCATAACATGAAAATAAAGGCAGGTCCGCTGTTTGAACTGGGCAGGGAACAAATTACTAAAAAAGTTGCCCCGGAGGAGAATCCTGAGGTAGCAAAAAAAGAAGCCCTGATTAATGAACTAAAGGACAAAACCCAGAAAAAGATCATCGATGAAATGGAAGAAACGGTTTCGATAAACCGTTTTTCCCCTGAGGATAAACAGCGTTTCAAGAGGACAGTTACCGAAACGTTAGGCCAGATCCTGGCGGAAGAGGCCAAGTTTATCAGCCGCGTCGACCGGGAGCGGATAATAACCGAAGTTACGGATGAAATAACCGGTTACGGGCCGATCGACCCGTTCCTTCACGATAATGAAATTACCGAAGTCATGGTTAACGGACCCAAAAGGATATATGTAGAGAGTAAAGGGAGAATTGTAAAGACTGCCGCAGCTTTCAGGGACGATGACCATGTACGGCACACCATAGATAAAATAATTAGTCCCCTTGGCAGAAGGCTGGACGAAAGCTCTCCCATGGTGGACGCCCGCCTGCCGGACGGCTCCAGGGTTAATGCCATAATCCCGCCCCTGGCTATTGACGGGCCCACATTGACTATACGTAAATTTGCCGCTGATCCGTTTACAGTCGAAGACCTGATTAGTTTCGGTACCTTCACCACGGATATCGCCCTGTTTTTAAAAGCATGCGTGGAAAGCCGTGTCAATATTATTGTTTCCGGCGGCACCGGTTCCGGTAAAACAACCACGCTGAACGTGCTTTCCTCATTTATTCCCAGGGAAGAGAGGATCATCACGGTAGAAGACGCGGCTGAACTTCAGCTATGGCAGGAGCACGTGGTCCGCCTGGAAACGAGACCGCCCAACATAGAGGGTAAGGGGCAGGTAACAACCCGGGACCTGGTGATAAACTGCCTGCGGATGAGGCCGGACCGTATTGTTGTAGGTGAGGTCAGGGGCGGAGAAGCGCTGGACATGCTCCAGGCCATGAATACCGGCCATGACGGGTCGATTACAACCGGCCACTCCAACAGCCCGCGTGACATCCTGTTCCGCATTGAAACAATGGTGCTGATGACAGGTTTTGACCTGCCGCTGAGAGCTATCCGCGAGCAGATAGCCACTGCTCTGAATTTAATTGTGCACCAGGAGCGGTTCAAGGACGGGACGAGAAAGATCACCAACGTGACTGAACTTACCGGCATGGAAGGCGACACCATATCACTGCAGGACATCTTCATTTTTGAGCAAAAGGGTATGGATGACAAGGGGCGCGTTGTCGGCCGGCATGTGCCGACAGGCGTGGTGCCGAAGTTTATTGAAAAAATGGAATCCTCGGGCGTGTATTTGCCTACCCAGATATTCCGCAGGTCATAAATATAGGGGTTGATTTACTTATGTATACTGCAATTATTGCGGTTGCCATTATCTTTGCAGCTGTTTTTTTTGTAACCCTTTCTGTTTTCAGTATATTTACATCAAAAAGCAGGCTGCTTAAAAGCCGGCTGAAGGAATTAGACAAAGTTGCCGCAAAACATGAGATAGTCGGGCTGAGTGATCAAGCCGCCGTTGCCGATACTATGACAGAAGATGAATTTGCGCGGAGGGCCAGGCAGGAGCCGGACAAAAAGAAGTATTTTACGGACCGTTATTTCGAACGCTTGTCGGACAGACTCCAAAAGGCCTATCTTCTGTATAAGCCCAAAGAATTCTTCATGCTGTCACTGGGTGTTGCCTTATTATTAATTATTTTAATCCTCATCGCCTTTGGCGGCAAATATGCCTCACTAACAAAGGGGATTGGCATCATCCTTGTCATATTAATCGGCGGCGGAATAGGCTTCATGATTCCTAATCTTTATTTGACAATCAGGGAGAAAATGTTCCACAATCTTTTAAGCAAGCAGATTGGGGATATGATCCTTTTAATTTCTAACTATCTCAGGGCCGGGCATTCTTTTGTCAGGTCGATGGAGCTGGTGAGCCGCGAACTGGCATCGCCGCTGGCGGACGAACTGAAAACTTTTACCAAAGACATGAATTTAGGCGCTTCACTTTCCACCGCGTTAAATGATCTGGAAAAGAGGGCGCAGGATGAAGACCTGGGGTTGGTTATAACTGCCATCCAGATCCACCACCAGATCGGGGGTAACCTGTCTGAAATCCTGGACAGCATCAACTTTACAATCAGGGAGAGGATCAGGCTGAAAGGTGAAATCCGGACACTGACCGCCCAGGGTAGGATGACAGCGCTGGTAATCGGCGCGCTGCCGATTGTGGTAGCTGTTATAATTTCCTACCTGCACCCGACTTTTATGAAATTGCTGTTTACAGAGCCGATGGGACAGTTCATGCTTTTACTGGCTGTGGTTATGGAGGTTATTGGTATCATACTAATTCGTAAGATTATTGAAATTGAGGTATAGGGGGGACTCAATTGACTTACCTTCCAGTCTTGTTTGTAGCAATAGCTGTTTTTATTCTGGTCATACTAATTCATCAGATATCAGTCAAAGACCAGTCAAAAATAAAATCCAGGCTGAAAATAATCCAGGAAACACAGGTAACTGACCAGGCTGATGAAGTCTTTAATCTTCCCTTCCAAATAAGGATTATTGACCCTATTAAAACAAAAGTCGTTAGCTGGGTAACAAGTTTGCTTCCGGCTAACTTAAAAGCCACTGTTGACAAAAAACTTATTCAGTGCGGCAACCCGAGAGGCATGAAGGCCGGTGTGTTTTTATCGGGTGTCATAGTAGGCGCTGTTGTATTGTCATTACTGGTATTTTTTATTGTTGTTTTTGCAAAAGCAGGTGTGCTCAAGGCAGTTCAGGGGGCGCTTATTGCACTTCTGTTTACTGTGTTAGCGCCATATGCCTGGCTTTATTACACTGCTGATAAGAGGATAAAAGTTATCGAAAGGACTCTGCCGGACGCCATCGATCTACTGGTGGTAAGCGTGGAAGCAGGCCTGGGTTTTGATATGGCACTGTCAAAAGTGTCCGAAAGAATGAAAGGTCCACTGGGAGACGAGTTCACGAAAGCGCTTAATGAAATGAAAATGGGTAAGAACAGGCAGTCCAGCTTAAGGGATCTGTCGAACAGGGTTGGCTCCGACAGCCTCAGTTCTTTTTTATCCATGATTATACAGGGTACGACCATGGGATTTGCCATTGGGCCCATTTTACGCATTCAGTCTGAAACCATGCGCCGCGTACGCCGGCAAAAAGCAGAGGAAGCAGCCATGAAAGCCCCGATTAAAATGGTATTTCCCCTGGTGCTGTGTATTTTTCCGGCGCTGTTTATAGTTATCCTCGGACCTGCCTTAATACAAGTAATAAAAGCATTTTAGGCTTTTGTCACACATAAATAATGATTTCGCGCTTGGGAGTACAGGCAAAATGAGACGGGTTAAAAAAAACATAATTATTTCAATTTCATTAATAATGGTTTTTTTGTTTTCTTTCAGCGTAAGCGCACAGGAACAGAATAAGGCCGAAGGTCTGGCGCTGGCTTTAGTTATAGATGGTTCCGGAAGCATGAAAGAAAACGATCCGAACAATGTCAGGTTAGAAGCGGCAAAAAAAGCGATAGCCCTACTGGGCGAAGATGACCAGGTCTGTGTTGTTGAGTTTTCCGATGTGGTGTCGGTATTGGTGCCGCTGAGGAAGGTTGGCGGCGCTGAATCCCGGAATGAAATAATATCAAAGCTCTCTGCCATTGGAGTTAAAGGCGACACGGACATCAAAGGCGGTATGACCAGCGCGCTGGCGGAACTGAAAAAAGCGGACGGCAATAAGAAGAAATTGGCCTTGCTGCTCTCTGATGGTGTTCCCGATATGCCCGACCTCTTGAAAGACCCAAATAAGATGATGGCATATCTTGCCGATGTGGACAAAACAGCCGGAGATTTTAAGTCCAGCGGATGGTCTATACATTCCATCGCTCTTCAGAAAGAGGAAGCCGGGCAGTTATTGAAAAAAATTGCCCAACAGACCAGTGGTGAATATTTTTTCGTTAAAGACGCCGCGGAGCTGACCACTTTCTTTCAGTCTATTTTACTTGTACAAAAGTATTCCCAGTCGGAAAAACCTGAACTGGCCTACCTGTTCGAAAACAGAACATATAAGGTTGGTGACAAGGTCCCTGTATATGCCAGTTTAAAGGTAGGCAGCGACAACCTGATTCCGGGTCCGCACCTGAAGCTGGACAAATTTGAACTTGCGGTAAGTTATGCAAATCAGGAACCTGTAATTATAGCACTTAAAGATGATGGCACATCAGGCGACGCCCAGGCTGGTGATGGTGTATTTTCATGCCTGGTACCATGCACCCAGAAAGGGGAGGCCTCTTTTACCCTGGTATCCCAGGGGACGTACTTAAACGAGAGCATTGATGGAAAGGCAGAATTACCTAAAATTCAAATAAAACCGGAAATCTCTGCAGGCAGAGATTTTTTGAATAAAATAAATGCGCTGGCCGTTCAATATAAATATATTATTTTTGCCGTTTCTTTAGCAGTGGCGGCTTTAATATGTATAGTTGCATTATTGCGCAAATCAAATGATAGAAAATCTATGAATATTAAGGGATCACTGGAGTATTGGTTGGAGAATGACAGCGAGGGTTTCGGCAAGGTCCTTGATTTATCAAGATACAGCAAGGATGAAATCCTGTTAGCGACAGAGAACGGTCCTGAAGTGGATATTTTGCTGCCTGTCGCAATAAAAAATTTTGCTTTTAAAATTAAGAAGTATATCAAAAACAAAACAAATGTCAAAGATATCAAAGATTTTAACCTGATTGACTCTAAAATATTTTATATGGTTACATGTATGCCGGGTACTTACCTGGTTTCCAACGGCACACCAATGAGCCGTGAACAAATTTTCAACAACGACAAATTTGACCTGGGCGGCTATACCTTTAAGTTCGTTTCCAGGGAAGCGAAAAATGATACTTAAATACTGGTTCATGATAAAATGCGGTAGTAAATGCATTAAGGTGGTCCATGCTGCAGCTAATTAATAAGTCCAAAAAAAGTATGATAGTCGGGAACCTGAATGTTGCGGACAGTTTCTGGTCAAGATTGAAGGGGCTAATGAGGAAAAGAGACATGCCGGAAGATGAGGGTCTTCTGATCGTTCCATGTAATTCTGTCCATTCCATGTTCATGCGGTTTCCGATCGACCTGCTGTTCCTTGACCGTGAGTTAAAGGTTATAAAAATTGTTGAAATGTTTAGACCATGGAAGACCACTCCAATTATACGTGGCAGTTACCAGGTAGTGGAGCTCAGGGCCGGCGTTGTTTCAAAAAAGGGTGTTTCCATTAAAGACGAGTTGGAAATAGTCAATTATAATTCCAAGGTATAATATTTTAAATAATGTCAGGACGTTAAAGGCCCTTCTAGATGCATTTGAGAAGGGCCAATTTAATAGTGAGGTGTACTATATTTGAAAAAAATCGCTGTAATGCTTTTTGTAGCTATTGTACTTATTTTAAGTAAAATAAATCACTTAATAGTTGACGGGGATACATTTTGGGCAATAAAGGTCGGCGAATGGATAGCATTAAATAATAGCGTTCCCTATCAGGACACATTCTCATGGACTGTATACGGCAATCCATGGGTGGCGCATGAATGGCTATTCGATTTATTAATTTATCTATCTTATAAAACATTGGGATTGTATGGAATGACGCTGGTTGTTTTAGTGCCAATAACTATTTCGTTTTTTTTCCTGTGGAAACTATATGCCGCGGAGAGAAAAAGCCTGGTACTTACAATAATTATATTTTCAATTGTGGCATTGATGCTAAGGTTTGGCATTGCCGCCCGGCCCCAGATTTACGGGTACATGTTTTTTGCTTATTTTTTATATGTACTGGTTAACAACCATAAATTACTGTGGACACTGCCTTTAACCGCAATTGCCTGGGCCAATTTTCATGGTTCGATATTACTGGGCATCGCGATGGTATTTCTGCAGTTTGTATATGAATTCGCATATAAATCGATAACAGAAAAGAAAATTTATATTGATATCAAATTACTGTTAGTTTCAATATTGACACCACTGTTTTCTCTGATTAACCCATATGGTTTAGAGCTCTGGAAGACTTCATATTATTTGATTACAAGTAAAGTAAATAAACATATTGTGGAATGGCAGCCTCCTGATTTTAAAGATATTAGCTGGCTGGCCGTATATTTTACCATTATAGTCACCACAGTATTTGTCTGCTATGTAACAAAAAATGGTGTTAAGGACTACAAAAAATTCGGCCTGATATCAATCTACCTATTTGGCACTTTCTATGAAGCAATAACAGGTGTAAGGTATTTACCATACCTGGTAATATGCTGGGGCCTTTTTATGTTAATGCTGCTGCCGGGCGATTTATTAATTCAAAAACACTGGGAAAAGAAAATAGGAATTTTTTATTTGCTAATCATTTTGATAATTCTTCTGGGGACAGGGAAAATACCGTCAAGCCTGGACGATGCCATCGATAAAGAGACATGGCCTGTTGAAGCAGTTAACCACCTGGAGGATAAAAGGACTTTTAATGATTACATGTGGGGCGGATACCTCGTGTATAAAGACATACCGGTTTTTATCGACGGAAGGGCAGACGTGTACTGGAGGGATTCTGAAGTTTTCCTTGACCATGGAAATGCCACAAGATTTCTTAAGGATCCGGGTGAAATATTCGATAAGTATAGTGTGGACCAGGTAATTATTGAAGCTGGTGACCCGTTGGATTTTTACCTGGGCAGGATTGGCTGGAATGAGTCATATCGCGATGAAACTGCCGTAATTTACCTGAGACCTTATTAATAATCACTTGAACCTTTTCGAAAACAACCTGGAGATGAATTTATGGTTTTCAAAAGTATTAAGGATCATATTTTTGTTATTTTAGCCTCTATTGCTTGTATAATGGCAAATGTATTCAGACCTGACCGTACTTTTGACAGCGATACGCTGTGGCACATCAGGGCGGGAGAGAGCTTTTTAGCCAGCGGCACCATCCCTGTCACCGATCCGTTTTCCTGGACCGCGGCCGGAGCACCGTGGATTTCTCACGAGTGGTTGTTCGAATATCTTATTGCTTTAGCATATAAGATAGGCCCCCTGGGAATTTCTCTTTTAAGCGCGATATTCATAATTATTGGCTTATATTTTTATTGGAAACTGGTGAATGTGTCCTCATCTTCAAGTATTACCGCGGCATTTTTTTATTTTTTAACCTTAATTATGATATCATCAGCCTGGACAGCCAGGCCACATATAACCAGCTACGCATTCCTGGCAATAACACTTTACTTGCTCCTGATCGGAAGGAAACAGCCGGCCAAATTGTGGTTTCTCCCCGCAGTATTTATAATTTGGACTAACTCCCATGCTTCTGTTATTCTCGGCCTGGGCATAGTTGGGTTGGAGATGCTGCTCTCTTATTTGCCGGTGTTTGAAACCGGGAACATCAAGAATACCCCGGGAAATAAAAAACACCTAACCGGTGTGTTTTTCGCTTCCATTACAGCTTCCCTGATTAACCCGCATGGTTTCAACCTGTGGCTTTTTTCTTTTAAATTAGCAACAGACCCCGCTTACAAAAACATATATGAGTGGCAGGCCCCTGAAACAATTGCCTATAAATCAATGATTTTTTTGGTAATAACGCTGCTAATTGTATTATTAGCGGTTAGGAAAAATAAAGCTGATCTATGTCTTTTGATAGTAGCTTTGCTATCTTTTTTTGGAACACTGACCTCAGTAAGGCACTTCTACTATTTTGTTATGGTTTGGATGATTGTTATGGTACAGCTGGTCGGAAATCTGGAATTATCGAAAAAAACCATATCGCTTTTCGGGGGAGCCCTTGCCCTGATATTTATTATCAACTTTTCTCATACCGGGTGGGTAAGCAGAGATACAAGAGCGCTGGCTGAAAAAGCCGGGTGGCCGGTAAAAGCGGTAGACTGGCTGGAGGAGAATAAGGCTGAAAGAATATTTAACCGGTATAACTGGGGCGGTTACCTGATTTTCAGAGGCATACCAGTATTTATTGACGGTCGTGCCGATTTGTATCACATGGCGGGAATGGAGAACGACCCTTTTCTGGATTATGTAGATTTGATGAATTACAAACAGCCTCCTGAAGAAATCCTCCAGAAGTATGATGTAAGGTATTTTTTATTTCCAAGCGGCTCATGGCAGATAAGCTATTTAAAGAAGTGTGGCTGGAAAGAAGTTTACAGTGATGAAAAGGCGTCTGTCCTCGCGAGAGATGATTATATGACTATAGGAGAAAAAAATGATAAGGATAAAGCCTGAGATTGACAGTCTGAAAAATACTTCAGCCTATGCCGTTGCTGTAGTCCTGTGTCTTTTAATATTGATCTGGGTAATGGAGTTGTGGAAGGCCGATCTGAATATCCCATTCAGGTTCAAAGGGGACGCAATATTACATGGAATGTATATTAAAGGGTTAATTGATAACGGCTGGTTTTTACATAATAGTTTTGTGGGAATGCCTACGAGTTTAAATTTATGTGACTTTCCGATGGCGGACAATTTCCATTTCTTCTTGATCAAAATAATCTCATTATTTAAACCTGATTACGCGTTTGCGATGAATTCTTACTTCTTACTTACATTCCCGTTAACGACCATATCAACGCTGTATGTATTCAGACAGTTTAAACTACCATATGCTTCATCTATTGTTGTCAGTTTGCTTTTTACCTTTCTGCCTTATCATTTTTTGAGAGGGGAAACACATCTTTTTCTTGCTTCTTATTACATGGTTCCTCTGATTGTAATGGTTATTTTATGGGTATATACCGAAGATACTTTTTTATTTAATTATGATCCTGTTAGCGGCAAAAAAAATATTAAGCTGGATTTCAAAGCATCGGCAAGTATTATTATCTGCTTGCTGGTCGCATCAACAGGAATTTATTACGCCTTTTTTGCATGTTTCTTCATGCTTATATCAGGTATCCTGGCTGTGTTAATAAAGAAAAAAAATAGATTATTAATCGTTGAAAGTTTAATAATTATCATAATCATTGGCGTCTTTCTAAACATACTTCCTAATATGGTTTTTGTGTATAATCATGGGTTAAATTGTGAGGCAGTCCAGCGAAGTCCAGTGGAATCTGAAATGTTCGGCATGAAGATTGACCAACTGCTCATGCCTGTCGATGGGCACAGGCTGTCATTTGCAGCAAACCCGAAAGAAAAATACAATAAAATTGCCCCGCTGGTTAACGAAAATGCTTCCTCGTCATTAGGATTGGTCGGAAGCATCGGCTTTCTCATCTTGGTCGGCAGGCTTTTTTACAGGACACCTAAAAATTATGATGGTGATATAAAAGACAGTTTAAGTATATTTAATTTATCTGCAGTGTTGTTGGCAACCATAGGTGGTTTTGGGTTTCTCTTTGCTCTTATTATTCCCGGGATAAGATCGTATAACAGGATAAGCGTCTACATAGCTTTCTTTTCATTGTTTGCTGTCAACCTGCTTTTGGATCATTTATATCAGAAATATGTTAAAACTAAAGCATCAAGATATCTTTATTATGTGCTTATGGCAATTATTCTTGTAATCGGCATTCTCGACCAGACGAACAAATCCATGGTGCCTCGTTATGATCAGTTGAAATCCGAATATATCAATGATGGCGAATTTGTAAGCCAAATTGAATCATCTCTACCTGCCGGCGCCATGGTTTTTCAACTGCCCTATGTATCCTTTCCGGAAAATGTATCAGCGCTTAAGATGGGTGATTATGAGCTTTTCCGGGGGTACCTGCATTCAAATCAATTACGCTGGAGTTATGGGGCGATGAAGGGCAGGGAGGGGGATACCTGGCAGCGTGAAGTGGCTGCAAAACCATTAAACGAGTTTTTGGGAACACTGTCTCGCGCCGGTTTTAACGGGATATACATTGACCGCAACGGCTATGAAGATAAGGGTGCGGGTATGGAGGCGGAACTGATCAGTCTGCTAGGCACAGAACCGATAGTGAGCGCGAACAAGAGGTTGGTTTTCTTCAAGATGGAGGATTACAACAAAAAGTTGAAAGAAAATTAACGGGAAAAAACCAAATAATTATACTTTAGTGTAATAGAAAGTCATTCCAATGTATGTTATTGAAGTTCGAGAATTAATCTATAATTATATTTTAAAATAGTATGTTTATGTATATATGTTAATTTCATACATACTGTAGCCTGGAGGAATATAAAGGTGATAAGTATCATAGTCCCCACATTCAATGAAAAAGGCAATGTTTTTAAAATAGCCGAACGCATTAGCAAAGTCTTATCTGAAGGCATTGCCTATGAAATTATATTTGTGGATGACAGCACCGACGAGACACCGGAAATACTTGATCAGTTAGCCCGCCTTAATCACCATGTGAGGTATATCCACCGTGCTGGCGAGAGAGGTCTAGGAACAGCTGTGGTACGGGGATTTGAACTGGCGCAGGGAGAAGTAATCGCAGTCATGGACGCTGACCTGCAGCACCCGCCGGAAATGATTATGCCCATGCTAAAAACAATTGAGTCTGGGGTGGATATCGTTATACCGAGCAGGTTTGTGCCCGGTGGTGATGATGGCGGCCTTAATATTATCCGGAAATTTATTTCTGCCACGGCGCGTTATACCGGAAAATTCATGTTAAAAGCACTGCGCGGCATAAGTGATCCTACAAGCGGTTTTTTCATGTTTCGCCAGTCAGTTATCAGGGGAATATTACTGAAACCTATCGGGTGGAAAATTCTTATCGAAGTACTTGTAAAGGGAAATTATGAAAATGTAGTGGAGATACCTTATCATTTTAAGGCCAGGGCTGCAGGTGAATCAAAAATGTCCTTAAAGGAACAACGGAATTATTTATACCACCTGGTCATACTGACAAAAGACAGCCCGGTTGACCGGAGATTTTACCTTTTTGCCTTAGTTGGCTTATCGGGTATGTTTCTTAATATGTCTGTATATACGTTTTTATATCATATGAAAGTAAATGTTGCCCTGGCCGGTACCATTTCAGCCTTTGTCGCCATGATTTCCAATTTTATATTAAATGACCGCTATACCTGGTCTGAGATTAGAGAAAGCGCTAAAATTAAAAGGTTCTGTAAATTTTTAATGACTTCATCGGTCGGCGCAATAATAGATGTTAACATATTAAGTGTGCTGTACTATGTTTTTCATATTAACTATTTTCTGGCCAATATACTGGGTATTCTATCCGGTACCCTATGGAACTTTACCATAAATAATATCTGGACCTGGCAGAAAACTGATAAAAACAAAAAAATTATTAATAAGTTATATTATTAGTAGTTACCCGGTGGTGAGTGGATGTTAAAGAAATTTATAGTAGTTGCTATTATTTTAATTACTTTGTATTATGTCTCAACATTCATGTCTAATTATACATACAACACAGATTTCCCCGCTTTTTATCGCGCAGCAAAAGTTATTTGTGATAGCGATGTGCCAAATACCAGTGTTTATGAAGTAGATTTCAAAACTAACAAATATAATATTCCTGAAGCCTTTGTGCATTACCGGTTTTCTGTGTTAATTGCTTACCTTATGTCTCCTCTGGGCTTGCTGCCATATAATGCGGCAAAAGCTTTAATGATAGCAATAAATTTTTTAGCGTATGGTTTTTCCATGGTAATTATTCTTTACCTTAAAAAAGCAACAGGGCGCTGGTTTATATATCCATTAGCCCTGTCTTTTATATGGATGCCTTTTATACACGATATAAGGTTTGTTCAGGTAAACTCGCTCCTGCTTTTTTTGGTCACATTATCAGTACTTTTCGCTGCAAAAAACCGACCCTTTATCGGGGGCGGTATACTGGGCCTGGCGGCTCTCTTTAAAGTTTTTCCCATAGCAATAGCTATGGTGCTTGGTATTAAAAACTGGCGGATTTTCGTGTCGTGTGCTGTTACATTTGGTCTTGCCCTTCTGTTTCCCGGCACAAAGGAGTGGTTTAGTTCGTTTGCTTACACGCCTTTTCTTGATAAGTTATATTCTGTGATTTATCTGGCGCTGAAAGAAAACAGTATTGTTTTATATGGTGTTTACGTTTCTATAATTGGAGGGTTAACCGCACTGACAGCTTACCGTTGCCGAGATCACGATTACCTGTCATTAACCGCTCTTGCTATTCCAGCTACTTTTTTGACAATGCCGGTTATCGAGTATTTTCACCTTGTATTACTTATATTGACCTATACTGTTTCTTTATTTTTTAAAACCAGTATCTATTATAAAACAATGGCTGCAGTTTCATTTATTTTTATTTACCTGTCAGGTTTTCTCTTCCCTTTCAGTGACTTAACGAATTATATTATTCCTTTTGGGCTGATACTGCTTTGGGTCCCGTTAGTTTGGCATGGTTTAAATGATTTTAATGCTACAGAAGAAATTAAATCATTTGATTATCAATAGTGTCCTAAGAATATAAGTCAAGACGTAGCAATATCTGTATCAATACGCCTATTTGTTAATCCCGCATAGAACCCCAGCAGCATCCAGAATAGAGGATACACTGACAATACATCAACCAAAAAAAAGCCCTGTATAAGATAAATTACTACCATGAGGAAGAAGGCAAATTCAATAGGGATACCGCGGTTTGTATCTGATGCGCAGCTTTTAAGAAACCACAGGTATGAAAGCAAAGACAGCAATCCCATAGTAACCCAGATCTCAAGGTATATATTGTGAGCCTTGCCCGGCCAGCCTTTTCCTTGAACTTCTTCAAATTTTTCCTGGGAAATATATAGGAAAGTGTCCGGGCCGGTACCGATAACAATTGATCCCGGCAGAGCTTTTAAAGCCTCCTGCCATACAAGCAGCCTAAAACTACCCGTTTTAGGATCTCCTGCCACAGCCATATCAAGTTCACTTTGAGCCGTCGCGATTTGCTTTAATAACATCCAATTATTGGCAGGCATTAATGCAGCCGTAACCAAAAACATAATGACTGCAGCTGATAACAGGTATTTCTTAACCGGATAATAGCGAACCAGGATAATAAAACCAAAGGCCATTCCAATGAAGGCTCCCCGACAAAGGCTTGTAAGTAGTGAGCCGTAAATGAGAATTAGAATCAATGTGGATCTGATGCCGGGTTTTTGCAGGAAACGGAGAGCGGCAAATGGGAAAACCATCAATATAAAAGTCCCAAAATGGTTGGAATGACTGAAGGTTGAGTAGCTTTTATTGACAACAAAAACTCCTGTCCCATCAGGTATCAGGTTGATACCAAAATATTGCAGCAGTCCTATAGAAGCGATTATTGAGGCTGATAAAAGCCAGAGATCGATAATCTTATTTACTTTTTCAGGCTCCCTGAAAGCTACGCTGAAGGCTAACAAAAAAAGGACAGCGAAACATAGATATGATAAAAAACCCGTAAATCTGTATGATATCCCCACCCATGCCTCATAGGGATAGTGCGAAAAAACCGTGGATATGAAGACAAAGGAGATAAACAGTGCCAGAGGAATGATGCATTTGTTTTTTCTTAGCAATTTGTTTCTTATCATGATATATGCCGCAATGAGGCCAGCCATAAGTAAAATTACCCATCGGATAAAAAAGGTCTCAGGAAAAGTATGTACATATATAAGTGGATATAGAGTAAAAAGAATTACCAGTATGGGAATGGACAGGTTCAAATTCTTCATTCCACCCTTAAATTAAGTATGTTATGTAAGTAAATTAATCATATAAGAAAATGTGTAACAATTATATTATAAATATCATAAGGAATGTTTTCAACAATAATATAGAATACCAGGCACTTGTAACTGTATATTTTAGTAAAACAATGCTTTAGATTAGTTAATAATTTTACGATTAAATATTATAAGATATTATTTATTAATAATATATAAAGCCCGTAAAAAAAGTGGTGAGACTGCATTTTGTTATTAGAAAGCTCGATCGCTGCATTGGAAGAAGAACCCAAAACCGGTGATAAACTGATAGGTGATAAAAACAATCCAACCATTCAAAAAGTGGAACACAGTATTACTTCAGCCCTTTCCTGTCCTTTGAAGCTGCAGCTAAGCCGTGCCATTGAAGTTATATCTTTATTGGCAATCGACCTGGGTGCTCTTGCCGCAGCCTTTACCCTCGGCTACATAATAAGAACAAACCTGCTGCCTGTACTTTACAGCGGATTTCCTCCTGGAGCGCCCCAGAACCTGTTAACTCGTTTATGGTGGCTGCCCCTGGTAATAATTGGATACCTGGCTTATGAAGGCCTATATTCCAAAAGACACTCTTTCTGGAGGGAATGCGGTTATCTTATAAAGGTCGTGACTCTGTCGTACATAATAGCCATGGCTGTAATCACCCTGGCCAAAACCGGCAGCGAAGTATCGCGTACATTCCTTGTGCTTTCCTGGACGTTCACTATGTTTTTATTGCCCGCTTTCCGCTATGCCGGAAAAAACGCCCTGGCAAAAGCAGGTATCTACAAGCGGCGCGTGCTGGTACTCGGTGCCGGAAAAACTGGAGAGCTGATGGCAAAGGCGCTGAACAGCGAGCCCTACATGGGTTACCAGATTATTGGCTTTTTAGATGATGACCCGCGAAAAAAACAAAAAATATTTGCTGTGAACGGTGATAAAGTGCCTGTATTGGGCGGGTTTCAGGATGCAGAGCATATTATGTCTGCCATGGATGTCCGTAACCTTATTGTTGCTGCACCTGGTTTACCCGCGGCAGATCTGGTCAGACTGGTAAACCGCTTACAAAAGGCCAGTGAATCTGTGCTGTTAGTACCGGATCTGTTTGGTATACCGGTTATGTGTGCCGAAGCCGACTTTTTTTTCAACGAACGATTTTTAACGCTGAACCTGAGAAATAACCTTGCCAGCCGTTCCAATATATTTATGAAAAGAGCCTTTGACATTGTCACCGGTACTGCTGTCTTACTTCTCCTCATGCCTGTGATGCTGTTAATAGCTCTGGCAGTTAGACTGGAATCGAAGGGACCGGTTATATTTGCCCACCGACGCGTCGGACGAAATGGCAGGGAATTTGAATGTTACAAGTTCCGGACAATGGTTGCGAACGCCCAGGAAATACTGAACAAGCTATTGGAAGAAAATAAGGATTTGTATTCTGAATGGGCAAGGGGTTGCAAGATTAAAGATGATCCGCGCATAACCAGGGTGGGTAAATTCCTGAGAAAGACCAGCCTTGATGAACTGCCGCAAATATTTAATGTTTTTAAGGGGGAAATGAGCCTGGTAGGTCCCCGCCCAATAATTAATGATGAGATAGAAAAATACGGGGAATATATCGATTACTTTTACCAGGTACGGCCGGGAATTACAGGCCTCTGGCAGATCAGCGGCAGAAATCAAATAGAATACGATGAACGTGTGCAGATCGATGCCTGGTATGTACGGAACTGGTCCTTATGGTTAGATATTACCCTTCTGATACGCACTGTAAATGCTGTTCTAACCAGGCGGGGGGCATACTGAGCACGGATGTTCTGGTGAAGCGTATATCGAGCAATATGAGAAATATGATTATGTTGATATTGAAAAACTGGAGTTTTTGCAGAATTAAACATATCAATATCTGGAGGAAATATTTTGTTTTCGAAAATAATATTAACAAATAGAAAATTATGTTATAAGATTCAAAAATATTTACCGCAGGCCAAAATTAATTTTTCTGAGAAGTATGTACAGCTTGTTACTAGATATATGAACTCAAAATCAAACCAAATTATTGTAGATGTAGGCAGTGGAAAATCATGTTCTTATGCTAAAAACAAAAATATGGAATTAAATACAAAAATTATTGCAGTAGATATTTCTATGGATGAATTAATTTTCAATAATGATGTAGATGAAAAGATAGTATCGGATGCCCTGGATAATCTACCATTTAAAAATGAGGAAATTGATATTGTTACATCTAAATCGTTTCTTGAGCACCTAGAAAATATCGAAGATTTTATACTTCAATCCAGGCGTGTTATAAAAAGAGGAGGTTTGTTTATACACCTTTTTCCATGCAGGTATGCTCCTTTTGCTATAATTAATCAAATGCTACCAAATAAAATAGCAAAAAAACTGCTGTATTGTATTATACCTGAATCAAAAGGGATAAGTGGTTTCCCGGCTTACTACGATAGATGTTATAATTCTTCGATAACAAGATTACTGGAGAAATATGACTTTGAAATTATTGAATCTTATTTTAGTTATTATCAATCACCCTATTTTAATTTTTTATTGCCGCTATTTTTATTGAGTGTTATATATGAATATTTATTATTAAAAACAAATGCAAAAAACCTAAGTGCTTACATGATAATTGTTGCAAGGAAAAAAGTGAATATATCAGATTAATTCAGTGTTCCTTTAGAAGATAAAATGTTAGAAATTGCTTTTTATTAAGAGGATTGTAACAATGAAAACGTTACTGGTTACAGGCGGGGCAGGTTTCATCGGCAGCAGCTTTGTGAGGATGGCCCTAGCTGGAAACAAATACAAAGTTATTAATTTAGACAAACTAACTTATGCCGGTAATCTGGAATCGCTCTCCAGAATTAAGGATAACCCCAGCCATATTTTTATCAGGGGCGATATCGGTGACCGGGTTTTAACTAAAAAATTATTGAATGATCACCGGCCTTGCGCGGTAGTTAACCTGGCTGCGGAATCTCATGTTGACCGGTCAATTGACGGACCGGATGAATTTATTAATACTAATATCATGGGAGTGTTTGAACTTCTGGAGTCCGTAAGGGCTTATTGGCAAGAGTTATACACAATAGAAAGGCAGAACTTTCGTTTTCTGCATGTATCCACGGATGAAGTATACGGTTCGCTTGGCTCGGAAGGACTTTTTACGGAAAACAGCCCTTACGCCCCGAACTCGCCATATTCGGCTTCCAAGGCTGCCTCAGATCACCTGGTGCGGGCTTACCACCATACTTACGGCCTGCCCGCGATAATAACCAACTGCTCCAATAACTACGGACCCTACCAGTTTCCTGAGAAACTGGTCCCATTGATGATATCGAAAGCGGTTAAAGGTATGCCCCTGCCGGTTTACGGTGATGGTAGGAACGTGCGCGACTGGCTGTATGTTGAGGATCACTGCTGCGCGCTCCAACTCGTACTGGAAAAAGGCCGCCCGGGTGAGGTCTATAATATCGGGGGGACTTGCGAGAAAAACAACCTGGAAGTGGTAATGGCTGTCTGTGCGTTGCTTGACGATATATTTCCAGGTTCGTCTTATACACCGCACCGGTCTCTAATCAAGTTTGTAAAAGACAGGCCCGGCCACGACCTGCGGTATGCTATCGATGCCGGCAAAATTAGGAATGAATTGGGCTGGGTACCCAGAGAATCCTTTGAATCCGGCCTTCGCAAGACTGTCAGGTGGTACCTGGAAAATATACAGTGGTGTGAGCATGTGCTTAACGGGAGTTATGCCGGTGAACGCCTTGGGCTTGGCATAGCATGAGTTTGGGGGTAGGGGATACAATTGATTAAAAAGGGAATAATTTTGGCGGGCGGTTCTGGCACACGGCTCTACCCGCTTACACAAGTGGTCAGCAAACAGTTGATGCCGGTTTATGACAAGCCCATGATTTATTACCCGCTGTGTACCCTTATGCTTGCTGGAATAACAGAAATATTGATCGTTACCACTCCAGCGGACCAGCATCTGTTCCAGGAACTCCTACGTGACGGGAGCCAGTGGGGCATCAGTATGAATTACGCGGTGCAGCCCAGCCCTGACGGTCTAGCTCAGGCTTTTGTAATCGGTCGGGATTTCATAGGAAACGATGGCTGCGCGCTGATCCTGGGAGACAATATTTACTACGGCCACGATCTAACAGGCAAACTTCGCTGTGCGGCGGCCCAGGAGCAGGGAGCAACAGTTTTCGGCTACTGGGTGAGGGAGCCACAGCGTTACGGTGTTGTTGAGTTTGATGAACATGGAAAGGTGCTGGATATTAAGGAGAAACCATTAAACCCGAGATCCAATTACGCTGTAACGGGCCTGTACTTTTACGACAATCAGGTTGTTAATATGGCTGCCGGGCTTAAACCGTCACAACGAGGCGAACTGGAAATAACAGATATAAATAAAATATACCTGGAGCAGGGCCAGTTAAAGGTGGAAAAGCTGGGCCGGGGTTTTGCCTGGCTGGATACCGGCACCCATGAATCACTGCTTCAGGCGGCCAAATTTATTGAAACTATTGAGCAGCGTCAGGGGCTAAAGATATCCTGCCCCGAAGAAATCGCATACCGTTTAGGTCTTATTGACGCGGCCAGGCTAGAGGAACTGGCTGAACCGCTGAAAAATAACGGTTATGGACAGTATCTGCTGGGTCTCAGCGGGGAAGGTAAAGCAATATGAAAGTTATTGAAACAGGGCTGCCCGGTGTTGTGATAATTGAACCGGAGGTCTATTACGACCACCGAGGTTTGTTTTTAGAAACATGGAACCAGGATCGATATACCGCTACCGGGCTGCCTTCCTGTTTTGTGCAGGATAATTTATCAATATCAAAAAAAAGAGTCCTGCGCGGAATGCATTTTCAGCACCCGCACTCCCAGGGCAAGCTGGTCAGCGTACTGCAGGGAGAAGTATTTGATGTCGCAGTTGATATAAGGCTGGGATCACCGACTTTCAGCCGTTGGGTAGGGGTCACGCTTTCACATGAAAACATGAGGCAATTATATATTCCGGAAGGATATGCGCACGGTTTTTTGGCTCTTTCCGAATATGCCGTTTTCCATTATAAATGCACAGATTACTACAATCCAAAAGCTGAAAAGGGTATCATCTGGAGCGACCCTGACATCAATATTGATTGGCCGGAGGGAGTGCCTGTATTATCCGAAAAGGACTTGGCTAATCCCAGGTTAAAAGACATGAAGCATCATGTACTCCCGGTTTACGATGGTGAATAAAATGCACCCTAAGAGACCTCTGAAAATTTTGCTTACAGGCAAAAACGGACAGGTGGGGTGGGAGCTGAATCGCACCCTAGCGCCCATGGGTAAATTAGTTGCTTTGGGCCGGGAAGAGCTAGATCTGGAAAAACCGGAGCAAATATCTAAGATGGTCAGGCGAATAAGGCCCGATGTTATTGTAAACGCCGCCGCTTATACCGCAGTAGATAAAGCAGAGGAAGATTCGGAACTGGCCATGGCCGTAAATGCTGTTGCGCCCGGTATCTTAGCAGAAGAGGCGAAGCGATTGAATGCCCTTCTGGTCCATTATTCCACCGATTACATCTTTGACGGAACAAAAACAACTCCATATGTCGAGGATGACGCGCCAAACCCAATTAACGTTTACGGCCGGACAAAGCTGGCGGGTGAGCAGGCAATCCGGGCTGTGGGAGCGCCGTATATGATCCTGCGCACAAGCTGGGTGTATGGGACGAATGGGAGAAACTTCCTGCTGACGATACTGCGGCTTGCCGAAGAGAAGGAAGAACTAAAAATTGTTGACGACCAGGTAGGCACACCCACCTGGAGCCGCTTTTTAGCCGGGACAACTGCCCAAATGCTGCAGAAAGTTTACAATACAGCACTTCTTACAGAATGCAGGGATATTTATAATGTGACGCCATCAGGACAGACGAGCTGGTATGGCTTTGCGAAGGCTATAATCGAAAATTATAAGATTTTTAACGGTGACAAATCTGGCTTACTTCTAAAGAGGTTAATACCTGTAGCGACAAGTGAATATCCCACACCTGCATGCCGTCCGGCTTATTCGGTGCTGTCGAATAAAAAGCTGAAAAGAAAAGTTGGTAAAGAATTGCCAAAGTGGGGTTTATTTCTTGAACAATTTTTAAAAGGCATCTGATAACTAAACAATGCTATTAAGTTTTATGTCAGACTATTGATTAGGGATTGAGGTTTTAGCTTGAATGCCGATAAAAATAAAAGTCTCACTAATAGAGTTATAAATGGCGGAAAGTGGATAATTATTCTTCAGGTTGTTTCTAGGATATTTCAATTTTTACGTATAATATTTTTAGTCCGAATGCTATCACCTAATGATTTTGGTCTTTTCGGAATAGCGCTGCTTACCCTATCAACAATTGAAAGTATTACTCAAACAGGATTAGAACAATCATTAATTCAAAAACAAAAAAATATTAATATTTATCTTGATGTAGCATGGACAGCCCAAATATTACGTGGAATAGCTATAGCATTAATACTTTATTTTAGTTCGCCATTTATCAGCATTTTTTTTCAAGAACCTCAAGTAAAAAATTTATTACAAGTATTAGCTTTTGCAGTTTTAATTAATGAATTTAGGAATATAGGGGTAATTTATTTTATAAAAGATATAGAATTTAAAAAGCAAATTTTTTATGAATTACCTGGATTATTGGTTGATATAGTTGTCAGTATAATTTTATCTATTATATTAAAAAGTGCATTAGCACTTGTTTATGGTTTGCTTGCAGGAAATATTATAAGATTAATTATGTCATATGTCATTCACAATTATAGACCATCTCTAAAATTTGACTTGAAAAAGACAAAAGATTTATTCTCATATGGTAGATGGATTCTATTTTCCAGTGTTTTGATTTTTCTACTTACACAAGGTGACGATATTTTTGTTGGGAAAATATTAGGCGCAACTGCATTAGGATTTTATCAAATTGCTTTTA